>CAWBPS010000011.1:0-139306 GCA_963790645.1 Terriglobia bacterium | reverse complement strand
GGGTAACGGGCTATCCGGAACCTGGCTTTGGTGTGCGGAAATTATGTGGTTCTGGCACGGTGTTGTCTGCTTGATTTCACGACCCAGAATCAACAACATTTGGGAGGTCGTACAAAGAATTTCAACGAGTTAGCGGGCGTGGTTGCCTATTTCAAAGAGTGGAAAATAGCGGTAAGGAGCGTTGGAGAGTTCTTATTTTGGGTTAGATTTGGGTTGGATTGCCGAGATCGGATTTCTAGAGTTCGGCGACTGCCTCCTAGGGGAGTTGACCCCCGTTTACCGCCGTGAAAGTGTGGCAGAGCAGTGTAACTGATAGGAAATCGGCGGCATGGATAGCGCCGTACAGCACTGTTGGGGACCCAGGGGAACGGTTAATGGACGCTTATTGGACGCGCAGAACGATCAGGTGCGCCCACTCGCATGAACCTGGTCACATCGTTCTCCCTCATGGGAGGAGCGTAGTGGCTGCACAACGCGCCAGCCCGCTGCCTCGGGTCTTGGGCTGAATCATGGCGCAAGTGGTGCTGTTAGACCTTAACACCCCGCAGAAACAATCTCGAGAGGACCGCAGCAATTTCCAAGAAGCGCGACAGACAAGGCGGAAATTCCCTTAGAACAACCTCGGCGCAAAATCCTTGAGGTCCCGGCGCCAGGTCTGCCACTCGTGATCCGTGCCGGCGGATTCGTAGAACACATGCTGGATGCCCGCCTCCTGCAGCGAAGTGTGCAGTCGCAGCAGTCCCGCCCGCATTCGTTCCGGTTCATTGGTTCCGACGCCGATCCACAGCAAGTGCACTTTCTTGCCGAATGCAGCCGCATCGGCAAACGCCCCGTTGTAATCGGTCTTGGGATCCAGTTTCCGGTTTCCCAGCACCAGCATACCGCCAGCCCCGCTGAACCCTCCGATATAGGAAAACAGATCAAGATGATCGAGCGTCACCTGAAAGGTCTGCATTCCACCCATGGAAAGTCCGGCCATGGCGCGATGGTCCCGGTCCGATATGGTGCGAAAGGTCGAATCGATGTAAGGAATCAACGCCTGGGTCACGTCGTCTTCAAAGACCGCTGACATATCCTGCATTGCTTTCATCATTTCGGGAGAACCGAAGGGTTTCGCCGTAAAGTCGGGCGCCTGGCCGGCACGCCGGGCATAGCCATACGCCATCACGGCGATCATGGGCTTGCAGCTTTTCGCCGCAATGAGATTGTCGAGGATGAAGTTCGCACGGCCCTGCCTGATCCACCCCGTCTCATCTTCGCCGGCGCCGTGCTGTAGATAGAGCACCGGATAACGCGCCTTCGTTTGCGTATCGTACTTCGGTGGCAAATACACCAACGCGTGCCGCCAGGAACCGGTCACCTTGGAGTTGTACCAGACCTCGCGCACCTGGCCGTGGGCCACGTCCTGGATCGAATAGTAAGTCGAGCCCGGCTCTGGAACTTCCACCGCGCTCGCATATTTGCCTCCACCGAAAAACGCCTGGCTGTTAGTGTCGCTGACTTCCGCGCCATCGATGATCAACATGTAGTAATGCAGGCCGGGAACAAGCGGCGGCGTGGTAATGGTCCAGAATCCGTCGGGCTGCTTCTCCATGTCCGCCTTGGGCCCGCTCCAAAAATTTACCCGGACCTTGGCGGCGTCTGGAGCTTTGACTCGGAGCTGTACCCTGCCCGCGCTATCCACCCGCGGATATTCGGCTCCCCAGACGTTAGTCGCGGCAGGTTGGAAAGTGCTGGCATCCTGCGCGCAGCACAGGGTCGCAAAGAGAAAAATCATTATTCCGGCGGTTTTCATAGTATTGTTCTGTCCTACTGTTTATGCAGATTTCAGCAATCGTTTGCTATCGCGGGAACCCATCTTTGACTGCATAGCAAATCGGCATCGCGAGGTCTACTCAGAAAACGAATACTACGCTCTCAGATTGGCAAAGGAAAAGCTATTTTTCGGCAATCGATGTCTTACTTTTGTCGATGAATGATTGACCTTTAACTCCAAAAAAGGACGCCGCCCTCCATGCGCACTTTCCTCATTCGTCTGGTTCTTCTGACTGCCATTCTTGCCGCTCCTCTCATGGCCGCCGACAAGTTTGCTTTGTCGGTGGACGCTACCAAAGCCGGCGCGAAGATCGATCGCAACCTCTTCGGCCAGTTCGCCGAACATCTTGGTCATGGCGTCTATGAAGGGATCTGGGTGGGACCGGATTCCGCGATTCCCAATACCCGCGGCATTCGCAACGATGTCGTTACCGCTTTGAAAGCCATAAAAGTGCCGAACGTTCGCTGGCCCGGCGGCTGTTTCGCGGATGAGTATCACTGGCGCAAGGGCATCGGCACCTCACGAAGCGTAAGCCTCAATCCCAACTGGGGCGGGGTAATCGAACCGAACACCTTCGGCACCCACGAATTTATGGACTTTCTCGAGCAGATCGGCGCCGACGCGTATTTGTCGGTCAACGTCGGCTCCGGCACTCCTCAGGAAGCGTCCGAATGGCTGGAATACCTGACTACGGCGCAGCCGACTACCCTGGCGAAGGAACGTGGCGCCAACGGCCATCCTGCTCCCTACAGGGTGAGCTTTCTTGGCATCGGCAATGAAAGCTGGGACTGTGGCGGCAACATGACGCCCGACTACTATCTGGATCAGCTCAAGGTTTACAGCCGCTTTGTCAGGAACTTTAATCCCGAGCAGCAGAGCAAAGCGCAGCAGATGCTGAAAATCGCGGTGGGCCCCGGCGGCGATGGGCCCCGTTGGACCGACTGGACCGAGGCCGTCATGAAAGCCTATCAGCATCACTCGTGGAGCTGGGACATCGACGGCCTTTCCCTGCACAACTACACGGTAGTGAACTGGGAGAACAAATTGGCGTCCGTCGGATTCGGAAACGCCGAGTACGCGCAAGTTCTTCACTCCACGCTGGACATGGACAGTCTGATCAACAAGCACTCGGCCATCATGGATAAGTATGACCCGGAGAAGAAAGTGGCCCTGGTGGTGGACGAATGGGGAGGGTGGTATGCCCCGCTGCCCGGCAGCAACCCCGGCTTCCTGGTCCAGCAGAACAGCTTGCGCGACGCCATCCTGGCGGCGCTTAATCTGAACATTTTTGCACGTCATGCCGACCGGGTGCGCATGGCCAACATCGCGCAGATGGTTAATGTGCTTCAGGCCATGATCATGACCGACAAGGAAAAAATGGTCCTGACACCCACCTACTACGTTTTCAAAATGTATGTGCCGTTCCAGGATGCTACGTTTGTGCCCATGACATTCGACGCTGGAACCTACAAACTAGGCGCCATCACGCTGCCTCGGGTGGACGCCATTGCCGCCAGGGACACAAGGGGCAGACTATGGCTGGAAATCACCAACCTTGACCCCGATCAGGCAGGGGATATTGAAACCAGCCTGACCGGCATCACAGCGAGATCAGCCAAGGGAGAAACCCTGACCGCCCCGAAGGTTGACAGCGTCAACACCTTCGATGCTCCGAACGCCGTGGTACCGAAGCCGGTCATCGCCAAGGTCGTCGGCGGCAAACTGACTCTGAAGCTTGAGCCGAAATCGGTCACCGTTCTTTCGGTGGAAGAGTAAGGCTAAACTTCGGTAGGCGGTTCAACGGCATTCGAAATTGTTCCCGTCGTCAGTATTGCCTTGTCCTTTATATTGGGCGTGTTTGGGGTAGGGGCACAGAGGACGGCTGCGACCAGGGAATGCTTTGCCGGTTGTGATTACTGCCGTGGGAGCCTTCCCCTTCTCCACCCAGTTGACCATCGCGCTCAGAAGATCGAACTGATCAAGGCCCGGGCCTCCTCCGCAGTGCCCCATTCCTGGAACGAAATAAAATTGGCTCCACCTGGAAACGGCTTCCAGCCCGCCGTTGGCAGCCGCCATCTGCTTGTAGTACTCGAATGTGTCGAGGGGAGAGAACCAGGGATCGCTGTCGCCGTGGTAAAAGATCAGCTTGCCGCCATGCCCGGAGAACGTAGTCAGGTTGGTGGACATCGAGTCCACTAATGGCTGAACGTCAGCGAGCGCTTCCTTCTCGACGTCAACTTCCATGGCGGTGGTTGCCGGTCCAAAAATGCCGGGGCCCGGCGAGAGAATGCCGCGAATGGGAGCGCTGGCAGTGATGCCGGTGTCGTACAGGAAGCCGGGATAGACCTGGACGCCGCCCTGCGTTTTTGGCCCGCCAAGAGCTTTCTTAATCGCCGCGACTTTTTCCGGACTCAGGCACGACTCGCTTTTCCCTTCCTTACACGTCAACACCGCCGGATCAAAATCACAACCGAGAGGATCGGAGATGATGCCGTCCGCCACTCCGTCCTTCGCATCACACTTTTCCAGGAGCTCTCCACTGATGATCTTGCGATCGGCATCGTTGATAGCCTGCGCGATGATCGGTTTGCCATTTGCGTCTTTTGGCGCAACCTGGTTAAACGCGACGGGGATCCACTTGCCGATCGCCAGGTTGGAAAGTCCGGTGCGCATGGCGGGATCACCCGAAATAATTCCGTCAAAGACTACAGGGTAGCGTTGCGAAAGAATCATGCCCTCGCGGCCGCCGGTGGAACATCCGGAGAAATACGAAAAGGCTGCCGGCTTTCCGTAGTATTGCGCGACAAGTTGTTTGGCCAGGGTGGCGACCTGGGCGTTCGCGAGATAGGCAAAATCCAGATAGGCCTGCTGGTCTTTCATGAAGCCGAAATCAAATCCGCGTTCACTTTTATGGCCAGTATCGGTGCTGACTACGGCGAACCCGCGCATCAGGCCGGGCGTATCTCCCGCAGCATTCAGACCGAGCGGGGGGAACACGATGCCGTTGCTGCCACCTCCACCCTGCATCAGGAAATCGCCATTCCATTGGTTGGGCAGGGCGAGCGCAAAGTTGATGCCAAATTTCTCGCCCCCAACTCCGGCGCGTCGATTGATGACGCCCTCGACTCGGCAATATGCAGGTATGGGAGCACTGTGGCCTGGTCCGTAGAGATTAGGCACGGTGGTTCCATAAGCAATCGGTTCGGCTTTCGTGATTTCGGCCTTTATGATTTCAATGCTCGGAGTTTTAAAGCCCTTCAGGGCAGCGCACGAGTCTGCCTGCTGGGCCTGCGCACCAGTGCTCAGCAGGAGTAGGGTCCACGCCACGGCTTGCCACGATCTGAATTGCAATGTTGTCCTCGCTTTCCCGTATGGGCGCCGATTATCGCAGATTCGGCAGCCGGCGGCGTTGCGTCAGCCATGGCTTTGTTCACTTTTTTCATGGTCAGGCTATTCCGGGAGCCCCCGGGTGCCTTTCACTTGAAATGTGCCGGCCACTGTCGGTGCGCCCGTGTTCGGCTGACCTCCCCCGATTGAAACCGAATACGTCCCCTTCGCGATGATCGGCTTGCCGGCTGCGGTTACCAAGCTCAGGTCGCGTTCCTTCAACTCGAAGCTCACCTTCTGCGATTCGCCCGGCTTTAAGTGAACGCGCTTGAACCCGCGCAGGGCGCGCATCGGCGCCCCCGCCACGTTCGGAAAACTTAGATAGAGCTGAGCGACCTCGTCTCCCTCACGCTTGCCGGAATTGGTGATGGTCACCTCTGCGGTCAGTGGATCGCCGGCCTTGAGTGCGTTCTGCGGAATTGTCAGGCCGCTATAAGAAAATTTCGTGTAGCTCAAGCCATGCCCGAACGGATACAGCGGTTTGCCTTCGAAATATCGGTAAGTCCGCCCTTTCATTGCGTAATCTTCAAACGGCGGAAGCTGATCGATGCCGGTATAGAAAGTGGCCGGCAGGCGTCCGGCGGGATTGTTCTTCCCTGAAAGTGTCTCCGCGACAGCCGCGCCGCCTTCTTCGCCCGCATACCAGGATTCCAGAATCGCGTTCACATGCTCTTGTGCCCAGTTCACGGCGAGGGCGCTTCCGTTGGCCAGCACGAGTACGACTGGCTTCCCCGTGGCCGTCACCGCTTCGAGCAACTGCTGTTCGGGCTTCGGTAGATCAATGCTGGTGCGGTCGCCGCCCTTGAACCCCTCTTCGTTCACCGCCATCTCCTCGCCTTCGAGCTGGCTGGTGATTCCCATCACCGCAACCACCACATCCGCGTTCTTCGCTACGTCAATTGCGGCGGGGTCTGGCTTCGGCTCGTACTTCGCCCAAATCAACTGGGCCTGCGTGGGCCCGGGTTTCGTCTGCCGGTACCTGACTTCGAGGGCCGTCTTGCCCTGCTTAAGATGAATGTGTCCGACCTTAGTTTGGGACCGCTCGCTATCCAGGTACTGCATCACCAATGGTTTGCCATCAACCAGCACCATTGCGAAGTTGCCGCTGGCGCGTACCCCGATGCTGTAGTCGCCGCTTTCGTTGACCGTGAGAAACCCTGCCCACTCCACAGATAAAGGATAGGTGCCAGCGGCTTCCTGAGGGACACTCTCTGAATTCAAGTCAACCGTGCTCACATTGCGCGTGGCTAATACAGCGCCCTGGCCTGGATCGACCCCCGAAGAGAACTTCGCGGTGAGCCCTGGCTGACCTTCCGCATTGGTCAACGCCGACTCCGGGACCAGTTCTCCATCGGCTCGCAGAAACTGCGTCCCGGCAACAAAGTTGATTTGCGCTTCCGGGAACTCCGTTTTCATGCCGTCGAGAACGGAAACGATGTGGGTTGGGCTTCCGCTGTAATTGCCCAGCAGATATTTTGTTTGGTCTGCCAATGGACCCACCAGGGCGATTTTGAGTTTGCCCTGCTTGAGCGGCAGGGTGCCGTCGTTTTTGAGCAGCACCATGGACTCGTTGGCGATGGTCCGCGCCAGCGCGCGGTGCTCAGCGCTGTCCAGTTCCTTTTCGTCAATCTTCGTATATGGCACCATCTCCGGCGGATCGAACATGCCCAGCTTCATGCGCGCCGTAAATAGGCGCATGAGCGCAGTATCGATCTCGCTTTCCTTTAAGAACCCTTGCTTGTATGCGTCATAGTAAGGGCGGTAGTCGTGATCGTCCTTGACTTTGGCGAAGTCGATGCACTCGTTGTCCATGCCCCGCTGAATGGCGAGCGCGGACGCCTCCGGCTGGGTCTTCGTAAAGTGATGGTCACGAAAAATATTGACGACTGCGTCGCAGTCAGAGACGACGTAGCCCTGGAACTTCCATTTGTTTCGCAGTTGGTCTTGCAGCAGGAACTCGTTCACGCACGCAGGCTGTCCGTTGATGCTGTTATAGGCGCACATCACCGAAGCGGCCCTGGCTTCGGTTACGGTCGCGCGAAAGGCCGGCAGGTAGGTGTCCAATTGATCATGTTTGCTGACCATCACATCCGCCTTGTGGCGCGTGCTTTCGGGCCCGCTGTGGACCGCGTAGTGTTTCGGCGTCGAAATGACGCGATAGTATTTCGGATCGTCGCCCTGCATGCCCGTAACGAACGCGACCCCCATACGGGCCGCCAGGAACGGATCTTCCCCGTAGGTTTCCTGTCCGCGCCCCCAGCGGGGATCGCGAAAGATGTTGATGTTCGGCGCCCAGAAGTCGAGACCCTGAAAGATGTCGCTGTGGCCGTCCTTCATCCCCTCCACGTACTTGATTCGCCCCTCAACGCTGGTCGCAATCGCCATCCGGTGAATGGCATCCGTATCGAACGTCGCGGCCAAGCCGACCGGCTCAGGGAACGTGGTGATACCGCTGTTGTTGGCTACGCCATGCAGCGCCTCGCTCCACCAATCGTAGTCCGGCACATTCAACCGGGGAACGGCACGCGACTGATTCACCAGTTGCGAGACCTTTTCTTCCACCGTCATGCGGTGGACCAGATCGGCAGCCCGTTGCCCGGCCGGCAATGAAGTATTCAAATATGCGGGCTTGACGGAATCTTGCGCGCTAAGCCCGCTGAGAACGAACACAGGCATAAAGAGGACGAGTAGACGGAAGTTAACGGGACGCATGGAATCTCCGGGTTCGAATCGAGTTTAAGTGTAATCGTTTACTCCGCCGCCTCGATTCCAAACTTTTCGAGCATCTGGTCCAGTGGCAGGCTCCACAATGGAGGGTTGAAGACACCCATGGGCAAGCTTTGCGCAGCTCGCAGGAGAATGACTGTCTTTCGAGAAAGGCTGCACGGCGGTGGACAACCGCCAGAGTGATTGGCCCGGATTGCAGGCGCGGCCGCTCTAGTAGCTGAAAACTGCCGGCGATTCAATTCGATGCCTCCTCAACTATCTCAGCATTGCGATCTTCATGTTGCGGAAATAGACCTCCGACCCTTCGCATTGAAAGAGGATTTTGCCCTTTGTAGTGTTGGCATTCGTTCCCAGTATGGCAAGTTTTCCGTTCACAAAATACATAATCCGGTCATGATCAACCACCAGTTCGAGGACATTCCATTTACCGTGCGGCCGTTCCAGATCGTTTACCGGATCACGGTGCCCGGTGACATTGACGAGAGGGCCCCTGCCGATATGCGGGATGCGAATATATGCGCCAGGCCCGGATGACGTGCTTTCATATACCTTGCTGTCCACGGTCGCGCCGGTGCCGCCGACCACCCACATGTCGCCGGTACCGCCTTCGTTGATCTGAAACTCCATCATCCGCGGCCAGACTTTGAGCGGCCCCGTAATGTTGTATTGAATGCCGCTGTCCCTGGCTTTCCCGTCGCGCGGCGGGTACGTCTTTTCACCCCATTTGAATTCGGCGCGCAGATAGTAATTTTCATATTCCTTCTGGGTCACAAGCCCGCCGAACACCTGCCCTGAAATGTGGAGCACGCCTTTTTCAACCTGAAAGACTTTGTTGGGATCGCTGTTGATACCCTGCTTCTCAAGCAGGGTGTCGAAACCGGTCAAATCCTTTCCGTCAAAAAGGGGCGCCAGGTTTCCGTGTGGAGGGATGGAAGGCTTTGCCTGTGCCGATGCCGCCAAGCTCAGCATGAGCCCCAGCGTTGCCATGCATAATATGTGCACCATCTGCGGCCCGATCTGAGGTCTCATTGATGCTTTCCGGGATCTATCAAGCCTGAATCTCGTGGTAAACAAAATACCGCTCATGCAGGATGCTCGAGAGAGGAACAAACGTAACCGCCTGCCCCTGCGAACTCCCACGGAACGTAAGCTTGCCTTCGCCGGCCTGGAGCCAGCTCGCTGGATCATCAAGTTTCCCCTTGAACTGCAATGGCGGCGCTGGCTCCTGCTTGGTTTGTGCCTGGTAGTGGCGATACCACTTTTCTTTGGGCTCATCATCGAAGCGCGCGGCCAGAACCACCGGCCCGTACATCGCGGCCTGGAGGCTCGTCCGGTCAGGCATGGGCGCGGCGTGCAGCTGCATGGGAAGGCTCAGTTCAATGCGATCCCCGTTCTTCCACGGCCCGCGTAGAACAAGGTAGCTGCCGGGATCGGCGAAAGCCGGCAGCACACGTCCATTTACTTTGACGCTTCCATCTTTCACCCAGTACGGAATACGCAATTTCAAATCCACCTCGGCTGGCTTGGCGGCTGAGACCACCAGAGTGGTCCCCTGCTCTTCCGGAAACGAGGTCTGCTGGCTCAGCCGAATTCCTTTCTCTGGCCAGTCCACGGTCGAAGCGATGTAGAGGTTGACAAAGATGGAGTTGTCGTCGTGGAAGTAAATGGTGTCCGTCAGCTTGGCAAACTCTTCCGCGCCCGAGCCGCTACAACACCAGAATGAATCGAAAGGTTTGGCGAAGATTTTGGAGTAGCCACCGCCGACCGGCACGAAATAAACCGTAGTTCCGGTTTCCGGGTCAATGGTTCCCAGGCGGTGATTGAACATGAGCCGTTCGTAGTAATCCATGTGCTCCGCCCGAGGCGACCAGGCGAACACATGCCGCGTCAGCTTCATCATGTTGTACTCACAGCAATCTTCGGACGTATCTCCGCTCAGCTGCGTTGACAGCACGCCGGGGTCTGTCTTCCAGAACTCGAAGTTGCTGACCCCGCCGGTGCAATAGGCACGCTCGCTGGTCACCTCATTCCAGAAGTAGTCGGCGATGTTCCAGTAGCGTCTGTCGCCGCTGACTTCGTACAGACGGGCGGCGGCGATCACCTGCGGAATGTGGGTGTTGGCGTGCAGTCCCTTGAGTTCATCGCGATGCGCCGCCAGCGGATCGGTGAATACTCTCTTGTCGAAACGCTGGGCGAGATTGAGATACCTCTGCTTTCCGGTCACCCCATACAAGTTGGCGAGTACTTCGCCCATGCCGCCGAATTCTTCCTGAAGCACCCGCTGCATTTGCTGGTCGCTCAAAGGATCGACCCAGCTCTGTACCCAACCCGCCATCTTCTCCACGGTATCAAGAGCCTGTTGATTGCCGGCCAGTGTGTACATGTCGAGATGCCCGGCCATGATCTTGTGGTAGGTGTAGAAGGGAGCCCAAACCTTAACGCTGTCGCGCAGGCGATCGAACCAGGTGATCGGGAAGGAGCTGAGATAACCGTTCTTAATTTGCGCCTGGCACTTGCCCAATTCAGCCACCATGAAGTCGCCATTGCGCTTAAGTTGCTCGTCTCCCGAGGAAGCGAACGCCAGCGCGCAAGCCGAAAGATAGTGCCCTCCGGCAAAGTGGCCGCGCAGTTCGCAGTCAGGTTTCTCCCACTCACCCAGCGGTTCGGCGGAAGAGGGCAGGCCGGCATTCAAGCGGAAAGTATGCAGCAACCGGTCTGTCGCGAGGGTCTTCAAATATTTTCGGTTGTCCTCTGCGGCCTGACTGAATATGCCCGGCTGGAGTCGCACGCTCGTCATCGGAAAGGGGATCGCTTGTAAGGCAACCACTTCGTGGCCCACCGGCCTGGCAGAACCAGCAGAGACGGCTCCTGCATTCTGATTTTCAAAAGCTAACGCAGGCGCGCGCAGGACTGCACCTGCACCCACGACGGCGGCTGTGGCAACAAATTTACGGCGACTGATTGCTTTCACGACAAGCTCCTTTAAATATCCGGCGCAATGCAGCGAGCCCCTGACTTACAAATGAAGTCGCTCACATCTTCGGTTGAACATGGACCGAGGCCGCTTTACCGTCATACTCCACGGTGGCGTCAGGCTCGGGAGTCGACGCGATTCCCGTTCCGTACCCTTCGCGGACGATCACAATACGGAAAGTTCTGTGTTCGAGCATCCCCGGAAAACTTCCTTCGCGGGCCGCAATGGTCAAGGTCGAGGACTTGTCATCCCAGTGGATGGGAATGACCGACCGGACCCCATGCTCATAATCGTAGTTGTCGCCTTCATCTTCGTACAGAGTGAAGTCAACGCTGGCTCCGGCATAGACCCGCAGATCGATCGGATCCTCCTTGCCGGCAGCTGATTGCACGACCGGGCCGAAGGGAACAATCGATCCGCCCCGGACATAGATCGGAATTCTTTCCAACGGAGCGTCCGCGGTCAGGCTCTGCCCGCCGTTCGCCCGCTTGCCGGTCCAGAAATCAATCCAGTTATTGCCGGCAGGGAGATAAACCCTCCGCTGCTTCGCTCCCTCTGTAGTTACTGGATTGACCAGCAAAGCGGGGCCAAACATGAACTGGTCGGAGATCGCGCGCGAACCTGGATCCGACGAGAACTCCAGTGGCAGCGCCCGCATCAGGGTTTCACCCTTGCTGGTGACACCCCAGGCGGCGGAATAAATGTAAGGCAGCAGATGGTAGCGCAGCTCATCGTACTGGGTGGCGATGTCCAGAAATTTGGGTCCGTAGTTCCAGATCTCGGCATTCGAAATCCATCCATGCACCCGAAACACGGGACAGAATGCGGCGTACTGGAACCAGCGAGTCAGCAATTCATGGTACGCCTCATTCGTGTACTGATCTTTCGGCCGGAAGAATCCACCGCCGTCCGTCGTCCAATAAGGCAGGCCGGCCATGCTGAAGTTGAGGCCTGCCGGGATCTGGCGTTGGAACGTAATCCAGTCCGCAGAGATGTCTCCGGACCATGAGATGGCCGCGTTTCTCTGTTGCCCGGTATAGGCGGAACGGGTGAAGATCACGACGCGTTTGCGGTCGGTGGTGGAACGCTGTCCTTCGTAGATTGCTTTTGTGACATACAAAGGATAGGCGTTACGCACCGACTCGCCGCTGCCCAGAAACGTCTGGTGGCCTTTGAGGATGTCGAACTCGGGCTCGGAGGCGTCCATCCACCAGCCATCCAGACCGTAATCGAAGATCCCTGTCTTGAGTTCCGCCCAGAACGTTTTTTGTCCCTCGGGATTGAAGAAGTCCATCCAGGGTGTTCCCGGAATCAGTAAGGATTTAGCGCTCATCCGCTTGTAGATGTCCGAGTCCTCCCCGAACCTCGACCACACCGAAATCGGCACATGCTCATCCATGGCGTGGAACTGCTCCATCATGGCCTTGGGATCAGGGTAGTTGGTCTCGTCAAACTTCATGGCGTTCCAGCCATACTTGCCCCAGTACTGCCAGTCCTGCACCAAGGCGTCCACGGGAAGGTTGCGTTTGCGGAACTCCATTCCAACATCCAGGATTTCCTTCTGGGTGTGATACCGTTCCCGGCACTGCCAGTATCCATACACCCACTTGGGAAACATCGGGGCTTCACCGGTAAGCTGGCGGTAATCGGCGATAACCTGATTCAACGCCGGACCGTAAAAGAAGTAGTAGTCAATGGCATGCCCCACCTCGGAGCGGAAAGTGGTCGTGTCTTCCGGTGGACGCGCGGACAATTGAAGGCCTCCAGGGCCTCCCTTGGCGGACACTTCATACTCCTTGTTCGCCTCAAGATTCACCACACCCGATGCCGAACTCGGTGTCCACATGTTCACCAAATCAATCACGTGCTTCCCGGCCACATCCACTACCAGTTGATCCTTGTTGTCGCTGGCCAGCAGGAAGCCGTAGCTGCCTTTCGCGCCGGTGGTGAACTTTCCCTTGCCGGTCGCCGGATCGATGGCAATTGCCTGATCGGCGGGATTGAAGTCGGTCAAAGATGAATTGTTCCAGAGCAGGCCGTAGCCTTTGCTCGACAGCAGAAAGGGGACAGAAATATTGGTGTTCGCCTGGTGCAGGCGGATGGGTACTCCGCGAACACTAAAGATTCCCTCCTGATGCTGGCCCAATCCGTATTGGAATTCATCGGAAGGCGATACGAAGCTCTGCTGGATCTGCCAGGTTTTCATCTCGGCGAGCGATGGAACGTTGAAGGACTTGCCGCCGCCCTTCGGTTCGGCCAGCACGGCCTTTCCGTCCTTGGAAAGAAAAACGATAGCGCCCGTGGTCGCACTCACAGACACCGTTACCCCCGCAATCGAGAGCGTGACATCCTTCTTCCCAATCTTGACCACCACGTTGTCGGCCCGGCACGGTTGGGGAACCACCGGCACCTTGGGGGCGGGAATTTCCCCTGTCGGGCTGGCCACCACGTGGATAATCCTATCGCCACAGGCTTCGATCCGCATGGTTCCAGCCGCGGTCTTCAAGGTGACGCCGTTCGAATCCTTGTGAGATTCCTTGATGGCAAATTGCGCTTCACTGGCCCATGCAGCAGCCGTGAACAACAGAATATTCGAGAACAGAATAATCCGGTACGCTTTGTTCATGGGGTTTTATGATTTCCTTTCGCGCCGTTTGGAAAAGTATTGAAAACCATGGTCAAAATGCGCGAGAACGATACTCTCGCGGGCTTTCATTGAGACTCGGTATCGTTCGCGCCTTGCTCCATGGCGACAGTTGCACGGATCAAACCTTCTCGCTGAATTCGTTGTGACACTTCAAAAGCCTGATCGGCCGACGCTCGGTCTCCCACCTTCATATAGAGCCGCGCAATCTGATAGTGCAGGCTGCCGTCCTTATCGTTGTCCAGCGCCAGCTTCAACTCTGCGATCGCCTCCTGCGTCCGATTCGTCTTGGCATACACATTGCCGAGCAAGGCGTGAACCCGGGACACGAACTCGGGCTTGGTATTGAGGCTCTTTTTCAGGAATGGCTCGGCCTCGGCATACTCATTGCGAGCACAAAGGATTTCGCCCATCACAGCATTCAGTTCCGGGTCGTCCGGGTGCTTATTCAGCGCCGCTTGCGCCAGGCTCAGCGCCTCGTCCGTCTGCCTGTTTGCCAGCAAAACCAGCGCCAGGCCGAATAGTGCGCCCGTATCCTCCGGACGCAGCGCTAAAGCCTGGCGATATTCTTTTTCAGCCTCCGGAACATTCTTTTGCTGACGATAGATGTCCCCCAGGAGCACATGTAATTTAGGCGAGTTGGGGTCAGCCGCGCTGGCGCGCGCAAGAGATTGTGTGGCCAGATTCCCGGCTGACTTTGTTTCCCAATAGAGTCCCTCCACTTCTGCCGAGGGACTCTGGGCCAGTCTTTCCGACGCCTTCAGCACACTCAAATAATCGCCACTGAGATAAGCGCACGAAGCCATCAACCGAAGGTCCTTTACTGCGAGTGGCTGCGGGCGAGAGGCCAGCTCGTCCCGGCATCGCCCGTAGCTGCCGCTCGCGTAGAGGTTTGCTGCATCGCCGGCAGGGCCTTTGCCCCTTCGGGCCGGGCGGCCGGTGCCCGGGCTCGCCGCGTCAGTCAACAGATTTTCCCGGGATGAATCAACAAACAGAGTTTCAGCTTCAGGCGGAATATCGCCCGATGCCTGCAGCTTGCGCAAGGCGCCCAGCAGCTCTCCGCGCTGGGGACCTGCCAGGCCCGCGCTGAACCACCAGGCATTGCTCCGCGCAAAACCAGGATCGGTTTTCCATATTTCTCCGATTTCCCTGGCTGCCTTCTCGCCTGCACCCTGTTCCAGATGCAGCCGTGCCATGCCCAACTTCGCTATTAGAGAGCCGGGATTCGCCCCCATCTCCGCACTCAGTTCCCGCTCCGCTCCCTCCAGGCTATGCCGGTAGAGCAGGACAAAACCGTAACCGGCATGCGCGCCGTCAGGAATCCGGGGAAAGGCCAGCACCTTTTTATAGGCTTCTTCGGCTTGAATGAAAGCCCGCTGCTCCGCGAAAGTTTCCGCGGTCAGCATTTCCACATAGGCTGAGTCCCGGTGGCGGCTTAGCAGGACACGGGCATCGGCTTCGACCTGCTCCAGGTAGCTCACGCCCAGGTGATACCAGGCGTCTGCATTTTCCGGTTCCAGTTCAGAAGCTCGGGCATATGCTGCGCTGGCCAGGCGGGTCTTTCCCATTCCCGTATAAGCCTGTCCCAGGCCGAACTGAACTTGAACATCGCTCGGTTTGACGAGTGCGGCCTGCTTGAAGTGCGGAATCGCCTCGCTGAAACGTTTCAGCTTTACGTATTCAAGTCCAAGAAACAGATGGGGGACCAGCATACCCGGCTTCAGGCGGGCTGCATGATGAAAGGCCTCGATCGCCTCCTTATCTTTCCCCAACTGGTAGTACATCAAACCAAGGTTGGCCTGTAGTTCGGGCATTTCCGGGTGAAGATTTACGGCTTGCTGGTAAAACTTGGCGGCGGACAAAAAATCACTCCTGGCCTGGGCTTCTTGTGCCGAGGCCAGGAGTGCTTCAAACGGATCGGATTGTTGCGGGGATGCAACCCCCGGTAATACAGACACCAGCCAGCAGCAGATTACCGTAACGACCCTGATTGTTCGCCCCACGTATCACCAGTAAAGCTTGAGGGCTGCCTGCATCAGCCGCGGACTAAAGGCGCCCGTCAGGCGCCCGAACGTACCGCTGCTCAAATTGGTGTCCGGCTTGTAAAAATTTACATGGTTAAATGCGTTGAACATATCCAAGCGGAACTGGAAACGCACCTGTTCGTGAACGGGGAAGTATTTCTGAATACTCAGGTCCCAGTTGTTGAAACCCGGAGAGCGAAGATCAGAGAAATACCGTGGGGCGTTTCCGAGTTCGAACTGGCTGGGCGCCACGAATGCGGCAGTATTAAACCACTGATTGACGGTCTGGTTGGACACATGGTAGTCGCCAACAACATTCGCATTCTGGCCCACACCGAATGGATTCTGGTTGTCGACGTTGATCCGCAGCGGGAATCCACCCTTAAACGTCGCGACCCCGGAGGTTTGCCAGTCGCCGACAATGGCATTCACCACGCTGTTCATGCCCGCGCCATACTTCCTCCCTTTTCCAACCGGAAGTTCGTACACATAACTGAGCACAAAACTATGCGTGACGTCGTTAGCGTCAACCGATTTTTCAGCCGCCAGGTTGTATACGTTCCGGATATTTTCCCCGAAGTTGGCGGAGGCATTGGCCCAGGCGTTGGGACCGCCCACGTTGTCGAGAAATTTCGAGAACGTGTAGGACGCCAATAAGGTCAACCCCTGGGATACTCGATGGGTGTAATTCACATCCAGCGCGTTGTACCGGCCATCGCCGGAGGGCGACTGGTTCTCATTGATATTGCAGAACTCCGGGTGGGGCCTCAGCAACTGCCCCTGCGCAATCGTGGCCCCGTCGAGACCACAACCGCTGGAAGTGATGATTCCGGAGAACGGGTTGGGGACCTGGTTGAGCAGCGCCGCCCCCATTGAGAAATATTTCGGATCCAACTGGTTGAGATTCAAGCCGCTTGCCAGTACATGAACGCTGTGATTCCCCACGTACGTAAGGTCGATCACATCGTTCGCCGTGGGCGCATACTGGAACCCATACATCCATTGCTGGTCATAGTAAGTCTTGCGATTAGGCGCGACCGCGCTGGTGTCGAAACCGACGTTGGTCAGTCCGCCGGACGAATTTCCGACCACTGGCACAAGTCCGCCCGAAAACGCATTCTTCAGCATGCAGCCTGGGCACGGACTCACGCCATCAGTCGTGGCAACATAAGGCGTTTCGGAAGTATACCCTTGTATCACCGGTACTCCCGGGTACTGGCGTGGGAAGAAGATCCCATACCCTCCCCGCATTACCAGTTTCGGCATCACCTGGTAAGCAAATCCGATTCGCGGTGCGAAGTGTTTGTAATTTGAATCATACTGG
Source organism: Terriglobia bacterium (assembly GCA_963790645.1). Lineage (GTDB taxonomy): Bacteria > Acidobacteriota > Terriglobia > Terriglobales > Acidobacteriaceae > JAIQFF01. The sequence goes on along the minus strand of CAWBPS010000011.1, from coordinate 122,410 downwards.
CCCCGCTGGCCAGAATTCGCAAACTCAACCTGCCCTGTATAATTCTGGCCCACCGCGGAGCTGATCGGGTTGATCGCATTGTAGTTAAATGTCGAGAGCCGGTCGAAACGGTCCGTCACCGGGCGCTCGATCTCCCATCGAATTCCAAGGTTCAGAGTGAGCTTTGGAGTGACCTTCCAGTCGTCCTGCAAATACGTTCCATGGAGCCAGGCGCGGGAGACCTGTGATACGGCGATCCCCGTGCACCCCGAATTGGGGCACCCGCCCGTCGGCGTGCCCAGCAGCATGGCGGCGATGGCGTCGCCGGTGTTAGGAGTGAGGTTCAACGGATCCGGACCACCGGTGAACGTGCGATCAAAACTGAAGTTTGTCGTGTGGAAGCGGCCGCCGTTCTCATCCTGAGCCACCGCCATGTATCCAAATGTCAACTGGTGCTTCCCAAAAACCTTGACAAAGTCCAGAGACCCACTGGTAGCGGCCCGTGGAAATGCGCCTTGTCCGGCCCCCTGTTGGGGCCCCTGACCGCGATAGCCGGAGGGAGCAATTACCGGGTACTCGGGCGAAATCGGATCGATGAAAGCGGGAAGACCGAGAGTCGAAACCTGAAAGCCATTACTCTGCACATCATTGCCTTCAACCCAATGCATGAGCCCGAAGTTGGCGCTCATGGTGAAGGTCGGAGAGAAGACATGGCTGACGCCAATGCCGATGTTGTAGCGGTTATTGGGGTTTCTTTGTCCCGGTCCGGCGGGATTGTCGGAGCCGAAATATGCCGGCGAAACATCTTTGAATTCCCGCTTATACGAGTACCGCCCGTACAGTCGGGTGCTGTCGCTGAAGTTGTGGTCGATGCGGGCGCTGTATTCGTCAGAGTTGTTACCGCCCAGGCCTGCGGCAGTCCAGTTCCCCGAAAGTTGGTCGTTGATGGGCTGCGGGTAAAAGTTGACCAGCGCCTGCCCGACGGGATCAATCCCGTTGACCGCATTCGCTAGATTGTTTCCAGCTATGGGATCGCGAATCCATACAAGTTGCCCCACCGCGATCGCTTTCGTCGGGTCAGCGTTAGGTACAGCGCAGGCGGCATTGACCTGGCGCGTAGTGTACGGATCATAAATCTGCCCTGCCACAACCGGCCGGCACAGAGCATCCGCTCCAACGTTGCCACCCAACAGCGCGGAGAAGTCGCCAGTTCGAAAAGCCGATGTCGGTACGCTGTCGAGCGGGGCGTTCAGAGGGTCGTTCTGCCGGTGACCCTCATAGTTGAAAAAGAAGAATGTCTTGTCACGCTGCTTGTAGAGACCAGGGATGTAGACAGGGCCACCAATCGCGACCCCAAATTGGTTGCGGTGCGAGTTCGGTTTCGGCTGACCGTTAACATTGTTGGAATAGGAGTTGGCGTCGAGCTTGCCGTTGCGGAGGTAGTCGTACGCAACTCCGTGCAGGCTGTTGCCACCAGATTTTGTGACGACGTTGATGACGTTCCCGGTGCTCCAACCATATTGAGCGGTAAACGAGTTCTGTTGCACCTTGAATTCCTGGACATTATCGGGAGACGGAACGTAGATGACGCCGCCCCAACTGCCGATGGAATCCCAGGCGCCATCCAGCAGGAATGCCGTCGTTCCAAAGAAGCCGCCGCCGAAGTTGAAGAAGGAAACGTCCTGGTCCGCCGTACCCTGTTCGCCGCCCGACTGAAGGATTTGCTGCTGTGAATTGTTGTTGACCGACGAGTTCAGTTGGACGAAATTGAACACGTTACGGAGATTGAGCGGCAACTCCGTCACCTGCTTGGTGGAAATTTCAGCGCCGACGTTGGCATTGTCCACCTGCAATAAAGGAGCCGTGTCCGTCACTTCGATTTGTTCCGCCGCCCCTACCGTCAGGCTGATGCCCTGGCTGGCAGATTGGCCGACCTCCAGCGTGATGGCTTGCACCTTGAAGGTTTTGAAACCTGCCGCCTCCACGGTCAGCGTGTAGGTACCGGCTGGCAGAAGAGCGAAGGAGAAATTGCCTTCGTCGTTGGTCTTGAAGGCGCGCGTAATGCCCTTTTCCGGATTGGTCAGAGTGACAGTGGCATTCGGGATACGCGCCCCCGATTGATCGGAGACGGAACCCGATAATGCGGCCGATGAAGCCAGCGTCTGGCCATGAGCGAAGGGAACGGTTATGTCGACGGAAAAGCAGACAATCGCCAATAACAGAAAATAGACTCTCGGAAGCTTGGGCATCGACAGGGACCCCCATCCCTCTGAATTACGGTATCGGTAACTGTACCGAGTGCTGTGGATTCTACGTCCGCTTTACCAGGCATTGTCAAGCAATTCTTTTGGCACGCCCCTCGCGAGCAACCATCGATAACTACATCGAGAGTTCCGTGGCACACGCACCCACCCGGCAAGTGCCGCGCACAGCACTCCAAGCTGGTTACGTGGCATTTCGCGCCCCCAACGCAGGAGCGCAGGTACGAACGGATATGCCTTATCCCTTCACGTGTCTAGGCTGGCTACCGTAGCTTACCGGCTCTGGCTCCCTGTAAATCCTCGGTTGACAACGGATTACCAACAGGGATAAAAAGCCGGTCATGAGCCAGGATCAGAGGTAAAATACCGTCGGTTTTCCCGCCCGAAACTCAAATGCCTTCATCGGCTGCCGATGGCTACACAGCAAAACTCGCTTCTTGACTCAGAGCCGGCGGCGGCTCGCTCTCAGATTCAGCAACTGGTAGACGACATCCTTCGCAGCGCCCCGTTTCGAACCAGCCGGCAATGCCAGGATATGTTTCGCTTCGTGGTTGAGCATAGCCTTGCCGGGTCGGAAGAATCGCTTCGCGAACGCATCATCGGGATGGAAGTATTCGGACGGGCCGCGGACTACGATACGGCTGCGGACCCGGTGGTGCGCCTTCGGGCTGCCGATGTCAGAAAACGCCTGGCCCAGTACTATCAGTCTCGAAAAAGCGAGCCCGGTGATTGGACGATCGACATTCCGACTGGATCCTACAAGGCCCACTTCCATCGCTCAGAGCCTGCTACAGCTCACGTTCCAGCTCCCGGTAGCCTGATGCCTTCCCCGGCAGAAGGCGCCGGGCTGAGCGTGATCGACTCATCGGCTTCGAGCGACCGCCGCATTGCCAGAAAGCGATTGTGGCTGTTAGCGGCTCTCGCCAGCGGTTTGGCGGTCGTGCTCGTCTATACCCTGGTTCAGGCAAAATATGCGCTGGTTCAGACCAAACCCCGCCCCACGAATTCGTTAGATCTTTTTTGGGGTCCGGTTCTGGAAAACCCAACAAGACCAGTACTAGTTTGCACCGGCAGCAATTCCGTGTATCTGCTGTCCCGACAGGCTTTAGACAAATATAAAAAGACTCACTCTTCCCAGCAGGATGCGAGCGCAAACCTCGAGAGGCTGGTTCCACCTGAGGATTTGAAAAACTTTGCCGGTGCGGACTTCTTACCCCTGAAGGACACCTATTTGACCCTTGGCGACGCCTGGGCAACGGCCCAGATTTCATCCCTGCTCACCTCACACCAACACCCATTTGACCTTCGTTTTGGCAATGATCTCTCGTTCGGCGATTTGCGGCAGAGTTCCGCAATCCTGATCGGAGCCTTTAACAACAGCTGGACCCTTAACATGACGGACAATCTGCGATTCGTTTTCGAGTCTGGCGACAGTCCTCAAATGCACATTCAGGACCGGGTTGACCGCTCACGTTCCTGGTGGCCCAAAGGCTCTCGGGGGAACGTCGCGGCAGACTATGCGATTGTTTCGCGCATTCTGGAGTCGAAAACCGGAGGTACTCTGGTGATCATTGCGGGACTCAATCATGAGGGTACCCGGGCAGCCGGCGAGTTCGCCACCAATCCGCAGCTGATCGAAGATTTTGTAAAGAATTCGCCCAAGGATTGGAACAAGAAGAATCTGCAGGTAGTGCTCCACACCGACGTCGTCAATGGCATTCCGAGTCTACCGGACGTGGTTGCGGTGCATTTCTGGTAGCCTCCGATTCCTCCGCTACGCGCCTGCAACCACCAGTTCTTCTAGGCTCCGCTTCCGCCGAATTTCACGCGCAGTACGTAGGCATATTTAGGCGGAGGCCCTGCCGGCAGCTGGACATGCAGGCCGTCCGGACGCTGCTCGAAATGCAATACCGCATCGCTACCCAACAAGGCCAGGCTCTGTACGGCTTCATCCCCAGCCGTTTTCGCGAGTGAGTGGATCACCGCTTCTCCATTCCCAGGCCAGCCCAGTCCGATCACATAAAGAACACTGCCTTTTGTCGTAAAGCGGAAATCCTGCGCGGTGAAGGGCCGCGTGTCGGCGTCGTGAAACGACCCCGTCGATACTTTCGTTGGGCCCTCGCCATAGGTCCGCCACGGGCGAGTACCATAGATGGCTTCTCCGTTGACATTCAGCCAGCCGCCGACTTCAAGGAGCACCTGCTGCACCTCGTCGGGAATGGTTCCATCCGAGCGCGGACCGATGTTCATAAGCAGGTTGCCGTTCTTGCTGACGATATCGGCGAGTTGATGGACGATAAATTCAGGTGACTTGAAGGTGTCATCTTTGATGTAGCCCCAGGACTTGTTGCTCACGGAAGTATCGGTCTGCCAGTAAAGAGGACGAATGTCGCCCAGTTGCCCGCGCTCCACATCGAGGACACCGGAGTGCGCCTGCATGGCGTAGTCCTTGTAAGTGATCACGCCGACATGGTCCCCGTATTTCAGGGAACGGTTGTAGTAGAACGCGGCAAAACGGGTGAGGTTGGGACGGATCGACGCTTGCCCGATCCACCAGTCAAAAAACACGACATCCGGATGATATTTCTCCACCAGTTCCGCGCTGCGCGCCAGCCAGTCGTCAGGCCAGGCGGAGGAAACATAGGTGAAATCGTTAGCGATGGGATCGAGCCAGGGCACCAGCCAGTTATGGGCCGGGCCATAGAACGCAGCGTATTGCGGATCATTCACATCGGAATTGATGGCGCGGCCCACGCCCAGGAAGAAATTGTGTTCTACGCGATGCGAGGACAATCCGAAATGCAGACCTGCCGCCCGAACCGCTTTTGCCAGTTCACCGGTGGTGTCGCGGTGCGGTCCCATTTTAACTACCGTCCAGTCGCTCAGACCACTGTCATACATGGCGAAGCCATCGTGGTGCTCGGCCACGGGTACCACGTATTTCGCGCCCGACTTCTTGAATAGCTCCGCCCATGCGACGGGATCGAAGTGCTCCGCTTTGAACATGGGAATGAAGTCTTTGTAGCCAAACTTGTCCTGGGGTCCGTAGGTCGCAAGGTGGTGCTTGTATTCTCGAGACCCCTCCGTGTACATGTTTCGTGGATACCATTCGTTGCCGAAAGCGGGAACGGAATAGAGTCCCCAGTGAATGAAAATCCCGAACTTCGCATCCTTGTACCATTCAGGCGTCTCATACTTCTGCAGCGATTCCCAGTCCGCCCGGAAGGGCCCCTGGGCGTTGACGCTGTCCACATCTTTCAGAAGGGTGGCGCGCTGGGAATCATATTTGCTGCTCGCCTTCTGCCATACCTGATCGATGACCGCCGGATCCTGCGATGCGGTCGGGGCGGTGGCGTTCTGCGCGTACAGGCCGGAAAGTGCAAACAACACGGTCACAGCAATGGAGAATCTGAGAAGGGAGTGTGTCAGCAATGAAAGATGGCGTGACATGGCGTTCTTTCCTTTATCCAGAAATTACCGCCACCATCCTGCGTGACGGGTTGAAACGCGTTAACCGCCAACCACAGGTACGGTATCTTGCCGGCTGAGTCTGGCCCAGACCAGTCCGTAGAGAGCTACAAACACAAAACATATCAACGGCACTACGAAGCCAGTGCGCATGGAATGCTGATCCGCGATGCGGCCCATGAAGGGCGGGCTAATGGCGCCGCCGACGATGGACATCACAATTAGCGATGAGCCGAACTTGGTGTGTTCGCCCAGCCCGCTGATGCCGAGAGCAAAGATGGTCGGGAACCCTATGGACATAAAAAAGAACGAAGCGAACATCGCATACATTCCAGTTTTGCCACCGCCGATGGCAATCGCAACCAGCACCACATTCATGACCGAATAGGCCGCAAGCACGCGCTCCGGCTTGAACTGGCTGATGACCGCGCTGCCGCACACACGCCCGACCATGAACAAAACGAACCCGATGGCACCCAACCACCGCGAGGCCTGCAAGCGGGTCACCCCCGGATCATTCTCCAGAACATAGTTCACGAAGAAGCTGAAGATACCGGTTTGCGCCGCCACATACAGAAACTGCGTGGCCACCCCCAGGGTGAAGTGCTTGCGCCGGAACAGGTCCCAATTCCTGGAGACCGTTATGAAAGCGGCTACGTAGGCGACGATCAGCAATCCGTATTTCACCGGCTGCAACCATGCCTGGTTCATGTGCAGCAGGGTCCACACCAGTCCCAGAATCGGAGCAATAAAGAAATACAGCAGCCCGCAGACCGCCGCCAAAACGATGGCGGTCGCAGCCTGTTGCCCACCCGTGGGCTTGATCCTTTTTTTTCCGGCGGCCGCTGCACGACTTTCACCTTCGGCGTGCAGGTCGGGGATGTTCGAGACCGCAAAAATGACCAGCAGTAACGCTACAAATATCCCAATCCCGATGTATGGCGTGGTAAGACCGGCATTGGCATTGGCCCCGTCAGCGCCAGAAAAAACAAAATACCCCCCAACGATCGGCCCAAGAATCCAACCCAGGCCGTTGGTTGTTTGGGCGATGTTGATGCGCGTAGGCCCGCTTTCCAGTGGCCCCAAAACCGTGGCGTAAGGATTGGCAATCGTTTCCAGGCAAGTCATGCCCGCAGCAATCACGAACAGGCCCAGCAGGAACGCCCAGTACGCCCCGATGTTGACGGCAGGAATAAACCAGAAGGCGCCTGCGCCGATCAACGACAGCCCTACAAGAATCCCGCCTTTGTAGCCGAATCTTTTGGCGAGCAATCCGGCAGGTATGGCCATCAGGAAGTAAGCCAGATAGTTGGCTGCCTGCACCAGACCGGATTGTTCCTTGTTTATCCTCAGCGTGTCCTGGAAGTGCTTGTTGAGGATGTCAATCATCCCGTTGCAGAAGCCCCACAAAAGGAACAACGCGGTGATCAGGACAAAGGGAGTCAGCAGGTCCCGGCCATCGGTAGAGCGAAACAAACCGCCGCCGCGCTCATTGGAACGGACCGGGTTGGTAGATTCGCTTCTGTAGGTGCTCATAGTTGACCTTGATCCAGGGACACCAGAATCTTTTTAAAGCTTGACGGATTCTCGCTCCCGATCGATGCCTGTCCAGGCTTCTGCAGCAGGAGTGCTTTCATGGTTGAACACGACTTTCAGGAATACGCAGTTAAGGCCGCTTCTTACGCTTTGTAGTGTTCCGTTTTCCATTGCTGCTCTTCATAGAGGCCCGAAGGCGTTTCTCTGCCTCAGCATTCCAGTAGCCACATTCCAGTTCAAAAAATACCGAAGTATAGGGAATGCACATGGTGGTCTTGATCAGCAGCACACGGAACATCTGGCCGACGCGGTCCAGCCTGGAAATAATCTTCTCGTGGGGCAGGACGCGCACGTTCTGTCCTTTCAAAAGCTGTTCGAGCTGCCTCCGGTAAGCAGTAACACCGCGGGCGTCGGCCTCCGAAACGAAATCCAATTCCTGGTCGGTGTAAATGGTTGGCTTGATGTGCCGGGATTCGCTCAGAAGCGCAAACGTCGTGGCGAGCACAGCCGTCTGTTCTCCATCGGAGACGATGGTTTCCACGCCACCGCTCGACTGGGCTGGATACGCCGAATCGGCGATGACGATCCAATTACGATGGCCGTAGAGAGACAGCCGGTCTTTAAGGGCGTCTTCCCATTTTGCGCTCATTTCGAGATCAGCTCCTCGTCGGAACAGACCGCCACTTTGCCGCACTTCCCCGAAGCCATCAGGGCATAGGCGTCGGCAGCTTTCTCCAGGCCAAAGCGGTGCGTAATGATGTCTGCGGGATGAAGATTCCACCGCACCAGACGCTCGACCAGCTCATCCATGAGCCAGGTCGAGGTCACCCACGAACCATAAATGGTCTTTTGATCGTGAATGATGTCCGGAGAGGGATTGAACTCGACTGTGCCGCCTTCGCCGACAAAGGCAATTCTTCCCCACTTGCGTGTGGCCCGAATGGCGGTGGCTCGGGCGGCGGCGTTTGCCGAGCAATCGAAGGCGCGCTCGACTCCGTAATTGTGCGTCAAGTCTCTTACCGCAGCGACGTTGTCGGGACCGGATGTAAGGACTGAGTCACACAGCCCGAGGGATTGCGCCAGTTCCAATCGCTCGGCGACGACATCGATACCGATGATCTGCTGCGCGCCAAGCTTACGGCACAATGCCGCCGCGGCCAGTCCTACGGGTCCGAGCCCAGTGATGAGCACCGCGTGGTTGCCGCTGACCCCGACTTTCTCGATGGCTTCATAGACCGTCCCAAAGCCACAGGCGACCTGTGCGCCATCGGCATAGGAAAGCTCGTCAGGAAGAGCGATGAGATCCTTCTCTTCCGCGATCATGAAATCGGCCATGCCGCCGTCGCGCTGCCAGCCGTAGGCGCGCCGGTACTTCTCGCTGGTGCAGGAAATCATGTAGCCGCGGCGGCAATCGTTGCACACACCGCAACCGGAAATGTGATACACGATGACGCGGTCACCGACGGCAAACCCCCGGCAGCCCGGGCCGACCTCCACGATCCGCCCGCACGGCTCATGTCCCGCGATTACGCCTTGATATCCCTCCGGGCCTTTGCCAAGGTGCTCGTGATAGATGCAGCGGATATCCGAACCGCAGATGGTCGATGCTTTCACGCGGAGGAGCACTTCGCCATGCGCAGGACGCGGAACCGGGAGTGTCCTCAACTCAACTTTGTCGTTGCCGGGCAGATATGCGGCCCGCATACTCTCCTGGCTAGTTGGCATATGAGTGGCTCACGCAGATTGGCCGGCTGGAGGGGTCACGGCGGAGTAATTTCTCCTTTGACGTCCCAGAGGTCTTCCCAGGACTGCCCATCTTTCCAGAGAAAGACCTGGCCTTTGATCAGCCGGCAATTGCGATCAATGGTGCTGATTTCACTCATGTCATCTGGCGTCAACGAACCGCTGACCGCGGCTTCCAGATTGCTGAGGTAGTGGTTGTGATTGGCAGAAAACGGGATTGGCACCTGTCCGCGCTGGATGGCCCACTTGATGCAGACTACTGCCGGATGCACGCCGAGGCGATTTGCGATCTTGAGAATCACCGGATCCTGGGTGGGCACTGTGTCTTCGGCAGTACGGTCCCGCTCCGGCCGCCCTGGCGAACCTATCGGGCAATAGCCTACAGGAACCAGGCCGTTGGAGCGGACGAACTCGAACAACTCGGGTTGCTGAAAGTGGGGATGCAGTTCCATCTCATTCACTGCGGGCTTGATGCGTGCGTCCTGCAGAACCAGCCTGAGCTTGGGGACCGTCATATTCGAAGTCCCAATATGCCGCACCAACCCCAAGTCAACCAATTCTTCCATCTTGCGCCAGGTCTTCATGAAGTTGGCGTGCAGGTACGGCTTCGCATCCTCGCTGCGGGAAGTCACGTCACAACCGGGCGGGTGGAAGTTGGGAAAGGGCCAGTGCACCAGGTAGAGGTCGAGGTAGTCCAATCTCAAATCCGCCAATGACTGCTTGCAGGAAGGAATTACGTCATTTTCTCCGTGCTTATCGTTCCACAGCTTGGAGGTAATCCACACCTGTTCGCGCCGAATCGAGGTGCGCCAGACCTGCTGAAGCGCATATCCAATCTGCGGTTCATTGCCATACACAGACGCGCAATCAAAATGACGGTATCCAACGGCGGCGGCGCCCTCCACAGCAGCCGCCACCTCGCTTGCCCCGACATGGTCAGAGCCAAACGTTCCCAGGCCCATGGCAGGCATCCTGGCACCGGTATAAAGAGTTCTTTCGGGCACAAGTGCAGGATCAACCACCACCCCGTTCACCACTGACCCGTTACGAACCTTCATGCCGCAGACCTCATTCCGCTGCAAGAATTTCCGCCCGCACCGTCGCTCCCCCTGGCTGGAGCTAGGGTGCAAATGGCAAGGGGAACGATAATCGGTACAGTTATCGATGTCAATGGCTCAAAACAGGCGGGTTTAGGGGGCAACGGAGGACTGGGCGAACTATCCGACCTTCATCCAGCCGGGGCTGGGAATCAGTCCTGAGGCTTCTTTAGCTACGACCAACTGGTTTGCGCTAACGCTCGGGAACTTTTCTACCAGGCCGTTGGGCCAGTAAATCTCAAGGTCAGCGGATTTCGCTGCGCCCAGCCCAAAGTGGAGGCGGGGATCGTTTGCGGAGTAGAAACTGCTCTGGCTCAGCAGCTGCTGCGATTGTTTCTTCCCACCATAATGGACCACCACCCGCGCTCCTATAGCGCTGCGGTTGGATTGGGTTCCGATTAATTTGATCTTCAGCCAATGATTGTCCCCGCGCACATCGTTACGCAACAGAGAAGGGGGTTCGTTGAGATTGACGATCAGGATGTCAATGTCGCCATCATTGTCAAAATCCCCAAACGCGCACCCGCGACTGCAATGGGGCTCCGCAACGCCCGGGCCAGCTTCTTCTATCAATTCCTCGAATTTGCCGTTGCCCAGATTGCGGAACACGACCCTCGGACCCTTACTGCGAAACTGCGGCAGCTTCTTCTCGATTTGCGGGTAAACGCTGCCCGTGGTCATAAACAGATCTGGCCAGCCGTCGTTGTCGAGGTCCACTATGCCAGCGCCCCAGCAGATGTAGCTGGTTTCCACCCCGATTTTGGCCGCCCTGGTCACATCTTCAAATTCCCCGGCGCCGTTGTTGTGATAGAGGCCATTCGTGTCGTCTGCAAAATGTGTTTTGAAAATGTCCAAGTGCCCGTCGAGGTCGTAGTCGCCCACGCCCACCCCCATGCCCGCCTGCTCCATGCCATCCTCACTGAGAGCGACGCCGCGCAGCACGCCTTCTTCGCTGAATGTCCCCTTCCCGCTATTCATCAGCAACAGGCTTGGAGTCGAATCACATGCCACATAGATGTCTGCCCAGCCGTCTTCGTTGAAGTCCGCGGAAACCGCGGTCATTCCATAACTGCCTTGTATCTTCGAAATTCCACTCGGCCCGCTGATGTCGGTAAATGTCCCATCGCCGTTGTTGCGATACAAAGAGTGGTAACCGAGAGGTAGTCCGCGAGGGCCGCACTCCACCGGAATTCCTTTCCAACTGCAGTACCGGTTCTCTCCGGGTTTGGGAACGCGCTTGAGATCGAATTCAAGATAATTCGAGACGAAAAGGTCGAGATGTCCGTCACGGTTGTAGTCGACGAAAGTACACCCCGCCCCCCAACGTGGCTTCTCGCTTACCAGACCGGCGTGCCTGGTAACATCGGTGAACGTGCCATCCCCGTTATTGCGGAAAAGCTTGTTCTGCCCGTAGTAAGTGCAAAACAAGTCTTCAAAACCATCGTTGTTATAGTCGCCAACGCAGACCGCCGATGCCCAGCCCACATCCCGCAGTCCCGCTTTTTCGGTCACATCGGTAAACGTTCCGTCGCGGTTGTTCTTGTAGAGTCGATTGCTGGTTCCCGGAGGCGCACCCGTGAGCCGCGTACCCGTGAGCAAGAAAATGTCCATCCAGCCGTCGTTGTCATAGTCGATAAAAGCGCAACCGCAACCGATGGATTCCAGGATGTAATCGGCATGGTCGGGGTTGCCGCAGATTACCGGCTGCACCAGCCCGGCTTCCCGGGCCACATCGAGGAAATGCGCGTTGAACGGGCGTCCCGACGGAGCCGGTTTGGCGTCTGGCTTGATGCCGCGGGAGGCAATCCCCTGCGCCAATACTCTCCCGGCCGCTGCAGCCATGGCGAGTGCTACAAAAGCGCGGCGAGAAAGAACTGTGGGGCTCACCGGGCGAGTTTCCGGCAACTATGGCAGACAAGTCAAACGGTAACTTCACCGTGCCAGCACTGCGGCCTGACCCATCCTCGACTTCCTATATACTTACTGGCTGAAAATTATGAGTGTCAGAATGAAGGACATCGCCAAAGACCTTGGCGTATCCGTGATCACCGTTTCCAAGGTTCTGCGCAATCATCCTGACGTGGGGGACGAAACCCGAAAGCGGGTCCTGGCCCGCGTGAAAGAGCTTAATTACCAACTGAACCTGGCGGCACGGAGCCTGGTCACCGGACGCACGTATTTGGTTGGGTTGGTGGTACCGGATCTCCTCCACCCGTTCTTCGCTGAAATTGCCAAGGCGCTCTCCGAAGTCCTGAGGAAGAGCGGCTATTACCTGATTGTGACTTCGTCCGATGAAGATCCCGAGCTTGAGGAGCAGGAAATCAATCAGTTGCTGGCCCGCCGCCTCGACACCTTGATCATCGCCTCTTGCCGTACCACGGTCGATTTGTTCTTCCGAATTCAGAACCAAAACATACCGTATGTGCTGATCGATCGCTGGCTACCCGGTCTCTCCAGCAACTTCGTCGGTGTAGATGATGAGGCCGTTGGAGTTCTGGCCACGCGGCATCTAATCGACATTGGCTGCAAGCGGATCGCTCACATCCGCGGACCGGAAACCAGCCCGGGAATCCGCCGTCTGCAAGGGTATAAGCGGGCGCTGCTGGAAAGCGGGATGAAGATTGTCGATGATTACATCATCGCTGAACCCAAGGGCGATGTCGAAAGTAAGCAAAGGGGCGCAGAAGCAATGAGCCGACTCTTGGCCCTGAAGGCGCGACCCGATGGTGTTTTCTGTTTCAATGATCCCCTGGCCATGGCAGCGATCAACTACGCTACGAAGGAAGGACTGCGCATACCCGCTGACATCGCCGTAGTGGGCTGCGGAAATCTTCATTACGACGATTCGCTGCGGGTTGGGCTCTCGAGCATTGACCAGCACAGCCGGCAGATCGGGGAGGAAGCCGCGCGTATCACGCTGGCGATTCTCAACTCCAAGCTACCCCCCGCTCCTGAAACTGTCGTGCTGCAGCCGGAACTGATCGTTCGCGAATCCAGCCGGCGGCGGCCAGCAATGAATGCGCGATCACGGCCACGCAGGCGGAAATAAAACATCAACGATTCAGGGAATTTGCGATACAGTTACCGCTGCCTTACGTGTCTCCTATGAACCGCAGAAGATTTCTGGCATCCAGCGGCGTCGCTGCCTGCGCCGCTTTTGTCCCTTCAGTTACTCGCTTTGCCTTAGCGGACGTTCCAAACAAAACATTTGAATGGAAAACCAACGAACTGACTTTCACATTTGATGTGACGGCGGGAAAGTTGCGGCAAAAGCGCGTGGTTCCGGTTGGCGCGCCGCTTGGCGCCGGGGATTCCTCTGGCGTCGAGGTCGCCCTTCAGTGCAGCGGAGAGAATTCTCCGGATCAGGGCATGAAATCCGGCATGGGTCAACCCGGGGCCCGGCTCATCTTTGTCGGCACACGTGAGGAATCCACTCCCTCAGGTAAGCGCCTGGTGTGCACCCATACCGACCCAGTCCTTCGACTGGATGTGGAATCGTTCTACGAATCCTTTGCTGGAGTTCCGGTAGTCCGGCGATACACGAGGGTGAGAAATACTGGAACGGCGCCGGCGGGCATCGAATTCCTGAGTTCGGCCATGCTTCATGGATTGGCTGCGCCCCAGGATTATGACCGCGAGCTGCGCATCCACCTGGCCGTGAATAGCTGGATGGCGGAGGGCCAGTGGCACACCCTTCGCCCATCCGAGATGGGCTTTGTCGAAAATGAGCGTACCAGTTGGTCGGAAGCGCAGGCCGGAAGCGTTGGCAGCTGGTCCAGCGAACGCTACCTGCCGATGGCGATGGCTGAAAACACGGGTCTGGGCCTGACCTGGTTTTGGCAGATTGAGCACAATGGCTCCTGGTATTGGGAAATCTCCAACGTATCGGCCCGCAATAACTACGCCGACGACGTCTACGCCTACCTCGGTGGTCCCGATGACTTGCACTCGGCGGCCTGGAAGAATCTGAAACCCGGTAAAACCTACGAGACTGTTCCGGTTGCAATCGGGTGTGTGCGCGGCGGCTTTGGAGAGGCGGTCGCGGCCTTGACCCGTTACCGCCGCGTTGCCTGCGTGAAGCCGAGTAAGACTAACGTTCGCTGCCCGGTGATTTTCAACGACTACATGAATTGTCTATGGGGCGATCCGACGGAAGCGAAGGAATTGCCCCTGATCGCCGCCGCGGCCAAGGCGGGTTGCGAGTATTTTGTCATTGATGCGGGTTGGTATGCGGAGGTGAATGAGGATTGGAGTCAGACCATCGGCGCGTGGGAACCTTCAAAAACGCGCTGGCCGCATGGTCTCAAGTTCGTGCTCGACCAGATACGGCAGGCGGGCATGGTCCCCGGACTATGGCTCGAGCCGGAAGTGGCCGGGGCAAAGTCGGTGCTGGCGCAAAAGCCGGACAGCTGGTTCCTGATGCGGCACGGCAAGCGAGTGTTCAAAAATTCGCGGCTTATGCTGGATTTCCGCAACCCGGAGGTGCGCGCCTATCTCGACCAGGTGATGGCGAGGCTGGCACACGACTACGGTGTTGGCTACATCAAGATGGACTACAACGTTGATTCGCTCCAGGGCACTGAGATCAATGCCGAGAGCTTTGGACAGGGTCTGCTCGAACATAACCGCGCACACCTGGCGTGGCTGGAGAGCATCGTCAAGAAGTACCCGGACCTAATCATCGAGAACTGCGGCAGCGGAGGCGGGCGCATGGACTACGCCATGCTAAGCCGTGTCCAGATGCAGTCCATGACCGACCAGGAAAACTATTTGAAGGTACCGGCGATCCTGGTGGGCGCGTCCGCGGCCGTATTGCCGGAGCAGCTCGGAATCTGGACTTACCCGCTGGCCAACGCGGACGCCGATCAGGCCAGCTTCAACATGGTGACGGCAATGCTTTGCCGCATTCATCAGAGCGGGCGCCTCGACTCCATCGCTCCCCAGGTTTTGGCACAGGTTGCGGAAGGGATCCGGGTTTACAAAGAAGTTCTCCGCAAGCACATTCCCTCGTCAGTGCCGTTCTATCCTCTCGGCACATCGGACGTCACCAATCGTACCGCGCCCCTTGCATTGGGAATGCGAGCTCCGCAACAGACTGTGCTCGGCGTCTGGAGGATTGACGGTCCGGCGGTCACAAAGGTTCCGTGGGCAGCACCTGAGGCCGAGCTTCTTTATCCGGCAGGCCTTGGCATCAAAGTTGCGGTTGCCGACGGCAGTTTGAGCGTTGATTTCCCGCGCCCCAACATGGCGTGCCTGATCACGGCATAGGACTGCCAGTTGATGACTCCGGCACCGCTCGGGGCCGCTGGGCGCTTTTAGTTCCGGGTCTACTTCGATTCCTTAATGATCGCGTCCGCAGCGTTGCCGGCCACGACCCAGGTTGCCGACCCGGCCACGACGGCTTCATCCTCAAACCACAGGAATCCGAAGTCGTCGATGCACTCCGGAAAATCCGGCTTGATGATGATGTATCCCGGAATCACGGCACCCGGTATGTAAGCATAGTCGGCGCGATTATTGCTGTAGGTCAGCGTCTTCGAGACCGTACCAACTCCAGCTACATACGAAGTGCTGGATACGGGGTGCGTGCCGAGAATGTAGTTGACGGCGCGAAGTGTGTATTCGGGGCCCACGAGATCCGGAAACGCCTTGTGCAGGAAATACATTCGGATGGCCATGTCCACCACGGCGCCCGATCCGCCCCAGGTGCCGAGGCTCGGGGGCACGCCGAACGGAGTGACGTCTAACCGCTTGTCCAGACCCACCATATATGTCTTCACCGCTTCGCGCATTTGATCTTTCGCGCTCGCATCCAGATAAGGCAATGCCCGGACTGCTGTCCAACCATGGAGGTCCATCTGCTGTGGGGTGATCATCTGAGGGAACAATCCCTGCAGACGGGACTTGTAGGGCTCGGCACCATTCGTGGCGATGGTCAATTCCAGAGCCGCAGCCCAGTCCAGTCCGACGCCAAATCCGCCACGGCTGAAGCCGGCCGGCGCAGCTGTTTGTGCGCTAATAGTGCCAGAGCTTGTCGGAGCACCCGAGACCACACCCTGAGACGCGGCCAGCACACCACCTCCGGGGGCAACTGCCGGAGCCTCTCCGCCTAAGCCCCCGCCGGTGGGATACTGCGTTGGGTGAGCCTTCGCGTCCTGCCATGCTTTGATCGCGGTCTCCAGGCAGTCTTTCGCTAATGCATCATCCCAGCCTTTCAGCGTATCCGCCGCTGCAGCCAGCGCCGCAATGGCATTCCACTGGAAAAAAGGGTTGTTCGTAGTGAAGATCCAGCGATCGTCCGGCTTGCCGGAGTAGTCGCCCTTGGTTTCGTTCGGGTCGAGCTTCGGGTCGTAAATGCGGCCGTCAGTTTTCGACGCTCCGTCGCCCAGGTGTGTGTACTGGCGCAGGTCTGGTTCGTGAGTGCCGCGGATGGCGTGGCCGATGTTGTGAAACTGCGCCAGGATGAGCAGGGCGCCGTGCTTGACTTGCTGCACCGTATCCGGCACGCCATCGGGACGGTGCATCTCAACCTCACGGGCGGCTTCATCCACCGAAAGCTCGTCGTACCTGAGATTGAATTCGCGATACGCCAGAGCGAGGTTCTGAATCACTCTCAGCTGCGCGGGCTCCTCGAGGTCGAAGTCGCCGGCATCGTACCAGCCGCCCACGTTCATCCCAGGGATGTGATCGCCGCCTTTGTACTTTCCGTCCATTGCCGTGACCTGGTTCCAGCCGTCGAATTGCTCCCCCACTACGGGCGCCATACGGCCATCATCCAGGTGCGAAGCGCCATGCCATACGCGGTAGCCTTCGCGAACGGAGACGTGATCCATCTGCTCC
The DNA here is from genome assembly GCA_963790645.1 of Terriglobia bacterium. Classification (GTDB taxonomy): domain Bacteria; phylum Acidobacteriota; class Terriglobia; order Terriglobales; family Acidobacteriaceae; genus JAIQFF01. The sequence continues at coordinate 105,486 of CAWBPS010000011.1, read as the reverse complement.
GCAAGGTGATGGTCCAGGCTGTCCTGCCAGATGTTAGCGTAAGCGTCCTGCGAGATGGGGAAGGGTGCCGTACGCCGGTCTCCATACTCGACAACATAGAGGCCGGGGTCATTCACAGGGGTGAAGTCGAATTTCGAATAGACGTACCGCAGCCAGGGTGTTGAAGGCGTGATCGAGCCCTCGAACACCTGCTTGTAAGATCCATCTTCCATCAGGCGGAGCACTCTGGCCGTCTTCGGGGCGTTGTACTTCGGGTCGAGTTCGAGCACCGCCACCTTTGAGAAGCCCGGCGCATAACCGACCTGACTGTGCGCGATCACCGGCGGCCGTGTCCAGTTCGGAATCACGTCCGGCCTGATGTGCCAGACGATCGCCCCGGTGGTCTTGCCCGAAGGGATCAGCGAACGCAACACAAACCAGCCGTTCTGCGCGCGGTCGCGTCCATCGAACAGCATGAGGTTGGCCGTATCCGATACTACATTCACCCGGGCCAGCGCGTCGTCGACCCCCAGGGTGATGCTCTTGCCCTCGGCGAACGGCAGCGGCTGAGTGTATCCCTTGGCCTTGTCCCAGTCCTCCAGGTAGTACGCCTTTTTCGGTTCATCAGGCAGGGGTAAAACCTTCGTCATCGGATCGTTAGGCGTACGCGGGAAGATGCCGGCTTTAGTTCCGTCCACCAGGTAAGCCTTGCCCATGTAGATCGAGGGCAGGAATTCCAGATTGAAGCCCGCCCGCCCCGCCAGTTTCTGCGGTAGAGGCTTGTCCAGATTGATGCTGACCTGCACGCCGCCCGGCTCCGCTGCCACTTCCAGTGTGTAACTGAAGTCAAACGTCGGGAAAGCGAGGTCGGCGGTGAGCCGGCGGTTCGCCTTGTCGGCATGACGACCTTTGAGGCTTGCCACCAGGTCCCACTGCTCCGGCGTTGGCATCAGGCGCACGTCGCCGTTAGTGGCGATGCGCTGGCCATGGAGAATCATCTCCATGGCCGTGTTCTTTTGGTCCACAAAAACGGGATGGTACGTGCTGTCGTAGAGGAAAACGCTGAAACCTTGAGTATCGAGGTAATTCTTGTCGGTCACCTTCATGGCAAAATTGGCGCCGGACAGGTCTGGGGCCGACATCAGGGCCAACAGGAGACAAACTCTGATTTGCGTGAACATAAATTGGGACTGATACCGCTCCTTTGCCCCAACATGATATGACATGCACACCCTCTGGGGGCCGTTTGTTCTCCAGGCGCGGGGATTTTTGAGCGGGGTAGCCAAACCGGGGTAGCTGAACCATGAGCGGCCCAGCAATCGAAGCTGCTGAGAGGGTACCCCCTGCCTCCCGGAAAGGGGTACATGAGGCGATCGTGCCGCAAGGAGCTTTTTGACAACGCGCGGAACCGCACAGCCACGCCGCACCGTTCATCCTGAATTCTCTTTGCGACAGTTCGTGCGGTGTGCCGGGTGCGGTAAAGGTCTGACCGGGGGCATCGTCAAGGCAGATTCCCTTACTACTGGTGCTGCAGATCCGATTGCCGGAAGGTACTTGTTGGCAGCATAAGCTTCAACAGGACTTCATCGGTCTATTAGGAATGTACGCGCCGACAACCTACACGCCTTGGAATCAGAGAAGAACATGATGCGGAGCTAATCGAGGAGAGTAAACGCGAGTTGGTTGATCGAGTGACCACCTGGGAAAGAACCGGGATTAACGGCAGGAAGGAACTTCAAACTGCGCTCTTCCCCGATGGTCTGGAGTCACGAAAGCGGCTTTTTAAACCGTCAGAACGAACAGGTAATGCAGGGTTGGCACGAGTTCCTTCAATCACTTGGAGATTTGAAAACCACCGCGAAAGACTTCTTTGAAATGGTTGGCGTCCCTATCCCCGACCGTTTTGAACACCTAGCAGCGACGATAGCGGACGCGACGCCGCTCTACGAACTGTGTGCAAGCGTTCTGGAGGCCTAGGTCGAATTCTGTCCAAACAGGTATTTTCGCACGCGGAAGTCTAGGTTCCCAAAGCGCTTGGCATGTTTCCCCTGTCGTGGGCCGAAAGGAAACAGTTTTGGCTCAGCTCGCCCTCTTCGCCTCGCCATGCTCTCGCGCCTCTCCAGCATGGGCCAACTCCACCCCGCCGAGATCAACTTCGAGAGACAGCCCGGTCAGATCCGCGCTGTTTGCGATTCGGAACAAAGCTTCCGAAACGCGGGCTACTGCATCCTGCAATAGGCGTTCCCGCTTCTCTGGATCGGCGACGTAGTAAATCATACCCATCTGGGTGAGGGCATTGCGCACATGATGGTTCAAGAAGGCTAGTTCCAGGGTTCGTCGGATCGCTCGCTTCCGGCGTTGTTCAAGAACGATGGTCACCAGAACGGTGACGATCAGCGTCTGCACCAAACCCTGGACCATGGCGGTCACGTGCCAGGAGATTTGCCGATAGAACCAGACAGCATTCAACGCAACTCCTACCGATCCAACGAAAATGCCTATTGTTGCCGAGGTGGTCAGAGACTGGAACAGAGAAGCAGACTTGAAGTCGAAGACAGAGTGCGGGTGTTCGTAGCTGTGAGCGTGCTCATGCTGATAGGCGTTCATGACCCAACCTCTTATCAGGGAACGTGCCTATGAGCGTACTCTGCCACTGGACGCTTTCCTCTTCTAGTGTCGGCTGAGGTACGTCTTAGATGGATCCGATTGCTGTCTTCACGTTTGTCATCGGCTTTACCTTGATCACCCCTCTGCGCGCGATTCTGGGCTCCCGGTGCGCGATCTCGCAAGAGGCGGGCCTAGCCCGAGTACACCAACTCCACGACCGTGCAGTCGTCGCTGAGCGGAGTGCCGCCGCAGAAGTTGGCGACGGCGGAAAAGATGTCTTCCATGGTCAAGCTCTTGGCAGCCACGGTCTCCAGGCGCGAGTCCTCCGAAGAAATCGCCACACGCGTTTTCAGCGTCGGTAACGCCGTGAGTCACCAGAATCAAGCGATCCCCGGCGTGAAGACTGACGTGGTCGCTCTCGTAGGTGGTATCGGCCAGCAGGCCGACGGGCAGGTTGCCATGGGGCGGGCGGATCACCTCATGATTGCAAACCAGCAGCGGCGGCACGTGGCCGCAGTTTACGTATTCCATTTCCCCATCACGCTGAAGCCGCGCAATAATTAAGGTCGCGTATTCCTCGCTGATATGCTTGTGGGTGAAGAATCGGTTGGCCGCAGCCAGAATCTCCTTCAAGGGCATTCCGGCGAGAAGCTGGGAATAGATCATGCCCTGAAGGGTGGAAGCCAGCAGCGCGGCGGAAACTCCCTTGCCGCTGACATCGACCAGCACCACGGCCAAACCCTCGTCGGTATTGACCGCGTCGAAAAAGTCGCCACCGATTTCCTTACAGGAAAGACTTCTGGCCTTTAGACGCGCGAACGGAACTTCCGGGATGGTGACCTCCATGAGCCCCTGCTGAATCGAGGCCGCAATGGAGAGTTCCCGCTGATATCGGCGGGACGCCGCCTCGGCTTGCACCAGACGAGCATTCTCAATCAGAGAAGCAGCCTCGGTCGCGAAGGCGCGGAGAATATCGTTGCTTACACTCGAGATATCTCGCGAGGCGAAACGCGAGTCCACGTAAAGCGCTCCGATCACCTCGGCGTAGGTGTCTGCGGGCGTTGCCGCCTGAGCACGAGTGGTTTGTACCTGCGGCTTGCGCAGAGGGATACAAATCACAGTGCGGAGATCGTAAGCCACAATGCTCTGCCGGCCCGCCAGGTTGAGGGACTGGCTGGTGTCTGTAATCACGAACTCGGAGTTGGACTTAATCGCCTCATCGAGGATGGAGTGCGAAATCGTCTTGTCGTCCAGTAACGGCTCGCCTTGGAATTACGCCCCGCGCTCAGGCTCAGGCTTCCATCCTCGGCCTTCATGAAAACGTAGCCGCGCTCGGCACGGGTGAGCTTCAGGGTCGCGTCCAGCAGAGTGATTAGGATTTCGTCGAGTACGCCAGCCGTATTCAGCTTGCGGGCCGCCTCCAGAAAAAGGGTGAGTTTTTCCAGATCGGTGCTGTCCGTGGAGAGCTGAATCCCGGAGATCTGGCTCAAAAACTCCCGCGCAGTGTTGTCGGTTGCATGACGGGGATGGAAGACGACGTAGGCCACATCGCGGACGCCGAACTCCACACGATCGTTCCGCTCCAGCGTCTTACGCTGCACCCGTTCGCCGTTGACGAAAGTTCCGTGCTTGCTGCCCTGGTCCACTACGCAGAACTGCCCGTTTTCCGAGGTGATCAGAGCATGGTCGCGGGAGACGCGAGGATCGGCCACTACCAGGTCCTTATCAACTTTGCGTCCCACGGTGAACGGAGTGTGATCGAGATTCATCATGCGCTGGTCATTCCCCTGCACGAACACTAGGATGGGGAATACACCCGAGCCGGGTGACGAGGCAGAGCCAGTGATGGGTTGAAAAGCCATGGGCGCTTGTATCCGCTCCTTTCGTTCGAACAACGGGAGCACCACAGCCGGAGCTTAATCAGTGTATGCAAAAGAGAAGGCTTCCATGCCTCACTGACCTGCTATCACGCTCGACTTGTTAAGGTGAAGAATGTGTCAGTCGGCGTCAGCGAACGACAAGCGCTTTCGAACCTAATACGTTTCTCTAGGTCACGCGACCCGAGCATGAAGTATGATTCGCTCTCGCTCATGTCTCCGGTCGATGTCAGCGCCAGCCTTGCACGCGTAGGCCACTTCCGCGATGCCCCGCCCTTTACCACCATCAGTGGTTGCGGGCGGTCGGGAAACCGTCTCAAACGCCTGCTTAGTTGTGCGGGAATGCCTAAACTCTTGGAATGGTTTCTGCTGTTCTTAGCCACGATGGCCTCCAGTCACGCAGAAGACCGTCGCCTCGCTAAGGATGGCGGAGAGGTGCGGATATACAAGCAGTATACGCTCATTACATGTGATGCGAGGCTCTAACAAAATAGCACGGCCAACCAGATTGACCGGATGGCGTTTCCCTCCGGCGGAACAGTTAGCTCAGGCGGGACGTCCTTTAAGTGGCAATTGAAAATCCTCCATGCCTTTGTGTCTTAGTGGCGAACTTGGCTTCTCAGGTTTATCCTTGAGCCGCACTCCTTGAGGCATTTGCCATGAAACGTGCTCTCGCCTTTACACTCCTCGCTTCGGTGGCAGTTGGCTTCGCGCAGCAGAACAAAGATCCGGTCTCTAGCGTAGTGAAGGAGATCCTTCCCCACCAGGAAAAAAACCTGGTCGCTGCCGTCGAGGAGATGCCCGCGGACAAATTCGGTTACAAACCTACGCCGCAGCAGATGAGCTTTGCCGGTCTCGTGCTGCACATTACAGAATCGAACAACTACTTCTGTGCCAAGGTTGGCGATGTCCGTGAGCCCAACAAGGCTCAAGAACTAAAAGAAACCGACGGCAAAGACAAACTTGTGGCGGCGCTCAAGGCTTCATTCGATTTCTGCAGTGCTGCGATGCCAAAAGTAACGGACGCCACGCTGGGCGATACGATTGAGGTCTGGGGCGGCCGCAAAGCACCCCGGGCTTTCGCATTGATCGCCCTCACCAACGACTGGGCCGACCATTACAGCGCCGCCGCCATGTACCTCCGCCTCAACGGCCTGCTGCCGCCAACCGCGAAGAAGTAAGGGAAGAGATTGGCGACACGCCACGAAGTATTTGGCCGCGAGAGGCGCTAGGCACTGTAGAGACAGCTTGGTCCAGAACGGCACAACCCTGAGGCAGCCCGAAACTATGTGGTTTCAGCACGCAGCTGTTCGCGCAGGCGACAAATTGACAACACGTGACTTAAACGCGCTGGGCACCAGCAGGTTTTTGGTGCAGCTACCGTTGGAGGAAAGGTCCACTAGGGCGGGGGTGTCGCTTGTATAATCCAGGTCGGTTCTAAAAAAACGGGTTGCCCTACACACCCTCCGACCATGACGCCTCCGATTGATCGGATCCTAGAACTCGCACAAGACGTCGAGAGCTTCGAGCTCGGTCGGTGCGGTCCGAGTGACGACCCCGACATGCAAACGGCATATCTCTACTCCTTCAAAGACATCGCCAAGCGTTTTGTCGGCGCTGCCCGGCGACTCGACGACGCTGAGCTACGAGCGGCTTTATCACCTCTCGATCTCAACCCGGAGTTTTTGACCGAGGCTTACGACTTAAGAGCCGACTTGATCACGATCATTGACCTGATCAGAGAAAAATCTCTCGACCCGACTTGGGGCGAACTCAAGCCCCCAATCCCCAGTTTCATAGATACCTCCTTGCTTGAACGGATACGCAAGCTCCGGAGTAAGAAGTTCGACTTGGCGAAACTTCTTCGCTTTGCAGAAGAGTTAAACGAGAACTTTGATCGTGGCAACTATCTGTCATGCGCTCTATTGATGCGAGCGATCATTAACCACGTGCCACCCCTGTTCGGTTACACCACATTTGGTCAAGTGGTCGCGAATTCTGCAAAGAGTGTCAAGGCACTTCTAAACCATCTTGAAGAGGGTGCTCGGGATGTCGGCGACCTGCATACTCACGACACAGTTAATCGTTTCTCAATGCCTCCTACAAGAAATCAGCTTGAGCCATACAAAGCACCACTGGAGGTCCTCTTCAATGAGATCGAACGCTGCGTGGGGACGCCATGACGCCACCTAATGTCTGGGGGGTTCTTGGAATTATTTCGCGTACAACTTCATTAAGATTCATCGTACACTTCGCATGAGTCCGGCAATGGCGGCTGGCGTGACAGATCGGTTGTGGAGCGTAGAGGACTTTGTAGCCCTCTGGGAGTCTTACGAGCAGCGGAGAGCGGAAAGAGCGGCTTAAAAACGGAGCCGGCGATAACTAAGGCCAGATCAAACAAATGCAAGATGAATGGACAAATGTCGGTCGAGGCGGTCAGCTCATAAAATTCACCTACTCCGATGAGCTTCCGGAAGGGAAAGTCTTTCTGACTGCGCAGACTGCCGGCCATGAGGTCGTCTGCTCGGTCATTTTGCCCCAGCCGGAACTTCCGTTCAGTCGTGAAGGCGCTGAAAGTCACTTTGAGCACGGAACCGACTTCGGATTACGACCTCGTGCACGGTAGCCCACTACCAGAAATCAATGCCGCTTGACAATCGCAGTGCGGAAGGCTACGGTGCTAATTGAGCCTGTATTCTTCCCGCTCTTTCAGGTCTCCTGAACTAAGTCAGCCCATCTGAAGTTCTCCCTCTTAGATTACCCAACCAATCGATGGAGGTTGATCATGTTTGCTCGCAATGTCTCTCTACGCCTGAAACCAAACACTCTGAGCGAGTTCACGCGGATTTTCGATAAAGAAGTCATTCCCATGCTGCGGAAGCAGAGTGGGTTCCGGGATGAAATCATATTTGCTGTCCCGGGAGAGCTGGATGTGGTCGCAATCAGTCTCTGGGATACCAAGGAGTACGCGGAAGCCTACAAGACTGCAGGCTACCCCGAAGTGCTCAAGATGCTGGATAAAGTATTAGACGGCACTCCCAAGGTGCAAGTCACGGATGTGATTAGCTCGACTATTCACCAACCCGCCGCCGTGGCGGCCTGAGACGGTGCCTCGTCAATCACCCGGGGTGGCTACCTGCTCCACCCCTTTTTACTCGGGAGAGCCGATGACGCCAAAAGAGGAGCGGCCCGTAATGACCCGCATCCTCGTTATCCCGGAAACCTAGCCGAAGTCTAAAACCGATTAAGAATCGATAAGGAGTTTGCGAGTATGGCTACGAAATTCGCCCCACTGCACGACCGCATCCTGGCTCGTCGCGTAGAAGAAGCGGCAACCACTCGCGGCGGAATCCACATACCGGACAGTGCCAAGGACAAGCCGCAGGAGGGCGAAGTCATCTCCGTAGGCAACGGCAGGAGCAATGAAGATGGCAAGGTGTTCCCTCTGGCGGTGAAAGGCGGAGACCACATCCTGTTCGCTAAGTATGCCGGTACTGAAATCAAGATTGACGGCGAAGATTTTCTGATCATGAAGGAAGAGGAAGTTCTCGGCGTGCTGTCTGGCGTCGCCAAGAAAGAAGCCGTCGGAGCGCGGCGGTAGTGGTCAGGAGTTGGTTACCAGTGGCTCGTAACCGAACCCCGTGCAATCGAAGACAATTCCGCAGGCGTGGCCGGCGAGAAAATCCGTAACTCTGATAGGAGATTCTGATTATGGCAAAACAAATCGTACACGGAGAGGAATCGCGGCAAGCGATTCTCCGCGGCGTTAATATTCTGGCCGACGCGGTGAAGGTGACTCTCGGCCCCAAGGGGCGCAATGTTGTGATTGAGAAGAAATTCGGATCGCCGACCATTACCAAGGACGGCGTGACCGTGGCAAAAGAAATCGAATTGAAAGATGGGCTGGAGAACATTGGCGCGCAGATGGTGCGTGAAGTTGCTTCCAAGACTTCCGACGTCGCGGGCGATGGCACCACCACCGCGACCGTCCTGGCGCAGGCCATCTATCGCGAAGGCGTGAAGACGGTCGCGGCCGGCGCCAACCCCATGGCCATGAAGCGGGGCATCGAGAAAGCGATTTCGGTGGTTTGCGGCGCCATCGACTCCAAGACCGGCGAGCGCGGCAAAGGCGAACTCGACAAGCTGTCCAAGCCCGTCACCGGCGACATGATCGCTCAGGTGGGAACGATCAGCGCCAACAACGACGAGACCATCGGCAACATCATTGCCCAGGCGATGAAGAAGGTTGGCAAGGACGGCGTCATCACGGTGGAAGAGGCCAAGACCCTCGAGACTCAGCTTGAAGTCGTCGAAGGCATGCAGTTTGACCGCGGCTACCTGTCTCCGTACTTTGTGACCGACCCGGAGCGCATGGAAGCCACGCTGGAAAACGCCTACATCCTGATCCACGAAAAGAAAATCAGTTCCATGAAGGATGTGCTCCCGCTGCTGGAGCAGATTTCCAAGAGCAGCAAACCGCTGCTCATCATCGCTGAGGACGTCGAAGGCGAAGCGCTGGCCACCCTGGTCGTCAACAAGCTGCGTGGCACGCTGCAAGTCTGCGCCGTCAAGGCGCCTGGCTTCGGCGATCGCCGCAAAGCCATGCTGCTAGACATCGCCACCCTCACCGGCGGCAAGGCCATCACCGAAGACCTCGGCATCAAGTTGGAGAACGTCCAGATGGCCGACCTCGGCCAAGCCAAGAAAATCACCGTGGACAAGGACAACACCACGGTGATCGAAGGCAAGGGCAAGCACTCCGAGATCGAAGGCCGGGTAAAAGAAATTCGCAGCCAGGTCGAGAAGACGACCAGCGACTACGACCGCGAGAAGCTACAGGAACGGTTGGCGAAGCTGGTCGGGGGCGTGGCTGTGATCAAAGTTGGGGCCGCGACCGAGACCGAAATGAAAGAGAAGAAGGCTCGGGTCGAAGACGCCATGCACGCAACCCGTGCGGCCGTGGAAGAAGGCATTGTCCCCGGCGGCGGGGTGGCCTTGAGCCGTTGCGTCGCCGCTCTCGACAAACTGAAGCTTGAGGGAGATGAGCAGATTGGCGTCAACATCGTGAAGCGCGCCCTGGTAGAACCGCTACGTCAGATCGCCGAGAACGCCGGCGAAGAAGGCGCAATCGTCCTCGGCAAGGTCAACGACTCGAAAGACGCCAACTACGGCTTCAACGCCCTGACCAGCGGTTACGAAGACCTGGTCAAGGCGGGCGTGCTCGACCCGACCAAGGTCGTGCGCACTGCCCTGCAGAACGCCGGCTCGATCGCGTCGTTGATGCTGACCACCGAAGCGCTGGTGGCGGAGATTCAGGAAGAGGGCGCTCCCGCCCCCGGCGGCCGCGGCGGTATGGGGGATATGTAGTAAAAGCGGCCACTAGTGGCCTGTCGCAGTGAGTTCGTTACTGCGAGTGCAGAAGGGCGATGCTTTGATGCCCGAATGCTGGTATTGAGTGAGCAACGGTTCGCTTTGGTGACCGTAACAACAGATGCGGAGTCTGGTAATGGTTGCTCCGCGACAGGCCACCTAGCTTAGCTTTTAGCTCTTGGCTCTTAGCTTGAAACGAGGTCCCGCTCGCGAGAGCGGGGCTCTTGTTTTGTCTGTTGCTTTCTACGGATAGCGTGTCGAAACATTTTCTTTTCGTACCAATGGACCCTGATCGTGCTAAACCACGAAAGCCCCTAGCGTTGGCTGTCCCAAAACTACGTCACCTCATTTGGCCCAGGAGCTTCACGTCTCAATCGGCAGGGGCTGCGGCGCCTGGCAAATCCGAGGCCGTGGAGTCCTTCTTTCCTTTTAATCGCTGCGCTGCTATTAGAAATTACGATAGCCAGTCGAGCCCGTCAGCGGTCTCCAACCAGAAATGCGGCAGCCCCGTGACTGCAGTCACTGCGGTGAGTGCTCGGCGTCACTGCTTTTTCATTTTTGTGAACCTAGTCTGGCGATTCAATGGAGGAACGGTTCATGAAGCGACGTGTTGGGATGGCGGTCGTGATTTTCTGTGGTTTGCTGCTTTCGGCCCAGCAGCTGAAGCCTGGCCTGCTTAGCAACGAGGTGCTCAAAAAAGTAGTCCCCGGCACCTATTTTTTTCGCGGCCAATCAGCTCCGGTGCAATTGCGCAATTCGGCAGGATTCAGTGTGCCGGATGGAAAGCTGGTCCTCACGGGACTGTTGGATACCTCTGGCTATGCGGCCGACGTGCAGGCGAAGTATCAGGGATTTCTGATCACAGAAGTGAAGCTTAATATCGAGGGATCAGAACTGGCGCCGGGTGAGTATGGATTTGGATTTTCAAAAGACGGAAGATTCCTGGTGATGGACGTGGGAGCCAACGATCTGTTCAGCGTTGCCGGCCAGATAGACGACAAAATGCCGCGCCCAGTGCCACTTAAGATCGTCGAAGACGGAGGAGCGTACCGGCTGTATGCCGGCAGAAAGTGGGTTAGCCTGAAGCCTGAGTAGCGCGTGGATGAACCTTGCACTCGACCAGGGACAAGAGGTCTGGGTCGCCCAACCCATCTTTGCCCCTGCCTGGATCACAGCACATGGTGAACTATGTCACCGCCTTTGTGCTGTTGTTTGCGAGAGGCGTGATATGCCGACCCAAAGCAAACGAGTGCTTGTCGTCGACAATAACGACGAAGAGTCACAAGTCCTCGCGTCCATGTTGGAGCACGCAGGCTACCGTCCAACGACCACATGGAGTGGGCTCGAGGCTCTTAAACTTCTAAAGTCGCGAGAATTTAACATAGTTCTGGTGAGTAGCTATCTCCCCGATCTTTACGTGGGGGATTTTTTCGAAAGGTTCAATCTTTTGCCTGTGCGGCCCTCCGTGATTGTCATGCAGGAGGGCCAAGCTTGTGCCGAGACGTTGATGAAAATAAAAGACATGATTGGAGAGGGAATTCATTCGGAAGAATGAAGCCGCTGCATCTCGGTGCAATACCAAGCAGCGGTCCTCCACATCTGAGGTGCGACATGAAAGAAGCCTGCCCCCGTCAGGTAAGTATCATCGGCTAATCGGAAGGTGAGCCGAAGCTATTTCCTTCCGGCACAGGGAAGACGGGGCAGAAATCCACCGCCCGGCAGGGCACCACAAGACTCCGACACAGATATCTTACGTAAGGCGGCTTTCCCAGAAACAGAAACTGCGGGAACTCAACCCAAAACATGTCTCAACGCAGCGTCCGCTTTAGAATACTTTGCGATTTTGTTTTTCCATAACCAGATAAATTTAAGAGAAGCCACCTTTTAAATAAAACGTATAAATAACATCGGGAGAGTTATCATACACTAGCGTATGTACCATCGGAAACATACCCGACGCAATTCATCATCCTCAGATTTACCGGAATACTTTAAAACCTGAATACTTTTCAAAGATGACCAAATCAGAAGTTTTAGTAATTTTTGCTCGGTACGGCGGCTTTCTTAAGCCCGACGCTGTTCTCGGTAGGCTGCACCCGGTTCCCGACCGCCGCTCGCTATACAGCTACCTGGGACGGCTGAAAAGGCAAGGCCTGCTGGACCGGCACCCGAATTTTCGGCGGGGGCACTTAGCCTATCGACTGACGGATAGAGGGCGTGCCCGTCTGGAATACTTTCGCCGGAACTCGGGAGCGTGAATCGGTCCCCTTTAACAACCGGATAGCCAACCCCAGCCAAAAGTGGTCAGAGGGATTTCGGCACAAGGGTCCGCGCTTCTAGCACTTCGGCTTCCTGGGATCGACTTCGGGAATGTCGTAGATCCTCCGATAGTGTCGGTCAGCGTTTCGGCACAGGTCTACAGCTTGGTGGTCGGCATACCTTGCCTTCCTAACGTTACGTACGTATGTAACGTAGTGGCACCTGAGAATGGGATCGCAGGGTTTGAATATCAGGTTAAACTGTCTTCACCTGCCGATAACAAATCCTCTGCCAATTGCATCGTGCCACAATCCGGGCATGCTCCTTTTAAAGCCGGTCCTTCATAGCCGCACGTGCATTCGATGTAGTAATCCCGACGCACAATGAAGTGCGATTCTTTCGTTCTTTCCTCCGCACAAATCTCACGCGAACGACGGGGCGTCACCGCCCCCTGCGCGCCTAGCGAGTCAGTCAGGAATGCAATCTGGGCTTTCGCTCTCACGCGGGGAAACCGTCGATCATGAATGATCTTCAAGATGAGCTCGGACCAATGAGGAACAAAACTCGTGCTCACCAGGCCCAATGCCTCAAACGCCCTAGTCACATCTGCGGGCGAGTGTGCGGCCAACAGTGGCCGCGCGAGCTTTGGCCAGAAGGCGGGCAGCATCACTCTGAGCTGATCCGCCGTTTGCAGAACCTGTGAGGGATCCACGCCCGGCCGGCCTCGGCGTCTCTTTCCCGCAGGTAGGGGCGACCGCCGTTTCTTAATTTTGTGCTTTTTTTTCTTTCGTTCCATTTCTTGGGAATCTCCCACTCCTGTCAACGACATTATAGGGATAATAACCGCGTATCGCACTCCATTTTTTGCGATCAAGACGGCGGCAATACGCGTCCTATGTTTAAGTAAATAAGAATGTTATTACGGATCTCTCGGAAACATGCAAAGGTCATGGTGTAGCGTGAAGGAGGATCTAGTTTTAGTGGGAGATTAGCATGATTAATACGGAAGAGAAGTGGTTCCCTTGTCCCGTCTGTCTACGCCTGCTCGATGTGCGCACAAGCAAGCGCAAGAAACCCTATGTCATCTGCTCCGCTTGCGGCGTGCAGATGTTCATCCGGGAGCGAGCCGGGATCGAAGCCTTTGAGGCTTTGGTCGAGCAGGGCCGGAAAGACAACGTTCTGGCGCGAGTAGCCGAATTGGAACGGCGCTGCCGTTTGCGATGCCCCCAGTGCAGCAAATCCTTTTGGCTTAGTCCTGAATTGATTATCACCAACAGGCTCACCGGCAGTGTCACGGGTTACCGCTGCCCGCAGAAGAACTGTCGAGGGATCGTTCCGTTGGACGCACCTTCGGAGGTGACGGGAGAAAACGGGAAGGAACGGAATGCTCCGGGGAGTCTCGCGTCGCAACTGGGAAAACTCATCAAGTAATGCCGCGAAACCGTACCCAAATCGGTCTCAAGATGTCAGCCAAACCCAAGTCGAATGCGTTCCGTGGAGAGGGGCCGCTATTTCCAAACGCCACGGCGGAAATGCGCGTACATCCAGACACGGAAACGGCTGACGCTGCCCTGCCGCTACCGACAACCACTCAAGGGCAGCGCACCGAGCAGATGTACCAGTTGGCGGACATCTTCGCCTCAATCTTTGAGGAATTACCGGAAGAGTACGAGCATGCCATTGCCACCACGGTTGAGGCGGGCCTAACATCACACCATGACTATCGCCAAGAATAACCGTCTAGGGTCAGAAGCTGTGATGTATTTGCGTGTGAGCACGCCGGAACAGGCTGACCCATTGAACCTGAAAAACCAGGAAGACGGATGCCGGAGACTGGCTAACCAGCGCGGCATTGCCGTCGCTGAGGTCATCCTTGGGCCGGGCGAGTCTGGGCGAACGGCTGACCGACCTTCCTTCGTGCGGTTGCTTTCCTACTGCAAGGCACAGCGCCAGAGAATCGGCTATGTCATAGTCGAGTCGTTGAGCCGCTTTGCTCGCAACGTCGCCGATCAAGGTGCTGCCATAGCTGAGTTGCGAGAGAATGGTATAACTCTGCTCTCTGTGGCAGAACCGAACGTCGACAACACAGCGGCGGGCCGGATGGCAGCCGGCGTTCATGGCGTCTTCAATCAATACTTCTCCGATGCGCTGTCTGAGAAAATGAAAGAGCGCTCGGCGGCTAGTGTCCGAGCGGGCCGTTGGCCGTGGGCCGCGCCTATCGGCTACGTGAACGACGCTAAGCAAAGCAACGGCGCCAACATCAAGCCTGACCCGGTCACGGCACCACTCGTCCGCGAAGCCTTCGAGTTGTATGCGACAGGTAAGTACACCAAGATTCAGGTCTTAAAAATGATCACTGACAAAGGGCTGAAGACGAAGCGCGGCCGGGAGTTGACCGCGCAAACGTTCGATGCTCTGTTGCGTAAGCCCATCTATACGGGCTGGGTGTACTCGTCGAGTGTGGCTGCGCCGGTGAAGGGTTTGCACGCGCCAATCGTGAGTCAAGAGCTATTCGACACCGTGCAACGCGTGCTATCTGGACGCAAGCTGTCGAGCGCACCGAAGCTGAAGCACAATCCGGCGTTCCCGCTGAAACGCTTCGTGAAGTGTGGTGTCTGTGGAACGCCGCTGACTGGTGGAATGAACAAAGGCAAGCTGAAACATTACGCTAACTACTGGTGTCGGAACTCCGTGTGCAGAGCCGTCAAGGTATCGAAATCCGTTCTTGAATCCGAGTTCATCGAACACCTCCAAACCTTGCGACCGGACGCAGCGACCGTCTCCCAGTTCCCTGCCATCGCAGCCGATGTGTGGGCACGAAGGCGGGGCGACACGGGTGCGGCGACCAGGGAACTCGCGGCTCGCCTAGAGGAACAGAAGAAGTTGAAGGCAGAACTGCTTCGAGCCAGACTCCGTGGCGAAGTGAACCAAGCCGACTACGCCCAAGCCAATGCCGACTTCGATGATGACATTGACAGCATCACCCAAGAGTTGCACGCCGCACGGTCGCAGCGTGGAACGCTCGACGCTTTCCTACGCTTTGCGAAGCTCATGCTCGTGGACGTAGCGACCGCGTGGCAGCGGGCAGACGCGGAGCAGAGGCTGCGTGTTCAAAATTTTCTATTCCAAGACGGTATCGCCTACCACCAAAGCCAGAAGTTTTTGAACACCACTAACCCAACGTTGTTTCAACAGCTCAGAGGGTTGGCGCACTGCGAAAGAGTGGTTGGCGTCCCCGACGGGATTTGAACCCGTGAGACTACAAGATGGCCCGCTGATTCCACAGCACTTAGGCCACGCCGACCACTGACCTTAGTCCTTAAAGCGGGTAGTTTTGCGGCGTTTTGCGGCGCGCTCCATCATCCTTGCACGTCGCCCAACTACCGCCATGGGTCCTTCAATTTGTTGGCCGCTATGTGCGACCCGAACCTTTCGGTATTCCCAGTTGGCACCCTTCCGGGCGTGGAATGGAGGTGAAAGCAGCTGGTGATCGCCCCTCCCGTGGTGCGCCGGTTGCACCCGGCCGATGAGAACCTGCTCCAACACGTTTCCTTGCGCCGAGGATGCAGGGTGCCGATCGTCCGCGACCATCGTGCCGCTCTGCAACATCATGCTTTCAGCCACTGCGCTCGTCATACGTCCTCTCCTTCAGTTGCTGACTGATGAACTGGGAACAATTAATCTGGGTGACCGAAATCTGTCCCATTCCCATTGCCATGATGTCTGGTGGTGTTGGGGATCAAACCCGGTTTCACCGTGCCACGGATCACCTTTCCGGGTATGGCGCGCCCGATCTGTGGGCAGCAGATGGTCTTCAGGTTTAACACTGCCAATCAACAATCCACGCGCGAGAAGCCTTTCCGCCGCCCAGACTCCCAGACTGTCGAGCGCCACTCTCCGTGATCCAGCATCACTCTTAGTTGTCTCTCGGCGCACCCGTATGAATGGGTAAGTCTCGCGATGGTGAACGTCTTCCCGTTTTAGGCGTTTGATTTCCCCACTCCTGATCCCGGTGCTGACTGCCAGAGTTGCCACGACTGGCGCAACTGCTGTGGCTGGAGACTTACCGGCCATCTGTAGCAATTTGGTTAATTCCTCAGCGGTCAGTGCGTCTGGAATGTCGCTCCTCTTCACCCGTCGCGGCTTGTACTCACGTTCCACTCTCTGCCATAGCGCCGCCTGCTCCAGCATTCCGCGTAGCACCTGCACTTCGTTGTTGATGGTTTTGGCTGCGGCTCCGGCTTTGCGACGGTCGTGCTGATATCCCCGCAATTTCGAAATGTCTGCCAGTGACCGCAACCGCGAATCCGGCTTGAGTTCCCGGGGCAAGTTCCGAACTATGGAACGCTCCGCCAGATAACTCCCTCTTGCCAGGTCATGTTGGCGCTGCTCCAGCCAGTCGTCAGTCGCCTGCTGCAATGTCCACATGCTGCGATCATTCGGCGAACAGCCGTTCTCAATTTCATCCCTCCGTTTCCAGTAGCTCTTCTTCGCAATCTCAAGGTCGGCAGTCCGCAGCGATTCCTCCACCCGCTTGCCGTCCTTTTGCCAGAAGGAGTAATAACGATCGCCCCGCTTATGAAGGTATGCACACTGCCTACGCACCTTCCGCCTACGCACCTTCCACCCCCGAAGTTCCGAGGATCGCCCCGCAGGAGAAGATGTATTTGTCCAACTCGGATTTTGGGTAACGGATCGAGCGGCCAATCCGGACAAACTTCGGACCAGCGCCGTTCTTTCGGCCACGGCGAAGGGAACTCACCGACCGGGTGAGGTACTGAGCAGCTTCTTTTTCGGTGAGAAGTGGAGAGACCACTTCGGTCGAACCCTTCATCATCACGGTCCTTCGGCAACCCGCGACAGGAATTACCTGCCAGTGAATTGCCTCGGTCCAGACAAGATAGAAAGGATTCGGCCCGGTGAGGCAGGAGAGATATTGCCACGGCTGGGCACTTGCTGACAACCCGCTGTGCCACTTTTCCGTACGATTTGTGGAAGTTTCTGTGGAACTGGAAAGGGCGCCCGTGTTGGGGCGCCCATAACTGCTCGAAAAAGTTGGTTGCGGGGGGTGGATTTGAACCACCGACCTTTGGGTTATGAGCCGTCAACGCTTTCGTTGATCTGGCGCAACTTAACCCCGTTTTGGCCCGAAAAAGCACTTCCAATTGGACCCAACTTTGGACCCAAGAAAACCAGCGTCGATCCAGAGAGGGCACATAAGGGAACGCTCGGTCCGCTTTCTGACCCTGGTTCACCGGGTACCCACCAGAATAGCTTGGTAAACGAAAATCTTCGGGAAGAAGCCGCTGCGAGATACAAGAATCATATCCCGGACAGAATCCTCCGTTGGCCAGTCTTGAACTGATCAATGAGGTCAGGCGGAGGGAACAAACAAAAGATGACGAGCAGCCGCCTCCGGCGGAACCGGATTATAGAAAAATCCGGAGGCCCACTCGAACCCGGTGATATGAGAAATTTGGGGCAAGATTTCTATATGCCAATGAAAGTCCTCCTCGATTGTCTTCCAATAGCCCCCTCTTTGACGGGGAAAGGGACGGTCGTGGAGGGATAGGTTGTAGGGCGGCCCGTCCATGCGCTGCTCCAATTTCTGCAGTACATCGCGCAGGATCCGAGCCAGGTTTTCAATTTGGGCTGCACCGATGCGGCTGAATGTGCTGCTATGAAATTTCGGGAACACGCACATCTCGAAGGGAAAGCGCGACGCAAAAGGAGCAAATGCAAGGAAATCTTCATTTTCGGCAATCAGCCGCTTCCCTCCTTTTAACTCCTGCTGGAGCACGTCGCAGTATATGCAGCGCTCCTTCCGAGCAAAGTAGTCACGAGCGATCATGAGTTTCGTCTTGATTGCGCGCGGCGTTACCGGGAGGGCCATCAGCTGCGAGATGGAATGACTAATGCTGTGCGCGCCTGCTCCTACACCGTAATTTTTAAAGATCAACACATAGCGCACACGCGTGTCCCCTTCAAGGTCGACGATGCGAGCTATGTAAGCTCTGATGACGTCAGAAATTTCTTCGATTTCCAGTTCATGCAGGCTCCGGTCATGCCGCATAGTCTCCGCAATGATCTCGTGCGCACCCACACCGTTCATCAGGTCGTGTAACGCTTCGGCACGCCGTCCCAGTTCACCTTCTATCTTCAGCCGCGGTTGGGAATTGGGCACCACTCGAACCGACCATCCCGGCCCGTTAGGAGAAGACCCTCGATTTCGGATTGCGAAGACTTCCGGCGGCGTCGCGGCCTCATTGCCCTCACAGAATGGGCAGAAGGCCGTGTCACGTCTGAATTTCTCGAAATGAAAGTCGCCAGGCTGGATCCCGTCGTTCTGCCCCACGATGACCCAGCGGTCGGTGAAAATGTCTCTCCGCATTTGGGACATAAGGACTTATCCTATGAGGAGCGGAACCGCGGAGTGCCCATGATCACTGGGTTTTGACACACCGCGCATTTTTCAAAGAAGACGTCTATGCGCGACATGGCTGACCTGGAAACTGCGATCGCAACCGGCACCTGCCCCCTTTGCACTGTGGCGTGCATCGCCACAATTAATAGTTCGGGAGCTGGATTTGAATCTCATGGTTATCCGGCATGGCTTTAGCGCATAACCTAGTCCCCCCCGCGAGCCGGTTCCGGGCTGCGACACAGTATATATCACTGATTGCAGGAGCCGCGGGAGTGTCGAATTCTGCTCGCCGAGAGCAGAAAAGACCTGAAGGGAAAAGAAACCATCAATGTCACGAACCGGCCAGGTGGGTATACAATCGTTGCCGTTTTCGAAGTAAAAAAGAAATTGCGATTCCCTCCACGTCATGTGGTGCAAGGAGAAATCTATGCTCGTGCGAAGAGTCATCCAGGTGCTGATGGTGGTGTCCACTTTCGCGCTCACATCAGGAGCGCAGGAACAGCCCAAGAAGACCATCCAGCACGTGCCTATTCAGCCGACGTCACCGGCTTCGGGCAAAGAGATGTACACCAACTATTGCGCCGTGTGCCATGGCACGGAAGGCAAAGGCAACGGTCCCGCAGCCGACGCCCTGAAGACCGCGCCCGCCGACCTCACAGTATTGAGCAAGAAAAACGGAGGAACCTATCCCGCAATCAAGGTCGGCTCTGCCATTCGTGGCGATGCCCATGTAGCGGCGCACGGCAGCAAAGAAATGCCGGTCTGGGGGAAACTGTTCTGGACAATCAGTGCGGGCCACGCAAGTGAAGTGGACCAGCGGATTGTGAACCTGGTCAGCTATATCAAGACTCTACAGTCCAAATAACCGCGCGCCGGATGTGGGCTGCCTCAATCCGCCCTCGAGGTATGATGGGCCGGGGGTCACACTCTTAGTGTCTCCGGGCTTTGCGAGTAGAGCTGCGGGATTTACCCAGTCTGAGGATGGATACCTGGCTGCGGCCTTTCTTTGGTGGCGGGAGACATCTGCCATGCAAAATTCAAAGGCGGGCGCGCGCTCTATTTCGCCCTCTGTAGCCCCGATGCCCCCAGCCTAGGGAGGCGCCTACTCTCCCCGCGGCTTTCGCCGTCCCACACGGCTCAAGATACGCCGGACTTTCTTCGGGGACACGGAAAGGCGTGCCGCCACACGGG
Source organism: Terriglobia bacterium (assembly GCA_963790645.1). GTDB lineage: Bacteria > Acidobacteriota > Terriglobia > Terriglobales > Acidobacteriaceae > JAIQFF01. The sequence continues at coordinate 85,779 of CAWBPS010000011.1, read as the reverse complement.
AAACCTTGCGGCCTTCCCGTTCCCAGACTTTGGGAATGATGAGTTCGGCGAATTCTTCACTAATCTGCTGGAAAGTCTTGTCACCCACCGAGCCCTGCGACCAGGCGCGCAGAGTGGGATTCACGCTGCCGCTCCGCAAAACCTTGGCCTTCAGCGTCTGCAGGTCTTCCCAGGCACTGTCCGTGTGGTCGCCCTTGGTAAGAGTCACGGCCTGGTCGTAGCATCGCCGTGCCGCATCCGGATCGTCAAAGAAGCGATTGCAGTAGGTCAGGCCCTGCCAAACGTGGGTATGGGCCAGTAGACGCCGGTTCTGGGTGTGTCTGGCCAGCTCGCTGGCTTCGTGAGCGAAATCCTGGGCCAGGCGGGCGTGGTTGACGGGTTCGGTGCTTTCGCCGATCCCTTCCTCCACCAGGGCGTTTTCGATCATGCAAAGCAGCAGGCGCGCCCGCGCCATCAGGATGTGGTCACGCTTTTCTTCGCCCAGGCGAAAGGCGGTCTTCGCCGCCGACTCGGCATGTTCGAGATCGCCGTTGTCCAAATGGAGATAGGCGTAGTTCAGGTGCACGCTGCCCAGGCCGTGGTGGTTTTCATACTGCTCGTAGATGGCGGCGGCTTCGGCGAGTTCGGCCAGAGCCTCCTGGCGGAGTTGCTCAAAGCGGCCGCGATACTGGGGCTTGCCCTGGCCATTGCTGGCACGCCCGCGGGTGGCGGCCTTGCGGCGGCGGGCCGCCTCGGCATCAATCTTACGTCGCAACTGCAGGGCAATGAGCCGCTTCACATACGCCATGTTGTTCAGTGAGCGCGCCACGTTGCGATGCAGCGGATCCCGTTTCTTGTACTGCGCGATGGCCTTGGTAAAACTGTCGATGGCATGCTGGTAGCGTCCCTGGCGGCGCGCAATCCGGCCATACGAGGAATGAATGTTGCCCAGGGTAAGGAAATCATCGGTCTGGCTGAGGATGGCTTCGGCTTCTTCCAGAATCTCGGTGGCTTGCTCGGCATCTCCTTTTTGAAAGAAGAGCCAGCTCTCCAGCACGCGCATGACGGCGGCCATCGGCTGATGGCCGAGATCGGAGGCCAGTTCCCTGCCCTTAACCGCAAACGCGAGTGCCTGGTCGTACTCTCCCTTCATGCGCAGGCAGCGGCCCTTCCAGAAATTGGCGATGGCCAGCAGTTCGTTGTCGTCGGTCTCGGCCGCCAGACTCAGGACAAAATCACAGTGCCGCAGGGCCTCATCCTTTGACTCTTCGGCCATCGCCACCATGCCCTCCGCCATGCGCAAATACAGGTAGTCATGCAGAGGCAAGCGGGCGCGCACAGCTTTGGAGAAACGGGCGACAATTTCCTTGACCAGTCCGGGACGCTGGTAGCCGACGTCCACCCACTGCGCCAGATAGCCGGCGAAGGCCGCGGCGTTTCTTTGCCCCGGATCGAACGAGCTCAGTAGACCACGGCGCTCTTCCAGGCGCGCCAAGCCGCGTCCCACGCGGCGGCACACCAGGTCCTCCTTGAGCTGCGCTAGAAATTCATCCGAGATCTCGGTGAGGTTGGGGCTCATCTTACACGCCGGCGTTCTGCGTATTCCTAGTCGATGTAATCATAAGCCACCAAAGTCAGGAATTCCGCGAAATCCGGGCTGGTCATCATGTGCTCGTAGATCTCGGCCGCTTCTGCCATGCGGTTGCCCTTCAGCTTGTTTTTCTGCTCCGCAATCGCCTGGCGAACCATCTCTTGGGTCACCCGACGGCCGTTGCTGAGGGTGGCTCGGTGGCGCACCCATTGCCATACCTGGGCGCGGCAGATTTCGGCGGTGGCAGCGTCTTCCATCAGGTTGTAGATGGGAACGCAGCCCGACCCGCGCAGCCACGACTCCAGATACTGCAAACCCACATCAACGTTCCAGCGCAGACCTTCCTCGGTGATCTTGCCTTCAGGCACGGCCAGCAGATCCTTGGCCGTGACGCGCACATCCTCGCGGCGGCAGCCGATCTGGTTCGCTTCCTTCATGTGTGCGTCAAAAATTTCCTTGGCGACCGGCACCAGGCCGGGATGGGCCACCCAGGTGCCGTCGTGTCCGGCCTGGACCTCACGCAGTTTGTCCTGGCGCACCTTGTCCAGCGCCTTTTCATTGGCCGCGGGATCATGCTTGATGGGAATCTGTGCCGCCATTCCGCCCATGGCGTGAATGCCGCGGCGGTGACAGGTCCGGATCAGCAGATCCACATAGGACTTCAGGAAATGCTTTTCCATCGTGACCATCGAGCGATCGGGCAGCACGAAGGCCGGGTGGTTCCGGAATTTCTTGATGAAACTGAAAATGTAGTCCCAGCGACCGCAGTTCAGGCCGGAAGAGTGTTGCCGCAGCTCATAGAGGATTTCGTCCATTTCAAAAGCGGCCAGAATCGTCTCGATCAGGACGGTGGCGCGGATGGTACCGCGGGGAAGGCCAAGTTCATCCTGTGCGTAGCAGAAGACGTCGTTCCACAGGCGGGCTTCGAGATGGCTCTCCAGCTTGGGGAGATAGTAATAGGGACCCGTTGCTTTGCGAATGAGGCGCTGCGCGTTGTGAAAGAAGTAAAGACCGAAATCAAACAGAGAAGCGGAGATGGGCGCGCCGTCCACCTCGAAATGCCTTTCCACCAGATGCCAGCCCCGTGGCCGCACCAGCAATGTTGCCACCTTGGAATTGAGGTTGTAGCCCTTCCCTTCCGGGCTGACGTAGCTGATGATGCCCTCCACCGCGTCCCGCAGATTGAATTGGCCTTCGAGATTGTTTTGCCAGGTGGGCGAATTGGAATCTTCAAAATCCGCCATGAAGACACTGGCGCCGGAGTTCAGCGCATTGATGATCATCTTGCGGTCCACCGGCCCCGTGATCTCTACCCGGCGGTCGAGCAGATCGTGCGGAATAGGCGCAACCGTCCATTCGGCCTGGCGGATGTGGGCGGTTTCGGGAAGGAAATCGGGAAACTGGCCGGCGTCGATCTGCTGCTGGCGGGCCCGGCGGCGGGCCAGAAGCTGCTGGCGGCGGGCTTCAAACTCGCGCGCCAGCTTGGTCAGGAACGCGCTCGCTTCCGGAGTAAGAATTCGCGTCTCAACGTCACTGCGGAGGGCTGTGGTGGTTGTCATATCCTACATCTTAATGGTCGCGCCGCGCGTATGCGGCCGACTAGTCCGAAGCGGACGACCTGGTCAATGCGGACCACCCGGTTTGTGGCCGGGGCGCAATTGCGGTTTACTTCTCCTTGAGCCGGCACGCCGGACAGGACACCGCATCCATGCACAATCTGAACGCCGCAGAAATGACAAAATACTGGCACACCGACAGCCGCTGGAAAGGCACAAAGCGTCCCTACTCCAGCCAGCAGGTGGAGAGGTTAAGGGGCTCCTTTCAGGTCGAGCACACGCTGGCGCGCCTGGGCGCGGAGCGGCTGTGGTGGCTGTTGCACCACGAAGAGTATGTGCCTGCCCTCGGCGCCCTCACCGGCAACCAGGCGGTACAGCAGGTGCAGGCCGGGCTGAAAGCGATCTACCTCAGCGGCTGGCAAGTGGCTGCGGATGCCAATAACTCCGGCCATATGTATCCCGACCAGAGTTTGTATCCGGCCGACAGCGTGCCCACTGTAATCCGTCGGATCAACAATGCTTTGGTGCGCGCCGACCAGATCCACCACATGGATGACAAGAACGGCATCCACTGGATGGCTCCGATCGTTGCCGATGCCGAAGCCGGATTCGGCGGCAGCCTGAATGCCTTCGAATTGATGAAAGCGATGATCGAGGCGGGCGCGGCCTGTGTGCATTTTGAAGATCAGCTTTCTTCCGCGAAGAAGTGCGGCCACCTGGGCGGGAAGGTCCTGGTGCCGACCTCGGAAGCCATCCAAAAGCTGGTCGCGGCTCGCCTGGCCGCCGACGTGCTGGGCGTGCCGACTCTTATCATGGCCCGTACCGACGCCAACAGCGCCTGCCTGCTCACCAGCGATATCGACCCTCGTGACCGCGGCTTCGTCACCGGGGAAAGGACATCAGAAGGCTTCTTCCACATTCGCGGGGGCATCGAGTCTGCCATTGCGCGCGGCCTCGCCTACGCTCCCTATGCGGACCTGATCTGGTGTGAAACTTCAGAGCCGAACGTGGAAGAAGCGCGCCGCTTCGCGGAAGCGATCCACGCCAAGTATCCCGGCAAGCTGCTGGCTTACAACTGTTCGCCCTCGTTCAACTGGAAGAAGAAGCTCGACGATGCAACCATCGCCAGTTTCCAGCCGCAGTTAGCCAAGATGGGATACAAGTTCCAGTTTGTCACCCTGGCCGGATTCCATGCCTTGAACCTGAGCATGTTCGAACTGGCGCGCGGCTACAAGGATAGCGGTATGACCGCATATTCCCGGCTGCAGGAAAAAGAATTCAGCCGGGAAACGGAGTACGGATACCAGGCCGTGAAGCACCAGCGCTTCGTGGGCACGGGATACTTCGACGCGCTCACGCAGGTGATCGCTGGTGGCCTGTCCTCAACCACGGCGCTGAAGGGCTCCACCGAGCAGGAACAATTCGCGGAGATGAAACCCCTCGTGCACCCGAAACATGGTCCGGATGCGGCATGCCAGCCGATTCTGGGCGAGTGCCCGTCCACGAGCTTCTTGCATGAGATCATGCCGACCAACGAGGAGTCGCTCCTGCCCTCGGGAGACTAGGCCCGATCCTCGCGGGTGCCCCGTCCAAGCTCTGCTTGGGCGGGGATTTTTCTTGCGGGAAACGCAGCTTCATCGTCAGGAAACATACCGACCCTCTCACATTTACGTATATCGCCTCGACTCCTCGGCTCTCCGCATGGTGATGAAACCTTCCCGGGCGGTCCTTAGGCCATGTCACCACCACAGCCGGGCCTGGCGGGATCACAACGCGATGTGATCGAGCGCACTTGCTGGACCGGGGAGCCTGATTTAGTAGTAAGGTGATTGTTACTAAACGAGGCAGGTGGAACGTGGCGAACGTGAATGTGCGAAAAGGGGTGATCGGAATCCTGACCGGTGGCGGCGACGTGCCCGGCCTGAATCCAGCGATCCGCGCCCTAACCATTCGAGCGCTTCGGGAAGGTTATGACGTGGTTGGATTGCGTCGCGGGTGGGCTGGTCTGGTCGAAATCGTGCGCGAGAAGGACTATGACAACAGTGACAACTTTCAACCCCTGTCAGAGGAGTTAGTCAATCGGGCGGGACGTACGGGCGGGACGTTCCTGCATACAGCGCGCACCAATCCCAGCAAAGTGAAAAAGTCCAGCGTTCCACCGCATTTGCAAGAAGCTTACAAAGGCGAGCTGAACGATCTGACCCCCGAAGTCCTGAAGAACCTCGACTGGCTGGGCATCGACTACCTGATTCCGATTGGCGGCGACGACACCCTGAGCTATGCCGTGCGCTTATACCAGGAAGGGGTGAAGGTGGTCGCGATTCCCAAGACCATGGACAATGACGTGCCAGGAACGGATTACTGCATCGGTTTTAGCACCTGCGTGACCCGTACCATTGCCATGGCCAATAGCTTGCGCACCTCCGCCGGCTCGCATGAGCGGTTTCTCGTGCTCGAAGTTTTTGGCAGGTATGCCGGCTTTACCGCCATGCTGCCTACCATGGCCGGCGCGGCAAATCGCTGTGTAATTCCGGAACACAAGTTCGACATTGAACGCCTGGCTGAGTTGATGGCCTCCGACCGGCGCAAGAATCCGAGCCGCTATTCGGTGGTGCTCGTTTCCGAAGGAGCGATGTTTGAAGGCGGGGAGATGGTATTCGCGCGCGAAACCACCGACGCTTTCGGTCACAAGAAGCTGGGTGGTATTGGCGACCTGGTCTCCGAGAAACTGAAAGAACTCTCTCCTAAGTACAATGGTGGCAAGGTGATTGACATCGTGAATCAGAAGCTGGGTTATCTCGTCCGTTGTGGCGACCCCGATGCCATTGACTCGATTGTTCCCATGGCTTACGGAAATCTTGCGCTCGACTTGCTGATCGGTAAGATCCACGGACGGCTTGTTGTTCTGAAGAATGGCCGCTATGACAACATGCCAATCGACGCTGTGATCGCGTCAAAAAAAGTGGTGAACGTAAAAGAGCACTACAACATCGAACGACTCCGCCCGCACTACAAGAGCTTTGAGATGAAACCTCTTTTCATCATGACCAGTGAACTGGGCTAGGAAACCAGGCCTGCAGGCCGACGAAAATGCCTCAATCCAGAGGTCGCCGGTTATCAGCTCTTTCCTGCCTCAGATCACTGAGTTTTTGTTCGCCGCGAGCGCCACGCCAAATCCTGAGCCTAATACTTCCACTTCTTGAGCGTCCACAACCGCAATCGCGGCGGCGCTCACGATCTCCTCGACCTCAGCCCCGCGTGGCACTACGTGAACGGGCTTGCTCATACCCATGAGGATAGGGCCGAGGGTTTCGGCTCCCCCGATTTTCGACAGCAGCTTGCAAGCAATGTTGGCCGAGTTGAGATCGGGAAAGATCAGCACGTTGGCGCCACCCTTCAGCAAACTGAAGGGGTACATTTGCTCCAGTATCCCGGGAGACACAGCGGCATCTGCCATGATTTCGCCGTCCACCAGCAGCGTGGGATCGGCCTGGTGCAGCAACTCTACCGCTTTGCGTACCTTGTCACACAGGGGATGCTTGGTGCTGCCAAAGCTGGAAAACGAAAGCATGGCCACACGCGGCACCACGTCAAAACGCCGCGCAGTCTCCGCGGTGCACAAGGCGATTTCCGCCAGATCCTCGGCTGTGGGCTCGATGTTAACGCTGGTGTCTGCCAAGAAGTACAGGCTGCCCGTTCGGGTCACGATAGGGTAACAGCCTGAAACCCGGTGCAGACCCTCGCGCATGCGCACAATTTGCAGCGCAGGACGGATGGTATCTGCGAAGTGCTGAGTAACTCCCGCGACCAGGGCGTCGGCGTCCCCCATGTGGACCATCATGGAGGCCAGGATATTCCGGTCCTTGAGCAGGGCTTGCGCCTCGACAACGGTGACACCTCGGCGTTGCCGCAGGCGGAAGAGTTCCTGGACATAGTCTTCGCGCACCAACGAGACCGCGGGATCTATGATCCTAATCTCTCCCAGGGTCAGTCCCAACACGGCTGCTCGAGTGTGGATGATTGCAGGGTTGCCGAGCAGTATCGGAATTGCGATCCCCTCTTCCACCAGGCAGTGCGCGGCGCGCAGAATCCTGTCATTCTCTCCCTCGGGAAAGACTACCTGCTTGGGTTTGGCCTGAGCCTTGTGGATCATGATGCGAGAGATTTCGTGGGCTTTGCCGAGCCGGCTCTCCAGTTGTTCGCGGTAGGCTTCAATATTCACCGGTTCTTGGGCGACGCCACTGCGCATGGCGGCTTCCGCAACAGCAGACGCCTCCCACACCAGCACGCGCGGGTCGAACGGCTTGGGAATCAGGTAGTCAGGACCAAATTTCAAGCGCTCCACTCCGTAAGCCCGACAGACCGAATCGGGTACATCCTCTTTGGCAAGGGCCGCCAGGGCTCGCGTGGCGGCAAGCTTCATCGCTTCATTGATTGCCGTGGCTCGCACGTCCAAGGCGCCACGGAAAATGAATGGGAAACCGAGCACATTGTTTACCTGATTGGGATAGTCGGAACGCCCAGTTGCGACGATGACATCATTCCTGCTGGCCCTTACTTCTTCGTAGGAAATTTCCGGGTCGGGGTTCGCCATGGCGAAAACAATAGGTCGGGCCGCCATGGATCGCACCATATCTCGCGTGACTGCACCTTTTACGGAGCAGCCAACGAACACGTCGGCAGCCTTCATGGCCTCGGCCAGTGTGCGTAGTCTGGTCTCATGCGCGAAGCGCTCCTTGTGGCGGTTCATGCCTTCTTCGCGGCCTTTGTAAATGACCCCTTTGGTGTCGCACAGAATGATATTGTCCCGCTTTACCCCCAGACGAACATAGTGCTCGGCACATGCGATGCCAGCCGCGCCCGCGCCGTTGAATGCAATGCGCACCGCGCCGATGTCTTTACCAACAATCTCGAGCGCGTTTAGCAGCGCCGCTCCGGAGATGATTGCTGTGCCGTGCTGATCATCGTGAAACACTGGAATCTTCATGGTCTTCCGCAGCATTTCTTCGATGTAGAAGCACTCCGGTGCCTTAATGTCCTCAAGGTTAATGCCACCGAAGGTGGGTTCCAGGAGCTGGCAGACCTTGATGATCTCGTCGGGGTCGCGGGTATCCAGTTCGATGTCAAAGACGTCCACATCGGCAAAACGCTTGAACAGGACGGCCTTGCCTTCCATTACTGGCTTACCGGCGAGGGCCCCAATGTCCCCCAGGCCAAGGACTGCGGTCCCATTGCTTACTACTCCAACCAGGTTACCGCGGGCGGTGTATTTGAAAGCATCGTGCGGATTCTGCTTGATCTCCAGACAAGGATCAGCAACCCCGGGAGTGTAGGCCAGGCTGAGATCACGTTGGGTACGACATGGCTTGGTCGGCGTGACTTCGATTTTTCCAGGGCGCGCGCCAAAATGATAATCTAAAGCTTGCTGCTTGGTGACTGGCATAAATTCCTCCCTCGCACTGCATCTGCCGCCAGGTTGCCCGGAGACAGATAAACTCCCGAAGTCTCCGACCGATTTCTCGGAAGCCTCACGTTTGACCTTGCCACAATAGCTCCTCCACACTCTCAATCTGTCCTGACCGCTGAGCTCGGCGTGGCCTCAATAGGCGAAGCCGTCGGCCTGCGCTACTGCGGCGGCATAGCCTGAATGGATGAGGAACTCCCAGCCGGCGGCCAGCGCTTTGCGGTCGATTTCAAGCAAGGCGCTGTCTTTGACCTTTGCTTCGAGGACTCCCAGAGCAGATTCGCGGGTCAAGCAGTTGGTCTCGGCCAACATCGCGCCGAGCATCACAATGTTTGTGGCCTTGGCGGAGCCTAGGTTGTCTGCGATTTGTGCGGCGGGAACGCAGATCACGTCCGCTGCCGGAGTGGCAAAATCCTCGGGCAGCTTGTCACTGGAGTAAAGAATGAGTCCCCCGGGAGCTACCTGCGGCGCGAATTTGCGAAGGGCGATTTCGCTCATTGCAATTAGAACTTGGGGACGCGTGACGAGAGGCGAACCAATACGCTGCTTCGACAGGCATACATGACAATTGGCGCTGCCGGAGCGCATCTCCGGCCCGTAGGAAGGAAGCCAGCTTACTTCCAGTCCTTCGCGCATGCCCATCTCGGCCAGTAGCTGTCCGAGCAAGAGCACACCCTGTCCGCCAAAGCCGGCGAGCTTGATGGTGAACTCCTGGAATGCATGTGCGTATGTCGGCGAGGGGCCATATGCTTCTTGTTTTCGGATGTCGATCACCTCTGAGACAGGGCGCTGCGGGGGCGCCGGGCCAGGGGGGATTTCCAGCTTCCGGTCACGGAAAACGTTCAACGGAAAAGCGGGAACCATCTGTTCCGCTACCCAACGGCGTGCATCTACGGGATCCTTGCCCCAAATCGTCGGGCAAGGCGAGAGGACCTCGACAAACGAAAAGCCCAGGTTGTCGCGCTGATTTTCGAGGGCTTTGCGAATCGCCCGCCGCGCCCGCATGATGTTTTTGTTATCCGATAGAGCCACGCGCTCGATATAAACGGGAGCTTCAAGCGTGGAAAGCAGTTCCGACATGTGCAATGGAAAGCCCTCGTTTGCGGGCCGGCGTCCCCAGGGCGAGGTCGTGCTTTTCTGTCCCACCAGGGTGGTGGGAGCCATTTGGCCGCCGGTCATGCCATAAATTGCATTGTTCACGAAGAAGACTGTGATTTTCTCGCCCCGGTTCGCGGCATGAATAATCTCGGCGGTCCCGATAGCGGCCAGGTCACCGTCCCCCTGGTATGCGATCACCAGTTTTTCGGGGCAAGCCCGCTTCAATCCTGTAGCCGCGGCGGGAGCGCGTCCGTGAGCCACCTGCACATTTCCCACATCAAAATAGTAGTAGGCAAACACCGAGCAGCCCACCGGACTGACGAAGATAGTCTGGTCTTGCAGGCCCAACTCTTGGATTGCCTCGGCAATCAACTTATGCGCAACGCCATGCCCACATCCTGGACAGTAGTGTGTCTGGTGTTTTAATTCTGACTTGCGCTCGTAGGTGTCGTAGAACACCGGCGACTTGGAGTGGACTACTTCGTAAGCGTTGCTGTCGGCATGTGGTTCAGTCGGATCGCTGTTGCTTTCGACCGCCATCCTTAGCGCTTCGCTTTCTATGACTGTATCCATATAAGGTGCCTGCCAATCACACAACTACCGAGATCTGTTTTTCAATTTGTTCAAGTACATCTTCGACCGATGGCACGTTGCCGCCGACCCGGCCATAAAAAGCTACCGGCTTATTGCCTCCCACCGCCAGTTGTACGTCCTCTAGCATCTGGCCGTTGCTCAATTCAACGACTAGAACGCTTTCCGCTCCGGAGGCGACGCCCGCCAGTTCCTTCGAGGGGTATGGCCACAGCGTAATAGGACGGAAGAGTCCCACCTTCCAACCTTGCTTTCGTGCCTGTTCCACGGCGGAGCGCAGGACCCGTGACACGATGCCGTACCCAACAAGCAGCAGTTCTGCGTCATTGGTTTCGTACTGTTCAAAAAGGGTCTCAGATTGCTGCGCCCGGATATATTTTGCTTCCATGCGGCGCTGGTGTTCTTCCAGGTCGTCAGGTTCCAGGTAGATCGAGCAGACCAAATTCTGGCGCGTCTCTGGAGTACCCTTCACCGCCCAGGGCTTCTCCGGAACCATCGCCTCCCGAAACTCAAGGTCCAGCGATTCCATCATTTGTCCGACGAAGCCATCGGCCAGCACGAAAGCAGGATTGCGATACTTGTCCGCCAGATCAAAGGCCAACATGGTGAGCTCGGCCATTTCCTGCACCGAAGCGGGCGCCAGAACGAAATTGCGATAGTTGCCGTGCCCTCCTCCTTTCACGGTGGCGAAATAGTCGCTTTGCTCGGGGGCGATATTTCCCAGGCCAGGACCGCCGCGCATTACGTCCACGATCACGCAGGGAAGTTCAGCCCCTGCCAGATAGGAAATACCCTCCTGCATCAGGCTGAGGCCGGGGCCAGAGGAGGCGCTCATAACGCGGACCCCGGCCGCAGCGGCGCCATAGACCATATTGATCGCGGCGACTTCACTCTCCGCCTGGAGGAAGGTTCCTCCGACCTGCGGCAGATACAAGGCTGCCGCTTCGGTGATCTCGCTAGCGGGAGTAATAGGATAACCATAGAAGGCGCGGCAACCGGCGAGGACTGCGCCCTTGATCACGGCCACATTGCCCTTACAGAGCCGGCGCATGTTGCCCTCCTCGCGATCCAGCGGCTGGCTTCGGCGGCGCTGCCATGCGGAAGACGGTGATCGCTCCCGGCTCCGGGCAGCAGTAGAAGCAAATGCCGCAACCCGTGCAGCCGTCGCCCGCATACAACGCCCGATGCACGCCATAGGCGCTCAGCTCATCGGCCAGTGCCAGACACTTTGGCGGACACGACTCGACACAGAGCCCGCATCCTTTGCACTCCTCAATGTTGATTTCGATGTTGCCCCGTGCGAGCCTCGACATGGATCACCTCAAGACTGCCTGCGTCACTTCAGGGTGCTGCAACCATTTCGTTCTTTCGCAGTATTCGTACAGCTCTGCGCGAAACTTTGGATCCGCGATCTGGATCAGGGCTCTGGCCCGCTCGCGGATTGACGTTCCGTGCAGATAAGCGACTCCATGCTCGGTCACGACATAGCGAACCAGTCCGCGCGATGTAACCACGCCGGCCCCGGGGCTGAGCATGGGCACTATGCGCGAGATGGTTCCATTCTTTGCCGTCGATGAGATCGCGATGATGGGCTTTCCACCTTTGGAGCGGGAGGCGCCGCGGAGAAAGTCCACCTGTCCGCCAATGCCGCTGTAGAACTGGTTGCCAATCGAATCCGAGCAGACCTGGCCGGTGAGATCAACTTGCAGAGCTGAATTGATCGCGACCATGTTGTCATTGCGGGCAATCAGCGCCGGATCGTTCGTGTAGGCCGTCGGATGAAATTCGAAGATCGGGTTGTTGTCCACGAATTCAAAAAAACGCCTCGTGCCCAGGGCGAACCCAACGATAATCTTGCGCGGCTTGTAGTTCTTGCGCGCCCCGGTGATCACGCCATTCTCGATCAGGGGAATCACGCCCTCGGAAACTAATTCGCTGTGTACCCCCAGGTCTTTGCGATCACCGAGAAAGGGCAGAACCGCGTCCGGGATGCCTCCAACACCCGTTTGCAGAACTGCCCCGTCTTCAATCAGGCCCGCTACGTTACGCGCGATGGCGACGTGCATATCAGTGACCTCTGGCTTCTTGAGTTCGCATAGCGGCCGTGACGATTCCACCACCGCATCTAGGTCACTGACATGAATAAAGCTGTCGCCATAGGTTCGAGGCATATAGTCGTTGACCTGGGCGACAACGTAGCGGGCACACTTGGCGGCGGTCAGCGTGGTGTCCACGCCGACGCCAAAACTGCAAAAACCGTGGGAATCCGGAGGCGAGACTTCAATCACTGCCACATCAATCGGCATGGCGCCGCTTTCGAAGAGCGCTTCAATCTCGCTCAGATAAATCGGAGTGTAGTCGGCCCGGCCGTCGTTGATGGCCTCCCGCACGTTGCCGCCGATAAACATCGCGTTGTGCCGGAAATGTCCGGCCATCTCCGGGGCTACATAAGGTGCACAGCCCATAGTCATCATGTGTACGATCTCCACGTCGTACAGTTCAGGCGCGCGACGCATCAGGGCTTCCACCAGCGCCTCCGGCTCAGCACAACCCGGCTGAATATAGACTCGCGTGCCGGAGCGAACGCAGCGCAAAGCTTCATCCGCGGTTTGGAGTTTCTTCTTGTATTCGAGTTCCCAGGACATGTGCTCTCTCCTCAACGTGCCGTCCCAGCGGCGACAACTTCATGCTGGGCGTGCCGTTTGGGCATCCGTTCATAACCCAGGACGGCATAGTAAATTCCGGAATCGAAAAACTGATCCAACAGTTCCAACAGTTCCTGTTGGCCAAATAGCTCGATGGGGTTATCGACTACCGACTCTCGCTTCAGGAACTCCCAGAGGTTTTGCTTGGTGAGAACAATGGCCCGAATCAACTGGCTGAGCGGCACTCCCTGAGCGGCGCGACGGATCCCAATCGCCGTGTAACGATGCTCGATGTCTTGCTCTTTTCGTTCCAGCAGCCAATTGCCCAATTGATGGTAGATCTCGTACACCCGGGCGTTCAGTTCGTAAATGGGAACCTTATGGTACTCACTGAGTTGCCCGGAAGCTTGGACTTTTTCGGAAAGACTCAACGCCAATGCGTTAGCGTGGATCTCGATGAGCCGTACAAGTCTATTTGAGAGCATCGGGCTAGCCTCCCCGCTTTGTTCAGTCATTAGTGTCGATTCAGCAGGGGTTTCTCGCCATGATCAGGAGCACAACCAAATGTGAGCTGGATCACGTTATTGGTGTCGTTGCAGGACAGGGCTTTCGGGGGAGGGGTTTACAGATGGCCGGCTTGAACGCTGATACCACGACGACGCACAGGCATTGAGACTTCGCCAGGGGAGCTATTTCAGACCACCTCGCATACTGACGGTGAAAGCTGCCTCTTTACCGCCACTGAGAGGCGGCGTATGCCCTCACGTATTTGTTCTGGGGTGGGATGCGAAAAGTTCAGTCGCAAATGACGAGAGCTCTCCGGGTCATTGCCGGCGTAAAACGAATCCCCGGGCACAAAGGCTACGTTCTCCGCCAGCGCGGATCGGAACAGCGACTGGGGATCCATCCCTTCCGGCAAGGTTACCCAGAGAAACAGGCCGCCCTGGGGGTGAGTCCAGGTGACTTCCGGCGGGAAAAACTCTTTCAGAGCCTGGAGCATAACATCGCGCCGCTGCCGATAGACTCCACGAATCAGCTTCACATGCTGATCAAGAAATCCCCCGCGTGCGACCTCAAATGCTACACATTGGATGAAGGTCGAAGTGTGCAGGTCGGCGCCCTGCTTCAATTGAACCAGCTTGCTGATGATCGTGGGCGGGGCCACGATCCAGCCCAGACGAAGGCCGGGAGCCAGAGTCTTGGAGAATGTGCTGAGATAGATGACGTTGCCGATGGAAAATCCGTTGTCGCGGCGCAGGTTCTCCCGGTCCAGCACAACCAGTGGCGCGATGTGTTCGCCTTCATAACGCAATTGGCCATAGGGATCATCTTCGACGATTGGGATTCCGTACTTGTCGGCCAGCAGAATCAACTGATGGCGGCGCCCCTGTGACATGGTGACGCCCGCTGGGTTCTGAAAGTTCGGTAGGATGTACATGAATTTTGGGCCCAGACGGAGCGAAGGCTCCAGCAACTCAGTGCGTAGTCCGTCGTCATCAATGGGAACAGAGAGGTATTGGGCGCCGTAGCCGTTGAACGCCTGCAGTGCCCCGAGGTAAGTTGGCGCCTCGACCAGCACCCGGTCGCCGGAGTTGATCAGCAATTTCCCGATTAAGTCGAGCGCCTGCTGCGAGCCAGAAGTGATGAGCACATTTTCGACCTTGGCCAGGATGGCGTAGCGTGCCATATGGCGGGCGATCATGTCGCGCAGCGGCTCGTACCCTTCCGTCGCGCCATACTGCAGGGCCGGTCCGGCATGCGTGGCTAAGACTTTCTGGCAAGCTTCCTGGAACCGTTGAACCGGAAAAACCTCGCCGGCGGGCAGCCCGCCGGCGAAAGAGATCATTCCCGGTTGTTCGCTGATCTTCAGCAGTTCCCGAATCGTGGAACTCTTGCACTCCCGCGCACGGAGCGAATAGCGAGACTCCCAAAGAGTGGACATTGACCTGTGCTCCCTTCTAATACGCCGAGCTCAACGGCTGGGCTAAATTCCGGCCCTGCCGCGAAGGCCGCTGCAGTATCGACTACTATCTAATGAATCGAGACCGCGAGTTCGGGTTCCGGGGAATCGAGGATGTCGAACTCATCCACTTTCAGAGCGGCCTCTTCCTGCGCCCGCCTCTGAGCGCCGGCTCGCTCGAGCTTGTGCAAGAGTTCCGCAGCACACCAACGGCAGCAGAATCCTTTCTGCTCATCTGGTTCTCCGCCTTCTCCAGTGGTCCCGAATCCATAGCTAAGCGCCGGAGGATCCAAATGGCAGACATCGCATACCTCTGGTACTTCATGCAGCGGCTCAAACGCAGAGAAAAATACACTTGGTTTCATGACGCACCTCGTAAGAATTCAAGCTTCGAATTTGCATCCAGGGCAAACTTTCCCTTCAGCCGGCGGTGGCAAACATCTTCTGCCATCGTGGGCTATTCCGCAATCTGCGCCCTGCCTGATCTCCCGCTGCGAACGACGCGAATTCCGCCATGTTCCTTTTCAGTTTCTCACGGAGGTTGGCCTCGGCCAGCAATGCGATCAGATCAGCTCGTCTCACCTTGGCAAGCCCGTCGGAGAGAGGGCACCTGACGAACTCGTCGTTTTCCATGACCGCCACCTTGTGCGCGGATTTCATCCTTCTTCGGCCGGTCGCGCAACCCTGACTTGATTGCACTCTCTCCAGTACTTGTAGGCCGTGATGACGGTCTCTGTGGGTTGTGATCGCAATCACACCTCCTCTGTGAGTTGAGTGCCTGCGCGAGTACCAACCGCGAGAAGAGAGGAGTGGATCTGCCTGGATCTTACCTCGGATATCCGTGACTTAAGCCGGCGTTGCGGGCAAAGCCGCCAAAGCGGGACTACATCGTCTCAACTTCATGCTGCAGTTTTTCTGCCAAGTCGTTTACAGCACCTAGAACAGCAGAAGAGAGTCCGATCCCCGTGTCAAAGTTCTGGCCTTCGATGCCGTAAATAATGAAATTGGAGGGAAGCTGCTTCAACGCCCGGCTCAGCTCAACAGCCTCGTTGAGCCCGAATGCATGCGTCGAGTCGCGAACAATCGGTGCTGGCAACGAACTCAGATTAACGTTGAAGCGATGAACTGTTCCCGCAATCGCACCGGATTGAACTGCGTCCACCACGACGACGCGCTCTGCGTATTTCCACAACTCCATCAAGGCCGTTCCCTCTCCGACTTGTTCATGCACTTCGCAGGAGCTGTGGGTCTGATCTTTCAAGTACCGAGCAACCACTAGGCCGGCGGCATCGTCATGGCGATACGCGTTACCAACGCCGATCACAAGAACTCTTGACGCTTGAATCACGCCGACCACTTCAGTAGGACCCTCTTCGAGTACTGCCACCACGAAGTCCACAACCTAAATAGACAGCTATCGATGCGCTCATCCGCGATCGATTTCGAGCTTAAGAAAATGTGTGGCACAAGAGATGCAGGGATCATAGTTTCGCACGGCTTGCTCACAACGCCACCCGAGCTCGTCTTCGGGAAGCGTGAGGAACTTGGGGACGAATTGTGACAGATCTTGCTCGATGACCTTCTGATTCTGGGATGTTGGCGGAACAATCTTCGCATCGAGAATGGCGCCGTGTTCGTCCACGCGATAACGGTGATACAGAATACCGCGCGGCGCTTCCGTACAACTGCAGCCGCTGGCGGCACGCACTGGGATATCAATCGCCGGCCGCTCCGGCGGCTCGTACTGCGCGATGATGCGCAGAGCTTCATCGCAGGCGTACAGGATTTCCACACTGCGGACAACGATGCTCTTGAAGGGGTTTTGGCAAATAGGCGTGAGGCCAGCGTCGCGGGCGGCTTCCTGCGCCAGCGGTGAGAGCCGGTCAAAGTTCAAACTGTAACGAGCCATGGGGCCTACAAAATACGGCCCATGCCGCTTCAGTACCGAGTGCAGTGCGTTGGAGTGCTGGACCTGTTCCTCAATGAAGTTGTTTTCGTATTCCTCAACCACGATGTCCAGTCCACTATTCGATACCAGCCTCCCTTCATTAAACGGATATTCGTTGGGATGCCTCAGAGCAACAAACAGGTAATCCTGTTCGAAGTCTGGGAAAGGCAGGCTCGCGGTCCAGCGCACGGTTTCGAGAGCTGCATCTCGCGCCCACTTCAACCGTTCTGCCAGGGCCGCCAGCTCGCTGCGCGTCGGCACTTTATAGAAACCACCGACGCGAACATTAATCGGATGAATTTCTCTTCCGCCCAGCAACGTAACGATTTCGTTGCCCGCCTTCTTCAGTTGCAGGCCCCGCCGCACCACGCTGGCATGGTCCTTCGCCATCTGGATGGCATCCTGATAGCCGAGGAAGTCAGGCGCGTGCAGCATGTAGACATGCAGCGTGTGGCTTTCGATCCACTCGCCGCAGTAGATGAGCCGCCGCAGCGCCCGCAATTGACCGTCGACCTTCGCACCGAACGCGTTCTCGATGGCGTGGACGGAACTCATCTGGTACGCGATGGGGCAGATGCCGCAAATCCGCGCGGTGATATCGGGAACTTCAGCAAAATTGCGACCGCGCAGGAAGGCCTCAAAAAAACGCGGCGGCTCAAAGATTTTCAGCTTGACGTCGACCACTTTATTGTCGCGGACCTTGATGTAGAGACCACCCTCGCCTTCGACTCGAGCCAGGTAGTCAACCTTGATGGTCTTAGTCCTCATGCTGCTCGCTTTCCCGGCGGAACGGTTCAGCGTACGCATTGAAGCTGCGAAACACTCGTAGCAAGCCCTGTTCCTTTACCCCCAGCCCAGTCCACGAGGCGCTCAATGATTTGGTGTTCGGGGTTTCCATGGGACCAAAGCAGCCATAGCAACCGCGGTTGTACGAGGGGCAAATCGCGCCACAACCGGCGTGTGTCACCGGGCCCAGGCAAGGCGTCCCGTGTGCCACCATCACGCACACAGTTCCTCGTTGCTTGCACTCCACGCAGACGCTATGGGCTGGCGTATTCGGCTTGCGCCCGTGCAAGAACGCGCTAATCACTTCCACCAGCTGATGCTTGTTGATGGGGCAGCCGCGCAACTCAAAATCAACCCGCACGTGATCGGCGATCGGCGTGGACTTGTTGAGAGTGTCGATGTAGGCCGGCGTAGCGTAGACAATGGAGATGAATTCCTTAACGTCTTTGAAATTCCGCAGCGCCTGGATGCCGCCCGCGGTAGCACAAGCGCCGATGGTCACGAGGAACTTTGAACCCCGCCGCACCTGATGAATGCGCTCGGCATCATGCGGCGTCGTGATCGAGCCCTCGACCAGCGATAGATCGTAGGGGCCTTTGACTACTGCGCGAGAGGCCTCGGGGAAGTTCGCAATTTCCACCTCGCCCGCAAGTGCCAGCAGCTCGTCTTCGCAATCGAGCAGGCTCAACTGGCATCCATCACAGGAGGAGAACTTCCAGACCGCAAGTTTGGGTTTGGGAGGCGTTTTCATGTCAGAGCTCTCTTATCGCAAGAAGTTCTTGTATGCCATGGTAGGGGAAAACTGGGCCCTCCTTGCAGATAAAGGTAGGGCCAAACTGACAGTGTCCGCAAAAACCGACAGCACACTTCATGTTGCGCTCCATTGAAATGTAAATGTTTTCCAGTGCGATTCCGCGTCTCTGCAGTTCCCGCACGGTGAAGCGCATCATTACCTCGGGTCCGCAGATCATCGCCACTGTATTGCGGGAGTTGAACTGTGCTTTGGAGATCAAGGTGGTGACGACGCCAACGTTGCCAGACCATGTCCCGGACGCACGATCGACGGTGACATGGGCTTGAACGCCATTGCGTTTGCCCCACCCCTCCAGCTCTTTTCGGTAGAGTATGTCAGCAGGGGTGCGCGTCCCATAGAGAAGGGCAATCTGCCCGTAGTTCTTGCGCTTGGCTAATATTTCGTATACTACTGGCCGCAACGGAGCCAGGCCGATGCCTCCCGCCACGATCAGAAGATCTCTGTCGGCAGCTTCCTGTACGGGCCAGCAGCTTCCAAAGGGACCGCGGACCCCGAGCGCGTCTCCAACTTTAGCCGCACGCATGGCCTTCGTCACCGCACCCACGGCGCGAATCGTGTGCACGAGCTTTTGGGGCTCATTGGGGTCTCCACTAATGGAGATGGGCACCTCGCCCACACCAAACAGGTAGACCATGTTGAATTGTCCCGCCTGAAAATGAAATCCATCCCGGGCCTCCGCCGATTCGAGTTCCAGCGTGAAGGTATCGTGGGTCTCCCATTGCATGCGCCGAATCCGCCAAGGCTCTGGCACCATCGGGTGCACCGGGACGCGATGGGTCTGGTCCTCAAGAATGGACATCATAAACATTCAATAGCTGCAGCCTGGTCGCTTGCAGGCGTTCTTCCATGACCTGGGCAACCCGCTTCAGCAGTTCGTAACCAAGGTCGTGATCCTGTTCGGCTTTTGTCCGGAGGCACTTTCCATCCAATGCAATCGCGCGGGTAGGTTCCAGGGCGCGCGCGTCAAAGTTCCAGCGATAAGGCGGAACGAGCCAAGACCATCCCAGCACCTCCCCGGCTCCTACGGTCAGAACCGTGATCGCACCGCGTTCGGCCGCATGCAGTTCCACCGCCAGATTACCTTCGCGAACCAGATAAAATTGATTGGCCTCTTCTCCCTCACGGAAGATCACTCGCCCAGCCTCGAAACGAACATTGGAGGCACAGCCCGTGAGAAGCGCCAGGTAGCACTCTTCCAAGCCCTGGGCGAAGGGATGCTCAGCCAGCAGGTTCTGTAGTGTTTCCATCGTCGTCCTTCTTCATTCCTCGGATCGCGGCTACTTCTTCGGTGATGTCAATGCCAACCGGACACCAGGTGATACAACGGCCGCATCCGACACAGCCCGAGCTGCCAAACTGATCTATCCAGGTCGCAAGCTTGTGGATCATCCACTGGCGGTAGCGAGACTTGGGTGTGGAACGAATGCTGCCGCCATGAATATAGGAAAAGTCCATCGTGAAACAGGAATCCCACTTCTGCCAACGTTCAGCATGTTCACCCTTCAGATCGGTGACATCTTCCACGGTCGTACAGAAACAGGTAGGACAGACCATCGTGCAGTTGCCGCAAGTCAGGCAGCGCGCCGCCACATCGTTCCATCGAGCGTGCTCATAGTTTCGGTAGAGTAGTTGCTTGATATCCACCGTATCCATTTTGCGGCCCATTTGTTGTGCGGTTCTTGCGCAAATGCGTTCGGCCGCTTCCTCTTCGGCTTTCGCTGGGGGTCTGTGAGGAAGCTCCTGTAGAACCTGGGCGCCACATTCGGTGCCGGCCTCTATCAAGAAATAATGGCGGCCGTCCTCAAGAACTTCAGTGAGGGCAAGGTCAAAACCAGAAGTCGCCTTCGGGCCGGCGTTCATAGACGCGCAAAAACATGTCCCACCGGCCTGGCCACAGTTCACTGCCACGATAAAAACCTGTTCTCGTCGGGATTTGTACCCCGTTTCAACATGCTGCCCGTGGATGAATACCCGGTCCTGGATGGCGATCGCGTGCAGTTCGCAGGAACGCACTCCGATGAACGCCATTTTAAGGTTTTCGTGGAGCTCTTCCCGAATTTCAAGACGATTTCCCTCGCGCGTGGCTTGCCACAACCGTAAGACTGGCGGATGCAAAAACCTCTTCCAGGAGTGCGGGCCAACTGCGTAGCCAAACAGGGCTTGATCGTTCCGCCTGCGCAAGCGATATGTCCCGCCGTTCTGTTCGTCCGTCCATCCCGATGGCAAGTCAGCCGTGGAACTTAGCGTGTCATAGACAATCGCTCCGTCCCGGATCGTGGGTCCGACGACTCGATAGCCTCGTTTGGCCAAGGTGTCGAGGAGTTGCTGAAAATCGTCGCGTTCCAGGACGAACTTGTTGTGGTCGTCTGACATAAGACTCCTGACAGAGTAGCTTTCGCCACTCTGGCACCCTGCACGATAGACCAAGGGTGGCGGTGCCCTGCGTCTCGAACCCCCCGGTTTTCGTCATCAGTTCTATAGTTCTGTGCTGATGACAAAAAACGCACAAGCAGAATACATGAAGGGGTCTTGCGGCGCACCTGGGCCACTGCCAACCTCGCCTTTGGCACGCGATATGCCGGACCAGAGGTAGTCTATGTTGTGCTCCTCGATGGCACCTGTTACCGCTCGCTTATCGCCCTGCCACCTCCAGCCGCGTTGCGGCGCGCATGAGTGCACGGAGGGCGCGGGCACAATCGACGTTTGGGTCATCGCTCTTCAGCCGCTGCTCGGCGCGTTTTTTTGCTTCTTGTGCCCGTCTCACGCTAATTTCCTCAGCGTGCTCCGCCGTCTCCGCCAGGATGTTGACTCGGTCGGGTAGCACTTCGGCGAAACCCCACGCAACCGCTAGATAGTGCGACTGTCCATTCTCCCGGTAGCTGATCTCGCCGATCCCCAGTTCGGTAATCAGGGGTGCGTGACCGGGCAGTATGCCTAGATATCCGTTCCTTCCAGGAATCTGCATTGCTTCCACGCTGTCCCGAACCACCAACCTTTCTGGAGTGACGATTTCGAGTTCAAAAGTGTGTGACACTAATGGTTTGTTACCAGAAAAAGCCTATAAGAAGCGCGATTAGGCAGCAATGTCAAGCTGGGCATCGAAGATGACTTCCCGCCTCAGTGTATCCACTATCGACAACGAAATGCGAATGTATCTCGATTTCCCGGACCTGCGAGCGATTCCTTCAACAGCAAACCATCGCCGTCCGGAATAGGATCCGAAATCAGATGGAACTCCTCGCCATTACAGCCTTCACGCGCCGCGCGCTATCCCCTGGTCACTCCCGAAGAAACACGGATTCGTTTGGGCTGTACCGCGGCCAGGCTCGAAGTTTGACTGACAATGCCTCCGATAATCCCACCGAGTTGTCCGCCGGGGATACCTCCCGCTACTCCTCCCATCGCACCGCCTGGGGACAAGGGTGGAGGTGCTTCCTCTTCACGGATTCATCTGCACCTTCTCAGGTGGGAGCGCGTAACTGGCCGCTCAACAGCTCACTCTGGATCTGACGGACGACTTTGGCCACTGCCTGCGCCCAGGCGGGAGTGGCGGAGGGCGGAGGCGGCGCCATCAGGAAGGTCAGCAACTGTTGTTTCGGGATCGCCTCGGTGAACATGAGAGGTACGACTATCAGGGTGCCGATCACCAGGCACTGAAACGTGAAAAAGAACATCGCTGCAACTTTTCGGCGCTTTCAGTTCCTGTTCGCCTGCGTCCAATAGGCTATCGCAAACAACGGCCGCTCGGGTAGCGGGCCAGCAAATGCCGCCATCGCCTATTTCTGCGGAACCCTGACCGGTTCCCGGACCTCGACTGGATTCTCAATTTGGGGCTCCCGAACCTCAGTTGCGGTTGGCATGGTACGCTCCAAATGACACCTTACGTCCACCCAAATTCTCCGTCCTGCGCTCCATACGTCGCGGTGTGAGGTCACCTCTTTTCGTGATGGGAACTCACAAGCCCGGCGCAGTTACTCCTTGTCGTAACTTGAACTGCCATTCTGGTACTACAGAGAGGGACTGTTTCGATAGAATGGGGCGGCAACTTCCTCAAAGGACCGATGTGACGGACCCCAGACACGGAGCCCGCTCTGCGCTCATTATCTTGTTCGCCATTAATCTGCTGAATTTTTTCGACCGAAACATGTTTGGCGCCGTTGCCGAGCCAATTCGCAAAGAATGGGCTCTAAACGATTCGCAGATCGGGTGGCTGGCGACCGCATTTATTCTTCTCTACGCCTTTGTGGGAGTTCCCCTGGGGCGCCTATCAGATCGTTGGAACCGGCCCAGAATCCTCGGTATCGGCGTCGCGGTGTGGAGCTTGCTAACGGCGGCTTCCGGAATGGCCTGGAGCTACGCGACACTATTCGCGGCCAGAGTGGGCGTGGGAATCGGGGAGGCAAGCTGCGCTCCCGCATCGAGTTCACTCATCGGTGACCTTTATCCTGCCGAAGAGAGGGCCCGGGCCCTCTCCTTTTTCATGCTAGGACTTCCGCTCGGCACCTTTTTTGGAAGTCTGGTGAGCGGACGTCTTGCCGCGGCCTATGGTTGGCGTGTTCCTTTCTACATTGCGTGCGTACCCGGGGTGGTCCTGGCCCTGCTTGCACTGCGGATCCCTGAACCACCCCGGGGGGCGGCGGAAGCAGCGCCCCTTGCAGGGCGTCCAGACGAAGGCTCACCCTATTGGCGCGTTCTGAGAATCCCGACCATCCGTTGGTTGATCATTTCCGGCGCCCTCTTTAACTTCAACATGTACACGATCAGCACCTTCTTGCCCGCTCTGCTGAGTCGTTACCATGGGCTCGATCTGAAGGAGGCGAATGCTGTCGCGGCGATTGTGCTTGGGGCTGTTGGAATCCCCGGCTTGCTGCTGGGAGGGTGGGGAGCAGATTACGTTCTCCGGGACAGGTCGAATGGCCGCTTGCTGCTGGCTTCAGTTTCCCTTCTGCTGGCGGCACTTTGCATTTACCTGGCGCTGACCCGGCCAGAGGGAAACCTCGTCAGCTTCAGCTTGTTGATGGGAACTGGTTGCATGTTTTGTTATGTGTACTATTCGAGTGTTTACGCGGCAATCCAAGACGTCGTTCAGCCGAGTCTGCGTGCCACTGCAATGGCGATCTATTTCTTTGCGATGTACCTGCTGGGCGGAAGTGTCGGTCCCGTACTGACAGGTAAACTAAGCGACTACTTTGCTCGCCTTGCCATGACCACGGCTGGAGCAAGTTCCATTACCGATCCATTCCGAGCGGTTGGCCTGCATAGCGCCATGTATGTAATACCTCTGTGCAGCCTCATCCTGGCCATAGTCCTTTTCGCCGCAGCGTGCAGGGTGTCAAAAGATATGAACGAACTGCAAACGTGGATGGCGCAGCCCGAAGAGAAGTCGCCGTCAGCAGCCAAAGCGGTGGGGTGAAGGCTCATGTGCAAGATCCGGCACGCGCTCTTCAACGGGCACAAGCTTGCGTAGTTCGTGCCCCGTATAGATCTGGCGCGGACGGGCGATCTTCTGTTCTGGATCGGTGATCAGCTCTTGCCATTGAGCGAGCCACCCCGCCGTGCGTGGGATGGCAAACAGCACGGTAAACATCTCCGGCCTGAAGCCCATGGCCTGGTAAATGATCCCCGAGTAGAAGTCCACGTTGGGATAAAGCTTGCGTGTAACAAAGTATTCATCCTCGAGGGCAATTCGCTCCAGTTCCAGGGCGATGTCGAGTTTGGGATTGCGGCCGGTAACCTCGAATACGTTTTCCGCAGTCCACTTGATGATCTTGGCACGGGGATCGTAGTTCTTGTACACGCGATGGCCAAAGCCCATCAGCTTGCCGTGCCCTTCTTTAATCTTCTTGATGTAGGCGTAGACATTTTCCTTGGAGCCGATTTCGTCGAGCATTTCAAGAACGGCTTCATTGGCCCCGCCGTGGAGCGGTCCGGCCAAGGCAGCAGCCGCTGCCGCTGTCGCGAGATACGGATCCGTGTTGGCGCTACCCACTGACCGCATAGCATTGGTGCTGCAGTTCTGCTCGTGGTCGGCATGCAGGATGAACAGAATGTCCAAGGCGCGGGCTATGACGGGATTGGCTACGTACTTGGGCTCGACCATCTTCCACAGCATGTTCATGAAATTCTCGGGGTAACTGAAATCGTTGTCCGGATAAACGTAAGGAAACCCGAGACTGTGCCGGTATGACATGGCCGCGATGGATGGCATCTTGCCAATCAGTCGCTTAATCTGCAGCAGCCGGTTGGCAGGATCCTGGATCTCTCTTGCCTCGGGGTAAACGGTGGACAAGGCTGCTACTGTGCTCACCAGCATGGCCATGGGGTGGGCATCGTAGTGAAAGCCTTCCATGAACTTCTTGGTGGTTTCAGGCAGCATGGTGTGATGAGTGATCTCAGTGACCCAGTTTTTCAGATCGTCCGGAGTGGGCAGTTCGCCGAACAGAAGCAAATACGCCACCTCGAGGAAGGTGCAATTTTCCGCCAGCACTTCGATCGGATAGCCCCGGTAGCGCAGGATGCCGCGTTCGCCGTCAATAAAGGTAATGCTGCTGCGACAGGACGCAGTATTCGTGAACGCGGGGTCATAAGTCATGAGCCCAAAGTCATCAGGGTCGGTCTTGATTGTCCGCAAGTCCATGGCCCGGATCGTCCCGTTCTCAATTGGCACGTGATAACTCGTGGCAGTGCGATTGTCGATAAGGGTGAGAGTATTCGATGTTGCCATGGCGAACCTCCTTGGCCGATGCCTTCAGGTCACCGCCGTGCAGCCGTATTGGGCGCAAGGTCGAACGGCCCCATGGGCATGGATGTTACTCTGCTGCAATCTCCCAGCGCTTCCCAACCTTCGCCAAAACCAATGTTGTCCTGGCCGGATTGGCGTGATAAAAATTGGCGCCGTACTTTTGGATCAGGGCCCCACGCTCCCAGGTGTTGAAGCTCTTGACCAGCGGGCCGGACGCATCAAAGACCTCACCTAGCTGGTTCGGTTCCCACTTCCACGTGAAGTCTACAATCGCGCGGCTCGGATTGATCATGGTGATATTGGAGATCTCGACGAGCTTGCGGTCGGCAATTGGTACCGTGTAGCTTTCCGTGCCGTCCCCTTCTTTCGTCGTCTTTACGCCAGCGATTTCCTGAAATTGGCTTGCCCCCAGGGTAGTCAGCGTTACCGGAGTGAAGCGGCCCTGGTCCTTGCCCAATTTCAACAAGCCGGCCTTCTCCAGCAGGCGGTAATTTGGATCGTGCGGCTTCACCGCCACACTAGCGGTCACTTTCCCGACGTGAACTTGAATCATGGCCGGACTCTGCGCTTCCACCGCGCTGATCACCGTAGCAGCCTGTTGTGGTGTGAGGACTTGATGGTTTTGCCAAAGATAGTACCCCGCCACCCCAACTATCGCCAGGATGAGGACCACGATCAACAGCAACGGGATGGCAGATGCTTCCCGTTCTTCCATTTCGAGCTCCTGTTCGAACATCGGAATTACCTCCTTCTTCTAAATCTTGGGCTCCCATCACTCCTCACCGATTGCGATATACAACCAGCTCCGGATACTCCCGCCGGAAGGTCTGAGTAACATGGCAGCTCCAGCAGACGGGCTTATGGGTCGAAAACAACTCTGGAAGCTGCTCAGGTTGGACGTGGTCCCACTCAAGCGTCTTGTGATCAGGTCCCAAGAGTGCCGGGGCGTGATCGAGATGTTGGAGCGGTCCAAAGCGCTTGTGGCAATACACACACTTTTTCCCTTCATACCAGTTGGACACTCCAGACCAGGCAGTTCTCCGGATCGGCCTCAATCTGCCGCAGGCACTGCTGACCACAGTCCTGGCGCTCCGGCCAGCGCGAGCATTGATCCAAGCGAAGAGTCGATTCACCGACAAAGGCCCATGTGGCGGCCTTTCTCGCTGCCACATCCACAGCTTCCTTCGTCAGCGTCTCCGGGCAGGTGATGAGCTGCTTGCCACGGTACATGAAATAGGCCTGCACTGCTGGGATGACGCGGGAAAGAAAAAGGCCGACTGCGACAGCCACCCCGGCAATCGCCAGAAGAGTTAATGTTGTCATAATACCTCCCCCGGGAGCTCACGTTCTAGGAAGGTCCCGGACGTTCCTGCAACAATGATATTGTGCTGTTCCTGGGCAAAAACTGCGGTGCTCTTCGTCACCGAGAGATGTGATTGGACTCACTTTGGCCCGGCTGGACAGCCTATCCGAGCTGCCAATTAGGACGTGCGGTGTGACTGGAGTCGCAGCTGAAGGTGAAGCTTGCGACCACAAACAGGAGGAATCTATCGACTGTGGTGCTTCCACACCGGTTACGGGAACTGCTGAAGATTAGCGAACAGCCGGAAATGATCTTTTTCGCCGGCGGGCTGCCCGCCGCCGAGGTTTTCGCACTTCAACGAATCGCGGAACTCCTGGTCTCCCGCGCACTGAGCGGAAGTGCCTGCACCAGCTCACACAAGGCACTGGAGAAGACGGGCTTCTTACCCCTGACCGGTTGTGAGGTACTGGTGAATGGCCTTCGCCGCGCGACCTCCAGCGGCCATGGCCAGAATTACAGTGGCAGTCCCGGTGACGATGTCGCCGCCCGCAAAAACGCCTTTGCGGGAAGTGCGCTGGGTGACTGGCGCGCCTTTACCCAGCGGCGTGGATGCCATGCTGCTCCTGGAACACATTGCAATGAAGGGCGTGAAGTTCCCTGCGCCACTAATCATGTTGTCCAGGTGATGTTCACGCTGGATGGGGTCCTGGCCGATATTGAAGGCTCGGATGCCGGCATGGCCTTCAGCATCTCACGCCACGTTGCCGAGCATTGGCTCCGTCATCGCAATGCGTTCCGTTCACCTTTGATGTCAAGAGACTTGATCAGGCTCCAGAGTAGTGTGTTGCTCTACACAACCCGCTTATGGCTGAAGTGCGAACAGGCGTTACTGAATCGCTTGCTGCCCGCCGGGGGCGACCTCATCACCCGTACCAGCCTGATCACGAACCCAGGCTGGCATCGTTCCAAGCCGTTTCCGCCGCTGGTGGGATGAAACTCATGGCTCGCTCGGCAAGCGCGGTGATGGTCAGGCTGGGATTGACGCCGAGGTTGGCCGCGACCACCGATCCGTCGCAGATGTACATATTCTTATAGTTGAAAACACGATGGCGTGAATCAACCACGCCGTGAGTGCTGGAGTCAGCAATGACGCAACCTCCAATGCAGTGAGCCGTGCTCGGAACATTAAAGAGGATCTCCGGAACCATGCTCATGGGAACCCCTCCGGTCAGGTGCGCGAGCTTCTGGGCAAATTCATTTGCCCGCGGGATGTAGGTTGGCACCTTCTCTCCCCGGCTGAGAAGAAACTTCCTGAACGGCCAGAACCAGGGGCGTTGCCAGCGCATCTCGATTTCGCCATCGAGCGCCTGCATACAGAGCAGAATCAGAAATTCTTTCGCCCAGCCCAACGGTTGCAGCACGCGCACAGTCCTGATCGGGTGGCGTAGCAGAGAGCTGACGAGATTCTTCAGCCAGAGCGCAATCCGCTGCGGCCCAGGGCGGCCATTGGTCAGGATCGTGGTGAGGAGGCCCATGGCATCGGAGCCACGCGGATAGCGGACGGCTTCAATATGGGTGTGCTCGTCAATGTAGATGCCGGAACCGATGGCTATGCCCAGCGACAAATCTTCAGGGCAGCCAGGCATGCGCACACCGATCAGCGACTCGGAATTGGTGCGCACGTGTTTGCCCAGCTGCGGGCTGATGGCCGGCAAGGAGCCATTCTCTTTGAGCCGAAAGAGCAGTTCCATTGTGCCCAGCGAGGACGCGGAGAAGACCACCCCACGGCAAGTGAAGCGCCGCGGCTGCCGCCAAATCCGCGCCGTTGAACTTACTGTGTGCACCTCGTATCCGGCGCCGCCATCACTCTGGTCTGCCAGCGGTTTAACACTCACGACCAGAGTTTCAGGAAAGACGCGCGCACCGTGCTTTTCCGCCAGATACAGATAGCCGAGATCCAGGGTGTTCTTGGCGCCGTAGCGGCAGCCCATCATGCAACCACCGCAGGCGATGCAGGTGGTTCGCTGTGGACCCTCTCCCCCGAAGAATGGATCAGGGAAGGCCTGGTTGCCGGGTTCTCCCTGCTTGGGCTGAAAGATGCCCACCTTCGTCCGGTAGAAAGTATGCCCGCATCCCACGGCCTCAGCAGCGTTCTTCAGGAGATGGTCGGCGGGTCCGAGGATCGTGTTTTCGGTGACTCCGAGCATCCGCGAGGCAGTTTCATAGTGCTGGGGCATCTCCGCCTTCCAGTTGGCCAATCCCGTCCACGAGCCGTTTTCCCACACTTTTTCCGGGGAAGAAAGCAGAGTACAGGCGTATGTAATGGATCCGCCACCCACAGCACAACCATGGAGAATAGTCACATGCCTGAAGAACCGCATGTTGAAAAAGCCACGCAGGTGAAGTTTGGGCCGCCAGAACCAGCGATGGATGGACCAGCTGGTGTGGGGCAAGTTGTCAGGCGTCCAGCGCCGGCCCATTTCCATCACCGCTACCCGGTAGCCCTTCTCCACCAACCGATGGGCCGAAACGCTGCCGCCAAAGCCCGAGCCGATAACGATAAAATCGAAATCGAATTGCTGGTTGCGGGACGGCATAGAGTCCTTATAAGGCAGCTGTCGAAACAGGTTCCTTTTTTTTCTCTCCTCGAACTCGGGCATCGATAACTTCGCCTATTCTCCGCAGTGCTTCGGCACTCTGGGGGACGTCGGGTCCAAATATCTGGAAGACATGATTCATGTTTTCCCATGTGTCCAGGACGACGTCGGCCCCCTGGCTACGGGCGCGGTCGGCGAAGGCTTGAATGCTGTCGTAGAGAATCTCGGCGCTCCCAGCCTGAATGTAAATGGGGGGAAGACTGCGCAAATCGGCCGACAGCGGCGACACCAGCGGATTATGGCGCTGGGTGGGGTCACAGAACCAATCCGTCCACTTCTCGAGCATCTGTTTTTCAATCCAGTCGGACGCTTGATTGCGGACAATGCTGGCGTATTTACTTTCAGAGTCTGTTGCCGGAGAAAGAGCGATAACTAATGCCGGCAGCGGCAGCTTGGAATCTCGTGCTGCCAACAGCAACGCCAACGCCAGGTTGCCACCCGCCGAGTCACCGGCAAATATCAGGTTGTCAGGATCAGTGCCAGCTTCCAGTAGCCAGCGGTACGCGCTGAGCGCATCTTCAAGTTGTGCCGGGAAGCGATGTTCCGGCGCAAGCCGGTAATCGAGAGCGAACGTTCTGGATTTCGCAGCCAGCGTAATCAGCGCAATGAAGTTGGCGTATGCCTGAGGGTAAAAAGAATATCCGCCACCATGAAAATACAAGACCGTCACTGCAGCCTCTGCGTGCTTTTGCGTGAACCAACTTCCTCGGAACTTCCCTTGCACAATCGGTGTGATGTCTACTCCTGCTAGCGCGGGCGAACTGATCACGACCGAATCCAAATAGGAGCGAGCTTCTCCTACATCACGCATCGTGAATGCGGTGGTCACCTGTTTCTTCAGTACTTCGGTGTTCACCTCCATGAGCCAACTCCAGTTGGGTTGGCGCGGGCCTTTGAGCATCCGGCGGGCAGACACCTTCAGGATTGATCGGCCGATCTCTGCCGCGCTTTGCACTCGGTACTGAATTGGGCCAGCGAAATGTATCCGCGCAACCATAAACCAATCCTCTATCCGCTTTGAGACGCAC
The DNA here is from genome assembly GCA_963790645.1 of Terriglobia bacterium. Classification (GTDB taxonomy): domain Bacteria; phylum Acidobacteriota; class Terriglobia; order Terriglobales; family Acidobacteriaceae; genus JAIQFF01. Next base: position 55,617 of record CAWBPS010000011.1, on the reverse strand, counting down.
AGTCGGACAATCGAGTTGGCGCGAGGAGGAGAATCGGCGAGTCTGGCGGTGGATTTGCGACCAGTGTTCGCACGATGCCATGTCCCTGCTGCCACCAGCCATGGAAGGTCCGGCCATCGGCATAGCGAACCTGTAGCGGGCTCCAGCCGTTGACATTGAACGCACCGTTAATGGGAGTCACGGTCACACTCCGGGTATCGAGCCGCAACCCTTCGCGTAGCGCTTTCAGCGCGCTCTCTTTCGCGCTCCAAAGCAGGGTCACCAGACGGGAGCGCTCGGGCGCGCGGACTCGCGCTACCAGCGCTTGCTCGCTCTCGGTAAAATAGTCGGCAACAAAAGCGTCGCTTCGCGCCTCGATCACTTCCTGATCACAACCCAATTCCACTCTTGGCAAAGCGACAGCACAGGCGGCGGCTCCGGAACTGTGGCTGATGGAAATCGCAACGGCGGCTGGTTCGTTCGCAACGAAAACCTCGGGTGCGCCAGACGATGCCGGGCGTATTTCGATCTGGGCAAGGCCTTGGGCATCGGTGGACAAATTCAAAAACGAAGCCACTGCGCATTTTGCCGTCCATCGTCCCAGCCGCCAGTCGGCGCGCCGCTTGGCAAAGCGCAGGCCGCTCAGTCGGACAGATTCCCTGGCACTTAGCCAATCATTCTCCGCTGGTACGTCAGCTTCGGTCTGTTCCAGCCAATACACCTGTTTCACGCCTACACCTCGTCGCCATGTAGAATCAGTTCTAGGCTGCCGTGTCACTCACCATGGCCTCTGACTTCGCGGAACGTTCCTCTTTTTCCATCCCTCGTTCGACCGCATGGATGAGATACGGTCGCAAGTCCGCGGGGGGAAGAATGTGATTCAGCGCGCCCACCTCAAGCGCCCTCTGCACGCTGTGCACGTGGTCAAACTCGGCGGCCATCTCACCTAACTTCTCCGAGTGCACTATCTTGAAGAGTTCTTCCCACTGGGTGCGCAAGCGGCCCTTCTCCGCACCCTCGGCCTGCGTCATGGCCTGGCTCAGCGCTTGCAGGCGCGGGTCTTTGCGGGCCCTGGTTTCCACTTCACCCGCGAAAACAACCGCCGCCGCTGGGGCGCCGCCAATCACCGAGGCATACGTTCCCTCCAAGGCGGCCACCTCGAGCTGGTCGTTCAGAGCTTGTGAGAAAACCACATAGGCACCACCGTGATAGCGGGAGATCACGCAGAATACGATGGGGCCTTTGAAATTCACCACGGCCCTGCCAATCTCAGCGCCGTATTCAAGCTGCAGCCTGCGCATCGATTCAGGCGAGCCATCGAAACCTGACAGATTGGCTAGGAGCACCAATGGCCGGTTGTAACTTGCCGCATTGATCGCACGCGCCACTTTCTTGGAGGATTGTGGAAACAGGGTCCCGGCACTCCACTGGTCTGGTCCGTCGGCGGGGACAAATCCTAAGCGCGGTATCGGCTGGGACTCGATTCCGATAAGGCAAACGGGATAACCGCCAAGATGAGCGTCCCAGACCACGGCTGTTTCCGCTGCGCGCATACCCGCCCAGCGCTCCAGTGGCGCGTGGTCCTGGTCGGTGACCGCCATCATTACTTTCCGGATGTCGAAGGACTTCTTCCGCCCTGGGTTGGTTTCGTCCGACAGAATCTCGCCGATTAGTGCGAAGCCCTCCTCCCCATTTTGACTGTGGGCGTGGACTCGCACATCCCGATCGATGGGATCATTCGTCAGGGCGCGCCGAGGGAAGCGCTCGCCGGGCGCGATGTAGGTGTGGTCATAGTGACGGAACAGAATGTGGCAGGCTTCATCAATATCTCGCGCCCAGTATTGGGCCTGACCGTTCGGTCCCATAATACGATCGTAGCCGCCGATGCCTTGATTGTCCTCGGCGGAGACGCTGCCGGAGTAATCGAGCGCGCGCTTGCCCGTAAGCACCATGGCTGCTTTCGGTGTCATGACCAGAATGCCGCGGGTGTGCATGAGCATCGTGGCCTCGGCGTTCCAGTAGGGTTGTGCACCGACATTGATTCCGTTAACCACAAGGTTCACTTCGCCGCCCGCTTGCGTGAACTCCACTAGGCGCCGCAGAACACGGGCAATCCAATCCATGCCTTCGACCCCGCATTCCATCGAGATCTTTGCCCCGGCCGAGAGGGAGAACCACTCCAGAGGGACGCCTTTGTTCTTAGCCAAATCCAGCGCGGCCAGAATGCGCCGGCATTCCGGCTCAGCGATGGCTCCCAGATCCTTGCTCGGATCTCCCAGCAGCACGACCCTGGTCATACCCTCGGGATACTTGTTGGTGAAATTGTTGATGACGCCAACAACGATGTTGGCCTTGTTCTGACCAGGGGGCCGGTCCACGGGCAGCAGATGGCCCTTGGCATCAAGATCGTACTCGGCAAAATCGCCCGCCGGGAATTCGGCTCGCGTGTCTTCCAGGGCAGGCGTGAGCATTCTTATGATTTCATAAGGGTAGATGAGTCCGCGCTGCCGCATACGGACGACTTTCCGCTCATATTCGCTTAGCGGTTTGATCACCTGCAGTTTGTCCGCGGGCCGGAAGGTTATGAGCGCCTCAGTGCCGCCCGGGCTCGAAATGCGTACCACCATATCGCGCAACTCGCCGGTCGCGGGATTCGGGACGCGGGCGCGTACCACTACCTGGTCCAGTCCTAGGCCTTCGGTCGCGGGGGAGAGTTTGCGCACGATGTCACGCAATTCATCTCGCTCAAGAGTGAGCGGCGGCCACACGTACAGGAATACCCGGTTCCAATAGAGACGATCCTGAGGACGACGACGCGATTGAAATAACCGGATACCCGCGAGAGCTTCCGTCAACATGCGCTCCAGGTGCGGCAGTTGCACAACGCGGCCCGTCTCATCACGCACCGGCGTTACGTCACGCACTTCCGCACACGCAAACAGCCGCTCATCCTTGGGATTATCGCGAGCGACGGCGTGCAGGAGGTAAACATCTTCAACCGACGGCAGCCGCTCAATGTTGAAATTGCTGAGGCGCCACAGATGAAGCCGTTTGCCCATCATGGGATGGAGCCCGCGGTAGAGTTTCTCCTCCTCATACGCATTTCCGTTGTAGCGATAGGTGAAATGCTGCATGGCACCCATGCCTTCGCCCCGGCCGGGACCGGCCACGGCCACGACGATGCGCCGGATCGGACGAGAAAAACCCGCCTGGTTGAGCAGCGAGCGGACTTCCTGCTGCGTAGCCTCCACATCTCCCAGCCCGCCGGAATGCCAAACACAAAAATCAATAACGATGTCACGGTCTGCCGGGACTTCTGCGATCAAGGGAAACATGGCGTGCACCGCCTCGGACAGGCGGGAATACCCAGCGTGAGTGGTAAAGGCACGGATGGACTTTCCTTCATGATCGTATTCAGCCGAGGCATAGCAGCGGCCGTCTACCATCAGAGAGCGCAGGTCTGTGAGTGTCCGAATCCGGTAATATCGCCAGGTGATCGCTTCCAGCATCAACTTGCGCGTCGCGGGATCCGCGGTGGCGAAGCGCCCGGAGAACAAGCTGACCAGCGGTTGTGGACATTCCACCAGCGCTCGCAGTCTTTCGTGACGATCCGCGGCATCGGGATTTGCGGCCAAATAGGCGAGATGATCTTCCACCTCGTCGTAGACTTGTTTCCGCGCCCGCTCAAAGAGTGGCTGATCGAAATATCGATAACGCACTTCCCGCGCCAGATCACTCACCGCCGGAAAGAGTCCGTTCGTCACCGAGATGATCCGGTCAAGAAGTGTGCGAAATGATTCCTCGGCTTGCGGTTCCGGGGCGTCGGCGCGCCGCAGGCGCCGTTCGAGCACGCCACGGACAAGGGCAATCTGCTGCTCCACCCGCTGGTGTGACTTGTAGATCCACAGCAGACTCTCTTCCAGTTCAGGCGATCGATCCAGAGTGCGGACGCCGTAATGAGCCAGCGCACGCTGCAACGCACTGACAAAGGCCGGTGGAAGTCCTTCTCCCCGTGTATCCAGCATGCGCAAATAGGAAAACAGGTAAACCTCGGCACTAGGCTCTTCGCCGCTGGCTCGATGGTTTACCATCGGTTCGCGCTGGAACAGAGAGCGGATATCGACAAAGATATTCAGGGCCAAAGCTTCGCATTCTCTTATTTCATCGCCCTCGACCTGGCCATCCTTGCTCCATTCGGCGAGCAGTCGCGCGCTCTGCTTCGGGTCTACATCAAAGCCGAGCATGAGCTGGCGGAGCTCTTCCAGGCTCTGACCGTACCTGGAATCGTCAGCATCCGCATCTTCGCTGGGGCTGCGCGACGCTCCAAATACCACCCTCTGCGCTGCGCTCAACGTCTCGCCGCTGGCGTCGGGATCGATCTGCAGGAGAGGCGCTCCCGTGTCCACCTGTACGTTTGGTATGGTCATCACTTGCCGGATTTTTCCGGAAAATGGAGCCACGACCTGCATTTCCATTTTCATGGCTTCCAACACAACCAAGCGATCGCCCGCCGACACCGTGTCACCCGCTTTCACCGCAATGGAAACCACCACTGCCGGGCCCGACGCATGCACAATACCGCCATCATCACGATCGATCTGGTGCGAGACACCGTCCACCTCAATTCTGTAACTCACGCCCTGCCGCACGGATATGACATGAAAGCGGCGCCCGAAGGCGGTAAGCCAATACTCAAACTGGTCCCGGCGCTCGATTCGAGCATCAATGCGCGATCCATTCACTTCGACGCGGTACCGTTGCGGACCCAGGCGGTACGTCTTAGGCGAGTAGCAATGCCCCCGATAACGTAGTTCGGTGGTCCGGCCTACCTCAGTCCGGACCTGTGGCCGTCCCCGCACCGCCGACGCGTAGAACTGCGTCTGCTCCACCGCCAATTGCTCGTCGTAGGCCTCGATCGCAGCCTGTACCACAGCCACATCGGCGTAAAGACGAGAGAGATGCTCGCCGCTCGCGGCCAGGACGTCCAGCCACGAATTATGTACATCTCCACCCTGCACTTCGGGGCGGCTCAACAGCTCAAGCAGAAATGTTTTGTTACTGGCTCCGCCCTTGATTACGACAATACTCTCGCGCAACGCTCCTTGAAGCCTGGAGAGCGCTTCTTTGCGGTTTTGACCGTAGCCGATGATCTTGGCGACCATGGAGTCGAACTCCGCAGGAACGGCGTCCCCCTCCGCCACGCCCGTGTCAACCCGGACTCCGGGCCCAGTCAGAATCCTGAACCGCTCGACGACGCCCGGGGCCGGAGCAAAACCGTTATCCGGATCTTCTGCATTGAGCCGCACCTCGATGGCGTGACCGCGGGTGGGTGGAGGCCCCCCTTTCAGACGTTCGCCTCGTGCAATCTGAATCTGAAGTTTGACCAGATCAAGCCCGGTGGTGCATTCCGTCACCGGATGTTCCACCTGCAATCGCGTGTTCATTTCCATGAACAGGAACCGGCGCGCCTCCGGTTCATAGAGAAATTCCACCGTGCCGGCGTTGTGATATCCAGCCACTTGGCTCAGGCGCACGGCCGCCTCACGCAACGCCTGATCCTGTGCAGGAGAGAGTGCGGGGGATGGCGCTTCTTCCAGAATCTTCTGGTGGCGGCGCTGAATCGTGCAGTCGCGGACGCCGACGGCCCATGTGGTTCCATAGTGGTCGGCAATCACTTGCACTTCAATGTGGCGCGCCCGCTCAACCAATCGCTCCATGAAAACGGTTGGATCGCCAAAGGCTTTGAACGCATCAGCGCGGGCGCTCTCGAAGGCTTGCGGAAGCTCGTCGGCGGAGCGCACCTTCCGAATCCCGTGACCGCCGCCTCCTGCCGTCCCCTTAATAAGGAGTGGGTACCCCAGACGCTTGGCATGCTGCCTTGCGTCATTGAGGGTCTCTACCGGGCCGCCGCTCCAGGGGGCCACCTCGATCTGTGCTCTTTCCGCTAAGCGCTTCGAGGAAATCTTGTCGCCCAGTTGTCGCATCACGTCGCCGTCGGGCCCGATGAATACAATGTCCATTTCACGGCAGAGGTCAGCGAACGCGGCATGCTCAGCCACGAAACCCCATCCCACCCAGACCGCCTCAGCCCGCGCCGCTGCCAATGCCCGTCCAAGCCGCTCGTAATCGACGTAACTGCTCTTGGGCTGCAGAGTCTTTGGGTCGAGGACCTGAGCAGGACCGAGGCACACCGCTTCGTCCGCTTCGCGCACAAACATGGCACGCCGGTCAGGTTCAGTGAAAAGCGCGATGGTGCGCAGAGCAGTGCCGTGTTCCTGATTGAACTCGCGGACCGCATGGATGAAGCGCATCGCCGCCTCACCCCGGTTGACGATCGCTACGCGTTGGAAATCGTGTTTCATAATGTGCTCGATTCCCATAGCAACATGGCCAGCTCCAGACGGTCGATCATGCTGCCACCCCTTCCAGCGACATGGCCAGCTGTAGTGCCTTCAAAGACTCACCGGCAATATTGTTTGGAACCGCCACGGTGCGGTACCCCCTGAGTTGCACGTAACGGTTTCCTGCCAGATCCATAACCTCAACGTCGAAACTTCTTTGAGCCTGATTGGGAGTGACCACAGCGTACAGCCGACCTTCCGCCAGATCCGGGGATCGCAATAAAGAGACACGATCAATGTGCTGCGGCAGGCCCATACGGCTCTCCACGCCCATCTCCCAGACGCCGGCGGTTTGGAAGCAAAGCTCGATCAGCCGCGGCGCCATCAGCATCGGCAGTTCCGAAGGCTGGTGATTGTTCGGAAGGTTCTTCGCCATCAACCCGACGATCCGGCTCCCGTCCCACCACGCCCGCTCCAAGACTTGGTACGCGGGCCCGTGGAAGTAGAGGCGATAAATATCGGCGGCTTCGATGCTGTGACCGGCCGGTGAGGTCAGTGCCGACGTGGTCACGACTTCGGGCGGCTGCTTCGTCAGCCACACGCGGGCGGTGAAGTGCGTAGTTCTTTGTAGCTCCTTTTGATTCGGCAGCGGCCGGAGCCCAATCAATCGGCAATCCGCCACAACGCCGTCCCTATGCGGATGAATCAGCGCTTCGACCGTCAACGTGCGCGGCTCGTTTCTATAAAACTTGAACGGCGCGAGGAAATTGACGTTTTCAATCTCTGCTACATGCCAACCCGGAAGCATGCGCAGAGCAGTTTCGGCAAACGCCTCGATGCCCATGACGCCCGGCAGCACGGGCGTACCGTCAATTTGGTGGTCGTGCAGGAACGGTTGAATCCTCGGATCCAGCGTAACCTCAACCGTGATGGGGTTGTAAAGTCCAGTGCCGGCGACCTTGCTGATCATCGGTCCTTGCGGAAGGAGCTGCTTTTCTCCAGAAACTTCTGGAGCGCTGGTATCGAGCCCGCCGCTGGCATCCCATTCCGTGAGTAGCGCACCGAGACGCTGGCCGATAACGATTTCGCCACGCGTTCCTCCCGCCGTCAGTTCGCGGCGGATCAACGGAATGCCCGCTTCCGGCGACAGCATGTCGATCCCCGCCATTTCCATCACCTTGGGGATGGATCCGCGCGTGGCCATTCCGATTCCGCCCCAAGCCGTCCAATCGATGGCAATTCCGCGGGTAGCCGGACGAGTCGTGCGGAAGCTGGATGTGATCTTGCACAGCAGATCGTTGGCGGAGCTGTAGTCGGTTTGTCCGGGATTGCCGAACCTGCCCGCAATCGAGCTGAACGCCACTGTCGCTCTGAGTGGCATATCGCCGATCGCATGCAGGAGATGGAAGAAGCCGTCGCTCTTGACGTCAAAGACCAGGTCGAACTCACGCGGGTCTTTGTCGGCCAAAGAATGGCTGCGTTCGATGCCGGCAGCGTGCAAGAGCACGTCAATGCGTCCGCTGCGTTCGCGCACCAGACGAATGACTTTAGCCACGGCGTCTGCATCGGTGAGGTTTACGCTGGAATAATGCGGTGTGCCGCCCGCCGCGCGCACAGCGTCGATGGCCGCACGCGCAGCCTGTGCCCGCTCGAGAGCTGCGAGTTCTCTTTCCACCAGGGCCGGCGTCGCTCGCTCGCCGCGTGCCTGAATGCGGCCAAACAAATCGCGCTTGAGGCCTTCTTTGTCGCTCACGAAGCGTTTAAGATCGGGGTTCTCGGAGTCAGGCTCCGGCACCAAATCGAGCAGGTAGAAGATACCGCCGGAAGCGGCTGCCAAGTCCGCGGTAATGGCCGAGACGATACTGCCAGCAGCGCCCGTGATCAGGAAAACCGTGTTCTGATCCAGCGTGAGACCGGTTTGGCCGTCGGCTGCGGGCTGTTCTTGCAGCCCAACGGTCCAGCGCAGTCCCCCTTTGTAGCCGATCTCGATTGCGCCGGGATCGCGCAGGGTTTCCTCGATGAGCAGTTCGGCGACCTCCGATGGCTTGCGCTCGGTTTCGAAATCGACCGCTTTGACGAGAGCGTCGATGCGCTCCCGCTTGTAGGTCTTGGTGAAACCTGTCACAGCTCCGCCCAGCGGAGCGACTGCTCCACCTTCGTCGTAGCCGTGCTGTCCACCCAGTCGCGTCGCCGAGACGAGGAACGTGCCCGGCTTCGCGACCTGTTCGAACAAAGTGCGCATGGTTGTGTAAAGCGATTTCAGCCGTACGTGTACCGCTTCGTGCCACGCGGCAAGATCCAATTGGCTGAGCTGTCCTTCGTTGTCTAACGCCGGCAGCCAGTAAATTCCCTGCACTGGACCAGTAGTCATCCAGTTCTTGAGGCGGCTGGTAAGCGCCTCGGCATCTAACGCTCCTTCTATGCGCAGGACTTCGAGGCCTTGCGCTTGCAGCGCTTGCGCCAGCGCGTCTGCCACCCCACCCTGGTCGGGCATGATGATCACGCGGCCACCGCGGGCGAGTGCGACCCCCGTGGGCTTGCAGATGGCAAGGGGCGGGCGCAGGACCGGCAGCGGAACCCGGCGTGGAATGCGATTCGCGGCGTCCAGACTCGCGAGCGCTGGGCGAGGAATACCAAGCACCGTCGCGGCGACAGGTGAAGCTGAGGGCTTCGCTGCCTGGCCGGTTGGCTCCTGTTTTGCCGCCGCAATGGCTGCTGCTAAACCCGCTCGGTCGCGCGCGAACTTGATCACGTGGGTTAGGGTAGGGAAATCGCGCAGCTTGAGATTCGGATCGCGTGGTATGTTATATGCCGCTCGAATGGCAGCGAACATCTCCGCCTGCTTGACGGTATCGACGCCGAGGTCGGCTTCGAGATCGAGATCCAGGTCCAGCATGTCTTTTGGATAGCCAGTTTTCTCGGCCACAATCTCCAGCACTTGGTCTTTAATAGCGTCGTCCGTGGGTGCTTGGGTGGCCACCGGAGTTGGCGCAGGCGCGGATGGCTCGCCGGTTGCCACCGATGGTGCAGCAGGTGCCGCCAGGTCCGAACGCTTCTCATACACAAACCGGATGACATGCGCCAAGGTGGGGTAGTCGCGCAGCTTGCGGTTCTCGTCGCGCGGGATGCTGTAGATTTCGCGGATGGCTGCGAACATTTCCGCCTGTTTCACGGTATCAACCCCAAGGTCGGCTTCGAGATCGAGATCCAGGTCCAGCATGTCTCGCGGATAGCCAGTCTTCTCTACGGCCAGAGTCAGGATGCGATCCTTCACAGAATCGTCGGTGCCACTTGCAGGAACTGCAGCTCCTGCTGGGGTAGAGACTTTGACTTCTTCCTTTTCCTTGAGTGCTGAGGGCGGGGCCGCACTGGCCAAATCGGGACGCTTCTCATACACGAAGCGGATGACATGCGCCAGGGTGGGGTAATCGCGCAGCTTCCGGTTCTCGTCGCGTGGGATGTTGTAGATCTCGCGGATGGCCGCAAACATCTCAGCCTGTTTAACTGTATCCACCCCGAGGTCGGCTTCGAGGTCGAGATCCAGGTCCAGCATGTCTCGCGGATAGCCAGTCTTCTCTACGGCCAGAGCCAGAATGCGCTCTTTCACATCATCGCCGCCGACCCTGCCAGCAGGAATTGCACCAGGAACTGATGTAGCGACTTTGACTTCTTCCTTGGCCTTGGGTGCCGCAACGGGCGGGGCTGTACCGGCTAAATCGGGGCGCTTCTCATACACAAACCGGATGACATGCGCCAAGGTGGGGTAGTCGCGCAGCTTGCGGTTCTCGTCGCGCGGGATGCTGTAGATTTCGCGGATGGCTGCGAACATTTCCGCCTGTTTCACGGTATCAACCCCAAGGTCGGCTTCGAGATCGAGATCCAGGTCCAGCATGTCTCGCGGATAGCCAGTCTTCTCTACGGCCAGAGTCAGGATGCGATCCTTCACAGAATCGTCGGTGCCACTTGCAGGAACTGCAGCTCCTGCTGGGGTAGAGACTTTGACTTCTTCCTTTTCCTTGAGTGCTGAGGGCGGGGCCGCACTGGCCAAATCGGGACGCTTCTCATACACGAAGCGGATGACATGCGCCAGGGTGGGGTAATCGCGCAGCTTCCGGTTCTCGTCGCGTGGGATGTTGTAGATCTCGCGGATGGCCGCAAACATCTCAGCCTGTTTAACTGTATCCACCCCGAGGTCGGCTTCGAGGTCGAGATCCAGGTCCAGCATGTCTCGCGGATAGCCAGTCTTCTCTACCGCCAGAGCCAAAATGCGCTCTTTCACAGGATCGCCTTCGACCCTGGATGTTGACGGGGCGGGAGGCGCAGGTACTGCTACAGGCACGGGCGCGGCGACTTTTGGTTTGACGCTCGGCTCGGGAACAGTGGTGACCGTCGCCGGCGCTTTTTTCATGACTGGAGGCGGCGGTGGCTGAAGTGAGGGCGCTGGCACTGATTTCGGCGCCGGCACGGCCAAGGTCCGAGGTTCCTGCGCCGCAACTCGCGCGGCTGACGCTTGATCGCGTACCCGCAGGGTGCGCTGAACCACTTCCAGATCTGCAGACGAATGGCCCGCGATCCGGCTGAGCCACGCCTTCCACGCGTGTGTGTCCGCAATCCGGTAGGCATAACCCAGAGCATCAGGGCTTTGATGAACCCCGTCTTTTGTCGTCACCCAGTGCAGCAGGGTCATGGCAATCTGCGAACCGAACCCGGCTCCCAGGCGGAGTGCGTACTCGACGGGATAAGCCCCGCCTTTCGACAAGTTCAACGCGCCCAGGTCAGGGTCAACCTCCTTGAAATTGGCCACAGGCGGTACCACTCCCGTTTCCAGTGTCTTCACTGCCACGACATCTTCGACGCCCGCGCCCATGGCATGACCGGTGAAACCTTTGGTGTTCGCGATCACAATTTGATCTGCAGTGTCGCCGAAGACATGGCGCAGTGCGTGGATCTCCGCCGCCGCGCTGCCGCCGCGTGCAGGGGTGTAAGTTTCGTGGGAGACAAAAACTGTCCGCGGCGCGATCTGATGACGTTGAATGCCGCTGCGGGCTTCCGCCTTGGCCACCAGGTCTTCCATCATCCGGCTGATGTGCTGCACGTCGAGGCGAGTGCCGTGAAAAGCGCTGTTGGCCGTTACCGTGCTCAATACTTCGCAGATGGGCTGGATTCCCCGCTCGCGGGCAGCCTCCGCGCTCTCCACCACAAGCCCGGCGGCGCCCATGCCGATGATCATGCCGTGCCGGCGGCGGTCAAAAGGAGTAGCGGCTTCTGCGACCAATTCGTCCGTGGCCGCGGCTCCGGTGGCCAGAAATCCGGCACCCATCCAGCCAATCAGATTGTCCGTAGTAATATCGTCGGCCGAGACCACGATCACGCGGCGGCACCGTCCGGCGCGGATCCAATCCTCGGCCAGGGCCACCGCCTGGGTGGTACTGGCGCAAGCTGCGTTAACCGCCGTGTTAGGTCCACGTGCGCCAATGAATTCGGCAAATTGGGAATGCCCCATCGGCAACACCCTGAACAGGTAACGCCGGTCGAACACATAGGGCTCTTTCTCGATGGCGGCGCGTAGCTCTGCAGCGTGCCGGTCAATCTCCTGCCCCAGAATGGAATGACCATTCGTTTCTGCCGCCCGAGCCTGCAGGCTCTCCAGCGTCGCCAATTGTTCGCGGCGGGCGTGGTCCGCGTGATAGCGCGACATCTCGTCGGCGAAGGAATCCAGGCCGGGAAAGGCCGAGGCAAAAATCACACCCGTATCGTCGCGCAGCGTGTCTGGCAGGGCCCAGCGGTCCGGCAGCTGAGTATTCTTGGTGGTCGTTTTATAGCGTAGAACCAGCGGAATGCCGGCGTCGCGCAATGCGTCGAGCCCCACGGCGATGGCCAGCTGAGTGACCCGATCGAGGGCGGCGTTGCGATCCGCGGAGACACCGAATTCGTTTTCCAGATCGAACGCGCCACTGCGGCCCGCCAGCTTGATAACGTCCGCCACGTTGGTGATGGTTTCAAACCTTCCGCCGTTCTCGCTTTTCACCAGCCGTGTGATGTGTTTGTCCAGCATGTCGCGGCGCAAGCGAGCGGGAATGGAATTGATGAACTGATCTCCTCCCAGGATGCGGCCAATGTTGGCATCATCGAAGACGTGATCGGTCCCGGGCAGGCCCAACGCCGCGCCGGTAATCGTCACTGGGAGTGCGGTAGGCGCAGGTTTTCCGCCGTGAGTAATCTGCCAGCCTCGCTCGAGAACATCGGCAAACAAGTGGCCGAGCTCGACGTAGTGATCGCCGTTGGCCGGCGCCGCTGGCAGAGTAGCACCTGCAGCCGGTGCCATTGCCGCGATTGGTTTAGCGCTTTCCGGAGGTGCAGAAATCGCCGACACGGTCGCTGGCTCACGCGCTGCGTCCGCCGTCCCGCGGCCCAGTCCCGCTGCATAGAGACCGCATAACGCCTGGTTGAAAGCAGGGACATCGCCAGTTTTCGGATGATTGCTGAAGAGCGCTACCACGTCGCCGCGCTCGCCCAGCACATCTTCGGCAAACCCTTGCAGAGCCTTCTTCGGTCCAACTTCAACAAAGACCCGCGCCCCCGCCTGGTAGAGCGTGCGCAGCCCCTTCACGAACTGCACCGGAGCAGCAACCTGCTGCGCCAGAATGTCCAACATCTGCGGCACAACGTCCGGCCCCATGGGATAGAACTCGCCGCTGGTGTTGGCAACGATGGGCAGGCGCGGCGATGCCAGATGCAGGCGCGCCAGTACCCGCCGCAGCGGCTCGCTGGCCGAGGCCACAATTGAGGTGTGGAAGGCGTGGCTGACCGATAACGGAGTCACGTCGTAGCCAGCTTTCTGAAACGCTTCCATGGCCTGCTCGACGGGTTTGCTGGCGCCGCCGATGACCGCCTGATGATTGCTGTTGACGTTGGCGATGACTACATTCCCGCTCACGGTCTTCAGGATTCGCTCCATTTCCTCCAGTGGAGCGAACACGGCTGCCATGCGGCCCTTGTCTTCCGGCGCAAAGCGGGTCATCTCGCGGCCACGGGCGCTGACCGCTTCGAGCGCGTCCGCAAAGGGCAGCGCGTCGGCGGCAAGCAAGGCTCCATATTCGCCCAGGCTGTGTCCCATGGTGAAGTCGGGCTTGATGCCATAAGCGGAGAGAAGCCGGGTCAGGGCGAGATCCGTGGCCAGCACGGCAGGCTGCGTGATCGCAGTCTGGCGTAGATCGTCTTCCGCCCGGGTCACCGCGTCCGCATCAGTCTTGTCCACGAAGATGTACTCACTAAGTGGCTTGCCCAGGAGAGGCGTCATCACGCGATCCGCCTCGGCAAAAGTCTCGGCCACAATGGGCTCGGCGGCACGCAGCGGCTTGAGCATGTTCACATACTGAGAACCTTGGCCCGGGTAAAGGAACGCAACCTTGGGAGCCGAACCATGGCCGCGGAAGATGCCTTGCGCGCGCAGGGCCCTCCACATCGCCGGCTGATTGGCCTTCATCGCTTTAAGCGCGCTGCCGGCTTTCTCCGCCAGTTCGGTGGCGTTGCCATAGTCGATGGCCAGCCGTTCGGGCGCGCGCAGGTCTGATTCCGCGGGAACAGCGGGTGCTGGTGCGCTGCCCGACCTGGCGTCTTTCTCTACCGCGCGCAGACGCTCAACCAGCGCGGCTTCTGAAGCTGTGCCGATGAGCAACGCGCCGCGCAACGGAGCCTTATAAGCGGAACTTGAAGTACGGGAAACGTCGTGAACATTCATAGTGGGCTCTTTCGCAGCCAGCGGCATCTCGTTTACGGCCACCGAGCGCTTGCCGTTTCCGTTCAACCGGTGAGGGATATATTCTTCGAGGACGGCGTGGAAATTAGTGCCGCCAAAACCAAAAGCGCTCAACCCGGCGCGCCGTACGCCGTCCGGCGGAACCGTCCACGGCTTCAATTCGGTATTGACGTAGAGCGGAGAGTGGGCGAAATCGATATCCGGACTGGGATGTCCGCAATGCAGGCTAGGTGGCAGCACCTTGTCCCGAAGCGCCAGTGTGGTTTTCAAAAATCCGGCAGCTCCAGCCGCTCCTTTGAGATGGCCGAAGTTCGACTTGACGGAGCCCAGGGCCACGGAGTGCGAGGGCAGGTTAAAACCGCCGAGCGCCTCACCCATACTCTGGACTTCGACTATGTCACCAACTCGTGTGGAAGTACCGTGACCTTCAATATAAGTGGCCGTAGCGAGCGGCAATCCAGCATTCGTCCAGGCACGCTCGATGGCGAATTTCTGACCAATCGGGTTGGGGGCGGTGATGCCCTTTCCTTTTCCATCGCTGGATCCGCCCATGCCACGCAGCACGGCGTAAATCTTGTCGCCGTCGTGCTCGGCATCGGCCAGGCGTTTCAGCAAGAAGATGGCTGCGCCTTCGCCCATCACAAACCCATCTGCTCCCTCGGCATAGGGACGAGTTCCGGTCGCGGAGAGCGCACCAATCTTGCAGAACTTCACGAAACTTGTGACGCCCATGTTGCGATCGATGCCGCCGCTGACCGCCAGGTCATAGTCGTTGTGAATCAATCCCTCGGCTGCGGCGCTAATCGCCGCCATCGCCGAGGCGCACGCAGCATCGCAAACGTAGTTGGGGCCGTGAAAGTTGTAGATATTCGCAACCCGACCGGCAATGCAATTGGCCAGTTCGCCAGGCATGCTGTCTTCGGTAATCGGGGGCAGATGTTTGCCGATCCCCTCGCGCAATTCGCGGGTGATGTCGCGGCGCAGCGCTTCCGGCAATGTGGCGAAGCTCGCACTTTCGGCCAACTCGTGCGCATATTCAGGAAAAAACACGCGCAACGCGGTGAGATAGTGCTTTTCCCCGCCCAGGGCGTTGCCCAGGATCACGGCAGTACGATCCAGGTCCAGCGGACGCTTGGGGTAACCGTAGTCTTCCAAGGCTTCGCGGGTGCAGGCGATCGCCCATTTTTGCGACCCATCCATGGCATCGGCGACCCGCGGAGGGATGGGCAGGTGCCATTTCATCGGGTCCCAGGGATAGTCGCGCACCCAGCCGCCGATCTTGGAATAAGTCTTGTCTGGCGCGCTGTGGTCGGCGTCGTAATACAGCGCCGGATCCCAACGGTCGGGCTTCACCTCGGTGATGCTGTAACGGCCGTTCTTCACGTTTTCCCAGAAAGCCGGGACGTTCGGTGCATCGGGCAGAATGGCTCCCGCCCCTACGATTGCTATGGCTCGGTATGAAGTGTTTTCCATGACTGCGCTCCCTTAATAAGGAGAGAACGGTGGACTGCGAAAACTCAGTCCGTATGCGGTCCATCCTTCTTCCAACGCTACGCAGCCAGGTCCTTGGGTTTTGCTGCGCGGCTGTACAGCACGTCTGCTACGTAATCCATGTCCGAAATCAGTCCCGCCTGGGCGCGATGAATAGCGGGCATGCCCAACGTTGTTGCAAAAGTGGCCAGGTCGGCGTCGCTTACACCACCCGCTCCGATGACCCAGCGCAAACCATCTTCGGCTACCTTGAGCGCCGCCTCGCGCGCAAAGATCCGGCTCACCGCCGCCAGCGCCGTTGCGTCGAAGCGCCGGTTGGCCTTTTCGTTCAGCTTGTTGTCTGCCAGCAAAGAAGCGCGGCGAGCTAGGCTGCCGGCGCACTCCGCATAGGCAATCAACTCGCCCAGGCGGAGGAGAATGTGCTGGTAGCGAGTCAGACGCGCCACTCGAGATCGCTCCATCACTTCGGCCAAGGCGTGGAAAGCCAAAGCCGCGCTGGAAGCTCCCAGGTTCGGCTGGCTGGCGTGCAGTGCTTCGAACTTTTTCGCTTGCTCGTGATAATGCTGCCCTCGAGTCTTTAAATGAAGCTGCCAACGGTCGCGGCTGATGGTCATCTCCATGATTTCGGAAGTGCCTTCGTAGATCGTGGTGATGCGAACGTCGCGCTTGATTTTCTCCACCATGTATTCGTGGGTGTAGCCGTAGCCACCCAGCGCCTGGATGCTGGCCTCGGCGGCTGCATTCCCGGCTTCGGTCGCCATGTACTTGGCGATGGCGCCTTCGGTGTTCAGGCTTCCTTCCACACCGGCGTCGATGCGCTCCGCGGTCTCTTCGATGTAGGAGCGAGCCGCTTCCAGCCGGGCTACGTGCGGCACGATGAGTTTGTGCGTGTATCCCTGCTTTTCTGAGAGCGGCGCCCCAGCCTGAATGCGCTTGGTGGAATAAGGAATTGCCCGGTCGAGTGCAGCCCATCCTGCTCCAAGGCCAAATGCCGCGACCATCAGGCGGGTGTAACCGAATACAGCCTGCGCCTGATTCAGCCCCTGGCCTTCCACACCCCCGACCAGCCGGTCGGCATCAACATAGACGTTGTCGAGTGCGAGGGCCGCAGTGTTGCTGAGCCGAATGCCGTGCTTGTCCTCAGGCTTGTCGTGGCTAAAGCCCTTCGCACCTTTTTCCACGATAAACCAGCTCGGTCCCGCGGGGGTATTGGCCAGAATCGTGCAAGCATCGGCGATTCCGCCGTTGCTGATCCATTGTTTGTTGCCCGTGATCTTGTAGCCGATGACGCGGCCGTTCTCGTTCACGCGGTCCGCGATGGTGCGAAGCGCCCCCAGATCGCTGCCCGCTTCTGGCTCGGTAGCGCCGTAAGCAAATAACAGACCTTCTTCCGCGATGCGCCCCAGCCAGAGCTTCTTTTGCTCCGAAGTGGCTCCCACCGTGATTGGGTCGCTGCCCAGAAAGGTGGCCAACACCGCCGTCGCGATGCCCAGATCGATGCGTGCCATCTCTTCACAAACGCAGTACACATCGAATGCGCCGCCGCCCATGCCGCCAAACTCTTCGGGAATGAACAGAAGTTGAATGCCCAGTTTGTCCGGACTGCACATGTGGCGCACGATCTCCACCGGACATTCGTCACGTGCGTCCAGCTCAATCAGGGTTTCATCGGGAAGACGTTTCTTGGCGAACTCCCGGAGCGATTTCAAACTTAGTTTGAGTGTCTTGTTGGTAATCATGCCGTCCTCTTTGCTGAAACGCTATGCATTTCGCGGATCTTATCCGTCAGCTCGGGCAAAAACTCCAGAAGGTCGTCCACAATGCCGACATCTGCTACCTGAAAAATTGGGGCTTTGGGGTTCTTGTTAATCGCGACGATGAAAGGATTGCCTTTAATGCCAACCAGGTGCTGGAAGGCCCCGCTGATGCCGCACGCCAGATAAACCTTGGGCTTGACCGTCTTTCCCGACGAGCCTACCTGGCGGGATTTATCCAGCCACTTGGCGTCGACCACGGGTCGCGAGCAGCTCAGTGCCGCGCCCATTGCGTCGGCGAGTTCCTGAGCCATTGCGACGTTATCTTTTTCCTGGATGCCACGTCCGATGGAAACTAAAACGCTGTGTTGGGTGATATCGACATCCCCGGATTCTGCGACCACTGTCTGCAAATAGCGGCGCCCTGCTGTCAATGCACCGACATCGGCGGATTTGTCGATCACGGATCCACCCATGGCACAACTCTCCAGCGGCTTGAAGGCGCCTGGACGTATGGTCACCACTGCGCCCGATGAAATATCGCAACCGACATGAGCGCTCACCTGTCCACCAAATTCCTGGCGGACTACCTTGAGTTGGGCAGCATCCACTCCGTCGATCCCCAACACGTCAGAAACAAAAGCTGCATTCATCTTGACGGACAGGCCGGGCGCCAGATCGATTCCGAAATGCTCGTGGGAAACGAGCACAACACTCCCCTGGGGCAGGACCTTGACCAGCGATTTCCGCACCAGTTCCGCATTGGGATATGCCAGGGACTCATTCGCTACCTTCCATACCTCAGCGTAGGAACCGCGAAGAGCGTTGCAGACGGAATCGAGCTCCGTGCCCCAACCTGTCACCACGGCGGTCGGCGACCCGGCAGCATCAATCTTTCTGGCCGCAGCCGCCAGTTCGGCGGCGGAGTCATCGGCCACACCACCTTTGTGCAAGATGTAAGAAAAAATTCGAGCCATTACTTCAGCCCTCCTTTGGCTGCAACCAACCCAACCAATTTGTGGATAATTTCTTCCCGGCTGCCTTCTAGCATCTCGGCTCCCTTGCCCAGCTCGGGCAGGAAGTAATCCACCCGCTTCACTCTTGCCGCGGCGTTGCCAACGTCGCCAGTGTCAATACCCAGCTCAGACACGCCGTAAGTTGGAATGGGCACCGAGGCCACCGCACGGATGCCTCGCATACCGACATAACGCGGCTCGTTAATGCCGGTCTGAATCGAGAGCACGCACGGCAGATCGATTTCACTGATCTCTTTATTGCCGCCTGCGATCTCCCGCCCGATTTTCAGCTTTCGTCCTTCCAGGACTTCGATCGAATTGACCAGCGAAGCAAAAGGGTAGTCGAGCATCGCCGCCAGCATCCCGCCGACCTGCGCCCCGCCATCCTCGGCCTGCACTCCGGTCAAGACCAGGTCGTAGTTGCCTTTCTGGACAAGAGCTTTCAGGATGGTGGCGATACCCCGGCCATCCGATCCGTTGAAGGCCTCGTCTGAGATCAGCACGCCATGATGTGCGCCCATGGCCATCTCCCGGCGGAGGATTTCCTCGTCGTCCTCGCCGCCCACCGTAACCACCGTGACGTTGCCACCGACCTTGGCGACAATCTGCAGGGCCTCTTCGACCGCGTAGTTGTCGGGTTCGTTGACCGAATAGACCAACTCGTCGCGCTCGATATCGTTTCCTGCGCTGTTAAGCGTGATCTCGTTTTCCGAAGTGTCGGGCACTCTTCTTGCACAAACTAGAATTTCCACAGTTACCTCCCTACGACGCTCTTTTGCTGGATTTCGACAGCTCCCTTGGCCTCCACAACCGGGCTTTTACGCACGAGCTGTTTCTCCGCCAGCTCCGCCAAGTCGATGGCGGTCATCTTCCCTTCCATGCCGGCGACCTTGATTGCATCTTCTATATTGACCATGCAAAATGGGCACGCGGTCACGATCACATTCGCCCCAGCCTCGGCAGCCATCCGGACTCGCTTCACGCCCATCCGTTCTTCTTCTTTCGGCTCGTAGAACATCGCCAGTCCGCCGCCACCGCAGCAGAACGAGCGGTCTCGCGAACGGCTCATCTCGACTCGCTTCAGGCTGGGAATGGCATCGAGCACATTTCGCGGGTCCTCATAAATCTGGTTGTGCCGCCCCAGGTAGCAGGGATCGTGGTAGGTGTAGACGTCGTTGCCATTTTCCACTGCATTGAACTTGATCTTGCCGGACTTCAGTTCGCTGGCGATCACCTGGCTGATGTGTTCGACTGGCGGCATGTCTTTGTAGTCGTGCTTCAAAGCGTTGAAGGCGTGCGGGTCGGCCGTGACGATCCGCTTTACTCCGGATGCTTTGATGGCATCCAGGTTGTGATCGCGCAGAGCCATGAACAGCGTCTCTTCGCCGAACCGGCGGACTTCATGCCCGCTATCTTTTTCCGCAGCGCCCAGGATTCCAAAATCCTCACCCACATGGTCGAGGATCTTCGCCGTGGCGCGCCCAATGGATTGGATCCGGTCATCGTAGGAAGTAACACTGTCCACGAAATACAAAGTGTCGGCGTGGTTCTTCCCGTCCAGGGTTTTCACCTGGCAGGTTCGCCGAAAGTCTTTGGCGTCTGCCCAATCGGCTCTCTTCTTTTCCATCTTGCCGTACGGGTTTCCGCGACTCTCAAGCGCTTTCAGCGGTTTCTGCAGGGACTGCGGCACGTTCCCATCATCGATCATGCCCCGGCGTAGATCGACTATTTTGTCGATATATTCCACCATCAGCGGACACTCTTCCTCGCAAGCGCCGCAGGTGGTGCAGGACCAGATCTCATCCTCGGAATAAAGGTTGCCAATCAACGGCTGGTGGTTGGTCGATTTGCCGAACATCGGATAATGCTGGAAAGCGTAGTCTCTCGCCTTGGTGGTGATAAACCTGGGTGACAGCGGCCTTCCCACGGCATTGGCCGGGCAGTTATCCGAGCAGCGGCCGCAATCCGCACAGGAATAGAAGTCCAGCATGTGCTTCCAGGTAAAGTCTTCGAATGTCTTCACTCCAAACGATTTCACCTGGTCGAGATGCTCATCGCTGACTCCATATCTCACCGGCTTTACCGTTCCCCGCTCCAACTTCGCGAAGTAGAGATTGAACAGCGAGGTTTCCACATGGAACTGAATTCCAAATGGCCGATAGCACAGCAGGAAATAAAAGGTCACTTCATGGAGAAGATAGGCGCCAAAGTAGAGATCCCGGAGTGTAGAAAAAGGGCTTGAGGTTAGAAGGCTGTTCAGCATCCACGGCAACGACCAGGCCGCCAGGACCTCAACTGTTTGACCTTGCTGTGCCAGGCCTGCGGCTCTGGCGGCAGCGAACAGGCTGTCGGCCACCATGAGAACAGCAATCAATGCCAACAGGAAGATTGCGTCGGCACCGTGGACTTTGCCGAATTTCTCCGGCACGGCATAGCGCGCTGGTTTGAAGACCAGCCGGCGTACGATGGCGATCACCATGCAGAGAAACACGACGCTCGCTGCGTAGTCCGTGATGATGTTGTAGATATGCCCGGCTTCTCCCGACAGGCCTGGCATCACAAACTTTTCCGAGATGCCGACAATCAGCACATAAAAAGCGCGCAGCACCAAGCAAATGAATCCCGCAAAAATGAAAATATGAAGGATGCCGGCGACACGGTAACGCGGGTGCTTCCACTGTCCCAGTCCGAATTTAAGCACCTTGCCCAGCCGGGCCAGTGGCTGGTCAAGGCGGAAATCACGTTCAGCCTGCAGGAGTGGCACCAAGCGCTTTGCCACGATATAGGCAAAGCACACGATGCCCATGAGGTGAATGACCAGGAACAGGGTCCGCCCCGAGGCCAACCAGGGTGTCACTTGCGCGGCTAGCTGAATGCCTTCCATGATCGACACCTTTCCGCCCAAATCGCTAGGCGACTGATTGCTCCACAACGCTCTCCGTTACAGCTACTGGTTCCGGTGCTTCCTCTAGTTCGGATGCGGAACGAACCGCCGGAGCTGGAATGGGCACACGAACGGAGGTTATCCGAGGTGGCGTCGGTTTCGAGAACGACTGTTTTCGTGTGCGTCCCCGTTTCTTCGGCTCTGATTTCTTTCGTGGCGCTGTGACTCCAGCGGCCTCACGCAACTCCACGAAATTCTGTTTCACAAATTTTTCCCAACGCCAAAGATCAGGCGCTGCATGCACATCCCCGCTGAAACCGAAATAGACCATGCCGTTGTAGCTAAGGATGGCGCAGTTGACCGCCATCTCGCCCCCGACCGGGACATAGGGATACCAATGCAGCATCTTGTGGCGGAGTAGATATAGGGGAAATTGCGGCCCGGGCACACTGGTACACACCATGTTGAAGGGTGTAAACGGCACCTGACTTATCATCGGTCCGGCGAACGCCTGCATTGGGCTTGGGAACACGCCGATCAAACCACCGAACAAACTGACCAACTCGGCGGCACGAGCGCGCTTGAGAAACTCGGTTCTCTTGTGTACCGCCGCGAGCAGCTTTTTCGGAGAGTAAATACCCAGCGGAATGGTGACCGGAACCAGCGAAATGTGGTTCCCCGGATTCGCAGGACTATCGCTGCCGCGCAGATTGACGGGAACCATGATGCGAACCAGCCGCCCCTTAACGCTATCGCCATGGTGTTCCGAGTAGTCTCGAATGGTCGCAGTCACAAGTGCGAGCAGCACGTCATTGACGCTGGTCCCGCAGGCGTGCCGTATGGCCTTTACTTCCGCCAGCGGAATCTCGGCCCAGGCGAACTTCTGTGGTCCGCGGTAGAGGACGTTAAACCGTAAACGCTCGGTGGACACTGTGAGTTCTGGCAACAGGCTGGAGAACTGCTCCGTGGCCAGGTTCCCACCCGCCGCGACTGTCCCCTCGGCCATGTTCAGTGCTCCTGACCATGCCGAGAGAATGCGATTGACGAAGTCGGAATAGGAACTAGCCAACCCTTCCACCAGCGAGGGCGCGGCGTCGCGCGGCGGTGGGACGTGGGGCTTTCTTTTGGGCAGACGCGGGGTTTCCGCGCTCGGATCCATGAGCGCACTTACAATTCCCACTCCGCCAATTCCATCGACCAGACAATGGTGCATGCGGATGATCAGCCCGGTGCGATTGCCTTTCAGCCCGTGTACCAGGGTCAGGTCCCAGAGCGGGTGCTGCCGGTCCATCACCTTGCCGAAAAGATTTCCTGCGAGTGCTTTCAGCTCTCTGTCGGTGCCGTGCTTGAGTGTCACCTTGCGCATGTGATTGCGAAGATCGAAGTCGGGATCGTATTCCCAGCTGGGAAGGCCAATATTGAACGGCGGGGTCACCACACGCTTGAGGTAGCGGGGAATCAGCGGCAACTTCGATTCGACGAACCGTAGACAAGCCTGGAACGGAATCTTACCCTCGAGCACGCTGACACTGCCCACATTGAGCGGCATGCCTTCACGTTCGAGATTCAGGAAAACGCTATCACCCCAGGAAAGGCGGTCGCCGTTTTTATGGTTCTCCATACCAGCTCTCCCTATATTCCGTTGCCGAACCATCGCGTATCTCAACTCACGAAAGAAAATCGCGACGCCAGCTTCACCAGTTTGAACACCCGGTAGACATCGACATTGACTCCGCGCAACACGACTTTTACGCCTTTGCCGTCAGCGATGCCGGCGAACTCTTCCATTACTCTGAGCACACTCGAATCGATCCTGCGCATGGAAGAAAAATCCAGAAGCAGATCGCCCTCTGCGCTGCCCAGTGTTTCCCCGGCCTCTTGCAAGGCTTGGACGACTCGCTCTTCATCGATCTTCAGCCACACGGCAATCGTTGCCATAACCACTCCTATCCACTACGCGGTTCGCTGCTGAAATTTCTTGGCCCCCTTAGCCAGGCCCCGGCCCTGATAAGCGCTCCTGAACAGATCGGCCAATTCGGTCATCAGTGGCATACGAGGATTCGACCGCCCCGAAGGATCGTCGAAGGCAAGGCTGGTCAACTCGGGGATCGCCCGCTCGAATTCTTCCTTCGAAATCCCCAGTTCGGCGATCGAACGGGGAAATTCCAATTGATCGAGTAACTGTTCTACTGCCGTGATCAGATTCTTTACCTTTTCCTCAACCGTGTGACCGCCCAGACCCAGCAGATCGGCGATGGTCGCGTATTTGTTGTGTGCGACATGCCCCTTCTGGTAGGGCGAGGGCACAAACTTCGTGGGTACGGCCGCGTTGTACGCAATGACGTGCGGCAACATGAGGGCATTGGCGCGGCCGTGCGCCACTCCAAAGTGCGCCCCGAAGGCATGCGCCAGCGCATGATTCACGCCCACCGAAGCATTGGAAAACGCCATCGCCGCAATGCAGGCCGCGTTGTGCATCATGCAGCGCGCCTCTTCATCGTGAGGATGCTCGTACGCGATGGGCAGGTATTTGAACACCATTCGAATCGCCTGCATAGCGTTGCAGTCGGTATAGGGCGAAGCGTAACTGGAAACTGCAGCTTCCAGAGCGTGGGTCAGGCAGTCGATGCCGGTATCCGCGGTCAGGCCCTTCGGCATGGACAAAACAAACTGGGGATCAACGATGGCCACATCCGGAGTCAGCGAGTAGTCGGCCAGGGTCACTTTGCGCCTGCGCTCTTTGTCGGTCAGGACGGCAAAGGGAGTGACTTCGCTTCCGGTTCCGCTCGTGGTGGGAATGGCGACCAACCGCACCCAATTGATTTTCTCGGTCGGATACTCGACGACGCGTTTGCGCAGATCCAGAAACGGCGCGGCCAGCTCTTCCAAGTCAGCTTGTGGCGACTCGTACTTGAGTTTCATGATCTTGGCTGCATCGATCACCGACCCGCCACCCAGCGCAATGATCTGATCCGCCTTGTAGAAATTGAGCGCCTCCACTCCTTGCATGACCACCTTGATCTCGGGCTCTGCATCGGGAATCACCGAGACGTGGACGTGAGTTTGCGGTGAGATGTAGCGTCGGACGATGTCCACGTGGCCAAACTTCTCTAAAGACGGGTTGGTAATAATGATGGTGCAGCGCGACGGTAAATCGCGCACATTTTCGACCGCGTTCATGTTGAAATAAATCTGATTGGGAACCCGGTACCACATATGGGCTTGTGTCCTCCGGGCCACGCGCTTGATGTTGAGGTAGTGATATATATTTGTGTTATCGGTTGTGCTGTTGCCGCCGCCGGTCCCGCATCCGAACGAGAAGGTGGGCACTAGGTCGTTGTAAACCCCGCCCAACGCTCCGACAGAGCCAGGTGAATTCACGATGATCCGCCCCGCATTCATGACCTCACCGAACTTGCGGATGATTTCGTCGTTGCGCGAGAAAATAACCGCCGTATGTCCCAGCCCGCCGGCATGATTTACGTCTACGCACACTTTGAGCGCCTCATCGACGGATTTCGCTCGATAGACGGCGAGTACTGGGAACAGCGTCTCGGCTGACAGGGGATGTTCGCGGCCTACGCCATGAATCGGCGCAATCAGGAGTTTGGTGTCCGGCTTCACCGAAAGACCGGCAAAACGGGCGATGTCTGTGGCCTTCTGCCCGACCGCCATGCCTTGCATGAACCCGGTCTTGGGATCGATGACCGTCCGTCCCAGCAGTTCCGTCTCCTTCTCGTTGCAAATGTGTGCACCCAGGTCGGCAAATTTCTTCAACACCGGGTCGTAAATCTCATCGTCAATCACCACGGTTTGCTCCGAGGCACAAATGGTTCCGTTGTCGAACGTCTTGGAGACGATGATGTCCACCACGGCAGTGTTGAGGTCCGCGGTTTTTTCCAGGTAAACCGGCGTGTTCCCTGCCCCCACGCCCAGCGCTGGCTTGCCTGAGCTATATGCGGCTTTTACCGCGCCCGGCCCGCCGGTAGCGTCAATCAATCTCACGTCTTTGTGCCGCATCAGGTAGGCGTTGTCCTGCAGGGTGTGCGACTCCAAACAGCAAAAAACCCCTTCGGGTGCGCCGTGCTTGAGCGCAGCCTCGTACATGATCCGTACCGCTTCGGAGCAGCAGCGCCAAGCGTTTGGGTGGGGACTGAAAATGACCGCATTCCGCGTCTTGATGGCCATGATGCATTTGAAGAGCACGGTGGAAGTAGGATTGGTAATCGGTGTGAGCGAGAAGATGACCCCGATCGGTTCAGCCATCTCCACCAGGTTGCGCTCCGGAATCTCCCGAATGATGCCGACGGTACGCTTGTCCTTGACGTAGTCGTAGGCAAACTCGGTCGCCACCATGTTCTTAAGGACTTTGTCTTCCATGACTCCGAGCTTGGTTTCTTCAACCGCCAGGCGAGCGAGATATTGAGCTTGCTCCAGCCCGGCCAGGACCATCGGCTTCACGATGCGATCGACGTCCTCTTGCGTGAATTGGGTAAAGACTGCGGCAGCGGTCCTGGCTTGACGGACGAGTCCTTCCAGGTAGGCAATCCGTTCTTCCGTGAGGCCCTCTGCGGCAACTGGGATCAGAACCCGCTCTCGCACTGCTTCACTTGTATTCATTTGCCGCCCTCCTTAGTGACTTGCCTGTTGCCGGCCACCGCGACGGTGGGCTGGTCTTCGCCGCAAAACGGTCGTCATTTCCTACGCGTAGTCGATCGGATGCCTCTCCAGCCAATGCTCATCACGCACCTTGCCCATATTCCTGAAAGCATTACTGGCGACGCACTCAGTCAAACCGCGGGTTTTCCAAGCGATACCCGCGCCAAGCCCAATGGCCCAGCCCAGAAAGCCGAACACCAACGCTCTCCCAATAGGGCTGCGGTGGTCTCCTGGGTAACTACCCAACAGGCCAATGCACGCTCCAACCGCGGCAGGCTTCAGAGCATTTCGAACTTCTTCACTAAGAAATGGAGTAAGAGATCTTCCTTTGAGGAATGCTTCTTCACCGCAACGTGCTCCCTCCAACGCAGAATGCAGAACCTTTCGCCCGTATTCAAACTCGGACTTCGACCAGGTGTGTGGTTCCATCGCAGTTGCCTCACTCTCTTCGCTGATCAGGGTTACCGTGTTCAAGTAAACCATCGGGGATAAGTTCAGTCCGTGCCACACATCACGACTGACTGTGAGCGTAGTCACAATGGAAAACACCTGCTGGCTTCAAGGTTCGGCAGACTCTCGTGTGCATTGAACTTTGCCGGTGAAGGGGCCCGCGTCCGCGAAGGGGTACGACTTCAGTGGAGTTAGGCAGTGAGAATCAAGACTCGATGAAGGTCTCTCATCGATGCCTAGAAGCGGCTCTCTTCCTGGACCCCGAATTCCACTTAGATCCTCACCTCGGCGGCAAAGGAGCAGACCGACAGGTGCTCTTCCATGTCGTTCTTGGCGCGTTCCATATCGACCTGTTGCTTAGCCGCAAGTTCCGTGCTGATTTGATAAAGCACTGCGGAACGGGCCGCAAGATACCCAGTTAGCTTGGATTCGAAGACCTGGCTGAGACTCTCGCACTCCGGGCAATTTTCCATAGGCCACTCCTGGGAACAGTTCCTCGAAGAACCCCTGGAGGCCGACCGCGGTCATTCTTCTAGGGTTCAAGCTTCAATATCTCGTGCTCGGCCTGGAGCCAATCCTGCTTGTCCTTGCCAGGCTCACAACCACGGCCTTCGTAGAGCTGATGGGCGCGTCCTCTAATCCTCTTCTCCAATCCCGCTGGATCGGATACCTTTGCCACTCCTGCAGCAGTCTTCTTCGGGGTGGCGAGAGTTGTCGGCTTTGCTGTTGTTGTGGATGCCTGGGAAGCAAGCATGCTGAACCTCCTGGTCCGTTGTCTACTAAGGGGGAAGATACTTCAGATGGGCTGTCTTAGGTCAGAGAACCTGAAAGAGGTACGGGCGTACTCCTCAGTTCGACCCTACGCCGATTGCTCTGGTGTGTCAATCAATCGGTACTGGCCGCGCAGGTTGAAGCAGCCTGATCGGCGGGGACACTGATCACCTGGGACAGGTACTCAGCCCAATATTTGGGCCGGACCGTTGTGCTGGGCGCGCTCAGGCGCCGAGAATGAAACGGAGAATGCGTCTTGTCCTCTCTCCATAGGGCGGTTGCAGGTACTTGAGTGGCGTCCAGCGGCTCTGCAGGAAGATGCCTTTCTTTTTCGAGAAGGTCTCGAACCCGGCGAAGCCGTGATAGTGCCCCATCCCGCTGGGCCCGACGCCGCCGAACGGCAGGTTAGGCTGGCCCAGGTGATAGATGCAGTCGTTCACCGTGACTCCGCCTGAGATCGTCCGGTCGAGCACGTCGCGGATGCGGGCCCCGTTTTCGTCAAAGTAGTAGAGCGCCAAGGGATGAGGGCGGGCATTGATGTACTCGATCGCCTCATCCAGGCGGTCGTAAAGTACCACCGGCAGCACGGGTCCAAAGACCTCCTCACGCATCACCGTAGTCGCCTCGCCTGCGCCAAATAGCAACGTTGGCGGAAACACACGATTCTGTTCGTCGCAGGTCTCCTTTGCCGGGTTGATCTCGACAACCTCAGCGCCACTCTGCCGTGCTTCCTCCACCAGTCCGGCGAGCCGGCGGTAATGTTGCACGTTCAGAACTCGCGTGTAGTCGGGATTGTCTATAAGGCGGGGATAAAGCACCGCGACTTCCTCCTGCGCCAGGCGGACGAACTCGGCCTTGCGGCCGGCGGGTAGCAAGACGTAGTCGGGTGCGACGCAGGTCTGGCCGGCGTTGTAGAGCTTGCCGTTGAGAATCCGTTCGGTTGCGCGGCGCAGGGGGTAGCTGGCGTGTATAAGCGTAGGGCTTTTGCCGCCGAGTTCGAGCGTTACTGGCGTCAGGTTCTCGCTGGCCGCTCGCATGACGAGTTTACCGACCCGTCCTGATCCGGTGAATAGCAGGTGATCGAAGGGGAGCAGGGAGAACTCGGTTGCGACTTTGGAGTCGCCGAGAACGACCGTGATGTATTCGGGTGGATACAATTCGGCAATGAGAGCGCTGATCAGCTCTGCCGACCGGGGCGCCAGTTCGGAGGGCTTGAGCATGACGTGGTTCCCCGCTGCCACCGCCCCGATCAGAGGGCCAAGAGTAAGGAAAAGAGGGTAGTTCCAGGCCGATAGAATGCCGGCGATGCCGAGAGCCTGGTACTCCACCCGGGCCCTGGCTGGCCAGAACTGCCACGGCACCGAGACGCGGCGCGGGGCCATCCAACGCTGCAAATGCCGCCGGGCATGGCGGATCTCGTTCACTACGGGGAACAGCTCGAGCGCTATCGTCTCTTCGGCGGCGCGTCCCCCGAAATCGTCTGCGATCGCGCGGATGAATTCGTCCTTGCGCCGCAGAAGCCCCTGTTCGAGGTTCTGCAATGCCTGGATTCGCTCTCCATAAGATGGAACGGATTGCTGCCATTCCCGGCGCTGCGTCTCGAGTAATGTGACCAGCGCTTCGCGAGTGGCCTGCACACGAAATATTGTACGCGTTTCGTGGATGTCCACATGCGGGTTGTGAGAGCGACTGGCTACCACCACATCCCCGACGCGGCCATAACTGCCGCTGGTGAACGCCCTTTGAAAGTGGTATGTTGAACGCTCGCAGCGTTGCGAATCACTGTAGTATTATCCATTTTTTTAGGAAGTATCAGTGACGACCGCTGAACTCGAATTGGCCGCTACGAGTGCGGCAACACTAAACACCGGCACTTTTCTCAGAGGCTGGGTCGCACTTTCAAGACCATGATGCCATCAAACGTGGAAGGTTGGAGGCTGCCGTGTTGAAGACCTTACTGATTGTTTCTTTGTTACTTCTGCTTGAGTTTTCTGCCCCGGCCCAGCAAGGCCAAACACCCCCTAAAGCGCCGCGGGTCGCGCCTCACGTGATTCCTGTCGAAGCGGTGCGTCAGGCCAACCCAGTTAAGCCGACTCCAGAGTCGATCGCGCAGGGCAAGAAATGGTGGGGATACGACTGCGCCATGTGCCATGGCAAGAACGGTGATGGCAAGGGCGATATCTCTGCGGATATGAAACTGAAGGTCACTGACTTTACCGACCCGGCAACCCTCAAAGAAAGGACGGACGGAGAGCTCTACTATGTGATCAAGAATGGCAAAGGTGATATGCCGCCGGAAGGCAAACGTATGAAACCGGAGGGAATCTGGGACCTGGTGAACTATGTTCGTTCCTTGACGAAGCAAAGTGCCGTTCCGGAGGACAAGACGCCGCGGTAACTGACCAGCCGAGAGCCGACCAATAAGTGTTGCGCGCCTATCTTCTAATCTCCTGATTAGGTCCCGGCCATCGCGCAAGTATCGGCTGCGTCAGCTTCGGCAACCGCCCGCTCGTAACCCACGGCCGCATAGTAAATGGCGCGATCGAAGAAGCGGTTCAACATTTGCAGCATCTCCAGTTCGCCGAGTATTTCGACGGGACGTTCCAGTTCCGACTCCCTTTTCAGGAATTCCCATAGATTGTCTTTGGTCAAGGTGATTGCCCACGCGACCTGGCTAAGGGGAACGTCCTGCTGGGCCCGGCGCGCACCGATTTTCAAATATCGCTGCTCCAGATCGAATTCATCCCTGTTTACGAGCCAGTCGCCCAGATGGCTATAGATCTCGTACACGCGCGTTTTCAGCTCTTCCGGGGGCACGTTCCGATAGTCCGGGATCGCTTCTGAGATCTGTACTCGAGCGAGAAGGCAAGCGGCAAGAGCCTTCGAATGGGTTTCGATCAGACGGACAAGCCGATATAGCATCATCACGGGATTTCCTCCTGTTCCTTAACTACCCTTACTTCAACTGTTAGTCTCGGCACGGACGGTCCGTACCGCCATGACTGGCAGCACACCTCATCGTGATGGCAATCACAAGTGGGCGATCTCTGCCGGCAACAACATGGAGCATGACCTCGAGGCGCCGTCGCTCCAGGTCTGTAAGTACTCCTTCCTGGTGAGCGTTGAGCTCGATCCCGGTCTTGCTCCGACAAATTCCGTCGCCTTATTCTGAAAGCTGATCAAAGCTGGTTTTCTTTGCTCCGGGCCGACGCGAGAAGCTGCTATGAGGATCAGGGTGGCGTCATCTCGCATCCGAAAATTGCAGAATTCCTGCACGCTTCCGAGCAACTGCGCTTTCAGGTCCTCCATCGACTGCTCACCTGTTTTTCTCGCGACCTGAATCAGCCGCTCCTCCCCGAATTCTTCACCGTCGGCGTCCATAGCTTCCGTGATCCCATCTGTGAAGGCCATCAAAAGGTCGCCAGGGTCCAGCTCGACGGTTGAGTCTTCGTACTCCCAGTCAGGGAAAACACCCAGAAGCGCACCGCCGTTTTCGAGGCGTTTCACGTTTCCGTCATTGCCGATCAGGATCGGGCGAAGGTGCCCCGCGTTGGTGTATTGCAGGATTCGGCTACGGGCGTCGAGGACGCCGTAGAAAAGGGTTACGAATTTTCCCGTTGCGATGTTCGCGCACAGCACGGAATTGATCCGGCTGCACACGTACGCTGGGGAAGCTGTTGCAGTGGCAAAAGCCCGAACCGCGGCCTGCACATTGGCCATCAAAAGCGCCGCCGAAATGCCTTTTCCGACGACGTCGGCAATGCAAATTGCCAGCTTGTCTTTGCCGAGCTTGATCACGTCGTAGTAGTCGCCGCCGACGAGACTAGCCGGTTCCCAAGCTCCAGCTATCTCAAACTCGCTCAGTTGTGGGAGATCCTTGGGTAATAAACCCTGTTGAATTTCCCGAGCCTGCTTGAGTTCCTCAGCATCCAGTTCTCGTTCGGCAACCTTCAGCTCGATGGTTTGTTCTAACTGGCGGTTGCGGTCTTCCAGACGGCACCTCGTCGCCTGGTGAATGAAGAATGCCATACCAAAAATCAGGTTGGCCACGGCGGGGAATTTCCACCCAGTGCTGAGAAACTGCTGGAAGCCTCCCGGGGTGCCAGAAACTAGAAACACCACGAGAGTGGCGAGAGTTACAGCAATCGCGGTGACCGCCAGCAGGAGAATGAGGTTGAGCGGCCAGTACCAGGAAGATTCGCGTGTAGCGCCAGGAATCCTCATCTGCTCCAAAACCAGCGTGGTGAAATTCCCCAGAAAGAAAGAGTAGACCAACGTGACGGAAAGCGATGGCGCCTGCCCAGTTACGGCCCAGAAGATAGCGTAAACTCCCGCCGCGATCGCCAAATACAGCGCCTGCTGGAGAAAGATTCGAAGCGGCGATCTCGAGATGGCAGAGCTCTTCATGGCTGTTCACGATCCAGGATCGAAGCTCGCACGATCCAAGTCAGCCCACAGGTACAGCAGTACCAACCTCCACATGAGGCTCCAGCGCTGGGGTGGTCGCCAGGGTCTTTGAAACCAGGCACGCCGCTTTGGTCTTCTGCAAAAGCTTCAACGCCCAATCCC
The DNA here is from genome assembly GCA_963790645.1 of Terriglobia bacterium. Taxonomy (GTDB): domain Bacteria; phylum Acidobacteriota; class Terriglobia; order Terriglobales; family Acidobacteriaceae; genus JAIQFF01. The sequence continues at coordinate 23,944 of CAWBPS010000011.1, read as the reverse complement.
GCTTTTCTTCATCGTGAATGGTTAGAGTCGGACGGAGGGTGATTTCGCTGAAGCTGTACCCCGATTCTGCTTTACCGACCACGCCTTCGGCCTCCACAAGCAAGTCGATGTACTCGAATTTTGAATGTCCCGCGATGACCCGAAAGGTGGTCACAAAACACCCGGCGAGTGCGGCCAGCAATAAATCCTCGGGCGTCCAGCGGCCGTCAAGCCCGCCGAATTGCGGTGGCGCACTGAAATGAATAGCACTCGGCGCAGAATCGGACTTTGCCAGACCCGTCTGCCCGGAAGTCCACCAAGCCAGCGCATGATATTTGTGTGCTGTGTCCATTTCGTCACTCCCTTGTGCTAAAGATTTAGAAAGCGCACTTGCTAGTTGGGTTTCAACTTGTTCCATAACCTCATCGGATTGTCTCCAAATAACCCTACGAACACGATGAGTAAGATCACGGTAGTTGGTGACTGCAATCACAAGCTGATACACTGCCAGCAGCAGCGGGGCTCCAATGCGTGCACCGTACGGCCTGAATATCATTGACAACTGCGCTACCTGCCCGGTGCGCGAAGAGCATCTTTTCTGCAATTTGTCTCTGTCTGCTTTGCAAAAGCTCAACGAAATCAAGTCCACGGCGGTTTATCCGAAGTCGGCAATGTTGTTCATCGAAGGGCAACTGCCGCGTGGCGTCTTTCTCCTCTGTACGGGAAAGGCGAAGCTCTTCACCTCTTCCAGGGAAGGCAGGACGGTTATCCTCAAAGTCGCCGAAGCGGGTGATGTTCTCGGACTCAACGCTACGATTTCCAACAGGCCTTATGAGCTCACCGCCGAAATGGTGGAGCCGGGCCAGGCAAACTTCATTGACCGCGATGCCTTGCTCCAATTCCTTCGTGAGAACGGAGAGATTGCCGTACGACTGGCAGAACAGCTCAGCCGCAATTACTACTCGGCCATCGAGGAAGTCCGCATGTTGGGACTGGCAAGTTCACCATCAGAAAAACTGGCCAAACTTCTTCTCTCCTGGTCGGCAAACGCGGCAAAATCAGCTGATCCTTCGCACATCAAAATGACTCTCACCCAAGAAGAAATTGCCGAGATAATCGGGACCACGCGCGAGACCGTCAGCCGCCTGTTCTCCGAGTTCAAGAAGAAGCAACTGCTGCAATTGAAGGGCGCTACCCTGATCATCCGCAACAAACCTGCCTTGGAGAAAATGATGCACTCCTGAGGGCGGGGGTCATCGTTCCAGCATTGCCGGGTCTGCTGAAACCGGCGAAGAGAGATACACAACAAGTACCTGCCGCTCACCACTCGGCCTCTACAGCGCGGGAGAAGAAGCCTGCACTCGCGATTTGGGGAGCCCCTTGTCCAATCTCGTTTCAGTGTGATACTGGTTGGACGCGAATTGCCGCTTCTCCAGACCTAACCCGGCTCAGACGACGCTCGCGTTGCGGCTGAGTTGACAACTGAAGTGGGCGGCTCGATTCGCAATAGACACGGTGCTATGGCGCAACCTGCAAAGCTGGAGCACTTGAAGCCTCAAACCTTGGAGGCTTTTGATGAATATATTCGCGAGGCTGAAGCGGGAATGCGGCAGACGCTGCACGGGGCCGGCCCATTTCTGTGGTCTGAAGTCAGTTCGGAGAGGGCCCATCTGGTCCGCGGAGGACAAGTCGTGGCGCAGTTCTGGACCGGTCAAGGGCCGGTCAAAGTGCCCAATGGCTTGATTCATGACTGGATCGGTGCCGCATTCGTTCCTGCTACAAGCCTCAAGAAGACCTTGCGGCTGATCCAGGACTACGACAACCACAAGAATGTCTACAAGCCCGAGGTGATCGCCTCAAGGTTAATAAGCCATCGGGGCAACGATTTCCGAATCTCTTTACGACTTCTCAAGAAGAAAATCATGACGGTGGTCCTCGATACGGATCATGAGGTCCATTATCGTTCGCTGGGCCCAACGCGCTGGGTTTGTCGCTCGTACACAACCCGGATTGCTGAAGTGGAATATGCCGGAACACCCAAGGAAAAAGTCTTGCCGCCCGATACAGGTTATGGGTTTCTATGGCGTCTATATTCCTACTGGAGATTCCAGGAGCGGATGGGTGGGGTATATGTTGAGTGCCGAGCCATCTCACTGACACGAGACGTGCCATTGGGGTTGGGATGGATGATCGAACCAATCATCCAGAAGCTCCCTAAGGAGTCGCTGGTTAACACTCTTGAGGCTACGCGCCGAGCGCTGCAGGCCGCCGGGAGATAATTTCTGTTCCCCGCATTGAGGTTGCGCGAAATGTCCTGCAGGGCCCGTGCAACTCTGCCCTGCAGGATCCTTCAGCTGGCCCGAGCAGGGCGCAGCCGCAAATCCACTCACAGTCCTAGGGTTCGCTCTGCCCAATCCATCAGGCGGCTGCTGCGTGCCTCTTGGCCTTCCCGTGGTGCTTGGTCTTGCCGTGGGATTTGTGCGCGCCGGCCGGCTTTACCATTACCTCCATCAGCGCCTTCTGAGCATCGACGTAGCTTTTCACTCCTTCCCGCGTTAGCTCAGTGAACGGCACGAAGGGAAATGGCTTCAGGAGTTCCGGAACCTTGCCTACCGTTTTCACGCTGGCGTTCATCTGCCTGCCAGCCAGATCAACCAGCTTCCTTTGGGCATCGATGAACGATTCAGTTGCCTGTCGCGCCAGTGCGGCCAACTCGGTCTTCTTGATTTTCTTGAAGCCGTTGCTGTGCTTGCTGCCGATGACTTTGGCTGTCTCCTCGGCAATGACATCCATGAATTGTTTCTGGGCTTTGACAAAATTCTCCATGCCGTCTTTGGCCAGCTCCGCCAGGATCTCGGTCTGGTATGGCTTTCCGACCTTGGCTGCTTCAACCCAGGCATGTGTCTGCTTTCCCGCGATCTTCAGGAATTCCTGCTGCATGTGGATAAATGTCTCCACGCTACGTCGCAGCAGATCAACCGCATGGCTTGCGCGCGGATCCCCAATACGTTCCTTCACGCCGGACATCAGGAGTTCATGTTGTCTTAGTCCTAGTTCAAGCAGTACTTTCTGCCCCTCAATGAAATTGGTTACGCCCTCGCCGACTACTTCGCCAAGAATGGCCGCCGGCGAGTGCTGGGGATCGGTCAATTGTTGCCGCACAGAGTGCATGATGCTTGCATTCTGTCGCATGGCGAGGTCCAGGAGGATGCGTTGCGTAGCAAAGAAACTCTGCACACCCTGTTGGGTCCAACTGGAAAGAAGAGTAACAAAGGACGGTCCCCGAGGATGAGTTCGGGAGGACTCTGATTTTACCGTTGCCGGCATTTGACACCTCCATATTTTTTCTTATGCTGCATTGCAGCATCGAATTAACTATACGAAGTTACTGTATTCATGTCAATATATATTTGTCCTTTGTGCACTGCAACATAGAGGAGGGGGGATGAACCCAGGTACTGTCGTCATCAAGAAATATGGGAACCGTAGGCTGTACGATACCGCCGCCAGCCGCTACGTGAACCTCGACGATATCGCCGGATTGGTTCGCGAAGGCAAGGAGGTTCGGGTGGTGGACGCGAAAACCGGACAGGACCTTACCCGCGTCACTCTGACCCAGGTCATCATGGAAGATGCCAAGGATAAGCCCACCGGGCTGCCGCTCGAGCTGCTTCGCCAGCTGGTCATCGCCTCCGATGAGGTTCGGCAGGAGTTCATCATGTGGTATTTGAAGTCCGCCTTTGACACTTACCAGAAGGTGCAAGACGCGGTACAGAGCCGCTTGGGCGAGGTCCAGTCCGCGATTCTGTCCCCGATGGACATGATGAAGAAGCTTCTGGCCGAGCCGCCACCGGCACATCCCGGAGCTCAGACCGAGCCGGAACTCGATGGGTTGCGCAAGCGAGTGGCCGAACTAGAGGCACGCCTCGAAAAACCCGCACGACGAAAACGATCCCGGCAAGAGCGCTAGGGGCACACTCATCACGCTGCAGGGTCGTCCAAAGGGGAGCGATCACATGGCAAAACGTGGAGCTTGAGAAACTCGAAGGGCTCCGGGCTGGCCGCTACTCTCGCAGCCCCAAATGCATGTTATAGCTCAAACGTGCTATGGGGCCAGCAAGAACATCAAGGTATAATTCGAAGTGGTCAAGCGTCGGCTTGTTGCAACCACGCGGCAGGGAATATGCTCGGATGCAGGGCCGAGCTGGGACGAAATTGCGCAAAGAGAAAAGGGCAACAGGTCGATCGCAGGCTAGGGACCGCGAACACACTCCGCAGGCCCATTCCGGTAGTGACTTCTCACCCTGGACGGAAGCGCTCTTCGCGGCCGAGATTCTCCTGCTGCACGCAACCCCCATTTACTACGGCTTTGGCGTGCCGCATGGGGATGACTCTGGGGTCGTCATCATTCCAGGTTTTCTCGGCACCGACCTTTACTTGATGGAACTCCATGGTTGGTTAGGGCGCATTGGTTACCGGCCATATTTTTCCGGCATTGGGATCAACGCCGACTGCCCGAACCTCCTGATCCAGCGTCATCTGAACGAGACCATAGAAAGAGCGCGAGCGGAGACGGGACGAAAAATTCACCTGATCGGTCATAGTCTCGGCGGAGTGATTGCTCGCGCGGTGGCACGGCAAAGGCCCCGAGATGTTACCTCTGTTATTACCCTGGCCTCCCCGATTCGAGGCACCGTAACCAGTCGGGCTGTTCTCCACGCCGCCGAAGCCGTCCGCCTGCGTATCTTGCAGGAGCATGGCCGTGGAGTACTGCCAGCCTGCTACACTGGGCGTTGCACCTGCAATTTTGTTGATTCACTGAAGCGCGATATTCCGGACTCCATGCTCCAGACCGCGATTTACACGCGCCACGACGGCATCGTGAATTGGCGGTATTGCATGACCAGGGATCCTGAGGCCGATTTTGAAGTCCCGGGCACGCACATCGGAATGGCGTTTAATCCGTCGGCGTACACCATCGTCGCCGAGCGCCTCGCCAAGGCTCATGCTTCCGAGTGAGATCCCGGGCCGCCCATCTCCAATACCGCCCCAGTAGTCGTTTCTAGTTTCTCGACCAATCCGCCGCGTGGCCTCAGGCAGAGTGTCGCTCTCGCCAGGCTGTTGTTCGTCACTTCCAAGGTGCCCCGACAGTCGGTTCTTACGTAAGGCAAACGATGCATGCTGGCACTGCAACCGTCGAGCGCAGCTTCTAGTTCGAATCCATCGCGCATGAAACAACGAAAATCCCATCGCAAGTTTTCCTGGTCTCTTCTGATCTCCGTCAAATTACGAAAGGCGCGCTGTTCTCCGTTATGCCATAGCACTGCTTTATGAAAGACCAGCCCGAATGGCATTTCATAAACCAGGACTTCGAACGTGCTTGGCGGTCCGTCAGGCCGAAGAAAATACACGTGAGCCCAACGCCAGAACTTTCGATGCCGGTAGCCACAGTTATGCCCTTGAACCCCAAACCCCAAAGGATCGTCTTCGAAACGGCGCCCATCCAGCGTGATCTGCCCTGAAAAAAGTGCGTCAGAATGCGGCGTTCGCGAGAAACCAATCCAGCCCTTGTTGCTCAACGTGACGCGAAACGTGGAATGAAATCGCAGGTCCCAGCAAATCGAGTGTCCCCGTGCTTCCAACGCTCCTCGGCAGGAGTTCTCCTGAATCTCATTGTTGCCAATGCGGAAATGGAATGGATCTCGGCTGGCGCTCAGTTCCAGACCCGCCAACGAAGATCCCTGAATGAAGCTTTGTGGCTTTCCATCCTTTGGAAACCAGGTAGCCCACAGTTGGAGCGGCATTCCCCCCGGGTCTCCAGGACAACCCCCTCGCCCCGGGTTCATCAGCAAATATCGAAACCACCAGGCCCCGCCACCATCCGCCAGACCCAGCCGAACGAACCAGACCTCATAACGGCGGCGAGAAGACAGTGAGGAGAATACCTCGTTCAGCGTCTTCACCGACTTAACACGGAGACTGCTCATCTTCGACGAAATCATACTCCAGTCACATGCGGACAGGAGAGAGGTCATTGTTAAGCATCTGCCCGCCATTCAGAATTTAGGCACGATTGACGTATTCTGCAGCGACAAGACGGGTACCCTGACGGCCGGAGAAATGCTCCTGGATTCGTCAGCGGATTGCCTGGGCCACCCATTCGAGCGTCCTCTGACTCTGGCCTATATCAACAGCAAGTTCGAGGCCACGAAAAATGGGGCTTCCAGCAAGTCTTTTATTTTGTTGGCGTCCCAAACCAGTTCCAATTGGAACCAAGTCACTACGTGGCTGTATCGACTCAATTCGTTGCGGCAAGCTGAGGCTTTACCCCGCGATCTAGTTGATGAACGCGCAGCAAACTCCGAGAATTACACCGCGATTGATATTCCCTACATTGGTTAGAACCTTGTATTTGCGTAGCGGAACCCCTATGTCTCCCTCCATCTGCATACTATGCGCTCCCTCTCAACAGGAAGAGAGGAAATTAGCTGTATAGGAGGGACTCAATGGAGGGCGTGTTCAGCCGTAAAAACTACGCGGTACAACCAGATCCGATTGGCGTTCTTATGGAATGCGTATCCAGAATATGCGTATCCAGATCCTTGTTACTGCCATTTTTCCGTGATAAGGGTAGGGTATTCCTTGTGACCGAGGCACAGGCTCCGCCGATCTTGCTCTGGGTACTTTCGGCTGTAATCAGATCGGCTTGGGGCTTCTGCTCGCCACCAGCACTGCCAATATGGTGGCAGTGTTGCGCACGTTTCCCGCGATTGTTATGAGTGCTTCTGACACGGGCGGATGTTGCCCCGCCATTTCCTTAGGCTAGACATTATGAAGTTGGTCGACATCGTGCAGAATCAAGCTTCAAAAGGCATGGGACACTCCTTTCTCGCTGAAAAACCTAAGACGGGAGAACTTCAACTGGCTGGCCTAGGTCAGAAGACCTGAAAGGGGAGAAGAGGATAACCACCTCATTGCTCAGTATTGCTGTTATAGAGAATTCGCTTGACTTGATCCAAATTGACCCGTAGACGCCCCGGACTCGTGAAATCATGCGGACTATGAGTAAAAAGAAAACCAAGAAACAATTGGCTCAGGCGACACTCGCCGCAGTCAGCAAGGAAATGGCGAGGCCGAAGCGGGTGGTTGGCCTCCCCTGTGGGGCTTGCGGTGACGAAGCTTTGAGGGGCGAGCACATGACGGGAGGGAGTATGCACCCCGGTTAGCTTCGCTGCCAACACCAACACCAGTAGAAAAACGAAATGGGGCTGAGCTCAACGGTCAGCTGCGACCCTTCACGAAATGTGCAACGAACGTGTAGAGGAAAACAATGATTCCGGTGAGCACAAAGCCACCTCCGATTACAAACAGCCAGAGGGTAATCGGATGGTTCCAGACTAAAGTGAAAGCCTCGATCAACAGGCCAAGAATTACTAGGATGCCAGACACTCTTAATTGCCGAGCATTCAAGGGTTGATTTGCTCTCATGTGCACGCCACCAAGACCTAATTCTACATAGCAGCATGATATTCGTCACGCATGGTATAAATAAGCGTGTTTCGCTACTTCAGGCTTCGTAAATAGGCAAGTAGCGCGTCCAAGTCTTGCTGTTTCAAATCGACAGGCTCCATGCTCCGGAGCTGCATCGAAGTGGTGGGGACTTCAGCAGTGCTTCGAGCTTAGCTGGATCGTAATTTGTTTGCAAGCCCTGTCAGCTTCGGCGCCACAGCTGTGCCAGTGCCGTTCTCGCCATGGCAGAGTTGTAGCCCTGGGCTGTGAAAACGCTCGGACTTTTGCCAGCAGGGCTTCGTCGCGACTCCCGTCCCCGGAGGCACCTACGACTTCGGGCTGAAAAGGTGCCTTGATGAAGCCCTCACGCTGCCGCTGTTTCTGAAGTTGAGCGGCGACTCCCGAATCTTCAGAACTTCGCGGTGGCGCTGGACAAGGGCGGCGCTCCACGCTACGGTCAAAGAATGGCAAACCGACCAGCAATGATCCCAGAACTCCTTGAATGACCAGATCCCTATCAGGATGTTGGATCTTTCCAATACTTCTGAGCCTGGAACACAGGAATGTAGTATCACTCGGGGACGGGCGAGACGACGGTTTCAGATGAAAAGCGAGTTTCATCGACCGCAACGTGGGCTCAGAATTGCAGAGCCGCGTCCCTCCAGCGACTACTGGATTTTGGACTCCGTTCCCAATGTGCAAAAGAACGAGCCATGCCGATTTATTCGGTTGACGGAGTTGCTAAACCCCCGATGACCTCTATCGCTACAGTACTCAGCCCGAACTAGAAGACGCTCTGGCTAATTGGTTGTGAGCCCAGACCAGCTGGACTGAACATGAGTGAGCACCGGCTTATGAGCCATGACGCAGCGACAAACTCAAAACACCAGCCGAGGGAGCGACGAAATTGGGGTTCAAAAAGGTGTTCAATCTTTAGCAGCCTAAGTCCGTCATTCGCGTACGATAAGATATACTCGGCGTTCGTCGAAACACCGGTAGAAATGAGGATGGGGATGCGGGTTGAGCCTCACTCGAAGCTTAAGATGAGCGAGGACGAATTGATCACCATAAATGCGAAAGGTAAGAACAGAATGTCTTCCCACGAGAAAAAACTGAGCGACGCGGAGATTAACGACCTCACTACGTACATCCGCCAGCTTGCCAAAGGTAAGTGACTGCGCTGCGATGAAGAGCGCAGCGGCCATCGTTGGGTGCCTGGTCTTGGCGCTGTTGTACGCCACTGGCACAGCTGTAGCTCAGAAGCCCACGAATGAAGACTGCTTAACCTGCCACGTCGACACCAGCCTCGCGAAGGACGTCAATGGCAAGCCGGTGAGCCTGTACGTCGATCCGGACAAGTTCAAGAACTCGATACACGGCGGCATGTTTTCCTGTGTCGATTGTCACTCCGACATCAAGACTTCTCCCCACGAGGCCATGCCAGCCAAAGTCTCCTGCGCGACCTGCCACAGCGAGCAACAAGCAACATACAACCGCAGTCTGCACGCCAAATCCACTCAGGGCGGGCAACCTGCGGCCACATGCACCGATTGCCACGGCAGCCCGCACGAGCTTCGGCCTTCCAGCGATCCCAAATCACGGATTAACCACGCAAATATTACCGTTACGTGCGGCACTTGCCATAGCCAGAAGTTTGTGATGGAAGCCGCCGGCCGCAGCACCCAACCCTTTGTTTCCTACCAGGAGAGCGCCCATGGTCAGGCCGTGGCCAAGGGCGTGGAGAAGGCGGCCGTCTGTACTGATTGCCATGGCGCGCATGACATCACGACTGCGGCTGACCCCAAGTCGCCGATTTTCAAATTCAACGTTCCCCATACCTGCGGCCGGTGCCATGGCACGGTCGAGCGGGAGTTCGAGCAGAGCATTCATGGCCAGGCCATCGCGCGCGGAGACTGGCAGGCACCGATTTGCACTGATTGCCACGGCATCCATTCCATCAAGTCACATAAGGACCCCGCCTCACAAACGTCGACCCAGAACCTGGCGTGCGCGCATTGTCACGAGGGTGTGCAACTCTCCCAGGAATTCGGTTTTGAGGGGAAACGGGTGTCGACGTATCTGGCCAGCTACCACGGTTTGGCTTCGCGGCGAGGCTCGACGGTCGTGGCCAATTGCGCTAGTTGCCATGGCGTACACAACATTTTGCCCTCCAGCGATCCGCGCTCCAGCGTCCACCCGGCCAACTTAGTCAAGACTTGCGGCCAGTGTCACCGCGGCGTGACGGAACAATTTGTCGCCGCGAAGGTGCACGTCAACGCGCCGCTATCGGGCGACATCGGCAGTATTGTGGTCCGCTGGGTGCGACGGTTTTATGTGTGGCTCATTGTGATCGTGATCGGCGGCATGGTAGCGCACAACTTTATTATCTGGAGGTTTAAGGCCATCACCCGCCGCAGAAGACAGGGCAAGCGCACCGTCACCCGAATGGATCGGGGACAACGCATCCAGCACGCCGTCCTGTTCTCCAGTTTCACCGTACTGGTTTTCACCGGCTTCGCCTTGAAGTTTCCCGACTCCTGGTTCAAGTATCTGGTGCTGGGATTGAACGAAAACCTGCGTAGCATCGTCCACCGCGTCGCGGGCGCCGTGCTGATCGCGGGGGCCTTTTATCATCTTGTATATCTTGCGTTCTACCGCGACGGCCGTCGGCTGCTGCGGGACATTTGGCCTTCGGTCGGAGATGCCGTCGGGTTCTGGAACAATCTCCGTTATCATCTCGGCGTGATTCCGCGCAGGCCTCAATTTGGGCGTTTTACCTATGCGGAAAAGGTGGAATACTGGGCGTTGGTGTGGGGCGCTCTTGTCATGGCCATCACCGGAGTGATGCTCTGCGCCCCGACAACGGTCGGGAACCTGCGCCCACGCTGGTGGCTGGATGTGGCTACAGCTATTCATTTCTACGAGGCCGTCCTGGCCAGCCTGGCCATCGTCTTCTGGCACTTCTACCAAGTCTTCTTCGACCCGGATGCCTATCCGATGAACTGGGCGTGGTGGGACGGGGAGGTACCCCTCGAGCATTACCAGGCCGAACATCCTTTGGATTTGGAAACCGTGCTGGAAGCCGGCCAAGTTCCGGCCGCGAAACCGGAGACGCAAGAGCCGGCGCCAACGGAAACGGACAGCACCGACACAGGGACCAAGACCACAGAGACCGAGCATGAGTCTTGAATGCGATGCACGCAGCGGCGGCGAATTGCTAACTTCGCTGCACTACACAGGCCCGCAGATCACCGCGAAAACGCACCGCGGAAGCACTGAAGGACGGGATTATCGACGCCAGGGCCTGGCTTGGCCGCGGCTCGCAAGCGTGGCTGTGGGGATTGGTTGCGTCTTTACCTCCGTCAAGTCGAAAGCCGGCCGCGCTGAAGCTCGCTCGCGATTTATCCTGTAAGCAAGTACACTCTAGATTCTGGTAGAGAGCAACCATGGCGCCAGAAAATCAAACGTCCCCTCCCCAAGAACATTGGCACAAGCTGCGCCTGCTCTTGCGCAACCCAATCAGTTTGGCGGGCGTAGCGCTGGCGCTGGTCAGTCTGGGCAATATTTTCCTGTTCTCCTTGGTCGGGTTGATTGCGGCACGACCCAGCCCCTACATCGGCATCCTGGCTTATATGGTTGCACCGGCCTTCCTGATCGGCGGACTACTGCTCATCGGTGTAGGCGTCTGGCGGGAGCGGCGGAAAAAAGCCGGCGAGGTTGCCCTATACCCCCGTATTGATCTCAACGATCCCGGTCAGCGCAGTGCTGTGCTTTCTTTCGGCGTGTTTCTGGTGGTATTTGTCATGCTCAGCGGAGCAGGCAGCTATAAAGCCTACGAGTTCACGGATTCTGTACAGTTCTGCGGGCAAACCTGCCACTCGGTGATGAAGCCGGAATTCACTGCGTACCAACTCTCCCCGCACGCGCGTGTGGGATGTGTGGAGTGCCATGTCGGCTCAGGGGCGACCTGGTACGTGAAATCGAAGCTGTCAGGAACGCGGCAACTATTTGCCGTCATGTTCAATACTTTCCCGCGGCCCATTCCCACCCCGGTACACAATCTGCGTCCGGCGCAGGAAACGTGCGAAGAGTGCCATTGGCCGAATAAGTTCTATGGAGCGCAACTCAAGGTTTTCACCCACTACGCCAGCGACGAAAAAAATACGCCGCGCCAGATCCGAATGCTGATCAAGACTGGCGGGGGCGATCCCGCCACGGGTGCGCCCGAGGGCATCCACTGGCACATGAACATCGCGAACGAGATTGACTACGTCGCAGCGGATGAAAAGCGGCAAATCATTCCTTACATCCACGTCAAAGATCCGCAAGGCCGCGTGACCGAGTATTACGCGCAGGATTCCACCTTGAGTAAGGAGCAGGTCGCAAAGGCCAGCAGGCATCGCATGGACTGCGTAGATTGCCATAACCGTCCAACCCACATTTACATCCCGCCCGATCAAGCTGTGGACCAGGCATTAATAGCGCACAAATTAGACGCCTCTCTGCCCTACATCAAGCAGCAGGCGGTCGCGGCTCTGACCGGTAAATACGACACGACCGAAACGGCGGTACAGGCGATTGCCCACGACATTGAGGGATTTTACGAAAGCAAATACCCCGAAGTTGCAAAGAACAAGCAGCTTGAAATCCGCAACGCGATTGGAGAGGTCCAGCAAGTCTTCCGTCGAACCACCTTTCCGGAGATGAAGTTGAACTGGCAGACGCACCCCAACAATCTCGGGCATTTCTATTTCAATGGTTGTTTCCGTTGCCATGATGGCCAGCACGTGAGTCCGGAAGGAAAAGTGATCAGCAAGGATTGCACTATCTGTCACACGCTCATGGGACAAGAAGAGGGCGGAGTCAGCATGGCGGCGGCACCCAAACTAAGCTTCCAACATCCAGTAGACCTCGGCGATCTAACCCAGGTGAATTGTAGCGATTGCCACAATGGCGGTACGGGACCCTAACTGCGGCTGGGATATCCCGGATTGGCAGATTTGGTGCGGCGCAGTACCCACGTCTTGAAATTAAATTGCTCGCGAGTCTGAGGAATTGCGTGTGTCCGGCCCGAAGATTTGCGCACGCCGATTTGACGTTTGTGACAGAAAATGGGAGCGGTCCAACCGGAGAAAGTTCTCATTATCCCTGGACTAAAGATGGGGGGCAGGTCAAGCGGCGTGAGCCCCTATATCAATCATCGCCTATCTTGTGGGAAACTGACTCATGCCTGCACGTGCGCTTCGGATCATAAAAAGATATCCTCGCGAGACCGTTGGTGTCTGCGAAGGCTGTGCTGCAAAATTTAAATCATACCTGCCCCAAGCGGATAAGGCAGAGTGGGAAATCAAAGTCCGATTCGATGAACATACTTGCAAGAGGGCGGTTGAAGCCGAGGCCTGAACAATGAACTGTCAAATCGAATTCGCTAATGACGACGTTGGGATGCCCTGTGGTAAGACTGCCGTCGCAAAATGCTCCGACTGTGGCACTGCGATTTGTTCTGACAGCTGTACGGAGTGTTGCGGAGATTCTTTCTGCGTCGTGTGCTATGACTACCACGTGACTCATTCATGCGTGAGGAAGCCCGTGCAGAACGAACACCAAGTTTATGGTTCGCACAAAGCTAGCTAGCACTCCCACTCTGCAAGCCAGAACCTATCAAGTCGGGCGGCCCGAAAGAACATGCAGTTCCGCCATGATTTCTTTTAATCTGCGCTGTCGGTCTTCATGTTTGGCAATTTCTGACCTAGAGTGAGTGGTGGTCGCCTTGTAGTTCCGATTCGCTTCTCGGATCTGAACAACTTCCCGCCGAATCTCTTCCAGGCGCGATGTTATTTGCCATTTGTCCGTCATCTTTCAGAACCGTGCTTCTCAGATGCACGGGGTAAGTCTTGCCGCTACGTTTATTCTTACAGTCTCTTGATGCTGCGGGCAGTTCTTGTCAAGTATGTGGATGTGACTCATGACTGCCTAAGAAAGCTGTCCAGAACGTTCCAGCCGATATGGAGACGGCATGTAATCGATTACAAATAAAGAACTTGACGCTGCCTCCGCAATCGCCCTATAAAGGAACATGAGCGACATTATTAGTAACGACGCTGCTCATCCCGAGTGGCGACGCCTCTGGCACGCTGCTTTGTTCGAAACCAACCCCGCAAAATTGCTCGAACGAATCGCCCGCGCTCGCAATGCGATTCTTGATCGCGTCGAAGACGGGCATTCGAAATCGCCGAATGGCGAACAAGCCGCGCTACGGGAGGCATTGGCTACGCTAGATACTTTGCGCAGGATTACAGAGCGTCGATGGCTATCAGTCAAAGGCTAGTTGATCCTTACCGGGAGATCAGAGTGCCGACCAGCTATAGCTGGCAAGAGTCATATCAAGCGGCCCTGCTCGAAACCGATTGGGCGAAGATGCAGGAGCGCGTTCAGACAGCCGAGTCTGAAATACACCAGAGGCGGCTGGCGCTTGCTCAGGACCACGGGGGAACCGATGAGGAAAGGGCAGCTCTCGTCAATGCCATGAGCGGTCTCAGAATTCTGCGAATGAATGTAGCTTCGTGGTTGGAACCGCAGAATCTAGATGGCACCTTCGTGAGGAAACCTGTTCAACATGAGCCGCACCCATTTCGACCCACTCTTGGGTCTTCGCCCGACAAAGCAGGCTAGCCCACAGCCCGTGTTCCTTGTCCCTGACCCACCAGCCCTCGGCGACGAGCCGTTCCCCCGCCGTCACCGAAGGAAGCGACCCGACGACCGTCGTCTCATCTCGCTGCCTGCGTAGCACACAGAAGCCGCTGTCGTCGTTGTGGAAAGTGACCGCTCGATTACACCGGAGATTTCCTCGGTCGCAGGCCAGCGTTCAGGGATTGCGGCGTTCATCTGGTTGGAGTCATTTTCCCACGGACGGTCGGCCTTGGGTGAATCGTCGCGAGCCAGATTTCCGGTGTTTTGCCTCGCATAGGTAGAATCGTGGAGTGTATGGTCAAACCTACGCCGAAATCGCGACCCACGTGGACAGATGTCAAAGAAAGACTCGCGGATTTTGACCGGACAGCACTGCTAGGCTTGATCCAGAGTCACTACAGTGCGCACAAGGATAATCAGACGTTTCTTCATTCCCGCTTTGGCTTGGGCGAGGACGTGCTGGAACCATACAAGAAAATCATTGATCGGTGGCTTTTGGCCTGACGTGTTCCGGAATCAGGACACCTCTGTCTCCCAAGCCAAGCGGGCAATTTCTGATTACAAGAAGGCAGTTGGAGATCCCGAGGGACTGGCAGAGTTGATGGTTTTCTACTGCGAACGGGCCTCTGGGTTTTGCAGCGACATTGCCAGCGACGATGAGGGATACTTCAATACGCTGGTGCGCATGTTCGAGCAGGCGCTCAAAATCGTAAACGCACTATCGGTCGAGCGCCGCGACGACCTCCTAGCCCGGTTGGATAGTGTGCGAGTGATCAGTCATAAAATTGGCTATGGAGTCGGGGACGACATGGATTTCCTCATGTCGAAGTTCACGCCGAAGAGCCTGTAAGCTGATTCTACGGCGATTTGGCTGCCGGAGGGTGTTCGGGGTCGGCTGAGTCGTTTCAGAGGCTGGAAGCCTTTGTGACCACCTTTGCCCACAACAATAGAAAGCCGTTGCGACCTCCGATACGTCGGTTTCGAATTACTCTTGTCATGCGACTGCGAACGCTTCAGACTTCGGAATATGGCTCACTGGAAAATCGTTCTGAACTGGCTCGCAGCTTTGGTCGCCATAATCGCCGCTTTGCTTTGGTTTCGGTCGGCAACTGTCAACGTTCCGGCCAATCCTCCCCCGCTCGACGAAAACGGAATGTTTGCGGCACAAATATCTGTGAATGATTCAGACTTCATCGCGACCGCCGTTCAGCAGACGAGATGGAATAAATGGGCAGCACTTGCAGCGGCTATAGCTGCTGCCTGCCAAGCGGTGGCTTTGATGCTGCCAACTTAAGCCAGATGAAACCTGGAGGGTTTGTCCGTGCGGAGCGTATCGGCGTTGCAGGGACAAAACCCATACCGAGAAACATAGATGACTTTGGACGATTTCCGCGAATCGCTCACCGCGAAGGAGCCGCCAGCCGAACTCACGCACGCCCTCGCGGCCGAGGTCGTTGCCGTCGTGAATCGTCCGCAGGATATTGAAGATGAAGAGGCCATGAGCTTCTTTGGGGGATCAGAGGGTGATGCGGATGAGAGTCAGGGGTACGGCGGGTGCCGCGCCCCCGCTACTTTGCTGCTTGGTGTTTGGCGAACTCTGCGGGCGTGAATTTGCCGCCGAGGAGCCCTCGGCGGTTCGTGGCCTGCTACAGAGAACTCAAGAATTCGAGAATGTCAGCCTGATCACCCTTGGAAAGCCGTCCAAAACGGTGAGTCACCTCGGCCGCTTCGCCGCTGTGCCGAAGAATAGCATCCCGCAGTGTGAACGATCCCCCGTCGTGCATCAATCGGTTGCGTAACCGGACTCCCCATAAGGGGGCCGTCCGGATCTTATCTCGGGCCGCTTGGAAGCGATCGGTAGAAAAGTTCTTCCACTTGATCTGATACATCTTCTGCCCGTAGTGCTCCTGCATCGGTACTGCAATTCCGTCCCCGGTCCCTATGTTGTGCAAGAGAAAATCCGAAAATGGGTGGAACGTTTTCCGACCGAGCGCTTCCGGAATCGTAAACGTGCTATCGTTGACCTTTGTCCCTGCAGGCGCCGTCGTCAATGTGCGCACGTGGCAAGTGGCGCAGCCAATCTTGTCAAACAACTCTGACCCTTTCCTGGCCAGCGGTGTTTTCCGCCCCCTGGGAATCACGAGCCGGCGCCTTTGAGGATCGAATGAAGCGGGCAAATCGGTCCGCATCGTCGAGCCCGTCAGGGCCCGGAGAATCGTTGGGCTCGGGTGCCGTATTACAGATTTTTGTCACCTCGTCGGGGAACAGGTGTGTGGTGATGCCCATCTCGTTTAAGTATGCATCTGCTGAGAACGATAGCAGGCTGGCATGCTGATCCTTCCAGCCAAACCTTCCGATGCCGGTTTCCCCCGGAGCTTCCACGATGGGAACGTACAGGGCCTGCCCGCAAATCTTGCGGTGTGAAGCCTTGCACTGTTTCTCAGCTAGTTCCAAGAAGGTGTCCTCGGCCACAGCTTCCACGAAGCCGTCACCGAGAAGACTTATCGCTACCCGTGTGGCGCGAATGGACTCGGCTTCCGGCACATGCTCCTGGATCTCACTGGCAGGAAAGGCAGCACTCGGGCAAATAGCGCGATCATTTACCAAGGTGCGGCCAGAGATAATCTCTGTCGCATGCGCGATCGGGATGTCGGGATTGTGAAAGCTGTGATCCGGCCCCTGATGGCCCACTCGCAACTCAGCATTCTGGCTGATTCCGCCCGAAGTCGGGCTCTGATGACATTCTCGGCAGGATTGCGCGTTGTAAAGAGGCCCGAGACCCCCACTTACTGTTTCGACGTCATCGAACCTAGCCTGGTCGGCCTCATGGGTAGCATCATCTACCATTCCATTGCTCTTGTCGTCTGCTCTTGTCGTCGAATCCGGTTGGTGCTTCCGAAGTCTGTGGGGCGGCAACCCCGAGGGCGACCGCGAGAAGCGTCACACCCAGCGTAAATTTCATGACTTCCTCCCAGCGCAAAGACTCGTAAGATCCTAGATATCATCGGCTGCGGTTTCACACAAGCCCCGGTGATTTGGAGACCCCTTTTTCGTTTCCTCACAGACAGGGATGCCAGCGAACTGATGGGCATCTGGACGTTTTGGAAGATACGGTTGCACGACGCGAGGTTTATGCGGCGCCGGTGAGGTCTGAAGTTACGGAAATGTTCCAGGCTTTGAGCAGCCATTCTGGGATGTAGTATTGATTTTTGTTCTCTACGCACCATTTGCGCAGATGAGCGGAGGCGACGTACTCTTCGGGCGCGAGCCGCAAATGTCTCACCTGTAGTTCGAATTCGGTACAAAGGACCGAAGCAGGCTGCATGGGACGGCCCGGTTGGGATTGCCGCGTTTGTTAGGCATGAAGGTTAGACCCGCCCGCCAATAGTACTCCGCCCGGCCTCAGGTTGGCGATCTGAAGGATGGCAAAGTCTCGGCGCAAAAAAAGCCCCGAAAGGTCGGGGCCGAGGTATTCGGTAAGGGAACTGGGGCTATCTCTTCAGCTCGACTAAGATCGCCTCGAAGGGTTTATCGCTGGCATTCTCCGGTAGGTGCTCAAACGCCTCATGCGGGAGGATGTCCCCGGCCTTGGCATTGATGTCCTCTGTCTTGCCGTCTGGGTAGGTGAATTTGAAGCGACAGTCGGTGAGAAAGGTGCAGACGAGCTCTCCATGAGAATGCATGACGGATTTCTCGCGCGGCCCGTAGCGGGCGCGGACGACCCGTACACGATCGTTCTCGAACTCGACCTTGTAGTGCTTGGGGTCTGCGGTTACGGCATCGGAAACCATGGGACGTACTTTCGCTGTGACCATAAGGGTTGCTCCTTTCCTTACAATTCCCGTCGGCGCAAACGTACGCCTCCACACTTCTTCGGTCAATTGCCCAAGATTGGTGCAGGCTGGATGCCGGTTCTGCGAATGCGCGTTGATCAGCCAGCTTTGCGGAAGGAAACAAGACTCCAGTCAGCGTCAAGCTCGGAGGTCTGGTGCTCCAGGATGTAGACGTTGCCGTCGTCCGCACGGACCTTGAAGACCACGTCTTCCGGACCGTACCACTGATCCAGCACTCCCTCGACCATGTATTCGCGTTCGTCCAGTCGGAAACGAACCGGCCGCTCATCCGCCGTACGCCCCGAGTAGCAATACACGTCCACTCTCATCTCATTCATTCTCGCCGAAGACGCGAAGTCTGATCCAAGGCACTCCCCTGCCTCAGGATTAAAAAAGAGCTCGGCGAGTTACCTTGCCCTATGCGGTCACGCAAGGAAAGGACTCTGAAACGTCATCGTCCTTGTCGTCGCTTTCAATGGGCTCGTACCCACTCAGGCAGCGAGCGCACCTTCCAGGATCTATAAATAGTCCTGGCTCCTCACACTCTGCACATTGGCTGTACACGACTGTATTCGTGTCCATGGCAGACCTCTACAGGCTTGGAACTGCTTGCAAAAGAGACTACCGGGCGTCGCCATGCTCAAGCCCGCTTGGACTGCAGGGGTCGAGTGTTGATCCTCGGACGACTCCCGGTCTGGCTTCTTTCTAGCGCACTACTTCCGCTCTAGCCATCAGCTCTTGCGAGAGAGCCGACACGGTGGATGCGTGTACCGCCGCAGCCCCTGATGCGATCACCGCTTTTGCGGTTCCAAACCCCGGCTACTCCTCACAAAGTTAGCCGGTTTTTTCGGGTTTGGTGACTCGGCGAGTCGCCTCGCCAAGCGGATCACCCGGCCTACTTCAGATCGATCCAGTGTTTATTTAGATCAACCTTTTCAGCCGTCGACAGTTTGCAGACTATTCCTTCCGGATCGGGAATGCGGTGACTGGGATCACAATCCGTGTATTTTTTTGTATTAATCTGTGGAAAAACATGGGAACGGTGCGGATTGATGGGGATGTAGACCTGGCAGGCCAGTTAGCTGGAGGAAGGCAGCGGCGCAAGATTGGGAAAGGGGGCGCGGGGGAAGGGGCAGGGTTGGAGTGCACCCCAAAAGTGAGACACGGGATTAAGGGGCCAGCGACATTGAATGGAGGAGAACAATGCTGGTGCCCCGACAACAGTATTCCCGTGAATTGAAGGTTGCTGCGATGCGCGAGATCGACTCCGGAAAGGGTATTGCGGAGGTGGCGCGCATCTATCAGCTCAGTCCCAAGCGGTTGGAAACCTGGAAAGGCGAGTGGCGAGCGAAGGGCGAGCTGGCGTTCCCTGGCAAGAGTGCACGCCCGCAAACCAGACTCGATGCCGAGCGGATCGCGGAGCTGGAACGCAAGATTGGACAGCAGACGATGGAAATCGATTTTTTAAAAAAAGCGTTGCGACGTTTCAGGGATCATCCTCAGCGAGTCGTCGCCAATGGCGACACCAGCTCCATGAACAAATCCGGGAAGCGGCCGAAGCGGGGGCAGCCGTGAACGGGCTCTGCCGAGCCGCGGGAGTGAGTCGGGCGGGATACTACCGCTTCCTGCGGCGAACGCAACCCCAAGAATCCGACATGGATTTGCGCAGTCAGCTGCAACAAATCGCACTGCGGTGGCCAGCTTACGGCTACCGCCGCGTGCATGCCGAACTCAGGCGCCAGGGTTGGAGCGTGAATCACAAGCGTATCCTGCGGTTGTTGCGCGCGGATAACTTGCTCTGTCTGCGGCGGCGAAAGTTTCTTCTGACCACCAACTCCCAACACGGGTTACCGATATACCCGAACCTAGCCGAGGGAATGGTGCTGACCGGTATCGATCAGCTCTGGGTCGCCGACATCACCTACATCCGCTTGCAAGTGGAGTTCGTGTATTTGGCGATTCTGCTCGATGCCTCGGTTGGCCGGTCAGTTTTAGCGTGATCCGCTTTTGCGCAGTTCTCCCGCTTGAAGATCACAGATTTCACGGGAGGGATTATGGCGACTGGACGGCCAAACTCGCTCCTGCACAACGTCGAATTCGGCTGGTTTTGGATATCCTAGTGGCTCGTCACCTGAAGACCGCCGACCGTCTTGTTTGATTCCAAGCCAAGCCCGAGAACCGAATCCATGATCGCCGCTGCGGTTCGGTGGGCGGCGCGTATCATGGATCCGGCCATTAGGTCACGGAGTATCGGACATGACCTTGGACGATTTCCGCCAATCGCTCACCGCGACCGAGCCGCCAGCCGGACTCACGCACGCCCTCGCCGGATTATGGTGGGATGCCAAGGGCGATTGGACGCGAGCCCACGAATCTGCTCAGCAGGACGAAGGTCCCGAGGGTTCATGGGTGCACGCCTACCTGCATCGCAAGGAAGGCGATCAAGGCAACGCAGTCTACTGGTATGGTCGTGCAGGCAAACCTGTTTGCCGGGAGCCACTGGATGCGGAATGGCTCAGCATCGCAAGAGGCTTGCTGGGATAATCGACCTCAGTTCGGTCCTAACTTTTATCCTCCTTAGCCAGCTTGGATGTACTCGGCCTCAACAAGCCGCTTCTCGCAGTTGTCTAAGGTAGATGTGTCAAATAGCGGCCTGAACTTTGGATTGTCATGCACGAATGCCTCGATGGACAAATCCAGGCGTTTCATTTCCAACAGCCGCACAAATCCATCTGGCCATTTGGGACTGTTCATCAACCTGCGGCAAGCTTCTACCGAACCTATCTGCGCCCGCATGGTGACGAAGAGGCTAGGATTGTAGCCAAATCTCCTGCACTCCTTTACCGATTCCATGCATGCATCGTCAAATTCCTGCTCCAATGCGGTCGTGGTCATACAGCGAAACTCCTTTGTCGTGGCTTTGCAAGGTAGCAGGCGACCGAATTGACGGGACCTGCCTTACGCGAAACTAATTCTCAATCCAATTTGATTTCCGCCCGCCGTTTCAGTTCCTCTACGACTCTCCTCAGTTCATTAACGAGGCGCTTCGGGGCCGCTGTTTTTTCCAAAACTTCGACCAACGCGCCGTAGTGCCACAGTTGGTCTTCTTTCGGGGCATTGAATCTTGGCCATAGCTTCTCCCCGAGTTCGCGATAGTCAGACAGAATCGCTCTGGCATTATGGAGTTTGTCGGCAGCCGAAACCAGTAGCGCGTCTTCGTTCGCGCTTTGCAGGTGCTCTAGATATTTGTCCTTTCGTTCACGCCAAGGCAACTTCTCACTCGGATTGGCCGCCGTACTGTCTGAGCAGGACTCCACAGTATTCGCCACCCGGTCGCCGAACATATGTCGAATAGTGGCCAAAGTTGGGAGCCCGCCTTGATCCTCAACCGCATCGTGCAACAGGGCAGCTATCGCTTGATCCTCGTCGCCGCCAGCCTCAAGGACAAGGGAGCATACGCCCATCAAGTGGGCAATGTAGGGGATAGGAACGCCTTTTCGGGCTTGCTGATGATGAAGGCCGGAGGCGAACTGCAATGCGAGGTCAAATCGCCAAGTCAAGAAGGACGAATATTGCTTCATGATTTCAATTCTACGACGGCTTGTCCTCGACCTCCCGCACTGGCGAACCTCCACGCCCGGGTGCCAAACTGAGAACGGTCCCGAGAGTGAGTAAAATGAACCAAACCCCGAAAAGCGAAGCGGGCCGCTCCGAATCCAGCCGCGCAACCGTTGAGCGGCCCTGCTTTCTATGCCGCAAGACCCTTTGACGGGAGTACGATGGTGCCAACTGGCTAAACAGGGCCGCTCAATCCCAACATCGGCGGTAATCATGTTGAGCGGCCCGGCTTCCGGGGCTACCAATGAATGAAAAATGGGTAGACTTTTACCACCGTGCTGTGCTGGAACGGGATGGTAAGAAAACGCCCAAGCGGATTGTCGCTGCACGTAAGGCGATTGGAGAACGCCTACAAGACTCTACTGAACCCGAGGAAAGACATCGAATTGAGGATGCGCTAAGAGGACTCGACGTGCTTGCGGCCGAGACCCTTGAAGCCGAGAAGCTGCGTCGCCACCTCAGTTGATGCCGAAAACGTTAGTTCCTACCCCACGGCGCACTTTAGGCGATCCTCTCCCTCTACCAAGTGGCCTTAATCGCCTTGTCCGTTCCCCTGTCTTACCTTCGCCCATTCATGGGACGACACCTATCTGAAGCGTTGTTTTGGAGTGAGGTCTTCTTTCATAAACGGGAGGATCATGGCCCAAACCGATGTACAGTAACGGTCAATCTTGAACAGTTATAGACAAAAAACCTAGGCGGCTTCGTTTCGTTTTTGATTCCAGCGATCGCTCTGGACGGGCTTCCTTAAACATACATGGGCCACATGAGAGTCGTAGCATTGACCGCAGAATGAGTCCCCGCAGCATTCCCGACGGCGGTCGGACCAAATCGTGGTTCCGCAATCCGCGCACACACCAACGGTTGGCTTATCGCGAGGAACGGTATCGGTTCTTCCACTCAAGCTGACAGAATTGTGGTTCATCTGATCACCTCGATATTGGGGATCTCTTCGAGGGCATTGACCGACTGTCATCACGTTCTGCTTTGCTTGGCCTTGTCTTTAGGCGTGATACTTGCTTCTCCAGTTCGGCTGACTGCGCAATTAGTGTGGCGGCGTACTCGATCAACTTGTCTGCCGTAACCCGCAGCCTCTCGGCCTCAAGGCGAAGCTCCTCGGAGATCGGTTTATCCTGTAACACGGCAACCATGATGCCACACCCTGGGATGCTAAAGCGAGGTGGTTGCGGCCTTGTCGAAGACAAGAAGCACAAGCAGGCTGTCAAATTAGAACTGCTTAATCTTCAATCTCGTAGTGGGCCTCCGAATTTTCCGTCCGCGTTTCTCCGACTCCACCCGTTCTAGCGCGCGTTGCAGGGTAAGCATTTGCTCGCGCATCCACTCAAGACGATCAATGGTTGTCGTAAGACTACCCGAATTTTGCCGTTGCTTTGCCACAATGCCGGTACGATACGTCTTCCGCGGTCCATCTGTCGGCACGCTGGCGCACTCTGGTGTGTACCGCGTTCCAAAATCCCTGGAAATCGGGCACAACTGAAACGGGCGTACATTAAGAGCGGTGGATGAGCGGAGATTCAAAGACGTACTGTTCGTCGTGCTGGCCGTTGTGCTGCTTGCGGCGATCTATTGGACCGTCCACTATGCTTGGAAATAGAGGCTGGCAGAACAGGGAAAATGATGCGATCCGTCCCTTATGCCCCGATCACGGAAAGCCGGATCTGGTTCAAGCGAGTGGATTTTGAGCGGATCGAGTGCCCAAGTGTGGTGAGAAGTTTGGTGGTTAGTGAAGCAAACCTTGGGCAATCGCCTTCCGTAAGTTAATCTTGGCCGTTTTGTCCAAGGGCCACACGTGGTCACCCTTCGGCGTGGGATGCATCACTCTCACCTCCGAGTCCGCTTCGAGCGCCCGTTTAAGCTCGCTGGTCTTTAGTATCGTCAATGCGCCCACGGTCTTTTTGCAATCAGGGCAGTAGGCCTCAAATGTCATGCTGCGAGTCTACGCCTCTTTCTCCGGTCCAGCCTGCCCGCACCATCGCCAGGAGCGCCGAATCAAAACTTCACTGTGGGCCAGCGTGCAGACTTCTCCAGTTCGTCTTTGGGAGGTAGAGTGAAGCGCATTTTATGGATAGCCCACGACCGCCGCGCATTCATAAGGGTGAAATAAAGGCCCTTCTCGATAGACTCTGCAACGTGCGGGAAGAGTTGCTGTCAATTGAGCGATCACTTGAGCTGGCCACCAAGCCTAAAAAACGGGAGGACAGCTCTGGAAAAGCATCCCGCGCCGCACCTTGACAGCGGTAGCGCACAAGCCTAGCATTGCCCTTGAGCAAGCCACGTTTTCTTACTCATTTCAG
>CAWBPS010000010.1:0-53326 GCA_963790645.1 Terriglobia bacterium | reverse complement strand
CGTCGCTAATTTCCTTATCCGGGATGGATACTGCGCCCTGGCGGTTTCCCACAAACTGGGCAACGCCGCTTGTTTTGAGTACATGCAGCTTGGCTTCTGCAGTGTTCGGAATTTGAACGAACACGTAGCCGGGAAAAAGTGGCACATCCACCAGCTTGCGCCGGTCACTCCACGAATGCATTTCACTCACCAGCGGAAGGAATGTCGTCATGCCCGTGTTCGTCAGCGCGGTGGCAGCCAGTTTTTTCATGGCGCGAACGGCTCACAAACGGCGTACCAGCAGACTTCATTCGTTGAACTCGTTTCGCTCCTCGGCTTGCAGCATGCGAGTACATAGCTCCGCTCTTTCAGTCCCACATAAGGACTTAGACTATCTGTCGCTTAAAGCAACATCGGTGACCGCCAATTAACTGGCGGTCGCGCTTGTCGATTAGGTTCCTCGAGCATTTCGTTTACAAATCGCCCAGCCACTGCAAACCCGTTGAGTTGGTAGCACGTTTCAACCCGGCTTACCCGGCCGATGCAGCGAAGTTTCACCGGACGGGGCACCAAGTCAAAAGCCGGCAATGCAAACTCAACAACAACCTCCGCGCCCGGCGGCGGACACTTCGCCGCTAGGACAAACATTCCGCCCTGCCCGATGTTTGCACAGTGGCCATCATCGTAATGTTCCACGCTGTCGGCCCAGCGGAACAATACGGGTAAAACGATATGAAACCGGCGGGAGGTTCTCCGCTCTATGGAATGATCCACCTTAGTCCCTGCCTTTAGCGATTGGCTTACGATACCGTGTTGCGAGTAGGACACAAGCGGGTAATAGTCCAGATCTACCGGGAACCTTGCCCTACCGCGAAAAGAACTACTACTCACTTGTTCGGGAGTCTGTGAAACTCAGGGCAAGAGACGCAGGGGCCACAGTGGCACTAGGGTGTTGCTCGCTCGAGGGTAGAGTGGGAAGTCCCCACGAGAGAGACGAATAGACTTTTCCACAGCCTGTTTCCCGCATCCCTGCTTGCGGTAAAACATTCCGTGTGCAAAAATCAGCTTTCTCCTCCAGTTTTCGTTTTCGATCGGCCCCATTTTTCGTTTTCTATTGGCTCCTGCGTTAATGAATTTTTCAACCAGCCCGAGAAATTGATCATGATGCGCCCGAATTCCTCCTCGCGTTCCACACCACCGATTCCAATCCGGGTCTTCGTCGCTGATCGAAATCGCATGGGAAGCCAACTTCTGGCGGAATCCTTGGGACGAGACTCCCGGTTTGAGGTAGCTGGTATTGCCGCGGTCGCGGACCTTCTTTCCGTAGCGGGAGCGTGCAAGGCAGATGTCGCGATTATTAGTGCGGACTCGGATATTGCCGCGAAAAAGGGGCTGCAGGTGGCTCGCACCCTGAAGGCGCGTCATCCCGAAATTCGCCTTGTGGTCCTGCTTGAGGTGAGCTCGCGCGAGGCCGTAATTGCCTCATTTCGCTGTGGCGCAACCGGAGTGTTCTGCCGAACCGAGCCCTTGTCTGATCTCGTCAGCTGCATCGAGCGCGTAAGCCAGGGGGAAATTTGGGCCGGCCGCAACCATTCCGAGTTCTTGCTCGAAGCCTTGAGAAGTGCTCCATCCTGCGAAGGTATTGAAGCCGGCAGGATCGATCTCCTTACGCATCGAGAGCTCCAAGTGGCAGAGTGTGCCGCTCAAGGGCAAAGCAACAAACAGATTGCTGACCGCCTCGGGCTTAGCGAGCACACCATCAAGAATTACCTGTTTCGCATCTTTGAAAAGCTCGGGGTCTCAAACCGATTTGAACTCCTTTTCTTGTTGTTCAAGGAGTGCAACGCCCAAGGAACGGGTCGGGTCGGGGTGCCATTCGGAACTGAGATTGGCCATACCATGGAAGCGTACCTGAAGGCCGCTGAGGAGGGCGCCGTTGCAGCTCAATTCGTTGTTGGGCTTGCCCATCTTGAGGGCTATTGCATAGAAAAGAATGGTCTTTCTGCATACTATTGGCTACGGATGGCCGAAGAAAATTCCGGCACGATCGGGCGCCGAAGTCGTGCTCTCGTCGAAGAACTCCGCGGCAAAGTGAAAATAGGGGACATTGAGGGTGTGGAACAAAGAGTCGCGGCCAGAGTACAACAGAATAAGCTTCTTCGAAGCAAACGCCCCGCTGAATTCATCAGGTCGAGCGCGGATTCGGCGCCTCTACGGATGCCCCGGGAACTTGCCACACGCAGTCAATCCAAAGTGGCGTCCTAAACTCGCTGCGACCAGCGAACAGGGTCTTGTTCGCTGTATTCCACCCCGGTTCCCAAGCTGCCGAACGGCGATGCCGACCTCCCCGCTTGCTTGCCAACGATGGATCGCCAAGAGTGCGGTTTCCCCTTCAGCCAGTTGCAAGCAAGGCTTTCCGTAGGAGGTCCTAGCTGTTTCTAAATGCGCTCTTCGGTTCAGTTCCGACTTCGGTGATCTCGCCTGGTTTCCCGCTCCAATTTTGTTCAAGAGGTGAGCAGTATTGAACAGAATCGTAAAATGTGGGCAGCTATGGTGTCGCTTGCCGCCACTTCGTTATTGAACTACCGTTTTTTTGCTGATTTCCGCGGTTTGGGCTGTCTGACCGCAGTTATTGTGCAAATGTGCAGTATAAAAAATCCTTAGGTCGGGGTTTAGCGATTCATGACGCCTTCGCAACCTTGTCCAGGTCCGACGCCGACGCAGCCAATCCGTATTTTGATTGCTGACCGAAATCGGATGGGTAGTCAGCTCTTATCGGAGTCGCTTGGCCATGATCCACGCTTTGAGACCGTTGCTGCCGCGACCGCAGCGGACCTGTTGCCTATCGTCGCGGCCAGACACCCCCATGTGGCTGTTATCAGTGCGGACCTTGATTCTGGTACAAAAAAGGGGCTCCAAATCGCTAGGAACCTCAATAGCCGTCACCCTTCGGTCCATATCGTGATGTTGCTCGACACCGGCACTCGGGAATCAGTCATCGCTGCTTTTCGCTGTGGCGCTGTTGGTGTGTTTTGCCGAACTGACCCGCTACCTGAACTTCCTGCTTGTATCGAGCATGTCGGCCGGGGTGAGATTTGGGCCACCAGGAACCATTCTCAATTTCTGCTCGAGGCTCTCAGACATACTCCATCCTGCGAGGGCATCGAGGCCGGCAAGATCGATGGGCTTACGCATCGGGAGCTTCAGGTTGCTGAGTGCGCTGCTCAGGGCCAAAGCAACAAGCAGATCGCCGACCGACTCGAGCTTAGCGAGCATACCATCAAGAATTACTTGTTTCGTATCTTTGAAAAGCTCGGGGTCTCGAAGCCGATTTGAACTTCTTTTCTTGTTGTTCAAGGAATGCAACGTCTCTGCAACGGGTCGGGTCGGAGTACCATTCGGAGCTCAGATTGGCCACCCCATTGAAACCTACCTCAAGCTGCCGAAGACGGCTCCCTCGCAGCTCAATTCGTCGTTGGGCTAGCACATCTTGAGGGCTATTGCGTTGAAAAGAATGGCCCTTCGGCATATTATTGGCTCCGGATGGCAGAAGCGTGTTCAAGCGAACTTGGGCACCGGAGCCGCGCCTTGGTCGAACAGCTCCGGTGCACCGTGAAGACGGACGAAATTGACGCTTTGGAACGGAATGTTGCGATCGCTGTAAGAAACAATAAGCTCTTTACCCACAAACGCCCCGCTGAATTCATCCGGCGGAGTGCGGATTCGCCGCCGCTGCGGAGAGTAATATAGGCGTTGTTGGTAAGCGAAAACACGAGCAGACAAAGAAGCTCACCATTGACTTTGGCCTCGCGCAGGCGGCAGGCAATATTATGCCGGGCGTGGACCTGCAAGCACGGCATCAGTTCGCATTTGGCATCTCATACGGGTTCTGATCGAGTTAGTACACGCAAAAGGCGAGGAATTGGCCGAGGCATGGCGCTGTAGTTTTGGCAGAAAAGAGACCGCGTGTCGCGGTTCATTTTGTTGTCGACCCGTACGGGATTCCATTGTCCTGCGATCAGACTTTGTGGAGGTGATTCAGCACTTTGCTGCCCGCCCACAGTACTGCAACGCACAACGCGAGGATTATAAAGGTGGTCATTTCTCGATTCCTCCCTAGCAGCCGGAGCAAGCTACGCGGCGGCTTCTCGGTCGATGAGTTCAGCGTAGAGCTGACAGATGCGGTCGCGCCTGTCCTCGTATTCCCAGAGTTCTGCCTCTCCGACGCAGCCGAAAGTTTTCTTTTCCAGGGTATTCAGTTGTGATTCGATCAGGTCGACTAGCTCAGCACGAGCGCGTGTTTTGGAGTCGGGGGATGGCATGACGGACTCCTTAAAAAAAGTCTAGCAAGGGGAGTGCCTATGTCCATACCCACTATTCCCTAGGGGCGGGTTAGGGCGCGGGTCAGTCGTCCTTTTCTTCGTACTCGTCCCCTCTTTCAGGGAACTCGACGCCCCAAATGTCCTTTAGTGGCTCGACGCACTCAGCACCGAGGTGCCTCTCCCTGCCCTCCGGCGTGGCTGTCCAGAGCACTCGGAATCGCGCCCGCTTGTGGCGATAATGAAGTTCGATAATATCCCCAGCTTTCAACTCGCATTGATAACCAGCCAACCTTATGCCTTGATGACTGACGTCTAGGGTATGTGCTAGGCGGCTTTCTTGATTTCCATCTTTTGCAGTGATCCAGAATCTCACTGGTGCGACCATTTTGGTTCGCTGCCGCTGCCGCTTGCCTTTGATGAATCGAGCCACGTCAAACTCCGCATCCGCCCGCCCGTTGGCTCAGGCAGCGGAAACCAACATCAACCGCTTGAAATCTTATCCGCTATGACGTACCAAGGTCGGAGACAACGAAAAAGGGATGGGGTTGCTTAGGCATTCGGCAACAGTCCAAATTCCGCTCAGCCCTTTCAAGGGATGTCGATTTAGCTGGCCCGCGACAATCCGAACATTTTTGGTACGCTGCTCGAACGAGTGCTCCGGTAATAGCTGATTTCCTCCTTTACCTCAGATGCGGTCATATTCCGCAGACACTTTCCAACCAGCTTTTCCGCTTCGTGCAGGCCTTCGACCTCAGCGACCATCTGCTCCTGATTTCGCTTGTGGTCAACTCTGTAAACCTGATAATAATTCCGGGGAAGGCGGTACATTCTTACTCCTCATTGTGAAATCTTACTTTGAATTCGGGTCGAACGCTTTGGGCG
Organism: Terriglobia bacterium; assembly: GCA_963790645.1. GTDB lineage: Bacteria > Acidobacteriota > Terriglobia > Terriglobales > Acidobacteriaceae > JAIQFF01. Next base: position 48,143 of record CAWBPS010000010.1, on the reverse strand, counting down.
TGCAACAGTCGGAACAGATCGCAGACCTGTGCGCGCAGCCCACGAACACTTACTTCTATACTGGACGATGGCATCGCAACGGGACAGTTAGAATGCCACACAGTGCTGGCCTCGTCGATACAGTTTTTACTGTAGCGGTAGCCTTGTCGGTCGAATCAAATACAGGGCACGCGTTGCGTTCGTATTGCAGGCTTTCGTAGGCAGAAAGGCGCGACGTGGTAGTCACCGCATACTCAGACAATGACTCTCCGCAGCACCATGTTCGACAAGGGAGCGCATCATCCCTTTCCTTGAATCCTGTTTAAAACACGAAGGCTTTGCCGCGCGTCTTCGCTCACTTGCTTTTCAGTGTGATGGAGTCATGCTGAAAACATGTCCGGACCGGGAGGGTAAGAACTAATCGAGGTAGACGGCGATGCCTCGTTGATTGGAATCTTCCTTGTGCAAGAGACGGCTGCCCAGGCAATCACTGAATCGCGATGAACTCAGTTGATGTAAGGCGCTTGCAGTCACAACTCCGTAGCATCAAAGTCCCGCTGTCGAGCGCGCCAAGCCTTTTTTTCTAGTTTGTCCGGAGTTTCGACGGTTGGACTCAATGAAAACGCCAACCCTGTTCGCCGGCATTGGTTCCGCAAACAAGTATCCCTGGGCTGACCCACAACCGGCCAGTGCCAACAGCTGACGTTGGTCAGTTGTTTCGACCCCTTCAGCGACCACTGCAAGATCTAGATTACGCGCCAACCCGACGATTGTCTTAACGATGGCATAGTTTTCCGCATCCATCGTCTTAACGAACGACTGATCGATCTTAAGGGTGTCGACCGGAAAACGACGGAGATAGCTCAGAGAGGAATATCCGGTGCCAAAATCGTCAATACTCAGCTTCACTCCTAAAGTCCGTAACTGCGACATTGTTTGGCCGGTCGCGGCAACGTCGTTCATGGCCAAACTCTCGGTGAGCTCGATGGTTATGCACTGAGGATCCACCGCACTCTCTTCAAGCGCATCTTTGACGTGCCCAATAAAATCCGCGTGCGAGAAGTGCTTTGAACTGATGTTGATGCTGACATATAACGGGTCAGCAGGATCGCGCCGTCGCCAACTCGCAGCCTCTAAGCACGCCTTCCTTAAAACCCAAACACTGATAGGAACAATCAGGCCGCACTGTTCCGCGACCGGGACAAAAGTGCTTGGTGGTATTGAATTCAATCCCGAGGGCTGCCACCGCAAAAGTGCCTCGAAGCCCTGTACTGCCCCCGTATCCACCGAGACGATTGGTTGATAGTGAAGTGTCAGTTCTTCATTCTGGAGAGCATTTCTCAACTTAGATTCTAGAAGAAGTCGACTCATCACTTGCTCGTGCATCGTGCGGTCAAAGAGCTCACTGCAAGCTTTGCCTTGGTCTTTCGCACGATACATAGCGATATCGGCATTCTGAAGCACCGTTTCCGCAGATGTCTGTGGTGATGTCAGCGCGATGCCAATTGACGCGCTCTTGAAAATCTCAAGTCCTCCCAGTAGGAACGGCCGTGTAAATGAAGACTGGATTCTTTCGGCTACACGGATGGCATCGCTCGGGTCAGTGACATCCTCCACTAGAATGGTAAACTCATCTCCACCCATCCTGGCTATGGTGCCGTCGCTGCGCATGCATGCCCGTAGTCTGCTGCTCACTTCTTTGATTAGAAGGTCCCCGGTCGCGTGGCCATAGCAATCATTGACGACCTTGAAGTCGTCGATGTCGATGAAAAGGACGGCAGCGACCTCGCGTGAATGCCTTTTCATCCGATCTACGACGCTTTGCAAACGTCCCAAAAACAAGGCTCGGTTTGGAAGGCCAGTGAGCGCATCGTGGGTGGCGTTAAAAAGCAATTGTTCCTGGGCATGTTTTCGTTCTGTTATGTCTCGGGCATTGTAGACAATGCCGCCGATATTCTGGTGCTGAATCAAGTTTCGAACAACACACTCGAAATCGAGCCACCTGCCGTCTGCATGTCGCAGCCGGCACTCCACTATTGGATTCTGTCCGTATGCTACCGATCGGGCCCCCGTGCTTGTGGTCTTCGCGAAATCGTCCGGATGTACTAGGTCGATCATGTTCGTTCCCACGAGGCTCTCTCCCAGCACCGCTAGAACTGTATGAACGGAAGGACTAGCGTACTTGATTTGGCCAGAGGGGTCGGCGATAAGAATGATGTCGGTTGACTGCTCGGTGAGAGCGCGGAAGCGCTCTTCGCTCTCGCGGAGGGCGTTGCGTTCGGTTTCTTCCAATTGGCCGGTATGCTCTTGTCTCTGGAGCTGGAGAAAAAGTATGAGGATGGCGGCCGCTGCCAATGTTGCGGCCGCCAGCAATTCGTTTCTAGCTCTCAACGCAACACCTTGGGCCCATTTGTCCTCGGCTTCAATCGCAATCTGCACTTGGTGCTGCATCAGGTCGAACTGGGGGCTAACCTCCTGGAAATCGACCTGCTTTGCCGCGTCAAAGTCCCCACTTTGCATCAGGATCCATTGCCGACTGGCCGACATAATGTAGTTGTCTAACACGGACCAGACTTTCTCTAAGCTCGAGGTGTGATAGGCCTGGAGGTGTGCCGCCAGCACTGCTTTAGGCAGTGCCTGTCTTGCCGCCCGCATCTCGATTTCCGCTTCGGGGGTCAGGTTCTGATTGTGCAAGGCTGTCCACGTAAGATTGTTGATCTCTCGCGTAAGAACTGCAATTTGATTGAGAATTACTTGGGCAGAGCGGGCTTCGTCGACCTGAATCCTTTGAAACCAAGAGAGAGCAGCCAAAAGGGCGATGGCCGTCGCGAGAACACCAAATATAGGAGTCAATTTCGGACGTGCCACTAGACTCCCACATCGCAGGTTGAGGGTTTTGCGCGTAGGCCGGACCATTTTGATCATGAAACCGAGCAGATCTCTTCGCAAGCACGCTCTGGGCAAAAATGGGAGCAGGTGCGCTGCTCATCCGTCTTACAGCAATTGCCAAATACTACTATCGCGTATCAGGTCCGGTTTTGGCGCGTTCAGATGAGCACACCACATTACGAAAGTAAGATCTCGTGCATGGCCCAGCCCTCCGATGGGCAATACGGACTAGAAAACTGCACATTTCTAACGGCGAACACAGAGCCCAGAATCCCTGGCTGACGTGATTTAGCTGGTCGACCTCGTCCAGGATCGCTTCGAAAGCCATGGTTGTGCCTCTTTCATCGAGGCTAAGGGGAGAAAACATCAGATGGACTGCTTAGTTCAGAGGATCTGAAAGAGGAGAAAGGTTGCTACTATAGCAGACTGGACGGGAGTTTCTTTGATCCAAATTGACCATGAGTCTGGTGCGTTTACAGGGGTCGGTCTGGCCGCACGACAATGCATTGATTGCGGCAGGCCTGGCCCGCTACGGTTTCAAAGAGATGGCCGGAGAAATCCTCTCGGGCTGCTGGCCGTGAGCACATTCGTGGACCTGCATCCGCCTTCCGGAACTGTTCTGCGGTCTCGAGCGCAGAACCCGTGAAGGACCAACTTTTACCCTGTGGCTTGCGCCCCTCAGGCGTGGGCTGCAGGTGCCGTGTTCCTTTTACTGCAATCGTGCCTGGGACTGTCGCTGGATGCGGAGAAAAAACAGGTCCGGCTGGATGGTCCTTACCTTCCGGAAACTATTCCGGGGATCTGGATCAGGGACCTGAGGGTCGGGGATGCCTGTGTCGACCTGTTCCTGGAGCGCCGGGCCAACCTCGTTCGAGTGCAGATACTCGACAAACGCGGAGAAGTCGAGGTCATCGCCACCTGATCAGATTTCAGATCTCGGGAAGCTGGTCCTCCACCCTGGATTTTATGGGAAAGAAGTGATTCTGCGACTGCGCCATGCGCGATTGTGCAGCCGGTGGTTTCCCATCAGATTGAATCCATTTCTCGCTCGATGCGACTATTTTGCCGGACAAATTTGTCTGGCAAACTCCAACCGGGCTACCGCATCCAAATTTCCTAACCCGCACTGGAGCGTTAGAGCTGGCGGGTTAAGGGAGGGATCATGCAAAGCATACTCGGGATTTTCGAGTCTCGCGCAGCAGCAGAGCAGGCAGTTCAAGGCCTGCTGGCGACGCCCATTTCCCCGCAGTCCATCATCTTTTTAAGCGGTGAAGCAGGCGAGGCCCAGGTGGACAGTCTTCCGACCACCGATGCCGAGCGCGATGGAATGGGTGAAGCGGTCGGCGGATTGGTGGGAGGAGCGGTCGGAGCCGGTACCGGATTGTCGCTGGGGAGCGCGATCGCCAGCCTTTTTGTGCCTGGCGTGGGCACAATTTTCGCCATTGGACTGGGAGCGGCCGCGCTGCTTGGAATCGGAGGAGCGGCTGCTGGAGCAAGCGCAGGTGAAGCCTCAGAGCATGCCGCGGACATTGGCGTTCCCAAGGACGATACGCTGGTATACCACGAGCTGCTGAAACGTGGCCGGTCGCTGGTCATAGCCAACGTCGATGACGATGACCTTTCCTCAGCAGCCAAGGCCGTCTTTCATCGACTCGGGGCTGAAGATGTCGCGGAAGCGCGCAAGAACCTGGAACCAGCAGCCTAGAGATGACTGCAGAAAGAATCGCCGCAGCACTCCGTACAGCAACCAGAGCAGATCGAAGCTCCACAGTCGGCGCACTCCGCCACGGCACTCTTGCCGCATCGACGCAGGGGACATTAAGGAATATGCTTACGGTCTGTACGGATATATTGGTCACGGTTTGTGCGGCGGCTGAAAGTGACAACCAGCATTGCTACGATTTCGCCAACACTTCATCCTGTTTCTGCATCTTCATATCGGCGAGACAATCGTCGGAGGACACAAATGAAATTCAAAAATAAAGAACTGTTTCTTGGCGTCCTGCTGGGTGCCGGACTCAATCTGCTTAATTCGTTGCGTGAGCGTCTGCCGGACAATCTAGACGACATCAAAACAAAAGTCAGGGACACGTATGGCATAGCGTCCAGCCGGGTGAGCCGCGCCAGCGACGCGCTTCGCGGTCAAGAAAATTCGCACATACTCGGCAAAGTCGGTGCTCTGCTGATCGGAGTTGGCGTTGGCGTAGGAGTCGGCCTGCTAATCGCCCCGGCAAGTGGCGAAGAAACACGAACCGGAATCAGCGACAAAGTTTCGGACTTCGGCGAGAAAGTCCGTGAGCAAGTTGCAAAAAGGCCGCAGAGTGCAACCGGGACTCACGGCGAATAGAAAAAAGCCGAACCCAAGGCGGGTTCGGCTTGAAGTGTGTGCTCAACGGGGTAGAGTTGAAAGTGACCTTAACGCGGTCGTGAGGGTCAAACGTCCGATATTCCGGCACTAACCCATGACCGCGCGGTTCGGAGTTACCTACCGAAACCCTACCCGTTTTACGACTCTGCAACTGTTCAATTTTATACAGTGTTGGAAAATGAACCGGGTTATGGTGGGTGAGCAGACTCCGGGCGGGAGTCTGTCTCTTGCGCCCGGAAGGGACAGGTCTCCGATTCAGCTCATATTCGCTTCGGAAGTGCGCCAAGTCACTTCGAACATTGACGAGAAAGGCCACCGCATCTTTCAATTCGAACTGCCGACGACGAAATTTCTATTGGAGAGAGAGCCGAACGACTCCGTATTCCACCCGATTTGGGGGCGCGTGCTCTACGGTTGGGTCCTGATACAGGCGCACCCGCGATCTAAATCGGGACGGGCCGCCGCCTAATCGTTGAGGGCGCTAATTGGGCACTGGAAGGATGACTATGTCCGGTCTCGGCGTCTTGGCCTTGTAAATCGCCTCACGTCCGTCCTGGGCTTCGCCGGACACCTCCCATCCGGCATGCGACTTGAGAAGAGATACCAATCGCCGGCGAACAATTTCATGGTCGTCGGCCAAAATAGGTATTGAATCCATCTCTCAGTCCACCGAACTCTCACTGAGTACCCTCACTCTTTCGCTCGTGCTCTGCATTCGTCCGGTTTCCCCGCTTTGTTCTGGATTCGCATTCCATGCGAATCTTTTCAAAGCTTTTAGACAACGTTTCAAGATCATCGTCTGACAGCCGTTCGATGTCTATCAATTCATTGCGAGCTGATTCGATCGCACGAATGATCTCGTCCAGTTTAAGGTGAAGAGCCCGGGCATCCCGGTTCTGCGTGTTTTGTATTAGGAACACCATGAGGAAAGTGACAATGGTAGTTGCCGTGTTTACAACCAGTTGCCACGTGTCTGAGTAGTGGAAGTAGGGTCCGAGAACGGCCCAAGCAACGATGATTAGGATCGCTCCCAGAAAGGACCATCTCGATCCCAGCCATGCCGAGGTCTTAGTTGCAAAAGTCTGAAAGCCGTTTCCAATTCCGTGTTTCTGCTGATCCGCTGGCATTTGACGCGGTCCTCTGGTGATCTCCCAGGTAGGTTTCTATATAGAGACACCCGGTGTTGTGCCAAGGCTAAGTGCGGACCTTTAGCGCACAAAGCGCGCTCAAAGCGCTGGCGGCATCTTTGGCCGCTTGTTTCCTGGTTCCCGATGAGTCACGTTGGAATATGGGTATGTGCCTCTTAGGGTCCCCAGTTCTTCGAAGGCCACCGATTCTGGATAGTGCCGTAGTGTATGCCGCCTGCGAGTTGTAAGGGCTCAATTCGCCTCCTTAGCTCTCTATAGCTCTCTATGTGATGGAGATTAAATTCGCACCCGAATGCTTGACAATGGGGATTGCTTTGGAGTTTGGCGAAAGAATCGCTGTATAAGCCTCCAATGGGCACTGAGCCAATGCAAACCGCCTTCGATACATCTTGAAAAGCGTAGAAACCGCCCTAACCCTTCGGGGACGCCATCCAACTAGTGTTGGACCTCTGCGACGAAGACATCCATCTGTCCTCGCTGCACTTCAACCATCGGTGAAGCAAGAGGGCCAATGGCTAATCACGTACCGAACTTGCAGCTGCGCGCGATCACGCCCCGCCTGCTCTGATTGTTCCCGACCTTGCAGACACCGAAATCCTCGAGATCGAAAGACTAATCCGCGGGCATCGGGACGGCCGATATCGGTTTTCCTGAAGAATGTGGTGGAACTGGCTCGCTCCATGACTCACGCCGACGGCGCCGCAATCGCACTCTGCGATCAGTCGGGCGTGATTTGCCGGGCCAGCACTGGTGATGCCCCCGAAACCTTCAGGCACCTCGCCCTTGTACTCCGGCGGGAGGAAGAGAAACTTCCTTCCGGCAGCCAAATCAACAAGGATTAAAAGAAATATTGGCAGTATCCATCTACCGTATTTACGGTATGAGAAATTGTCCTATAAGAGCCGCAGAAACTGCATACCTCTGGTCTTCTTCGGCCTAATCCTTTGCAGGCGAACGTTTTCGATTGGCATCCGGCGTGCAGACTGTGTCAGTGCACGCTGAGGGGTGGATCACAGAAGGGCCCTGACAACGGCCCAGTTAATGCCGGTCGGGGCCGCCAAATTGGGAACTGTCCCACCAATGAAGGTCCGCCGCTGGGCCAAGAGTCAGTGGTCGCTTTTGCAGGGGCCAGCTATGGTGAAGCGAACTGCTCCAATGCGGGTCATTTCTTTTGTTCTGTTGGCTGCTTCCGGGGCGTTGTGCCAGGGCGAAGGTGGCCTCCCGGGCCTACGGATTGACGGCTCCAACTCATTCCAAGCCCAGCGCCAGGAGATGCCTACTTTGAGATCTCTCCCTGATGCTCCGTCGGTACAGCGCGCGCCACAAGTAGGGAAATTTCAAACGTTCGTCAATGAAGCACGCTCGCCTCTGACACTTGGCGCAGTTGGTGTCAATGCTGCCATAATGCGAGAAACAGATTCGGAACACGTCACTCCGGGAGCGCGACCCGGCTTAACCACTCTCTATAAGGACGCATTGATTCAAAAAGAGTCCAGTGCCTTTTTCGGAAGGTACCTGTATCCATCGTTGCTCAAGCAGGACCCGCGCTATTACCCTTCGACCAGTGCCAGCTTTCTGGGTCGGGCCACCTACGCGGTTTCGCGCATTTTAATCACGCGCAGGGACTCCGGAGAGAGGACACTGAACACGTCGTATTTCCTCGGGTTGTTGACATCGGTCGTTATCGCCACGGCTTACCGCCCATATTGGGCGCGCTCTGCTTCGTCGACGTTCAAGACTCTTGGTTCGACGGTTGGCGGCGATGCGGGGATCAACCTCTTCCATGAGTTCAGGCCCGAAATCCGGCAAATGGTCAAAGGCCACACGCCTAAGGTCGTGTCCAAGTTCAAAGAGAGCATCACCCAAGACCAGATCTCGAGGGACGTGTTATCGATCCCTCCAGAGTAACCAGGGTCTCACGGATAGTTCACGTGCTAGTCCTCGAGCACTATCAGTTCCGTGCCTCCAATACGCGTTTTTTCGGCGACGCCTACAGAGAAGGCCCGATGGAATCATTGGTAGTGGTTCTCGGATAATGAAAGCGCCGATTGAGCCTACGCAGTAAAGCGGGGTCCCCGAGGGTTATTGTCGAGGCGAGCTCCCAGCAGCCCGGAAGAAACCAAACCTTATGCGAATTGCCCAGGTAGCCCCGCTGTATGAAAGTGTTCCTCCGAAGCTGTATGGTGGAACGGAGCGGGTCGTGTCCTATCTCACCGAGGAGCTCATCCGCCAAGGACACGAAGTCACGCTCTTCGCAAGCGGTGACTCCCTGACCGAAGCCCGACTGGTACCGATCTGCAAACAATCACTACGGCTGGCGCCCTCATGCGTCGATCCTCTGGCGCATCACGTATTACTAGTGGAGCGGGTTCTCGACGAGAAAGAAAACTTCGACTTGATCCACTTCCACATCGACTACCTGCACTATGCCCGCAGTCGCGCGGAAAACGTAGCAACCTTGACCACGCTCCATGGCCGCTTGGACGTTCCAGATCTCGCACCCTTATATCGAAGGTTTAGCAATATGCCCGTTGTATCGATCTCAGACTCCCAACGCGAGCCGTTACCCTGGTTGAACTGGCAAGCCACGGTCTATCATGGGCTTCCATTAGGTAGCCTGAGCTTTCAGTCCACACCCGGAAAGTATCTAGCATTTCTCGGTCGTATTTCTCCGGAAAAAGGCGTCGATCAGGCCATTATGATTGCACAGCGGGCCGGTGTAGAACTCAGGATTGCTGCCAAGGTCGACAAGGTCGATCAGGCCTACTTCGACTCTGTGATCAAACCGCTGCTGAAACTTCCCGGAATCGACTTCGTCGGCGAAATCAGCCATTCACAGAAGGACGCATTCTTGGGAGGCGCCATGGCGTTGCTGGCTCCGGTGCAATGGCCGGAACCGTTTGGCCTGGTCATGATCGAGGCCATGGCTTGCGGAACCCCCGTGATTTGCTACCCTCGCGGCTCCGTTCCGGAAGTGGTCGAAGATGGAATTAGTGGCTTAGTGGTGCGTAATGTGCAGCAGGCCACGATGGCGGTAGAAGCTGTTCCCACCCTAAGCCGGAAAGGATGCCGCGACTATTTCGAACGCCGCTTCAGTGTGACCCGAATGTGCAACGATTATCTGGCGGTTTACAATCGACTCGTAGACAAGCAACCAGTGTTATCTGCGTCAGACCAGGGCACTGGCGAGACCGCTCTTGCTGCCCTATCTCCGACGAGGTTGTGAGTTGGACGAAGCCAGCGTAACCCAGAACTTCTATATCGCCACCGGTGCTCCCCCCGCAGACGATCGTACCCGGGTGCTGAAGCACGGCACCAGTTTTGCCGTCTTCGACCGGTATGGAGACATCGAAACCGCTGAATTGAAAGAGCAGGGCATCTTCTGCGAAGGCACACGCTTTCTCTCTCACTTGGAACTACACCTGGCGCAGGCCAGGCCTCTGTTGCTGAGTTCCACTATCAAAGCCGACAATTCGCTGTTCGCAGCAGATTTGGCCAATGTGGACATTTCCCGGAATGGCGAGGTGGTAATCCCACGCGGCACTCTGCATGTGCTGCGAACCAAATTTTTGTGGCAGGGCGTCTGCTATGAGCAGTTTCAGGTTGTGAATTACGGAAGTGTTCCCATCGACGTTCCTTTTAGTCTGCGCTTTGACGCCGACTTTGCTGACATTTTCGAAGTACGAGGAGTGACTCGAGACCGTCGCGGTCACCGGTTGGAGGATGTCGTCGAACCGGACTCGGTCGTGCTGTCCTACCAAGGCCTGGACGGCGTGATTCGCCGCACTCATCTTTACTGTTCCCCTGCCCCCAGGCGGATTTCGGCTTCGCAAATACAGTTCGACGCCTACCTTGAACCGAGAACTCAAGTGACTCTGAACCTCGCAATTTCATGCGAAATCGGCTCCGACTCCAACCGGCACCCAAAATCCTACGAGCGAGCATGGAGCGCGATCAAGACCGAAGCCGGCAAAATCCGGGGCGATAGCAGCAAGGTCCATACCTCCAGCGATGAGTTCAATCAATGGATCGAGCGTTCGCAGTCTGACGTGGAGATGATGATTGTGGGTAATCCCGAGCTGAACTATCCGTATGCCGGGGTGCCCTGGTTCAGCACAGTCTTCGGCCGCGACGGAATCATAACCGCTCTGCAGTGTCTTTGGCTCAACCCGGCGATTGCGCGTGGAGTGCTGGAATTCCTGGCATCGCATCAGGCCTGGGAGTCGGATCCTGCGTCGGAAGCCGAGCCCGGAAAGATTCTGCATGAGATGCGTAAAGGAGAAATGTCGGCGCTGGGAGAAGTGCCATTCCGCTGTTACTACGGCACCGTCGATGCGACTCCGCTTTTCGTTATGCTCGCCGACTCTTACTACGCACGAACTGGGGACCGTGCGTTAATCGAGCGCCTATGGCCTAACCTGGAGCGCGCTCTGGCGTGGATCGACAATTTCGGCGATTGTGACGGGGACGGCTTTGTAGAATATTCCCGTCATTCCGAAGATGGCCTTGTCCAGCAGGGCTGGAAAGACTCCAACGACTCTGTTTTTCACGGCGACGGCACGCTGGCGGAAGGTCCCATCGCCCTGTGCGAGGTTCAAGGATATGTGTTCGCCGCCAAGCGCGGAGCTGCGCGCCTTGCGTCCGTTCTCGGAGAACAAAAACGGTCCTCGATGCTCGAATTGCAGGCCGCAACCCTTCGCAAGCAATTTGACTCGGCCTTCTGGTGCGACGACATTTCTACGTACGCAATCGCGCTGGACGGACAAAAAAGGCGATGCAGGGTGCGAACGTCCAATCCCGGCCATTGTCTCTATACCGGAATTGCCAATGCCGATCGTGCCTATCAGGTAGCCCACTTGCTTCTCAGCAAGGATTTCTTCTCGGGTTGGGGAATTCGCACCGTCGCCAGCGGAGAGGCTCGATACAACCCCATTTCCTACCACAATGGGTCGGTCTGGCCGCACGACAATGCATTGATTGCGGCAGGCCTGGCCCGCTACGGTTTCAAAGAGATGGCCGGAGAAATCCTCTCGGGGCTGCTGGCCGTGAGCACATTCGTGGACCTGCATCGCCTTCCGGAACTGTTCTGCGGCCTCGAGCGCAGAACCCGTGAAGGACCAACTCTGTACCCTGTGGCTTGCGCCCCTCAGGCTTGGGCTGCAGCTGCCGTGTTCCTTTTACTGCAATCGTGCCTGGGGCTCTCGCTGGATGCGGGGAAAAAACAAGTCCGACTGGATGGTCCCTACCTTCCGGAAACTGTTCCGGAGATCTGGATCAGGGACCTAAGGGTCGGGGATGCCAGTGTAGACCTGTTCCTGGAACGCCGGGCCAACCTCGTTCGATTGCAGATCCTCGACAAACGCGGAGAGGTCGAGGTCATCACCACCTGATCAGATTTTCAAAATCTGTGAAAGGCCAAGGAAGGCCTATCTGCGGACGGGTCCGAAGATCTCATCGTTGAACGATAACCATATCACCCGGCTGGATGTAGGAGGTCGGAGAGGCACCCCATCAAAGTGCCATCAACCCAGCACCTGGGGGCCATTTTTCTGATTCTTCAGGCGTCATACCATAGCTTCACTGTCCACAGAGGTGCTTTGCTATGCCACGAGAATTAGTTCGCGACGGACTTTTGTTCGCACTCGCCCAGCGTTACAAGGAAGATCCTAGCCACTTTTTGCACTTATCAAAGCAAAGTATGGGTTCGGCTTTAACACTCGAGATTGTAGCGGAGTTAAAAGATGCGGGTCACATCGAGGAAGACATGCGAGGCACGATCCGCTTTACTCGCCGTGGGTACACTTCGTTCAAAGACGACCCACTGCCCTACGCTTTTAGAAACTGAGCGCTGGGACGGTCCTTTAAGGGGTTGCAACTGAGAGGTCATTAGCGAGGACTCAAACGGCCATTGTGCCGGTTGTGGAGGTCGGCCCTCTCTGCTTGAGCAGGTGGAACGATTTTCTTGTAATGGTGGAGAATGCCGTGGACCGTGTTTTGTCTCGCGGCTCCTGGCCGAGACCATCCGCAAAGGGATCTCAAATCGTCAGCCGCAAACCCGAACCAGAAGAGCGCAACTAAACAAGTCCCGCCAGGTGCCAACAGATGAAGCCCACGGCAAAGCAAGTAGGCACGGGAGCGAACTGGCCTCCAGAAGAAGACCAAGTCATCACGTTCAAGTCTTTCAGCGGTTTGCAAATGGGTATTCTCAAGGAGGTGAGGTGGGGACTTCTGTGGAGAGATTTCATTCTTGAGGATGGGCGAGTGATACCAGAGCACAAAATCTTGGGGTGCCCTGAGCCGCCAGTCTGGCGGAGAGCCGATGAGGTTACACAGGAGGAGCGAGAGGCGTGGGAGAGAAGACTGGTTTCTATGGCCGAGTCCGGGTTGGATCCCCGGGATCGGGAGCAGGCTTTCTGGGCCGAATTAAACCAGTACTTGGCATATACATATCTCAGGTTCAAGCCAGCGGAGCATAAACAGACGAATCCTGAGTGACTGCCGAAGCGCGGAGCAACAATCAGGCCGCGATGAGAACGGAGTCTAGAACCGTGAGCGGACCATATGAGGAATCCGAGAAAGAACGTGTTTGGAAATTGCTTTCGAAAGCTGGTCTCGTAGACATAACACTCGATGAGTTTCCAGGGCGGATTAAAGAGGCTAAGCATGTTGTCATAGGACGGTTGAATGAATTGTTAGGACTGACAACTGACATTCAGGAGCGCCAATCCGCGGCATACTCGCTGGCTACGTTAAAGAAATTAGAGACCACACTATGTCGAGGCGGAAAACGACCCGGTTGCGATTGAGCAGGTTCCAAACTGGGGCCAAGGACTTGACGCTGACTCGTGTCCGCCCTATAAGGTGAATATCAGCGACATTATTGGTAATGACGCTGCTCATCCCGAGTGGCGGCAACTCTGCCAAGCTGCTTTGTTCGAAACCAACACCGTGAAATTGCTCGAACGGATCGCCCGCGCTCGCAATGCCGTTCTTGATCGCATCGAAGACGGCTATTCGAAGCCGCCGACCAGCGAACAAGCCGCGCTGCGGGACGCATTGGCTACGCTAGATTGTTTACGCTAGGATTACGGAGCTTCAAAATGCCATCAGTGAAAGGCTAGTTGATCCTTCCCGAGAGTTTAAAGTGGCGGTCAGATATAGCTGGCAAGAGTCATATCACGCGGCTCTGCTCGAAACCGATTGGACGAAGATGGTAGAGCTAGTTCAGACAGGCCGAGTCTGAAATCCACAAGAGGCGGCTGGAGCTTTCTCAAGACCACAACGGGACGCAGGAAGAACGTGAGGCTGTCGTCAATGCGCTGAATGGTCTTAGGGTTCTGCGAATGGATGCGGCTGCTTGGCGGGAGCGGCAGAACCTGAAGTAGGTTCTAGCAGCAAGCTATGCTAGTGATTGTGAGCGTCCGCCGTTTAGACAACGACCGAATCGAGATTGGAGTAGCAAGGCCCCAACACGACTCGAATCCCACCCACAATTACCCTTCCGAAAAAGAGGCACGAGCGGTGCTGTCAGATTTTGGGATCAGCGAAGAGGTAGTGGCTTCTCATTTGAAATTGCTGGCACAAATGGGCGCAAGTGAGCAGTTAAAATTCCCTCCGATGGATGTTCCACAACATGAATTGCGATCGAAAGGATTTCGGTTGTAATCACCTCCATTCGCCCAGTCTTTACCATGGTGCGACCTTAGCGTGAGGCCAGACCTCCGATCCAAACCATCTGCTCACGCCTAAGGTCGCGGGCGTTTAGAATGGCATTCGTTCTTTTCTGGTTGCCTCAGACTGTGTACACTACCCCTCCCTGTCTGGCAATGAATAGTGCAACGTACGAGGGAGCCGCGATCTACGTAAGGCTCCACCGGCGACCAGGAAACTGAACTGCAGGAGGAGCACGCCGGCGTTGCGTACGCAGGGATACTGCTCCAACGACCCAGAACCGTCACATGCCCAACCCGGACGAACGCTGCCCACCCTTGCCATCTGTCGGCGAATCGCTTGCGGGGAAGAGCTCAAAGCGGAAGACCTTCTCCCCTGGCAGGCCCGACCTCACGGGTCGGCCAGCATCATTTACAATCGGATGCTACCCGGGCCAACGTTGCCGGCTTGGCTAGCGCACATGGAAAAGACGATTCTGGTGACCGGAGGGTCGGGGTTCATCGGCTCCAACTTCATCCTGCAATGGATGCACCAGGAAGGCACTCCGGTGGTCAACCTCGACAAGCTGACCTACGCGGGTAATCCGCGCAACCTGCTGCAGGTTTCTTCCGATCCGCGATATTCCTTTACCCAGGGAGATGTGTGCGACCGCGAACTCCTGCGCAAGTTGTTCGAACTCCACCAGCCGCGCGCGGTCGTGCACTTCGCCGCCGAGAGTCATGTGGATCGTTCCATTCATGGGCCGGATGATTTCGTCCGCACCAATGTTTACGGAACGTTTTGTCTGCTGGAAGAGGCTCGGGCTTATTTCGAAGCTCTAGGAGAGCAGGACCGTAACTCATTCCGCTTTCTTCATGTATCGACCGACGAAGTGTACGGATCGCTGGGCCCGGGCGACCCGCCTTTTTGCGAGACCACGGCGTACGCGCCCAACAGCCCGTATTCCTCCTCCAAGGCCGGTTCTGACCATCTGGTGCGCGCCTATCACCACACCTACGGCCTTCCCACTCTGACCACCAACTGTTCCAATAACTACGGGCCTTACCAGTTTCCGGAAAAGCTAATTCCGCTCGTCGTCCTGAATGCCCGGGCCGGCAAGCCGTTGCCCGTGTACGGCGATGGACAGAATGTGCGTGACTGGGTTTTCGTTGCCGATCACTGCGACGCCGTGCGTACCGTGCTGGCTACGGGGCGAGTGGGAGAAACATACAACATCGGCGGCGGGAGCGAGAAAAGGAACATCGAGGTCGTGGAGACCATCTGCGCGATTCTGGACCAGTTCTGTCCCGGTGATCCCACCGTGCCCCATCGACAACTAATAACCTTCGTGAAGGACCGGCCCGGCCATGATCGCCGTTACGCCATCGACGCGCGCAAGATTGAGCGCGAATTGGGATGGAGGCCGCGCGAGAGTTTCGACACCGGTATGCGCAAGACCATCGACTGGTATTTGCAAAATGAAGACTGGGTGAAAGAGGTCACCAGCGGCGCCTACCGAAAGTGGATTGCCACGCAATACTCGTAGGGTTGTTGCGCACCTGGCCTCAGCGAAACCGGGAACTGACCGCATGCGAATTACTATCTTCGGCGCCACCGGCCTGCTGGGCAAAGCGCTGGTGCGCGAATGGAAGGATGACGAGGTCACCGGACTCAGTTCCGCGGACGGCGACATCCGGGATGAGAATCGGGTATCGACTCTGGTCCAGCACGCTCGCCCCGATTGGATCGTCCTGGCAGCGGCTTACACCGATGTGGACGGCTGCGAAAGCAATCGCGACCTGGCCTTCGAAGTGAACTGCCGCGGCGCGGTCAACGTGGCACGAGCGGCGAAGCAGCATGGCTCCCGCCTGCTTTTTCTCAGCACGGACTATGTTTTCGATGGGACCAAAACCACGCCCTACGAAACCAATGACCCGCGCTCGCCAAGCAGCGTTTACGGACAGTCGAAGGCCGAGGCGGAGGTCCAACTGGCGGAGACTCTTCCCGACTGCTGCATCGTCCGAACTTCCTGGCTCTTTGGCCCGGGAGGAAAATGTTTCCCTGACACGATTCTGAAATTGGCCGAGACTCGGCCAGAGTTGGAAGTAGTTGGCGATCAGCGCGGCTCCCCAACCTACTCAATCGACCTGGCCCGCGCCCTCATTCAGCTATGCCGCCAGGAAGCCAGCGGCATCGTGCATGCCACTAACCGCGGTGAATGCTCATGGTACGAATTTGCGCGTGAAATCATCTCGCGGGCAGGCCTGAAAACCGTTGTGCGTGAGACCACGAGTGACAAGTTCGTACGCCCCGCCAAACGCCCCAAATATTCCGTGCTGTCCCCCGAGAGCCTGCAGCAACGCGGCATCGCCATGCCTGACTGGCGTGACGCGCTGAACAGATACCTTTCAGAAACCACGTAGGGACGGATGCCCTCATCCGTCCGGCGGAGCTAAGCTTCGCTAGGTTTTCACCTTCGAGAAAGAAGAAGTCGAGCTGCGCTCGACTGGACAGATGAGGATATCTGTCCCTACGCGATATCCTGGTGATCTACAGTTGCCCGAGGAGCGCGGTCCGCACTTTCTCCTGATGTCTCGGATCCAGCTTGGCGCCGGCGCAGGTCACGTGGAACACGTCGGTGGCAGTCTGACCTTGGGTGTCGATGATTGCGACTTCGATATTGCAGCCCAGTTCGGCCATCGTGGAGCTGATGTCGTACAACAGTCCGGGACGGTCCTGGGCAATGATTTCGATCAGGGTGCTGTGTTGCGAACAGGCTGTTGTCAGTCTGCACGCTGGTTTCGATCTTCACTTTCGGGTTCTGCACTCCCGGCTTGAATTTCGTCTCCATGAGATCGACCACGTTAATCTCTCCCGAAACCGCCTCCGAAAGTTTCCTCTTGAGGCGGTTGATTTCGGAAGGATTGAGCTCAAGCGTGCGAAACCGGTCAGAGAAGCGGAAGGTGTCGAGCACTACGCCCGCCTTGTTGGCAAAGGCTTCGGCCTTCAGAATATTCATTCCCCAGGATGAGAGCGTGCCCACCACGTGGGAAAACAGGCCAGGGCAGTCCAGCGTCAACAGAACCAGTTCAAAGTAGCCGTCGCGAGGGAGTATTTCAATCTGCGGCTCCTCATCTTTCATCTTGAGGCGATCGTACATTCGGCAGTGAGTGACGATCTCGCCGGGCGTATGCATCAGCAGATAGCGTTTGGGAAAGCCTTCCAGAAAAGAAATGATGTGTTTCGAGTCTGGCTCGCCCGCGGCGGCAACAACTTCCTTGATGCGTTCGCTGTTGGTCGCGCTCGAGGTCAGGCGCTGGTCGTCCACGCTCCGGCTGAGGTGGTTGAATGCAGCCGCATAGAGCTGCCACAGCATCTCAGCCTTCCACGGAGTCAGAGCTTCCGGGTTGACGGACTTAACGTCGGTGTAGGTAAGCAGCGTCAGCATTTTCAGCCGTTCCGTAGTGCCCACGCACTCACTGAACTCCGCCACCACGTTGACATCGAAAATGTCCTGGCGCCTGGTCGTCGCCGACATGCGCAAGTGGTTCGCAATCAGAAAGACCACAGTCTCACGCTCCGCCGGTTCCAGGCGCAGCCGCTCCAGCACGCTGGCGGAGGCTTGCAGGCTTGCGGCCACATGGTCATCCGAGGGCATGCCCTTGCCGACATCGTGAAACAGAAGCGCCAAGAAAAGCAGATCGGGACGTTCGAGTCCCTCCAGGATGTCGCGGAAGCGGCGTTCGATTTCGCTGTCGGGCGTTCGCAGCGCGTGAATGTTCTCGATCGCAACCAGCGAATGTTCATCGACCGTATAACGGTGGTAATAGTCGCGAATCACCAGGGAATCGACCGCCTGAAACTCCGGAAAGAGCAGGACCAGCACGCCCAGCCGGTGCATGGCACGCAGCGCGGCGCCGGCATGAGGCGACACCAGGATCCGCCGGAAATACGACCATACCTCGGGAGAATCATGGGCCCACTCCCGCAGGCTGGGCAGGGCCGTCTCGACGCAACGCTCAGTTTCGGCAGTCAGCTTTAAGCCATGGCGGCCGACGAATTCGAAAAGACCGAGAAGTATGGTGGGGTCCTTTACCGAGGAGAGCTGGCGCAAAAAGACGCGGCCCTCCACCACGGAGAAATCGGCGTTCGACAACCGTGACTTGCGATTTTCGAAGAGCCGGTACAGACCGGAGCGTCCCGGCGGCACTTCATCGAAGAGCACGGTCAACCGGTAAATCGAGCGAACGTGGCGGAAGTAAGTTCGCATCCAGACGGCAGCTGAGACCGGGGCGTGGTCCGGCAGCCCGATTCCCGCCGCGGCCGCTTCAGACTGAAGTTCGTAGGTCAGATTATTCAGGTCCCGGCCCTGGCGATAGTGCAGGAAGCATCGCACCGCTGAAAGAAAATCCAGGGCCGCGCCACACTCCGCGCGAAACGCGCTGGGCAGCAAACTCTCCGGCAGCGGGCCACGCGCCGGTCTTCTCCAGTTCTGAAATCAGGTTGAGCCAGCAGGCCACCTGATAGTCCCGCAGGCCGCCGGGGCAGTCCTTGATATTGGGCTCCAGGTGAAAGATGGTGTGGCCGTATTTGACGTGGCGCGCTGATGTGAGGTCGATCAGCCGCTGCTGCAATTCCAGCGCCTCGCGCGCCACCATCTTGGGAATCACCTGCGAGCGCAGCTTTTCAAACAGCTCCGCATCGCCGCAGAGGTAGCGGCAATCCAGCAGGGAAATGTTGAACTCGAGATTGTCCCGGTGCAGCTTGCCGCACTCCGCCAGGGAGCGGGTCGTGGGACTGACGCGGAGATGCAGGTCCCACAGGGCCTGGGAAATTCGTGGGATGACGCGCTTCTGCGCGTCTTCGCTCAGGGCCGATTCGTGCAGGAAGAGAACGTCAACGTCGGAACAGGGAAATAACGCACGACGGCCGTAGCCGCCCAGGGCAGCAACGCAAATCCGGTCGGGTGAGCCTGGCGAGAATTGATTCCACAGCTCCGCAAGGAGGGAATCAGTTAGATCCGAGCGCTCGCGGATGGCAGCTTGCCCGTCATGTGAGCGCTCGAATCTCCCGCGTATCTTTTCCGACTCGGCCTGATATGCGTCCTGCGATATCGCGCTGTTCGCCAGCACTGGCATCCCACTCCGGTGGCCTGACGTCATGGTGCGTAGCAGTGCCACTCGTACAACGCGTGATTATCCTGTTTGCAGCCTGCGATCGCTAATCCAATGTTTTTATGACCAGGATTCAAAACGCTTATGGACCAGCTACGATTCCAGGATGTACCCTTCCTCCCCGTGCATGCTTAGATCGAGCCCTTGGGTTTCCTGCTCTGCACTCACCCGCAAGCCGACAATCGCGTCGCAGATCTTAAGAATGATCAGCGTGCCGACAATCGCCAGCACCCACGCAATCGCGCTGCCGATGACCTGGTTGAGCATTTGACCTGCATTGCCATCGACCCATCCCAAGGGAAGCGGCTTGCCGGCGGTGTCCTTTAGCGCGTTGTTGACGGCGTTAGTGGCGAACACCCCAGTCAGAGTGGCGCCCAGGGTTCCGCCGGCTCCGTGCACGCCGAAGGCGTCCAGAGAATCGTCATAGCCAAATTTCTGCTTGACCTTGGTCACCATGAAAAAGCAGACCAGTCCCGCAGCGAAGCCGATCAGCAATGCCGGCATCGGCTTAACGAATCCAGAGGCAGGCGTGATTGCCACCAGTCCGGCCACAGCGCCGGAAATGCCGCCAAGAGCACTCGGCTTGCCCTGTTTGACCCATTCGGCAAGCATCCAGCCCAGAGCCGCGGTCGCGGCCGCGAAATGGGTGGCCACAACGCGCTCGTGGCCAGGCCGGATGCGGAGAGGGCGCTGCCGGCATTGAAGCCAAACCATCCCACCCACAACAGGCACGCTCCGATGAAGCTGAGAACCAGGCTGTGGGGCTTCATACCCGTGGGATACCCCACACGCTTTCCCAGATAAAGGGCGCAAACCAGCGCGGAAACGCCCGAGGTAATATGCACAACCGTGCCTCCGGCGAAATCAAAACAGGGAATGCTTCCCCCTAGGAAGGCATTCAACAGGCCTCCTTTGCCCCACACCATGTGCGCCATCGGAAAATATACGAACAGGGCCCAGAGTACAGTGAACAAGGCCATGGCGCTGAATTTCATCCGCTCCGCAAAAGCCCCTGTAATCAGGGCGGGCGTGATGATCGCGAACATGAGCTGATACACCATGAAAGTCTGGTGCGGGATGGTGGCTGCGTAGTCCGGGTTGGGGCTGCTGTCCACACCATGCAGGAAGATGTATTGAAAGCCTCCAACGAAAGATGTGCCGGTTCCAAATGCCAGGCTGTAGCCCACAAGGGCCCACAACACTGTAATGATTGCCATCAATACAAAGCTTTGCATCATGGTCCCGAGCACATTCTTCTTGCGCACCAGTCCGCCGTAGAAAAGTGCAAGGCCGGGGCCGGTCATCATCAGGACCAGGGCGGCACTCGTCAGCATCCAGGCGTTATCGCCCGCACTTTGCGCGACTTGACGGCAGCGTTTAGCGCATCCAGGTCCGTCGTTTGTGCCAAAGCTGGGGACAACAGGAAGACCAGTAAGCCGGCCTTCAGGAGTATTCCAGTAAGCGTGCGTGCTTCCCGGGTTCGAACCGTTCGGGCAGCAAACGCAATGACGGACGATTTCTCAATGGCCATCTCACTCTCCTCATCAGTCTGATCGGCCCGCACGGAGGCTGTCCTGCACATCGTACGCGCCATGTGGCGGAGTGAGGAAATCAGGACTAAGGCGGCACTCGACTCGCTTGTGCCTTAGTCAGAGACCTGATTTCCAAGAGGTATTCAGATCGTCAGAAAGGGAGGGGAACGTCCGTATCCTACGAAAACATCGCTGGTGACGAGATGCACGCCGAAGGTAGCAGGAGGAACGCTGGAAGCCCGACAGACGGGCACTGCGGACAGGTTTGCAACCACCGCCTTTGAACGGCTCTTGCGAAAACCTGCGCCCGACCGTAGCTTGGCCGGACGCCCCACCGAAATAGCGCCGAGCGTGCGGAGCGCAAGCACATTGTGCTGGCCATGTGAGAGCCTGGACTGATCCTGGAAGTCAGAGGAGAGCGGTTCCGCCACCCCACAAAACAAACCGACCACCAGAGCAAGTGAAGGGAGCACCCTTCCTCGAGATGACAACTTCAAGTGCAAGAGTCGCTCCCTAGAAAACAAATTGCCAGGGCGTGATTCGGCATCCGATCCCGGTGGCCTGGCGTGATGGTGCGCTAAAGTGCGGCCACTCCGCGCTCGTGGTTCCGAATCCGTATGGCTTCGTCCACCTTGGAGAGAAAAATCTTGCCGTCGCCGATCTTCCCCGTCGCCGCGCTTTGCACGATGGCATCGACAGCGGCGTTCACCAGGTTGTCGGCCAGCACCATTTCGATCTTGATCTTGGGCACGAGATCGACGGTGTATTCCCGGCCACGATAGACCTCGGTGTGGCCCTTTTGCCTGCCGTGCCCGCGCACGTCAGAGATCGTCATGCCCTCAACCCCCAGTTCCGTCAGAACTTCTTTGACGGCCTCAAATCGGGACGGCTGAATAATCGCTTCTAGTTTCGTCATTGTGTTTATCCTCGTACTGGCGGATTCCAGTCCTAAAACCTTTCCAACTTTCCAGTTCCTACCCGACCTACCAGCTGCGGCTCAAAGAGCAGTTTACAAAGAAATTTCCACTGCCGCAGTCTCCGATACCGATGCCTGAAAATGCTCCTTGGGAAAGGCATAGCGTAACAGCGGCGGCGTGATCAACGTGGTGATCAGCACAAGTACTACGGCTTGCGAATAAATGTCCCGTGTGACCAGGCCCGCCGCAAAACCAATGCTGGCCGTAATCAGCCCGACCTCGCCCCGAGGAATCATTCCGATCCCTACTATGAAAGAGTCGCGCCGGCCAAATCCGGCAAAGCTGGCGCCAATGCCGCAACCCACAATCTTTCCCACAATCGCGATCACCAGGACGAGACTGAAGAACGCCAGATGCCCGCCCGCCTGCCACGCGTTCACATCAAGCCCGATGGAAACCAGGAAGATCGGCCCAAAAAAAGAGTTGGTCATGGCTCGCAGTTCTTCAATGACACGCTCGTGAGATGGCGTGGAAGCGACGAAGAGCCCGGCGAGGTATGCACCCGTGATCGCAGCCATCTTTCCCATCGATTCAGACATAAAGGCCATCAAAAATGCAATCGACAGTGCGGCGGCGACCTCCATGTGGTGGCCATGCATGCGAGAGGCCTGTTTCATCAGCCAGCGCGTGAGAAACGGGCCGGCGGCGAACATTGCCACCAGACAACCAGTCATGGAACTTACCGGCACGACGAGGGCCTTCCAGTTGCCCACGCTACCGCCTCCGGTATGCGCACTCACTGCGATGACTAAGGAAAGCACAATCAGTCCCAACACATCGTCAATCACGGCAGCGCCCAGAATCGTGGAACCAGCCTTGGATCGAATCTGGCTTAGATTCATCAGCGTCTGCGCGGTGATGGTGACACTGGTGGCCGTAAGAATTGTCCCGATGAATAACGCCTCCCGCCAGCTGAACCCGAACCATCGAGAGAGCAGGTAACCGCCCGCCATGGGCAGGACCACTCCGCCGGAAGCCGCCCAGAAAGCCGGTTTCAGTGCGCGCTTGGCCATCTGGATGTCAGTTTCCAGGCCAGCCACAAACATGAGAACTACTACGCCGAGTTGAGCCAGCACCTTGAAGACGCCGCCTACCGAGGCACCGCCTTCGCCCGGAGTAGCCAGCCAGTGCATCTGCCAAATGTTGAGCGCGCTGGGACCCAGGATCACGCCTGCCAGTAGTTCGCCCAGCACCGCGGGCAGCCCAAGGCGAGACGCCAGAGAACCGGCAGTCTTCGCCGCCGCGATCAGCAGGGCGATGAACAAAAGTATCTGGAGCGACGTGCTCATCGGCCTCCACGAACCCGGACGGGCCGTACCGGACTTCTGGGGGCAGAGCGCAACGTTGAAATCGCGATGGCCAGCCCACAACCGGCAATCACGGGAAAGACAGGGGCATGCCCCAGGAGTACGAGGAAAAGCCCGACGATCACAGCCCAGGACCAGGCCATCCGCTGTTTCTTCAGGGTTTCGAGCAGCGTGTCAAACATGTGTGACTCCTCCCGTTTTTACCAGCGAACATGCAGCAGAAGGGCCCCGATGGCCGCCGCCAGGCCACTGCCCGCGAGGAACAATCCAGGTTTGCTGTACGGTTTGTGAAACCAGGGCCGCGCGATTCCATTGCGCTCCCGGGCCCGTTCTTCCTTAAGCAACTGGGTCAGCATCTTGCGTTGCTCCAGCGTGCTTACGCAGCGCAAGGCCTGTTCCGCGGCGGCATAGCCTTTCTGCGGAATGCGCAGTTTGAAGTTGAGCTGCGCCAGCGTGTAGTGAGCCGCGAAACTGTCTGGCTGGAGCTGGGCGGCAAGTTCCAGATTATCAATCGCGGGATAGATATTGTTAGCTCAAGGCATTGGCGAGGCCCAGAAAAACGTGGGCCTCTCCAAACGCTGGAGCCAGTTCGGTGCTCCGGGAGAGCGCAACCAGCGCCCCTCCCGAATCACCCAGTTGAAGCAGTTCCACTCCTCGCTGGAAGCACTCGACGGCTTCGCGAGGCAAGTCAAGTGCCGCGGGACATTGCCAGGTGAGGGAATGCCCGGCTAGTTCGCCGTTAACGGGAAAGGCATTGGTCATCATGCGGTCTCCCGCGCGACCTGCAAGCCAGCTTTGAAGTCGCTAGCCGCTGCACCAGCGTGGGTCGTGTCCGGTTTCAGGACAAACTCGGGATAGCACAGGGCGCCCATTTCAGGGATGTCCAGGCCTTCGAGTTCATCAGCCGCCGCAGACCCGCTGTCCGATGATGAAGTGAATCGCCATATTGGCCATGTACGAGACAGTGAGAAGACAAAGCCCAGCAGAGTTGCCACGCCGATCAACTGGGCCACCAGTTGTGTGGGATCTCCGTAAAACAATCCCTTGACGCCGTTGGTGCCATCGGCAAACAGGCCGACCGAGATGACTCCCCAAATCCCGTTGGTGCCGTGAACCGAGATGGCGCCGACCGGATCATCCACCCGCAGAACACGGTCAATGAATTCGACGCTGACGCAGACCAGCAGGCCGGCGATGAAGCCAATGATGGTCGCTCCCATCGTATTGACGTAGCCGCTGGGAGCGGTGATCGCCACCAGGCCCGCCAACAGGCCGTTGCCAGCCATGGAGGCATCGGGCTTCCCGTACTTGATCCACATATAGAGGACTGCGCCAAATGAACCCGGTACATCCGGCCAGCATGGTGTCCACGGCGATGGTGCTGATGCGCAAGGCGCCGGAGGCGCCGAGCGTGCTGCCGGGGTTAAATCCGAACCAGCCGAAGGCCAGGATGAAGCAGCCGGTCAGAACAATCACCATGTCGTGTCCGGGCATGGCATTCGAGGAGCCGTCGCGGTTGTACTTGCCGATGCGAGGGCCCACGATCAAGGCCAAAGCCAGTGCGGTGATGACCACCAACCGGCGTGCACCACCCCGGACCCGGCAAAGTCAGCGTAGCCGGCGCCCAATCCGTAGTTGGCTCCCAGCTTGGAAAGCCATCCGCCGCCCCACGCCCAGTTGGCGAACATGGGATAAGTGAGCGCGCCCAGAAAAATGGACGAGACGCAGAAGGCGACATACTTCCAGCGCTCGGCCGCGGCGCCGGTCACGATGGTCAGCGCGGTGTCCATGAAGACCATCTGAAACAGGAACAGGACCATGACGCCGACGTCATAGGTTGCGCCCGAGAGGAAGAATCCTTTAGTACCCCAAAGACCCCAGTCGTGTCCCATCAGGTGAATTGTGAACTCGTGGCTGAGCGGCTGTGCGCCTCCCAGCATGGCCACTCCGGCGGAGCTCCGCCCATCTGAATGGCGAATCCGCACACCCAGTAGGCGAACAGACCGAAGCCATAGACCATGAAGTTCATCATCATGGTGTGGTTGGCGTTCTTGGCGCGGCACAGTCCGGTTTCAACGATGGCAAAACCGGCCTGCATGAACATGACCAGAAACCCGGCGACCAGGGTCCAGATGAAGTTGATCGCGATGCGATTCTGGCCCGCCTGGTTCACCAGATCCACCAGGGTGAGCGGTTTGGTGGGGTCGGCGTGAACCACATCATTCGCGGTTCCGGTCTTGGTGCCGCTGGGATCGCCTGCGGCCTGATCGTCGGCGGAAGGTCCACTGACGTTCAGAGGTGCGTCCACAGCAATTGGTGGAGGTGCAGGGGCAGCAGCGGGAGCGCTGGGCGCAGCGGCTTGCCCCTGGGCCCACGCTGGCAGACCACATACGAGCAGCGCGACTATCGCTGCCCACAGATATGGTTTCAACCAAGTGCAATGTTTCATTCCGTGTCTCCTCGTGAGGTTGAACGCGGGCTTGATGGTTCGCCGCGCCCTCGATTTCTTAAAGTATTCCGCCGGGCTGCACTGCCGCCGCTCTCTACTGCTTCCAGACAGCTTCTTTCTGATGGGCCTTGTTCAGCACGCTGAGAATCGCGACCAGCGTGATGCCGATTCCGAGGATGCACAGGAACATCCTGACCCCGGTGGACGATGTCATATTCAGCGCGACAACCGGAAGCAACCATCCGAAAACTGCCAGCAAAACTCCAACGAGCTTCATGTGGTTCCCCTCTTGTTTGATCTATACAGCTTTGATCTTGTAAAAACCGGCTGCGGAGGCAAACAGCAACCCCGCCCCTACGATGGCAAAGACGATGCCCAGCCCACCCCCGCTGTGCAGACCCGCCACAAAGGAAGTGAAGCCGACCAGAGTCGTGCCCAAATACATTCCCTGCTTTGCATTCGCGCCCATTGCTTTGCTCCTTACGTCGAGTATTTGAACCGGGGCAAGCTTGCGGCCCCGTCCGTTGTCTGCATCGATAAAAGGCAACTTCGCCTCCTGTAAAACCCGCTTACCTTCTTCGAACCCAACATTGGCGCGGGCACGGCCTGGGTGCTGGTACTAGGGGTGGTTTGAGTTGAACCCAAGCCGTGATCCCACATAACAGCGGCATCGCTGCCGCTGGAAAACTCCAGGAAGCAATTGCTGCCGGTCACCGGGCAAAGCTGCAGTTGCTTCAAGTCGATCGCCTCCTGCTACTTGGCATCCGCGCTGCTAAAGGCAT
Organism: Terriglobia bacterium; assembly: GCA_963790645.1. Taxonomy (GTDB): domain Bacteria; phylum Acidobacteriota; class Terriglobia; order Terriglobales; family Acidobacteriaceae; genus JAIQFF01. The sequence continues at coordinate 21,888 of CAWBPS010000010.1, read as the reverse complement.
AGACCATGCCGAGGGTCACGGTGTTCTGCGAATCCTTGAGCCCCGAGGCGTGGTCTGGGAAAACATTCTGGTCCGACATGTCACGGCGGAATTCCAGCCGGGTCATGAGCTTGCTGGCCAGCATGCGCTGCAGGGTGAGTGTGAATTCGCTCAGTTTCTGCGGCGTTCCGCTCTGCGTGCCGCCGTTGTCGCTGAAGTATTCGCCGCGGTCGGCGAATGCCCACTTGTCGTTGGGCGCGTACTTGATGTATCCCGCAATGCCGCTCCAATGCACGGAAAACGGCGCCCCGGTAAGGTGATCGTGGCCGTAGTCATAGTTCGCCAGGAAGGAAAGCTTGCTGTTTGGCGAAAATGACACCACCGTGTCCGAAAGGTGCCTGAAGTTCGAGTTGTCGTTGAGTTGTTCCGGACCCACCAGATAATTCTGGATCAGGCTGAACTTACTGTTCGGAGTCCAGGCGGCGCTGAAGCCGGTGGTCTTGCCGCTGTTGTTGTCGATGCTGTTGTTCCAGCCGTTCACCAGATATCCGGTGAGCGCGAACTTTGAATTGAACGCATACTTCGCGCTGGTGCCGAAATGAAAGTACGGAATGGCCAGCGCGAAGAGCAGGCCGCGCGAGTAATTCCAGTTGTCCTTGGTCTCGATCACTTCCGCGCCGGCCGGAGTCACGAACTTGCCGACGTTGATCTGCAAGCCCTTTCCGATGGGCGCCAGGTATTCCAGGTATCCTTCCTTCAGGTATTGATCGAAGTTCGATTCGGTTAGGAACTGGCCGGGCTCAGTCGAGTTGACGATGTTCATCGCCTGTCCGAAGCCCAGAGCGACGTGATAACCGAGGCGGCTGGCTGTCGCATCCGGCGCTTTGTCGGCCACCAGTTCGATCATGTTCAGTCCGAACTGGCCCGAGTTGATATCAAAGTTGCGAAACAGGGTCTGGTCGGCCGATGGGCTGGTTCGAGTTGTAACCGTAGTACACATCCACGAATCCGCTCAGCGTGGTTGGCCCCAGCAGGCCGGCGAGTCCGGTGGGTGCGGGAGTGGCAGCCGGCGCCGGTGTGGCGACCATGGCCTGGGCAGGCACAGGAGCAGCCGCGGCAGCTTTCTGTGCCTCCATCTGACTGCGCAGTTCCGCCAGTTGTTTTTCCAAAGAGTCGATACGGCTGGCCAGGTCGGGCGCAGGCTCAGCCTGAGCCCACGCTCGATTCGCGGAGCCGCAAACAATTCCGAGAGTTACAGCGAAAACCAAAACCCTCCAACGGAAGCCACCATTCATCTAGACGACTCTCTTTCTCCCCTAGTCATGTGTGGTGTGAACCACGGCACATCCCAGTAACCAGCGTGGTGCACAGTACCGCCCTGCGGCTGTGAGAGTCCAATGCATAATTCTTTTCGCCCCTATCACAAATACTTTTAAAAACATTAATTTATGGAGGAGATAAGAGAAATTTATTGAGCCATCGCGCGGAGTGGTCTCGCCACCACGAAATTTGTCTGCCAGTTACGTACCATGGTACATTGGTACCATGAAATCAGACGAAGGGTTCCTGGTCGAGCGGGTGCAGACCGGAGTTCGAATGGAAAAGCGTCTGCTCAAGGTCCTTAAAGCCTTTGGCGAGTACCACGACTTGACTCTGGGTGATCTGCTGGAGGGGATCGTCCTGCATGCCTTCGACGGCAAGACCCCGTTTGGTCAGGCATCGCTTGACCAGATCAGGGAGTTGAAGAAGTTCTATGGCCTGGAGCTGGACTCGAGCGCCAGTCACCGCCTGAAGGAGACGAAGCGCGCGCGATCGTCCCGCAGACGCGACTCCTGATATCCCTAACGGAGATCACCCTATGCTGGTCACTTCACCCGGACGAGCAACTGACAGACCGGGAACTGATAGAACGCTTTGAAGATGGCACGCTCTCGAATGAGCACTTTCATCATCGCGAGCACGTTCGGGCAGCGTTTCTGTATCTGACTGAATCACCCTGTGCTCGAGGCCCTGCAGGCATTTTCCAGAGCTCTGCGGAGATTCGCCGAGACCCAGGGGAAGCCGCAGCTCTATCACGCGACCGTAACCTGGGCGTACGTTTTTCTAATTCACGAGCGCATGATGCGAGAGTGGAAACAAACCGGGCTGGGAGGAATTTGCCCGCAACAATCCCGATCTTCTGACCTGGAAGGACGGAATCCTGACCCGCTACTATCGCGCCGAGACGCTCGCCTCCGATCTGGCGAAAACGATTTTTGTGCTGCCCGACTTGCGCCCCGGCAGCATGTAATTCCTGAGTGATTACCAACCGACAAGCTGTGAGCAATCTACGGAAGACAAATCTACAGACGAACTCGAAGACTGACAACGAGAACCGAGGTTCCACGTCTAACGTCAAAGATCAAAGACTTAAGACGAAGAGGGATCCCGGTTCTCAGTTGTCTGTGTTCAAGTTGCCCTATGTCTTGTTCCCGCTGTTGCCAGCAGCAAAGTCTCAGGCCTCGCTGCCGTACACCGGGATCACCGCCCCGTTGACATCTTTGCCCGCATCCCCGGCCAGCCACACGATCAAGCTTGCGATGGCGGCCGGGCGGACCCATTTGGAAGGGTCTGCGTCAGGCATGAATTTCCGGTTGGCTGGCGTGTCCATGGTGCCGGGCAGGATGGCATTGGCGGTCATTCCCGTGTCCTTGTTTTCCTGGGCCACGGTCCTGATCAATGAAACCATGGCGGCCTTGGAAGCGCTGTACGCGCCGACGCCTGCTCCAGGTTCCAGCGCGGCGCGGCTGCCGATGGCAACGATGCGTCCGTTCCCCGTCTGGCGCATGACCGGGACCGCCGCGCGCAGAAGGTAGAAGGTGCTGTACAAGTTCAAATCGAACATGCGCTGGAACGTAGCATCGTCGGTTGCGGCGATGGACTGGCCGCCGGCGAACCCACCCACGGTGTGGGCGAGAATGTCCAGACGGCCGAAGCGGGATACCAGGCTGTCCAGGGCAGACTTCACTCCAGCTGGGGTAGAAATGTCCGCCGGCAAGGCGGTAAAGTTCGGACTGTTGAAAGCTGACTGCTGAATTCTTTGCGACAGTCCGACGACGGTAGCGCCGGCATCGAGCAGCGCCTGGGTCACAAAGGTCCCCAGACCTCCATCGGCGCCGGTGACGAGTGCGATTTTACCTTTCATCGAATGCTCCTCGATTCTATTGTCCACTAAAAATAGACCAGAAGCCGTTCGGACGTGTGCCCACCGGGAAATTGACCGCTGACAAAAACTGTCACCCGGTTGATTCACAGCGTCAGTCGCCCGGGAAGAGCCTCCGATGTGAGCATAGCAACGCTCCTAAAGCTCTGATTCTGCAGGGGGCTGAGATTTGTTTTCTGGCGGCAAGGTGGCCCCTAAAGTGCGGCCGCAAGATGGCCGAGACATAGATCGCGTAGCCGCAATGGGGGATTTCCGTGGGAAAAGGTAACCGGCGATACAAGCGGATCAAAATGGTTTTGCCCGTGCGAATATCGGGGAAGGACTCCGCCAATAATCCGGTGAACGAACTGGCGCACACTCTGGACATCACCCCCAACGGGGCCCGCTTGGGCGCGATCCATCACGCCTTAAAAGCCGGCGACAAACTCACCTTGCAATACCGGCAGCGCAGAATTCAATTTCGCGTGGTCTGGGTAAAACCGATGGTAGGGACAAGCGAGTATCAGGTCGGATTGGAAGGGCTTGGTTCCATCGGTGAAAACTGGGGGCTTGAGCTTCCCGAAGCCGGCCTGGCGGATGAATACCAGAGCTCCAGCACTACCAGTTCATAGTTCATCCCTCAAATTACCTAGGCCCGGACGCCCTCGTTCGGGCAGGCGAGCAAAGCTCGCCTACAGGCTGGCGTCAACGTGTGCCCCAGGAGCGGGACTTTGCCAAGGCAAAAATGCGGAGCTTCGCTCCGCCGGGCGGGTGAGGGCTCCGCCCTTGCGCGTGCATCACGCGGCCGCGCCGTAGAGTTTGCGTAACGACTTGACGTTGGTCGCCGGCCTTTCATGCAGGAGAAGTTCCGTCGCCTGTACCCGCCGATCGTTGTGAAACCAGCGCTGGACCACGCCGTCGTGCAGGAAGTTAGCCAGCGCAAGCAGGGTCATGCCCTGGTGGTGGGCCATCCAGCAGCGCACCAGTTCGTGGCGATGGCGCCAGTTGCGGCGGCCGGAAGGCGGTGCTGTAGTCGGCCGCCTCATAGAATCCGTACGGACCCAGCCAGCCATCGCCTTCCATCCGGCGCAAATTGCGCAACGCGGCCGAGGCATCCACGTGCAGCGCGAGGAATGTGGAATAGGGAGAGATGACCAGCATGTTGGCCTCACCCTGGTGCAGCGAAATATCGGGCAGGCCGAAGGCCTGATACTGATAATTTCCAGCCTCATCCCGTTTGGCGTAAGCCGACTCTGAAATCCCCCAGGGCACGCTCTTTGCAGTGGCATAAATCTGCTGCAGGCGGACCGCGGCAATGCGCGAATTATCCAGCAGCGTGTTGGGGTAGGTCCGCATCCAGAGTACCGGCATCAGATACTCGAACATGGTTCCGGTCCAGGAGAGCAGGACGGGAAGTCCGTGCTCGCGAGTATGGGCCCGGCCCAGCAGAAACCAGACGTCCTGCGGAATATCTTCCTTGGCGATGGCGGCGAATACCGCGATGCGCGCCTCTGAAGCCAGCAGATCGTAACAGGCCGGGGGAAGCTTTCCCGCCTCCACATCGAAACCGAGCGACAGCAACTTGCGCCGCGGATCGAGCAGGAAACGGAAGTCCATCTCGTCGGCGAATTTTCCGGCCTCATCGGCGATTCGTTTGAGATCTTCAATCAGAGCCAGCGCCCGCGAGCGTGCTTCCGGCAGCATGGCCTGCAATCGCTGGTAGAGGGCCTTGCGGTCGCCGGAGCCGTTGGCATGATCGAGAGCGAACTGCAGACGCGCCTCCAGCCTGTCCACCACTTCCGGCAGGCGCGCGACGGTCAGGCTTTGCGAGTCGAACTTGAATTCCAGGCTGGCATCTTTCCACAGCGGAACGAACTCCGGCAGCATCCACGGCGCATAGACCTGGACTGCCTTCCTGAGATTTCTCACCCGGGACAGAGATTCCGCCGCAAACCAGCGCACGTCCGATTCGTACTTGGGGTTCACCGTTTCCAGGTCGCTCTCCAGCAATCCTTCTTCTGAAGGCGCCAGCAGACGCTGCAGCCAGCTTCTCTTTCTGGTCTGTTCCTGGAACGTTTTGAAGCGCTTCTGGGGAAAGGCATGCCTTTCGACCAGGATTCGGAGGTGATCGGCCAGTCCTTCCGCCAGTTGTTTCTCCAGCAAGGGACGCTGCAAAAGATCCAGACAGCCTTGCTGCAAGGTCCAGAGTGACGCCACCAGGTTGCCGCTATCGACGGCAGAAATGAACCGGGGCCGAAGCGGTTCGAGGGTGCGCGTGTCGTACCAGTTGAGCAGGTGCCCATGCGAGCGCGAAAGCTTGGCCATTGTGGCCAGTGTCCGCAAGGTCTGTTCAGCGAATTCAGGAACCGTCAGAAAACCAAACTCGCAGGCCGCCTGGCGGGCATTCAAAAGAAAGCCCAGGTTGGTGGGCGAAATGCGTGCCGCGATGGCGGGAGGTTCTTCCTGCACATTGTCAGGGACCAGCCAGTTGTGTTCCTCGGTACAGAACTCGGCGAAATAGCGCCAGGTGCGAAGCGCCGTCCGCTCCAGAAACAATTCGTCCTTGTCGGAAGTTTCGCTGCGCATGGCCCGCGAAGGCAGGTTCAGCCACATCGAAATCCACTTGCTGCAGCCCCAGAGCAGCAGGATGGGCAGGGCGGCAAAAAAAGCGTGGCGGCGGGTAAAGAACACCAGCGCGCCCAGGGCCAGCGCCAGTGCGGGCATCCAGTCAAGATAAACATCCACCGGGGTCCGCTTGCGGGTGCTGAGTTCGGTTTCCGCCGCTGTCTCCCATTCCAGCAGTCGCCGCCGCGTCACCAGGCGCCGGACAAGGGTTCGCACCACGGCATCGAGTGAGAGCAGCATCTGGTGGGGCAGAAATGACAGCGTGAAAAACATGCTGGCGTTGGCCGTGAGCAGCGCGGTTCGAGCGTCTCTGACCACCTGGGATTTGCGCTCAACCGCGGCCCGTACCAGGTTGAACAAAAACTGGAACCAGGCCGGCACAAACAAGATGCCAAGGGTTGCCAGCGTCCAGTAGAGCGGATTGCCGGGCAGCACCAGCCAGCCGAACACCAGCAGCAGGAAGGTGGCAGGCTCCACCAGGCTGCGGCGCAAATTGTCCAGAATCTTCCACTGCGAAACCAGCGAAATGGGATTCGGCACTTTGCGTCCCGACTCGTCCGGCACCCGCGACAGCAGCCAGCCCGTGATCTGCCAGTCGCCCCGCAGCCAGCGGTGTTTGCGGCGATTGTAGGCGCTGTAGTGCGAGGGATAGTCTTCGATGATCTCGATGTCGCTGGCCAGTCCGGCGCGCGCGTAGGCGCCTTCGATCAGGTCGTGGCTGAGCAGGGCATTGCGCGGAAAGCGCCGGTCGAGCACCCGGTGCACCGTGTCCACTTCGTAGATTCCCTTGCCCGCGAAGATGCCTTCCCCGTACAAATCCTGATACACATCCGAAATCGCGCGGGTATAAATATCGAAACCCGTCTCGCCGGAGTAGAGGCTGGCCAGCCGGGAACGGGAGGCGCTCTGCACGCTCACTCCCACTCGCGGCTGCAGGATGCCGTATCCGGCCACCACGATGTTCTTTTCCGGATCAATAACCGCCTGGTTCAAGGGATGGGCCATCGCCCCAATCATGCGATCGGCTGATCCGCGCGGCAATTCCGTATCGGCGTCGAGTGTGATGACGAAACGAATCTGCGGCAAGATCGACAGGTCGCCAATCTTCACCGGGAAACTGTCGTGTTCGGCGCGCAGCAGTTTGTTCAGGTCCATCAGTTTGCCGCGCTTGCGCTCCCAACCCATCCACACTCGCTCCCGCGGGTTGTAAACCCGGTGGCGATGGAAAAGCAGAAACGATCCCGAAGCCTGGCTGGCATACTTTTCGTTCAGTTCGCGCACCAGTTGCGCGCAGTAATCGATCACCGGATCATCTTCAGACGAGGGTTCCGGAGAATCCGGCAGATCCGTGAGCAACGCGAAGTGAATGTTCGGATCGTGATTGCCCAGGAACCGTACTTCCAGGTCCTCCACCAGCCGGCGAGCCTGTTCCCGGTTGAACAGCAGACTGGGAATGGCCACCAGCGTGGTGCAGTTGTCGGGAACGCCGGCGGAGAAATCGAGCTTGGGCAGAATCTTTGGTTCCAGCAGCGACGTCACCAGATAATTCACCAGCTGAATGGCGCTCTGCGAACTGGGAAGCAGCAGGACCAGCATGGAGAAGAGGATGAGTTCAAGAGAAGTGTAGGTGTTGGTCAGCAGCAGCACGATCGCCGACATGAGGGCGAGAGTCAGCACTTCGGTGGCCGGCAGATAAAACTCATCCGGATGCCGGCGCAACAAAGATCCGATGCGCTGGCCCAACGGAGGCTGAAAGCCCACTCTGCTGTGAAGTGAGGCAGCGCCTTCCGCCAGAAGGTAGTAACCAATGTGCCCCAGACGGGCGGTCAGGCGCGGGCTGGCGTGGGCTTCCTGGTGCGCAGAGCGCGCCAGGGCGAGCGCTGCGGTAGCCACATCGCCCTCGGGTAATTCGGCGTACTCGGCAATATTGGCGACCTCGGTGCGGTACAGATCGCGGCTCTCGAAATCCATGCGCGCATAGGCGCCGGCCGGGTCCTGGCGCAGGATGCGATCGAACAGCACCAGCGGCTCGAGCACTTCCTTCCAGGAAGTCTGGCCAATATCGCGCAGGCTGCGCACACAAATCCCGGCCCCGTAGGATCCCGCCGCGTCTCCCGCCACTTTGGATCCGCGGGCCGCAATTTCTTCGAGCAGCACCAGCTTCAGGGCCGGAACCAGTGCCCCGAGTTCGACCATCCGCAGCACCGTGCTCTGCTGAAAAGCCTGCACGTAGGCGTTAAGCGAAAGGACGCTGAACTCATAACTGGTGGTGGCCAGATACCCCGCTGCGAGCGCAACTACCCGTGGAGCGATGGCGCCGTCGGGAGTGCGGACGTGAGGCAGTTTGCGAACCAGCTTGAAGCCGTCTTTCGTGCCCCGGAGGTCGGCATGGACCAGGCGCAGGTTGTCGTTCAGCCAGCGAAAATCGTCGCCCACGACGGTCGCGGGCACGGAACCCTGAAAAGCCCGCAGCACGGGCCTGATGGCCCGGCGCAGCGCGCGGTAGCGCTCCGAGAAAAAGCGCGCCGAATGCGTGCCCGGCAGCCATACCATCCTTCGCCCCAGGTCCGCCGCCGCCGCGCCCAGGGCCTCCAGATTGGGGCCGGCTTCTTTGGGGGGCTCAGGCAGGCGCTCGGCTTCCGCGTTCAACATCTCGATATGGGTGTCCGGAGGCATGGCTGGTGAAATTCTGCGGCCCGCGAATACTAGCGATAGCTGGCGGCCTGCATTTCAAACATCTCCTTGTAGCGGCCGCCCAGGCGCGCCAGTTGTTCGTGATTTCCTTCTTCTGCAATCTTTCCGTTTTCGAGGACTACGATGCGGTCGGCCATGCGTACGGTAGAAAATCGGTGCGAAATAAAGAGCGCCATCTTCCCCGCGGTGAGTTCCGCAAAGCGCTGGAAAACCTCGAACTCGCTGCGCGCATCGAGCGCGGCCGTGGGCTCGTCAAGAACCAGAAGTTGCGCATCGCGCAGGTAGGCGCGCGCCAGCGCAACTTTTTGCCACTCTCCCCCGGAAATATCCACGCCGGTTTCGAAGCGCCGGCCCAGCATTTGATCGTAACCGCCGGGAAGCCTTCCAATGACCGCGTCCGCCAGGCTTTTTCGGGCGGCAGTTTCGAGCATCTTCAAGTCGTCAATCTCTTCAATGCGGCCCACCGCGATGTTTTCACGGGCCGTCATCTCATAGCGCATAAAGTCTTGAAAGATAACGCCAATTTCACGATACAGGTCTTCCAGACGATACTCTCTCAAGTCCACGCCGTCGAGCAGCACCTGGCCTTCGGTAGGATCGTAGAGCCGCGTGATCAGCTTGACGATCGTGGTCTTGCCCTCACCGTTCTCTCCGATCAGCGCAACCCGTTCGCCGGGATGAAGATGGAAGTTCAGTCCGTTCAGCACCAGCCGCGAATTCCCCGGATAACGAAATGAAACATTGCGAAATTCAAATCCGCGGACGATCGGGCGAGGCGCAGGCAAGGCATCAGGCTTCGACTGGATGGTCGGCCGCATATCGAAGAAAGCCAGCAGGTCGGTGAGGAAGAGCGCCTGGTCAGCGATGCCGGAAACGGTGGAGAAAATCTGCTGAATGTTGCTGCTGGCCTGCAAAATCGCGCCCGACAGCAGGTACCACAGCCCGATGCTGTACGCGCCCGTGACCGTCCGCCAGATTACGAACACGTAGGCAGAGTAGTAGCCCGCGAAGGCGATCACGGAAAGGAAAGCTCCGGCAATCAATTTTCGCCGTGACAGGGCGACGTTCTCTTCGTAAATTCCGTCGGACAGTTTGGTGAAGCGCTGCGTGAGAAACTGGCTGAGCCCGAATAATTTGAGTTCCTTGGCGGCCTCTTTGCTGCCGCCCACCTGCCGCAGATAATCCAACTGGCGCCGCACCGGGGTCTGGCGAAAATTCTTGGCGTATCCCAGAAAAGCGAAGTGGCTCTCACCCAGGAATGCGGGAAGCACTCCCGCAATCAGCATCAGCATCAGCCAGGGCGAATAGACAATAATCGTGACCGATAGAGTCGTGGTGGTAATCACCAACTGGATCAGTCGCCCGATCTGCTGAATCATTCCCAACCGGTCAGTGGCCTGTACCCGCGCCCGTTCCAGCCGGTCGTAAAACACCGGGTCTTCGTAGGCGATCAGGTCAAGCTCGGCCGCGTGCTTCATGACCTGGATGCTTACGTAGCGGGTGTATTTGTCCGCCAGCAGCGAGTCCGAATAATCGATGGCTCGCGCGAGGATACCGCCCAGGACGGCGAGGCCGAATTCACTCGCTACCAGCCACCACAACCGGGGTGACATCACGTGCGCCGCGAATTTCGGGTGCGTGATTTCCTCAAGGATCAGCTTGGGAATCCAGAGCAGGGCCAGCGGCAACAGCGCAGCGAAGAGGCGCGCCACCAGACCAAACACCACGACGCCGGGTCCGGATTTCCACACGATCTTGAGCACCGGCGGGGTATTTCGGAGCGCCGTAAGCCGCTCCTGCCAGCTGCTCAGGAAACTCTGCTGCTCCGCCATGCATGAATCCTAACCAAGTTTGGAGGTTTCTAGAAGCTATACGGAAAGTTGCCGCCACATGTAGATGCGGTAAGAGCTCGTAAGGTTTGATGCTTCATAGAGTTATAAGTAAAGTCCAGTGTGGGGCGGGCGCCCTCGCCCGCCGCCTTTGACTTTGACTCTGGTAGCGCCGGCGTCCCGCCGGCTGTCCGGAGGGCGTCCCGCCCTGCGCCGGTGGTCTAAGCAACAAATCCAGGCGGGCAGAGCCCGCCCATCGGGCCGGCAAGATGCCGGCGCTACAAGTGCCAAAACTCCGTCCTACCTGACCGCAATCACTGCCAGGCCGTTCACCGGCAACGTCAGGCTGAGCTCGCCGCCTGTGATTTCCCGGACTTCCGGCGCCCCCAGCTGGACTGCGCTGCGCAGCTTCTCAAGTTGCGCCTGCGTGGGATAGATCGGCGAGCCCATCTTTTGGTACGCCAGGTGCGGATCACCATGTTCCTGGTCAACCCGGGAAATGGATGCATGGTGCGCCCCGCTCAGATTCTTAAAGCGCAGCACCACCGTCCTGGCTGCGCCCGTTTGCTCGGGCGAGACCAGGTTCCACACCGCCACTACCAGGGAACCATCTGCGGCGCGAGTCGCTAAAGCAGAATCGGAATCGAGAGCGAGGCGCTTATTTCCCAGTTGGTGCAGAAGCTCGAACGCGGCAAATGCCGGCTTGGGAATTCCTCCGGCAGCGATCAGTCCATAGCCGCCGTAGAAGGGTTTTTTCACCACGCCCTGCTCTTCGAAAACATCCGAGAAGCTCCAGTACGACATCTCGTCCACCAGCCCGTCGCATTGCCGTATGGTGTCGGCCATCCACGGCCCCATATATATGGAGTCGGTAATTTCCGGTTCGTTCTTGTAGCTGGCGTTGAACTCGCTCCAGATCAGCGGCAGCGTGGGCAGGGCCGAAGCCTTGATCTGATCATGTACCTTCTTTACCGCGCGGCACACCATGCGGTCGCGAGGTATGTCTTCATTGGTGCCGAAGACGTCTTTTGCGCTGTCGTTGCCGTACACGTGGGTGGAAACGAAATCCACCGGTACGTGCTTCTCGACACAGTGCTGAATGAATGCGTCAGCCCACGCAGCCTGCGCTGTTGCGGGACCGCCCACGCGTAAACGCGCACTCACGCGTTTGACTGCCGCCGCGCTGTGGTCGTAAAGCTCGAAATAAGTCGCCTGCTTCGGGTCTCCCACCCAGAAATCGATATTGGGTTCGTTCCACACTTCGAAGTACCACTTGGCAACTTCATCCAGGCCATAGCGGTCCACCAGATGCTTCGTAAACTGGTAGATCAGGTCATCCCATTTGGCCCAATCTTTCGGAGGCGCAACATTCTGCTTGTACCAGAACGCATGAGGCGCATCCTTCGAAGCCAGTTTCCTGGGCATGAAACTCAGCTCTACAAAAGGACGAACTCCGTTCTGCAGCAGGCCGTCGTATGCCTGGTCAACGTAGGAGAAGTTGTAGATAGGACGGCCCGCGCTGTCTTCGTCGTACACACCCATGTCGTCGAGAAAAATCGCGTGGAAGCGGACGTATTCCACGTCCGTGATCTGTTTCACCTGGCGCAAATCATTGCGATAGCTTTCGCGCAGTGTCAGGTTGGCCCGCCCCGAGCCGAACATGTGCTCCCAGAAATGAGGGAAAGGATGAGCGGGCGCCGAGGCGTCAATCACCAGAACGTCGGAGGGCTTCGCCGAGGTTTGCGCTCCCGCGCCGCACGTGAATACCAGGATTGCAGACAGAAGAGGTAAGAGCCCACTGCAACTGCGCCTGATTATTCTCTTACTCTTGATCATAAGATTCGTCCTTGGGAATATTTATTGGCTTCTTCTATTCTGACGGCACATTCGGACCAGCGAGAAAGCCTCCATCCAGAACCAGGCTTTGGCCGGTCATGAAACTGGCGCGCTGGAACACATCCACACTACAGCTTCGGCCACCTCGCTGGATTCGCCAAATCGGTTCATGGGATAAAACGTCAGCGACTTCTTTTTTACCTCGGGCGCTCCAAACAGACGGTCCGCCATAGCAGTCTCGATTGCCGCGGGACACACCGCGTTGACCCTGATCCCATTTCCCCCGACCTCAATCGCGGCCGCCTTGGTCAGCCCCAATACACCGTGCTTGCTGGCGGAATAGATGGCGGTGCCACGGCTGCCGATGAAGCCGGCAATGGATGAGTTGTTGACGATCGCGCCGCCACGGCCCTGCGTCAGCATCTGCCGGAGTTCATATTTCAGGCAGAGCCATGTGCCTTTGAGATTGATGTCAATGGTCTGGTCCCATTCTTCCTCGGTCTGCTCCACGATCGGGACCCAATGGCCCTCGATGCCCGCGTTGTTGAAGGCATAATCCAGTCCGCCAAAAGCTGCGACCGTCTTCTCGACCAGGGCTTCGACTTCGGATGCCCGCGACACGTCCGCCCGGACGAAGATTCCTTCGCCACCGGCGCGCCGGATCAGGTCGATAGTCTCTTTACCTTCAATTTCACGCCGGCCGGCGACCACTACCCGGGCACCTTTCCTGGCGAACAGGATCGATGTCTCCCTTCCAATACCTGAGGTCCCGCCGGTCACCAGGGCCACCTTGCCTTCGCACTCGGCCATATGATTCGTTCTCCGGTCCAGATTTTCGAGCGCAAGGACGCGATCGACTAAGCAGTGGTACGCCCGACACCAGGGTATGCTGGTGTTACGTGAAGGATTTTACATGCAAGGGGACTTCGACCGCGGCGTCGATGGCACAGAGATCATTCAGGCAAGAAGCAGCGTTCCGGACGCCGGCCGGAGTTGATTTTTGAGACAGAGGAAAAATGCGCTAGTTTGCCGGTTCCTCGGAGCGCGGATACAGATGTTTCACGTGCTCCTCCAGCGCGCGGTTCAGTCGATCGATGAGATTCATCAACTTTTTCGGGTCTTGTTCGTCGCGGGCCGCCTCCGCCAGTTGCTTCCACTCGTGGCCAGGCATATCAGTCATGCTCGTCCTCCTGGAAGTTTCGCCAAACTCTTTTGCAGTTAGCTTGCCAAAAGGTCTTTGCGTGTCTTTTCTGTGGCTTACGGCCCCCGCCCGCGAAAGCGGCTACCGGGCCACCGCGCAATTCGTACCTACCGCATTTCCTGTATGCCGCCGAGGCGCCAGGTCGTGGGCGCTCCTCCCCATTGGGGGCGCGTCCGCCTCGGTGTGTTCGCGGAACTAAGCCCGAACCGGATTCCGAACCAAAACGGCACATGGTTCTAGGGTGGCAGGCCCGTGCCAGAAGTGCAGCCCGGTCAATGTCTGGCAGCCATTCATTGAGTCTTTCGACGATAAAATCGGTATTGCCGCGGAGCTGTGGCCGCAGGAGCCCCATCGTCAACTAGTCGCCTCATGTTCCAGCAGTTACACTAAAGGGATGCGCGAACCATCGCGCCATAAATTCTAAATTGACTGCCAACGACGAGATCACTCAGAACATGAGCCAACCCGCTCCCACGCACGAAAATTACGTCCTGACCCTGGAAGAAATCGCCAACCTGGCCGCCGAAGGTGGCAACTCGGCGGAAACCTTGATGAACGTCGTCGCTTTGATCGCCAAACGCTTTCACACCGATGTCTGTTCCGCATACCTGCTGGAGCCGGACCGGGCCAACCTGGTGTTGGCCGCGACTCTGGGACTTCGCCCCCAATGTATTGGCACCCTGCGCATGGGGCTGCATGAGGGTTTGGCGGGCCTGGTTGCGGAACGGGTCGGTCCGGTGGCAGTGGAGCAGGCCAAGAACCATCCCCGCTTCAAGTATTTCAGTGAAGCCGGCGAAGATGCATACCAGTCGTTCCTGGGCGTTCCCCTGATTGATCGCGGCGTCCTGCAGGGAGTGCTGGTAGTTCAGACCATTGCGCCGCGTGTGTTTCGTGATGACGAAGTCCGCATGCTGAGCGAGGCCGCGGCCCAGGTGGGCTCGGTGGTGAGCGAAGCCCGTACCCTGGACCGCTTTATCGCGCCCGCCCAGGAGAGGTTGTGGACGCTGGCGCGCAACCTGTGGTGGTCCTGGGACCATGACACCAGCAGTTTGTTTCGCGATCTCGATCCGGTGCGCTGGCGCCAGCTCAATCACAATCCCGTCGCCTTGCTTTCGGAGATTCCCCTGCCCGAGATGGAGCGCCGCGCCCGCGAACTGGTGCTGCACAGCCGGATCAACTACGCCTATCGCCGCCAGCGCGAATATCTCGAGGCTGACCGGACCTGGGGAGCCCGGCACGCGGGCATTCTGCGGCCGCGTCCGGTAGCATACTTCTCCGCCGAATTCGGTTTGCACGTCTCCATTCCGGAATACTCCGGCGGCCTCGGCGTGCTGGCTGGCGATCACGTCAAGAGTGCCTCCGACCTGGGCATCCCCCTGGTGGGCATCGGATTGTTTTATGGCCAGGGATATTTCCGGCAGCGGCTCGACCGCGCCGGCTGGCAGCAGGAAGAATATATCCAGACCGATGTCAATCAACTGCCGATGGAAGCCGCCATCGGACCCAACGGCGAACCGGTTACCGTCCAGGTCGAGACCCGCGGCACGTCCCTGCGCGCCAAAGTCTGGCGCATGAAGGTGGGACGCTGCAATTTGCTCCTGCTCGACTCCAACATCGAGGGCAATCATCCCGAAGACCGCGAACTTACCTCGCGTCTATATGGAGGAGATTCGCGCATCCGCATCCGCCAGGAACTGCTGCTGGGCATCGGAGGCTTCCGCGCTCTCCGGGCCATGGGCATCACGCCGGGTGTTCTGCACCTGAACGAAGGCCACAGCGGGTTCGCTGTACTGGAAGCGATTCGTGACCGCATGCAGAGCGAGGGCATTGGCTTCGATCATGCGGTCCGCCGGGTTTCCCGCGAAACGGTTTTCACCACTCACACCCCCGTGCCCGCCGGCCACGACCGCTTTTACGCCGAGTTGATGGAGGAGCATCTGGGTCCTATGCGCGACGCTCTGGGCATCTCCCAGGAAAAGCTCATGGAACTGGGTCGGGAGAATCCTGGCGATCACAATGAAGACTTCTGCATGACCGTCCTGGGGTTGCGGCTGGCCCGCCGCGCCAACGCGGTTTCCGCTCTGCATGGCGAAGTTTCCCGGCACATGTGGACCGGCCTCTTTCCCGGCAAGCCCGAGGACGAAGTTCCCATCGGCCACATCACCAACGGCGTGCACGTTCCTTCCTGGCTGGCGCCGCAAATGTTCCGCCTTTACGACCGCCATCTGGGGACGGGCTGGCAGGAGAACAACGCCGATCCTGCGATCTGGGAGGGAATTGAAAACGTGGACGATGGCGAACTCTGGGAAACCCATCTTCACCTGAAATCCCGCCTGCTGGATTTTGTGCGCCACCGGGTCGTCGAGCAGGCTGAGCGCCGCGATGAGTCTCCCGAAATGCTGTTGCGCCTGGGCCGGGTGCTCAGCCCGGATGCGCTGACCATCGGGTTTGCCCGCCGCTTCGCAACTTACAAGCGGGCTGACCTCATTCTGGCCGACATCCAGAAGCTTACCTCCATGGTGAACGATCCCAAGCGTCCGGTGCAGTTCATTTTTGCCGGCAAGGCGCATCCCCGCGATGAACCCGGCAAGAAGATGCTGCAGCAGATTGCCCGGCTGATGCGTCACCTGGAGTTCGCCGACAAATTCGTTTTCGTCGAAGACTATGACATGAACGTGGGGCGGCACTTCGTCCAGGGTGTCGATGTCTGGCTGAACAATCCGCGGCGGCCGCTGGAAGCATCGGGCACGAGTGGTCAGAAAGTGGTCTTGAACGGCGGTCTTAACTTGTCCGTCCTCGACGGCTGGTGGGCGGAAGCCTATGACGGCCTCAATGGATTCGCCATCGGTACGGGCAGAACTCACGCGGACATGAGTATTCACGACAGCCGCGACGGCGAAGACCTCTACCGCGTGCTGCGCGAAGAAGTGATCCCGCTTTATTATGACCGCGATCGCGACGGACTGCCCCGCGGCTGGATCAGGCGCATGAAGCGCACCATCCGCACCCTGGGCTGGCGCTTCAATGCCAACCGCATGGTGATGGATTACACCACGAAATGCTACGTGCCCGCCGCCGGCGGCATGTCCAGCGATCTCAGCAAAAAGTTGTAATCGTGTGGGTCGGACCCTCCCTTCGACTTCGCTCAGGGCAGGCTCTGTCCGACTTCAGTCATCAGTCATCGGTCGTCAGCAAGACCCGGCGAACGTTGTGCTGATGACTGAAGACCGACGACTGACGACTGAGTCTAAGAGTGTCCGACCCGCACACCCGCGATCAATCAGCGGCAATTTCTTCGGCTGTGCTTTTTCGCTCCACCCGCGGCAACGTGGCGACCACCCGGGTGCCGTGGCTGTCCGAATGCATATCCATCCGGCCTCCGAGTTCGTTGATCCGTTCCCGCATTCCGGCCAGCCCCACCCCGCCATGAGCGCGTTTGCGACGAAAGCGGTCGAGAACGTCGGGCGGAACGCCCTTTCCATAATCTCTCACCTGCAGCACCACGTGACGGTTCGACGCAATCAGGGAAACCTCCGCCTTGCGGCTTTTGGAATGGCGGTGAACATTAGTCAAGCTCTCCTGTAGAACGCGGAACAGAGCAAGTTCGAGGGAACTGGACATGCGGCCCAGGTCGTCAGCCATTTCCAGGCTGGTTTGAATACCGCTGCGTTTCGAGAAACCCTCCACATACCATTTCGCCGCGGAAGCGAAACCGGCCTCGTCCAGCAACGGCGGATGCAATAAGTGAGAGATGGTGCGGGTTTCCGTCATGGCCTGGTCCAGCAGCTTGATGCATTCCGGAATCAGGGCGTTCGGCGGTACCGAGTTGCCCAGCATGGTCAGGTTCATCTTTACTCCCACCAGGTACTGTCCCAGGCTGTCATGAAGTTCGCGGGAGAATTTCCGGCGTTCCTGGTCCTGCAACTCCAGCAGGCGCACACTGAGGGCTCGCAAGGACGCTTCGGCCTGCTCCCTCGCGTTTAATTCGGCGTTCAGCAGGCGGTAGTGAAAGAAAAACAGCGCCAGGGCAACGATGAAAGTAGCCGACAGAATGTAGGCTGTAATGCGGAATAACCGATCGGATCGCTCCCGGCGCGTATCCAGAAGGAGTTGTTCCTTGTTCTGCATGGTCTGAAACAGCGTGTCGGCCTGGGTTGATGCGTCGAGAATCTCCAGCCGCAGTCGCGCCTGTTCCTGCGCATCGGCAGAACCACTACGCTTCAACTCGACCGACTGGCTCAGCAGTTCTAACCTGTGGTCGGTCAGGCTTTTCAGTTGTCTCAGCAGCTCCGATTGCTCGGGATTGTCCGCCAGCAGGCGTTCAATCACCTGCATTGTCGAGTGAACGTTGGCCGCTGCCGATTGGTAGTCGTTTAGAAAGTCGCTGTCGCCGGTATCGACATACTGGGTGCGTGCCCGCCCGGCCCGGGCGCTGATATTGTTCAGATCAGCCAGCGAGCTTTGAACGTCCCGCGTGTGTCCGACCCAGCGCTCCGCAATGCGCAGTCGGGCCACCGTGGCGTAAGCCGCCACCGCGCTTACTACCAGCAGAATTACCGCCGCGCCAAATGCCAGTTGGGTTTGCGTCCGTTCTGAAACTCGTTTGTTCACAGGCCCTTGCCTTGTACTGCCAAACACAGGAAAAGCCTCATGCACTCGGACGGCGCCGCGACCGGGTGTCGCGATTGCGCACCAGACGATTTTATACTACTTGAAGAAGAACGAAGAATCGCAGCTCGGTGTCGGATTGCCGGGGACGTGGGCGCGGACCTCAAGCTTTTAGAATGAAGCGTTACCTGAATGTGAGATGCTGGCTGGATTGCCAATGGATTGCCGCCCGGTGCCCCATTCATTCGCGTTTTTTGCGAATGAGTGGGTAATCAAGCCCTCGCTCACCGGGAAATTCCTCGGTTCCATGCTTCGTATTTAGGGGAAGGGAAGATGGCGGAAGCGTGTGCGAGTCGAACACACCGGCGACGGGGTGACCCGCCGCCCGACGGTTTTGAAGACCGTGGCAGTCACCGGACTGCATGCGCTTCCGCAATTGACGATCCATACTCTAGCAGCATCGGCGGCGTCCAGGTCTTGCGTGCTCCATTCAGGCCGGGGAAATCGAAGTCTTCCGGCACGCAAGTCTCTTAGCGTTCGGTATCAGGAAAGGGAAAGAGCAGGGACGAGTTTTGCCACAGCGGCTGAAGCCGCTCTCTTTTGCGATGCTTTTCGCACGGCTGAAGCCGTGCGCTTCCACGTCGGGCTTTCCGCGGCGGGCTTTCCACGGCGGTCCACCTCGCGTGCATTTTCGCCCTGCGGTTTTAGGGGCTGGCTTTACCCTGCGCTTCCACGAAGGGCTTCAAAACGCCCTCGCAGGACTGGGCAACACGCCACCGGGGATGCTGCGGTCTGCGTCTTGGGGAATCAGGGTGGCTTTGAGTGCTGAATTTATGGCGTCGAAGGTATAAACCTGGTCCCGGCGACAGGAATTCCGCCGGCTGCGGCCGGACTTCCGCCGGCCGGCGGGGACGCAGGGCCGACAGCGACTTGTACGATGCTGTTGCGCACCGCGTATAGCACCAGCTCGCTGACCGAGTGCAGCCCAAGCTTTCGCATGATATTGCTGCGGTGGGTTTCCGCGGTCTTCACGCTCAAGTTGAGATGACAGGCCACTTCCTTGGTGGACTTTCCCTCGGCCAGGAGCTGTACGACTTCGCGCTCGCGCGAAGTCAGACCGGGCAGAGCCGGTTCACCCCGGGAGGAACGATGGGTCTTTCCGAGGAAGCCGGACAGCACCAGTTCCGCCACCCGGGCGGTGAAAAATGTTTTGTTGTGTTGCAGGGCTTCCACGGCGGTGACCAGGTCCCGCGCCGCATCCGATTTCAAAAGGAAGCCGCGAGCGCCTGCGTCCAGAACGGCCTGCACCGCCTGATCCGTGTCCGTAATAGTAAGAATCAGGATCCGCGTGCCAGGGTTTTCCCGCAGGATCTGGCGCGTGGCCTCGAGGCCGTTGAGCACCGGCATGCCAATATCCAGAATAGCGATGTCCGGCCTCGATTCTTTGGCCTTCTCGACTGCCTGGCGGCCATTGCCCGCTTCGGCGCAGACCTCCCAGTCAGGGTATCCCTTGATCAGAGAAACCAGTCCGCGACGTACAATTTCGTGATCATCAGCAACCAGAATGCGCAGGCGATTCATAGGCGTAGCTCCCTTGTCGTCTTATGGACTCGCGCGAGCTCCCTCAATCGGGTCCCGCGGCGAGAGCAGTCTGGCCCCGGTCGCCATTCCCCATCCCGGCGACCTCATTCCGAATTGTGACTAAGACATCATTCTCTTTATCCATGTACACAGGGGTTACGGTCAATACGGTCGATACTGTATGGGCGGCGGTAAATCGGGTTATCCACATGTCTTTGCAAACCCGGCCGTCGAATCCGCCATCCAAGACCAGCGCAAAAAAGACCGTCGCAAAAAAGCCGTTTCGTGGCTTGGTGAACATCCGGTATTCTGGAAACATCTTTCATTTCCAAGAAATGGAGCCGCTTGACTAAACCCATACAAAACGAAGAAGAGCTGGAGAAGCCATCGGTCACACTTCCTGGCACGGTAGAAAAAATCATCCCATCGCCGCATCCCAGCGAACCCGAGAAGGCGCAAATATCGGTTGAAGGCGCAGACGACCTCTATCGGGAGCTTCGAGTGGAGAATGCTTTGCAGGATGAAAACGGCAATCAGGTGGCTTTGAAGGCTGGCGCCCAGGTTGACGTTACCATCGAAGCGGACGTCAGCGCCACCAAGCCTGTGGAATCTTCCAACGGCAAAGAGCCTTCGAGACGAAGTTGATCAACTGAGCCAGGACCGGACCAGGGCCAGCGGTCTGTTCTGCATGGCCGCGCTGCCAGCTTTACACTCCGTGCTCTCTACTGCGCGCAAGCCGGATGGCCGCAATCGCAGGCGATTTCCGTTTCGTCGGCTCCCGCATCCTTGCACAACTCACTGCAATATTTCTCTCCCTGGGCGGGAACGCACAGACAGGGCGCGTGGGCGCACTTTTCCGATTTCTCTGGTGCCATCATGAAATTTCCTCCGATCTTGAAATAAAGGAGGCCGGCCCGCCCTTACGTCAGGTTTGGCGGCAGGCCGGACACCCCGGTTCCAGCGCGGTTACGCGATCCGCCGTGCGCGCTTTTTGCCCGAGGCCTCGTCGCGATCCGGCTGAATCCGCTCCCCGCCGAGTGCTTCCTGGTTAATCTCCCCGGCCAGTTCGGTGAGTTTGTCGTCGGTTTCCTTTTCCTCAGCCAGGGTCGCTTCCAGCAGAGAAACGTGGTCGCTTTCGCCCAGGGTCTCGGCAAAAGCCCGCACCGTGCCGTAAGCCGCGATTTCATAGTGTTCAACCCGCTGCGCGGCCCCGATCAAGGCGGCATCCATCAGCGCGCCTTCAAAATCCTCCTTCATGACCTCGGAGCCCTCCTCGACCAGGCCCTCCATGCCCGCGCACTTCTTGCCCTTTGGACTTTCACCGAGCATTTCGAATATCTGTTCGAGCCGCTCGACGTGGCCCTTAGTCTGTTGCAGGTGTTCCTCGAAGCCTGCCCGCAACTCAT
The DNA here is from genome assembly GCA_963790645.1 of Terriglobia bacterium. Lineage (GTDB taxonomy): Bacteria > Acidobacteriota > Terriglobia > Terriglobales > Acidobacteriaceae > JAIQFF01. Next base: position 948 of record CAWBPS010000010.1, on the reverse strand, counting down.
CTGAGGAACTGGCCTTGGCCAGTTTGGGGAGCGCCTTCACCAGTTGATTTTCCGCGCTGTTAAGGTCTTTCAGTTCGTCGATGTACAGATCTCTCAATTCCTGGTTTGCCATAATTGCTCCGATACATAAATTTAATTACGTGGGTTGGATGCGGTCACCATCCCACACTGTGGTTCGATGGCCGAAGATTGTTGCCGGCTCGAGCTGACGCCTGGTTTGCATGAACGAACAGAGTGAAAACTGCAAAGGTCAGGATGAATACGCGCCAAACATCAGGTTGGCCAGGCGCCGGGTCAGGCGCGGAACGTAAAACTCAGGACGATGGGGCTGCTCCGGAATGCGATCCCTGCCGCGTTCCTCTCTCTCCGCGACTCTTTGGCGGAAGGATAGTTGCGGTTTATGCGATCGATGACTTCCTGCAAGGTCAGGTGTTGCATACGAACTCCAGAGTCAGGATTTAACGAGTTTCTTCCTGCCGCGGCTGGATCGCAATACAGTGGATTACCGAGTTTTGATTAGACCGCTGTGCGGAGGCGGGCATAAAGGTTTTTCCACAGGGAAAAGTTTGCTCGGATAGTTCCCGTGTGCAGGGCCCAATACCTACAGCAGTCCCTCTAGGTTCCGCGCTGAGCATTGGGTAGGAGACATATGTGGACGAAATCATGTACCGGTAACTCGGTGAGAACGCAGCGCCAGATTTTCCGGCCGCCCGCGGGCGAGGAAGGGAACGACCTTTGGCATGCGACATGCTTCTCCAATGGCAGAAGCAAAAAAATCTCTCGGGAGAATCTTATGACCAAACGCTCATACTTATGTTCACTGGGCCTGCTGCTGGGCCTGGGCTTGTCCGGAGTGCAACTCAACGCGCAACAGCCGGCGGATCCGCAATCACCCTCGCAGCCCCCGGCACAGCAGACAGCGCCTGATTCCCAAGCTCAATCGCAGCA
>CAWBPS010000009.1:0-144546 GCA_963790645.1 Terriglobia bacterium | reverse complement strand
GTGGATGGGGCGTGCGCAAGACCACTCGCTGTCGGCAGACGGCGGCGTGGCGCGCCATTATTGCCTGGTCACCGGATGGGCCACGTCTTATCCCGAAACTATCAATAACATCATTCCAATAGTCATCCGCGAGGCGCGATTGTCTGGGGACACGAGATTGATGGCCAGGGCCCGAAAGATGCTGGACCGGTTGGTCAGCATCCAGATGCCGTGCGGTGCATTTCAGGGCGGCGCAATGGGCGACTCTCCGCCGATCCGCCCGCCTTCTGGCGCGGTGTTCTGCAGACCTGCCGCGACTTGAAAGTCGGGATTCGCAGATTGAATCGTATGCTTCCCAGGTTGGTGAAATTCCACAGCTGACGGGCGAACTAACCCGCCGGGATCGGGTTGAGTACTTATTTGATCTGGCACGCGAAAATGTCCTGGATGGCATCAGCAGTCAACGTCGCCGGAATATTTCGCGCACCTCCAAAGCCGGACTCTCCATTCGACGTACCCGCGCGCAATCTGTCTGCACCCGGCACCACGAACTCATGGATGCTTCGCTGGAGCGGCGGGCCAAGCGTGGCGAAAAAGTCCCTCGCCTGGAGATGGCCATGCCGTTGGCGTTGCTGGCCAGCCAGGCAGGCGAGATCTTCCAGGCGGTTGACGGCGATCGCGTGCTCTCATCCATCCTGGTGCTCAGGTCCAGCACGGGAGCGTACTATCCGTCTGCCGGAACTTCGCCCGAGGAAATGAAGCTGGGGGCTTCTCCCTTCCTAATATCGCAGGTGGCCGGTATCCTTAGGCAAGAGGGCGTGCTGTTGTTCGCTGAAACCACCGGCTGGCTTCCGCGCTTGCTGTAGATGTTGCTTCTGGTTGGACGTCTTTATCCTTATGATGGATACCTACCTTCGCGTCTCGCTGGGCACGCCCACAGACATGGAGATTTTCTGGCAAATCTGGGACTCGCTCCCCTGGTCGAACAAAGTAATGCACCATCAAATGGGGCAAGAATGGGCTTTTTCGAAGGTCACCCGTCGAAAGTTACGATCGTGTAGCCCGTCCGGGTAGGTATTCGGCACGTTTGTGCCCTAGGCAGATACATCAGTTGATGAGAATCTAACCAAATCGATCCTCTCGAGCTTATTCGGCTCCGTGATAACGGTTCCACTGGGGCGGCTTACTCTTATGACGTCGCGTGCTGGGCACCAAGATGGGGCAACTGGGACATCCTTAGCTAACGATCCCCCGGAAAATTGCATTCAACAAGAACATCCCACACCCGGTTCCGGAGTCAACGAAGTGCGGATGAGTGGAATTCATGGCCCACTAAACTGGGCCCATCTTTATCAGAATTATCTTCAAAGACGTAGCGCGAACAATGCGTTCTGGACCGACCAGGCAGTGCGGCACGGCAGCGCTCTGGAAGCGACAGCTTCCACAAACTGGGTGCGCGTAGCGTCACTGAAGAGGCTCAAGAGTGTGGTAGACCCGAATGACCGTACACTTGAGATTGGTTGTGGAAATGCCAGCAGTCTGCTCAACCCGCTGTCTTACGTTTGTCACGCATTCGGTGTGGACATCACACTCGAAATGCTGGTCGCTGCGAAACAAGCGCAGGGCAAAATCAAGGGACTGGCCCGTACGGATGCATGTAGGCTTCCTTTCCCGGATGAACAGTTTGATGTCGTGTATACCAGTCGCTGTCTAATAAATGTTCTTGATCCTGAAATGCAGTCGCTTGCAATGAGTGAGGCGTTCCGGGTTGCGAAGCGGAGTGGATCTGTCGTGCTAATCGAGAACTTCGAGGAGCCAGTCGCGGCGATGAACCGCGCCATTGCGAGATGGGAAGCCGGCAGCCCTATTAACGATGAGCACAATCTGCTGCTTAGCCTGAAACGAACGCTGGAACTTGGCAGAAAAGCAGGATGGTGTCCGGTCCGGATACAAGGCAATACTTTGGCGAGCTTTCTATCTCATGTTGTCATTCGAAGAATAGGTTGGTGGCGGGCCGCAAATGCGGTTGACTACCTGGTCTTTCCTCTATACAGATTGCTGACCCGGTTGGAGGATCTTTTCGGCTCACGGCTGCCATTGTTTGGAAAAGATACGATGGTGATTTTCAAACGGGCGTGAAAGCTGGTGAGCAAGTAATTTGTCCGGGATCAAGACTTTCGGTGGCTTAAGGTGCGCCGAAGATTCCGGCCTCCGGTGGTGATGCGGCCGGGAGGGGTGGCGAGGCGGGACAGCGAATACAAACGCTGCGGAACAGCCAACGTGTTCTGCGGTGTGGAGCCGAAGGCCGGGCGACATTTTCCCCAAGTCACAGCCAGCCGCTCCTCGCCCGAGTTTGCCGATTATCTGCTGGCATTGCTGTGGGTTACCCGGAGGCCGATACCATCCATCTGGTGATGGACAGTCTGAGTTCGCACACGCGCAAAGCGGTCGTCGAACGCTTCGGTGCCGAGGCCGGCGATTGGCTGTGGAACCGGTTTACGGTGCACTACACCCCCAAAGCACGGCAGTTGGTTAAGCGAAGCGGAGATTGCGATCAGCCTGTTTTCCCGGCAATGCTTGGGCCAACGCCGGAATGGGGATCGAGCTTCTCTGCGGAAGCAGACTCGGGCATGGAACCGCCGCGTGAATCGCGACCGCGTCATGATCCAGTGGAGCTTTACTGCCGGGGCAGCGAACCCAGGCAGCGACGTTGCGACTGCGGCAACGCAGACGCGTAGTACATGATACAGCCAGTTTCGACGGATGCCCAGGGATCAGGGCCCGTCGCAACCTGGTCCGGCACAACTTCGTCGGGCACATTTCAATCCCATCATTCGGGCGTGTCGCAGTTCACCTTGACAGTCGTGATTAATCCGGATGCCGCAGGAGATCTGATCTCGGAACCACAAGTTCCGCCGCAGACTGCTTTACCGACGCAACCCTCCAGGTCACGCTGAAAGGCTCCACTGTCGTCCTGGCGGGAAGCGACCCAGAGAGAAACAACATAACCTTCCGGGGCGCGCTGGACAGCAGCGGCACCATCCTGAACCTGACCTATGTTCTTAACAGCAGCGCAAGCGGCCGATGTGAATCGGACAACGGTTCTCGGACGCTGGGAAGCCTAGAGGGGGCTGCCAGGTCCGCGGCGTCTGCCTCACACCGCATTTTCACTCCACTTTCAGTAACGGAGAGTCCTGTACTGAAGGAATGCCAGTTTTTGGCCTGCCTTGCCCTACAATACTTGTGGCTGTCCCCTACGGAGTCGATGCGGGCTTCGGGGTGAAATAACGCATCGCTGAGGTGTTTTTACTTGGCATTTTTTCATACCTGTGATCGATGCACGCGTTACAGTAAATAGTTCCATTTGTAAGGCAGTCGGGACGCCAGGAGAACGACGGGCCTTGTATCTGAATTTTTTTGGACTGAAGGAACAGCCCTTCGGTGTAACTCCGGATCCTCGATTTCTGTACCTGAGCGAAGCCCACAAGGAAGCCCTGGCTTCCCTGTACTACGGCATCGAAGCCAATCGCGGATTTATCGGCCTGATTGCTCAGCCGGGCATGGGCAAGACCACCATGCTGTTCCATCTGCTGGAAACATTCCGCACTACCGCCCGCATCGCATTTCTATTTCAGACGCATTGCAATTCGCGGGAGTTCATGCGCCTGCTGCTGGCGGAATTGGGCTGCGAGGAGGACACGCAGGACCTGGTTCGCATGTACGACGAGTTCAACAAGCGTCTGGTGCAGATCGCCAGCGAAGGCAATCGCCTGATCGTGGTGGTTGACGAAGCGCAAAATCTCGAGCCCGAGGTGCTGGAAACGTTGCGCCTGCTTTCCAATTTTGAGACCTCGCAGGCCAAGTTGATGCACATTATTCTTGCCGGACAACCGGCACTGGCCCAGAAGCTGGCCAGCCCCCGTTTGTCCCAGTTGCGGCAGCGGGTGTCGATTGTGCAGGGCCTGGCGCCGCTTTCGCACTCGGAAGTCAAAAACTATGTGGAGCATCGGCTGCGCATTGCCGGTTACAAAGGCGCTCCCATTTTCACCGACGAGGCCTACGAGTCCATCGCGGTGGCCACCGAGGGCATACCCAGGAACGTAAATAATTTCTGCTTCAACGCGCTCTCGCTGGCCTGCGCGTTGCGGAAGAGGACGGTAGATTCGGACGTGGTGAACGAGGTCATGTCCGACCTTGATATTCAGAGACTCACGTGGGGAGTGCCCTCCGAGACTCTCGAATCGCCCTATAGCCACACCCCGGCTGTGGCCAATGCTCCGGTGGAAGCAGAGAGTTACAAAGAGATTTCAAATGCTGCCGAAGCGGCAGCCTACATGCAGCAAGTCACCCTGAAGTTGCGCACCTGGCGAGAGTCCCTGGACAAAGCGTCCAGCAGCGGGCGGCGAGATTCGAGCACTCCAGCAACGAGAAAGCAAGACCATTGACCGGTCGGCAAAGTGTTTCGGCTGGTCTTTCCTGTTGGCCACAGACCGATTAGCAGAGCCCCCAGCTTTGACCGAATCGTCTGGTTCGCGAGGGATCGGTAGTTTCACGATAGGATCCGCAAAATGCATGAACCACGAGGGACGCGAAATATCACGAAGGCTTCAGTCTCAATGGTTCTTGTTCGTGTTCCTTCGTGCACTTCGTGGCTAATGATTTTGAAAACTGACCCTCTATGAGAAATTGAACCGTTTTTGTTTGGCGGAAGGTCCGTTACCAACCGCAATTGACTCAAATTTGAGGGATAGTACACTCCAGCTCAGGATCCTTGCATGCATATTCTTCACGTAGTGGGAGCGCGCCCGAATCTCATGAAAGTCGCGCCGGTGATGAGCGCGCTCAAGCACTACTCCAAAATAAAGCAGACCCTGATCCATACCGGCCAGCATTACGACACCAACATGTCGGATGTGTTCTTTCAGCAACTTGAGATTCCCGCGCCGGACGCCAACCTGGGAGTGGGGTCGGGAAGCCATGCCCGTCAAACTGCGGACATCATGACCCGCTTCGAGCCGGTCGTCCTGGAGCGGAAACCGGATCTCGTGCTGGTCTATGGTGACGTCAACTCAACCGTAGCCGCGGCACTGGTGTGCTCCAAGCTCCTGATCCAGGTTGGCCACGTGGAGGCGGGACTCCGCTCTTTCGACCGGGCCATGCCGGAAGAGATCAACCGGTTGGTCACGGACCAGCTGGCCGACCTTTTGTTCACGCCGTCTGAAGATGGAGACACGAATCTGGATCGCGAAGGCATTCCCGGGAGCAGGATCCATCGGGTGGGGAATGTCATGATCGATTCGCTGGTCCGGCTATTGCCGGCGGCGATGGACAAGAAGTTGAATGGGCTGCCCGAGCGCTATGTTCTGGTCACGCTCCATCGTCCGGCAAATGTGGATGACGATCGAACGTTGAAGGTCATCCTGGGATACCTGCTGGAGCTGAACAGCCAGCTGAAAGTGGTTTTCCCCGTGCATCCACGGACTCGCCAGCGCATTGCCGACTTCGGGATTGATGTCAGCCAGCTGGACTTGCGGGACCCCTTGCCTTACATCGAGTTCCTGTCGCTGCAACGCCGCGCCACTGTGGTCGTCACCGACTCCGGTGGCATTCAGGAAGAAACCACCTACCTGAAGGTGCCGTGCCTAACCCTACGGAGCAACACGGAACGTCCCGTCACTGTTACCCTGGGGACGAATATCCTGGTGGGCCAGGATGGAGCCACGCTGCGCGCCGAGCTGACCAAGATCCTCGCGGGCAGACAAAAAGAAGGTACCGTGCCGCCGCTCTGGGACGGACATGCCGGGCAACGTATTGCCGAAGTGCTGAATAGCCTGTAACTTCAACCCCCAAAAACCGTCAACCACTCAGGGCACGAAGTATCACGAGGGCTTTAGGACCTCCTTCGTATAACTTCGTGCCCTTTGTAGTTTCGTTCTCTGGCCACTGGTCTCTCGGGTTGCAGAGGGCTGCACGTTCCACGGGCTGCCTCCGGATGAGACAACAATGGATCATCATGCGGGCCACCCTAAGAAGATGTACGTTCCTGGGAAGTGAGCAGCGAGGAGGTTCCTCAACCCGAACTGCGTCCTGGCGGGATCCTGGTAAGGACAAGCGTTTTCGGCGATCAGTGTGAGCACGAGCTGGTGCATCGCGGGCAGGTAGAAAAATCGCTGCTGACTAAGGCGCCGCGTCCCGACCTGGTTCGCAATGCTGGCAGCACTCAAATGCGTTCATGAGTTCGGAATCGTGACCATAACCTGGTTGGAGTGCTTGCTTTCCCTGCCCTTATGATTCACTGCGGTCGTAGTGTAAAAGTAGGTTGTGCCACCTACGACCGAAGCGTCGGTAAAGGTGGCATTGGGATGCGGAGAGCTGGTCATCTTGGTAGATGGGCCATTAGCCGCGACCCCGCGGTACACGTTGTAACCGACCACCGAAGCCGCCGGGGGATGCCATGTAAGGGTCACACTATGGGCTGCGGTCTTCGTTCCATTGCCATTGAAGACCGCGTGCGGAGCATTCTCCGCGTTGCTCACGAATTTAATACTACCGGAGACCTGTCCTGCGCCTTGCGGAGCAAATGTGACCTCAAAATGGGTGCTTTGGCCGGCCGGCACGGTCAAGGGAAACACGATGCCGGCGATAGAGAATCCGGGCCCGCCCCAGTCGGCCGAACTCACGGTAATGCTGGCGTCGCCGGCGGTCAGAGTTGCGGTCAGGCCCTTCTTAGTGCCCACGGTTACTTTGCCAAAGTCCAGCGTGGCCGGAGATACGGCAAGATTGCCCGCTGCTACCGGTTGGCTTGGGGTGCCGGAGCCGCTGGCGCTGCCGGAGCTGCTGCTGCCAGGGTTCCCGCCTGCGCTGCCAGAGTTCCCGCCTGCGCCGCTGGAGTTCCCGCCTCCGCAACCCAGCAGAATAGCTGTGGTCAAGATGATCAAGCCTGAAAACAATCGTCCGTGCATGCGCGTAGCGCTCCTTGGAAAGAGGGATGGTTCCCGAACGACCAGCAATTCAGTGACTACGACGCCGGAACCTTACGTCCGCCGGGTCTCTTGATACTTCGGTAAATCGGTTGGCATTTCCTGCTGCGTGAATCGCCAAGACAGCCAAGCACGCCGATGAAATTCCAACTTGTAAATGGGACCCGGGAAGGGGTACGCGAGCAAGGTAACGTGGTAACCAGAAGGCGAGAAGATGTCACTAGTACATAACTATGGAACGTGGATCGGGCTGAGGCCGCGTGACCGGGACTTGGATGCGGACGCGAACGTCCCCTCGTGCCGATGAGCGCCATGGCATCGGGAGCCGCTGAAAATGCGGGGCGCGCACGAGAAGGACACTCGGGCGCCTGGTGCGATTGAGAAGGGGGCGTGAAATTCTCACGCCCCCTTTTACTCAAAGGTTTGCAAACCTTACGCTATGTTCCTAGGGAGTGGGGATCACAGCCTGGGTCTGATTTGACTTTGCGCTTTCCCTGCCGGATCCATCCACGGCCGTGGTGACGTAGAAATAAGTCTGGCCGGACTGAACCGAGCTGTCCACAAAGGTGGTGTCCGCATTCATGGAAGTGATTTTCGAATACGGTCCGCCGGTTGTGGTGCCACGATAAACGTTGTAGCCGACCACGCTGGAGGTGCTGGGGCTCCACGACAGAGCCACACTGTGTTGCGGCGCGGGCGTACCGGTGCCGCTGAGGGCTTGAGTCACGGACGCGTTGGCGGCATTGCTGCTGAAAGTTCCGCTGGCGGAGGCGGTTCCGCTGGACTGCGGTTTGAAATTGACGGTGAATGAGGCGCTCTGCCCGGCACTCAGGGTAAGCGGCAGCGAAAGCCCGGTGATGGTGAACTCGGATGTGGTCATGCCGGCGTCGGAGACGGTGATGCTGGAGCCGGTAGCGGTCAGGGTGGCGGTCAGGCTCTTGCTCTGTCCAACCACCACGCTGCCGAAGCTTAACGAAGCCGGGCTTACCGCCAGCTGGCCGGCGACGGTTGCGGTGCCCGCCAGGGTGATGGTGAGGGTGGGATTGGAAGCGTCAGAAACCACCGCGATCGACCCCGTGGCGTTGCCGCCGGAGGTCGGATTGAACGCCGCGCCGAAGGTGAAACTCTGCCCTGGTTTCAAAGTCATGGGAAGGGTCAATCCGGTGACGCTGAAGCCGGTGCCTGAGACCTGGGCCTGCGTGATGGTCACGTTGGTCCCGCCTGAGTTGGTCAAAGTTTCCGTCTGGCTGGCGGTGCCGTTGACCTGAACGCTGCCAAAACTGAGGCTGGAATCGCTGGTGCTCAGTACGCCAGGGGTGGCGACATTGCCCGTCAGCGGAACGCTCAGGTTGGAGTTGGAAGCGTTGCTGGCGATGGCCAGACTTCCGCTGGCCGCGCCGCTTGATTGGGGCGTGAAGGTGACATTGAAAGTGGTACTCTGGCCCGCCGCCAGCGCCACGGGCAGGGTCAGGCCGGTCATGGTGAAGCCTGCGCCGGACAGATTGGCCTGGGTGATGGTGAGGCTGGAGCCGCCTGTGTTGGTCAGTGTCTCCGAAAGGGTTTGAGGCGTTCCCACCTGTCCCGTGCCGAAGTTCAGGCTGGACGGGGTTGAGGTCAGGGTGCCGGCCGTCGCTGCGCTGGCGGTGAGCGGGACCGCGAGAGTGCGGTTCGAGGCATCACTGGCGAATGACAGCGTTCCACCGGCGGACCCACCCGATTGGGGATTAAAAGTTACGCTGTAGGCCGCGCTCTGACCCGCGCCCAGAGTCACGGGCAGGTTCAATCCGCTGATGGCGAAATCGGATCCGGAAACACTGGCCTGAGATACGGTCACGCTGGATCCGCCCGAGTTAGTGAGGGCGGCTGACAGAGTCTGCCGGCTGCCAACCTGCACGCTTCCGAAGCTAAGGCTGGAAGGGTTCGAGATGAGTGCGCCCGGGACGGTGGCGACGGCTGATACCGGCACGCTCACAACCGGGTTCGCTGCGTCGGTGGTAACTGCGATGCTGCCGGTGGCGCTGCCCGCTGATTGCGGAGCGAAGGTTACGGTGAAGCTTTTGCGCTGGCCCGCCGCGAGAGTCAGCGGGAAGCTGAGCCCGCTCATCCGGAAATCTTTTCCGGTCACGGTCGCCTGGTGGACGGTCAGACTCGAGCTGCCGGAGTTGATAAGGGTCGCCGACTGGGTCTGGCTAGTGCCAATCTTTACGCTGCCTAAAGCCAGACTGGTGGGAAAAACCGCAAGTTGCCCGGCACCCATGCCCGTGCCTGACAGCGTCGCGCTCACCACTGTCGGCATCGTGCCCAGGGCCTCCCTGGTCTCATTGCCTCGCCGCCCGAAGGTGATGGGTCGTAGTGGCAGGTTCGACGAGACTGTACCGACCACGGAGATCGTACCGCTGGCGGCTCCGCTCGAGGCAGGGGTGAAGCTAACGCCGATGTTGGCGCTTTCTCCTGCCTGCAAGGTCAGGGGCAGACTCTGCCCGGTCAAACTGAATCCCTTACCTACGGCCGCTATGTGGGTGACGGTGACGGGGGTTCTTCCGGTATTAGACAACGTGGCCGGCTGAGTTTGGGTTCGGCCCACTTGTACGCTCCCGAAACTTATGCTGGCTGGCGTCAGTTTGATCCGGCTTCCCAGGATCGCGGTGCCTTTCAACATGAAGGAGGTGGACAAACGAACCTGGTTGCTGGCGAGGACTACTCGGCTTTCTGACGTGCCGCCGCTCTGCGGTGAATAGGCGATCTGGAGGACGGTGCGCTGGCCCGGCGCCAGTGTCAGCGGCAGTTTTTGACCCGTAACCGTGAAGGCGGATGTTCCCGTCTGAGTCTGGGTGATAACGATGGGAGAACGGCTGGTGTTGGCGACCGTGTTGGTGCGTACGACGGTGGTTCCGACCGGCACGCTGCCAAAATCCACTATCGCTGGAGTGGCCACCAACCCGCTGCTCGATTGCGCGACCGGGGTGCTGGCGTCAAGGGCCCCACAGCCCAGCATGGTCATCAAGAGGAAAAGAACCGTTACCAGGTTACCGCGAGTGCCGAATTCCTTCACGGAAGGCCTCTAAGCCGTACGGCCATACGGCGGGGGATTTACGAGCTCGCTGCACCATTCCGAGTGCCAATCCGGGAACTGACTGAAACGTGGAATAGTGCAGCCAAGTGCAGTCTGCTCTTGGGGTTGCCGACGCGGGTAGATACCGGAAGTGAATGTAGGAAGCGGCCACATGGCCATGCCCAAATTGGAACGCGGGTTACCCCGGGGTCACCCTCACCGTGGTGATGACCAGAAAATCGGCAGTAAACGAAGCCGGATTTTGGCCCGGCAATCGCGCCTCAGCATGTAAACACTGGGGAAAATCGCGGTCCTGCGGAGTCGCGAACGTCCGGCGAGCGGACATGAACAGTCACCGGCGGCAGCTATCTTCCGGCGATCGCGATGCAGTAATCTTGTTACGTAGGTTTGCCAGGTTACGAAAGGACACGGTCATTTTTCCGCATGGATAGCGCGAATCTCAGGCAGACCGCTCTTAAGGGCATCATTCTGGCGGGTGGATCGGGCACGCGCCTCTATCCGGTGACCCATGCCGTCTGCAAGGGCCTGCTTCCTATCTATGACAAGCCCATGATTTATTACCCGCTGTCCACGCTGATGCTGGCGGGGATTCGGGACATTCTCATCATTTCCACGCCGCAGGACGCACCGAGGTTCGAACAACTGCTGGGTGACGGGACGCGCTTCGGTCTGAATTTTCAGTACGCGGTGCAGCCCCGGCCGGAAGGAATCGCGCAGGCATTTCTGGTGGGCAAGCAATTTATCGGCAGCTCGGGGTGCGCCCTGGTGCTGGGGGACAACATCTTTTACGGACACGACCTGGCCAAAACCATCCTGCAGGCCGGCCAGCCGGAAGCTGGTGCGCGGGTGTTTGCCTACCCGGTGCAGGATCCCGAACGCTACGGCGTGGTGGAATTCGACGCGCAGGGTAACGCCCTCAGCGTTGAGGAGAAACCCAAGGCGCCTAAATCGCGCTACGCCGTCACCGGACTTTATTTTTACGACAATCAGGTGGTGGAGATCGCCAAGGCTTTGAAACCATCCGCCCGCGGGGAACTCGAAATCACGGACGTCAACCGGGAATATTTGCGACGCAAGCAGTTGCATGTTGTGGTCATGGGACGAGGCATGGCGTGGCTGGACACGGGCACCCACCAGTCCATGCTGGAAGCCGCGCTGTTCATCCAAACCATCGAAACCCGCCAGGGGCTTATGGTGGCGTGCCCGGAGGAGATTGCCTTCCGCTACGGATACATCACGGCGCAGCAACTGGAGGAGACGGCATCGTCGATGAAAGGCAATGGTTATGGCATGTACCTGCAGCAACTGCTCCGGGAAAGGGTGCTCTGAAAACGAATTCAGCAATTCCCGCCATGAAGGTCACTGAAACCACGCTACCCGGAGTGCTAATTCTCGAGCCTCGGGTTTTCCATGATCCCCGCGGTTTCTTCCTGGAGAGTTACAACGAAAAAGCGATGGCAGAAGTGGGCATCCGTGAACATTTTGTGCAGGACAACCATTCGTTTTCGACCCGCGATGTGGTGCGGGGCCTGCACTATCAGGTGCGGCCTCAGGGCAAACTGGTACGGGTTGCGGTAGGTGAGATTCTCGATGTAGCGGTGGACTTGCGTCGGAGTTCGCCAACTTTTGGAAGATGGTACGGCCTGAACCTTTCGGATGCAAAGCAGCAGATGTTATGGATCCCTCCGGGGTTCGCTCACGGATTCCGGGTCCTGTCGGAGAGTGCTCACGTCCTCTACAAGGCCACCGACTTCTATGACCCCGAGGCGGAGCGCACGATTGCGTGGAACGATCCTGGGTTGAAGATCGACTGGCAGCTCACGGTTCCCCCGACAATCTCTGCCAAAGATAGCGTGGGGACCTCTTTTCGCGAGTCTGAGACGTTCGCGTAGAGGTCTCGGTCTGGCATTTCTGATCAGGTTGTTTATCAATTGCGAAGGGGATTGGTATGATCGAATCGCGCAGGAACTTCCTCCGATCGCTCGGTATCGGTGCCGCCGCAGGCGCCACCGTGGGTTGGCCGTTGAGGCGTGCTTCAGCGACCTACGCGGTGGATACCGACATGGCCCTGCAGTCCGGCGGATTGATTCGTCTGGACAGTAATGAGAACGCCTATGGGCCGTCTCCAAGAGTGACCAATGCCCTACGCTCGAGCCGTGCCATGGTGAACCGCTATCCCTTTTTGAAGCACGACGAGGTACTGGAGCAGATCGCGAGCTTTCACCAGAGTGAAGAAGGAGCAAGTGCTCTTAGGATGCGGCTCTACGGAAATGCTCCGCGTGGCCGCTTGCGCCTTTCTTGGTAACGGACGGCAACTCATCCAAGCTTCGCCAACATTTGAAGCCATCGAACACTATGCGAAATCGGTTGGTTCTGAAGTGGTCTCTATCGGGCTCAACCATGGTTTCGCCCATGATCTCGACCACATGCTTGCGCGTGTCGGCGCTTCCACCGGGCTGGTATATATTTGTAATCCCAACAATCCCACTGCCTCCATTACTCCTCGACAGGATCTGGAGAGATTTATCGCCAAACTTCCGGCAACCGCCCGGGTCTTGATCGACGAGGCATACCATCACTACGTTCCGGAATCGGGGATGTACGCTTCTTTCATTGATCGTCCGGTGAATGACAAACGAGTGATCGTGACTCGTACTTTCTCCAAGGCCTATGGTTTGGCGGGACTGAGATTAGGCTATGCGATAGCTTCTCCGAAGGTGGTTGAAGAAATGCGAAAATTTCTAACCGAAGCCAGCTTGAACGCGATCGTGGCTGAGGTCGCAGGCCTGGTGCTAGGCGACACTGAGGGTCTAATCAAGCTGGTAAAGCGGAACAGTGACGATCGCCAGGAGTTCTTCAATTCCGCTATGGTTCGCCGGCTGAAGCCTATCAGTTCCTCGGCCAATTTCGTGATGATGAATACTGAACATCCCGCCCAGGAGGTGATCGGGCATTTCCGCAAGCACAATGTTCTGATCGGGCGTCAGTTCCCGCCGATGAACGACTACATTCGCGTCTCGCTCGGTCTTCCGGACGAAATGCGCGCCTTTTGGAGAGTTTGGGACATGCTGCCCTGGTCGAAGCAGCTCATGCAGCATTAGAAGGGAGCCGTCTGGCGGATTGTGTTGCTACCGTTTCCTGGCTCATGCGGGGCGCGGTCGCTTGTACACTCACGCAACTGCAATTGTCGACCGAGTAATTATCACTCCGACATTCTTTCGATAGACTCGCCTGTGGCGAAGGCTGGGCGAGTCCCCTATAGCGTGTTCATAAACGCCACGAGGTCCGCTTTCTCATCGTTACTCAGCAGCATATTAAACCGCTGGTCGTAGAAGTTCACCACATCCATCAAGGTCGTGGCCGTGCCGTTGTGGAAGTACGGTGCGCGTGCGGCCAAACCGCGCAGACCCGGGACTTTGAACTTGCCCATATCGGCGCATTTGCCGGTGACCATCGCCCGTCCTAGATCGGTGGTTAGCCGCTGCGTGCCGTCGTTACAGAGAATGAGGTAGGAAGGGAGATCAGCCTTGGGAGAACCGGTTCCAATGTCCATCATGGCGAACAACGAGTCGCTGCCAACGTTCGGCGCGTTGTGGCAAGTAGTACAGGTGCCCATGACCTGCGTTTGGCCTTGAACGTCGTTGAATCCGGGCACGGCGGAAATCCGCATTGGGCGATTATTGAACAGCATTTCCCCACGCGCGACCGACTGCTGCCACCTGGCGTTCGTGCCGTTCACACTGGCCCACTTGGAATACAGGGCAAAGACGTTGGGGTCGAACTGGGCCCCAGAGTTAATCCCGGGATAGAAGGGCTGCAGCGCAAGGAAAATGGGACCGCCGCGCGCGCCTTGCGAGCTGAGGCGTCCTGCCAGATTGTCTTCCGATTGTGCGGTGAACAGCGAGGTCTCGAAATTCACGATCTGTTGTAGCTGCGAATTCGTTGGCGGCTGCGCCGGTTGGGCATGCACGAGCGTTGCGTTCCTAGCCTGGCTTCGCAAGTCAAGCTCCCGGCCGTCCCACATGATCCCATTGAGAAATCGCAGGTTGGTGGAGGGAAGCGGCCGCCGATAGAGTGCGGGCCGATCCGCCGTAGTTTCCGGGCATTGATAAGGATCGTTGATGGAGATAATGCTGAACTCGGCATTGACCGGCACCGGCAACGTCATGCGGATCAGCCCCTTATTCAGCAGCAGGCTGTATGCCGAGGAGCGGGCTTCCACCGTAGACACGTCGGCACTTGGGCAATTGGCGCCGTCAACGGCGCGAAACACCGGATCCGTACCCTGGCTGATTTGGAATCGCTGCTGCAGGTGCGCCGGAGTGATGCTCCACCCGTCACCAGCGTCGTGACAACTGGCACACGTCCGGTCGTTCGTCCCGAGCTTGTTGAAAAAGGGATTCGAGAGATCGATCGGCCCCTCGCTGAAAGTCCTGAGAATGCCGCTGGCATCCAAGAATGGTTGCAGATTAGGAAGCTGGACTCCCGCGAAGACGCTGATCGTGAACCCTGCTACCACCAGCCCGGCAACAGCCAGCAAAACCCGGTGTCGACTCATTGCTACATGGCTCCTTATTTAGTTGGTGCTCACGTTGGCCCGGCGTCAAACTTAAGGACGGCTCAGCTCAGACCCGTGACAGAATTGGAGACTCGCGGTAGGGAGGGTAAAATTAGTCTATCGCATTCAGGTCGAAAATCAAGTCGATCTAGTGCGGAATTCTCCATACACTTTCAGTGTGCAAATTCTTGCGCACGATAGTCTGGCGCAGAGCAGTCGGCTGCGAAAGTCGAGAGAACCACAAGCGAAAGCCCTGTGTGTGCAACCTTCGAGGAAGAAATCCGGCACTGATGGACCGGCATCGGCCATCTCCGGAAAGAGGCGGCCGAGTGGTCTTGGGTTTCTTGGTTAACTTGGTCTCATCAAGGAAGTCAGCTACCGCGGTTACCAGTGACCAGTGCCCGTTCCGGCCATCCTCTGGCGGAAACCGCCACTGCGAGGAACGCGGCGGTCGTAGAACGGATGCCGGACCCAGCGATAGGGTCCGTGTATGACCAGTGTGCTTTTGCCGTGTGACCACCGTATCGGTTAGGTTTTCCTGAGCAGTGGAAAGTGCTTCGCCGGCCGCCTGCGGAAGAAATATAAAGTGTTGCTTGACAGAGACCGCTCCACCAGCGGAGAATCGTTCGCAGCCAAGGTAAGAGCCAGCCGCTTTACCCCCAGCCTGTGGAAGCACTGTGCGTCAAAACTCCCCCGGACCAGACCGCCTGGAAGGCGATCCTGGTTCAAACAGGAAGGCAACACCATGATGAGTATCGTGCGTAATCTGTGGCATGAAGACCAGGGTCAGGACATCGCTGAATATGCAGTGATGCTGGCGGTGATTCTGGTGATTGTGGTCGGCACCATACGACTGGTAGGCGGCAATGCCAACAACGTTTTCTCGAACGTGGCCAGTTCCGTCCAATAGTGGTTGCATGGCGTCGCGCCGTGGCGCGGTCGCAAGATCAGGATGGAGGTCAGGCGAGCCCGAAAATATGGACGCGCGTGGGGACGGGTGTGTGGCGCGGGAGCGGATCAAGATCAAGATCAAAAGCCGCGGGCGGGGCGCCCGCGCCACACTAGTTACGTCTATTTCGAGCCGAATTGCAGGCGCAGGCCGGCGCGGGCTAGAATCGGCGGACCGACCGTCAGCACCGGGGTGCGTCCTACGTCGTAACGCCGGTTGGTCAGGTTCTCCACCGCCACAAACAAATCCACACCATGACGCAGATGGTGCGACGCGCTTGCGTCCAGGACGAAATAACGCCTCAGTAGCAGTGTGTTCTGATCGTCGTCGAACTGGTTGCCTCCGAAGCGGCCCTGCACTCCGAGCAGGATGAACGGTCGCGAGTAGTTAGCCTGGAAAGTGAACTGATGGCGTGGGACCTGCGGAATGTCGAGGCCCACCAGACTCGGATTCAGGCCTGCCAGGGCCGGATCAACGGTGAAACTGGTCACGGTGGCGTCGGTGTATTGGTAACCGCCGGAGATGGTCAGCGAATCGTTTAGCCTTCCGCTGGCTTCCAGTTCCAATCCCTGGACTCGCGTGCTGCCCAGATTCTGGCGCTGCCGGGTGATCAGGGTGGGCGTGGTGGTCAACGTGACATTGGCCACCGGGCGCGTGATCTGGTTCCAGAAAAAATTTCCGCGCAGCATGACGCGCTGGTTCCAACCGGTGACGATGGCGCCGCCTTCCGCGCCAGTCAGGCGTTCGGCGCGGAGATTGGGGTTGGATTCGGTAAACACGTTGCCGGCGCGAAAACCGCGGTAGAGTTCGTTCAGAGTAGGTGCGCGGAAGGCGCGATATCCGGAAGCGGTAAGCGACAGATTGCGGGTGAGCTTATGCAGAAGCGCCAGGCGCGGACTGAAGAAGGTTTCGCTGCGATCGGGCAGGGGAGCGGCGCCGACCGGTAGCGCCGGATTGGGCGGAGCGAAGGCATCGAAGTTCTGCCAATGGTCCACCCGCCCGCTGGCGGTGAGCAGCCAGTCCGGGGTGATGCGAATGATGTCCTCAATATAAGCGCCCCAGTTCACTTCCCGCCCTCCGCCGGCGGAGGTGCTGGTGGGATTGCCGCCGAAGTATCCCTGCTCGTTGGTTTGGCCGTGCACGTTCGCTTCCTCAAGCCCCGCGACCAGGTGCTGGCGAGTTCCAACCGAGTGCTGCCATTGGACGGAAAATCCGACTTGCTGGGCGGGGACAACCTGGGTGCGAGTCAGGCTCTCGCTGTCACGGTCGGCCGCGATCGCAGAAAAAGACTGATGCAGGCTTTGACGTGTGACGTAGGCATGCAGCTGGAAGGCGCCGACCTGATGCGCATCCCAGTTTCCACCCAGGTCCAGTTCGCGAATGGTGGTGCTGTTGGTTTGCAGCGGGGTGCCGTTGTGCCGCGACTCGCCGAACAGCGATCCCCGAACGAAGACAATGCCGCGATCGCCAAACTTGCGTTGCAGGGTGAGGTCACCGCTGGCGTCCTGCGAATTCACGGGCGTGTCCACCGCGCCCCTCAAGTCGGAGGGCACGGCAATGTAGCCGTCGGTGCGGAAGAGCTCCGAGGTCAGGCCGATGGCCCATGGTCCAAAGTTCTTGCTGGCGGCCAAAGAAAGATCGGGGGAGTTCTCATTTCCGTAGGCGGCTTCGAGCGAAATCGCGTCCCGGTCAACCGGCGCGCGAAGAATATTGATGACTCCGCCGAGCGCGTCGGAACCGTAGAGATGAGAGGCGCCGCCGCTGGCGACCTCGACGCTGCTAATGCTGACGCGCGGCACCCGGTTCCAATACACCCACCCGCCGAAGGGATCGTTTAAAGGGAAGCCGTCACTGAGCACCAGGGCGCGGCTGGCGCCGCTCGCACCCAGACCGCGCAGGGAGACGCCTTGCGCCGTGGGATTGGCGGTGCGGCTGGTGGTGCGGCGGAAGAGGCTGAATCCGGGCACCTGGCGCAGGATGTCGTCAGTCCGGAACGCGGCCGTGGCGCCCAGGTCCTGAGCCGACAGGATAGTGACGCTGGTGGCATTTTCAATGACCCGCACGCCCGTACGATTGGCTGCGACCGTAACCTGCTCGGCTGCGGTTGCGGGCAGCAGAGTGATCGGCAGGGAACTGGCACCGGTCTGCCCGTCGCCCTTTGGCCAAGTCAGAGTGCGGACCTGAAATCCGGGCGCGGAAATCTTGAGCGCTCCCGGCTCCGCTGAATCCAGGGAAAATGCAAAGCCACCATGATCGTCGGTGCGCTGCGTGGCCGAAAACGATCCGCTGGTGAAGACCACCTCGGCGCCCACAATGGCGGCGCCGGTCTGGTCGGTGACGATTCCGGAGACCTGGCGAGGCGCCGCAACCTGGCACTGCAGAGCCAGGGGCAGAGCGAGGCAAAGCCCACCGGCCAGCAAGCATCGAGGGGTCAGGAACAGCAGTCGCAATAGTGGCGAAAGCATGTGTGGAAGAAGGATGGTTCCTCTGCCTTGATCTGGCGCGGCCGGCCCGCGGCTGATAAAAATGTAGCGAAAAATCAGTCAGGATCATACCTTACAACGCGGACTTGATGGAGCCCCAGCCAGCGCGCTTCTCAGGGCTGCAAATATTTTCATCTTCAGGCTCCGACTTCAGCCCGAACCTTAATGCAAAGCCCACAGCATCAATCACTTCCACAATCGCTACTGGCATGCCGATTGCCCCGGGATAAGGGCAAGCGTGCCGGATCGGCTGTAAGCCGCTCTGGGCGCGGGAAACGAGAGCATGGCGCTGCGCAGATTGTGGTTACTGGCTTTGATGATATCGGTACCGGCCTCCTGCCTGGCCCGAGTTAATTCCGTCCCTGCGGGAATCGCAGGCGGAAAGGATTCTCTGGCCGAGCGGGAACATGAGATCTGGACTTCGCCGGTGCATGACTCGGAATTTGCCGCCCTGACGCATCCCGCCACCCTGTCCGCATGTGGAGCGGTACAACCGCCGCAGGCGCTGGCCACACCCGATCCTCTGCTGGATGAAGTTGAAGTGAATGCGAAGGCCAGCGTCAGCTTTATCATTGGGACGGATGGCCGAGTGCACAGTGCTCTGATTCTGGAAAGCGCCGGACCCAATGAGGACCGGACCATCCTTGATGCCGTGCGCTTCTGGCGCTATCGTCCGGCGCTGTGCAACGGCGTACCAACGGAGTCAGAGGCCAAGGTGGAGTTTTCCAGCCGCTAGGAAAGTTTTGGACTAGAATCAGCCAAAACGCTGGCTGCCTTGGGCAAGGAGCGGAAACTGGCAGAGTTCCAGTTTCTCAGCAAATGAGAGAACTGGGGTAGCGCATGGATGACGCCAAGCTGGTTACCAGGTCCAAGGCTGCCGTACTCCAGGCCATGCAGCGGTATGCCCTGGAGCAGAGCGTGGAAGAGTCGGTGAATGTGAATCCTGAATCGGAAAACGCGGGCCGGCAGATGTGTGCGGCTTGTGGAAGCGCGAATCGCAAGGGAAACAGCTTCTGCGCCAATTGTGGCGTCCATCTGGCAAAGACGCCGGAAGGGGCGGAAGGTGCACGCGCGAATCCCAAGCCGGTACCTGAACCGCCGGGCGACCACCACTACCATCACCACTATCATCATCATTATTTCTCCAACGCCGGTGGCATGGAGGGCGTGGCCGCTCCCGAGCCGCGAACGGCCGGCGGCACAAGTGCCAGCCGCGACCTCGCCCGAGTGCGGCCCCCGCTGAGTGGGGCGGCGTCGTTAAGCCGGGCCGAGACCGCACTCCGCAAAGTGACCCAGGATTGGGCGCTGGCCTGCAATATCAAACAGCTGGACGACCTGGTGGAACTCTACCTTCCGGATGCCACGGTGCTGCGGCCGAATGTTCCGGCGGTGCGGGGCGCGGCGGCCATCCGCGAATTTTTCTTCGGATTGCTCGATGCCGGCATGAGTGAAGTGGAAATGGATCCTCTGCGGGTGGAGTTATTCGGCGACTTCGGTTATGAGGCTGGCCGCTGCAAGTCACTGGTCCCGAGTGCCGCGGGCAAACGGCGCGAAGAGCGCGGCAAGTACCTGGTCCTGCTCAATCGCCAGGCCAATGGGGAGTGGAAGATTCTGGCCGACAGCTGGTCCAGCGACCTGAGTCTTGGGGGAGTTCCAGACGCCCCGGTGAAGTCCGGCGTTGGCTTGGGAAATTTGATCGCGGGGCCGCCCCGCAAAACCTAAGCCGGCGACTCCCATCCCGAATTAGACTTCCACTTCCAGCTTGCGCAGCTCCCGCCGCAGTTGCTCGACATCCTGCATCTCGATGGTATGCATGCCCAGTTGCCGCGCGCCCTCGAGGTTCAGGGCGCGATCGTCGATGAAGCAGCAGTCTTGCGGCGACTTCTGGGTTACTTCCAGGGCCAGCCGGTAAATACCGTCTTCCGGCTTGCGCAAACCCACAAAGCAGGAACTGACAAATACAGAGAAGATCTCGCGCAGGCCGAAGG
Organism: Terriglobia bacterium; assembly: GCA_963790645.1. Lineage (GTDB taxonomy): Bacteria > Acidobacteriota > Terriglobia > Terriglobales > Acidobacteriaceae > JAIQFF01. The sequence continues at coordinate 124,536 of CAWBPS010000009.1, read as the reverse complement.
TCTGAATGCGGTATTGGTTCAGCTCCTTGGACTCATTGTTGATGGTGGCCATGAAATATTTGCCCGACTTTGCCAGTTGTTCGGCCACGGCCAGGACTTCACGGTGCGGTTGCGACAGGGAGAATACGTAGTCCTTGAAGACTTCACGGGCGAAGGGACGGGAACGGTAGAAGATGGTGCGATCGAGATATTCGTCGAAGCCGATCTTGCCCCGCTCCAGGGAGGAGACCAGCATCTCGTGGCGGTCGAGGAACTCGGCCTGGTCGAGCTTGAATTGCTCGAGCGCGCGTTCCCTCTGGGAGCGGTCCCAGGCATTGGTGAGCAGCACGCCGCCGACGTCCCAAAAGATGGCGCTGATCTGAGGCACGAGCATCCTCCGCAACCGGTTTCACCGCAAACAGTGAAACGATGATACACGGGAAGACCATTGTGGTAAGCAGGCATGTCCTTTTGCCGCGACCTTGCCGCGCCAAGGGAAAGAGAGTCCGGTTTGCCGATACCTTGAAGGAAGCCGCAATTTTTTCAGGGAGGCGGACCGGAGTGTGGCGGTGATGAGCAAGATGGGGCTTCTGGCAATCCTGGTTTCCTTGACCGGATGTATGTCCGCCCGGCACTCGGGATTCGTTGTTCCGGCGCGTTGTGTCCGGGTGAGCGTGCAGAGTTTTACCCGCCCTGCATGGAGCGTCCGGACGGAAAGTTTGTGTGCGACGGGGTGGTGATCACGGCGAGTTGCGTGGCGCCTCCGGTCACGGCAGCGGCCCGGTAAAAGAAAGCCCCGAGCCGGCGTGGCCGGATCGGGGCGGGTGGCGGTTTCGCCGGGATCTTGTCCACCAATCCGCCCGACCCCAGCCAATGTGCTTTACTCCGAGCCGTTAGAAATTCAGCTCACGCATGCTTAGAACTCTCGGCGGCTTATTCTTATCGGGCTGCGGCAGAGCGCAGTAGTCGTAGTTGATGTTGACGCTGCCGCCAAGCACATTGTCCACCAGCGATTGCTGTCCAGCGATAACGCCCCCGTAGATGTTTACTCCTTGCGAGCCGCCGCCGGTAAACGAGATTACACCCTTTACGATGATCAATCCGTAGAACGAAAATCCGCCGTGGATGTCGAGATTGCCATTCACGATAAGGACACCGTAACCCTGAGAATTGCCTGACAACTGTACGTCCCCGGGAACGTAGGTGACCTGCGAGCTCATATCGATCGGTCCAGTCGGGCTATCGGGCGGGCTCGGCGGGAAGTTCGGGGGAACCCCGTAAGCCTGCCCAGAGTGAGTTCCGCAGGTGCCTCCGCTGCAACTGTAGTTGTATGGAGCCTGGGTCGTATCCACGGTGCCCGGAGCGTTTTTGAACTGGTTCACCAGTCCATCCAGGTCCCACGACCAGGGCTGATTCTGCGCGATCGCAGGAGTCTGCCCGGAAGTAAAGGTTTGCGAGGGGCCTGGGGGATCGACGGTTCCCGACGCGTAGATGGCGTATTTGCTGCCATCGCAGGACTTGCCGGCCCGGTTCGTGCAGGTGGTGACGTTTTTACCGCTCACCTTCGTGGTGGTGCACGAGCAACTGCAGAAGTCGTAGGCGTTGATGTCGAGCTGACCGTTCAGGTCCACGTGGTCCTGAGAATCCACCGCACCGTGGGTCACGAGCGGGGGATCGGGCGATACCTCCATCTGCAGCATGCGAGAGGCGCCCGAGGGCGTGACCGCCAAAGACGTGAGTTGATATACCGGGTTCCACCCGGGAGGGTTGCTGCCAATTGCAGTAGAGCAAGTCGGCACCCCGAGGCTGGTTACGGTCGTCTCCTGGTTGCCGTCCCAGCAGATCTGGGTGAGCGGCGAGGATGAACTGCCGGTGTTGTAGTACGGGGCACTGGCTCCGCTAGACTTCAGGATGATGCGCACCCACTTGTAATTCAGTGTGTTCAGAGACGCAGGATCTTCCGGGATGAGGGGCAGCGCGTAATTGCTAGCCGCTGGAGGGCTGGCCAAGCCTTGGTTGATCAATTCCTTACCAAGCTCGTTATCGTAAAAACTGTTACCGGGGCTCGTGATGCTCGCGAGATCAATGGTTTCGGTTGCATTGGGATTCACAACATACATCACCGACGCAGCCCCGACGCCTGGCATAGTGGTCGGTCCGGTAATAAGATGAGGAGCAACGTTAGCGGGTGTCATGCGCTCGCGCACACTCTGCAGCCCGGCGAGGGAAGCGAAGTAGGCCTGCTGCGAGGCACGGTAGTTGCTGTTAATCATCGTCTCTGAATCCGTCATGTACATCAGCCCTAGGGCGATGCCGGTCAGGAGCAACAGGGATAAAATGCAAACCACAAGCGCTACTCCGCTTTCATTTCTCTCATTTCGCCGCATTGTTATCTCCTTGCGTCGATCCAACCTCGGTGGCTGAGCGGAGGGCCCGCTCAGCTTCCTCGATCTGCTTTCTCTTGCGCGCTAGGGTTTCGTCCCGGCGCGACAGCGAATCGGAATACAGGCGGCGCAAGCTTTGGTCATTGGTTTCAGACAGCTTGTGCTGCATCTCGTCGTACCGCCCGATCATGACTCGCTCCTGTTGTTTGAGGTTTTCCAGGGCTTCTCGTGCCTGATCGATCGTGGTGCCGGGGGGCAGTCCCGGCGGAGGAATATCCTGTTTGGACTGTGCAGCCTGGTTCTGTTCCGCCGCGGCGCTGTTCGCGGGAGAATCGGTAGAGGTTTCCGGCGTTGGTTCCGGCCGGCCAGGCACGTCATCGTTAGTAATCACTACCTTGGCCTTGCGCACAGGTTTTTGGCGCGCGATCTTGGCCAGAGACTCCTGGTCGGAAGGGCCCTGGTTCTGAGCGGCGCACAAGGCGACACCCAGCAGCGAACCCAGTAAAATGGCGCCGATTTTGCTCAGCAGATGCAGAGCCCAATGCGCTCTGCTTCTTATCCGCACCTTCTCAAAACTCGTAAGTGATTGTTGTGACTTAATCTTCATAAATTCAGATTTCTAGAAGTTGTTCAGCTTTACTGTCGTCCTCATGCTCAGCGCAGGCCTCATCTTGGTCTGGGTGTCCATGAAGGTCGTGAGCAGGTTGATGTTGATTGCGATGCTGCGTATGCTTGCGATAGCGGTTGGATTGGAGTTAAGATCCGTTCCCGGAACCACAGCGCCATTCTGGTCGAAAGCAGTGAATACCTGCGGCGTCTTGTAAGCCGCGTAGACAGTGTCGTTTGAGCCGACTGGGCTGCTTCCGCTGATGGTGAGCGCGCCTCCGCCCGCGCCCACGCCCCCGCTGTTGATCACCCCGTCTAATGCGCTGGCATAGCTGGTGGCCTGGGTCATTGGACTGCCATTCGCCTTCAGGACCTGGCTTCGCTGCAACGTGCAGGGACAACTACTGGCCGCGGTAACTGGGTTCCCTGCGTTGTCCATCAAGGTGTAGCGCACGCTTTCCACTCGGCTATCGTTGTCAATGTCAGCTTCGAATAAGAGCTCCGAACTGGATACCTTTACCAGACCAACTGCGTTGCGGTTATCGTTGTTCGCCGGGGTAATGAGCACGCCGGGCCCATACATTTTGCGTCCGGGAAAGCCCGCCTGGTGTAACTCCCGCTGGATCCCATCAAAGAAGGTCCGCGCTTCCTGGGTGGCATCTACCTTGGTTTCTTCCGCTTTGTAGACCCTTTGCAAGCGGCCGGCATAACTGAACGCGACTCCCAAAACGACGACTAACACCGCCACCGTTACCAGGGCCTCGATCAGGGTAAAGCCGGTTTCAGCCCTCCGACCCTGCCGGAATCCGGGATTGTTCCTCATCAGATTCCTCCAATCGTGCGCAAGGTAATGGGCAGCGCAAACAGCAGGGCTTGGTTTGCGTTGCCGCCCGACGAGGCAGCCGCTAATGGCCGTGCGGCGACCGTTATCAGGCGCGTGTTTGCACTAATGGTCTGAATATTCCAGCGCACTTCGTAGGGCGTCTGACGGCCACCGCTGCCGCAGGCAACAAACTGCATTTTGTAGTTAGCCGGCACGGCGCTGTAGGCCTGAGAGAAATCGATTCCGTTAGTGCTGGTATTGATGGTGGCCCCAGATCCCGGACTCGCCGTCCCCGCGGTGGCAATTGTCCAATTCGTGCCCCCGCTGGGATTGCAGTCCGTGAGAGTAAAGGTGGCAGGGGCGTTGGCCGGCTGGGCTGCAATCTTTTCCAGAACAGTCTGGGCCAGCATCGTTCCACTCGTGTCCCCTTTCGAACGGCTGTTGTTCATAATCGCCGTGTTGAAAAGTACTGCCAGCCCTGCCATGCCAATTGCCAGTACCGTGATAGCAATCATCAGCTCTACAAGCGAGAATCCGCCCATGGCCGGTTTACCAGACTGTACCCGCCTATTTCGCGCCAAATTTGAAGTTGTCACCATAACGCCTCTCACCACGAATCTCCGCGTAATTGCAACTCTAGTAGCCCCAAGTACTGTTGTTGTAGTTGCTCCATGATCTGAAGCGGCCGGATGGGCTGATTGAAACCGCTGCCCAGCTTGTGTTCGCGCCTGAGGTGGACCGTAAGTAATAGACGAAACCGACCTGGTTGGGGGTGGCACCGGCGCTATCCCAGCTGCTGCATATGGTATTCACGACAACGCATGGGGTCCCGCGTGCATTGAAGTTCACCTGAGCTGTGGTGGACTGCGGGGCAAATCCCAGAGTGGCGTTGGATATGGCCGCTGTGCCCGGGTTGGTATTCAGTGACACACCCCTCTGCAACTGAATCATCGGTTCCCCAGCGTCCAAAATGCTGTTCCCATTCAGGTCAAGATAAGCTTGCGAATAAGAAAACGCACCCTGAGTAAACGTTGCGGCTCGCACGGCATAGGTTCGGTTGTCTCGTACCGCCCGAATGCGCGCCCGTTGTAACAATCCATTCAAGTCCACCGCTGAGGTGCGGAGCCGATACTGGCTCACAGACGTCATGATCAGCGGTATGGTGAATGCGGACGCTATGAGCATGACGGCAAGCACAATCAGGAGCTCGATCAGAGAGAAACCGCTCTGCCTTTGCGATCTAGAGTCTCGTCCAAACAATCGGCTTCCTCGCTTCTGCCGGGCCAGAATGGCTGATTTCGGCCGGGTTGCACTGCACCCGGTCCGTTCCTTGCTTTCTAAAGCATGTGGCCCAGTGCAAGATTTCACAAGTAACGAACGTACCCCTAAGTAGTTACGTCCTAAAGATACTGACTGGACATGTACGATCTTCAGTCTCGGATTTGCCGGCACGCGTAACTCTCGCTAAGGTATGTCCGTGACAAGTCAGTCCAATTTCTAAGAGTAAATTGATCATCATCTTTTGACAGCTTACGGAAGTAACCCGACGGGTGACTGAACTAACGTGCAGAACTGCTTAGTTCGCCTGAAGTTACACAAGAAAGGGTGAATGCCAAAATGTGTGATGGGGATTTACTACTTAATCAGAGGACTCGGGCGATTATGCACCACGAGCCTTGGCCAGGTTCTTGGCGGCATTTCCGCGGGTGCTGGGCGCGTAGGCGCAGGTACGGAAATCATAATGCCGCCTCAGACAATTCGCACAAAGGTGGACCTGATGAACCTTGCAATGAATGACCGGCGAGTCCCCATGGCAAACATCACAACCGCCGCGGACTCGTCGGTTTGAGTTCCTGGATTCTACCGATGCCCCGCTTAATCCTTTGGGGGGTTGAATCGCGCGCGCCTTCAAATAAACACCCGAGGCTGCGATCAAGGAGCCCAGAGACAGGCAGCATGCGCCCAGAACGAGAAGACTGGTATCGGGATGCTCCCCCAGAGCGGCGGGCAGCATGATGATTCCGATGGACGCGGCGATTGCCCCCACGGCGATTAACCAGGTGCCGGTTTGTGATGACATCTTCGATGCCTTTTTTGCGGAGTAGAAACGCGCTCGCCGGAACCGTGAGGTGGCGGGCATTTGCGAACATAGCGAGTTCTGCGGTTTAACTCCAGATGACGAAGGTCACCCCTGGCGCTGAATCGCTACCGGATGACCGAGGTAACTTGTCTCGGCTTACCGCGGAACTCTAACATTCCCGAAGTATGGCGCTTACGTCCCTGGTGGTGTGTGCAGATCTGAAAGCGGTGCAGGTGCTCAGCCAGATTCTGCGGGAGCTGAACATTGCGGCAGAGCATTGCGGAGAGCTGGCAAGCGCGGCAGGCCGTCTCGCCTCCGAGCATTTCGACGCGGTAGTGATCGATTGCCAGGACCAGATGCCGGCCATCGAACTGATTGCGGGCGTGCGCAAATCGCCGATGAACCGGAGCACACTCATCATCGGCCTGGTGGACGGACGAGAACAGGTACGCGATATTTTCGGGCAAGGGGCCAACTTCATTGTGTACAAGCCGGTTTCCGTGGAGCGGGCGTCAAGCAGCCTGCGGGCGGCGCGAGGTCTGATGGCACGGGAAAAGCGAATCAAACTGAGGATCGCGCTGCACGCACCGGCGTCGATTACCTACGCCGACGCGGAGAATGTGGCGGCCACGCTGCTGGACTTGAGCGAGGATGGATTGGCCATCCAGTCGGAACGGCGGCTGCCTCCACGCTGCAAGGTTTACTTTCAATTCAATTTGCCGGGAGATAAATCCTCGGTGCGTCTGTCCGGCGACGTAGTGTGGCAAGACTCTTCGGGACGGGTGGGAATCCGTTTTGTGGACGTGCCGCAAACTTCGCGGCGCACCATGAACGAATGGATCAAGAGCAGTCTGGCCCGGCTGGCCACAGCGGAAAAAAATGCGCCCAAGAAAGAGCTGCCGGCCGCATCGGAGGCCGTGGCCACGCGCTTCGCAGGTCTGGGGCTTTCGGCCGCATCTTCCAATCGCCGGGTGCAGGGTCGCCGCGCCTGCCGCCTGAGCGCGGATGTGTTCCGCCTGGGCGAGGGCGTTCCCAACCGATGCACTCTGAGCGATGTAAGCACGGGCGGATGCTACGTGGAGACCCCTTCTCCCTTTGCTTCGCGCACGGTGCTGGACATTGTGGTGCGCACCCATGACATGAAATTGCGGGTCCGGGGGACGGTGCAGGTGGTGCATCCCGGCTACGGGATGGGGGTCCAGTTCAGTCTGAACACGGCCGATGAGCGGGAACACGTGAAGCAGCTGATTGCGGCCCAGGCGGCGGAAGACAGCTTGGCGTGAGGGAAGCTGTATGTACCTCAGGGGTTGAAGCCCACTTTCGGGAAACCACTTATTGCAGAGCCGAGGCCCTGCTTCACCCTAAACCATCCTTACCTGAACGCACGGACTTATCCTGTTATAGGGGTCCTTCGACTGCGCTCGAGGTTTCGCAAGCGAAACTTCGCTCCGCTACAGGATGACAAAGCGAGAAAAGTTGTTCAGTGCGTCAGCGGGCTTCCTTGCGGAAATATTCCAGCGACAGGCGCAGGCCCTTTTCCAGATCAATCTTTGGTTCCCATCCCAGCAGGGTCCTGGCCTTGGTGATGTCGGGGCAGCGCTGCCTGGGATCGTCCTGGGGCAGGGCTTCGTAGCGAATCTTGCTTTTTGATCCAGTCACCGCCAGCACCCGCTGGGCGCATTCCAGAATTGTGAACTCGGTGGGATTGCCGATGTTGACCGGCAAATGTTCGTCGGCTTTGGACAAGCGCAGGAAGCCGTCAATTTCATCGCTGACATAGCAGAAGCTGCGGGTCTGGCTGCCGTCGCCGTACACCGTCAGATCTTCGCCGCGCAGGGCCTGCTTCATGAAGTTGGGGACCACTCGGCCGTCATTGAGTTGCATGCGCGGCCCGTAGGTATTGAAGATCCGCACGATGCGCGTGTCCACCTTGTGATAGCGGTGATAGGCCATGGTGACGGCTTCGGTGAATCTCTTGGCTTCGTCGTACACCGAGCGCGGCCCGATGGGATTTACGTTGCCCCAGTAAGTTTCCTTCTGAGGATGCTGCAGCGGATCGCCGTAACATTCCGAGGTGGAAGAGACCAGATATTTTGCGCCGTACTTGTGGGCAATATCGAGAGCGTGAAAGGTTCCGAGCGAACCGACCTTGAGGGTGGCAATTCCGTGCGCGGCATAGTCCACCGGGCTGGCCGGGCTGGCGAAGTGGAAGACGTAATTCACCGCGCCGCAGTCAAACGGTTCATTGATATCAATTTGTTGAAATTCAAAGCGGGGTTCGTTGCGCAGGTGCTCGAGGTTCGAAAGTTTTCCGGTCAGCAGATTGTCGGCGACAACCACGGAGTAGCCCTCGGCCAGCAGGGCATCGCACAAATGCGAGCCCAGGAAGCCGGCTCCGCCAGTCACCAGGGCGCGCTGCCGGTTCATGATTTCTTGAGCTTTCCTTGCCGGAGGAGTCGCAGCGGCGGCTGGGACCGCCGGCGTTCCCGCGGGGCGGCCGACGCTGTAATAGGTGAAGCCACGCGCGGCCATGGCCTCCGGATCGTAAAGATTGCGGCCATCGATCACGATGGGATATTTGAGTTGCTTGAAAATGCGGTCCAGATCGAGAGCGGCGAACTCTTCCCACTCGGTCAAAATCAGAAGCGCATCGGCGTCGCGGGCGGCTTCGTAGGGATCGTTGACGAACTCGGTGCTCGGGTTCAGGACCTCGCGGGCCCGGGCGGTCGCCGCCGGATCGTAGGCCGCGATCTGGCATCCCTCCTGCAGCAGCGACTGCACCAGCAAAATGGCGGGTGATTCGCGGATGTCGTCCGTGCCTCCCTTGAAAGCCAGGCCGAGCACGCCCAGGCGCTTGCCCCGCAAAGTCCACAATGCAGTACGCACTTTGCGCAGGAAGCGCTGGCGCTGGTCTTCATTAATGCGCATGACCTCGTCCAGCAGCCGGAACTCGTATCCGCACTCCCGCGCCACGGCGCGGAAAGCCATCAGGTCCTTGGGAAAGCACGATCCGCCGTAGCCGATGCCGGGATTGAGGAAGCGCGGACCGATGCGGCTGTCCGTCCCGATGCCCTGGCAAACCTGCTGCACGTTCGCTCCCACCGATTCACAAATGGAAGCGACCGCATTGATAAAAGAAATCTTCATGGCGAGAAAGGCGTTGGAGGCGTGCTTGATCAGTTCGGCGCTCTTGGCGCTGGTGACAATGAGCGGAGGAGGGACCTGGGCCCGGTCGGGCGCCGGAATCGCGTCCTTGCGCTGATAGTAGCTGCCATCGGTCATGGGAGCGTAAATCTCGCGCAACACGGCAGCGCAGCGTTCGCTGTCGGCACCCACGACGATGCGGTCGGGATAGAGAAAGTCGGTGACGGCGGTTCCTTCCCGGAGAAACTCGGGGTTGGAGGCGACATCGAAAGAATCCGGGGGGGCGGCATTGCGCAAAATAATCTTGCGCACCCAGTCGCTGGTGTAAACCGGGACCGTACTTTTCTCCACCACCACCTTGTAGCCGTTGATGGCCCCGGAAACGCTGCGGGCCACCGATTCCACGTAGGAGAGATCGGCTTCCCCCTGTTCGGTCGGCGGAGTCCCGACCGCGATGAAAATGGCCTTACTGTCGCGCACGGCCTGGTTGAGATCGCCGGAAAAAGTAAGATTGCGATCGCGGTGCCGCTTCAACAGTTCGGGCAGAAACTTCTCGTGGATGGGAACGTCGCCGGCCTTGAGCGCGGCCAGCTTGGCCTGGTCGTTATCCACCAGGACCACCTGATGGCCGAGGTCGGCGAAACACGCGCCCGCCACCAGTCCCACGTAGCCCGAACCCACCACCGCAATGCGCATCCGATTATTCTCCGCGTCCAACCAGGCGAAACTTAACGCCAGTCAGATGCAATACTGTAGCAGTTTTTATGCGGCCAGGGCGACGCCGCTCAGCGCGGCGAAGCCAGACCTGATGATCCAGACCTGAAGATCCGATCTCGTGATAATGATAAGGCCTGACGGGCAGTTTGCGGAGGCAGAGCGGTTGCCGGTCACGAATAGACGTGACGGCTGTCACATCTTTAGTTCGACGCTCTCGTGGCTGGAAAAACTCTTTCCCTTGCGTTCCGAACCGAGCGCGATGACGGTCATCAGGATCGCGATGTTGGCGATCTCGAAAGCGGCCAGAGCCCAGGGATATCCCAGAGGCTTGCGCAGGGCGTAAACGACATTGTTGACCGGGGCTGCGATAAGAATTCCCAACTGGTAGGCGAAGCCGGGCATAAGTCCGCGGACGGCGTCGGGAGAGAGTTCGTTGAGATGTGCCGGGATGATGCCCCATGCGCCCTGGACGCCGGCCTGCATCACGAAGGCGCCGACGGCGAGAGTCATCAGCGAGCCACCGAAAGTCCAGGCGGGAATCATCGCCAGACACAGAAGCAGGGCAAGGATCATGCTGCGGCGGCGTCCAAAACTTTCCGACAGATGCCCGAACAGAATGGCCCCCAGCACCGCTCCCACATTGAACAGAATGACGAGATAAGCCACAACTTTCGAATCAAATCCGCGTGCCGATTTCAGGAAGTCCGGATAGAGGTCCTGGGTGCCGTGGGAGAGGAACATCATGAGCGTCATTAACAGGACAAGGTAAAGAAAAATTTTCCAGTGGCCGCTGGCGGTGCGCAAAATCGCCCTCACGGTCGGGGCCCGGTGTTGTTTCCAGGCCTCCGACTCGCGCACCCGGAAACGGATGTAGAAGCGCCAGCAGCGCGGGCGCGCCGCCGACCCAGAACATGGCGCGCCATCCCCAGGCGGGCAGAACGAAACGTGCCGCCACGGCCGCCAGCAGGTAGCCGATGGAGTATCCGCTTTGCACGATTCCGGAGAGGATCCCGCGCCATTTTGGCGGAGCACTTTCCATGGCGAGCGACGCCCCGACGCCCCACTCCCCGCCCATGCCGATGCCGTAGATGGTGCGCAGGATCAGAAACACGGTGTAGCTGGGGGCAAATCCGCACAGGAGTTCGACCACGGAGAAGAAAACCACATTCGCCATGAGGGGCTTGCGGCGCCCGTAGCGGTCGGCCAGCAATCCGAATACGATGGCGCCGACCGGGCGCATGGCCAGGGTCGCGGTCATGGTCCACACGATGGCGCTCTTGGTCACGTGGAAGTGAAGCGCCAGCGTGTCCACCAGAAAGACGACGACGAAGAAATCGAAGGCGTCGAGGGTCCATCCCAGAAAACTGGCGGTGACAGCATGCCACTGGTCCGAGCGGGAGGGAGGGGGCGAAGTTGAATTCAAAGCGGCCAGACTCTTTTCTCAACTTGAAGATGCCTTGCCGGGGAAGTGTACACCGCAGGCCAGATGTCCCAGGTAGCGCCGGCGTCTCGCCGGCTGTCCGGCGGGCGTCCCGCCCGCCGTCCAAGGCGAGCCCTGGAAGGCGACGCAATCTGGTTTCTTCCACACACTGAGGCGGCGGGACGCCGCCTCGACAGCCGGCGGGACGCCGGTGCTACCTGGCTTCGCCAGCCAAGCAGTATTTTGTCTTTTATGGCCTGCGAAACCCATAGAATAGAAGGGGAGGATTTCATATGCGGAAGCTGCGATTGACCGCATTCATAAAGTTATTGTTTTGAGTTGATTACCCGGGGTTCATTTGTGTTGACAAGACCTTTGTTTCAGGCGAAACTCCGCTCAATTGCTGTCGGAGCCATCCCGCGCCGCGCAGGGACACTCGCATGGCCCGAACCATGTTGAAGCCTGACTCAACCCGGTATCCTTCCATTGTGCAAAACCGCGTCAGCGGTCCGGAATGGCCTGAACCGGACGTTGCGGAAATCGAGTCGGAAGCGGGCGCCGTCCCGGCGTTTCAGGGTAGGAAAGACTTGCCCTCCGATATTTCCCTGGATCTGCGGCTGCATGAAATTTTGCAACAAGGTCGCTTGACCACTGCGTCGAGTGGAGCAGTGATCGCTCTGGCCCGCGGTAACCGGATGGTGTGCCGCGCCACTTTGGGCGACAAGGCGCCGGGCGTGGGAATCTGCCTGAATACTCGATCGGGCCTTTCAGGAGCTTGTGTTCAGACGCGGCAGATGCAACTTTGCAGCGATACGCTGGTCGATCCCCGGGTCAATGCGACGGCGTGCAGTGATCTTGGAATCCGATCGATCGCGGCCCACCCCATCCTGGAAGGAGAGGAATTGTGGGGCGTTCTGGAGGTTTTTTCGCTGGTTCCCCATGCCTTCAGTGCTTCTGACCTGCAGGAGCTACAAGGCCTCAGCCGAAAAATATTGCGAACAGTGCGAGAGGCGATGGATGGTGAACCGGCGGCGCCAGTAGTGGAAGAAACTAACCTGCCGTTCGCAAGTGATGCAGTTTCACCACCGCCGGTCGAGACCGAAGCCTTGCCGGAGCCGGTCCAGGCGGATGTGGCCGTGGTTGGCCGGGATTACCGAACCGGAGCTCTGACGGCCGCGGTGCTGGCGCTGGCTGTGCTCCTGGGTTGGATGGTGGGGCGCGTGGGCTGGAGCATGGCAGTCAACCGGGCTCCGGCCCAGGCTGCAATAATTCCGGACGAGACGCAGGCGATGGCGCCGGTGATTCCTGAAACTCCGCCCGCCACGTCCCGCCGCGAAGAACTGCCGGTCCCTGCCAAGACGGTTGCGGCCAGGGTTACCCCGCCCGCAAAGCCGGCTCCGAAGCCGAAAGAAACGGAAACGGAAACGGCCGAGCCTGCAGGCGGGCTGGTGGTGTACGAACATGGCAAAGTAGTTTTCCGGATGCCGCCCTCGGAGACCGAACCTCCGGCTGCGGCCGAAGCGATGGGACCGGGATCGATTCAAAAAGCGGCAACCCGGGAAGAAGATGATTCAGCGCAGGCGCCGGAGCAGGGTTCTGCAGCGTCCGCGAACGGCTACCTGCTGGAGCGGGTGGAGCCTCAGTATCCGGAGGCAGCCCTGCAACGGCGCATTCAAGGTCCGGTCGAGCTCAAAGTTCTGGTTGGGACCGACGGCCTGGTGCGGAAACTTATGACGATCAGCGGGGATGCTCTGCTGGTAGGCGCCGCGACGGATGCGGTACGGCAGTGGCGCTTCAAGCCCCACGAACTCAATGGCAAGGTGGTTGAGTTCGAGACCCGGGTGACGGTGAACTTCGCGCTTCCTTAGAGCTGACCTCAGGCGCTAAAGCGCGACGCATTTCATTCTCTTTGTGGCACGACTGAAGTCGTGCCCTTCCCAAGCCCGCGCCGGCACGACTAAAGTCGTGCCCTCCCGAAACCCGCGTGGCACGACTAGAGTCGTGCCCTCCCAAAACCCGCGCTGGCAGAGGCACGCCCGGAGTGTGGCCTTCCCAAACCGCGCCCTTGCGAGCCGAGTCCTCGCCGGGCTATCCGTAAGCCAGTTCTTTGGCGCGTTGCGCGGCTTTCACCACGGCTTTGATCAATGTGACGCGCAACTTGCCTTCTTCCAGTTCCATGATGCCGTCGATGGTGCAGCCTGCGGGAGTGGTCACTGCGTCTTTGAGCAGGGCGGGATGATCTCCGGTTTCGAGTACTACGGTCGCGGCTCCCAGAGTGGTCTGGGCGGCGAGCAGCGTGGCGACATCGCGCGGCAGGCCCACCTTCACGCCAGCCTCCGCCAGCGATTCCAGGATGATGTAGATGTAGGCAGGGCCGCTGGCTGAGAGTCCGGTGACCGCGTCCATGTGTTTTTCATCCACCACCACGGTTTTTCCCACCACGTTGAACAGGGCGCACGCAGCTTCCACGTGGTGGGCATCGGCAAATTTTCCGCGGCACAGAGCGGTCATGCCGCAGCCCAGCGCGCAGGGTGTGTTGGGCATGGCGCGAATGACGGCAACATCGCTGCCCAACGCCTTTTCGATGTGGCTGGTGGGCACCGATGCCGCCACCGAAATGATGAGTTGCTTGCTGGTGACATTGGGGCGGATCTGCTCCATCACTTCCTGCACTACTTGCGGCTTCACGCATACGAAGATGATGTCGGCGTTGCGGACGGCGGCCAGATTGTCGGTGCCGACTGAGACGCCCAGCTTTTCCGCCAGGGCGCGCGCCCGGTCTTCATGCTGGACCGTGGCGAAGGTCGCCTTGGGAGAGAGCAGACCTTTCTCCAGCAACGCCTTGAGCAGAATTCCTCCCATCTTGCCCGCGCCCAGGACTGCCACCCGTTTTCCGGAAAGATCGAAACCCATCGCGCTGTGTCCTCCGTGTGTTCTGTGTTCGCAATTGTACAGTTTCACGACCGATTGGCGGAGAGTAGCCGGTGTCATCCTGAGCGAAGTGGTTGCTTCGCGTAGCGAAGCAGGGGCGCAGTCGAAGGACCCCTATCTCAGCTTAACGATCGCGCTGTTGATGGGGCACATGGGACAGTTTCCCCTGCGAATTCCGGCAGCGCTTCGCGGAGCGGGTAGGGGTCCTTCGACTGCGTGGCGTCTTCGCTACGCGAAGGCGCCACTCCGCTCAGGATGACACCTTCCGCTGGTCAGGCGCTTTCCATGGCCTGGCGAGCCAGTTCGGCGATGTGGCGGCCGATGGGCAGGGAAGCGGTGGCTGCGGGCGAGGGGACGTTCCATACATGCAGCATTCGGTCGGCCTGCACAAACTGAAAATCATCGACCATGGATCCGTCGGGACGCACCGCCTGGGCGCGCACACCCGAACCGTCGGCCACCAGATCAGAGCTCACGATCTCAGGAACGAGACGCTGCAGCGCTTTCACAAACGCGCCCTTGCTCAGCGAGCGATAGTATTCACTGGCGCCATCGCGCCAGTATTTTCCAGCCATGTGCCAGAAGCCGGGATAGGCAAGGGTTCCGGCGAGGTCCCGGAGATTGAAATCGGTGCGCTTGTAGCCCTCGCGTTTGAATGCCAGCACTGCGTTTGGACCGGCATCCACGCCGCCCTGGATGCGGCGCGTGAAGTGCACGCCAAGAAATGGGAACTTGGGATCAGGCACGGGATAGATGAGGGTGCGCACCAGATGCGTTCTTTCCGGAACCAGATCGTAGTATTCACCGCGAAAAGGCACGATCCTGACTTCGGGTTTCTGGCCGGCCATCCGGCTGACGCGGTCGCTGTGCAGCCCGGCACAATTGATCACATATTTCGCGGCAAAAGTTCCGCGACTGGTTTCGACCATCATCTCCGTGCCGCGGCGGACGACGGCGCGCACTTCTGTCCCGGTGCTTACCGTGCCGCCCTGAGCAGCCAGGATCTCGGCGTATTTCTTGCTGACGGCGGCGTAGTCGGTGATGCCGGTGCTGGGAACCAGCACGCCCAGCAGGCCGCTGCAGTGTGGCTCAATCTCGCGCAGTTCTGCCTGCTGCAACAGTCGCAATCCGGCGAGGCCGTTGGCCTTTCCACGATCCAGCAAAGTGTTGAGGCGCGGGACCTCCCCGGCGCTGGTGGCGACGATGACTTTCCCGCAGATTTCGTGCGGCAGTTTGTGGGCGCGGCAAAATTCCACCATGGCGGCCGCACCCTCGACGCAGAACTTTGCCTTCAACGAACCAGGCTTGTAGTAGATGCCGGAGTGGATCACGCCGCTGTTGTGTCCGCTCTGGTGGCGGGCAACACCGTCTTCCTTCTCGACCAGCAGCAGGCGCAAGTGCGGCAGGGCGCGGGTGGCGTGCATCGCAGTCGAAAGACCGACGATTCCTCCGCCAATGATTACGATGTCGAAAGTTTGATCGGGCATAGGGGCGCAGGGAAACCAGCGCCACATTCTTTATACATGGCCGCTTGAATCAGAGCGAAGTTACTGCGGTTATCCGGGTGCCTGGCGGGAAAGGCTTAAACCACAAAGGACACTAAGGTACACGAAGGAAAGTATGATCTCTGCCGTCGAATTTACGTCGTGTCCTTTATGGCTCACGTTCTTTTAAGACAGCTGCGGACTACTGTACGGTCAATACCACGTCCACGCTGCGGGTGACCGAACCTAGCGCGGCGTTGACCGTGACGGTGTAGTTTCCGGGAGTTGTTCCGGGATGACCTGCGCCACCGCCTCCGCCCCCTCCTCCGCCGGGCCGCTGCTGCCTCCGCCGCAGGCCACCAGCAGGGTGAGCAGCATGCCAAAGATCACGAGGCGCAAGCAGTTCTTCTTACGCCGTCTGCGAGGTGGTTTCAATCCGCCGAGAGCCAGGACTCCGGCCAGGGAAAGGCCCAGGTCATACCACAATGCATGTGGCGCTGCCAGACTCGAGACCGCGGGAACTGCCGCAGTGGTCTGAAGCTTCAGCACCAGGTTCGTGTCTCCTTGTCCTGCAGCCACCAGGCTGGGCGTGAATGAGCATGTGGTCAAGGGGGGAAGGCTGGCAGTCGAACACGACAAGGTTACATTGGCGGGGAAGACGCTGCCATTTCCCAGCGGCACCACGTCCTTATGCTCGGTTTTCCGGCCTTGACGGTCTGGGCGGCGAATTGTTGTTGATGACAAATTGAAGCCGACGATGAGTTCCACCGGCGTCGATTTGTGGACTGAGCCGCGTCGGTTCCGGTAGCGTCGATGGTGAAGTTGAAATGGTTCTGCGCATCATTGCTTGCGGTCACGGTAAATGGCGCGCCCGCGGTGGACGGGACGAGGATGGCGGGAGAGGGCGTGCAGGTGAGGGGCACGGCGCCGGAACAACGCAGATTGACCGCGCTGCGATATCCATCGGAGGCCGTCAGCGTGCCGTTGAACACGGCCGCTTCGTTCGGATTCGCGGTCAGCGACGGGTTGCTGACCGCAATGGCGAAATCGGGATTGCTGGTGCTTCCGGTGCGGACCGTCAGGGACAGGGTTTGAGTCCGGTCGGTCCGCCAGCGACCGAGCCGTTGATGGAAACTGGAATGTCCCCAGGGGCGTGCCGGCATCCGTGCTTATGGTCAGGGTCACGTTCGCCGGGCCGCCGGAAAACGGAAACGTAGAGGGTAAGTCGAAGTTGCAGGCGGCCCCCGCGGGCAAACCGCTACAGGAAAGAGTTACTTCCTGGTTGAACGTGCCTGATGCGGTCACGTCAAACGCAGTGGGCGCGGAAACACTGGACGGATTCACCGTCAAGCTGCCGGCGCGGGCGCGGTCAGGTTGAAATCCACCACGTGCAGGTCAGAGAGAAATCACGGGTGGTCGGTATTTGCGTCGCTGCCCACGCCATGAGCGTTGAACAAGTAATCGCCCACGGGACCGCCAGCGGACACGCTGAAGGCGGCGCCTGAAACAATGGTGTCACCGAGCGGGGTACCGTACAGAGGCGGCGGGGGGCGCCGGGCAATCAGATCACGGGCTGCGAAGCCGTTCGCCAGCAGGCGGCAGCGAATGCAGCGCGCCCGCGAAGCGGTCAACTCGTTGTCGGGGGAGGCGAATATGAAATCTGGTCCTGGGCCAGGGAATGCCATATCCGCGGCGGTGGAAGCGCGCAGTTTCTGGTCCCCCGAATGAACAGCGCAACGCAGTAACGGCAACGTTGGGCAAGTACCGGCTGCCCGCTCCGGGCCGGCCCAACCTCAGTCCAGACCGGCGGCGTGCTGCTCGCGAAGACTCCGACATCGGGCCGAATAGACCGTGTGCGGTCCGTCCACCAGCACGCGTGGAGGGGCGTCGGGCAAGCTTCGCTGAAGTCGATCCAGAGGCCAGCACCGTTGTCTTCCAGATGGCGAGACGTGAAACCCATGATCGTCATGTAGGCGGTCCGGCCGGTGGATCGGAGGGCGAAGCGACGCGAGACGGGAACCGAAGGGGGGGCCCGGCGGTCGACCACGCGCCGCGCGGCACTGAGGGGCCACCCAGAAGGCACCGGGGGAGAGCGAGAGACCACTGGCCGGCAACACACGGGAGAACCGGCGGTACGATGCCGCCGCAGCCAGAGCTCGCACCAGGTTGACCTCACTGCCAGTGCAGCTTTCGGAGCCGCCGGTCTCGAGATTATTAGTGAGGGCGGAGAATCCGCTGCCGTCGGTGGCGCGCGCAACACCCGGCAGGTCCCACCAAGAGCTCTCCGGAATTTGCGGGTCCAGAATAAAGGGGTGAAAAACGGTCCAGAGTCGCCGCCCACGGTGGCGTTCGAAACAACCAGCCCGCTGCTGAAATCCTGCGCCCGGCAGTCAAACCCAGAGAGCAACGCTCGATGCTCACATCAGTGTTGGCGGTAAACCATTCCGTGAGATTATCGGGATGATCTGGTGTAACCGCCGCCGCCGGCATTGACGTGACCCAACCGGGTTGCAATGTGAAGTGCTGGTTGCGGGCGAGCCGTTGTTTCCCGCGCCTCCCAAAAGCGTATAGGGATCAGTAGGATGCTGTGAAAAGGAAATGAACTGGGTGATCGAGCCCAGGGTCTGGTTGAGACTGTCGAACTGGTTGCTGCCGCGCAGGCGCCGGTGAGCAGTCCGGTGTAACCATCCAAAGCGCGGTAGATTCCGCCGTCGTTGGCAAAGTACATCACCACACGGGTGTTGCCGTAGTCTGCAGGAAGGCAACGGCGTGCTGGTAGGGATGGACGTGCGCGATCGAGCCGAAAATCGGCGGACAACCAAAAGCGTGGGTGAGATTGATGAAAGTGTCGAGCGCACAACCGCTGCAACTGGGCGATGCGGTAGTGATTCTGCACTTGTAAAGATTCACCGCCCCGGCATAAAGGTCGGTCACTTGCCGTCAGGGACGGCGGCCAGCTCCAGGTTGTAGCTGCCCTGTACGGTGCCGCAGCCACCCAACACGTCACCGCAGTTGGTGATGCCGTCATCGTTGATTTGAGTCCAGCTGGTACCGCCGTCCTTGGTCTGCCAGATCAGCCGGTCGCTGTTGTTTCCGTCCACGTACCAGAAATACATCTCGTTGCGTCCGGCACGACGCAATTCTCCGCGATACAAGAGGCAGGTCGAAGGGTGGGGATCGCGGGACAGGATGCTCAGCCGCCGGCTGGCTGTTCAGCGGTCCCAGTGCCCCGTCGGTGAGAATAATGCCGTGCCATGCAGCGGCGAAAAACTGCCCGCTGGGCGTTGTACACCACCGAGGTCGCCGAACTCGATCAATGATGAGGTGATCGAGGACTGCACCAAAGTTGACTTGACGGACTTCACAGGTCGGGCTTCGGAATTTAGTCCCCTGAGAACCGAGAACTAAAATCTGAGATCTGAAATCAAAGACCGTATGGGCCCGAGGTCCGAAGTCGGAGGTCCGAAGTCCGGTTCTGGATTTCAGATGTCAGATTTTAGTTCTCGGTTCTCAGGGATTAAATTGATTCGGCTACCACTTTTTGTTCCTGTTGACCGAGGCCTGGGATGCCTAGCTTGATGCGGTTACCGGGGCGCAGGTAGAGCGGTGGCTTCTGACCGAGACCCACGCCGGGAGGCGTGCCGGTGGAGATGACGTCGCCGGTGCGCAAGCTCATGAACCGGCTTAGATAACTGATCAGGTAGGCCACGCCGAAGACCATGGTTTTTGTGGATCCGTTCTGATAGCGGTGACCATCAACCTCCAGCCATAGGTCCAGATTCTGCGGGTCGGGAACTTCGTCCGGCGTGACCAGCCACGGCCCAATGGGTCCGAAAGTGTCGGCGCTCTTGCCTTTGACCCACTGGCCGGTGCCTTCGAGCTGGAAGGCTCGCTCTGAAAGATCATTGACCACGCAATATCCGGCGACATGGGACAGGGCGTCGGCCTGGTCCACATACTTGGCGGGCTTGCCGATGACTACGCCGAGTTCAACTTCCCAGTCGGCTTTTTTTGCCCCGCGCGGAATTACGACGTCATCGTCGGGGCCGCAAATGGATGATGTGGCTTTCATGAAGACAACCGGTTCGGCGGGCACTGCCATGCCTGATTCAGCGGCATGATCGGAATAATTCAGACCGATGCAGATGAACTTTCCCACGCCGCCCACGCAAGGACCGATGCGGGGTTTGCCGGCAACGCGAGGTAAACCCGTGATGTCTGCCCGGCGCAGCTTATCCAGCGAATCCGGAAGCAAAGCCGGCCCGGCGAGATCGGGGATGAGGTTCGACAGATCGCGGATGGTACCGTCGGAAGCCAGGACGCCGGGCTTCTCTTCGCCGGGTAAACCGTAACGCAGTAATTTCATCTTTCCTCCGTGGGCTGCAGGCGCTGGAATGTTTGTGCATTTCGGGTCTATGGTGCCGCAGTTTTTACCCGGCCACGTAGCACGGTCATTGATGCGGGTGGCAGCGTATATTGCGCGTCGGGACTGGCGTCGATTGTAGAGGTTGCGGCGGGGCCATCGGGATCAGCGTAGCCTTTTTTCCTGCCCGGGTGCCACTGATACTGCGCCTTTCCGAAAGTGACCATCGTGACTGGCCCTGCAAAAGCGCTGTCTTTATTCCCTTCGCCATCATGGAAGTTGATGTGCACCGGATGCGAATTGTCATAGTCCTTGTTGATCAGCAGGAGTGACCACTGTCCATCGGGGCGGAGCACGGCATAGGCGGTGACCAGGACGTGCCCGTCGGCGTCTTTGATATCGCTGGCAGCGGAGAAGAGTCGATGCTCGGCGTCAACCGGCTGCGACCACTCCTGGGTTAGGAGTTGCGCGGCAAAGAACTGCGAGGTGCGCGAGCGGATCTGATAATTCGGGTCCACCATGAACATATGGTATGTGCCCCAGCTGTTGGGGCAGACCGGGTGGGCCGGCGAGTAAGAGAGCGCGTGATAGTAAAACGTGGCCTGGCCGCCCGCGGTCAGAAAGCCGGCAAAGGTGTCGCCCAGCCACAAGGCGCCGAAGATTTCTACCGAGGCTTCGCCACCATGGGCATTGGTTTCGGTGTCGAGCAGCGGGACGTTGGGCGGCAGACCATCGTCACGCCAGACTTGCATGATGTGCGTGAGCAGTTGCGGTTCCTGGTATAGATTTTTCCACGGAGTTTCACAACCGTCGTAGGGATAGTGTTCGAACGACATAAAGGCCAGGTCGGAAAGGCGGCCATGGGACTTCAGGTAGTCGAGGAATCGGCCGAGCCAGGAAGTCTTGCCTTGCGCATCCGGCCAGGCTTTGATGTCCTCGGTGACTCCTTCGAAGACGGGGCCGCCCAACTTGAAATTCGGGTCCACGCGATGCAGCGCGATGGCCCACTGCAAATAGAATGCGCCGTAGTCTTCGGGCTGCATGTACTGGCCGTCGGGCTCTTCGCCCATCTCCACATACCAGACGGGATAGCCTCGCTGCTTCAGGTAAGTCATCTGGGCCACTGAATCTTCGGGAGTGCCGTAAAGCATGGCCACCGGCATCACGGCGGGGAGTCCGCGAGTGATGCCGCTGGTGTAGAAGAGGTCGAGGCCGGGCTGATCTCCGGACTCCATGCGATCGGGCGCGACGTACAGGTCGGAAGGCTCATGCCAGGGATCGACCGAAGAGCAATAGGTAAGCGATTGTTTCTGGTCGGGAGAATGTTGCAGCAGGTCTTTGAAATTTCCCTGGGTATCGATTCGTTCCCAGATAAATCTCCTTGATCGCGTACCCTACGCAGTTGCGACGGTCGCTGGGACCGTGAGTGTCGCAGGTGTTCGAGGACGCAGTCATCAGGATACGAACGAACCTGGCGCTGACCGGAGACGGCTCCAGAGGGAGGGTTACGGTGCCGCCCTTGCCCTCGGTCACGGCTCCGGTAGAAAAGTTCTTCCACTCACCGTGGCCCTGGTCGTCCATGGCGTCTTCGCCGGTCCAGTACTGCACCTGGTAGGCGCGGGCATACGGCTCGGTCCAGGCAATGCGAATGGCGTTTACGTCCTGCTTTTTACCCAGATCGATGACCACCCACTGGGGATGGAGCGAGTCCGCTTCGCCGGTGAATCCCTGGGTGAGATAGGGATTACTTTTCCAGTAGGTGTTCAGGTCGCCGTCATCGAGGCGGGAGAAACCGTCAAATTCGGTCCCACCGTTGCGGGTGAAGCCGCGATGCTGCAGGGAATACCCGTAGGAGTGCCGGATCGGTTCTCTGGTCGGGGTGGCGTCTCCGGTGAAGTAGCCCTTGCCGGAGGGATCGCTCCATTTGCCTTTAGGATTCCAATGCCAGGCCTGGACGAAGAGTTCGGTATTTTGGCGATAGCTGACGGAACCCCAGCCTGCGGACAAGACTTGTTTCAACTGGTCGGGGCGGAAGAACATGTCGGTGGCGTTGCTGGGCACGCGGTCCACGGTGGTGCCCAGTGCGTACAGTGGGCTGAATTTGTTGACCACGTGGCTGGGCGTGGCATCGACTTGAACGGTTTGCGCGAGGCTCTCTTTCCACGAGGGGATCACGATCAACAGGAAAAGCGTCGCGGCGATAAGTCGAGCGGCAGCCGGGGTTGAGGGCATGAGCCTCCTGAGTGGAAATTTGCGTGCGCCACAGTCTAAAGAGAGGTGCTCCTTCTTGGCAACCATTTTGAAGATGAGGCCCATGCTATTTAATCGTTATTGGCCAATGAAAGCGCGACCCTGGTCTTGTATAATCGCGGCACTTCGAGCCCGCCGAATTGGTGGCGGCCAGGACTTTCCCACATGGCCCTTAAGGTATTCAACGACAAGAGTACGGCCAGCAAGGCCGCAGCCGGGCAAGCGGCCAATGCGATTCGCCGCGCCCTTCGCGATCGTGGACAGGCGCGCATCATTGCCGCAACCGCTGCGTCACAACTCCTGTTCCTCGATGCGCTCACCCGCGAGCCTGGCATTGATTGGAAACAGGTCGAGGCCTTCCATCTGGATGAATACATCGGTCTGCCCATTACGCATCCCGGCAGCTTCCGCAAGATGCTGCTGGAGCAGTTGGTGGAGAAAACCGGAATCACCAAATATCATTTGTTGGACGGCGATGGCGATGCCGCGGAAGTTGTCCGGCGGGTGGGGAAGGACTTGGCCTCCGCGCCGATCGATATCGCATTCCTGGGCATTGGCGAGAACGGGCATCTTGCCTTCAACGACCCGCCGGCTGATTTTGAAGTCGAGGACCCGTATCTGATCGTCACGCTTGACGAAGCCTGCCGGCATGCAGCAGGTGGGCGAAGCCTGGTTCGCTGACCTGTCGCAGGTGCCGACGCAGGCCATTTCGATGTCAGTGCGCCAGATTCTCAAGGCGAAAGAAATTCTTGCGGTGGTACCGGACACGCGTAAGGCGCAAGCGATCAAAGCGTGCTTCGAAGGCGAGATCAGTCCCATGGCGCCGGCTTCGATTCTGCGCACGCATCCGAATGCGACGGTGTATCTGGACAAAAATTCGGCGGCGCTGCTCAACCCGGCTGTGTTGGCTTCCGCTTAAGATGTGATGGTCGCGGAATCGAGGCCCGATTATTGCCCGCCGTCCAAATTCCATGGCGCCAGCCGGACAGCAGAATGTGATCAAGCCGCGGGTCATTTCCTCCCTGCGCTGGTGGATTGCCAGTCTCCTGTTTGCCTCGACAGTCATTAATTACATCGACCGGCAGACGCTCTCGGTGCTGGCTCCGTACCTTAAGGTGGAGCATCACTGGACCAACACCGACTACGCCAACATCGTGATCGCATTCCGGGTCGCTTATTCGTTGGGCATGGCGCTGTGCGGGCGGTTCGTGGACCGCGTTGGTACCCGGCGCGGTCTGACCTTCACGGTGGTCTGGTATTCGGTGGTCTCGATGCTGACCTCGCTGGCAACGGGCTTCCGCAGTTTTGCCGGATTTCGTTTTCTGCTGGGAGCGGGAGAATCCGCGAACTGGCCGGCTGCGACGAAAGCCGTCTCTGAGTGGTTTCCCAGGCGCGAGCGCGGACTGGCCACAGCGTTCTTCGACAGCGGTTCCTCAGTCGGAGGGGCCGTCGCGCCCTTTATCGTCTTGTGGATTTACTTCCGCTGGGGATGGCGGCCGGCATTCATGATTCCGGGCGTGCTCGGTTTTATCTGGTTGATGGCGTGGCGCCGGTTCTACTACCCGCCGGAGACTCATCCGCGCATCGGCGCGACCGAGTTGGAGATGATTATGGCGGACCGGGAGTCCGATTTACCGGCCGCCAACCGCAAGCGTCCGAGGTGGGCCGAGCTCTTGAAACTGCCGCAGACCTGGGGAACGATCATCGCGCGGACATTCACCGACCCCGTGTGGTTTTTCGTTACCGACTGGTTCCCGATTTACCTGGTGGCGAAGGGAATCGAGCTGAGGAGCGGGTTGATTGCGGTGTGGATACCGTTCGTCGCCGCCGATGCGGGCAACTTCTTTTCGGGATGGCTATCCGGCTACCTGGTGCGGCGGGGATGGTCGCTGGGGGCGGCGCGAAAGGCCCTCGTAATTTTCGGCGGGATCGGCGTCACCCTGCTCATCCCTACGATTTTTACCACCAATCTGTACTGGCTGGCGTTTTTCTTCGGGCTGGCGACGTTTGCCTATGCGGCTTTCTCGACCATGGCCAACGTGCTGCCCTCGGACCTTTACCACAGCGACTCGGTGGCTTCAGTCAGCGGGATGGGAGGCGCGGGGGCGGGGATCGGGACAATCGTTGCCTTCAAACTGATCGGATACTTTTCCGATGCGCGCCAGGCGGCGGCCACCCATTCGTTTGATCCGATCGTGATTACTGCGGGGCTGGTTCCGTTTGTCGGGATGATTCTGGTCCTGCTGCTGGTGCGGAATACGCAGGCGACCGACGAAGGACTGGTGCGGCGTATTTGATTTTCTCCGCGTCCTTTGCGGTTCTTCTTTGCGTCCTTTGCGGTTCAAGGTTTTGCTTGATCTCGCAAAAGTCAACCTCCTTAACCGCAAAGGACGCAAAGAAAGAACGCAAAGGACGCAAAGAAAATCGACTGCTACATTTGCGATCCGACCAGACTGAAGAGAAGGATGGCAAGCACGATCACGGTGAAGACCACGTACATGCGGTCGTGCTCGGCGGCAAATCCCCAAATCGAAAATATTACCCGCGCCACGGGGGTGGCGATCAGGAACAGCAGGCCCAGTTGGATGATGCCGCGGCCGTTCAGTGCCATGGCTTCACGCGCGACACCGTGCAGACTGTGCAAGTCGGAAGGCTCGCCTTCGAATACACGATAAGAGGCGGGCGCATGGCCGTGCCGGGCCAGATAAATTACGGCGCCGAGAAAAACAATGGCTGCGGAAAGACCCACGCCGATGCGCAGCAGGTTTCCCAGGACATTCTCGATTCTCTGGTCGGTCATTGTCTTTTGAGGCATGTTCGGTGATCACTCTCTCATCATGTTTTTTCATTCAGTCGAGGTTCTGTTCACCACTGATGATTTCACAGGTTTCCCGTAAGGCCTTTGTAGAGCATTTCGATTCCCAACAGCACGATCACCGCGCTGAATATGATGCGCAACCATTTGGTCTCGGCCTTCACCAGAATGCGCGTCCCCACCAGGGAGCCGGCCAGAACGCCAAGCATGACGGGCATGGAGAGTCCAGGGTCGATGTAACCACGGTGCAAATAAATGCCGGCGCTGGCGGCAGCCGTGACGCCGATCATGAAGTTGCTGGTGGTGGTGGAGACCTTGAAGGGGATCCGCATGGCTTGGTCCATGGCGAGAACTTTCATGGCGCCGGAGCCGATGCCGAGAAGTCCGGACAACGCGCCCGCCACAAACATGATGCTGAAGCCCGCGGGGACGCGCTGGACGTTGTAGCTCCGCATTCCCTCCAGGTCAGGGAAGCTGCCGTTCAGGCGAAGCCGCGTGGCCAGGGGATCAGGTGGTGAATTCCGTTCCGCCAGCGGACGAGGCTTGCGTGAGAGAAGTGCTGAGATCAGAAGTACGGTGCCAAAAATCACGGCGATCGCGTTGGCAGGGACCCATACGGCCAGAAACGCACCCAGCAGCGCGCCCAGGGTGGTTGCA
Organism: Terriglobia bacterium; assembly: GCA_963790645.1. Classification (GTDB taxonomy): domain Bacteria; phylum Acidobacteriota; class Terriglobia; order Terriglobales; family Acidobacteriaceae; genus JAIQFF01. Next base: position 98,883 of record CAWBPS010000009.1, on the reverse strand, counting down.
ATCTCCAGAAACATACCGATCCTGATATTGGAGAACCCCTCTTTCACGTACGCGGCGGCCGCACCCGAAGAAGTGGCAATCACGGAGACCAGCGATGCGCCAATCGCGTAACGGATGTCCACTTTGAAAAACAGAGCCAGCAGAGGGACCAGAACGACGCCGCCGCCGAGACCGGTCAACGCTCCCAGCAGGCCGGCAATCATGGAGCCGAGGAAGACCAGGGCGGTGAATTCCAGAATATTCATTGGGTTCGACGGGAAGAGATGAACTAATGCCCGTAGCCGCCTCCATCGAGGGTCACCTTGCCCCGGAACATGCGATAGACGACGACAAAGTAAACCAGCGCCAGGACCATGCCGAATGCCCACCAGACCAAACCCACCCGAAGCGCGTAGGGTCCGGAAAGCGCGTTCTGCACCGTGATGTCGCGGCCCAGATCGTTGCTGGAGGGCAGGAGGCGCGGGTACAAGGAAATCGCGGCGCCCACCAGCATGGTGGCAAGATAGACGCACGAGGAGATGAAGGCCTTGCGATCGGCTTTTCCGCGGCAGAAATAGAACATCCCACCCAGCGAACCCAGCACCACAACCGGAATGACGAAGGCCAACGGATAGGCGTTGTAGTTGGTGAGTGCGTCCTTCCGAACGGCGATGGTCGCGATCAGGCTGACGATGGTGAGGGCGAAGAGCACGGCCCAGGAACGCCGGGCGAACGACCGGGCACGCTGCTGCAGTTCGCCCTCGGTCTTTACCGCCAGATAGAGCGCTCCGTGAACGGCCAGGGCCACCAGGGCGACCACGCCGCCGATGACGGTGTACCAATCCAGAATGCCGGGTTGAGGGCCGACCCGCCAGTTGGTCCAGAGCGGAAGGAAGAAGTAGCCATCCGCCTGGAGTGGAACTCCGCGAATTACATTGGCCAGGGCCGCGCCGAAGAACACCGCCAGCAGTGAACTGGAGAGAAAGAACAGGCCGTCAAAGAAAGTCCGCCAGAGGGGGTGATCAATGTGCATGCGCAGCTCAATGCTGGCGCCGCGCATGATGAGCAGCCACAGCACAATCATCAGGGCCAGATAGAAACCGCTGAACGCGGCGGCGTAGAGGGCAGGGAAGGCAAAGTAGAGGGTGCCGCCGCCGGCCAGCAGCCAGACTTCGTTGCCGTCCCAGACCGGGCCAATGCTCCTGAGCATGATCTGCCGGTCGGATTCGCTGCGCGCCAGCAGAGGATGCAGGATGCCGACGCCCAGGTCAAAACCGTCGAGCACGACATAGGCGGCCAGCATGACGGCGACGATCCAGAACCAGATGAATCCCATTCTCTTTCCTTCGTGAACGCGTGGGGACAGCCGCCCCCGGCTGTCCAGCGGAGCGAAGCTCCGCTATTTCCATACCAACCTCAGCCACCCTGCCCGGGCAACAAACTTGCCGCTGGCGGCGCGACGGCGCCCGACGGGCCTTCGCTCACCGTGCGATACACCAGCACGATAAACAGAATCGAGAGCACGGTGTACATTCCCATGAATCCCAGCAGAGTGAACAGAGTATTGCCGGCCGATACATTCTTTGAGTATCCATCGGAGGTGCGGATGAGTCCGTAAACCAGCCAGGGTTGGCGGCCGATTTCAGCCGTCATCCAACCTGCCGTGTTGGCGATGTAAGGCAGGGGAAAGCTCAGCAGCAGGGGCCACAAAACCCAGCGAGTGTGGAACAGCTTACCGCGCCACAGAAGAAATGCTGCCAGCAGCATCAGCGCGACGAAGTATGTGCCCAGTCCGGCCATGATGTGATAGCTGTAGAAAAGCAGGGGCAGCGGCGAAGGCCACTGGTCGCGGGGAAACTGGTCGAGTCCCTTCACTTCCGCCCGCGTCGTCCCGTAAATCAAAAAGCTCAACATGTTATTGATGACGATCGGGTTGTCGATGCTCTGAGTGGTTTCGTTTGGTTGCCCCATCAAAACCATCGGCGCACCCGCCTGTGAGCTGAACAGGCCTTCCATGGCGGCTATGGCTGCGGGCTGGTGCTGGGCCAGGTAGCGGCCATGCAGGTCTCCGGTGGGAAAGATCTGGGTGACGCAGGAAATCACTCCCGCGATCACGCCGACGCGGACAAAAATCCTGGCGTGTTCCTCGAAGCGCTTCTCCAGGAGATAGAACGCCCCTACCGCAGACATCACGAACGAGCCGGTGATGACGGCGCCAGACATGTTGTGGGCATACTGCAGCAGCGCCCACGGATTCATCAGCAGTCCCCAGAAGCTGGTGACCTCGAACGATCCGTTGGGAAGGATGCGATAAGCGACCGGATGCTGCATCCAGGCGTTGGTCACGATGATGAAGAAGCCGGATATCCATGAGCCCAGAAAGACGAGGAAGGCGGATGCCCAATGCGCCCACGGGGAGAGGCGCTTCTCGCCGAACAGGAACAGACCCAGGAACGCGGATTCCAGGAAGAAAGAGAAGACGCCTTCCATGGCGAGAGGCTGTCCGATGACGCCGCCGGTGGAGCGGGAAAACTGCGCCCAGTTGGTGCCGAACTGAAATTCCATCGGAATGCCAGTCACCACGCCGATCAGAAAATTGATGGCGAAGATCTTCGCCCAGAAGCGCGCAGCTTCGTTGTAGCGCTCGTTGTGCCGGACCAGCGCAACGGTTTTGAGTACCACGATCAGCAACGCCAGCCCCATGGTCAGCTGCGGGAATAAATAGTGATAGGTGACGGTGAAGGCGAAGTGCAGACGGTGGAGGAGCAGCGCGTCCATGAGGGAGCTCGGAACTCAACATGATACACGCGTGGCCCGGCTTTGGTATTCGTCTGCGGCTTTCCTGGAGAACTTTGCGGTTAAGGTTCTAAGAGGATTCAGGAGCCGTCGAGCCCTTTTACCGCAAAGGACGCGAAGAAGAGCGCAAAGTTCGCAAAGCAGGCACCTGCAGTTTCGTTCCGGTCCGGCAGCTCTCTGCGGACAGCTAGGGCTGGGGCTGGTGCAGGACCTTGGAGCGGTCAATCACCCATTGCGGAAAGACCGGAGCGCCCTGCGGGGGCTTGCCTTGAGTGACGGCCCAGTGATCGATCCAGCCGGTGCCTTCCTCTCCCACATAAGTGTCAGGCAGGCCGTAGGCCTGATCGCTTAGAGCGTCACCCAGCGTGATGAAGTGATAGCCCCGTTTGCGCATGAGGTCGAGCAGTTCGCCAATGTGGTCGGCTTCGAGTTGATTGGCGTGCAGCAGCAGGATTTGTTTCGGTTCGTAGCCGATGGTTTTCGTGGCCAGTTGCTCGGTGTAGGCGAAGACCTGGTCGCTGTAGGAGAGATAACTCTTGGTGAGCTCATCCTGCAGTGCCGTGTCGCCGCGCTTCTTGGCATCTTCATACACTCCGGCGTACATCCAGTCCCAGGCGTCGAGGGTTATGGGGGCGATGCTGTAGCCGCGGTTGGCGAGAAAGGCTTCCGCCTGGCGCCGGGTTTGAAGGTCGCGGCCGGTGTCGAGGTAGGGATGGCGAAAATATCGCAGCTTCATGTTGTGTTCGGCGAGCAGCAGCTTGGTGACGGTCTCGCCCTGCACGATGTCGTCTTCCCACGCCTGCAATCCGACCTGGTTTAGCGAGGAGTGGCTGTAGGTGTGATTGCCGAGCTCAAAGCCGTAGTCGAGCCACATGCGGAGAGCTTTGATCCGGTCGTCAACCTCGCCGAATTTATAGAGCTTTCGTTCATTGACAAATCCGACCACCGGAATTTTCTGGTCGCGGAGCGTAGTCAGCAACTTGGTGGTCATGTCGAGCAGGGTTGCCGCGGACATCGAACTGGCGGAGCCGGCAGGCAGGTCGTCGATAGTAATGGCGACCTCGCGTGTGGGCTGGTCCGCGGCGGTTGAACGTAGCGGAAGTGCCAGGGCGGACAGCACACATATGAATAGAAAAAGATGGAATCTCATGAGATCAGTTCTCCATCCGCGAGAGCTTGCGAAACAGAATATCAGAAGATGAAGCAGTTCATTTTCGTGGTCGGGAGCGGCGGCGATGCTAGAATTCGCGCGTTGCAATGCGGACAAAGATTCATGGGTTTGTATAGCGCCGGCATCTTGCCGGCGGGCACGCCCGCACAGCCTGCCCCGAGCTTGCCGAGGGGACAGCCGCCGGGACGGCGGCGCTACTTTAAACCCGGAAGCTGCTTCCGTGATCAGAATGAGAGGACTTGAGATGGGGATGACTTCAGGCGGTGCGGAGGGGCGCGTGGCTCGAAGCCTATGGAACTGGATAGCGATTACCATCGTTGCCGTTTGTATTGCGCATCCGATTCGCACCCTGGCCCAGTCCGCAGCGGACGCGTCCTCAGCGCAGATCGGGACGGTGCGGGTGGACGCGGGCCATGCCATCAATTCGTTTGATCCCGACAGCGCGCTGGGCAGTTCGATTGATGTGTTGTCGCGCCGCGACATCGACATGGTTTACTCGCCGCATATCATCCAGGAATCACTCTCCGCCGGCTGGGGTCCGATCACCTATCGCAATAACACCGAGCTGCGGATGGCGGCGTGGCACTGGACGGAAAACGGGGCCTGGAGCGATGCCGCGCATCGCAGCGGATATTTCACCGGCAGCACGGAGCTGAAGGAACCCATCCGGTACATCCTGGCGTATGCGCTGCCGCACCGGGGATTCGCCACCAGCGGCGACCGGCCGGTGCAGGGGCCGAATCTCTCTTACTGGAAAAGCAACCCCTATCTGACCAGCAGGTTTACCGGCGAGAGCGATGCGCTTCATCCGCAGTGGGTGATTGTGGATTTGAAAGCGGACAAGCCGGTGAACGCGGTGCGTATTGCCTGGGCGAGTCCATACGCCACGAAGTATCAGGTGGAGTATTGGGTGGGGGCAGGGGATGCGCTCGACTTCGACGGAGGTCCCAAGGGTGAGTGGAAGGCGTTTGCGTCCGGCATAGTGAACAAGTCCCGAGGGGGCACGAGCACGTTGAAACTTGCGGATACGCCGGTTTCGACGCGCTTTATTCGCATCCTCATGACGGAATCCTCGAACACTTGCGATGAACACGGATCCGGTGACGTACGCAACTGTGTGGGGTACGCAATCCAGCAAATCGAAGCCGGCACGGTTGACCGGGGTGGCGTGTTTTCGGAGGCCCCGAAGGATTCCGGTGAACAGCGAACCACATTGTGCGTTTCGTCCATTGATCCCTGGCATTCCGATGAAGACGTTTACGAGGGCGGAGGCTACCAGCATAGCGGTTTCGATCTTTTCTTCAGCAGCGGTCTGACCAATAATCTGCCGGCGATGATTCCGGTCAGCATGCTGTATGGCACGCCCGAGGATGCGGCGGCACAGATCGCCTACATTGAGAAGCGCGGCTATCGCATCGGATATGTGGAAATGGGCGAGGAGCCCGACGGCAAGCATGCCATGCCTGAAGACTACGCCGCGCTCTACCTGCAATGGGCAACGGCGATTCACAAGGTCGATCCGAAACTCAAACTGGGCGGGCCGATTTTCGAAGGCGTCAATCAAGATGTAACGGTGTGGCCGGACGCGCAGGGCCGGATTTCATGGATGGGCCGGTTTGTGGACTACCTGAAAGCGCACGGCCGCCTGGCCGATCTCACTTTTGTGTCGTTCGAGCACTATCCGTTCGAGCCCTGCACCATCACCTGGAAAACTCTCTACACCGAACCGCACCTGATGAAGCACATCCTGCAGGTGTGGAGGGATGAGGGCGTCCCGAAAGACGTGCCGCTGATGGTGACGGAAAATCATCTGGCGGCCTCGCTTACCGGGCCGATGACCACGATCTTTGCCGCGCTGTGGCTGGCCGACAATATCGGATCTTTCTTTGAGGGTGGCGGCGCCGCCTTCTATCACTCGCCGATTCAGCCGCAGGGACTGCAGAACAGCTGCCTGGGCTGGGCCTCATGGTCGAACTTTGTGTCCAACGAACACTACGACATCAAGGGCTATACCTCGCCCTATTTCGCCGCTCATATGATCAATCTGGAATGGGTGCAGCATCGCTCCGGCGTGCACACCATGTTCGCGTCGTCGGCCGACATCAAGGACAGCGAAGGCAATGCCCTGGTCACCACCTATGCGCTGCATCGCCCCGACGGCAACTGGTCCCTGATGCTGGTGAATCGCGACGAGAACAATGCGCACAGCGTGCGCGTGGTGTTTGACGATTCCGGAAAGAGTGCATCGTTTTCGGGGCCGGTCACGTTCGTGACTTTTGGCAGCGAGCAGTATGTCTGGATCAATGACGGGCTCAATAGCCATGCTGATCCGGACAATCCTCCTGCGGCGACTTCGGTGGCGGCCAATGCCGGGACCACGTTCACTCTGCCCAAGGCGTCGATTACCGTACTGCGCGGGAGAGTGCCGGGAATCAGAGAGTAGGCTTGCTCGGCGGGCTCTTCTTTGGTGGTCCCAATTAATAGCGGAGCTGCGCTCCGCCGGGCGGGTGAGGGCACCCGCCCCTACGTGGTTCTTGCTGAAAGTATCAGTGGACGCGATAGGGAACGAAGCCGTGGGTCCTGGTGCGCAGGCGATACACCGATGTCGTTGCCGTGATGTAGAGGGTGCGATAGTCGTTGTCTCCCCATGTCAGGTTGGCTGGTTGCTCGGGCATCTCGATGGTGCCCAGATGATGGCCCTCGGCGTCCCACACCCAGATGCCTTTGGGACCGGTCACAAACAGATTTCCCTTGCGGTCAACTTTGATTCCGTCGGGCACGCCTTCATGATGTCCGCCGGGCTCCTCGCCGAAGATGCGACCGTTGCTCAACGAGCCATCGGGCGCGACGTCGTACACGCGAATGTTTCTCTGTTCACTGTCATCCACGTAGAAATGTTTTCCGTCGGGAGAAAAGGCCAGGCCGTTGGGCTGAGTCAGGTCCTTAGTCAAGAGGCGGACACTGCCCTTGTCATCGAGGCGGTACACACCCTGAAAGGGTATTTCCTGTTGCTCTCCCTTGACCAGGTCGAGTGTGGGATCGGTGAAGTAGATGGCGCCGTCCGGACCGGTCACGACGTCGTTGGGGCTGTTGAGTTTCTTTCCTTCATAGCGGTCGGCGAGGACGGTGTATTTTCCCTCGGGAGTGATGGCGATGATGGCGCGCAGAACGCTGGCGCAATCGATCAGGCGGCGTTGCCGGTCGTAAGTGTTGCCGTCGGGATCGCCGAGGGAAATCACTTCCTCTTTGCGTCCGTCGAGGAAGATGCGAAAGATCTTGTTCTGCACTTCATCGCTCACGTAGAGGAAACCGGATTCGTCCCACACCGGGCCTTCGGTGAAGCCGAAATCGCCGGCGACGCGGGTGAGCTGCGCGTTGCGGTCTAGCAGCTTCCAGAGGCGAGGAGACTCGGCGGTGAGCTTGAAGCTCCGCGCGGGTGCATCCGCCGTCGTGGCCAGCGGCGAAGCAGCGAGCAACAGTGCGATGCCAGTCAGGACGGCGGTCTTGAAGTCGGTAACTGACAAGACCGGTGAATGATCGTATTTTCAATCTATGCTGGCGATTCATTCCGGGTCCACCTTTGGTTTGCTTTTACCGCGCGCAATGCTGACCAGATAGCTCACGAGATCATCCAGTTCCTGACGGCTGAGCCGGGAAGCGTAGTCGTCGGGCATCAGCGAGCGCGGCTGATATTCGATGCTTTGCAATTCGTCCCTGGCAAACAGGTGAAGCGTGCCGTCAGGGGTCTGAAGTTGCAACGAGAAGTTGTCTTCGTTGCGTACAACCCCGGTCAGGGTTTTACCGTCCGCCGTGGTGACCGCCACCGGGCGCTTTCGAGGATCGAGATTCCGGTTGGGATCAGTAATGGCATCGCGAATGTCGTCTGCCGACGGTGTGCTGGCGTAGCTGGAAAGATCGGAGGCGATGAATCCGCCCTCGCCCTTCGCCATGTGACACTGCGAACAACCGGCCTTACCGAAGAAGATGGCCCGGCCATGCCTGGGGTCGCCGGAAACCTCGGCGGTTGCGCCTTGACCCTGCAAGCTGCGCAGGTAGCGAACCACGGCCTTGACCTGGGTTTCGCTGAGCGAACGGAATGCGGGCATCCCGGTTCCGGGCACTCCTCCGCGAATAATTTGCTGAAGGCGTTGGTCCGTCAGGCCCTGGACTTCACGCCGGTGAGAAATATCGGGCCCGTGCTCGCCGCCTGCCCCGTCGAGCCCGTGGCAAGCGGCGCAGGTGGTGGCAAAAATCTGTTTGCCCTCACCGGCGCCGCCGGCGGCCTTGCCGGACTGCTGCGCCAGCAACGCAAGCGGCGCGCACACCGGTGCGACGTATGCCACGAGTACCAACATCGAGAGTCCGAGCAATTTGCGTGCCATGTGACTATTTTCGTTTTACGGCGATGGCTGATACCTCGATGCGCGCATTGTTGACCAGCGCTGCCACCTGTACGGTCGCGCGCGCGGGCTTGGGATCGGGCATCACGGCCTTGTAAACCTTGTTCATGTCAGGGAACTCGTGAATGTCGGCGAGAAACACGGTCACGGAAACGATGTCCTTCATGTCGAAGCCGGCTTCCTTGACGACCTTCTCGATGTTGGCCAGGGCCGCTTGAGTTTCGGCGGCGATCCCGCCGGGCGCGAGCTTGCCCTGGTCGTTCGTGCCTTCCTGTCCCGCGACGTAGAGTGTCTTGCCGGCGACTATTCCATCGCTGAAGGGAAGACCTTCGGTGCCCGGGAACTTGATGGCGCGCCGCTCCTCGGCGAAAGCGGTCAGGGTTGCGGCCTGGGCAAACAGCATGAAGACAAACAGTCCGACAAGAATATGCTTCAGAGGCAAACTCGATTTGTGCTTAGTCATTCGGGACATCTCCTTTTTTTTGACAGCCTGAGAATTGGCCTTCACAATCACTCGACAGGAATGCTAGAGTCCGCGTTCATATATACAACCAGGAGGCAGAGATGAACAAATTGCAATTGAGGAGATTTCGGCTGAAGGGTGCGTGGGCAGTCTTGGGAATTGTGTTCCTCTGCGTCATCTGGCAGCTCAGTTCGAGCCTTCTGGCCCAGTCCGCCGGCACGCCTCCAGCCAATGAAAACCAGGCGCTGCTCGAGAGCTACCGGCACGTCGAAGTGGCCTCGGTGTCTGATGCTTTGGAGCAACTCACCGGCCGGAAGATGTATTTGTCGCACAAGATGCGGCCCATTTTTCCCGCCAGGTTTGCCGGGTTTGCGCTTACCGTGAAGTTGAGCAAGGACGAGGGCAACAAGGACCCCGGGGCCCTGAGCGGCATGCTGGCGGCCATCGACCAGGGATCGCAGAGCTCGGTGTGGGTGATGGTGGTTGAGGACGGCGCTGACATCGCCGGCATGGGTGGACTGATGGGTACGGCGATGTCCGCGCGCGGATATGCCGGCGCGGTCATCGATGGCGGCGTGCGGGACGTAGGTCAACTGACCAAAATTGGCTTCCCGGTTTATGCCACCGGCATTGTTCCGTCAACCTCGGTGAGCCATTACCGTTTTGCGGGAGCGAATGTTCCGGTGACGTGCGATGGCGTGGAGGTGCGGCCCGGGGACATAGTCGCAGCCGATGGCGATGGGGTGGTGATTGTGCCCAGGGCGAATGCGGAGAAAGTTCTGGCACTGGCCCAGGACATGGATTTCAAAGAGCACTCCATGTACTCGATTATCGAGAAATACAAATCCATCCAGGAGGCGGTGAAGCGGTTTGGGCGGTTGTGAGTAATTGGCGAAGTGTTCTGGTTGTGCACTCTTGGCGTCCTTTGCGGGTTTTCTTTGCGCTCTTTGCGGTTAAAGGGTTTGACCTCTCCCGTACTGCTCGAAAAGCCTTTAACCGCAAAGAGCGCAAAGAAAGGCCGCAAAGGACGCTAAGAAAAGCCGGGTCACCGGAATCAGGACGTTCGCGATTGCATTCAACCAATTTTCATTGGATAATGCCCGGTTCCATTAAATCGATTCAATTGAGCCCGGCCGTGGAACGCACTCCGGCATGGCCGAGCTCATGATTCCTTCTCCAAGGCGGCCTGATTCGGATGGCGGAGAGAACGCGACTGCTCGCAACAGTGACCCTGGCGCTCACTGCTTTTCTGGGTTGCCTGATGATGATGGCGGCGGACGATGTGTCCAGGGAATCAACCGCGGCAGTGATCGACGTGCTTCCCACGCAACTGATCGCCCAGCCTCCCGGAGCAAACTGGCTCTCCTATAACGGAGATTTCACCGGGCGCCGCTTCAGCAGCCTATCCCAGATCAAACCGGAGAATGTCGCCCAACTTCGGGCGCAATGGGTATTTCATTCCAGCAATTCCAACCGGCTGGAAGTGACGCCGGTGGTGGTGAACGGCGTCATGTTCGTGACTTCGGCGAATGATACCTATGCTCTGGATGCGCGCACCGGGCGCGTTATCTGGCACCACGTGTGGCCGATTTCGGAGGGATTGATCGACGATGCCTCGGGGCATCTCAGCCGCGGGGTCGCGGTGTGGCACTCGCGAGTTTACCGCCAGACCGACAACGCACATTTGTTATGCCTGGATGCGCGTTCGGGAAATTTGCTGTGGGATGTAGCCTACGCGGACTGGAACCCGAACTACGGTGCGACAGGCGCGCCGCTGGTGGTGAAGGACAAAGTGATTGTCGGCACGTCCGGCGGAGACGATGGGGTGCGCGGCTTTGTGGCGGCGTTCGATGCAACCACGGGAAAACTGGCATGGCGTTTCTGGACCCTGCCCGGACCCGGAGAATTTGGCAACGAGAGCTGGCCCGGGGATATGTATCTGCACGGCGGCGGCACTGCCTGGATGCCCGGCACCTACGATCCCGAAACCGGCACGCTGTTCTGGACCACCAGCAACGCGAGCCCTGACTTCGATGGCAGCGTGCGCCCGGGCGACGATCTGTACACCAGTTGCGTGCTGGCGCTCGACGCCGATACCGGGAAATTGAAGTGGTACTTTCAATTCACCCCGCACGATGTCTTCGATTTCGACGCGACCGAGACCCCGATCCTGATTGACACGGTTTACCAGGGCGAGCCACGCAAGCTGCTGGTGCAGGCCAACCGGAATGGCTTCATCTATGTGCTGGACCGGACAAACGGGAAGTTTCTTTCCGCCACACCCTTCGTAAAGAACCTGACCTGGGCGAAAGGGATTGACGCGCAAGGCCGTCCCATCCGGTCGGGTCTCGAGCCCACTCCCGAGGGGACGCGGATATGCCCCGGGTTCAACGGCGCCACCAACTGGCATGCGCCGTCTTACAACGAAGCAACGCGTTTCGTTTACTTCCTGGCGCTGGAAAGCTGCGAGATCTTCTTTTCCAAGCCGCAGAAATTCGAGGAAGGGAAGACTTACTACTCCACCGGCACGAAGCGGATTCCCGGGGAAATGTCGCAGAAGATCCTTCTGGCCTACGATCTGGACAAGCAGGCATTCGCGTGGCGTTATCCCCAGGTGGGACACGCGCGCTCTGCGGGCGGGACCATGACGACGGCCACTGGCCTGCTTTTCTTCGGCGATGACGCGCAATCGTTCGAGGCGGTGGATGCCCGGACCGGAAAGCCCCTGTGGCACTTCAACACCGGCCAGGACTTCAGCGCGTCGCCCATGAGCTACGCGGTCCTGGACAAACAGTATGTGGCCATCGCCGCGGGAAGTGATATTTTCAGTTTTGCATTGCCGTGAAACTTTTGCTTTTTAAGGAACTAATCAAACTCCAAGGAGACTGATCATGACCTCGAACCTCTTCAATCGCAGAAAGCTGATGACTTCGCTGGCAGCGGTAATGTCCGCGGTGGGCGCGGGAGCACTGATGTCCAGCAGCGCCCAGGCCAAGAGCAAGGATGGCGGCGTGCGCAAGCTCAACCGCGACGGCAAGCCCGCCGACGGCAAGCAGATGATCACCGCCCTGATCACGCACAACGGTTTGCTCTACATCGCCGGCCAGGGCGCCAACTCGAACGGACCGGTGGGCAAGGATGACATCGACAGCCACACCACGAAAGTGATGGAGAACGTAAAAGAGCTGGTCGAAACCGGCGGCGGCACCATGGACAGCGTGCTGCAGCTCACGGTTTATCTGGCCAACCTGGACTACTACGAGCCCATGAACAAAATATTCAAGACCTATTTCCCGAATGGCGGGCCGGCGCGAACCACGGTCGCGGTGGCCGCGCTTCCAGGAAATTCCATGCTGGAAATCAACTGCATTGCCGCCATCGTTCGGAAGTAGAAGACTGACGCCGGGGATAGCCCGGTAAAAAGGAGCAGATCATGCAACTGGGAACAGGATGGAACCGCCGAAGCTTTCTGGGAACGCTGGGAATGATTGCCGGCTCGATGATGGCGCCGGCCAAACTTTTTGCGGCGAAGGCCAGCGCGAAAGTCACCGGCTTCGGCCAAACGGGAAATCCTTACGAAGAGCTGGGAGTCACCACCGTCATCAATTGTGAGGGCACGATGACCATGCTGGGCGGCTCCATCCTGCGACCGGAATTGGAAGCGGTGATGGCCCAGGCGGGACGCCACTTTGTGAGCATTCCTGAGCTGGAGGTGGCCGCGGGCAAGCGCATCGCGGAGATGCTCAAGCTGCCTGATGGATACACCGCGCTGGTTACCGCGGGCGCGGCGGCGGCGATCCAGTCCGGACTCGCGGGAATCCTCACCGGCGACAATGAAACATACATCAAGCAGTTGCCGGACCTTACCGGACTGAAGTCCGAAGTCATCATCCAGAAGTCCCATCGCAATCCGTTTGACCACCAGCTGCGCACCACGGGGATAAAGCTGATTGTGATCGAAACTCGCGACGAGTTGCGCCAGGCGATCAGCCCGCGCACCGCCATGATGCACTTTTCGAACTTTGCCAACGCCGCGGGACAGATCAAAGTGGATGAGTGGGTGAAGCTGGCGAAGGAATACAAAATTCCCTGCATGAACGATGCGGCAGCCGACACGCCGCCGGTCTCTCATCTTTGGGATTACGCCAACATGGGCTACGACCTCATCACCTTCAGCGGCGGCAAAGCCATGCGCGGGCCGCAGTGCGCAGGAATGCTGATTGGGCGCAAAGATCTGGTCGCCTACGCGCTGCTGAACAACAGTCCTCATGAGGATACGCTGGGCCGTAGTTCGAAGGTGGGCAAGGAAGAAATTATCGGGATGGTAAAGGCGCTGGAAGTCTATCTCGCCGAGGACCACGATGCCCTGAACAAAGAATGGCAGGGCCGGCTGGAGTTGATCTCCAAGCAGATCACGCGGGTGCCGGGCGTCAGCACATCATTCTTTGTTCCCGACATCGCGAACCACGTGCCGCACATGCAGATCACCTGGGACGAGGCGAAAATTTCCCTGACTCCGAAGCAGGTTTCCCAAATGTTGCGAGAGTCCAAGCCCGCCATTGTGATGGGAGGAGGTGAAGGCAAGCCGGGCATGGCCATGAACTCATTCATGCTGCAACCCGGAGAAGACAAGATTGTTGCCGATCGGTTGAGCAAGGTCTTTCGCGAGCATTCCGCGTGATCCATCAACGTTCTGGAACGGGGAATGAGAGTATTTCCGACCAGCGAACGCCGAGGGCGACGGCATCAGTTTTCCGGCATGCGCCTTGTGGATCCCTTCTTGGCCAGCCACTGGTTGAACTGGTCGATCATTTCCCGGGTCCATTTCGCGTCGATTTGTCCCGGCGTGTATTTGCCCTCGCGCAGCATCATGTGACCCCATTCATCCACCAGGCGGTCCATTTCCGTGTCGTCGGCCACTTTCTGTGCCAGTTGGGGCGGAATAAAAGTGATGCCCTCCGGATCGCCGAGCGCAATGTCCCCCGGCATGATGGTGGTGTCGCCGATGCGGATGGGAACGTTGATGCCAGTGAGCATGACATTCTCCAGCGCCGAAGGATCGACACCCCGAACGTAAACCTCGAAGCCGGGAATCTGCTGAATTCCAGTGACGTCGCGCACCGCGCCATTGACGATCAGGCCGTTGTGACTTTTGGTGAAGATGGCGGTGGAGAGGTTGTCGCCGGCAAATGTGCCGTACCTGATTTTGCCGAAGAGATCGACCACGAGCACGTCCCCGGGCTGAAGGATGTCGATCACCCAGGAGTTTTCCTCACCAATGCGGCGTTCTTTTTTTCCGTTGGCCCGAATCACGGAATCAACGTCCGGGCGGCGGGGCATGAATACCGCCGTGACTACGCGGCCGACCATGCGCTCGCCGGGATTGAGCACTTTCCATCCTCCATCGAACTGGTTGCGGAAGCCCGCTTCCTGCAGCACGTCCCAGGCTTCGTCGGCGGTGACGCTTTTCAGGCGCTGCAGGACCGCGTCCGGCACTTGCGGCCGTCCGTCAGGAAAGCGGTCACCGTGCCACTCCGGAGTAAATGCAATTCTTTGTTCGGGAGAAAACAAGCCGAGCTGACCGTGTCCGAAAATCGTGAGGAACATAGTTGCCGCCAGCGTGGCTGCGGTGAAGCAGATCGAGGGAAAGAGATGTTTGCGCAAGGGTCACCCGCATCGCGATCAGAGTTCGAACCGTTGGGGAAAATATCACAACGCCTTCTCTGCAACAACAGTTCCAGCGCTGCCCAAACCCTGGCGAGCTGCGCTCGCCCGCCCGGACGAGGGCGTCCGGGCCTACGTGTGTTTAGGGGACGACAATGAACGGCGCTCGAACAAGCCACGTGCGCTGGTTCCTGGTGGGGTGGATGTTCATCCTGAGCGCGGTCTCCTACCTCGACCGGGTGAATATTTCAGTTGCCGGAAAGTCCATCGCCGAAGAATACGGGCTGAGCAATGTGCATTTGGGTTACGTGTTCAGCGCGATGCTGATCGGCTATGCACTGTTCCAGACCGTGGGAGGAAGACTGGCGGACCGCTTCGGCGCTCGCCGCGTGCTGACTGCGGGAGTGGTGTGGTGGGGAATCTTTACCGGGCTGACGGCATTGGTGCCTTCGAATATTCGAGGGGCGCTGTTTCTGTTCATCGCGATTCGCTTTCTGCTCGGCGCCGGCGAGGCCGTGGTGTATCCGGCATCGAATCAATTTGTGGCGCGTTGGATTCCGGCGCAGGAACGGGGCGTCGCCAACGGCTGGATTTTCGCCGGCGTGGGAGCGGGCGCCGGGCTCTCGCCGCCGCTGATCACGTACTTCATGCTGCGCTACGGCTGGCGATCGTCCTTCTGGGCGTGCGCCATCATTGGCCTGGTCGCGGGCGCGGTCTGGTATCTCACGGCTCGCGACGAGCCTGCCGAGCATCCTCGCGTATCCGCCTCTGAGCTGGCGACCATTCGAGCGGGGCTGCCGGTCAAGACTGAGTTGAAGGGCAGCGGACTCGTCCCCTGGGGAACGGTTCTGCGCAGCAGGGAAGTATGGGCGGTCACGCTCAGTTATTTTTCCTTCGGATATGTGGCCTGGATTTTCTTCAGCTGGTTTTTTATCTACCTGGCCCAGGTGCGCGGACTGAATCTGAAAGCCAGCGCGTTCTACGCCATGCTTCCGCCCATTGCGATGTCAGTGTGCAGCCTGCTGGGCGGGAGCATTAATGACCGGCTCACGAAGTGGCACAGTCCTCGTTTAGGACGGTGCGGCGTGGCCGCATTCGGCCTGGCCGTGGCCGGAATATTTATCGCCTTCGGCTCCCAGGTTGACAGCGCTCGGTTGGCCAGCGTGGTACTGGCGGGGGGAGCGGGAGCGCTTTATTTAGCGCAGAGCTCGTATTGGTCGGTCACGGCCGACATTGCCGGCAAGTCGTCGGGTTCAGTCTCCGGTTTCATGAACATGGGGGCACAGATTGGCGGCGCTGTCACCGCTTCGCTCACGCCCGCGATTGCCACCCGCTTTGGCTGGACGGCCTCCTTTCTGGTGGCTGCTGGCTTGTGCCTGATGGGAGCGGCGGCGTGGCTTGTCGTTGATCCCACGAAGGGCCTCACGCCGAAGGCGGCGGGCGCCTCAGATACGGAAGCGGTTGGGGCCCGCTAGTGCTGTTCTGATTCAGCCTCTTGGCGTCCTTTGCGGCTTTTCTTTGCGAACTTTGCGGTAAAGGGTTGAGCTCGCCCAATCGTCCAAAAATCTCAACCGCAAAGGGCGCAAAGAAACAGCCGCGAAGGACGCAAAGTTGGCGTCACTTTTCGTCCAGCGCATGAGCGCTGAGAAGGAACGAGAAGCCGTCGTAACGGTAGATGGCTTTGCCGCCGTCCTGGGGTTCGGGTGCTACTTTGCCGGCGCGGACGGTTTCAATCGCGGTAACCAGTCGCGGCAGCACCGAGGGTTGTGCGAAGGGCACGTTGTGCTGGCCGAGGACGAGTTTGAGTTGCGGGGCCAGCGCGGCGAGGTGCTTTACCGAAGCGACATAGTCATCCAGATTGGTCTCCGGACGATAAAGCCATATGGGGGCGGGATAGTAAGTGTCGCCGGTGAAGAGCAGGCCGTGGGCGCGGTCGAGCAGGCAAATCGCATCCGGAGTGTGGCCTGGAGTGGAGAGAACTTCCAGAGTGCGGTCGCCCAGATCGATGCGGTCGTGGTCGTGAAGAAAGCGGGAGATCTTCCAGGGCCGGGTTGCGTAGGATTTCTTGTCGAAGCCCTTGGGTAAGTCGCCGCAGATCATTCCCGGGCCGAGTTCATCCTGGGCGTCCTGGCGGGAGCCCCTGGCGTTGGCCCGCGTGAAATCAGTATCCATCCCATAGACCGTATCGAACTGCCAGTTGTCACCAACGTGGTCATTATGGGTGTGCGAATTCAGGACGATGATAGGCAGGGCTGTGAGCTGGCCGGTGACTTTGTGGAGATCGCTGATGCCCATGCCGGTGTCGAAGAGCAGAGCTTGTTTTTCGCCCACAATCAGGTAGGAGATGGTTTCTTCCGCCTGGTGCGGTTCGTAGATGGCGAAGACGTGCGGGACGACTTGATAGACCTCGAACCAGGGATCGCTGACCGGGACGCGTTCAAGAGTCTTGTATTCGGGATGCGGCAGGGCGCGGCACCATTCAGGTTTGCCGGTTTGCGCCCGCGCAAGGGTGGGGAGAAAGGCGACTAGAGCCGCGGCGAGTGGCGCGATCCACTTCACGTTTAGGCCAGCTCCAATTCAATTTTTCTGGCGGCCGGGTCTAGCGTGGTAATCCTGAACTTGCGAATCTGTCCGGCGCGGACGGCCTCGGGTTTCGCCTCGCCGACCGTGGGGCCGCCCTTCCAGTGTGCCTTGAGTTTTGAACTCAGCGATGACAAGTCCGGCTTCGCCGAAGCCGGAGCAGGCGCTCCCACCGATTCCTTCGCTGCACCGCCAGGGACAATCCGGCAAGTCGCGTTGATGCCGTCGCCCAGTTCCACGCGGGCCTGTCCGTTTGCAACCTCGCCCATGCGTCCCGTGACCACGTCGCCTCCTTTGTGTTCGGCGATGTATTCATCCAGGCTGGTGGGGACAAGCTGCTTCATACCCAGGCGCAGCAGGCGTTTCGCCGTGTCCACGGACAGGACCTGGGCTTTGACCAGTTGCCCGACCTTCAACACGTCCTGCGGATATTCGATGCGCTTCTCGGCGCTGATATCGCTGACGTGAATCATGCCTTCGATGCCTTCGGCAAGCTGCACAAAGGCGCCGAACTTGGTGAGGCTGATGACCGGGCCTTCAATCACCGTGCCTGCGGCGAAAGCTCTGCGCCACGTTTGCCCAGGGATCTCCCAGGGCCTGCTTGAGGCCGAGAGAAATGCGATGTTCCGCCTGGTTCACTCCCGAGCACCACGACCTCGACCGCCTCGCCCGGCTTTACGACGTCGCTGGCGATTCTGACTTTCTTGGCCCACGACATTTCCGAAACGTGGATCAAGCCTTCAATGCCGGGTTCGAGTTCCACGAAGGCGCCGAATTCGAGTACGCGCGTTACTGTGCCGCGCGCGCGCTCGCCCAGTTTGTATTTTTGCGCGACCGAATCCCAGGGGTCGCGTTGAAGCTGCTTCATGCCCAGAGAAATGCGACGCCTTTCGGGATCGACTTTGAGCACCCGGGCTTCGATCTCCTGGCCCAGAGAGAGCACGTCTGCGGGTTTGCTGATGCGGCTCCAGGCAATCTCGCCGACATGCAGTAAGCCATCCACGCCGCCCAGGTCGATGAACGCGCCGTAGTCGGTGAGGCTGCGGACGGTTCCGCGCACGCTTTCGCCTTCGCGGATCTCGGAGTAGCGGCGCTCCTTCACACCGCGCTCTTCTTCTTCGGCGAGGGCGCGCCGGTCAACCACTACATCTTCCTCTGTGGCATCGAGCTTGATAATGCGGCAGCGAATCTCCTGCCCAACCAGCTTCTCCATTTCAGCGGCGTCGCGTACGCCGCTGCGCGAGGCCGGCATGAAGGCGCGCACGCCTACATCCACGCTGAAGCCGCCCTTGATGACGCCGGTGACCGTGCCCACGATCGTCGATCTGTCGGCAAAGGCCTGCTCCAGAGACGACCAGTCCGTGGGTTGGGCGATCTTCTGGCGGGAGAGCTCGTAGTAGCCCTCGGGATCGCGACCCTTGACTGACACCGGCATCCTGTCGCCGGGTTTGACGCTCTGGCCCGCGCTTTGGAACACGGCCAGCGGGATGATGCCTTCGGTTTTGAAACCGATATCAAAGAAGACGGACTCGCTGGAAACGGCAATCACCGTGGCTTCGAGCTGCTTTCCGCCATCTTCTTTCTTGCGGGAGTGGCTCTTCTCGTACTGGGAAAGAATGTCTTCAAAGGACTCGCTGGATTCGGCGACGGGATTGGCGTCAGGGGCGTTTGGGTTCGACATGAGAGATCACAGACTCGCGGTGAGGTGAATACAGATTAGGATAGCATCTCGCGACGTATGGGCCGCGGGCGGGAACCGGAAGGGGTTGGGGATGACATGGTGTGCTGGCCCAGAAATACATGGAATATCGAAATATAAGCGGCGCAGGTCGAGCTGGCAAAACAGCAGGTCCCCATTCGACTCCCCCTGGTGTGCACTCGGAGTTCGCTCAGGGCGGGCTCTCCACTGCTCTCGCTTCGCTCTGCTCCGGTAGGGATGACAATATTAATGCAATGAATTCCACGACAGGACACTAGCCGGGGAGACGCTGGGTTCGTCCCAATTCTTCAAGCTTGGGGAACGACCAGGCGGCGCTGGACGTGCATGCTGGCGGGTCCTGTCCGGATTGCGTGGCTTTGACCAGGACTTCGAGAGCCAGGCCTGCAGTCGGCGGCGAGACCACGGTCGCGGTCAGCAATCCCCGGCGGACCCACTCCTGTCCGGTGCTGGTTACGCCGTCGCACCCGGTGAACGGCACCTTGAGCCACTGTTCGCGTTCGCGGGCGCCGGGCACTTCCTCAAAAGCCCTTCTCGCGCCCATGGCCATGGCATCGTTCTGGCACCCGACCAGGCGAATATCAAGCTTGCGGGAGGTGCTCAGCGACAGCCAGGACTTGATGGCGTGATGGCCGCTGCGCTCCGTCCAGTCTCCTTTCAGCACTTTTATTTCGAGGCCTGAGGGTTTCAGAGAAAGCATGCCTTTGGTGCGCAGCGCAGCAGCGCCACCGCCGCCGGAAGGCCCTTCGACGTACAGAATGTTGCCCTGGGTGACGAGAGCGGCAAACTGCCGCGCCTGAATTTTTCCCACTTCAACCTGATCGGTGGCGACAGAGAAGACCGGAGCGTGGCGGGCCCGGCGCAGCTCGGAAAGATATTCAGGCTGGCGATTCAGGATCCCCCAGCCTATGCCGGCCGCGACGGCGGCTTTCGCCACCTGGATCATTTCGGTGCCGACCGGCTCCACGATGATGGCATCGGGACGCTGCGCCGTGTTCTGGATGATTTTGACCAGCAGTTGGGTCTGGTTGACGGCATCGTTGTCGGCGTAAACAATCTGGATTTTCGCGCCCAGCCGGGCAGCAGCCTCTGTGACCGAGGCCGCTTGCTCAGCCTGGTAATCATTGTCACTCGTGATGAGCGCAACAACTACGTTAAGGTTGGTCATCGCAGTGGAGGCGCAGGTGGGCCGTCCCATCCTTGTAATGTAGCCATGGTGGTACCGCTTGTCGATTGCACAATCAGATTCATCTTCCGAGCTGTCCCACACTGGGCACGGTATAGTATTTGCGCCATGTGGAAGCGTGCTCTGCTCTTGCTTTGTTTGATTGCTCCGGCCGTCGCGGCGGAGAAAATGACGGCGCCGCAACTGATCGATCTGGCGAAGGCCAAAAGCGTCGGCCTGCGGAACGCGATTACAGACAGCTTCGACGCCAAAGACCTGAAGGAAGGAACCGCCTGGGCCGGGCATGGCCCGGACTTCTTCTTCGCCACGCAGGCGCCCTCACAGCCGTCCCTGGTCATTGACGAAGCTCCCGGGCCCGCAATGCAGCACCTGGCCGGCTCCGATCTCTGGTACGCCGCCGCGCGGATCGAGCCTGTGGGAAGGCTGCACGCGTTCCACTACATGATCAACGGCGCGGCATTCGGCGGGAAGCTGGACCTGCCTGCGTTCGGTCCCCTTTCTTATCTGCAACCCGGCGTCCCATCCGGCACACTGTCTGAAAAGATCGAACACACCAGCAAGATATATGACGGCATGAAGAGTGAATATTGGATTTATGTGCCGGCGCAATATGATCCGAAAACGCCGGCTGCGCTGATGGTCTTTCAGGACGGTGGCTGGTACATCCGACCGCAAGGGCAATAATCCGACTCTCAATGTTCTGGATAACCTGATCGCGCAAAAGAAGATTCCGGTCATGATCGCCGTGTTCATCAATCCCGGAGACATCACCGACTCGCCAGGAACTCCGACCTACAATTTTGTGAAGGCGTACTCGGATAAGTGGCACCGCACATTGAAGGATTCGATGCGGAGTACGCTCTACGACACGGTGAGCGACCGCTATGCGCGTTTTCTGCGGGATGAAGTTCTGGCCGATGTCCAGTCCCGGTACAACATTCGCAAGGACGCTTATAGCCGCGCCATCACGGGGCTCTCGTCGGGCGGAATCTGCTCCTTCAATGCGGCCTGGCAGATGCCTGATCAGTTCAGTCGCGTGATCTCATGGATTGGAAGCTTCACCAGCATTCAGTGGAAAGAAGACCCTGCCATTCCGGACGGAGGCCAGGATTATCCCGAGAAAGTTCTGCGGGAATCGCGGCGCAATCTTCGGGTGTGGCTGCAGGATGGATCAGAGGACCAGGAGAACGACCGCTACGGAAGCTGGCCGCTGGCCAACATTCGCCTGGCCAACGCGCTGAAGCTGAAGGGCTACGACTTCCACTTCAGTTTTGGCAAAGGGACGCACAACTCGGGTCAGGGCGCGGCCGAGTTTCCGGAAGAAATGATCTGGCTGTGGCGGGATTACGACCCGGCCAGGACGGAACAGACATACGAGATGGAACCGTCGGAAAAAACCAAGCCACCGTTTCGCGTGGCGATTGCGAATCGCAATTCCGAATAGCTGACAGGGCCTTGGCCGCGATTTTATGGGAGCCCGCCCGGACTGGCGAGGCGGTCAGCCTTCTGTTTTTCCTCCGCCGCCTGCGCGGGGCGGCTGGTCAGGCTGTAGATTTCCGCCATACGGCGGTGGGGTTCAGCCTCCTGGGGCCGCAGCGACGACGCTTCCTCGAGATAGCGCAACGACTCGGCATATTGCCCCGCGCTCTTGCTCTTTTGCGCCAGCCCGAAGGTTATGGCATAGAGGAGGTTGGCGGTTTCCGCGTCCTGTGGATTCAGCTGATGCGCGTGCTGCAGGGCCTGATAGGCGGGAAGGTCCTGGCCCAGCTTGGCCAGGATGGCGCCGTAAAGCGAAGTCAGCTGAAATAAATCCGGCCAGCGCTTTACGGAATTGGCGAGGGCTTCACGGGCCTGTTCAAACTGATTCAGCCGGTAATAGGTGAGAGCGAGGTTGTACTGCATCTGCGGTGATTGCGGGGCCAGTTCGGCGGCCCGGCGCAAGGGCTTCAGCGCTGCCTGCAGGTCTCCATACTGGCCGTAGATCGTGCCCAGTTCTGTGAGTTTGTCGGCGTCGTCGGGATCATAAAGTTGTTCGCAGACGGCACGGGCCTCCTCGCGCAGACCCTGATCCAGTTTCTGCCTGCATTCCATCCGGAGCCGGCTTTGCTCCGAATCGCGCTGGCGCAACTTCTCCGACAGCGCCAGGGTTTTCGTCGCTTCCTGCTCGCGTCCTTGCTTGCGATAGACCAATCCGAGTTGATAGGGCACCCGGGCGTCGCGCGGAGTCAGCCGCGAAGCCTCCTTCAGCCACTTTTCCGCGGCCGGCAGACTGCCCTGCTTGAAGTAGGCGTAGCCCAGATAGTAGGCGGTGTCGGGAAAAGGCGGTTTGGCTGCGGCCTGGGTGAGATTTTCAATTGCACTGGGGTACTTGTGATCGTCCAAGTCGAGCCTTCCCAGGTAGTAGAAGACGTTGGGATGATCTCCAACTTCGCGGCGCACTAGTTCAAGCTCGTGGCGGGCTTCGTCGGATTTATGCAGTTCGAATAACGCGACCGCCAGGGGAAATCGTGCTCGAAGGCTGACCCCGGGGTCGGCGGCCAGGGCGGCGCGGAATTCCGTGACGGCGGCATCGTACCGGTCCTGCTTCAAAGCGTCGTAACCCTTGCCCAGGTGGGCTTCTGGAGTATCGGGCGTTGCGGCCTGGGATGCAGCCTTGATGATCGCCAGGGAAAAAACGAATGCCGCGGCCAGCAAGAGCAGCACGCGTCGGCGCAGGGTGTGAGTACTCATGGCAGAACAACATCATTATATGTGCGGCGTGTGATGTGGGCGCGGGCGTCCCGCCCGTGCGCCGTGTCCAGCCCCGGGACACTTTGTAAAGTCGCCATGGCACACGCCGGTCACTGGGGCTGCGGGGGAGTTCGCCTCAAACCTGATCGAGCTGCGCTCGACCGCACGAGCGAGGACGCTCGCGCCTACATTTTGCGCGCTTTGGCTATCAAGGCGCTCGCTGTTTTCTTAATGGCGGCTACTTCGTCGGGTGTAGCTGTGCTCACGCAGTCGCTGACCAGGTTCTCACAGCGTTCTCGTATCTGATCGTAGGCGGCGGGGTCCTGGCCGCGGACCGCCAGCAATTCCTTGAGCCAGTGTTTGCCGTAGCCGGCGTGCATGGTTTCATCGGCCCAGTCGAAGTCCATGTCGTGTTCGCTGACGGCGTCGCCGTAAGCATGGAAGAGTTGGGCGCGGGCCGGCTTGTGGCGGATGTTTTTGGTTTCGAAAAAATAGAGCATGCCGAGGCGATAGATCGGGTCTTCGCCGGAGGCGCTCTCGTAGATATAAGTTCCCAGCGGAATTTCTGCGGGATTGAGCCCCCATGCCATCAGGCGCTCGTAGCCCATGCGGCAGTGCCGCGATTCGTCATAGGTCCAGCGCGCGGAATTGTGAATCCACTCCCAGGGCAGGATGTCAGCGAAGGTGCTCAGCATCACCCCGCCGTTCTCGATCGCCCAGACTTCATTCAGGTGACTGATGGCCGAGCGGAGCTGCAATTGCATTCCTTCCCCGTAGGGATAAGCAGGATCGACCACGTCCGGCCAATAGAAGCGGCAGGGCCAGAAGCGCGTGTCGCGCGCGGGCCGGTCGGGGATGGCGTAGGCCCTGGCCGCCGGCAGCGGGCCTGAAACAGCCGCCGATGAAGATGGCCCAATTCCTACTCCTCCGACATCAGAAAGCCGTTTCGCGAGTGCCTGCGTCCAGGCCAGCGCACTGTCGCGTGACTCCGGGTTGTTGGCCAGCGCGGACTCCCCCCACTGCTCGAAGGCGCTGATCTGTTCCGTCTTTTCAGCCAGCGCGAGTGACAGAAAGCGATGAGTAGGCCCGTCGGCGATGACATCGGATGCTGCGAGATAGGCCTGAAAGGAATCGCGCAACGCGGGCAGAAGAACTTTGCCAATGCTCAACAGGAAGGCTGGCACCGAGGGAGAATCTTTGACGGCGCTGAAAAGTTCGATCAGTGCGTGGTCAGCCCCTTGCTCTTCCAGCAGGCGGCTGGGGAAGCGGAGCTCGAAGACGCGATTCCGCAGCGCGTCCGCGGTTTCTGCATTTTGCCACATGAAGCGAGCCAGGCTGGTTTTGATATCAAGGGGAGCGATAGCGGGAATCCATGCCGCTTCACTCACCAGCAGCGAACGCTCGCAAAAGAAAAAGCGCTTAAGGAGCTGGGCGGTATCGAAGCGCATCCATCGAGCTCTGGGCTGCGGGCTCGACAGGAACTCGGACGTCTGTGACATGAATATCTTCTCTTTAGACCCCCTCATCCCGAAGCACTAACCACGGAGGACACAGGGGACACGGAGGAGGCCCACGGATTCATCTGATTCGAGGTGCTCCCGCCCATTTTACGGCTTGTTTCCAGTCAACTTTTTAGACTCCGCCCCTCATCCCAAAGCGCTAACCACGGAGGGCACAGGGGACACGGAGGAGGCGGCGCGGATTCATCTGATTCGAAGTGCTCCCGCCTATTCTACGGCTTGTTGCCAGCCAACGCGAGGTTAGAACGAGTTGCTCAGGGCGACCGTGATCACGGCCACGATCAGAACAAGCAGTCCCTGATTCAACAGGCGGCGGGCCAGGGCCGGCGCGCCCCGCCATTCGCCCCGCCACAAGCCCCAGAGATTGCCCACGACGATCGAGAGGGAGATGAACAGCGGCCAGCCGATAACAGCGCCCCAGCGTCCCAGCCTGGCGGCGCCGGCGCCGTAGAGATAAAAACTTCCAATCCACATCAACGCCATGGCTGCGCTCAGTGCCAGGTTGCGCGGCGTCTCGGGGTTCCAGTATTGGCCCAGCGTGCGTTTGCTGATCATCAGGTACAGGCAATATGCGAGGTTGGCGACACATCCCAGAGTAAAGAGCAGCGCCCACACGGTATTGCCTGAAGAAGCCGAGGAAACGCCCACGGACCCGGCGGCGGCGATTACGTTTCCGCCGAATGCCATCCCCACATTGGGGAGGCACGAGAGTATGCCGGCCAGGACCGCGATGGCCAGGCCGATCTTGAATGCGTTCGACGGCGTCCCGGTGGCTGGGTTTGCGGAAGGCGTTCTGCGCGAACCGGCAATGGAGCACAATACGATGCCGAAGATCACCAGCGCGGTCCCGGCGAGCAACACCAAGCCTTTGGTTGTCAGAAGCGCTTGCGGGAAGAACACGAGCAGCGGAATCAGCGCGCCCAGGCTGGCGATGAGTCCCATGATGATGGGATAGCCCAGGGCCATGCCAAGGCGTTCCATTCCCAAGCCGAACAGGACGGCGCCGATACCCCAGCCCAGCCCGAAAAGCGCCAGGACTGCTAGGTCTTTCGCCGGCGATGCGGAATACACGGCGAAAATATCGGGAACCAGCAGCAGAGTGATGAGCCAGTTAAAGACAAACATTCCCAGCAGGGAAAACGTGGCCCAGGTGTGCTCCCAGGACCACTGCCGGACGAGCGTCATGGGGAGAACGAAGGTCCCTTGCAGCAGGGCCGCCAGCAGCACGAGAAGGAATCCGATCAGCAAGGGCATAGGAGGACCGTGCGGACCCTACAACTCTCAACCAGCGTGACGGCGAGTCGCCGATATGCCTCAATGCAGGACTGGCGTCGCATTAGTGGCCACGCAAACCCATTTGCCGTTCCTGAAAATCCAGGTATCTACAAAGCGCTCCCGCCGCACGTAACTCTTCCCCTTCTCCACGCCCTTGGCGCGGAAGACTCCGGTCGAGATCGCGGTATTACCGAATACGTGCACAGTCATGGATTCCGGCGCGACCTGCTGCTCCTGAGAATTGTTGCTGGTGGCCTTCACGCTTCCCAGGAACTCGGCCTTGCTCTGGATGGAACCGTCGTCGTTGATCAGCACGACTTCGTTGTCGAGGATGGAGTCAAGCGCCCGGGTGTCTCCCGCCTTGTACGCCTGGTTCCATGCCTTCTCCAGCGCGATGATCCTGGTTCGCACCGCAGACTCGGAATCGTCCTGCGCCTGCACGAAGCAGGCGGTGGTGCAGACCACGATCATCAGGCAGGCGCCAATTCTCATAATGCGGCCTCCTCCACTCGGCATCTGGCTTGCAGTATATGGCAAGGTCTTAATTTTTCCCGCCGGGAGGAACCGACTTGCCACTGGCAGAGTTCGCGGCCGGTCAGGGTTTAAACTCCGTCGGCAGGGTTGGCTGCAAACCAGTTGGGCGGCGTCAGGTTTCGCTGCCGAAAAGCTAACAAGACTTCGTCGCGGCTGGGCAGGGAAGGGATGACGCCTTCTCTGGTGACGGCCAGGCCGCCGGTAACTACGGCAAACTGCACAGCAGCCTCAAGGCTCGCGCCGCCTGCCAGCGCCATTGCCAGTCCGGCGTTGAAGGCGTCTCCGGCGCCGGTCGTATCCACCGCAACCATGCGGAGCGCTGGAACGCTGGTGGACGAACTCGCGGTCACGATCAGGGCGCCGCTTTCTCCCAGGGTCATCACCACCTGCTTTACGCCCTTGCGAATCAGATCGCGCGCGACCTTCTCCGGTTCGACGTCTGCATCCGGGCCAAGGCCGGCGAGCACCCTGGCTTCACTCTGGTTGGGAGTGAGAACATCGACCCAGCTGCAGGATGGACGGAGGCAGAGGCCGCACCGGGGCGGGATTCAGAATCGTGATAGCGCCGCGCTCGCGTCCGCATCGCAGAGCGGCTTCGGCGGCGGCAACCGGAATCTCCAGTTGGGTAAGCACCACCGCCGGAGAATGAAATGCCGCCTCGCATTGAGAAACATCGTCTGCAGTCAATAGTTCATTGGCTCCCGGATCGATGGTGATGCAGTTATTTCCGCTCGCCGCCTCAACAGTAATGAAGCCTACACCGGTCGGCGCACCGGCAGTTTGTTTTACGTGGGTGACATCGATGCCTTCGTCGCGATATAGCCCCAGCGCCATTTCGCTGAAAGCATCAGTTCCAATTCTGGCAATGAAACTGACTTGCGCTCCCAGGCGGGCGCAGGCCACGGCCTGGTTGGAGCCTTTTCCGCCATAGTCCACGCGATATCCCGTCCCCAAAAGCGTTTCGCCGGTATTCGGCATACGTTCGACTTTCATGGTGAGACCGGTGGCGTAACTGCCCACGACGGTAATTCGAGGAGCGGTCAAGAAGATTCCCCCGAACGGGATTGCGCAACTTGAAACTCGTAAGCCTACCACAGGGCGGAAACGGTTCCGCTGGTTGAATCGCCAATCTTGACCGGCCCGAACGAGGGTGTTAGTTTCGGTTTCACACGTGAACGTCCAAGGGGCATCAGTCTGAGTCGCACCGGGAAGAAGCGGTATCCGGTCGAGTTTCTCCCGCTCGATCGTGATCCATCGGAGCGTGATCTGGCCGACCGCGACCGCCGCGATTTCCTGCTCTGGTGCTGCCGGGGGGCTTCGGCAGCGCTGATGTATCCGGGTTTGCGTGGTCTCGCTTTCCCCTACGCTCCTGATTCCCAGAAGCTGGGTTCGCCCGGCGAATTCCATCTTCGTCCTCACTATCGCGGTCAGTTGCCCATCGAAGCCACGCTGCTTAAAACGCAGGCAGGTCTCGACCAGTTTGTGACGGAAAAGTATCAGGACCGGATTGCAGGCATTCTTGCGGATTGGAGTGCGGGCCTCCTGGCAGCTTCGCAGGACATGCGCTCGGTGGAAAGGGTTCTGGCACCCGGTTTTTCCGGCGCTTCATTCCACCCGGTGGAATCGCGACTGGTGCGCTCCGGGCCGGCGGTTGAAATCCGTCAAAACAAATTTGCGCGCGACCCGGCTCTCGGGCGGGATGCGTTTCTTCGCGACCTGCGCGGCGCCATGGGATCCTTTTCGAAGCTCATCACCGCTGAATTTCAGGTGACAAGCATTGACGTTGGACCGATTTCTGCCCTGGACACGCCTCCCGCCCGCCTTCGGACTGGGGTGCGCTACGAACTGGTGGGCCCGGCCAGGGATTTCTATCGCGAACAGCGCGTAGGGCAGTGGGAACTCGAATGGGAGTCTTCGCCGGCGGGCGAATTTCGTTTGCTCAGTTGGCGATTGTCCGATGAGACCCAGAGCCGCGCGGCTGCTCCCGTCTTTGCCGACATCACGGCGCAGGCTTTCGCCGGCAATTCGTCCTACACCTCCCAGTTGCAACGTGGGGCCGACTACTGGCGGACCGTTCTCGATGCTGCGTGCGGCATCGATATTTATGGACACAACGGAGTCTCGGTCGGGGACATTGACGACGATGGGTTTGACGATCTCTATGTTTGCCAACCCGCCGGTCTTCCCAACCGGCTGTATCGGAACCGGGGCGACGGAACGTTTGAGGACATCACTGAGTCCTCCGGTGTGGGCATCGTCGAAAATACCGCGTGCGCGCTCTTCGCCGATTTTGACAATGATGGCCGCCAGGACCTGATCGTGGTGCGTACCGACGGGCCGATGCTATTTGTGAATCAGGGTGGCGGCAAATTCCGCCAGAGGCCCGACGCATTCCACTTCGCCCAGCCTCCGCAGGGCACCTTCACCGGCGCCGCCGCAGCCGACTATGATCGCGACGGCTGGCTGGATATCTATTTTTGTCTCTATCTTTATTATCAGGGTACGGACCAGTACAAGTATCCGTCTCCTTATTACGATGCGGAAAACGGCCCGCCCAACTTCATGATGCAGAACCAGCGGGACGGAACTTTCCGCGACGTTACCGCCGAGACCGGCCTCAACCAGAACAATACGCGCTACAGTTTTTGCTGCGGGTGGAGTGACTACAACCGCGACGGCTGGCCCGATCTTTATGTAGTCAACGACTTCGGGCGGAAAAACTTGTATCGCAACAATGGCGATGGGACTTTTACTGACGTCGCCGCGCAAGCGGGCGTGGACGATGTCGGCGCCGGAATGGGCGTGTGCTGGTTCGACTACGACAATGACGGCGCCGCGGACCTCTACGTCGCTGACATGTGGTCAGCGGCCGGCACACGCATCTCGACCCAGGAAGTATTTCAGAAAGATGCGCCCGAGAGAGTGCGGTCCCTCTACCGCAAACATGCCCGCGGAAATTCCCTGTTTCACTCGACAGGCGATGGTTTTCAGGACACCAGCGCGTCCGCCGAAGTCGAGATGGGTCGCTGGGCATGGTCATGCGATGCCTGGGATTTTGACCATGACGGGTTTCCTGATCTTTACATTGCCAACGGAATGGTGTCGGGCCCTGTGCGTGATGACCTGAACAGTTTTTTCTGGCGGCAGGTGGTGGCGAATTCTCCCGTGGAGGCCAGGTCTTCACACGAATACGAACAGGGTTGGAATGCGCTGAACGCACTCATCCGCTCGGATGGTACATGGAGCGGCTACGAACGCAACGTCTTCTACGCGAACAACCGGGATGGAACATTTTCTGACGTTTCGGGCGCCGTCGGCCTGGACTTTCTTGAGGATGGCCGTGCGTTCGCGCTCGCCGATTTCGATCATGACGGACGGTTGGAAGTCTTCCTGAAGAATCGCAACGGCCCGCAGTTGAGGATCTTGCGGAACGTGATGAAAGACCTGGCCCCGTCGATCGCATTCCGTCTGCGCGGTGGCAGGAGCAATCGTGACGCGATCGGCGCGGCGATCACGGTGGAAACGCGCATCGGGGCGGCAGACCCGCATGCTGCAGGCCGGGTCGGGATTTCTTTCCCAGCACAGCAAGGAAGTGTTCTTCGGACTGGGAGAAGCCAAGGCCCCGGTGCGGGCGTCGATCCGCTGGCCCAGTGGATTGGTGCAGGAACTTCGCGACCTTCCGCTCAACCACAGGGTGTGGGTCGATGAAGGTTCGGCGCCATCTCGATTGGAGGCTTTCAAAGCGAACCCTCAGGGGCTAAAGCCCCCGACCCCGGTGGCTCTGGGCGGCACGGCTGAAGCCGTGCCCTTCCACAAGGCCAGCGGGGCTGAAGCCACGCCCTTCCAGAACGCCGGGTCCGTAGAGTCCGAAGAGTTCCCTGAGGTGGTTGAGACCTGGCTGCTCGCGCCCGTGGCTGCGCCGGATTTTTCTCTTCCGGACTTGAATGGTGGCGTACGCACGCTGGCCGCGCTGGGTGGCAAGGCGATCCTGCTGAATTTCTGGGTCGCAGGGGTGGCGACTTGCCTGCAGGATCTGAAAGTATTCAAGCAGCTGCACACACGTTGGACAGCGCAGGGTCATCACCTCCTTACGGTGAATCTCGATGTTCCCGCTGAAAGCGAGAAACTTCGAAGACTCGCTCGGGATGGCCACTTTTCGTTCCCCATCCTGCAGGGATCAGACGATGTCGCCGGCATCTACAACATTCTTTATCGTTATCTTTTTGACCGGCATCGCGACCTGGGTCTTCCCACGTCATTTCTGATCAGCGGTAGCGGGGAGATCGTCAAACTTTATCAGGGGCCGGTGAATCCGGAGCAGGTGGAACAGGATTTCCGGCGCATCCCCCAGACCGCCGAGGAGAGAATGGCGAAAGCGCTGCCGTTTCCAGGGGTAAGCGATACTTTGGAATTTCATCGCAACTATCTCAACTACGGCTCGATTTATTTTCAGCGAGGATATATCGAGCAGGCCGAAGCGTCTTTTCGCCTGGCCCTGCGCGACGATCCGGAAAGCGCCGAGGCGCTCTATGGGTTGGGAAGCGTTTATTTGAAGCTGGAAAAAGGCGCCGAGGCGCGAGAAAGCTTCGAGCGCGCGATCAAGCTTCGGGCCAGCTATCCCGACACTCTGGCCAATGCCTGGAACAATCTTGGCCTGCTGGCTACACGGGAAGGGCGCACCGACGAATCGATTCCATACTTCCAGGAGGCGCTCAAACTTAATCCCGATCATCTGATCGCGCTCGAGAACCTGGGGAACGCTTACCGGCAGCAGAAGAATTGGGACGAAGCCCGCAAGGCGCTGGAGCGCGCCGTGGCAGTCGGTCCGCAGGATGCGGAGGCGAACTACAGCCTGGGGATGGTCTTCGCGCAGCTCAACGACACTGACCGAGCCTACGAATATCTGCAACGGGCGTTGAAGTCTCGTCCCGGTTATCCCGAAGCGTTGAACAACCTTGGCGTGCTCTACCTGCGTACTGGGCGGCGGGATCAGGCCGTGGCCAGCTTCGAGGAGTGTATCCGGGTGGCGCCCGCTTTCGATCAGTCATACATGAATCTGGCCCGCGTTTACGCGCTGGAAGGCACGCCAGACAAGGCGCGGAGCGTGCTGCTCGACTTGCTCAAGCAGCATCCGGAGCATGCGCAAGCGCAGAAGGCGCTCGAGCAATTGCAGTAGTAGGAATGGAGGACGGGCGTCCCGCCCGTCCCGCCGGGCGGGGACGCCCGGCCTCCATTTCCAATGGTTAAGGCTTTGGGGTGGGTGCGGTCAGCAGATCTACAAACATCTTGTAAAACTTTTCCGTGTCCAGATCGACCTGCACTTCTTCTGGCTGGACATCGATTTTCGGTTTGTCGTGATCGGTCCAGGTCAGCATGTTGCCGTAGCCGGCGCCGCGTCCCAGGTCCACATCCAGGTAGCGGGTTTCTTTTTCTGTAATCAGGCTGGGATCGAGCCACGCCGCCGCCGCCAGTTCGTCCCACAGATAATTGTATTCGCCGAACAGGCGGGCATATTTGCCGATGTACTGCGCCGACGGCGTGTTGCCGGCCTTGATGCGATTGATCAGTTCATGCGTCATTCGCGTCTTCACTGAAATGTCCACCGGGGTGCAGACGATCTTTTTCCAGGGCGCGCGCAGCACAATGTGTGCCGCTTCCGGATCGAACCATATGTTGAATTCATGCCGCGGAGTGTTGATGAACTCCGGGTCGGTGGTTTGCGGATTCAAACTGGCGCCCATGAAGACGAGTTCCTTCGCCAGTTGAGGGAATTCGGGATCGATGGAGATGGCCAGCGCGAGATTCGTCATGGGGCCGCCGGCGTAAATCGTCACCTCATGAGGAAACTTGTGGACCATGCGCAGCAGAAAATGGGCCGCGTCTTCGTCGATCGCCTTGGTGGTGGGCTTGCCTTCGGGCATATCTCCCAGTTGGTCAGGCGGATGATAAAACCGCGGAGTCCAGGCGCCCAGCCAGGTAAAGGAGCCGTAGCGCTGTTGCCAGAGTTCGGTTTCGTCCTTTCGGCGGACCAGCGGATATTCGGCGCCGGCCACGACCGGAATATCGGTTCGACCGATGAGTTCGAGCATGCGCAGAGTGTGCGCGACTTCCGATTTGAGCCAGGCGTCGCCGGTAACGACGGTGACGCCGAGGACATCGGTTTGCGGCGACTGGATCAGCAGGAGGATGGACTGCTGGTCGGTCCCGCCGGGTCCGGCGGCGTCCTGATCAATGATGATTTTGCGTTTTCCCTGGCCCCACGCAGTGAGGCAAGTCAGCAGTAACGCCGCGACAACCCAGATTCGGCCGAATTTCATTCTTCACCTCGCAATGTGCAATGCCATTCCACAATACATAAAGGGTGCCCCACCCTCGTCTCTCCGTTTTGTGGAGAGACAGGGTGGGTCTCTCGGCCGAGCGAATAGTGCGTCCTTACGGCCTCGCTCAGGGCCGGCACCCGCCCCTACGCGGGCGCCGATGAGGACAGGCGTCCGATCAACAGATTGAAAAACTTTGCGGAATCCACGTCTAACGCGACCTTGGCGTTGGGTACGAACTTGTCGCGCAACACCGGCGAGGTTCGGGTGCTGGCAAGAGTCGGCGCCGAGCCGCGAATCGACATATTCATGGTTGCCGCCTGCTTTTCCATCTCCGGCTTGCGCCGCAGGTCGCCGGCGCGTGGACTATAACCGAGCGTCTCACCCGCGGTGAGCTCGCCGGTAGTCTCTACATCGACGTAGTAGTCTTTGAACTTCAGTATGGAAGGGTCGAGAAATGCGGCGACCGCGAGCGAATCGTGCATATTCGGGCCCACTAAAAAACCCTGCTCGCGGTTGTGGTTGATGGCATTGCGACCGATTTTTGCGGCAGCCTGGCTGACCGGATTCTGCGCCGCTTCGAGGGTGCGCACGTGTTCTTCGGTAAGGGATGTTTTGCGCGTGGCATCGAGGCCGACCATGGTGATGGGAATGCCGGATTGAAAAACAATGCGGGCCGCCTCGGGATCAACGTAAATGTTGAACTCAGCCGCGGGCGTGATATTTCCGCCGGACAGCGACCCGCCCATCAGAACGATCCCGCGCACCATGGCGGCAAGCTCGGAGTCGAGATTCAGCGCGGTCGCGATGTTGGTCAGCGGGCCGATGGGGATCAATGTAACTTCGCCAGGATATTTACGCACGATGCCGCGAATAAATTCAGCCGCGGGCTGGGCGATGGGTTTGGTTTTCGGCTCGGGAAAAACTGCGCCGCCAAGTCCGTTTTCACCGTGCGCGTAGGCGGCCGTCACCAGACGGCGTACCAGGGGCACTTTGGCTCCGGCCGCCACCGGAATGTCCGTGCGACCCGCGATTTCGACCATGCGCAGGGCATTGGGAAGCGTCAGGTCAAGCGGGACGTTTCCCGCCACCGGAGTAATGCCTTCAATCTTCAGCTCCGGAGAACGCATGGCAAGCAGCAAAGCCAGCGCGTCGTCAACCCCGGGGTCGGTATCGATGATCACCCGGAAGGGGCCGCGTTCAGTTCTCTGGCCTGCCGGCTCCTGTTCTGTTGCAGGCGCGGCCAGGGCAGAAGCGAAGCGAGGAGACAGGCTGCCTGCCGCCACGACTGCGGCTGAGGTGGTCACGAACTGACGACGGGTCACGCGCGAAAGTGGTCTCGAATCCATCTTGTATTCTCCGTAGAAGAATTACTAATGCGCCTGGCGCGCGGGCTGGGTCATCAACCTGATGTAGAGATCGTACAGTTTTGCGGTGTTCACATCGAACTGTACCGTCGCCTTTCTTTCATAAGGAGGGAGTTCGGTCCCCGGCTCCCAGAACAAAGGTCTCACCGTAGCTGGGGCCGTGGTCAACGTCGATGTCCACGTAGAGTTCTTTCTGTCCGGTGACGATGGAAGGATCAATCATTGCTGCGGCGGAAAGCTCATCCCACATGAAGCTTTCGACGGAGTATTCCGTGAGATAGCGGGCCACGGGCGTGTCCGCTTTGGCGATGGCCGCCTTGACCGCTGGATTCACCGTGGTCTTGACCGAAATGTCGATGGGCGTGATGGTGATTTTCTTCCAGGGCGCGCGCATCGCGATACGCACCGCCTCGGGATCGAACCACCAGTTGAATTCCCGGCGGCCGTCAATACTGTTGATTCCACCCGTGCTGGCGTACATGCCGCTGCCCATCAGGACGAGTTCTTTTGCCAAAGTTGCCACTTCGGGATCCAGCCGCAAAGCCAGCGCGATATTGGTCAGCGGGCCTCCCGCCCAGATCACCACTTCGCCGGGATACTGATGCACCATGCGAACGATAAAGTGCGCGGCGGTTTCGTCCAGCGGCTTGGTGTGGGGCTCGCCCTCGACCAGCGGCGGGACCACGTCGGGATCATGATATCCAGCGCGAAATGCGGGCGGAACATTCCCCGGCCGTTTGGAAAAATCGCTCCAGCACCCTTTGTAGCGGAATTTGCCATAGAGCGCTTCCCAGCGCTCGGTTTCCTCTTTGGAGTTCAGGAGCGGGAACTCGGCGCCCTGGACGACGGGAACGTCGGTGCGGCCGGCGATTTCGAGGAGGCGCAGGGTGCGCTGGGTCTCTTCTCTCACCCACTGGTCGCCGCTGACGGTGGTGATCCCCAGCACGTCGAACTTGTCCGACTGCAGAAAAATGAGGATGGATTGCATGTCGGTGGTGGCCGGCCCGCGCGCGTCCTGATCGACGATGATTTTGATCTTTTGCGCCTGCAGCCCGGCGGTCAGAATCAGAAGCGCGATCAGCGGGACAGCGAAGCTTCGTGGCTTCATGGCGCACCCCCTCGGTGTTTTTGATCTTGCGTTAGCAGGATTTGCTGGAAGACTGCACCGATTGTTCCAACGACCCAGCCGGGAAGAACAAGCATTGTACCCCGCGTCAGGAAGCGCTGTCAGGGGCAAGGGCATGGCGTCGTGGCGAACCGGGTGTTCAGCCCATGAAACGCTGCGTGGATTGCGGATGACCATTCCAGCGAATAGAATTGTTGGCGCGCGCGAATGATTCGATTGTGGTCTTTCCGATTGTTTTCCCTATGCGCCGTCTCCGCATTACCGTACAGCAATCTGGATTTATTCCCGCAAGCCGCATCGCCGGCGGCGTCCTGGCCGTAATCGCGATGCTCATGCCGGCAATGATCCAGGCCCAGAGTTCCGCTGCCTCGGCGACCTTGCAGGGAGCCGTG
The DNA here is from genome assembly GCA_963790645.1 of Terriglobia bacterium. Classification (GTDB taxonomy): domain Bacteria; phylum Acidobacteriota; class Terriglobia; order Terriglobales; family Acidobacteriaceae; genus JAIQFF01. Next base: position 63,666 of record CAWBPS010000009.1, on the reverse strand, counting down.
CGGGATTCGAAGGCCCGCCCGGTGGCTGGAGCAACCGTATATCTTCAGCTAAAGGACGGCGCCGAGACAGTCTCCGCCCACTCCGACGCAGCGGGAAACTACCGCTTTTCGGAGCTTCGCGAAGGCGTCTATATGTTGCGCGTGGAGGCGCAGGGATTCGGCCAGTCCACCTTCGGCCCCTGTGTTCTTGGGCCGAAGGAAGCGAAGCAACTCGACCTGACGCTGGAGGCAGGGGGAGCGCCGGAGTTTTTCGATGAACCTCAATTCACCGTGGCCGGCGTCACTGACGGCACCAATCTTGGCGGGCACGGTTCCAATGCAGTGGTGCGAACCAAAGAATCGCTGGCCAGGGACATCGCTTCTCTCAGCGTTTCGGGGAGCAAGCAACCGTCCGGCGCTCTGCCGCCGTCAGCGGCTGACACGGATGAAAGCTCTCTGCGCGCGACGGCCGATCGCGAGCCGGGAAATTTCGACGCCAATTACCGCCTGGGAAAATCGCTGGTAGCCAGCGGAAAGGCTTCGCAAGCCCTGACTTATCTGGAACGGGCTTCGCAGCTCAAGCCGGAGAATTACGAAAACGCCTACCTGCTGGCGCTGGCCTATGCAGACGCCGGTCAATACCAGCGCGCGCGCACAAATGCGCAGGCGTTGCTGACTGCGCAGGAGAAGCCCGGGCAGAAAAATGAGGCCGAACTGCATCACTTGCTCGGCGACATCGAAGAGAAATCGGGTAATCCGCTTGAGGCCGTACGGCAATACCAGCGGGCGGCGGAACTTGATCCCAGCGAACCCTACTTCTTCGATTGGGGATCTGAGCTGCTGCTGCATCGCGCGGTCGAGCCTGCCATCGAAGTATTCAACAAGGGCAACCGTTTGTTCCCGCACTCCGCCCGGATGCTGGTCGCGCTGGGAGTGGCATGGTACAGCAATGGTTCGTACGACCAGGCCGCGCAGCGGCTCTGCGAGGCCTCGGACCTGAATCCCGGCGACTCCGAAGGCCTACCTGTTCTTAGGCAAGATACAGAGTGTCGAAACCACGCAGTCAGAGTGTTCCACCGAGCGCCTGGCGCGATTTGCGAAGCTTCAGCCTGCGAATGCCCTGGCCAACTACTACTACGCGGTCAATCTCTGGAAGCGGCGCAAGGGCCCGGATGACGCCGCAAGCTCTGGCGCAAGTTGAGTCTCTGTTAAAGAAGTCTGTTGCCCTCGATTCCAGGCTTGGGATTGGGTATCTGCAATTGGGTGTGCTGTATTCAGAGCGCGGAGATTTTCCGCGGGCAGTTTTGAGCTACCAGGAAGCGATCAAGGTCAATCCCGAACTTGAGGAAGCGCATTACCGGTTGGCGCAGGCTTACAAGCGGACGGGAGAGAAAGCCAGGGCTGAACAGGAACTTCAACTCTATAACCAGATATCGAAAAAGAAAGACGAGGCAGTCGAGCGCGAGCGGCGGGAAAGCCGGCAGTTTGTGTATAGGTTGCGAGGACCGGGCTCGCCGCCGGAATAAGAGCATTTAACCGCAAAGGACGCAAAGAGAACCGCAAAGTGCGCAAAGAAATTCTTTGCGTCCTTCGCGGTTAAATGCTTCTCAGCGAGCGGGCGAGGGCGCGCTCATCAGGCCCACGAACATCCGGTAAAACTTTTCCGTGTCCAGATCAACCTGGACTTCAACCGGCTGCGCGGCAACTTTCGGCTTGTCTTTCTCCGTCCAGGTCAGGGTGTTGCCGTATCCCGCGCCGCGGTCGAGGTCCACGGCCATGTAGCGCGTCTCACGTTTGGTGATCAGCGACGGATCAATCCAGGCAGCGGCGGCAAGCTCGTCCCACATGTACTCGCCACCCTGGCCCGTCCGGAAGTAGCTGGCGACGTAATGTGCCAGAGGGGTCCCGCTGGCGTCGATTTGCTTGATCATGGCGGGGGTGAGGCGCGTCTTGATGGAAATGTCGGTTGGGGTGCAAACGATCTTCTTCCACGGAGCGCGGAGCACGATCTGGGCCGCCTCGGGATCGAACCAGAAATTAAATTCGTGGCGGGGATTGTTTACGAATTCGGGGTCGTCGGTCTGCGGACCCAGACTTCCTCCCATGAAGACGAGTTGCTGCGCCAGTTCCGGGAACTCGGGATCGATCGAAATGGCGAGGGCCAGATTGGTCATGGGGCCGCCCTCGTAGATCGTGACCTCGTGCGGGATATTGGCGCACCTTGCGAATCAGGAAATGAGCAGCGTCCTCGCCGGCGGCTTTGGTTGTGGGCTGGCCTTCCGGCAGCGGGGGGACGACGAAGGGCTCATGCCACCACCTGTCATCCCATGCGCCGGCAAAAGCCACTTTGCCGAAGCGCTGTTGCCACATTTGAGTTTCTTCACGCCGCCGCACCAGTGGAAAAACTGCCCCGGGCACAACCGGAATGTCGGTGCGGCCCATGATTTCGAGCAGGCGCAGGGTGTGTGCCACTTCCTCGTCGCGCCACTGGTTTCCGCTGACTACCGTGATTCCCAGGACCTCGACTTGCGGGTGATTGAACCAGCAATGCGATGGTCTGCATGTTGCTGCCGCCGGGTCCGGAACCGTCCTGATTGATGATCACTTTGCGCCGCTGCTGGCCCCAAGCCAGGGAACTCGCCAGCAGCAAGCACGTGATTGCGAGGAAAAGCCTGCCAGGTTTCATCATGGTCGGGGAGGCCGGGTCATCAATTGGATGTAGAGCTTGTAGAACTTTTCCGCGTCAATGTCGAATTGCACATTGGCCAGGCGCAGGTAGGGCGGCACCTGCGCCTTGGAATCCCAGAAGAGGGTCTTGCCATAGCTGGCCCCGTGATCAACGTCGATGTCCATGTAGAGCTGCTTCTGGCCGGTGATGATGGATGGATCGATCAAGGCGGCGCCGGCGATTTCGTCCCACATGTAGCCGGGCAGCGAATACTTGTCGAGATACTGTGTGACCGGAGTGCCGGCCCTGGCGATGGTGGCTTTCATCTCCGTGGTAAAGCGGGTCTTGACCGAGATATCGATCGGAGTGATCGTGACTTTTTTCCAGGGGGCGCGCAGGACGATGCGCGTGGCCTCGGGGTCGAACCACCAGTTGAATTCGCGGCGAGCGTCGATGGCGCCGGGATCGATGGCGCCCTTGTCGGCGTACAATCCGCCGCCCATCATGACAAATTCTTTTGCCAGCGTAGCCACGGAGGGATCGAGCTTCAGCGCCAGGGCAAAATTGGTCAGCGGCCCGCCTGCCCACAGGACCACTTCACCGGGATATTTGTGCACCATCTTCACGATGAATTCCGCCGCGGTGCCGGGAGCGGCCTGAATGTGCGGCGCGCCTTCCTTCATCGGAGGAACGACGTCCGGGGCGTGGTAAGGTTCGTCGTAGATGGTGGAGCGGTTGGCTTCGAAGCGGTCAGTCCAGCAGCCCTTGTATTCCAGCTTGCCGTACAGCGCTTCCCAGCGTTCGGTTTCTTCCTTGGAGTTAAGGAGAGGGAATTCGGCGCCCTGAATCACCGGAACGTCGGTGCGCTGGGCGATCTCCAGCATGCGCAGCGTGTGCTGGGTTTCTTCCTTTACCCACTGGTCGCCGCTGACCGTGGTGATGCCGAGGACTTCAAACTTGTCCGACTGCAGGAAAACCAGGAGGGCCTGCTGGTCGCTGGTGCCAGGGCCGCGGGCGTCCTGATCGACGATGACTTTGATTTTCTGGGCCGCGGCGGTGGTCGCAAGGCCAACGAAAGCAGGCAGGCGAGAACCAGTCGTTTTTGCGGCAGGTCATCGTTCCTCCCTAGTTCGCTCTCGGATTTAAAGAAAGGGCGCGGCTTTAAGCCGCGCCCTTAGATCGCTCAGTCTGCTCGAAGTGCAATGTTCCGCAAGCCTCTAGAAACGAAGCTTGAGGGCAAACTGAATCAGGCGCGGATTGTTGACCGTGCTGGTAATCGTCCCCGAAACGTACTGAGCGGATGTCCGGCATCCCCGCCGGGTAATCCGAACTGCGGATGGTTGAACAGATTGAAGAACTCTGCCCGGAAATCTATGTCCTACCCTCTCGGAACGATAAGGGGAAGTGCTTGATGATCGAGAAATCGGTGTTCACGAAGTCCGGCCCGTAGAGAGGCGCGCGGGAAGCATTTCCCAGTTCTCCCGACTGGCGCGATACAAAGCATTGAGTGTTGAACCACTTGCTTAAGTGTTGGATTGTCAGGCTTGGGATCGCAGATCTGGTTCGGGACGGTTGAGTTGTTCCCGTTGTTCGTCATGGTTCACTCCCGAACTCGTTGTGCTGTCGATCAATGAAAACCGGGAATCCGGAGGTGATCTTTTCGATCACGTTGACTTGCCAGTTTCCCAGGATCGCGTTGACAGCCGCCGCCCAGTTGCTGCCGAACCGCTTGCCTTTGCCGAATGGCAGATCATAGATCACGCTGGCGGTGAAATTGTGATTGAGCTGGATCTGCGACAAGACCCCAGTCTGCTCTCGTCGTTCCCGGCAAGGGGCAAGTAGGTTGCGCCCGGCTGGAACCGAGGCCGTCGGTGAATCCGCAGTCGAAGTTGCGGGCGTAGGTGTACCCCAGCAGGAGCGTAGAGACCATGCGAACGCTCTTGGTTTCGGCCTTGACCTGGAGAGAATCGTAACGAGCATCGCCCTGTGTCGTTGATATTGGCGATCGTAGTGAACGGGCCGAAGGGAGCCGCTGGGAACTCCGCATCCCAGAGGTGTAGCCGAGGGGCGACGGACACCGCATGCGGTGGGCGAAGACACGTTCAGGTTCAATGCCGTCCACCAGAATGTGATGACTGCGCGAACCTGCGTATCCCACGGTCACCACCACACTGCCCGGCAGTTGGCTGCTCGACGTTGAGATTGAACTGCTGGACTCTGCCTTGTTTGAAGTCCAGATTCTGCGACTGAATGGTTCCGGCGAATGTGGCCGGGTCCGGCTGCTGGGTGAAGATCGGAAATCCTTCGACACGTTCAAGCCGAAGTCGAACGACCCCACGAACCCTGCGCATGCTGCCGTAGGAGCGGCGCAGCCTCCGACGGTGAAAGCAAACTGGCCGCTTTCCGCGAAGAACGGTGGGTTCTCCCACAAGCCCTGGGCGCCCTGGTTCCACGAGGAATCGTGGAAGATGGCATAGCCTGCCCGGACGGCGGTGTTCTGGCTGCCCAACGGCTTCCAGGCCAGACCGATGCGCGGCTCGAGGGCAGTCTTGTCCATCTCAATGCCCACGCGCCCGTCTGAGTTCACGCCCGGGATCAAGTAGTTGCAGCCCGGAGGCGTGCCGCAAGTTGCTGTCGAAATCAAAGTTCGCCTGGCGATTCTGGGCCTCGGTGATCGGGGTGACTAAAGCCCAAGCCAAGTCCAAGGTTCAACGTCAAGTTGGGGGTCACCCGCCAATCATCCTGGACATAGGGCCGGAACAGTTTCCAGCGGCGTCCGGTGGTGGCGCCCTTGAATGTCTGATCGTGGATCGCCAGACTGTTCAGGCCGAGGAGGAAGTCGGCGCGTTGCCACCGTCCCCGGAAGTGGGATCGCCGAGTCCACAATTGGTGAAGACGAAGAAGCCATCCTGGAAGGCGTTGGTGAGCACGTTCATCTGCTGGGCGCGAATCTGGCCGCCGACGCGGATGTTGTGCTTGCCGCGAATCATGTCGAGCGAGTCGGAGATGGTGAAGACGTTGGTTCCGCCCTGGAAGGGCGCGAAGCCGCGATCACCCAGAGCCCAGTAGGACCACCGAGCTGGTCGTGGTCATGCCGCAACTGACGCAGTCCGTCGTGGACTGCGACAGTCCCGGCGGGGCGCCGGGAAAGCAGCTGCTGTCCAGATTGGCGCCGGGAATCCCGAGCTTCGCGGCTTCGCAGGAGCGGTCGCCAAAGACAGGATGTGGTTGAAAATGCGGTTGTAGCCGCCGCTGAACTGGTTGATGGTGCGATCGGAGAAGATGTGGGTTTCCGAGATCGCCACGTTGCGCCCGTGGTTGGTGATGTTTTGCGTGCTGGCGAAAGCGCTGGGCTCGGCAAATCCGGGCGAGCCGCCGGGAACGAAGTTGGTCGCCTGATCGTAGCTGAAGCGGGCAAAGATCGTGTCCTTGCTGGAGAAGTTGTGATCCAGGCGGACGTCGAATTCCCTTCGTCCAGTTTTCGCACCGGCACATTGGAAAAGTTGAAGCCCGAGCCGGGTGATGCCGGAGTGGGCAGGGGTAAAACCTGGGGCTCAGCATGATCTGTGGGTGATCGGGTCGATCAGGCCTGCAGGAATCTTGTTGCAAGGTGTTCCCGGGGCCTGGGTTCCGTCGCGGCGACCGGTACGGGATTTCCCGCGCCGTCGCACTTGAAGGGATCGCGGCCGTTGGGTCCGACGATGCTGTAAGGGTTGAATCAGCACCTGGGTTCCGAGGGCAGGGGAACGCCATAGAGATCGGAGGAGAAATCGCCGGTCCGCATTGCGGCGGTCGGCACAAAGCCGTTAAATGCGATTCCCTTGCGCTGCCGCCGGGCCTGGTAGTCGACGAAGAAAAAAGTCTTGTCTTTCTTGATGGGACCGCCCAGCGCGCCAGCCGAACTGATTCAGGTTGAATTTTTCCCTGCTCGAAGCGAAATAGCTGCGCGCGTCGAGCGAAGTGTTGCGGAAGAATTCGAACACCGACCCGTGAAACTGGTTCGACCCTGATTTCGTGGTCACCAGCACGGTCGGACCCGCGCGCGTTCCGTATTCCGCCGAGTAGTTGTAGGTCAGAACCTTGAATTCCTGGATGGCGTCGATCGAAGGCAGAATCGAGATGCCGCCGGCGGTAAGTTCGTTGTTGTCGTTGCCATCGAGCAGCCAGTCCGTGCTCTGGGCGCGCGATCCGCCCACCGAAAGGGAATAAGACCCGCGGGTCGAAACCTCGCTGCTGGGCCCGCCATTGAAGAAGCTATTAGGGTTGGTTTCCTGGGTTACGTGCCGGGCGTAAGCGTCGCCAGCTGCACGAAGTCGCGGCCATTCAAGGGGAGATTCGGCGACTTGCTGGGAGGTGATGACCTGGCCCAGGGTTGGGTTCGCGGTCTGCACCGCTACTTCGGTCGCGCTTACTTCCACGGCTGGATGTGACCGAGGCCGGGCGTCAGGGTGAAATCCAGTTCGCGGTGCTCATCCACTTGCAGCCGCACGTCCTGTCTGTTCCGCCGGTCCAAAGCCCGGGGAGTCAACGCGAATCGTGTAGTCGCCGATGGGCAGCAAGGGCATGAGGTAGTGTCCGGTGTCGTCGGTTTTCGATTCGCGAACGACACCCGTCGCCTGTGCGGTAGCCTTTACATCGCCCCGGTTACTACCGACCCGGTCTTGTCCGTAACCGTCCCGGAAAAGCTCCGGTGGCTTGGCCATACAGGAGTGGGCAGATGGGAAATACCAGCGAACAGAAAACTACCAGCAGCGCCTTCTTGGTCAGCATCAAAAATCCCCCATGCGGTCCCTGATCGAGTGGCGATTGGGACACGGCTTTCCCCACGAAATCCAGATCCCCATTGACCACGCGACGATACCCGCACACCAAGTCCACATTCAAGACTTTTGTGCCCGGTTTTACAAAACTTCGAGGTTGATTGGCTCTTGTTGTCGTCGCGGACAACTGATCAGCTGGAATTTCGATCTCATCCTAAAATCTGGTGCGCAGAACGATACTGCCATTCGCCATCAAGTGTCAACCGCAACTGCCATGATGCCAGCGGCTTGACCACAGCAGCAGTTAGTCAGCCTGCCGCGTCCAGCAGTGCCAGCGCCTGGTCGGTGGTGATGAATGTGGCTCCGAGAGCCTGCAGTTCCGCAACGGCCCGTTTCCCATCTTCGGAATTCAGGGTTTCGATCGCGTCCCGAACGACCGAGACACGGCGTCGGCGCTCGAGCAGGCCCTTAGCGGCGAAGCGTACGCAGAACTCCGTGACCACGCCGAACACGACGAATTCGACGTTGGGACCGAGGCGCTCAACCAGTTCGTCGGCGTGGCGGCTCTCGAAGATGTTGAGGGTCTGCTTCTCCAGCAGGATTTGCTGGTAGCGCGAAAGGTCAGGGGGCAGGGAAGCCGCCGCCTCGTTGGGGACCGTCACGACTTTTTCGGTCAGCGCTTCAGGAACCAGGTTCGCGCCGGGAGTGCCCTGGACACAATGCGGGGGAAAGATGGCGAACTCCGGATCATTTTCAGTGTGATAACAGCCGTGCGAGACCAGAAAGACTCGGCCCTGGCGGGCGGCATCGGTAAGGCGGCGAATGTTGGGCAGCAATTTTTCGGCACCCGGCACATAGAGCTTGCCGCCCGGCAACATGAAATCGGCCTGGGCATCGACTTCCCAGAAAACCACGTTGCGAGATAACATACGCGTTCCTTAAGAGCAGTCGTCGGTCGTCGGCTGGACGGCCAAAGAAGCTTATAACATTGTTTGCGAATGATGAATCCAGGTAGTTTCTTGCGTTCTTTGCGGGTTCTCTTTGCGACCTTTGCGGTTTAAGATTTTCGGCAACTCCCGGCGAAGTCAAAAGCTATACCGCAAAGGACGCAAAGAAAGGCCGCAAAGGTCGCAAAGCAAACCAGCACGGTTGAACTCTTCGACTTAGAGGTGCGCTTCAATGGCCCAGGATGAGCCCGTCAAAAGCAGCAAAGCCCAGGCCCGGCTGGTGATCCGTAACATCGGTCTGCTGTTGAGCGGCGAACTCACGAGGCCGATCCTCGATGCCGATACCGTCTTGGCAGTGGATGGCAGGATCACCGCCGTCGGTAAGCGGAAAGATATCGACTGCGAAGGCGCGACCCTGGTCATCGATGCCAAAGGCACAACCCTGGCTCCGGGGCTGATCGACAGCCACGTGCATCCCGTTGCCGGTGATTGGACGCCGCGCCAGAACCAGATCGGCTGGATTGACAGCTACCTGCATGGCGGAGTGACGAGCATGATTTCCGCCGGCGAAGTGCACACTCCCGGCCGCCCGAAAGATGTGGTGGGGCTGAAGGCCATGGCTATTTTTGCCCAGCGGGCGTTTGCAGCCTTTCGACCTGGGGGCGTCAGGATCCACGCCGGCGCGCCGGTGATTGAGCACGGCATGGTCGAGGAAGATTTCAAAGACCTGGCCGCGGCGGGCGTCACCATGCTGGGAGAGGTCGGCCTGGGAAGCGTGAAAGACGGAGCCACGGCCCGGCAGATGGTCGGCTGGGCGCGCAAGTTCGGGATTCAGAGCACCATCCACACCGGCGGCCCCTCGATTCCTGGTTCCAGCCTGATTGACAAGGACATCGTCCTCGCGGCCGATGCCGATGTCATCGGACACATCAACGGCGGCCATACCGCATTGCCCGATGATCAGATTGTGACTCTGTGCGAGAAATCCACGCGGGCGCTGGAAGTTGTCCACAACGGCAACGAGCGCGCCGCGCTGCTCGCGCTGCGTACGGCGAGAGAGTTGAAGCAGCTTGACCGGGTGATCCTGGGCACGGACTCGCCGGCGGGTTCGGGAGTGCAGCCGCTCGGCATCCTGCGCATGATTGCGATGCTGGCGTCCCTGGGAGAGATACCAGCCGAGATTGCAGTCTGTTTTGCCACCGGCAACACGGCGAAAATCCGAAAGCTGGACTGCGGTCTGATTGCCCCAGGCCGGCCCGCCACCTTCGCGATGATCGACAAAGCCCAGCATTCGGCGGGAAAGACCGTGCTCGAGAGCATTCAGCGCGGCGACCTGCCGGGTATTGGCATGATGATCGTGGACGGCGTCATCAGCACGCATCGCAGCCGCAACACTCCGCCGGCAACATCGGCTGCTGAGATTGTGAAGCAGTAAACATTTCGCTGCATTGATCTGGGCGCGGATTCAGTCGGATCTTCCTGGTGTGTTGTCGAGCAGGAACTTGCCTGCCTTCATGGCGTGCCCAGAGATGCGGCAATAGTCTTCTTATATTGGCGTGCCTTCGCGATGGCTGCTTGTTCATTCACGGTGAGCAGTTTGCCATCGCGCATCACCACCCGCCCGCCGATGACCACTGTTTCGACGTCGCTGCCTTTGAGCGCGTAAGCCAGTTGCGCGTAGATGTCATACATGGGTACGGCGTGGGGTTCGTCCAGGCTGATAAGTATGAAGTCGGCCTTCTTTCCCGCCTCCAGTGAGCCGATTTCTTTTTCCATGTGGAGCGCCCGCGCGCCATCGATGGTGGCCATTTCGACCACTGCCTTCGCGTTCAGCGCCAGCGGATCCATCTTTGTAATCTTCGCGAGCTTCGCCGCCAGGTCCATTTCTTCCATAAGATCAAGATCGTTGTTGCTTCCGGCCGGACCGTCAGTGCCCAGTCCGACGGCCACTCCAGCGGCCCGCATCTCGGCGACAGGCGAAACGCCGCTGGCAATCATCATGTTGCTGGAAGGGTTATGCACGCAGCCCACCTGTTTTTGCGCCAGCGTTTTCTCATCGGCCGCGTCCACGAAAATGCAGTGCGCGGATACCACGTCTGGGCCGAGCAGGCCGATCTTGTCCAGATACTGCACCGGCGACATGCCGTTGTTCTTCATGCTGTCTTCCCACTCTTTCTTCATTTCGGAAGTGTGAATCAGAATGGGCGCATGATATTTCCGCGCCAGTGCCGCTGCATCCTGGAGCGTCTTCTGCGAGCAGGTATAGATAGAATGCGGTGCGACCGCAGCATGAATAAGCGGATCGCCCTGCCATTTCTTCAGGAACCTCTCAGTGTAGGCGAGCATTTCCGCTTCACTTTTGTTGTCAGGCGCGGGAAAGTCGATGAAAGTTTCGCCCAGCACGCCGCGCATCCCGGCGGCCTTGGTTTCTTCCGCCACGGCATCTTCGAAGTAATACATGTCGGCGAAAGTGGTGACGCCTCCGCGTATCTGTTCCGCCGCGGCCAGTCGGGTGCCCCAGCGGACAAACTCCTCGTTCACGTTCTTAGCTTCCGCCGGGAAAATATATTTGTACAGCCAGTCGTTGAGCGTGACGTCATCGTGCAGACCGCGGAACAGGGTCATGGGGACGTGCGTGTGGCCGTTGATGAAGCCGGGCAGGACCAGCTTGCCTTTGGCGTCAATCGTTTGCGTGGCGGCGTATCTGGCTTCGAGCTCTGCACGGGTGCCGACGGCGATGATTGCGTCACCTTTAACCACTAGCGCACCATCGTCGATGATGCGGCGGGAGCCGTCCATAGTAACGACGGTGCCGCCGGTGACGAGCAGGTCGGCCTTTTCTTTGTGGGTCTGAGAAGCGAGAAATGAGGAAAAGAGAAGTTGGAATGTCAGAATAAAAAGGACGGTGCGGCGAACGATCATCTGTGACCCCTGCGGCGATGGCCAGAAGTATTCTACGCGGGGTTTTGTAGCGCCGCCGTCCGGGCGGCTGTCCGGTGGGCGTCCCGCCCGCCGCGCCGAGGGCAGGATGCCCTCGGGACAGCCGGAAAAGCCTGCCCTGAGCAAAGTCGAAGGGATGCCACGCTACAAACTACGTGGGGACAGCCGCCCTCGGCTGTCCGGCGGAGCGAAGCTCCGCACTTCTTTGGCCAGGAAAACAAGGTCGAGCTGCGCTCGACTGGACAGCCGAGGGCGGCTGTCCCCACGTGATTTTTGTGGCTACCGCAGGCCGTCTTCGCCCTTGATCTCGGCTTTTGTCAGACCGCCCACGCGTGGCAGCGGTCTGCCGCTGTCCGTCACCGCCACAGCAACCATGATTTCGTTGGCCCGGGGAGCGTCGTTGATTCGAACTTCCATGCCATCGAAGTGGCTGCGGACGAAAGCTGCATCTTTGTGGCCCAGGGGAATGTCGAGACCAATGCCAAGTCCGCCTCGCTTCTTCGAAGACGGGATGAGCGCGGCGCCTTTGCCGAGGACCTTGCGAACCGGCGCGCCCAGCTTGGGATGGAGAATAGCGGCAGCGTGTTCCAGTTCGCCGTTTTCGCCTACAGCGGCTGCCTTCCCGTAGCTTTCGACGCTGGTCGCCGGAATGCCCAGGGCGGCGACGGCGCGCAGGGTGAGCAGTTCCCCCAGTTCCTCGCCGATCATCATCAGTTCGGACAAGTCTTCGACGTATTTTCCCGCGCAGGGGTTCTCAATTACCGCGACGGCCGCGGCGCGCCGAGTTGGAGGATCAACCACCCGCCCCATCTCTGTCCGCGTCTCTTCCAGAAACGTGGCGATCTTGCGGATACTGGCTTTCATTTTTTCGGCCATCAGCGCAATCCGTCCTCTCCTTTGATCTCCGCAGCCTTGAGGCCGCCGACGCGGGCATGAACGCGCGGCCCGGTCGTCATCACCAGGGCGAGAAGAATTTCGTCGGCGCGTGGGGAATCGGCCAGGCCGACTTCCATGGCATCGAAATGGCTTCTTACGTAAGAAGCATTGATATGGGTGATGGGCACATCGAGCCGGGTGCCGGGGCCGCCAACTTTCTTGGTGGACGACACGATGGCTTTGGCGTCGCCCAAAATTTCGCGCATGGCATAGCCGCCCGGCACGTGCCACAGAGCGCCGTGCTCGAGTTCGCCGGCCGAGCCGATGATGGCTCCCTTGCCGTATCCCTCGACAACTTTCGGGTCTCCGCCGAGCGCTTTCACCAGGGAGCGCGCCATCTCCAGGCCGAGCGGTTTGAGGTCGTCCATGAAACCGGCGATCTCTTTTACGTAGCCGCCGGCAAAGGGATTGCGGATGACCGCCAGCGCGGCGGCACGGCGCAGCGGGCGGGACGAGACGGGGCCGCCTTCGTGGAAAATTTCTTCGACCGCCGTCAACTTCTTGCGAACCTGGACCTCAGGCATGAATGAGGGTCCTGCTTTCTGGCAGAGCAATGATTGTCGATTCCAAGTCTAATTCTATGAGCCGAGTATCTCCGCGCAGATGGAGTGCTGCCGAGCGTATAAGTCCGCGGGCAAGGAGCGAGCAGGCGACGACCTTGCCGGCATCGAGTGCGGCCGCGATCTCTGAGGAGGAAAGTTCGCCAACCTCTTGCGTCACAAGGCGGTCGCACAAGTCGCTATCGGGTGCGAGCGTGCGAGCGGGCACGCGGACAATGCTGGGATGTCCCGGCAGGTCCACCGCGTTGGCAATGATGGTTGCGGCGGCGTCCGCCATGGCCGCGCGGTCGGCCAGCACGGTGACCGCATCGGCGATGCCCAGCGAGAAGCTGCGGCCACGCCAGCCGCTGGTGGCAATGCCGCGCGCGGGTTGCGCCGAGTCGAGCGTTACGGTTCCGAAAAGTGATGGACGATCCGGCCGCTCGACCATGCCAGCGACAAAATGCTCTCCCGGCGCGAGATGCAGCGCGATGTCTCCTCCGTTGTTTACGTAAGCCCGCGAGAGCTCGGCGGCCGCCGTCATGGCGTGCAGGATTTCTTCCGCGACTGCGCCTGCCACTGCCGCCATCGGCGTGATGAACGTCTGCTCGCAGTAGGGCGCAACCGCCGCCGCCATGCGTCTCGCGATCACTCCGGAGGGGAGCGGGCTGTCGTATGTGCGCAGCCTGCCGCAAAAACGTGAGTTCATCGCAGAGTTCGTCGAGCACGGTGACAAAGCGCTGCTGCCGCCGCATGATAGGCAGCTTTGACCTCATCAGCCTCGCCGAAAGCTTCGATGATCAGGTCGATGGGGCCATCGTGAAGATGGAGGCGGCGGCCGTCCTCCAGCAATCTAATTTGCGCCCGCGTGTTCATTGATCCGACCTCGAGCCGGACCGCGACGATTTTCCCGGCGCCAGCGGCCAGGGGTTTTCTGGATTGGCTGACACCCGGCGGCGGCCTTTTTCGTCCATGATGGAATCGAGCGAGCGAACGTGGTCCATGTAGCCGCCCAGGGCGGCATAGTCCGTGATTTTTAAAGTGAACTCGATCGGCGCAACCAGCGCTGGCGTCGGCACATAGCCGAACGCGTGCTCCGGCATGCGGCTGACATCGACCATGAATGTGATGCCGCCGCCGGGCCAGACGTAAACTGGCGCGCCACCGCAGGTGACGCGGGTCAGGGCGTCGCGCACGGAGTGGGTAAGCCGCACTGGATTTTCGGTGACGCCCGCCCGCAGCGATCCTCCAGCGCCTCCCATGAAGAGGACGGTGCAGAGCGCGGGCTCGCAATTCTCCTTGATGCGGGCCACTGATTCGCCGAGCGAAGCGGGCAATTCTTTTTCCACGGGCCGCAGCGCTTCATCCAGTTCGAAGTAGGCGTAGTGCTCACCCGTGGTGCTTACCATCAGCAATCGCAGTTTCGGCCAGGCAAATTTGGGATTGAAATTCTGAAGAATCGAAAGAGGATCGGCGATGTTGGTGCCGCCCCACGCGGTGCCCGGCTCGGCCACGCGGAAGTAGCGGCCGGGAGTGGAACGGTGGCCCTTCATCTTGATACCCGTTGGGGGAACACCCAACAATTTTCCTGCCTGGTGCTCCGACAGCACGCCGGTGATGTGGTCATCGACCACCACCACCTCATCAACTTTGCCCAACCACTGTTTGGCGAACATCCCGATGGTGGCCGAACCGCAGCCCACACGCATGCGCTCTTCCTGCACGCCGCCCACTACCGGCGGCTTGCCCGCCTGCACGACCACAGTGGCACCGTCATCGATGGCGAGTTCCACCGGCTTGCGATCGCACAGGTTCAGCAGGGTTTCGCAGGTCACCGTGCCTTCCTTGCGGCTGCCGCCAGTCAGGTGGCGTACACCGCCGAGCGAAAGCATTTGCGAACCATATTCGCTGGTGGTGACGTGTCCGACCGGTTCTCCCTGGGCCCGCACCAGATTTGTTTCCGGTCCCAGATGGCGGTCGGTGTCGATCTTCACTTTGACGCCGCAGTAGCTGAATATCCCTTCGGTGACCACCGTGACCATGTCCACGCCCCGCACAATGGATGAAATGATGAAGGGCGCGGGCTTGTAGTCGGGATAAGTGGTGCCAGCGCCAATGGCGGTGACGAAATTCTCCGGGCCAGTCACGATGCTGCCATCCCATTCGCGATCGCGATCGAGGAACGGAACCACAGAATCGCCGCGCGACACGGCGCGATCGAGCACAACATGAGGGTCGATGCGGACTAACTGTCCGTTGTCGTTGGCGTAGCGATCGCACGCGCCTGTTCTTCCCGGATTGATGTAGCAGAGCACCGGGCAGGCATCGCAGCGGATGGCGCCAGTCGATTTTTCAGCGGTGTCCATGATCCAGAAAGGCAATTGGCTCTTGCGTAATCAAGACTCCCGGCGTCATCCTGAAGGACTTCAGTCCCGAAGGATCCAGGGTGAGGCAGCACGATTAATCCGCGAGCCCGAAAGTCTATTGTGCATCGAGCTGCACAGCTTGCCTGATGTAATACTGGAGCGCTGCTTTCGGCGCGCTCGCTACATCCTTGATCTTGACGTGCTTCGATACTCTCCCCACACCCCGCAGCAGATCGAATTTATCTTCAAACTTCGCGCCGCGCGAGAACGCAAAGGTGATGTCTTTCTTTGTCGGACTGATTACCGCCAGCCCGCGTTTTCGCTTCCACATGAGTATGCCGTAACTGATTTGTTCTTTCGCCTCGGGAGCGTGCTCGCGCATCATTTTTCGCAGCAGAGCTACGATGGGCTTGTGTTCCGGCACGACTTTGTATTTCAAGAACTCGTCAATCGTAGTGATCTTCATAAGTTTGTGCGTACTCCAGCTGGCGGGCATCCTGCCCGCCCATCGGGCCGGCGGGACGCCGGCGCTACCATCGCTGCGCGGATCCGGTCGGGTGTTGCCGGCAGTTTGCGAATGCGCACGCCGATGGCGTCGTGAAGGGCGTTGAGAATCGCGGGAGCGGTAGGAATCACCGCCTGCTCGCCGATCCCCTTGGCGCCGAACGGGCCGATGGGCGATGGGTCTTCGATGAGAATCGACTCGACCGGCGGCATGTCGCCGGCGGACGGAATCAGGTAGTCATGAAGGTTCTCGCCTTTGCCCGGGAAAAATTCCTCCATCAGGGCCATCCCCAAGCCTTGGGCAGCTCCACCTTCAATTTGTCCCTCGATGAGGGTTGGATTGATGGCCCGGCCGACATCGTGCGCCGCCATGATCTTCAGCACTCGGACCGTGCCCAGTTCAGTATCAACCGCAATCTCCGCCAGGTGGGCACCGAAGCCAAACACAGCATACGGAGTGCCCTGGCCGTTTTCGTCCAGCGGGCTGGTGGGCGGATCGAAAGTGGCTTCGCTGGTCAGCACGTAGCCGTGCTTATCCAGCGGCAGGTCGCGCAGGCTGATGCTGCGCTCATCATCTTCTTCAACTGTGACAACGCCGTCATTGAAGCGGATGGCCGCATGTTCACCGGCATCGGCCAGGCGCAGGATGGCGCGGCGCAGTTCCGTGGCAGCCATCTGTGCAGCTTTGCCGGTGACAAAAGTCTGGCGCGACGCAGACGTCTTGCCGCAGTCGGGGGTGATCGACGTATCGCCGGAGACCAGATCGAAACGATCTATGGGAGCGCCGAGTGCGTCGGCGCAAATCTGGGTGACGATCGTGTTGGAGCCCTGTCCGATATCCACCGCGCCCTGGTGGAGTGCGATGCGGCCGTCTGCTTTTAATCCGACGCGAATGGTGGAAGGGTTGGGCAGCGAAGTGTTGCCGCACCCGTACCACATGCCGGCGACGCCCACGCCCCGCCGAACCGGGCCGCTGGGCGCGGCGTTGAAGGCCGCAGCTTCGGCGCGCGCCGCTGTCCACCGGGGCCGCAGTGCTTCAAAGCAGGCGCGAATTCCCACTCCTTCGCCGAGGACCTGGCCGGTGACCGTGGGCGTCTCGTCGTCCAGCGCATTCATGATTCGAAATTCGAGGCGGTCGATCTCGAGCTGGTCAGCGAGGTCGTCGTAAAGCTGTTCCTGCGCGATCGCGGTTTGCGGGACACCAAAGCCCCGGAAAGCCCCGGCCGGCACCAGATGAGTGTGCACCGCCCGGGTCAGGGCGCGATAGTGAGGGACGTGGTAGGGCCCCGAAGCGTGGACCGGCACGCGCGCCGCCACCGTCGGCCCCCAGGAAGAGTAGGCGCCGGTGTTGAAGTCGGCGGTGAAGTCCATGGCCTTCAACTTGCCGTCGCGACTCGCGCCCGCCCGGAGCCGGATGTGCGATGGGTGGCGCTTGGTGGTCGAGATAATCGATTCCGAGCGCGAATAAACCATGCGCACCGGCTTCCGGAGATGCCATGCGGCCAGCGCGACAAAGGGCTGAACCGAAAGATCGAGCTTGGCGCCGAAGCCGCCGCCGACGGCGGTAGGAATAATGCGTACTGCCTCCGGCGCGATGCCCAGAATTCTGGCGATGTCGGCGCGATCCATGTACGGGGCCTGAGTGCAGGCCTGAATCTCCATTTGGTCGTTGACGCGCCGGGCAAAGCCGGCCTCGGGCTCGATGTAGGCGTGCTCGATAAAGCCAGTCTCGTATTCGTCCTCGACCACGACGTCGGATTCCACCAATGCCTTTTCCACGTTGCCCCGGACCACGCGGCCCCGGACCAGCACATTATTTTCACGGTTGGGATGGATGCGTTCAGCATCTGGGGCAAGCGCGGCCGCAATCGTAGTCAGTGCGGGTAAGACCTCCCATGTGACGGGAAAGCTTGCGAGGTCGAGAGCTTCGATGGCTTCAGCTTCGCCCACCACAGCGGCGACCGCCTCGCCGCGAAACCGGGCTTCCGCTTCGGCGAACACGGGCTGGTCCGCAAAACGCGGGATCACACCGTAGCGGTTCTCTCCCGGAATGTCGTTGGCGGTCAGAACGCGGTGGATTCCCGGATGCGCCGCGACAAACGCATCGAGATCGCCGAAACGGAGGCGAGCGCGCTGGTGAGGGCTGCGGATGGCGCGAACCACCAGCGCTCCGTGCGGAACTTCGTCGGAGCCAAAGATTTCTGTGCCGTCCACTTTGCCGCGACCGTCGAGCCGCACGAGCCTCGATCCCACCGCGTGGCCGGCCCGGGGCGACGGTTCTGCGCTCTTGCCGCAGCGAGCATCCTGTATGGCGTTGATGATCTTGCGGTAGCCGGTGCAGCGGCAGAGCACACCGCCGATCGCGTCCATGACCTCGCTTTCGCTGGGTGCGGCATTGTGTTCCAGAAGAGCTGTTGCCGAGACCAGCATGCCGGGTGTGCACGCGCCGCATTGCGCGGCCCCGTGGCGCAGGAACGACTTCTGCAACTGGTCATAGATCGGGGCGCGTGTGCCGAGTCCTTCTACCGTAGTGATTTCCTGGCCTTCGATTTGACCGGCGGCGATCAGACAGGAGCAGACAGGTTTACCGTCCAGCAGGACAGTGCAGGCGCCGCAGTCGCCGGCGTCACAACCGACTTTGGTTCCCGTCAGTCCGAGATGCTCGCGCAGCACTTTGGACAAACGTTCCGCCGGCGAGACTGCCGCGTTCACACTTTTTCCATTGACCGAAAATGCAATGGAAGACTGAGAACTGAGGCGGGGAGAGGTCGTCGTGGCCATTCAGGAACTCCCCACGCAGGCGTCAAGGGCGCGCCCCACCAGCGTCAGGGCGGCCAGGTTGCGGTAGATCGCGGTGGCGCGAACATCGTCGATGGGCGAAAGCTGTGCCAGATGCTCCGCCAAAACAGTCGCGCCCAATCCGGTGCGTGCGGGTGCGCCGACCAGCGCGCGTTCGAGGTCGGAGAGGCGTTGCGCGGTCACGGAGCACGACCCAACCGCTACTCGGGCCTCGGCGACGCGGCCTGTGTTATCTACCTTTACGACTGCGGCGACCATGGCGATTGAAATCACCAGGTAGCGCCGCGCTCCTAGTTTTAGAAACGTGGAGGCAGCATCGTCGAGACTGCGGGGAACTATCACGCCAGCCAGAATCTCATCGGGACGGCGAAGAGTTTTCCGATTTCCCACGATGAAGTCAGCCAGGGGCATGCGCCGCTTCCCGGAGGCGGAGATAAGTTCCACCTCCGCATCCAGCGCCAGCAATGGAGGAACGCCGTCGGCGGCAGGAGACGCGTTGCAGAGGTTGCCGGCTATGGTGCCGCGGTTCTGAATCTGAATTCCCCCAATTTCCCGGGCCGCGCTCTTCAGCGCGTCAAAGCATCGGGGCAAGGGAGCGGCCACCACTTCACTCCATGTAGTTAGTCCTCCCAGGCGAATACAGTTGGTTTCGACCGCGATGCCTTTGATCTCAGTGAGACCGGAGATGTCAACCACGCGATCAGGAGCGGGTCGATCACCCAGCGCGGGAAAAAAATCGGTGCCTCCCGACAGAAGCTGGCCGCCTTGCCGGGCCAACACGTGAACTGCCTCGTCGAGCGTTCTGGGCCTGGAATACAAGCTGTTGGCTCCCCACCGCACTTCGCAAAAGCCACACCGAGCGAGCTCTTGGGGTCAATTTCTATACGAACAGTCTGGCTTTGTACAGCGGCACGGAAGTGCACTGGTTTTCGTAGCGCCGCCGTCCCGGCGGCTGTCCCGGGGGCGTCTCGCCCTCGCTGTCTTTGCCATCGGGGGTGGGGGCGGGACGCCCCCACGACAGCCGCCGGGACGGCGGCGCTACAAGATCAGTACATGATCGTTCGGGTCAGATGATGCGGCCACCAGGTGGTGTGATAGTGCGTCCACAGGCGGGCGTCGATCTGGGGGATGATGATCTGCTGGTCTTTGGGGCGGATGTTATTGACCTCTTCGCAGAGCAGCGCGGTGGCGTAGATGCAGTGGGCCCGGATTTCAACTTCCTGCCGGCTGTCGCGCGGGACCATCTGGTAGGTGTTGATCGCATGCTCCAGTTCGGGCGAGTAACTCACGATTCCCAGAATCCGCAACGCCACTGGAACGATGTAGTCGGCAAACGCCGTCATCTTTCCCAGATCGTCGAGTGGGAACTGATTGTTCTTTCTCAGGTTGGAGTAAACGAACCAGATTCCCAGCTGCGGCAGCTTGTAAAACTTGATGGTCGCGCCGTCATAGGGGCTTACGTCGTTGAAGCGTGGGAATTCCTTGACCATGCGGTCGATAATTCCCGCGCCGTTGTCATACAAGCGGGGCGGACAGGACTTCACAAAATTGTGGAAGCGGCCGTTGTATTTTTCGGCCAGCACAGAGCCCACCTGGTGCCAGACTTCCATCTTTTCGTCGAGCATGGGCAGTTCGATGTTGGCGGCGAAAATCCGTTCGAGGCCGGGCCGGGTCACGTGAGCGAGAAACTTGCCGTCGAGAATGGGGATGCCGTTGTCCATGGCCCGCTTCATGCAGGCGAACAATGCATCGGAGTCAGACCAATGCCGCCCGGCATAGTCCACCTGGAATTTCACGTGCGTGGAGAAATCGGTGAACGCGGTATCCACACAATCGGCGGTCAGTACGAAATCAATCACATCTTCGGCGGTGCCTTTTCCCACGTCGAAGGGCATCTGATAGTCCGGCATGGGAAGCTCTTCGTAGGCCATCCACTGGGCAACTTCGACGATCTTGTCAACATGAGTGCGAACGTCGCGGGAGTGCTCAATCACCGGGTGCAGGCTGTCCAGAACGGGACTGCCCGTGAGTTTGGGCCAGCGCGGGGGCGCCGCACCAGAAGCCGCGTTCACGCTTCCGGACAAGGTCGTCATCGCACTCAGCGTTGCCATCGCTTCGAGAAATTGACGTCGATCGGGAACTCCCACAAAGGGCATCCTCGTTATGATTCGAACCAAGTCAGAGTTTGAAACTTATCCGTTGGCGCGTGCCACCAGCAGGATCGCCAGGGCATAGAAAACGAACATGAAGACCAGATAGATTTTTGCCTGGCTGCCCGAACCCTTGAACTCTCTCCAGGCCAGAACTCCCCACAGCGCCGCAACCATGGGAGCGGATTGTCCGATCGCGTAGGAAATCGCCACTCCGGTAAAACTCGCAGCCACGAGATTGAACACCATGCCCGTGCCCCAGATAAATCCGCCGAGCAGTCCGAGAACGTGTCCGGCAGGTGGCCCGCTGAAGTAACCGCTGAAGCTGACCGGCTCGCCGACCAGTGGTTTCTTCATGAAGTAAACGTTCCAGATCAGGCAGGAGAGCAGGGCGCCCAGGGTCAGGAACACAGCCACGCTGTATGGTCCCAGCGGATTTCCATGAGTCATGGCGCGGGTCACGAAGGGCGCCCAGAGTCCCATAAGGACGCCGGAGACGACACAGGTGATGATGCTCTTCTTCGAAACGGAGCGCCCCGCGCTGGCCAGGCTGCCATAAGCCTTGCCGTCAAGAATCACGGCGACAACTGCGCAGGCTACGCCAGCCGCCAGCAAGCCCAGATTACCGCGCGGCTGTAACGCGTAGCTTGAAACCACTCCCACCACGAGAGCGATGCCGATCGAAACCGGAAAGGCCACTGCCAGTCCGGCCATGTCAATGCCAGCCACCAGAAGCAGATTGGCCAGGTTGAAAATAGCGCCGGCAATCAGCATATAAAAAATGTTCGAGCCGTCGGCGGAATGAACATTATTCAGAAAACTTGCCGGATCGCTCGACGACGTATTCCCCATGGTGAAGGCCAGGACGAGTGAGACGAGGAATATTCCCAGAGCATAATCCCAGTAGAAGAGCTCAAAGCGGTAATTCTTCACGCCCTTGAAGGTATTGGCCCAGGAGCCCCAGCAGATGGCGCTGGTGATCATCATCAACAGCGCAATTTCCAGACTGTGTGGCGTGTA
Organism: Terriglobia bacterium; assembly: GCA_963790645.1. Lineage (GTDB taxonomy): Bacteria > Acidobacteriota > Terriglobia > Terriglobales > Acidobacteriaceae > JAIQFF01. Next base: position 42,058 of record CAWBPS010000009.1, on the reverse strand, counting down.
CATGGCTTTCTCCTTAGGACTTGCCCGCTACTTGCCTTTAATTCTGGAAACGAAGAGCTGCAGAAAGCGATCAGCCTCCACATCGACGCAAACCCTGGCGTTGGGCGCGATCTTGTCGATGCCCTCGATCACATAGTGGTCGCCGCGCAGCACGTTGCGCTCGATCATGCCATGGCGATTGGCGACGGTTTCGCCCCGGGTAAACTCGCCCCGGGTTTCGACGTCCACGTGCATTTCCGGGGCCTTGACCAGGGTGGCATCGATCGCCACACCGACCGCGAGAGGATCATACATCGGCGAGCCCGGCGAGCCGAACTGCGCGGAGAGATCGACCAGGTATTTTCCCACGGCGTAGATGAAGTCATTCACCGGGCCATGAGTCTGGCCCAATTGATCGAGATACTTTTTGGAAAATAGAGTCTTGTCGCCGACATCCAGGCCCACCATGGTCAGGGGCCAGCCCGCCTGGAACACGATCTGGGCGGCCTCGGGATCGTTGTAGATGTTGGCTTCAGCCGCGGCGTTTACATTGCCGCCGGTGATCGCGCCGCCCATGAGGATCACTTCCTTAACCAGGGGAACAATGGACGGATCTTTGAGAACGGCCAGGGCGATGTTGGTCAGGGGTCCCACCGGAACCAGCGTGATCTCATGGGGCGCCGCATGCACCATCTGGATGATGAGATCGGGTCCGAACTGCGAAACCACTTTGCATTTGCTGGCGGGAAGCTCGACATTCGCCAGACCATTCTTGCCGTGCCAGAACTCAGCGGTGATGAGTTTCTGAAAAAGGGGATGCTGTGCGCCCGCCGCGACTGGAATGTCGCACCGGTTGGCGAGTGAAACCATCCGCAGCGCATTCTCCAGGCCCTGGCTTGCTGTTACGTTGCCGGGGACGACAGTGATGGCGCGCACGTCCAGTTCGGGAGAATTCAAGGCCAGCATCAGTGCCAGAGCGTCGTCGGTCCCGGGATCGGTATCAAAAATGATTTTCTTTCCAGAAGCAGTGGCAGGGACAGAGCTGGCAAGCAGGATGGCGGCAGTGGCCAGCCGAAAAATGATGTGGTTCAAACGTTTCAGAATTGGTTTTCTCCGGACTCGACGCAGCGTCGTAGCCTAGCTTTCAAAGCGAAATGCTGTCAAGGCCAAATGTAGGCGCGAGCGTCTCGCTCGTGCGCTCCTGGTACCACCAAAGGCCGCGTGGGGACAGCCGCCCCCGGCTGTCCAGTCGAGCGCAGCTCGACAGGGTTCCTGCCCGTACGAAGATAGCGGAGCTGCGCTCCGCCGGACAGCCGGGGGCGGCTGTCTCCACGTGGACGGCGATGCACGAGCGGGACGCTCGCGCCTACATACGCGGTGCCGTACAATTGGAATCGCCAGTATGTCAATCGAGAGCCAAGCACGTTACGGAGTAGTGAGCGACCTGAGCGTGGACACCATCGCCACGCTGGCCGGGGATCCGCTGGTGTCGAATCGCGGCGTTCCACTCAATCTCGACTGGGTGCAGCAGGTTCGCGTCAACACCAGCGCGGTCGAACGCAGGGCGCAGAGTCACGTTGCCCGCCGGACCGTCAAGAAAGATTGGCAGGCGGCATGGTTGCTGCGCGCTGTCTCCTGCATGGACCTCACCACGCTGTCAGGCGATGACACCGAGGAGCGGGTGCGCCGCCTCTGCGCCAAAGCCCGGCGTCCCATTCAGGCTGACCTGGTCAAGCGGCTGGGGATTGAAGAGCTGAACATCAAGGTTGCCGCAGTTTGCGTGTATCACACCTTTGTCGAAACCGCAGTGCGCGCGCTTGAAGGCAGCGGCGTGCGCGTGGCCGCGGTTTCCACCGGATTTCCCGCAGGTCTGTCTCCGCTGACTGAGCGTGTAGCGGAGATTCGCCGTTCCGTCGAGGCAGGCGCCAACGACATCGACGTAGTCATTACCCGGGCGCATGTGTTCGGCGGCAAGTGGCAAGCGCTCTACGACGAGATTGCAGCCTTCAAACAGGCCAGCGGGCGGGCCCACATGAAAGTCATTCTCGGCACCGGCGATCTGCTGACGCTGCGTAACGTAGCCCGGGCCAGCTTCGTCGCCATGATGGCGGGCGCGGATTTCATCAAAACTTCCACCGGGAAAGAACCGACTAATGCCACGTTGCCCGTCGGCTTCGTCATGACGCGCGCGATCCGCGAGTATGCCCAGGAGACCGGGATGGCGGTCGGCTTCAAGCCGGCTGGTGGTATTCGCACCGCCAAGCAATCCATCGAATGGCTGGCGCTGATGAAGGAAGAACTCGGCCCTTCCTGGATGAGGGCGGAGCTGTTTCGCTTTGGCGCGAGCGGATTGCTGAATGACATCGAGCGGCAACTTGAGCACTACGTGACCGGGCGATATTCGGCGGACTATCGCCACCCGCTGGCATAGAAAGAACATGTGGGTCGGACACTCTTGTCCGGCGCTTTTGACTTTGATTTGAGTTTGTGTTCGACGGTACACCAAACCAATATGAGCATCGCTGAAAAGTTCGTCGCCATGGAATACGGTCCCGCGCCGGAGGACCCGAAAGAGGCCCTCGCCTGGCTGGATACTCATGGCCGCCGCTTCGGACACTTTATTGACGGCGCCTGGCGACAGCCGGCGGAGAGTGGATACTTCGAAACAACTGATCCCTCGAGCGGCGAGAAGCTCGCCACCGTCGCCCAGGGATCTGCAGCGGACATTGACGCCGCAGTGCGCGCTGCCAGCGCCGCGCTGCCGAAGTGGCAGGCCCTGACGCCGCATGCGCGAGCTCGCTACCTGTACGCGCTGGCGAGGACGGTGCAAAAGCATTCCCGCCGCCTCGCCGTGCTCGAGACCATGGATAACGGCAAGCCCATCCGTGAGAGCCGCGACATAGATATTCCGCTGGTTGCCCGCCACTTCTATCACCACGCCGGATGGGCCCAGCTGCTGCATCAGGAATTTCCCGGATACACCGCGTGCGGTGTCGTCGGGCAGATCATCCCCTGGAATTTTCCATTGCTGATGCTGGCCTGGAAGATCGCGCCGGCCCTGGCCACGGGCAACACGGTCGTGCTCAAGCCGGCGGAGTTCACGCCGCTCACCGCACTTGCTTTCGCGGAAATCTGCTCCGAGATCGCACTGCCGCCCGGTGTGGTCAACATTGTTACCGGCGACGGCTCGACAGGAGAGGAGCTGGTGAAGCATCCCGGTGTGGCCAAGATCGCATTCACCGGCTCGACCGAAGTAGGACGTGCTATCCGTAGCGCCACTGCCTCCAGCCATAAACGGCTCTCGCTTGAGCTGGGTGGCAAGTCGCCTTTCATCATTTTCGAAGACGCCGATCTCGACAGCGCGGTCGAAGGCCTGGTCGATGGTATCTGGTTCAATCAGGGACAGGTCTGCTGCGCCGGTTCCCGTCTGCTCATGCAGGAAAGCATCGCTGAGCCGCTCATCGCCAAAGTCCGCGACCGCATGAGCACGCTGCGGGCCGGGGCACCGCTCGACAAATCCATCGACATTGGCGCCATCGTAGCAAGAGTGCAGTTGGACAGGATCAAGCGCCTTGTAGATCAAGGAGTGGCGGACGGCGCAACCTGCTGGCAGCCGCAAATCGAGTTGCCCGCGCGCGGACTTTACTATCCGCCGACCTTGCTGAGTAACGTCCATCCCACGTCGATTGTTGCGCAGCAGGAAATCTTCGGTCCGGTGCTGGCCACCATGACGTTCCGCACGCCCAGCGAAGCGGTCGAGTTGGCGAACAACACCGTGTATGGGCTGGCCGCGTGCGTCTGGAGCGAGAGTTTGAACGTTGCGCTGCACGTGGCCGCGCAACTCAAAGCCGGCGTGGTATGGGTCAACTGCACGAATCTCTTTGACGCTTCCTGCGGATTTGGGGGTTATAGGGAGAGCGGCTACGGCCGCGAAGGCGGCCGGGAAGGCTTGCTGGAGTATCTCGAGCCAACGTGGTTCAAGAATGCCCCGGCGCTGCCCGCCGCGAAGCCGCCAGTGGAACAGAAATCAAACACCGATTCCGATCCAGCGACGCTTGCCATTGATCGCACCGTGAAACTCTATATCGGAGGCAGGCAGGCTCGCCCCGACTCCGGCTACAGCATGGAGGTGCGTGCCGCGGATGGCAGGATTCTGGGCGAGGCGCCCTTGGGCAACCGCAAAGATATTCGCAATGCGGTCGAAGCCGCCCACAAGGCTTCGGGATGGGCGAAGACAACCGCTCACAACCGCGCTCAGGTCCTTTATTACATAGCGGAGAATCTTTCACTGCGCGGTGAAGAGATTGCGCGCGGGCTGGCCGCAGTGGTCGGAGAAACTCAGGCTGCAGCCGAAGTAAGTCTCGGAATCGAACGCATCTTTTCCTATGCCGCGTGGGCGGACAAGTTCGATGGGGCGGTGCACAATCCTCCCTTCCGCAACGTCGCGCTGGCCATGAACGAGTCTCTTGGAACCGTCGGGATCGTCTGCCCGAACCAGGCTCCTCTATTAGGGTTTTTGTCGCTGGTGATGCCCGTGCTCGCCGCCGGCAATGCGGCGGTCGTTGTGCCTTCCGAAACATATCCTTTGATTGCCGCTGAGTTGTACCAGGTTTTCGATACCAGCGATTTGCCCGCCGGAGCCGTCAACATTGTCACCGGCTACACATCCCAGCTGCTGAAGACTCTCGCCGAACACGACGACGTGGATGCCGTCTGGTGTTTTGCCGATGAAGCCAGCGCAGTTGCCGCCAAGACTTACTCTGTCGGGAACCTCAAGCAGGTATTTACCAACGAAGGCCGCTATATTGACTGGTTTGATCTGCAGCAGGGCGAGGGCCGCTGGTTCCTGCAGCACGCGACCCAGGTGAAGAACGTCTGGGTGCCGTATGGCGAGTGAACCCAGTACCGGCGCGAGCGTTGACACAATCCGGGCCGCTCAATAGACTCGGCCTTCTTCACCTTTGCGTTTCATGGCTGGATTCAAATCTATCTGCAGGGTCTTCTGAATCATGGCTAAAACTCCTCGAATTGCGGTAGTGGGCAGCGCGAATATTGACCTCACCACTTTTACCGACCGCTTTCCTAAACCCGGCGAAACCATCTTCGGCCAGAAATTCGACCTGGGATTCGGAGGCAAGGGCGCCAACCAGGCAACTGCGGCCAAACTGTGCGGAGCCTCGGTCTTCATGGTGGCGCGTGTCGGCAGCGATCTGTTCGGCCCTGCCACCATCGAGAATTTCAAGAAGCTGGGGATCGACACCACTCACGTCAAGCAAGTGGAAGGCGTGTCCAGCGGCGTGGCGCCGATATTTGTCGAGCCCAGCGGACAAAACCGCATCTTCGTGGTCAAAGGCGCGAACGACGAATTGAAACCGGCCGACGTCGATGCTGCCGCTGACCTGCTGAAGGCGGTCGATTGCATCGTGCTGCAGTTCGAAATTCCGCTGGAAACGGTTTACTACACGGTCGCCTTTGCGCGGAAAAGCGGAATCCGCTGCATCCTGAATCCCGCCCCCGGCCAGGCGATCGATATCAAGGCTGTTGAAGGCCTCGACTACTTCGTCCCTAACGAGAGCGAGGCGGAGACCATTACCGGCATGCCGGTAAAGAATGCCGAAGACGCGAAAAAGTGCGCGGAGAAGCTGCTGAGCTACGGTATCCGCCGCGTCATTATTACGCTGGGCGCCAACGGTTCCTTGCTCGCGGGAAAAGAAGGTATGGAGCACTTGCCGGCGTTTCCGGTGAAGAGTGTCGACAGCACGGGCGCCGGCGACGCCTTTATCGGCAGTTTCGCCGTCTTCCTCGGAGAGGGCCTTCCCGAACGCGAGGCCGTCCGCCGCGCGAATTTGTACGCGGGACTCTCGACAACCGGCGTAGGGACGCAGAAATCTTTCTATGACCGGGCGCGATTCGATGCCGAATGGGTGGCGCGCAGCAGATCCTAGCGCGGCTGGTTGCTGCATTCAGTCATTGGAAGTTCTTTGCGCCCTTTGCGTACTTTGCGGTCAAGAGCTTTTAACCGCAAAAGGTCGCGAAGGAGTCCGCAAAGGTCGCTAAGAAAAGCCATTGTCAGCGGCCATCCGGAAAATCCGGGCTACAGGAGCAAGTTCTCAATGCGGAGAGCTTCAACGCGCGTCGTGCTCACATGTCTGATGCTCTGCACCCTGGCTTCGGCCCAGAAGAAAATCAAAGTCATTGCCGACCAGGACAGCGCCGGCCCTCAGGGAACGAATTTTCTCTCCCTGCTGATGCTGCTCCGCTCTCCGCAAATTGACCTGCTGGGCATCACCACCGTAAGCGGCGACCAGTGGATGGAACCCGCCACCGTGTTTGCGCTTTGGGGTCTGGAACAGGCGGGCCGTCCCGATGTCCCCGTCATCAAGGGCGCCGAAATGCCGCTGATCAATACGCCCCGCGAGCAGGAACTTCGCGAAGCGCTTTACGGTTCTTACGTTGGCTGGCATGGGTCGTTTAACCCCGATGCTCCGAATCCGAAGCACACCTGGGCGCCACCTGGCGGTTATCCCAAACTCAAGCCGCGGCCGGGGCGCGCCGCCGATTTCATTGCCGACACCATTCGCGCCAATCCCGGCGAAGTCGTGCTCTATTGCGCCGGTCCGTTAACCAATATCGCGCTCGCCATCCGCATGGATCCGGCGATTGTGCCGCTCACCAAGTCCATCTACGTCATGGGCGGGAGCAGCGCGGGAGGCCCGGAACTGAACTGGTGGTGGGACCCGGAAGCGGCGGCGATTGTGCTGCGTGCTCCCTGGAAAGAGATCGTAGTGACGCCCTTTGAAGCGGGAGGGCAGGTGTGGTCAAGCGAACAGTTGATGCGCCGGGCCGTGCAGGCGGGCGGACCACTGGCCGGTCATCTTCAGAGAATGTACCTCGACTTCCAGCCGCCGAAGGGAACGTCGCTGTGGTCGATGATGTGGGACGAATTGACGGTTGCATCCATCCTCGATCCCAGTGTGATCAAAAAATCCGAGACCATGTACCTGGATGTCGATACCGACCACGGGCCCAAGTACGGTCATACGGTAATCTGGAAAAAGCCGGACGATCTTCCGCAATTCTTTCTGCCCTACAGCGGACCCGATGCGCCCGATCGCGCGAAATGGCTCTCTCACCTGGCGCCGCCTCCGCAGCTTCATCCCGCCAGCGTGCAGATGGAAGTGGACGTGAAGAAATTTGAGGATATCTTTGTGCGGGTGATGAGTCACTAATTAAGGTGCTCCATCATGGCGATGGCGCGGTTCACGCGAGATCCTTCGGGACTGAAGTCCCTCAGGATGACCCCAATTTGTGGGAACTGCTGAAGGGGTGCTCAGGCGGCTATCAATCCAAAAGACAAATAAGTACAATAGGGAACTTTCACAGGAGCTCTCCATGTCGAGAATTTTCCCGCGAACCGGCTTTCTCCGAAGATTGATATTTTTTCTCTCTGTCTTCCTTCTGTTATGCGGACCGATGTCTCTCCTCACCCTGGCGTTTGAAGGCAATGCACCCGCGCACCTGCAGTGTGAAGGCATGCAGGAACCGTTAGGGATCGACATTACTCATCCCCGGCTCTCGTGGCAGCTCCAGGATTCCAGGCGTGGCGCCCGGCAGGCGGCGTATGAAATTCGGGTGGCCAGTTCGCCCGAAGGGTTGGCGCAGGACCGGGCCGATGTGTGGGACAGCGGCCGCGTCGATTCCGATCAGTCCGTCAACGTTCCCTATGGCGGCCCCGCCGTCGAGTCGCGCCGCCGCTATTACTGGCAGGTGCGGGTTTGGGATGCCCAGGGACAAGCTTCGTCCTATAGCCAGGCCAGCTGGTGGGAGATGGGACTGCTTTCTCCCGACGACTGGAAAGCGAAATGGATCACGCGCGACATGCCGCTCTTGCGCGGAGACTATGAATCGGCGCCGAAATGGATATGGGTGGCCGATGACAATGCGCTGACCAAAGCCACGCCCGGCAAACACGATTTCCGCTTCAGCTTCAAGCTGGCGCAGAAGCCCAAAGAGGCCACGCTCTTCATCACCGCCAAGGACAACGTGGCGGCCTGGGTCAACGGCAAGCAGGTAGTGGTGGAGTCGCCGATGGGCAAGTTCGGTCGAGCGCAAGATCCCTGGGGCTATTTTCGAGTCATACCCGTCGGCAAGATCCTGAACGCAGGCGCGAATTCGCTGGCGGCTGAGGCAATTGTTCAGCAGGAGCGCAACAAGACTCCGCAAGCAGGATTCATCGCGCTGCTCCGGGTGCAGATGGCTGACGGCAAAATTGAACGCTTCATTTCCGGACCCGACTGGAAGACGGCGCCCGAGCAAACCGGCAACGCCTGGGTTGGGCAAAGGTTTGACGATTCATCCTGGCCCGCCGCGGCGGTGGTGGCGGAAATCGGCCAGGCGCCGCTGGGCACACCCTGGCCCGCCCAACCCGTCGATATGCTGCGAAAGAACTTCAGCACGGCCAAGGCGGTGCGGAGCGCTCGTATTTATTCGACCGCGTTGGGGACCTACCAGCTGTATTTGAATGGCCAGCGCGTCGGAAACGATGTACTGGCTCCGGGATGGACCGACTATCGCAAGCGAGTGGTGTATCAGGTCTATGACGTCACATCGCAGCTAAAGCAGGGCGGAAACGCCATCGGCGCGATTTTAGGCGGAGGCTGGTATGCCGATGGTCTGGGCTGGCTGCAGACCCGGTACAACTTTGGACCGCCGCCGGTGCGCTTGCTGGTGCAGCTTGAAATCGAATATAGCGATGGCTCGCATGATTCCATTCTGAGCGATGAATCGTGGAAGGCGAAACCATCTCCAATCATTACGTCGGAAATCTACAATGGCGAAAATTATGATGCCCGGCTGGAACCGGCAGGGTGGGACCAGGCGTCGTTCTCCGACTCGCGCTGGGGAGCAGTTACGACCGCTCCGCCGCCGCAAGCTCCGCTGGTCGCACAGGATTTCCAGCCCATCCGGGTCAACGAAATCCTCAAGCCCAAGAGCGTCACCAGTCCGACGCCCGGAGTTTATATCTTCGATCTCGGCCAGAACATGGTCGGCTGGGCGCGGCTGCACGTTTCCGGCAAAGCTGGAACCAAGGTGCGCCTGCGCTTCGGAGAAGTCCTCAAGCCGAATGGCGAGCTTTATACAGAAAACCTGCGCACGGCCGAGGCCACGGATACATACACGTTACGCGGGAAGGGAAGCGAATCGTTTGAACCTCACTTCACTTTTCACGGATTCCGCTACGTCGAACTCACCGGCTACCCGGGAACACCCACGAAGGACTCGATTGAAGGCATAGTGTTCTACACCGCGGCGCCGTTTACCATTCAGTTCAGCACGGGAAATCCCATCGTGAACCAGTTGTGGAGCAATATCCTGTGGGGACAGCGCGGAAATTTTCTCAGCGTGCCCACTGATTGCCCGCAGCGCGACGAGCGACTGGGCTGGATGGGCGACGCCGAAGTCTTCTGGCGGACCGCCTCCTTCAACGCCAACCTGGCCGCGTTTTCCCATAAATTCACCACCGATATTCGGGACGCGCAAAGTCCGGCGGGCGCCTTCGCCGATGTGTCACCGCGTGTTGGCCCCACCGGGGAGAGCGTTGCCGGCTGGGCCGATGCCGGCGTGATCATTCCGTGGGCAGCTTACCTGCAGTTTCGCGATACCCGCATTCTCGAGGAGAACTGGGCTGCGATGGAAAAGTGGATGGAGCACATCGCAGGCTCGAACCCGAACTATCTGTGGTTGAAAGAGCGCGGCAATGATTACGGCGACTGGCTGGCCATTGGCAGCACCACGTCAAAGGACCTGATCGCCACGGCATACTGGGCGTACGATGCCTCGCTGATGATGCGGATGGCGCAGGCACTCGACCGGCCCCAGGACGAGCAGAAGTACAGGGAAATTTTCGAGAAGATCCGCACCGCGTTCAACCAGGAATACGTCAAGCCCGATGGCACGGTCGGAACCGGCAGCCAGACCAGTTATGTTCTGGCCCTGCACATGAATCTCCTGTCACAAAAAAATAAGACGATCGCGGCAGAAAAACTGGTCGAAGACATCAAGGCGCACGACTGGCACCTTACCACCGGCTTCCTGGGCACTCCTTACCTGATGATCGAGCTCAGCAACAGCGGGCACAGCGATGTGGCTTATCGCTTGTTGCTGCAGAACACGTATCCTTCGTGGGGATACATGATCGAGCATGGCGCCACCACCATGTGGGAGCGCTGGAACGGCGATCAGATGATGGGCGATCCCTCGATGAATTCCTACAATCACTATGCCTACGGAGCGGTGGCCGAGTGGCTGTATCGTTACGCCGCCGGAATCGACGAATCGGCCGAAGACCCGGGCTTCCACCGCATCCAGCTGCACCCGCAATTCGATGCCACGCTGGGAGAGGCCAAGGCGACGTACGATTCGTCGTACGGACCGATCACCTCGAACTGGAAGGTTGACGGCAACACGATCAAGTGGGACGTGGTGATTCCACCGAATACGAGCTGGCCTGCTTTATTTGCCGGGCGGCCTTTCAGCCAGGATTCTCGAAGGCGGCAAGGACATCCGGCAGAGTGCGGGAGTATCGTTTGTTCTCAGAGACAGCCGCAACGCCATCTACGAAGCGGGTGCGGGATCCTATACATTCACGATTGAAGAGTAAGTTGGTCGCGGAAACTCATTTCATCCGGAAGGTGGACATGGACAGACGATCTTTGTTGCAGGCGCTCCCCACGATCGCGCTTCTCCCCACAGCAGTCTGGGCGGCGGCGCAACCCGAGATGGCTGGACCCGAAGCACCAGCATCTACCGTTTACGAACTTCGCATTTACCATGCCAACGAAGGCAAGCTCGACGACCTGCTGAAGCGCTTTCGAGAGCACACGACCCGGATCTTTGAGAAGCACGGCATGAAGAACATCGCGTACTGGACCCCGCTCGACGATCCGTTAAAGGGCAAGACCCTGATTTATATTCTCGGCTCACCCCAGCCGGGAAGCCGCGGTCAGCAACTGGAAGGCGTTCAGCGACGATCCCGAATGGCAGAAAGTGCGCGATGCCTCCGAGGTAAACGGAAAGCTGGTGGAGAAGGTGGATTCCACTTTCATGGCATTGACCGATTTCTCTCCGGCGCCGTAAGCGGGGCGGCGGCAATCTGGTTCACGCACTCGTCGATTTGTAAATTCAATAGGTAAATATATTCATTTTGCTTGACAGCGCCCCTCCGCCATCGTTAGAGTGGCGCCGCAATCCGACTCCATCCCAGGGGGCTGGAAATTTCCGTTCGCAGCATCTGGATGCCCTTCATACCTCGCAGACCTCGGCGGCCTGGACCTGGTTTCTCCCTGGCAGATTTCCTCGAAAATTGCTTGCAGGAAGGACTCATTGACATGAATCGATACCGCCCAATATTGCTCCGCGCAGTTGCGCTTGGATTCGTCCTCGCGCTCGTGTCCGGCATGACGATCGGTCAAAATTCCAGCGACACGCTGGAGCGGGGCTTCCGGCAACCGCCGGATTCGGCGAAGCCGCGAGTCTGGTGGCACTGGATGAATGGCAACATCAGCAAGGAAGGCATCAAGCTCGATCTGGAGTGGATGCATCGCGTGCGGCTGGGTGGGTTTCAGAACTTCGACGCCGCCCTGGCCACGCCCCAGGTGGTGGACCATCGCCTGGCCTACATGACGCCGGAGTGGAAGGATGCGTTCAAATACGCGACCACGCTTGCCGATCAACTGGGAATGGAAGAGGCGATTGCGGGTTCTCCGGGATGGAGCGAGACCGGTGGTCCATGGGTCCCGGCGGCGCAGGGAATGAAGAAGTATGTATGGAGCGAGACCCCGGTCGAAGGCGGCAAACCATTTACGGGGACGCTGGCGCATCCGCCGTCCAACACGGGCGCTTTTCAGGACCTCGGGGTTCGCGATGCCCTGGCCGCGCCCCAGGGCGCGCCCGCGCCGCCGCAGTTCTACGCCGACGCCGCCGTGATCGCATACCGCCGGCCGTCTGATGATGTCTCGGTTGAATCGTTGCATGCCAAGGTGACGGCCAGCGCGGGAACTCCTGACCCAGCCATGCTCGACGATGGCGATTTGGAAAAGACGACGAAAGCTTCCCATCCCCAAGAGCCGGCGAGAGCAATTGGATCCAATATGAATTCGCGCAGCCCCAGACCATCCGTTCTCTCACCATCGTCACCAAAGGCGTGGACTTCATCACCGCCATGGTGGCCGGCATCAGCAACCCGGAGAAGTCGTTGGAATCGAGCGACGATGGGCAGAACTTCCGCCTGGTGGTGAAGGTGCCCGAGGGCGGCGCTCCCGAGCACACGCTTTCTTTTCCGCCGGTGACCGCGAAGTTTTTCCGGGTCACGTTCAAACGCACGCCTCCACCACCGGTGCCGGCGTGGGCGAGCGGCATCGATCCCGAATCTTTGGGGATAAAGATCGGCGCGCCTCCAACCGACTATGAGATTGGCGAGTTGGCATTGCATCCGGGAGCGCGCGTCAACCGCTTCGAGGAGAAAGCCGCGTTCACGCCCGTGCCCGATGTCTATCAGTTCGCAACTTCTCCCGTCCCGGCGTCGGAAGCCGTTGCAAAATCCGATGTCATCGACTTGACTTCGAAGATGCATCCCGACGGCACTCTCGACTGGACGCCTCCCGCCGGCAACTGGGTGGTGCTCCGCTTTGGTTATTCACTGCTGGGAATCACCAACCATCCCGCGACCGCGGAAGCCACCGGCCTGGAGGTGGACAAGCTGAACTCCGGCTACGTGAAGAATTACATGGACGGCTACCTCGACAGCTACAAGCAGACGGTGGGCGCGGACTATATGGGCAAGCGCGGTATCCGCTACGTGATTACCGATAGCTGGGAGGCAGGCTCACAGAACTGGACCGACGACATGATGGCCCAGTTTAAAAAGCGGCGCGGCTATGATCCCGCGCCGTGGATGCCGGTACTCACCGGACGGGTGGTCGAGAGCGCCGAAGCCAGTGATCAGTTCCTGTGGGATTTCCGCAAGACCATTTCCGATCTGATCGCGGACGAGCACTACGGACAGGTGCAGGCCTCGCTGAAAGAGCGGGGCATCGGGCACTATTCGGAATCGCACGAGAGCGGACGAGCCTTCGTTGCCGATGGCATGGAAGTGAAGAAACTGGCTGAAGTCCCGATGAGCGCGATGTGGACGCAAGTCCCGGGGGTGAACAAGGAACAATTCGGCTACAACGCGGATGATCGCGAGTCCGCGTCGGTGGCGCATATCTACGGCCAGAATCTGGCAGCGGCAGAGTCGCTGACCGCGGGTGCCGCGCCCTGGGCGTGGTCGCCGGCGACCCTGAAGCCGACTGCGGACCAGGAACTCCTCAACGGAATCAATCGCTTCGTGATCCACGAATCCGCGCATCAGCCGCTGATCGACAAGGCCCCGGGCCTGACCCTCGGACCCTTCGGACAATGGTTCAATCGCAACGAAACCTGGGCGGAGCAGGCCGGGGCGTGGACAGATTATCTGGCGCGCAGCTCGTACCTGTTGCAGCAGGGCCGCTTTGCCGCGGACATTATTTACTTCTATGGCGAGGACTCCAACGTTACCGCCATCTTTAACGATAAATCTCCCGATGTGCCCGCCGGTTACGGCTTCGACTACATCAACGCCGACGGCCTGATCCACGAACTGAGCGCGGCGGATGGACGAATCACGACCAAAAGCGGGATGAACTATCGCGTCCTGGCGCTGGACCCGTACAGCAAGCACATGTCACTGCCGGTGCTGCGCGGCATTTACAAACTGGTCGAGCAGGGAGCGGTGGTGGCCGGCGAGAAGCCGACCGACACGCCGAGCCTGGCTGACGATGCAGCAGAATTCAAGAAGCTGAATGATGAACTGTTCGGCGATGGGACCGGCGTACACTCCGTGGGCAAAGGCAAAGTCTATGCGGGACAGAATGCCGAGGCCGCGCTGAAGGCATTGAGCGTGGCTCCGGACTTTGAACACACCAAGCCGCAGAGCGATACCCGAATCCTGTTTGTGCATCGCAAGCTGGCCGATGCCGACATCTACTTCCTCGACAATCGCAACGACCGCGATGAGACGGTGGATGCGAGCTTCCGCATGACTGGCAAGGCTCCGGAACTGTGGTACGCCGAGACCGGAAAATCGCGGCCCACTTCGTACCGCATCGCCGGCGGCCGGACCACGGTTCCGCTGCATCTCGAGCCCTGGGGCACGGTGTTCGTGGTGTTCCGCAAACCTACAAAGGCTGAATCTCTCAGCTTGCCCAAGCCGGTCGAGACCGAACTGACGACCGTGGAAGGGCCGTGGGACGTCAGTTTCCAGCCTGGCCGCGGCGCGCCTGCGTCCGTCAAGCTGGACAAGCTCATTTCGTGGAGTGACAGCCAGGATAAAGGAGTGAAGTATTTCTCCGGAATCGGAAGTTACGCAAAAACCATCCAGGCGTCATCGGACTGGTTCAAGAATGGCGCGCAGGCTATGGATCGATCTGGGTGAGGTGAAGAATCTGGCGGAGGTGACGGTGAACGGGAAGTCGCTGGGCATTGTCTGGCACGCGCCCTATCGGATGGATGTGACCAGCGCCCTGAAGCCGGGTGCGAACCAGGTGACCATCAAGGTGATCAATGCCTGGGTCAACCGCCTGATTGGCGATCAACAACCGGATGCGACGACCAAATATACGTTCGCGGATGTCAAACCCTACAAGGCGAATTCGCCGTTGCTTCCTTCAGGGCTCCTGGGACCGGTGAAGCTGGAGCGAGTCACCGCGCAGTAAGGACGAGCGGAGCCGATGAGGTTCTGCATGATAGAGGGTTGAAGCACCCATCGCGACTCCGCGCTCCCCGGGGTCGCGCCGTATTTTTTCGACCCGAACGGTTTCAGTTGCATCCAACACAATTCACGGAGGATTAATGATTCGCAAATTACTCATTTGCTTCACTGCCTTTTTCTTCATCTCGTCGGCGCTTGCCCAGGTCGAGGCCTGGAAGATCGATCCCAACCACTCGGCGGCACAATTTGCCGTTCGTCACCTGGGCATTTCCACAGTCCGGGGTGAATTCCGGAAAGTCACTGGCAGTGCGAATTATGACCCCTCCGATCCAAGCAAGACTTCGCTCGAAGCTACGATGGATGCGACCACGGTCGATACCCGCGTCGAGATGCGGGACAAAGACCTGCGCAGCCCGAACTTTCTCGATGTCGAGAAATATCCCACCATCACTTTTAAATCCAAGCGGGCCGAATCAGCCGGCGCGGGTAAATTGAGGATCACGGGCGATCTGACGATTCATGGCGTGACCCGGGAAGTGGTGCTGGACGTCGATGGCCCCACCGCTCCCGTAAAAGACCCGAGAGGAAATTTTCACATGGGCGCGTCCGGGACCACGACAATCAGCCGGAAGGATTTTGGGGTGAATGGGGCCCCGCCATGGCGGGCGACGAAGTGTCCATCACCATCGATGCGGAACTGATCAAACAATGAGTGATGGAGGCCGGGCGTCCCCGCCCGGCGGGACGGGCGGGACGCCCGTCCTCCATCGCGCGCTTAAGCGTAGGTGGTCACGGAAACCGCGTTGCGCTCCTTGCGCGCGGCCGTGATCCGCTCCAGGTATCCACTCTCCCGGAAGGCCTGCATGGGATCTTCCGGCAGACCGTGACTGCGCCGCCATTCGCGCAGCACCGGCCGCACGTCATACCAGAACGCGCCGCGCAGAGTTTCCTCGGCCTCCACCAGCGAACAGCTCTGCTGCAATGACGCCAGCCGCGCGTGGTCCACGATGGCTGCCTTGGCATAGAGTTCCTGCGCGGTGCAGACGGTCTGAATCATGGCTTCCATCTTGCCCTTGAGATTGTGGCTCTGGTCCACCATGTAAGCCACGTCCGCGAACGCGCCGGTTTCCCAGGCGTAGTGGTGAATCTCATGAAAGATGCGGAAGATCTGGTAGGGATCGATGGAGCCCAGCGTGAGATCGTCGTCGGCGTATCTGCGGTCGTTGAAATGGAAGCCCCCGATCATGCCGTGATGCAGAAGCCAGGCCACGATCTGCTCGATGTTCTGGGCCTGATAGTGATGGCCGGTATCGACCAGGACGTAAGCTTGCGGACCCGCCGTGCGGGCCAACAGAAATGCCATACCCCAGTCAGCAACGTCTGTGTGATAAAAAGCGGGCTCGAACGGCTTGTACTCGATCAGCAGGCGTTGTTTCTGGCTCAAGCCAGCATGCACGGTTTTGAGTGTCTCCTCAAACCATCCGATTCTGTTTCGAATGCTCTGGGTGCCGGGATAGTTGGAACCGTCCGCAAACCAGGGTGAAACGTCGCGGCACTCTAGAGCCTGGGCGATGGCCACACAATCCATAATGTGGTCGAGAGCGCGCTTGCGGATCGCCGGATCAGGGTTGCCCACCGATCCGTATTTATATTCCTGGTCCTGAAAAACATTAGGATTAATGGAGCCGGGCTGCACGCCGTATTTCTCGGCCAGGCGCTCCACCTGGGCAACATCCTTCAAGCCGTTGGGCAGGTCCCACTGCACATGCAGGGCGACGGTTGGGCAAGCGCCGGTCAGGGCATGCACCTGCCCGGCGTCGCTGAACTTGTCTTCGATGGTGACCGCGGCCGCGAGCTGAATGAATTTTCCAAAGCGAGTCCCGGTGTTGGCGAAACCCCAGGAGGGCAGCTCGATATTAAAATTGTCGAGAGCACGATGAATGAGTACTTCCGGTTTTTCGGTCATGCGAGTGCCTTTCCAGTTGGCCGTTCGACCTCTACCACGGTATGAGCGGGGATGGTATTTCCGGTAGCTTCGTTGCCGGAAACACCGATCGGTAACGCTGAAAGAATGCCAGCCCACTCCGCCACAGCGTCCGCGGCCACTCCAGTGCCGTTAGTGTAATTCCCTTCGAGCGCCGCCAGTTGGATGGCGAAGTTGCCAACGGTGGCGCTTTCGGTCGATCCCGTCAGTACTTGAAGCCCGGTTGCCTTGGCCGTGAGCCGGTTCAGCAGCGTGTTCTGGCTTCCTCCGCCCACGATGTAAAGCCGCTTCAAAGTTCTACCCGTGATTCGCGCCGCATCCTGCAAAACGGCAGCGTAGCGGGCGGCCAGACTATGGAGAATCAGGTTGGTCATGCTGGGCGCTGTGTCCGGGCCTTCGGGAATCGACACCTGGCCGGCGCGCTTCAGTTGCGCATTGATCCGCGCCGGCATGTCGCCCGGCAACAGCAGATCGGGGTCGTCCACATCAATGAGGTTTTCGGGTGCGTCGAAGCTTGCACAGGCTTCGACCAGCTGTTCTACGGTCCAAACCTGACCTTGCAATCGCCAATGTTCGATGCATTGGCGCAGCAGCCACATGCCATTCACATTCTTCAGAAAATAAATCTTGCCGCCTACGCCGCCTTCGTTGCTGAAGTTGCTGCTGCGCGCGGCCGCGTTGACGCAAGCGGAATCAAGCACGCAACCTACCAGCGACCAGGTGCCGGAACTGATGAAAGCCCAATCACTTCCCTGGGCTGGGATTCCCGCGATGGCCGATGCCGTGTCATGACAGGCGGGAGCGATCACGCGGGTGTTGCGAAATGCCGGCAGGGAAGCGATCTCGCCCTGCAGCCGGCCAATCTCGGTCCCCGGTTTGACTAATGGCGGCGCCGCGTCCAAGTCAAGACCAGCGGCAGCAAAGATCTCAGGACACCAGGTCTGGTCTTGCACACCCAGCAGTTGGGTATGCGTGGCGTTGGTGTATTCCGAGACGCGCCTCCCGCCCAGTTGGTGGAGCAGAAACTCCGGCAAATTCACCCACGGAAGACTCTGCTCCGCGGGAGCATCCGCGTGCAGCTGATACAACGTGTTCAGAGTAATGATCTGGACCCCGGTGAGCTGGTAAAGGCGGTCGGCGGAAATCCGCGAAAGCACCTGGTCTTTGGCCCGCACGTTGCGCTCGTCGCGATAGCAAAAGGGCTCAGCCACCGGTTGCCCGTCCGCGCCCAGGCGTACGTAATCCACGGCCCAGCCGTCCACTCCAATGGCCGCGATTCCCTGGGGCGAGAGTTGGGCGCAGGCCCTCAAGCCTTCTTCCACGCCCTTACGGATGGCGGCAATGTTCCAGCGCAGCCCATTCCCATCATTGCGGGCGGAATTGGCGAAGCGGTGTACCAGGCGAATTTCCGGCCGGCCGGCGGTCCAGAGCAGCAGGGAGACACGGCAGCTTTCCGCGCCCAAATCGACGGCCACCAGCACTGGGTGCTGGCTTCGATCTCGGCCCACGGTCTCGCTTTTTGCCCCCGCCGCGCCCCGATCGTGCGAAACCTCATTCATCGCAGGAAGGCCTCAGACAGTCCGCCGTCCACCGGAATGATGTGGCCGGTGGTGCAAGGTGATTTCGGTCCCGCCAGAAAGAGAATTGCTTCCGCACAGTCCTTCGGATCGATCGGACGATGAGTAAGCGTGCGCCTGGCATAGAACTCAGCCAGGAGGGTCCGCAACTGCTCGTCGCCCGCCGTGTCCTGATAGGGGATTTCATATTTCTTCAGGGATGCAATAACACGGTCGCGCGGAAACATGGTGGATCCTTTGATCACGGTGGCCGGGCTGATGCCGTTCACTCGAATCTTCGGAGACAGCGAAATTGCCAGCTCGCGCACCAGATGACTGAGCGCCGCCTTGCTTACGTCGTACGCTTCGCTGCCACGCTTGGGGACGACGGCGTTGGCGGAACTGGTCAACACCATCGAGGCGTCGAGATTCTGGTCGCGCAGGATACGCCCAGCTTCATCGGCCAAAAGATAATTCGCCGTGACATTCACGTCCAGCGTGACACCCCATTGTTCATCGCTGATCTGACCGTCTTTTGACGATGGAAAAAGCGCAGCCGTGTTGATCAGCACATCCAGGCCGCCGTAAGCCGCCACCAGGTCGCGCAAGCTCTGCCGGATCACATCGCGCCGGCGGATATCGACGGCCACGGCCAGCCCGCCTTCCTTTCCTGCCAGCCCCCTGGCCTCCTCTGCCACTTTCTTCGCCGCTTCATGATCGCGGTCCGCGACCACGACGTGGCCTCCGCGTTCCGCCGCCAGTAAAGCAACCTCGCGGCCAATTCCGCTGCCGCCGCCCACAATCAGGACCACCTGACGGCTCAATTCCTTTTCCGGCGGCTGCCGTCGAATTTTCGCTTCCTCCAACTGCCAGTATTCAATCCGGAATGCTTCCGACGGAGGCAGAGCGACATAGTTGGAATGAACGGTAAACGCGCTGGTGGGCGCGGCCGCGCCCGCCTGGGGGAGGGTCTCCGGTGCTTTCCCGGTGTCCAGCGAGGTCGCGCCCTCCATCACGTGGATGGCATTCACGTAGAACTCTCCCGTGAGCCGGGCCTCGGTCTTGCTTTTTCCGAAACTGAACATGCCGATACCGGGAATCAGGACCACGGTGGGATTGGCATCGCGCATGGCCGGTGAATCGGGTTGGGCAAATGCTTCGTAATACTCGGCGTACTCCTTGCGGTAGTTCTGCAACGCGGAGTCAATCTGCTCGCGCAATCCTTCCACGGTCGCGCCCGGCTGCCAGGGAACAAACAGTGGCCGAACCTTGGTGCGGATGAAGTGGTCGGGACAACTCGTACCTAAATGCGCCAACTGTGCAGCCTGCGTCGAATTCACGAAGCGCAGCACCTCCGGCAGATCGCTAAAGTTGCCGATCACGCGCCGCGCACCCGAAACCCGTCCGCGCAGGAACGGAAAAATATCAAGCGCGAGGTCTTGCCGGTTTTCCAGAGCCTGGTGTCGCGGCCCGCCGAACAAACTGGCGCCCTTCTTGTCCACATGATCCACGACAAACTGCCCCAGTTGGTCGATGATGCCGATCGTGTTCTCGTAGCACTCCTGCTGCGTATTTCCCCAGGTAAACAGGCCGTGACCGCCCAGCACCACGCCGTCGCATTTTGGACTCTCCTGCACCGCGCGCCGCAGCATCATGGCCAATTCGAATCCCGGGCGCTGCCACGGCACCCAAATTAGATGGTGGTCATAACAGACGATTGAATTCTTCCATCTTTTCGCGCCCGTTGGCTGAGGCAGCCAGGGCGATTCCCCAGTCGGGATGCAAATGGTCGATGTGGGGGAACGGAAGAAACCCATGGAGGGGAGTGTCAATCGAAGCGGCAACACTGTTCTTGCCGAAGGCGCATAGCGGATACATGTCCACCATCTCATCTTCGTATTCGGCGCCTCGATATTTGTGTTCCAGTCCCTGCAGCTTTTCGGAGTAGAGCGCCGCTAGTCCGCTCAGCTTGATGCTGCCCAGGTCGCCGCCGCTGCCCTTGATCCACAATACTTCCTCTTGTTTACCGCTGAGCGGGTCCACTTGCTGTATTTTCGAACTGGTGTTTCCTCCGCCAAAATTCGTGATGCGAAGGTCCGAGCCCAGCAAGTTCGAACGGTAGCGCAGCAATTCCGGTGGGTCGAGAGTGCGCGCGACTTGCTCGTCCCAACGGTCTTCGAGATAACGCAAACTTGTTTTGACCTGCATGGAGACGCTCTCAGGAGAAAAGTATTCCGGAACGCGGTGACTGTTTCATCATACCCAAGCTGCCCACGCGCGTCGAAAAGCCGCAGCTATCATACTCCACGAATGCAATAGGGCAACAATTTCTATAAGAGAATTTGCCAGTGTGGGTCGGACACTCCCTCGACTTCGCTCAGGGCAGGCTTTGTCCGACGCTTTTAATTTTGACCTTGATTTCAGGGGGTTCTAACCTGCCGGACCTGTAACCCAAAACTCCGGCAGGGCAACGGGAATCAAAGAGAGATCAACGTCCAAGGCGTCGGACAGAGCCTGCCCTGAGCGAAGTCGAAGGGAGTGTCCGGCCCACACAACTGCGGGATTAGGCGGTTTTGCTGTTTTCCGGCAACCACGAACCGGTTACCAGCTTGTGTTCTACGTAGTTGTAGGGTGCGACGCGGTGGCCGCTGAGCAACGAGAGGCCCAGATGGATCAGGCGGGGACCATAGCTTTGGGCTTCGTGGGAGACGGAGCCGATCAGCGGGCTGTCGGCGCGGGAAATTTCCTTCAGCGCTTCGGGAATGCAATCCTGTCCGACAATCGCGACATATTTCTCCCGCTTCAATTCGCGCACCGCCTGCACCGCGCCCAGGGCGCTGGTATCGGTAGCGGCGGCGATCAGGATGCCGCGATCTTTCGGGTGACGCCGCAGGAAATCCAGCACCAGCTGGCAGCTCTTCTCGCGCAATCCGCGGGCGTCCATGCGGACCAGGAATTCGGCGGGTATTCCGGGCAGTCGAGAGCGGATCGCCTCAAAAGCTCCGGTCACGCGGCTCTGCACCAGCGGGCCTGCCTCGTCGATGTCCAATCCCAGGGCCCACCGCACTTTGCCGTCCCAAAGTTTCTTCGCATACTGGGCCAGGCACTCCCCGGCCTCAAAGCCCACGCGGTAGTTGTTTACCCCAAAGAAAGTAGCGTGCGGATGTGGTATGTCCACCGCAATCAATGGGATACCCGCAGCATCGATCTTATCCGCGAGCACCGGCGCGACATGCTGATCGATCTGAAATTCAATGACCAGGTCCACCCGGTTGCGCACAAATTCATCCGCGTTATGCAGTGCGGTGGAACCGTCGTAGCGATTGTCGAGCACGATCAGGTCAACCCCGGCAGCGGAGGAGGCGGCCTTCAGGCTGTCCGTCACCGCTTCCGAAAAGGGCATCTCCGCCGATTGGCTGCCAAAACCGAAACGCGCCTTCTTGGGACGCGCCACCAGGCGATACAACCCGTCCTGCGACTGCGCCAGATAGCCGCGATGCACAAACGTTTTCAGAATGCGATAGACCGTGGTCTTCGAAATATTAGTCCGCTGGTAGATAGCTTCGAGCGCAAGTGGACCTTGCTCGTTTTGCAGCAGCTCAAGAATATCGAGCGCCTTCGAGAGTACCGGGATCAGGTAGAGCCGCTTGGGAGTTGAGCGTGTCAATCGCGTGTGCCTCACTGCCGGCGATAAATGCCTAAAGAATATATCTTGGACTAGAGCTTTTCGCCTAAAGAGCCCCAGGCTCGCGGAATATACCGGGGAACGATGAGGGTTTCCTGCAACAACCTCAACACCTCAAATGTTAAAGCCAGCCGATCATGGCAATTCAATAGAGAAACAAATTCACTTTTTTCTTGACAACGGTAATTGGCGGTCGCTACAGTGCGCCCAGTCGAGGCAGGGATCCTGCGCGAAATATTTCCCTGCCCGGGTCCACGTTGACCGCTCAGTGCTCGAGAGGCACAGGAGGAATGCGACCATGAGAGTCCACATTCTGGTGGTATGTCTGTTTGTGGTTTTGTCGGCGGGCTTGCTTTACGGCCAGGGAGGCGCCAACGGCACAATCCTGGGAACGGTGACCGACAGTTCAGGCGCGGTGGTGGGCAACGCGACGATCGACGTCATGAACGTCGCTACCGGTGTAGCCAGCCATACCGAAACCAGCGTCAACGGAGACTTCACCACTCCGTACCTCGCGCCCGGAATCTACCGGGTCACGGTCCAAGCCCCCGGCTTCCAAAAGGCGGTAGCCGACGGCATCACCTTGGCGGTGGCGCAGCAGGCCAGGGTGAATATCATCATGAAGCCCGGCCAGGTATCGGAAACAATAGAAGTGCAAGCCAATCCCGTCTCGCTGGACACGGATAGCGCGGCGGTTTCGCAGCTCATCAGCCAGACACAGGTGGAGCAGTTGCCGCTCAACGGCCGCAACTTCCTCAACCTGCTGTTCATTGGCGCGGGCGCCGTGCAGACCACCGGCGAGCAGGGCCAGATGCGGCAAGGAGAAGGGAACGCCATCAGCATCAACGGCGGACGGCCTACCTCCAACAACTACACCCTGGACGGGCTGGTCAACACTGACACCGCTTTGAACACCCCAGCGGTCATTCTGTCGCAGGATGCGATCCAGGAATTCAAAGTGCAGAGCGAAACCTACTCTGCTGAGTACGGCTTCAGCGCCAATCAGGTCAACATCGTCAGCAAGAGCGGAACCAACCAGCTGCACGGTACCGCGTTTGAATTTCTCCGCAACGACGCTTTCGATGCCAAGGCCCCATTTCAATCTGCCATTCCTGAACTGCGACAAAATCAGTTCGGCTTCGTCCTGGGCGGTCCCATCTACATTCCGAAAGTGTATGACGGTCGCAACAAGACCTTCTTCCTGGTCAACTACGAAGGCTGGCGCATTCGCAACGGCATCAATCAGGACACCTTCAATGTTCCTAATCCCGCCTGGCTTAGCGGTGATTTTTCGGGCTCGGGACTAACTCCGGTTACGGCCGGTTGCATTCCCAGCGCGACCACGTTCTGTATGCCCATCGATCCGACAACGGGCGCTCCTTTCCCAGGTAATATTATTCCGAGTGGCAGCTTTTCACGCCTGGCGCAAGTGGCCATCGGAGCGGGTCTTTTCCCTGCACCCAATTGCCCCAGCGGCTGTCGCGGAAACTATCGCCTGACCACCGCATTGCCCAACACAGTCGACCAGCAAACTTATAAACTTGATCAACAGCTGGGCCGTTTTGGTTCGATGTTCTTTCGCTACACCACTGCACAATACGAAAACCAGAACATCAACGGTTCAGTCTCGCTTCCATTCGGCATCGGCACCTTCAATGAGAAGTCCGAGAGTTGGATGATTTCGCACACTATTCCTATCACCCATAACATCGTTAACAACTTCCGCTTCGGCCGGCTGGAGCCAATCTCGATCCAGGGTGGAATAGCTGCCTCCGATTCGGACATCACCAAGCTCGGTCTCACGGGTGTGTTCCAGGACCTGCCCGGTTATGCGGCTATGTACCCGGGGATTAATTTTCAGGGCATAAACAGCACGGCCTTCGGCAGCCAGGGCAACGACGTTACAACAAGTGACATACCGACCTGGGAATTTTCAGATTCGCTTTCGATGACTCATGGCAGGCACACCATTGCGGTGGGCTTCGACTATCGCCGCTGGGTGCAGAAGCGAGATCTTTCCAACGACTTCCTCGGTCAATTCGGCTTCAACAACGATACAATTACTTCGAATAGCGGCGGCTGCCCGAACGCAACGGGCGACTGCGGCACTGGCAATTCCGTGGCCGACTTCCTGCTCGGCTACTACAACAATGCCTCTACATTCCAGCCGGGGCCATTTAGTCCAGCGGGAGTGGCAGGCAACCTGAACCAATATCACTTCCAGTATTTTGCGCCCTACGTTCAGGACGATTGGAAAATGACCAACCGCCTCACCCTGAATCTGGGCCTGCGTTGGGACTACCGCACCGTGCCCTTCGAGCAGGACAACAAGATGTTCTGGTTTGATCGTGCTAACCCGCTGGGCGGCCTGTGTTACGCCGATAAAAACCTCGGCACCGCAAGTGTTACGGGACTCGGCGGCCCGATTGCGCCCGACGGCAACGGCTTCTACCGATACTGCGGCCGCAACAATCCCGCCGCAGCGTCGAAAAAGCCATTCGCTCCCCGGATTGGCTTCGCCTATCGCCTGACCGACAAGACCGTGGTTCGAGGCGGATACGGCCTCTTCTTCGATTCCGCCGAGACTCGCGAAATTGACGATTCCGGCGACATCTATCCGTTTGTCGTGCGCGCTTCCCCCAATCCGAACGTGGATCCCACCTTGCCTAAGTTGACCGATAACATGTTTCCTGCGGTCCCACTCCACCAGGTGACTCCGGCGCTGGACGGCAGCCAGTTCTTTGCGGTAATCATCTCGGAGTTCCCCCGCAACCCGTATGTCCAGCAGTGGTCTCTTTCAGTTCAGCGTGAACTGGCAAAGAACACTACCCTGGAGGTCAACTACGTGGGCAATAAGGGCACTCACCTGCTGAACCGCACCAACTATGGCCAAGGTCTGCCGCCGGCCAATCCAGCGCTCTGCGACCCAAGCACGGGTGGCGACCCCACGGCCGGCGACTGCCCAAAGTCGGCCCGGAGGCCATTCCCCAATATCACCTCTTCTCTGGGTTTTCTGGGCAGTCAGTGGAATGGGTACTCCAGTTACAACGCCGGCAATGTGAAACTTGAGCGTCGCTCCAGTTCCATCGCACTGGTTGCGGTTTACACTTGGGCGAAAAGTCTGGACGACAAATCAGCAGCCGCTGGCGTGGGCTCGACCAACGCATTCGCAGGTCACATGAACGAGCACAATCAGGCGCTCGACTACGGTCGTTCCGATTTTGATGTCAATCACCGCTTCGTAACCAGTGTCGTTTATCAATTACCGCTGGGCCGAGGCAAACGCTTCGGAGGCAACATGAACCGGGCGGCCGACCTGGCGATTGGCGGATGGCAGGTCACCGCCATCACCACCTTCCAGAAGGGATTCCCGTACTCCATCCTGGCCAACGACAATTTTGGTCTGCTTACAACCTTTACTCAGCGGGCCAACCTGGTGCCCGGCTGCAACCCCAACAGCGGATTTACCAAGAGCATCAACGAATACTTCAACACTGCGTGCTTCACACAGCCCCTCGCAGGCCAGTTCGGCAACAGCGGCCGCGACATCCTGCGCGGGCCGGGAATCAACAACTGGGACATGGGTATCGGCAAAGACTTCAATTTCACCGAGCGCGTTGCCTTCCAGTTCCGGGCTGAAGCTTTTAACGTTTTCAACCACGCGCAATATGGCTACGATCCGAATACGGCTACGTCCATAGGGGCGCCGATCGACAACAACCCCAACGATGCCGCCTACGGCAGGGTGCTGGCCGCCCGCCCTGGCCGCATCATCCAGCTCGGAGGCAAGCTGACCTTCTGAGCCAGCCATTTGTCTTTGAAGTCCGCCAGGCCGTTCGGCTTGGCGGATTTTTTTTGAGGTACACTCGCTCCTGGTGATTCTACTTTCCAGAGTTCGTCTGCCTGGCGTGCTGGCCCTGGTGTGCTACTGCGCCTTGGGCGCGCCTGGGCAGTCCACGGATGCGGTAGATAGGTACTCCGAGCAGGGACAGCGGGCGCTGGCCCAGGGCAACTACGCGGAAGCCCAGGTGGCCTTCGAGAAGCTCAGGGAGTTGGAACCAGGCGTGGCCGAGGTGCATGCCAACCTGGGTGCTATCTATTTCCAGGAGAGGCAGTACGAGGCCGCTGTTTCCGCTTTGCGTCAAGCCCTGAAGCTCAAGCCAACCCTGCCGAAGACGAGCGCGTTGCTGGCAATGTCGCTGGCCGAGCTGGGCCGATACAGCGAGGCTTTGCCCGGTCTGGAAAAGTGTTTTCGCCAGTCCACCGACCCTCCCATTAAACGCATGTGCGGCCTGCAACTCCTGCGCGCCTATAGTGGCCTCCGGCGCGACAGCAGTGCGGTGGACGTGGCGCTGGAATTGAATCGTCTTTACCCGAGTGATCCCGAGGTCCTGTATCACACCGGGCGCATCTTCGGAAACTTTGCCTTCCTGAGCATGCAGAAGCTCGCGCAGGTGGCTCCAGCATCGGTGTGGAGGCATCAGGCTGAAGCCGAAGCCTACGAAAGCCAGGGATCGAACGACGCGGCCATCAGCGAGTATCGGCAGGTGCTCTCCGCTGATCCCGGGCGGCCGGGCATTCATTACCGGATAGGGCGGACGCTGCTGGCGCGTTCGCGGCAAAGCAACACGCCGGAAGATGTGGCCGCCGCAGCGAAAGAGTTCACGCAGGAACTCGAAGTCGATCCCGGCAATGCCAACGCCGCTTATGAGCTGGGAGAAATTCATCGCAACGCGGGGGAGTTCGACGAAGCACAGAAGTTCTTCGCGCTGGCGGTGCAGCACCATCCCGACTTCGAAGAAGCTCAGCTGGGACTGGCCGCAGTTCTGATGTCGCTGCAGAAGCCGGAGCTGGCGCTGCCCCACCTGCAGAAGGCAGTCTCTCTGAATACCGGAAACGAAGTGGCCTGGTACCGTCTTTCGCAGGTTCAGGGAATGCTGGGGCACGAGGCCGAGCAGAAGAAGGCCTTTGCGGAGTTTCAGCGTCTGCGCAACCAGAAATCGAGCCAGCAAGAGGCTGGAAAACAAATCTTCTCGCCAGACGAAGTCACTCCCCAGGAACTCGATCCGACCGCGCCAAAATAGAGGCATCGCGCGCCACGAACCGCGTAGGGGCGGGTGCCCCCACCCGCCCGGCCGGGCAACGCCCGGCGGTGGTGCGCAAGCAATAAAAACCCTGGCGAGCGTTGCTCGCCCGCCCGGACGAGGCGTCCGGGCCTACGTGGGTTGTGGTGATGATTGCGGGGTTCGTGGTGGCACAGTCTCAGTACCTTCTTTTACCGTGACCAGTTGGTTTGCTGCCACGTTGGGCAGGGTCTGCCACTCGCCATTCGGCCAGCGGATCTTTACTTCGGCGCTCCTGGCCTGGCCCAACCCAAAATGCAGGCGAAAATCATTGCAGGATAGGAAGCTCGACTGACTTTGCACTTCCTGAGTCTGCGTCGAGTCTGCGCTCTTCACGACCACCCGCGCGCCAATCGCGCTGCGATTCGATTTCGTCCCGACCAGTTTCACTTTGAGCCAGGAATTATTTCCGGTGACGTCATTGCGAAGCAGCGACGGGGGCTCGTTCAGATTGATCACAAGAATGTCGAGATCGCCGTCATTATCGAAATCCCCGAAGGCGCATCCCCGGCTGTTATGTGAATCCTGGATCGCGGCCCCGGCCTGGTCGGTAAGCTCTTCGAACCGTCCCTTACCCAGATTGCGGAACAGCATCCTCGGGTCTTTCGCGGGGAACTCGGGATGCCGTTTCTCGATCTCGGGAAAAGTGTGTCCCGCAACCATGAACAAGTCAGGCAGTCCGTTGTTGTCGAGGTCCGCCATGCCGGCGCCCCAGCAGACGAAGCGATTCTCTACCGCCAGCCCGGCTCGCCGGCTGGCTTCCTCAAAATTGGCCTTGCCCATGTTGTGATAGAGGTCGGGTGTATCGCCTTCGAAATTTGTTTTGAATATATCGAGGCGGCCGTCGAGATCGTAGTCACCGACTGCGGCGCCCATTCCGGCTTGTTCCTGTCCATCTTCGCCGTAAGCGACGCCGCGAATGGCGCCTTCTTCGCGAAAGGTGCCGTCATGATTGTTCAAAAACAGAAGGCTTGGGGTGGAGTCGCAGGCGACGTAAATGTCCGGCCAGCCGTCGTCGTCGAAGTCGCCGGCGATGGCGGTGAGCCCGTAGCTGTTTTTGGCCGCGGAAATTCCGGACGCCTTACTGACGTCGGCAAATGTCCCATCGCCTTTATTACGGTAGAGGCTGTGCCGGCCATAGGGAAAGCCGCGCGGGCCGCAGGTTACGGGCGTATCCAGCCAGCGGCAGTTCGCGTTCTGGCCGGGCTTGGGAGCTTTCTGCAGATCGAAATCAAGGTAGTTGGCGACAAATAAATCAAGGTTCCCGTCGCGATCGTAGTCGAGGAAGGTGCATCCGGTCCCCCATCGCTGGGTGGAGTCGGCGAGTCCAGCGGCGCGGGTCACGTCCGTGAACGTTCCATCGCCATTGTTGCGGTAGAGGACGTTCTGTCCCCAGTAGGTGACGAACAGGTCTTCGAAGCCATCATTGTTATAGTCGCCGACGCAGACACCGCAGGCCCATCCCGTTTTGAGTAGTCCCGCACGCTCGGTAACATCGGTGAAGGTGCCGTCGCGGTTGTTCTTGAAGAGACGATTGCTGGCGCCAGCGGGGGCGTCGGCCAGGCGAGTGCCGGAGAGCAGAAAAATATCCAGCCAGCCGTCATTGTCGAAGTCGAAGAAAGCGCAGCCGCAGCCCAGGGTTTCGACAATGTATTCCTTGCGATCGCTTTCGCCGTAAACGGTGACAGCTCGCAGGCCAGCCTTGGCGGCCACGTCAGTGAAGGTGGAAGGGAAGGGAAGGCCGGACGGTTTGCCGCGGGGCTGCGCCGCCGCCTTGTGGGGGGCGACGCCCTGACCCAGGCACGCGGTCGCGGTCGCGCTGACCAGTCCGGTGAGGAAGATCCGCCGAGAGGTTGCCATGAAGGACAGCCCGCTACTCCATGTAGAAAACTTCCTTCATCATAGCGAAACGCTCGCCGGGCTGAAGGCCGGGCACGGGCTCAAAATACTTGGCCATTTCCGCCTGCCAGCGCAGGTTCACCGGGTCGGTGGCCAGCGCATCCCAGGCGGCGTCGAAATCCTTCACGCGCATGACCAGGATCAGGTCCTGGTCGCGGCGAAAAATCGAATAATCCGAAATGCCGACTTCCTTCAGCTTGGCCAGCAATTCCGGCCACACGTTGGCGTGATCTTTTTCGTATCCGGCGATGGCATCGGCCTTGATTCGCAAACGAAAGGCTACGCGCGGCATCGGATCTCCTCCGGTCAGGTTCTCGTAGCGCCGCCGTCCCGGCGGCTGTCCCCTCGACAAGCTCGGGGCAGGCTCCGGGGGCGTCCCGCCCCCACTCCTGAGGGCAGGATGCCCTCGAGACAGCTGGCGAGACGCCGGCGCTACAGTTCAGGGAAGCGTCACTACGGCCACCGCGAGGCCGTTCAATGTGATCTTTTCGCCGGTCAGCTTGGCGGAACCCGGAGGATCGA
The DNA here is from genome assembly GCA_963790645.1 of Terriglobia bacterium. GTDB lineage: Bacteria > Acidobacteriota > Terriglobia > Terriglobales > Acidobacteriaceae > JAIQFF01. The sequence continues at coordinate 12,522 of CAWBPS010000009.1, read as the reverse complement.
AGCCCGTGGTCTGGTCCACGTAGTCTTGCTGGCCGCCGGTGGCGCCGGGCACCGTGATGTCAAACGGACGGTCCCGCTTGTTGACCAGCAGAATACGCCGCTTGCCGTCCGGTTTCACCACCGCCAGAGAATAAAGATACGAATTTACCGACCGGTCGAAAGGTTCGGTTTCCACAATCTTGTCGCCAGGTCCAAAGTTCTCGCGCAGAAGGCTCAGGACGCGAATGCGCGAATTGGGCTTGCCCGTATTCCAATCGACCATCGAGACCGAGGGAAACTGCGTGGGATAGCCAACCAATTGCGACTCTCCCGCGACATCCACTCCCATGCGAGTCAGCTCGCCGAAGATGTAGGCATACAGGGCGCAGGTCAGGTTCCAGTAGGAATTCGGGATCGGCTGGGTAACATGTCCGGGCTGGTCCTGCATCACGTCGTCGGCGGAAATGGCGCCGATTTCGTCAATGGTTGTCTTAGTTTCCGGAGAAAGCCTTTTCCGGATTGTCTCCACGTAACGCACCGTACTGAGGAAGCCGTCGGCATAGGCGAAGAAAGTGTAGGGCTGTATGGCGGGGTCCTGATCGCCGGTAGGGACCGCATAAAAATGATAGGAGATGAAATCGAGGGGAATGCCGGGCTTGTGGTTTTTGGGATTGAGAAAGTATTCGAACTGCTCGGGGTGCGTCGAGGGCTGGGCCAGCGCCAGGCCCACGAACTTGGTTTGTGGCGCAACGCGCCGGATAGATTCGACTACCGAGTCATAGAGTTTGGTGTAGGTTTCGGGCGTCATCTGGTGCTCGAACTCAATTTCGTTCAGCACCTCCCAGTAGGGAATGGAGTAGTGATATCCGGACTCATGCCGCTTGCCCAACTCATCGGTAAATCCGCCTTGCGTGTACCATGAAAAAAGACGGCCGTAGTAGTCGCCAACTTCCTTCATAGTAGGATCGCGGAACTCGAGTGCCCTGGGTGTAATCCCACACCGGCTGGTCGGGATCGGCCGGGTAGGTCACGGGTTTGTCGGTCTTGAACATCCAGGCCGGAATCGTGCTGAAATTAAGAATGACGGAATGGCCCTTCGTGGCCTCGAGAAAGTCGATGGTCATGGGATCGATCAGCGAAAAATCCCATGAAGTCTTTCCGTTCGCTGGAGGCTCGAGTTCCGCCACCGCCGAGTTTCGGATAAGGCAGCCAGGGGACGTAGCGCACGTAGTCGGCCTGAATGTCGTGCAGAGACTTGAAGGCGTTGTCGTGAATCGTCGAGCCCGCGGCGCAGCGGCGGGTTTACCACCACCTGCAGAGTTGCGGTGGTCCTGGAGACTCCGGTAACTTTGTCCCAATGAGCGGCCAATTTTGCCGGCGCCTGGGCCAAAGAGGTGGACACTGCGATCGCGCAGAAAAACACAGCCCGCAACAGGGATGGCCGATATCGATTCATCCGAATCCTCCGGGGAAGCACGCAGCATTGTGCGGGGATCTTGAGCAAAATTCAATAGGAAAATAAACTTACTATTGACAACGACCGACGCAGAATACTACAGTTCAGCGGTTTGCAGCGAGTAGGATTTGTGCCGGCACAGTTTCGCCAATGGACAAGCCCAGAGCATACGCCGAGCCGAAGATTGGGCTCTTCGGAATCGGCTTGGACGCCTATTGGCCGCAGTTTCCCGGCCTGGAAGAGCGCTTAAAGGGATACGCCGGTCAAGTCGCCCAGAAGCTCGAACGGGCGGGCGCACAGGTGGTGAATCTGGGACTGATCGACACGCCCGAGAAGGCCCTCGCAGCGGGCCATGAGTTCCGGCGCGCCGATGTCGATCTGATCTTCCTCCACGTCACAACTTACGCGCTCTCTTCGACCGTGCTCCCGGTTGTCCGGCGGGCCAGGGTCCCCGTCATCATTTTGAATCTGAGCCCGTCCGCCGCCATTGACTATGACTGGTTCAATGGCCTGGGCGACCGCACCAAAATGACCGGAGAATGGCTGGCCTACTGCCAGGCTTGTCCGGTGCCGGAAATCGCCAATGTCTTTAACCGCTGCAAAATCCCTTTTTTTCAGGTGACCGGCACGCTGGAGAACGACCCCGTGGCCGCAACCGAAATCCAGCAGTGGGTTGAAGCCGCCCGCGTCGCCCACACCATGGAACACAACCGCCTGGGCGTGATGGGCCATTACTATGGCGGAATGCTCGACATCTACTCCGACCTGACCCAGCAATGTGCGCATTTCGGCGGACATATTGAAGTGGTTGAAGTGGATGAACTGTCGGCGTTACGGCGCGCAGGTTTCGGATGCTGAAATAGAGGCGCGAGTGGCGGACTTTCGCGTCAACTTCGACGTCCAGCCCGATTGCCCGCAGGAAGAACTGGAACGCGCGGCGCGCACTTCGGTGGCTCTCGATCGATTGGTCGAGATCCACAAGTTGGGCTCTCTCGCCTACTACTACCAGGGGACAGGCAATGCGGAGAACGAAGATGCCATCAGCTCGATTATCCTTGGCACCAGCCTGCTGACGGCGCGGGGAATTCCGGTAGCCGGAGAATACGAGATCAAGAACGCGCAGGCCATGAAGATCATGGACAGCTTCGGCGCGGGCGGGTCTTTCACGGAATATTACGCGGCGGATTTTACCGACGACGTTCTGCTGATGGGACACGACGGCCCGGGACACATTGCCATCGCACAAGGCAAGACCAAGGTTCGGCCGCTCAAGGTCTATCACGGCAAAGTGGGCCGGGGACTGTCGGTGGAAATGTCGGTGAAGCATGGTCCGGTAACGCTGTTGTCGGTGATTCAAACCGTCGATGGAAAGTTGAAACTGCTGATGGCCGAGGGCGAATCCGTCGCCGGCGCGATTCTGGAAATCGGGAATACCAACAGCCGCTATCGATTCCCTATTGGCGCGAGAAATTTCATGAATGAATGGAACGTGCACGGCCCGTCGCATCACTGCGCGGTAGGAGTGGGGCACATTGCGAGCAAGCTCAAGAAGCTCGGCGCCCTGACCGGAATCGAATGCATTCAGGTGTGCTGAGCGAAAGCGCGGAGCAGCTGAAGTCCAGGTCTCGAGGAAGATATGAATCCAAATCCCGTAATTGGCGTGTTGTACCACTGGCTGGGCGGTCTGGCTTCGGGCAGTTTCTACGTGCCCTATCGTGGAGTAAAGCGATGGGCCTGGGAAACATTCTGGCTGGCCGGCGGCTTTTTCAGCTGGATCATCGCGCCGTGGTTCTTTGCCCTGCTCATGACCCGCGATCTGTTGCCGGTGCTCCACGAAACTCCGGGCACGGTCATTTTCTGGACATTCTTCTTCGGTCTGTTGTGGGGAATTGGCGGCCTCACCTTCGGCTTGACCATGCGCTATCTGGGACTGTCGCTCGGGATGGCTGTCGTGTTGGGCCTTTGCGCCGCCTTCGGGACACTGATTCCGCCCATTTTCCGCGGCGAATTTATGACCCAGGTGGTCGGGACGTCTTCCGGCAGAATCATCCTGCTGGGAATTTTTGTCTGCCTGCTCGGTATTGCGGCAGCGGGTTTGGCGGGCATCTACAAAGAGCGGGCCATGTCTCCGGAGCAGCAGAAAGAAACGATCAAGGAATTCGATTTGAAGAAGGGCATCGGCGTGGCGGTGCTCTCCGGCGTGATGAGCGCATGTTTTGCTTACGGCCTGGCGGCGGGCGATCCCATCAAGGCGCTCACGATCAAGCACGGGACCCCCGATTTGTGGCAAGGGTTGCCGGTGCTGGTCGTAGTCTTGTTGGGAGGCTTCACCACGAATTTTATCTGGTGCGTCATTCTGAATGTCCGCAACAAGACGGGCTATCAGTACTTCACTTCGATTTCGCGCGAGCCCGATCAGCAAAATCACGACGAGGTCACTATCGAGACCGCCGTCGATGCGCCCAGCAGGGAGGTGGTTGAGCATATGCCCTCCGGCAAGCTGCGGGCGCAGTCGTCAGTGGCCGTGCAAGATGCCCCCGCCATACGAAAGGCAGACGGGGCGCGAGTTCCAATGCTGGCCAACTACTTGTTCTGTGCGCTGGCCGGCACTACCTGGTATTTCCAGTTCTTCTTTTACTCGATGGGCGAAACCCAGATGGGCAAGTACAAATTCTCCAGCTGGACGCTGCACATGGCCAGCATCATCATCTTCAGCAGCCTGTGGGGCATCGGCTTGAAGGAATGGAAAGGCGCGGGAGTGCAGGCGGGCCGGCTGCTGGCTCTGGCTCTCCTGCTGCTGGTGGGATCGACGGTGATCGTCGGCTATGGAAATTATGTAGGCCTCTCACATTAGGATTCTGATGATAAGACGAACCAGTGCCATTGTTATTCTTTGCATTTCCGCAACCTTCGCCCTTGGCCAGGTGCCCCACGACCTTACAGCTGAGCCCCAAACTATTCTCTTATGGCCGAACGGCGCTCCAGGAGCCTTAGGGCAGGGCGAAGACGACAAGCCCACGATCACTGTTTTTCGCCCCTGGGGGCATAACCTCTCCGGCACAGCGGTCATTGTTGCCCCCGGCGGCAGCTATGGATTCCTTGCTGCCAATCACGAAGGCCGGCAGGTAGCGAACTGGTTCAATGCGCTGGGAATCACCGCGTTCGTTCTCAAGTACAGGCTGGGACCGCGGTATCACCACCCCATCGAGTTGGGGGATGCGCTGAGAGCAATCCGGCTGGTGCGCAGCCGGGCCAGCGAATTCGAGATCTCGCCCGACCGCATTGGAATGATGGGCTTCTCAGCGGGCGGTCATCTGGCTTCGACCACCGCAACTCACTTCGACAGCGGCAACCCTGCCGCAGCCGACCCCATCGATCGCGCCGGCAGCCGTCCTGATTTCGTCATCCTGGGTTACCCGGTGATCACTCTCGAGATGCCGTATGTTCACGCCGGATCGGCCAGGAACCTGCTGGGCGACAATCCCGAGCCCAAGCTAGTCGAGGAACTCTCCAACGAACTTCATGTTACGGCTCAAACTCCGCCCACATTCCTTTTCGCCACCAGCGATGATGACGTCGTGCCAGTAGAGAATAGCGTGAACTTTTACGCCGCGCTGCACAAAGCCGGCGTTCCGGCGGAGCTGCATGTCTTCGAGAAGGGTCCGCATGGAGTTGGTCTTGCCCTGGGCAATCCTGCCCTGGGCGAGTGGCCGGCCCTGCTGGCGAACTGGATGCGCCAGCGTGGTTTGTTGGTCAGGCCAAACGGCGGAATGGCAAAGTAGGCGGCGTCCCTCCTCAATTCTTCGACACACTGTGGGTCAACTCACACACGCGAACTCCGCGCATCTTCGGATTATAAGAGCTGTGGTAAGGTGATCGCGGTCAAGTCCAATAGTTTGCCGCGACGCGTCTGATTGGACTCGACCAACGGCAGGCTGATTCTTGGATTCCGTCAAACCCCGGCAGTTGCTCGGAGTATTCGACGCCACCATGATCGTCATGGGCGGCATTGTCGGCTCCGGTATCTTTATCAATCCGTACGTCGTCGCACTCCGCGTCCACACTCCGTTTTTGATTCTCGGCGTCTGGCTCCTGGGCGGAGGACTTGCCTTGCTCGGCGCCTTCATCTGGGCCGAGCTGGCCTCGCGCTTGCCGGGCGCGGGCGGACAATATCTCTATCTGCGTGAGGCCTACCATCCCTCGGTGGCATTTATTTATGGATGGGTGCTTCTTCTGGTGACTCAGACCGGCGGGATGGCAGCGGTGGCGGTCACATTCAGCCGTTATTACCGTGAAATCACCGGACTCTCAGCCGGCGATGGGCCGATCGCAGCCGTAACCCTGCTGGGCTTGACGGCGATAAATTGCTTTGGAGTGCGCGCCGGCAGCAATGTGCAAAGCGTACTCATGCTGCTGAAGGCCGCCGCCATCGCCGCCATGGTTGTGGTGGGAATGCTCTGGGGCGGCGGCACTGTGCACGCCTTGCCGTTACTCGACCGCCCGGTTTCGCTGGGGCTTGGAAGTGCGATCGGCGCCGCCATGATTCCGGTGGCCTTCGCCTACGGAGGTTGGCAGACCGCAAGCTTCGTGGCCGGCGAGATGCGGGATCCCCGCCGCGATCTCTCCCGCGGGCTGGTCATTGGCGTGATCGGAGTAGTCGTCCTTTATCTGGCGGTTAATTTTGTCTGCTTGCGCGTGCTCGGCCCGGACGGTCTGGCTGCCACCCGCATTCCCGCGTCGGCAGTCATGCGCGCCGCACTGGGTGAGCGTGGCGCGCGGTGGATTGCATTCGGCATAGCTATTTCCACGTTAGGCTTTCTGAGCCAGGGAATTCTGACCGCGCCGCGGGTGTACTACGCCATGGCGCGCGATGGCCTTTTTTTCAAGAGTGTCGGCTGGCTTTCCCCCCGCACCGGAGTTCCGGTTGTGGCTATCGTCCTGCAAGGCGTGACCGCCACTGTGATCGCGCTTTCAGGACGCTACGAGCAGATCCTGAACTACGTCATCTCCGTGGATTTCATTTCTTTCGGATTGACGGCCGCGTCGCTGTTTGTATTCCGTAGGAAGGTTGCGGATTTACCTGAGAAGCTGTATCTGACTCCGGGCCATCCCTACACCACAGGGCTTTTCGTGCTGGCTTGTGCCGCCATTGTGATCACAACCATCGCGACATTCCCCGCGAATTCTGCCATCGGCCTGATCATTCTGCTGGCCGGCTTCCCGGTATATTTGTACTGGAGCCGCGGTGCGCGGCAAGATCCGCCGGCGCCGAACCTATGAGACATCGACACTCCGATTACATGCTGTGGGCAAAGACTCAGGGCCGCGCGAAGTACAATCTCGCGACCAGCGGCGTAGGTTCGTTTCCGCTGCGCGAGCTTCCGGTAACCATCGATGAGCTGGAGATCAACGGCGACAGCACGTATGGCTACGCCCCCCTGCAGCACGCCATCGCGAGGAAGTGCGGCGTCGATCCCGCTTGCGTGGTGGCCGCAGCCGGGACCTCGATGGCCAATCATCTTGCCATGGCTGCGCTGCTCGATCCTGGCGACGAGGTCCTCATCGAACAGCCCACGTACGAGTTACTTACTTCCACGCTTTTGTATCTGGGTGCGGCGGTAAAGACTTTTGTCCGCGACGAAGACAACGGGTATGCGCTCGATCCCGCCGAAGTTCGTCGTGCCATCACGCCGAAGACCAAATTAATTGTCGTCACCAACCTGCATAATCCCAGCAGCGTTCTGGCTTCCGACTCCGTGCTGCGTGAGATTGGCGAACTGGCACGCAGTATCAGAGCACGCGTGCTGGTCGATGAAGTTTATCTCGACGCGGTTTACATCAACACTCCGAAGACCTCATATCTTTTGGGACCAGAGTTCGTCGTCACCAGCAGTCTGACCAAGATTTACGGTCTGAGCGGTCTGCGCTGCGGATGGATCCTGGCAGAGCCCGATCTAGCGCGCGCCATGTGGCGGCTGAACGACCTGTTTGCCTCCATCCCGGCGCATCCCGCCGAATTGTTGAGTGTCGTCGCCCTGGAACATCGGGAGCAGATCCGCCAGCGCGCACGCAAGATTGTAGAAGCCGACCGCGCGCTCCTTGAAGACTTCATGGCGAGACAGGAAGGCATCTCGACTCCCCGCACCGAATTTGGGACGACAGCCATTCTGCGACTGACGAAAGGCAGCGTGGATGACTTCCTGGCCCGTCTGCGCACCGACTATGAGACCTCAGCCGTGCCCGGACATTTTTTCGGACTGCCCAACCATTTCCGCGTCGGCATGGGAGTGGACACAGAAATGTTCCGTGAGGGATTACAGAGAATAAACCGAGCGCTAGGTTTGTCGTAGCGCCGGCGTCCCGCCGGCTGTCCGGCGGCTCCCGCCCGCCGCCCGGAATCAGCCTTCGTGAGTGAAAGTGAATTCGTACGCTGTGTCACCGTGAGGCGGCGGGACGCCGGCGCTACAAGGTCAATCACGTTCAACCGGAGGCAGGGAACGCCGCGCTACCGCCGGCGCATCCGGCGAGGCCTTGACCGGCAGGGGAATCTCGAGGGTGCCAATATGGCTGTCGGCCACGTCCTCCACTCCCAGTCGCAAGGCGACGCTCTTGACGGGAACAGCGATTTCCTGATGCACGCGAACTCCACCCAGCTGAATGTCGCGAAAGGTCTCCGGCTTGAGATTGGCGGCCACCTGGCTGATCTGGCTCGCCACCAGGGCGCCCTCTTCGTCGAAAGCTGTCGCCATGAAATTGATGACATCGTGATAGGTCCCATCCGGCATAGGGTTGAAGCGCAAATCTGCGGGAGTGACCGCATAGTCGATGGAATAAAGTTGCATCGCGACCGGCGCCGTTTCTCCCTTCCGCTTCTTTTTGGCGGCCTTGGCACTCAGAGCGGGCGCATCCTTCACCATCCTGGGCTGGCCCACCGGAACTACCTTAGCTCCGAACACGATCTGTCGGGACTGGGGCGATCCCTGCTGCATGGCGGCCATGGCCAGGCTCGAGGCCAGATCTTTTTCCGGCTTGGCCATGGCATGGGGGTCAACTGCATAGTAGCCGCTGCGATACGCCAGGTGATACTTCTTCCCGGCCAGCGTAACTTTCACTTTGCGAAACGATCCGTCGTAGTTCTTGTTGGCCGGCGTATAGGAGAGCGCATAATAGTTGGCGCCTTCCTCGTTGGCCGCGTCGATCGCCTTGGCGATGCCGTTGGTGTTGTAGAAGGCGCGTCCACCAGTTTCCGCCGCCAGCTTGTCCATGGTGGCGTGTTCGCCCATCTGGGCCAGGCCGAACTGGTCAGCCGAGGCTTGCATGGCGGCGATCGGTATCGCGGTGCTGGCGTTTCGTTTGCCGCCGGCAAACTGATCTCCACCGCCCCGGCCTGCGGGACCGGAAGGGGTTGACGCTTGCATGGACAAGGGCGCGAGCGTGTCGTTGCTGGTAGCGCTGAACAGCGGGTCTGTTACCAGTCCCCGCACGTCCACCGGATACACGGCCACGTGCGCCTCGGCAAAAAGGTTCGAGACTCGCTTCACGTTCTCGCTGTAATTCCGCGCCTGAATGAAAGGGTCCTGCCCGCTGGTGTCGGGAGAGATTCCCAGGGTGAATGAGCCCGACAACCACACCAGGTTCTTCCGCCCGGGGATGCCGGATAGATAACGTGCCAGCTGGGCAAAGGCGTCCACGGTAACCATCATTCGCCGATCTGCGTCCACGACCCGCGCCTCCGACTGCTGCAGCTCAATCGCCTGCACAAAAAAATCCAAGTTAGGGAGCAAATTTTGCCGTGGCCCGCCCTGCTTCGATCGAGATCGGCGCCGCATCGGAGTCGAGCAGAGACTTATTGCGGAAGGACGCTTTCTTGCCGCGGGCCGAGGCCAGCAGGACGCTTTCGTCCCGGGTGAAACCCTGGATCATCTGGAGTTTGTTGCTCAACGTGCACAAAGCAAATTGCGCATCCTGCGGCTTGGTCTTCAAAAACTTTATGAGTTGCGCCTGGGCGTAGCTCTGGTCTGCCATTGGCGTGTTGAGCAGATCGAGCAGGACCACGGTCACCGACCCGGCTCCGACGGCTGCTTGTAGTTGGAAAAGATATTCGGGGGAAGCTTGGCGGCTTCCGTTGCCTGCGGCGGAGGAGGTGGTGGAGCCTGCTCTCCCGCATACTCCCGGAAGTGGCGGAGCACCTGCGCTTTGCCATCTTCCCCGATGCTGAAATCGCTCTGCTGCAGGCCTTTCACCACGTGGCCCCTGGAGTCGGTCACGACCACGTCCAACGCCACCACCTGGGTGCCGGTCCGGAAAGTCAAGGCGGGCGGATCAGACTTGGCGCCGCCATCCGTCCGCGGCACCGCGCTCGCGGCCACTGCAGAAGCCGAAGGTATTCCAGTTGATCCAGGGGACGCTGCAGTTTCGCCAAACTTGTCGCCGTGGGAGGAGTGGAAGCAGGGGTGGCCGGGTCCGGCGCACCGAAATTGTCGGCAGCCGAAATCTCAATCGTTTCAGGAGCGGAATCCCCGTTGGCCCGCGGCGGAGGCACATACAATCCGGGAGTATCGTCTTTGATTGCGAGATATTTCGTGCGCTCGTCCGCCGACATCTCCCGCAGGAAATAAATGTTCAGAGTAGTTGCCTGCAAGACTGCCAGTTGTCCTCCGTCCGGCGAGAGTGCGTAGTTCACGCCGTCGAGAACCGGCGGCGCCACTCGAACCGAAAGCACTGAACTGCCGCCCGCGGTATCGAAGACCTGCACTGTTTGTTCCAGGCCGTCCTGCTGAGGGCCGTTTCCCCCCTCAGGCGCAGGGTCTGACACGACCGTGAGGGAACTGGCGGCGAAGCGGCTGCCGTCTTCACTGACGGCTATGGCCGGAGTGTACCGGCACTCGCTCCAGCGCTGCTTCCACAAGTGGGTTCCAGTCACGGTGAACGCGCTGACGATGTAGTCGTTTCCGGAGAGCGAGCAGCGGCCGACCAGCATGGTGTTGGCGCTGCTGTAAAGAATGTTGGGCGGACGCCGCGCTTTCACCCGCGTGATGTTGACTCGATCGCGCACCGCCGGGCCGAAGCGCACCAGCCACACGCCTCCATAGTTCCGCACATCGGTAAAACCTGATTCGGTCGCCTGCAGATTGATGGTGCCCTGCGACTCTATGACGCGCTGCACGGCCATGGATTTGGAATCGAGAAAAGTAATTCTCGCCCGGATTTTGTCACTGGACCGGTTGTCGTTTGATGCGGCGGGCACTTTCGTTTCGGTGATGATCTGCTTTCCGCCCGGTGTGACCGACACCCAAAGCAGTTCCTGGGGAGAGTCGAGAACCAGCTTTTCTTCAAGGTCGGCATTGACTTCGTACAGCCGGTCGAGGCGTCGCAGCAGGATTCTTCCCGGCCCTAATTCCCAGAGATAGCGTCGCGCGTCGTGCAGGTACCACTCCGCCTGCTTGACCACTCTTCCACTGGGAACCTCCAGGACCGCGACGTGCATGAGCCGGTCATCGTGACTCGGCGGGCACTCGGGCAGGCGCGTGAAGAGCTTTTTCGGATTGAACGTCAGCAGGATGTGGCGGGCGTCCAGAAAATTCAGCGAAACGTTAGCGGCGCCCGAGAGGCGGGCCCCGCGGGAGAGCCCCAGGTACTCGGCGGGAGCCAGATCAACTTGAACGCCGGGTTTTGTCGGGATAGCAGGGCTGTCGTTCTGCCGGGCAAACCCGGGCAGGGAGCACGCAAGCACCCAAAGCAGAATCACCCCGGAGCTAAGCCGCCCCGGGCCAGGACCGGCGACCCCCTCCCGCAGACTCCTCACCCGGCATCTCCACCTGTTTGCGAAACCTGCAGACATCTCCCGGTCCTTGTGGCTTGAGCGCCGTGACGGTCGGTAGTTTAGCCTATTTTCCGCCGCTCTATGTCAGGTACCCGACGAGCGATCGCGAGAGGGCTCTGGGACCGTGGAGCTGCCTGCGAGTTCCCCACTTCTTAGTTTTTTCCGCGTGCGCCAGCAGAGAGGAAAGGACGGCGAGGCGCTCGACAAAAGGCTGCCAGGGTGGGTGGGTGGAACGCGCGCAGGAATAGGTCTGCCGCAGACATCGACGAGGATGAAACCTCCGACGTCATTGAGCGGACCAAGAGTGCGAGCGCCTTCCTTATGTATGCCTGCGTCGGGCTCTGTGAGTAAACATGATCCCGAGGGCTACTCCGGCGGCCGCTCCGGTAATTAAGCCCAGGATGGTAACGCCGGTGATGGATGGAGTGCTTCCGACCAACAGGAAGCCGGCACCAGCCATACACAAGGTCCAGAGAGCTATTCGAATGTTCATGATGCCTCCTACCGCGCTGCCCTTATCGCCCTTAGCTCCCAGGTGTACAGCATCGCAGGGTAACCTTTCAATCCGGTAAACAAAGTATTACTGCTCAGCAGGCCAACAAGTCCGCTCAAGACGGGCGAGCCGTACCCTCAACTCCCTTTTAATGACCGGATTCCTGATGAGCCGGCTCCTCGGTTTCCGGGATCGCACGAAGTCCGCTGACCGACTTGATGTCGATGCGAAAGAACACAGTCTCCATCGAAGAAATCAGCGATCTGTCGCGTGCTTCCGACAGAGGGATTCGCCACCATTCAGAGCACTGCGCCGCGAGTCGTTCCCGGGCATGTTCCCGCTGCGCGGTGTGGTATTGCGGCACATTCAGTTCCAGGTACGTTCCAGTCACTATTACGCTGGTCCAGTTCCATCGATCTCCGATTTCGTCGGCTTGCAGACAAACCTTTGGATTTTTCCGCATCCACTCAATCTTCTTGCCGAAGGTCGAAAAGATGTAGATGCAATCGGGTTCGTACGAAAATGCAACTGGCACCACATACGGTTGATCTTCAAACGAACAAGCCAGCCTGCCGATCGATACCCGCTGCAAGAGTGCGCCGCATTCCTGTTTCGACATGGAAATAATTCGCATGACAGCTACTCTCCATACGCCGCTGCCAGTCTACGCTCCTCCGCCAGCCGCGGCGGCATGCAGTAAGCTTGGTGATGAGCCTGGTGCCCGGGATCGGAATCGAACCGATACGACTCTTTCGAGTCTCGGGATTTTAA
>CAWBPS010000008.1:0-129858 GCA_963790645.1 Terriglobia bacterium | reverse complement strand
CCGGCACGTTTGTGCAATTCCATTTACCTACAGCCGGGCTTTCGGCGGCGAGCGCGACTGCGCCCAGTAGGGCCGTCGCGTGCACTCTCAAACAGACCATAATGTCCGATTATACGTTTGGTGGCCGCAGCAGTTCATCCGCAAGATCCCCATACGCCGGATGTGCCGGGGAACTCTCCGTTGTACCCTAGCCTGGTCGGCAACGAGCGAGAGCGAACAATACGGAGTTCCGTACAAGTTATGCGATTTTGGTCCGTGGCATGTATATTGTGACGTGTAAAGTTTACCGTGGCGTCTTTCACACCAAAGCCAAAACAATACTGGTCGTGGACCGATGAAGAGAATGGCCGATCCAGGGCTTGCCAGATTCTACGGTGCGAAGGTCGCCCATCCTGGCAGAGGGTGGCAGGACGTGCAGTCGCAATGTTTGAGGCCAACCGAGAACGTGCGGAGCCGTCCGTGAATCAATTGGACGGCAAGTTGTTTCTTATCACGAAGGGCGGTAAACTGTATTTTTTTCTACGGCTCATCGACATTCCAGAGTAACTTGATTAAAGTTTTTCGGGTCTTCTACACTACGGGTTCGTCGTTTACGGTTCATCGTTCTTCTGAGCACGCACTTCACACATCGGTTCCCATCGAATCCCAATCAAAGCAGAGAGGCGCAATGCGCGGTGTGTGTAAAGATTACGTGAAGACCCTCCAAACCTACGACTATCCAACAGTTCTCGTTGCCAGAGATGATAACGGGTTGGATCGGACATTGATAAATTGCTTACAGCGGAACGGATTCCATGTCCTAGAAGCTGGGATTGGGAGCACGTGTTCGATGTGGTCAGAGTGCATTCAAGACCGATCCATCTGCTGTTGGTGGATGTGAGCATGGACGCCCGATGTGCCGATTCTTAAAAAGCACCGATCCGAGTTGCAGGTCGTGTTTGTCCAGAAACCCGTCGATGCGGATGCGGTGTTGGCGAAGGTCCGAAAACTTCTCGGTTCGCCGCCGTCTCCGTCTTCAATTCGCTGATGGGGCTATGCACACTTCTCGAGCCGCCGAAGGGTGCTCTCCCCATGGGCCAAAGCCGTTACCGATCATGTTCCCACATGGCTACCAACATGGACCGGACATGCGGCATCGCTCGATTCAGCTTACCCGCAACCGGACGGCATCTTGGTGACGCAATCTTCGACGGATTGATTCCGACATCTCCACCATTTCCTCCAGACAGGCTTGAACGAGATCCGTGTGAGCTTGCCACTCGGCATCGTTTGGAGAAGGTTCGGTCTTCAACCATCGGACGACACCATCAATTAGGCTTTTGGTCGTGTTGTGCTGAATCACTCTTCTGATCGTGTACGCAGTCATGATTTATCGTCTTTTGCAGTTCGAGTTCCAACGTTCCTATGCACCCGTTTCTCGCACCGGGACGCTTTTGGGATTTCTGCATCCCAATTGGGATCGCTCGTGTTGGCCCCCGGCGAACGTGCGGTCCGACTCCGAAGACGCCTATGCGAGAGTCGAGGCATGGTCTTTCCCCCGTAATACATTCAAGACTGCGTTTTGTGGAACACGTAGAGGAAGACTGCAACACTCAGGCTTGCCAGCAAATGGATTAGTGATTTCAACACCATCATCGGAGCAATGGCACCAGCGAGAAGAGCCGATATGTCACCGATGAAGCCCACCGCACACACAACGGTTAGCAAAGTCATGCCGATAAATGCGAAGAACGCCGCATTCTTGAGAGTCATGCCGGGAGTATACACCCTACCGCTTCCGTCCCGTCAGCTTCCTTCCGACGAAGGAAAACGGCTGTAGCCGTCGCCAAGGGCTATTGAACAGGTGCTTCCGGCACGACCTGTTCGGGCGTCGTAACCGTGGTGGCCTCTGTCGTCGGAGGGGCTGGCGTCTTCGCTACCTGAACCACTCTCACAGCTTTCTTGGCCGGGGCTTTCACCGCCGCCTTCTTCACCGGGGCTTTCTCGCCACTTTTCGGGCGGGGGGCTTCGCCGCCTTCACGGGAGCCGTCTTCGCCGGGGCTTTCGCAACTTCTCGGGCGGGTGCCTTCGCCGCCTTCACCGGGGTGGCTTTCTTCGCAGCCACCTTCTTCACCGCCGTTTTCTTCGCCACGGCTGGTGCCACTTTCGCCGCTGCCGCCCGTTTCGCTGCCCATCTTTTCTTGTGGCTTCCGAGATGGCTTTCCTTCCAGCCGCCGAGAGCTTCCGTTTCGGTTTTGAGGGTTCCGGCGTGGCCTTTGATGTTGGCTGAGAATGCTTCGCCGGGGGATTCTTCGCCGTCCCGGAAGATGCTTGCACAGCCTTTTTCGCACGAGATGATAGCAGCCTTCGCATCTCGAAGTAGTTCTTGGATGTGGGGCGCACTTGCGAAGATCGCTCCGTCACTTTCGACATCAACGCTTCAATTTTGGCTATTCGCTTGAGAATCTTTTTCGCTTTCATGGCCCTTGAACTATGGCAGTATACCACCGCAAACCACTAGTCGGTTCCCCACGAACGGGACGGTGAAAATATCGCAATGCCCCTTCTCCCTACCGGAGGATCGCCACAGCGACCAACAGCAGCACCAACAGGACTAGTCCGAGGCCGCCCACGACACCAGCAGCTACGACGGCGTTCAAATTGGCCTGGGCTTCCGCCGAATCGACCTTCTTTATTCGCGTCATAGGTTGCTGAAATTATGACGCCAGCAGACAACAAATCATAGAGGGTTTGGTAATGGGCAGGGTCCAGGGTTGTGTCCTGAGCGTACTGAAGTCACTAGATCGAAACGGTTCTGTTGCAAATGCGAGCTTGAGCTGATTTGGTAGGGTATAGCGTGAACCGAAGACGGCCAGCACTGTTCCGCGGGCGGCATTTTGAAGACGTGATCATCCTCCTGTGCGTTCGCTGGTACTTGCGATATTCCCTCACGTACCGCGACCTGGAGGAGATCATGGCGGAGCGGAGCCTTCCGTTGACCATGTCACGATCTGGCGCTGGGTCCAGCGTTATGCGCCGGTGTTGAATCAGCGGATTCGCCGTGAGATCCGCCGTCCCAATCGGTCCTGGAGGGTCGACGAAACGTACGTCAAGGTCGCAGGCAGCTGGGCCTACCTGTATCGCGCCGTCGATTCTGCCGGCGAGACGATCGAGTTTATGTTGTCGCCGAAGCGGGACCTGATCGCGGCGAAGTTGTTCCTGCGGCTCGCATTATCCGGCGGCGGACCGCGGCCGCGAGTGATCAACGTCGATGGGCATCCGGCCTACGCCAGCGCGGTCGCCGAATTGAAGCAGACCGGTGAACTCGGTCGCCGCTGTCGCTGCCGAACGGCACCGTATCTGAACAACATCATCGAGCAGGACCATCGGTTCATCAAGAAGCGGATCACGGCGAGCCTCGGATTCCGATCGGTAGAGGGTGCTTGCCGAACCATCGAAGGTTACGAGGCGATGCATGCAATCCGCAAAGGTCAGGTCCGCTGGGTTGCTAAGGGCGATGTTATCGCGCAACGCCAGTTTATCCATACAATCTTCGGCATCGCCGCGTAGTTCCACTAGCCACGCATGCCCGTCGCGTCTGTGCTCTCGCTATTTGCAACAGAACCGTCAGGGGAGATTTATCCTGATTCCTGCCGGCAATGGGATTTCGCATCATTGCACGAGCGTTTCAGTCTTCTCGTAGCACCACCATGGGATCCAGTAGGGCTGCACGCCTCGCGGGTAAGTATGCTGCAAGCAGCGCAGCCGCTGAGATTACAGCCATGCTGATTGCGATGCTTGCCAGATCTCCGGATTTGACTCCAAAGAGCAATCCCGACAGGACGTGCATGGAGGCCAGCCAACCTGCCAAACCGATGCCCACTCCGGCCAGTAATAGTTTCGTCTGTTCCCGGAAAATCAGATGCAAGACCTGTCCGCGGCTGGCTCCAAGGCGACCCGTAATCCGATCTCACGCGTCCTTTGACCGACGGAATAAGATGTGACGCCGTACACGCCGGCAGCGGCCAACACCAGCGCCAATACGGCAAATATGCCGAGCAGGATCGCACGAAACGCGGTTGAGCCACCGAATCGGTAACCGCCTTCGACATCGTGTGTATGAGGGTCACCGGCAGATCGTTGTTTACCGAGTGAACCGCCGCTGTGATCGCACGCGACCAGGTATTCTGGGTGCGCGCCCGAACGAACGACGAACGTCGCCATAATCCAGGGTCGTTGAGCGAAGGGCACAAAAATTTCAGGCCGCGATTCGTTGGTCAAATTGTCGTGTTTGACGTTTCGCACCACTCCCAAAACCGTCAGCCATGGTTCGGGCGCCCCGTTGAGCGCCACCGTAAACGGATCGTTGCCTGCGATTTTCAGGCGCTTCCCGAGCGGCTCCTGGCCGGGCCAGAAAGCTCGTGCGGCGGCCTCGTTGATCCAAATAGCAGGAACCGCGTGAGCATTGTCCGAGTCGGTCGGGAATCGGCCGGACTGCAGATCCACACCCAAAGTTTCGAAGTAGCCAGGGGTAATGGAGCGCGTGTGAGCCTGTGGAAGATACGCGGCATTCGGAGGCGGTACCCGGCCCTCAATATCGATCGACGATGCCATATTGTCGCCCCCGAGCGGGATTCGATTAGAGAGTCCCACGCTTCGAACCCCCGGCATGGCTCGGACCTTCTCCAGAACCTGTTCTGCAAAATGGATGCGCGCCTCGCCGGACCGGATCGTGAAACAGCGGCACGCTAAAGGCCAGGACATTGTCCGGACGAAAGCCCAGGTCCACGTGCATGAGGGAATCGAAACTGCGGATCAACAGAGAGGCGCCCATGGAAAGCAGCAACGCCATCGCAATTTGAGAAATCACCAGGGCGCCGCGAAAACGCCTGCTCTCTCGTCCGGCGCTGTGTGCGCGGCTCGATTCTCTTAACCCTTCGCTCTGTTGAAGTCGTCAAGGCGCATCACCGGCGCCGTACCGAACAGGATCACCGTAACGATGGTGGCGACGAAACCGAACACGCCGACCGCACGTGTTAAGCCGGACTGCGCCAGGCGCGGAATGTCTCCCGGCGCAAGCGCTCGTAACGCGTCCACACCCCAAGCGGCCAACAGTAACCCGGTGAGACCGCCTGCAACCGCCAGCAAGAGACTCTCCGAGAAAAGTTGCCGTGCCAGGCGAAAGCGGTAATCTGTCGGCGTCACCGTTCACTGTCGGAAAACATGCTACCCGTGAGCGGATGCTAGCGCACACGGCTCAGAAATACTGTCTGCCATTCATATACGCCAACCAAGTCGGCGGGAACGATGACCTAGTATTCGATGGACGGAGCTGTGCTTTCAGCGCGTCTGGCCAGTTGATTGCGCGGGGTGCCGGGTTCACCGAAGATATCGTGCTTGTCGATCTTAACGCCGATCAGGGAACAATTCGTGCCGACGATTTCGAGCCCGAAGCTGAAATCTGGAATGCTCTGGTGCTCGGCACTCGGGACTATGCGCGGAAGACAGGTTTCTCCAAGGTGGTGCTAGGACTATCTGGCGGAATAGATTCGGCACTAACAGCAGCAATCGCGGTTGAAGCTGTTGGAAAGCAGCAGGTGCTTGGGGTACTAATGCCCTCTCCGTACTCAAGCCAAGGTAGCATTCACGATGCTAGTGAGCTGGCCCGTAATTTGGGAATCGAAACACTCGTATTACCGATCACGGCAGCTATGCAAAGCTACGCTGAGGTGCTTTGCATCCCGTTTGCCGGCCATCCAGTCGATGTTACTGAGGAGAACATACAAGCGCGTATTCGAGGTAACTTGTTGATGGCGCTCTCCAATAAGTTCGGATCGTTGGTCCTCGCGACTGGAAACAAGTCGGAACTGTCTGTCGGCTATTGCACCATTTACGGAGATATGTCTGGCGGCTTATCGGTGATTGCTGATGTTCCGAAGACAATGGTCTACCGCATGGCCAAATGGCGGAACAAACGCAAGCCAGACATTCCGGAAGCGATCCTTGCGAAAGCGCCTTCTGCAGAATTACGGCCAAACCAGAGCGACCAACAATCCTTGCCACCGTACGATTTGCTCGACGCGATCCTAGAGAAACACGTGGAGCAATGTCTCTCTACAAATGACATCATCGCGCAAGGCTACAACGCCGAAATGGTCCAACTAGTCGTTCGGATGGTGGCGAAGGGTGAATTCAAACGCAAACAAGCCGCGCCTGGGCTGAAAGTCACGTCTCGAGCCTTCGGTACCGGTTGGCGAATGCCTATTTCAAGAGGAGTGGCAGCATGAATATTTCTGTTATTGGTCTAGGTAAACTTGGTGCGCCTATGGCTGCATTATTGGCCGGCAAGGGTCACACCGTGATTGGGGTGGACGTCAATCCCTTCGCAGTTGACTCGCTGAACAAAGGGATGGCTCCCGTCCATGAACCTGAGCTGCAGGAATGGATCAATCGAAACAGGCAGCGCTTGTCGGCAACTACTGACTGTTTAGAGGCCGTGCGCAGAACCGAAGCAACCTTTATAGTCGTTCCGACGCCTTCGGAACATGATGGCACATTTTCGTTGCGTTACGTCCTCTCGGCAACGGAGTCGATCGGAGCGGCA
The DNA here is from genome assembly GCA_963790645.1 of Terriglobia bacterium. GTDB lineage: Bacteria > Acidobacteriota > Terriglobia > Terriglobales > Acidobacteriaceae > JAIQFF01. Next base: position 123,275 of record CAWBPS010000008.1, on the reverse strand, counting down.
TTATCTCAGAAGCCCACTTTCCACTTGGTCGTGCTCTGCAGCACGGTCATGCCAGGATCCACAGAGGGAGTGGTTTTGCCAACTCTCGAGGTACGCTCGGGCAAGCGGTGTACCAAGGATTTTGGGTTGTGTTACAACCCCGAATTTATTGCCTTAGGGAGTGTCCTCCATGATATGAGAAATCCCGACATGGTTCTGATCGGCGAATCCGACGCTGATTCTGGGGAGATGCTCGCCACTATCCACAACCGAATTTGCGATAACAATCCCAAAATCGCGCATATGAACTTCATTAATGCAGAGCTTACGAAGTTGTCGGTTAATACATTTGTAACAACTAAGATCTCCTACGCCAATATGCTAGCCGAAATCTGTGAAGTCCTTCCCGGCGCCGACGTCGAAGTTGTGACCAGTGCTCTGGGGGCTGATAGCCGCATCGGGCGAAAATACCTGAGAGGCGGTCTTGGGTATGGGGGGCCATGTTTCCCCCGGGATAACGTTGCGCTGGCAGCGCTATTCCGACGAAAGGGATTGGAGTCCATTCTCGGTGAGGCAACCGATCGAACAAACCGACGGCAAGTAACCCGACTGTTGCACACCATCCTGCCGTACATACCTCAGAGCGGTACCGTGGCAGTTTTGGGCCTTTCGTATAAACCACATACGGAAGTTATCGAAAACTCACAGGGCCTTGACCTGGCAGCACAGCTTCTGGCCAGAGGCATCAACGTTGTCGTGTACGACCCGGTGGCTATGGACAACGCACGCCGTGCATTAACAGGTAAGGTGGCTTTTGCTGAAAATTCAAAGGCTTGTCTACGCATCGCTGACGTGGTTGTAATCACGACGCCCTGGCCAGAGTTTCAGCAGATTTCTCCTCAGGATCTTAAACGATCAAATGGCAGAACCGCGATCTTTGACTGTTGGCGCATGTTACCGCAGAACAGGTTCGCGGCAGTTGCCGATTACCGCAGTATTGGTCTTGGTCCGCAGACTGACCAAGAGCGGCCATTGTTCTCAGAACCGTTCCCAGTCATTGCACAAGGAGCTTGAAAATGAAACGCGACGTGAAAGTAGCAGTAACCGGTGCAGGTGGTTTCATTGGACATCATTTGGTGACATACCTAAAGAGTTTGGGGTACTGGGTCCGTGGCATTGATCTGAAGTATCCAGACTTCACGACAACCGATGCAGATGAATTCGAAATTCTAGATCTGCGTCGCTGGGACAGTTGCCTGCAAGCAACCCGGAACGTAGACGAGGTTTATGCCCTGGCAGCCGATATGGGAGGAATGGGATTTATCTCCTGTAATCATTCTCAGATCCTACACAATAACGCGCTGATTAATATCCACACTCTTGAGGCCGCGCGCAGGAATGGGGCCGCGCGTTACTTCTACACGTCCTCCGCTTGCGTTTATCCCGAGTACAAGCAGACGATCACCAATGTCGAACCGCTGAAGGAATCCGATGCGTATCCGGCGGACCCGCAGGATGCGTATGGCTGGGAAAAGCTGCTGACCGAGCGTTTATGTTCGCATTATCGTGACGACTACGACTTTGAGACTCGTATAGCACGATTCCACAACATTTTCGGTCCTTTGGGAACGTGGCAAGATGGCCGCGAGAAGGCTCCTGCGGCACTATGTCGTAAGATCGCGATTGCGAAGCTTACTGGTAATCATGAAATCGAGATCTGGGGCGATGGCGAACAAACGCGATCATTCTGCTACATTGACGATTGCGTAGTCGGCATTTACAAACTAATGCGCTCGGATTTTCATGCACCCCTCAATCTGGGACAAGATCGTATGATTAGTATCAATGAGTTGGTAGATCTCATCTCAGACATCGCGCAAGTGACTATCACCAAGAAGTATGTATCTGGCCCACAAGGTGTTCGCGGCCGTAATTCAGACAACACGCTATTGCGAAAAGTGCTTGGTTGGGAACCAACAATATCGCTCGAAGACGGTCTGCGAAGAACTTACTCCTGGATTGAACAACAAGTGCGCGAGAGTTTCGATCGCGATCGCAGCGACCGACTAGCAGCAGCTTGAGACCACTCATGGCTGATCTTCACATATTTCTGTCATCACAACTCCTAAAGCACCGCACATAGCACACCCTCTTCGAAGAAATGGCTTTAACTTTACATTTGAGGAGACAAGTAGAATGTTCCTGACACAGGTTTCAAAGAGGATCCGTCGATCTGTCCGTGGGCGTCTGCTTGATACCAATACTGTAGGTCCTTTTCTTTCCCAAAAGCAACATCGAGATGATTATGAGTGGGACAGCTACACACGACTTAATTATGGTCCGTCTCTGACCGACTTCGAAGCGCGTTTCACTTGTCAGCTTTCCAAAGTTGACTGGAGGGTCGAAAACCAACGAGTTGTTGTTTCGGGGCTCGATCTCCACCCTCGTCATCGACTCATCTATGAGCTCGCACTAACACTTAATCCAGTTTCCATTTTTGAGTGTGGCTTCGGAGGAGGCGACCATTTGGCGAATCTGTCTCTTTTGCTACCACACGTGGAGACCCTAGGTGCCGATATCAGCTCGGATCAGCTTGCTCTGGCTACCACACGTAATTCACAGGTACTGGCCCGGGCTAGGCTTTACCTTCTCGATCTCACGCAACCGAATGCCATACCGAACCTGATGAACGCGGCTCAGTTCGTCTATTGCCAGGCGGTAATTCAGCACATCCAGGGGAACGATAGACATTTGCAGTTCATGCGAAACATGTGGAACATTTCAACCCGTTACATATTCTTCGTCGAAAGTTGGCAGCGGCACAATTTTGTCGCAGATCTACGTACCCTTTTTCCCCATACCGTGCTCTACCGAGTAGGCAGTGGATCCAGCTCTGGCATCCTTCTCGATAAACACAACGCCATGCCTTACCCAGTTGTGGTCTCTGATAAGGAGATACGACGACATAAGCGAGTGGGCTAGAATAGCCCCCAATCCGTTAACGGTATCTGTGGGCAGGTCAGAGAGGTGTGCAAAAGGATGGCAATGCACAGGAAGCTAGAATACGCTCGAAGCGACCAGCCTGATCGGATTATTTATGTAATTATTTCTACTACTAGCATCCAGTTTGTTCCTTCTGGCGTTCATTCTCACGCCTCCCTGCCGTATTTCTTCCGGCAATTAGGATTGTTGGATCATCCGGATAAACAGCGAAAATTGCATAATCAGCCATTGCCCCGAGTGGGAGGTGTGCCGATTCTGATGGCGTACGTCGGAGCGTTCGGAGTAGTTATGATGTCGCCCTGGGCTGCAACCGGCATGGCGAAAGCGGCCTTGCCCTTGGCATTGAAGGTCTTGCCCGCTGCGACGCTCATTTGTGCGGCTGGGCTTCTGGATGATTTGTGAGGGCTGAGGCCTTGGCCCAAACTTGCCGGGCAAGTGATAGCAAGCTACGTCGCTTTCGACGCTGGCATTCGCATCAGCAAGCTGGGTGGGTTCGCGGTCCCGCCGTGGCTCAGCTCCCGTTGACCGGATCCTGGCTGATGGGGTGTTGCAATGCGTTTAACCTTATTGACGGTGTCGACGGATTGGCGGCGGAGGCTGTTTGCCTCCGTAACAATGCTATTGGGAGCGCTGCTGAATAACGACACCCTGCTCGCCGTGGCCACCGTGTCGCTCGCGTGTTGTAGCAACATGATTTTGTCACCCTAACGGCAACATGAAAATGTCACCCTGGCGAAGCCAGGGTGTGTTGCAGGCGGATGTCGCCGTAGTAGAGCGAAACGCGCCCATCGAGAGCTTGATAGATGTGGACTTTGGCTCCGGCAAAGCTGAAGCGTCGGCCTGCTGGGGGATTTGAAAGCGCTGGCCCTCCCACTGCACGATGTTGTCGTTGCTGACCACGCGTTCGTGGACGAAGCAGCAGATGCGGTCGAGATTTTCCGGAGCCGGACGCCAGGCGGTTTGCATTTCGCGAGGTCGGCGGGCGAAGCGGCGGTTGTAGTCGGCCATGAACTCGCGCAGCACGGCGTTGGCGGAGTCCAGATCGCAGGCTTGCGCCAGGCGCAGTTCGCTGGTAAGGCGGTCCTGGAGCACGCCCCAAAGACGTTCGACGCGGCCTTTGGCTTGCGGACTGCGGGCGGCGATGAAGGTGATGCCGAGTTGCTCGAGAGCACGGCCGAACTGGGTGGGCTGGCGTTTTCCGGCGAGTTGTTCTTCGACCGTCCAGAAGTCGTCGTTGCGGACGAAGATGCCGCTGTGATCACCGTAAAGGCGAGGGGAGCGCCGTGGCGGCGCAACAGTTGGCGAAGCAGGCAGAGATAGCCGAAAGCAGTCTCGGAGGGGAAGAACTGAGCGGCCAGGATTTTTCCGGTAGCATCGTCTTGCAGGCCACGGCGTGGATCGGTGTGCAGCATCTCGGGTATGTAGAGTTTGGGGTGCGGGACCGATGTTCGCGAATAGTACTTTCCGAAGACATCTAAATGGCTACATTGCGTTACAAACTCTCGAGGAAACTCGCTAAGGCTCGTGATCCGCAAGAGCATTGGCTCGCCGTATGCGAAGCTTGTCGTCGATTTGGATTTGCGCGGGTCGACCTACACGTCAATGGAGGTTTCCGGACGAAGACTCTGGCGAAAACGAACGGGGATGCTTGTTGGAACATTGAGATCCCGCTGGTCGATAGGTCCTTCCTTTTCTTGAGTCGTGGGTTCGAAAATGGACCTCTCCGACAGTCGTGGTGGCACTCGCCGAGATATTGCATAAGAACTTTCAGGGGAGACCGGTTTGGGCGGACCCTATCCGTGGGGATCCGATTAATGTCGCACCGGCATCGATGCGATAAATACCGTCGCGGTCGCCATACAGTTCGGGCACAAGCTGCGGAGCTATCGGACTCACAAGGAGACGCAAGGGTTGAGCTGGCGGCAAGACAAAGGGCTTAGTGTGTGGGTAAAATCCGTCTCCTTCGCCTAGTCAGTCGGAACGTTACAGTCGAGACTGACTTTCATTCTAAAGAAGGCTATGATGAGAACTCTAATCCGTAGAATTGCAAAACTCACGAAATACTGTTTCGCCTCACACGTTCCTGTCCGATCTATATCTCCTACCGAAGTGGCCGAGCAAAACGAATGCTTTCTTTGGCATGAACCACGACTTCATCAGGACATGTATCATTTTGACACTGCTAAGAACTCTTGCTGTTGACGCCTTTGTTGAGACTGGCACTCATCGCGGTAGAACATGCTTTTTGATCGCCGCCCAGACTAACTTACCATCTTCAGCTGCGAGGTGAACAAGAAGTATTTCCGTCAGCACAGCTGGTTACTGAAGTGTTTTGGGTCGCGGATTCAACTGAGCAACATGGATAGTGTAAGAGTTTCTGAATGGGTTGCTAGCTCGGCAACGATTCCGACGGCCGCTATTCTATTTGGATGCGCATTGGGGTAGTAGGCTTCCTCTTATGGAGGAACTTTGCAGAATCGTGGAGTCCATAGAAAGTTTTGTTATTGTAATCGATGACTTCAGAGTACCTGGTGACTCCGACTTTGGTTTCGATCGCTATGGCAAGACGGTTCTGGAATGGGAGTTAATACAACAGACATTGGTCGATTCTGGACGTAGTATGGCCGCATACTTACCCGCGTACCCAAGTTCTTTTGAAGTGGGAGATCGTCGCGGCTGGATACTTATTGCCAGCTCAGATAACGAAAAGCTTATTAGTGAAGCGGTTCCAACCAATCTGCTCAAAAGGCACGCAGCTCTTGATAGCTCCACCCCACTGATGGCGTCACGCTTGATCTGATCGCATGCCAAGCTATTTCTCCTCTCGCAGCGACAATGCGGGCGCCAATCACGCGCCCATGTTCCACCAACGTTTAAGGAATCGAAGCGTTGTACCCGCAAGGATCGTTGGTTCGCAAGTTTAGCATTCCTTAGGCAACTGGCTTTTAGCTGACGGCTAACATTTGGCGCCAGGGATTCTCAATTACTAGCCACAACATCGCCCGAAGGCGACGGATCCATTTCGGAAGAGTGAAATGGCAGCGAGCGAATCGGGCATCCTCCTCGATGGACATTCTGTTTTTTGCTGACAACTTTCCCCCCGAACGAAACGCCCAGGCTTCGCGTGTGTATGAGCGCGCCTGCTATTGGGTGCAGTGGGGGCACAGGGTCACGGTGATCACCTGCGCACCAAATTTTCCTGAGGGCAAGGTTTTTGAAGGCTATGCCAACCGCTGGTATCAAGTGAACGAGATGTCCGGAATCCGCGTGTTGCGCGTAAAGACCTACATTGCCCCGAATTCTGGAACGTATCGACGGATTGTGGACTTCCTTTCTTATATGATTGCGGCGTTTGTTGCGGGCCTATTTCAGAGGCGGCCGGACCTGGTGATCGCGACATCGCCCCAGTTCTTCGCGGCACTTGGAGGATGTCTTCTGGCGCTGCTCCGGCGGGTGCCGTTTGTGCTTGAACTGTCGGATTTATGGCCGGAATCAATAGTGGCCGTGGGCGCGATGAAGCGAAGTCTCGGGCTTCGTTTACTAGAGCAAGTAGAACTTTGGATGTATCGACGGGCAGGTCGGATTGTAACGCTGACCAAAGGATTCAAAGCGAACCTGGTGCAGCGGGGGATCGGAGCTGCAAAGATCGGGGTCGTACTCAACGGGGTGGACGTGAATCGGTACGCGCCGCAAGAGAGGAACAGGGAACTGGCAAAAAGCTTGGACCTGACGGGCGAGACTTTTGTACTGGGCTACATCGGGACGCTTGGGATGGCTCACGGGATGCGAAACGTGCTGTGTACGGCGGCGCTGGACGAGGATCCCGATACCAGGTACTTGTTGGTAGGGCCGGGCGCCGAGCGGTCGAAGTTGGTTGCGGAGGCCGAGCGAATGAAGTTGCGGAATGTCGTCATCGTACCGGCGCAGCCTAAAGAAGCGATGCCGTCTTACTGGAGCCTTTGCGATGTGGCACTCGTGCACCTAAAGGACTTGCCACTGTTTGAGACAGTGATTCCATCGAAGATCTTTGAAGCTATGGGAATGGGACTACCCATACTGCTCGCAGCGCCCCAAGGGGAGGCGAGTGAGCTTCTGGCAACGAATGGTGCCGGCATTTGGGTGCAGCCCGAAAGGCCTTGCGAGTTACTCAAAGCGCTGCGCTTGCTAAAGAACGATCCCGCGCTGCGATTGCGTATAGCTCAGCGGAGTCGTGCGGCCGCGCCTCATTACAGCCGCGAAAGGCAAGCCCGGGACATGCTCGTGTTTTTGCAGAACGTGACGGCAGAAGCGCAAGGGGAATTAATGAAAGCTGCCTGATAATCAAATATATTCTATTGCACTGCTCGCCGTCGGATCGTTCCTGCTGCCGCCGTTCGCCCGAGGGAGGAATTTTCGCGCCGGTGGCGACCTAGTCCTAGGGCCTATCAGATTTCTCCACTAGCTCTGAGAGCAAACGATACATTTCAAGAGGAAGTATGTTCGCCAGAGGGGCACAGGAGCCATCATAACGACTTACTCCCATTTCGAAGGGCATTGTGGCCGGAGCCAGGAATGAAGGAACCTGTCGTGCGGACGATTTGCGACCTGCAGGAACTTGAAGAATTAAGATGTATATGGCGGTCCTGGCCAGGAACCCGGAATTCCGATCTGGATTTCTTCTCAGGCGTGATCCGTTCGAGACGTGGCTGTTTACCCCATGTAATCGTGCTGATTCGTAACACAGAACCTGATGCCATCCTAGTTGGCTTCCGCGAACGGCGAAAGCTTTCCTTCAGACTAGGCTACTTCACAATCTGCGAGCCCGAGGTCAATGTCCTGGAGGTCGTGTCTGGCGGCTTGCGCGGCAAAGCCTCCAAGGAGAACTGTGCGGCCTTCGTGCGGCAGGTAATGCGGTCACTGGATGAAGGAGAAGCCGACATGGCGGTATGGGAAGAAGTTGACGTGCAGTCTCCTTTATATAACTATGCGCTTCGGTGGCCACGTTTTTTTTCGCGAGACCATTTTCCCTGTATTGATAACCACTGGTGGCTTACGAACTTTCCCAACAGCCTGGATGCATTCTTGATGAGTCGGAGCAGGAGTCAGCGTTCAAAATTGCGACGCAAGTACAATAAAGTTCTGAATCGTTTCGCGGGAAACCTGCAGGTCCGCTGCTTTAGCTCAGTCGCGGACTTAGAAGCGGCTATTGCGGACATGGAGAAAATCGCCAGGAAGACCGGGCGACGGGTGGTCGGACTCGGGTTTTTCGATACTCCACAGGCTCGTGAACAAATGGCTATGGCGGCAGCGAGGGGTTGGTTGCGAATTTACATTCTCTACCTCGACGAGCAACCTGCTGCGTTCTGGAAAGGCGCTCTCTACAACGGCTGCTTGCAGGGGGACCATGTGGGCTACGATCCGATTTGGGGTGATTTTTCGCCCGGGACTTTTCTCTTTCTCAAAATCCTCGAGAGCTTCCACGGGGAGGACGTCAAGCTTGTCGATCTCGGATTTCGAGACACACAGTTCAAACAGTATTTGGGCAACCGTTGTTCCGTTGAATCAAGTGTCCGCATTTATGCCCCAACGCTACGTGGAGTCTTGTTGAACCTGTTGAACGTTGTGTTCCCTCGTGCAAACGATTCCGCAAGATTTCTGCTTCAGCGCGCCCGTTGTCTGGAATGGGCGAGGAGAGCCTCGCGCAACCATCTTGCGCACCCGCGCCGCAGCGATTGCTCGGCTGAGGGACCTTGGTCTGGGGCTTAGCCAAGGGCGGGCTGCAGGCAGCCTTTAACTCTCGCTGTTAGTGCAAAATAGCCGAGACGACTAGTGAGATGGTTTCTGCGCACCTATTTATCAGCGCAGCCTCTTGCTCTGACAGCAACGCGGCGAGTCGTACACCTTGTTCATCGTGTATCCGTTGGGAGACATCCTTGACAGCATTGTCAAGGGCTAGTCTCCAACCTGCGATCCAGGCAAACTAATACGGGCCGATGTTGCAGGCTCCTCCTTGAGGCCGCGCTGTTCCGTCAATGTCGCTAGGAGACGTGCTCATGCAATCACCTGCATTCTTAGCGGGGCTAGCGGGAGTCGGATGATAATCCGCCCCGGAAAACTCAATCTTGCCTCTAGAGATCGTTGGGACAGCTGGACTGTTTTGGTAGTTCATGAGGTGCGGATCTGCCGTGACTGTGTCTGAGATTACTCCGCTCGGATTGATTCCTGCCGCCTGGTTTGCCCAGTTTCCGCCCCGGCCACTTAAATCGTGGTTCCCATAGACGAGGTTATGGAGATAGGTATTGTGCGACCCGATTGTGCCCCCATTTACGTATTGCTCAATTCCCCATCCCAAGGATGCTGGCCCGCCATTGTTATCAAACATGTTCGAGTTAAAAATCACCATATTGTTTCGTACATTGAAATAATCATTAATCGAGCCTTCCGACGCACCAATCACAATCCCACCGTGCACGTTAGCGAAAATCAGATTGCTCAATACGTCGATGTGCGAGACTTTATGCCAGAAGTGGATGCCAAAACCGCTGACGCGGTAGATAATGTTGTTTGAGATTTGCCCATACTGCACCGGTCCCTTGGTTATTCCTCCGTAGTAGATGCCGTGCCAGTTAACGCAATCACTTGGCCAGGGCTTCATTCCGCCGTCGTGCATCACATTGCCGATGGTATCAACATACTGATACGGACTGTTTACATAAATGAAAGATCCGCTGATGCAGGAGGTGCTTGAAATGTCATGCAGATGGTTCCCGATTAGCTGGACGTGATTGCCATCAACGAAGATGCCAGCGTAGGGACCGCCGGAGATATCAAAATCCTTCACAATCTGGTAGTCGCCCTCAACCACCCAAGCGATATTGTTGGCGCCATTTACCGTGTTTGTATTGATGATCTTCGCTCCCCACTTATTGTCGGAGACATACGTGATCCATGCATTCGATGATCCAGAGTTTCTGGTTTCGATGCTCGTTGGGCTTCCTGTGGTCCCGTCTACTTTGTAGGTGCCATCGGCCACATGCACCGTCGCTCCCGCGGTGGCCGTCAACCCCGCTTTACGTAATGTGAGCCACGGGCCTACCCCGCCGCCGCTATGGGTGGGAGATGTGCCATCGTAACTGTCGTCCCCAGTTTCCGCATTAACGTAGTAGTCCGTAGTACTGGAGACAAGTGCTGCTGGCTGAAGTACAATCACTGCCGTACGCGAAATTCCAGGATAGGCCACACTGGTAGCCGTAACCATGACTGAGTCGGCATTGGGAAGCATTGCAGGTGCGGTATACCGGCCCGTGCGGGTAATGTCACCTAGCGTCGCGGTACCACCCGGCACGCCGTTTACCGGCCGGGTCATGGCGGGGTTCGCCGCATCCTGAAAAGTGGCCGAGAACTGTTGAGAGCTGTTAACCGGTACCGTTGCCTTAGACGGACTAACGAAAACCTGAATCGCGGGTGGCGGAATCACTTGAATAATTGGAGCTACGGTCGAACTGGCTGACCCTGGATCGGGATTCCTGACCAGGATCTGAACACTTCCCACTTGGGACTGGTTGGATGTACCAATGGCTACAAGGTGGCTCGATGACAGAAAAGAGGTCGGGAGGACCTCGCCAGCGAACAAGACTTCAGCGCCCCTTACAAAATTGCTGCCGTTTATCGTGAGCTTGAAGTCCCCCGTCGAAATCGTGTTCGGTGAGACCGAAGTTAGCATAGGGATCGGATTAGAAAGAATAACCCGAGCCGTTGCCGAGACCGACGGCTTGGCAACATTGGAGGCAATAATCGTCACCAGGTTCTGATTCGGAAGGGTCATGGGCGCTGTGTAACGCCCCGTGCCATCAATTGTGCCTACACTAAGATTGCCTCCGGGGATGCCGTTTACTGACCAATCCACGTCAAGTTTGGTTGCACCCCGAGTACTTGCCCTAGCTCGAGGACGGGACACGTTCGCAGAAAACTGCTGTGCGCTGCCGGCCCGGAGCTGGATGGTGGGGGGTGTTATCGCCAATCTCTGCAACGTTGCCGGCGATGATGGTAAATCCCCAACCCGAGCACCGCCACAACCGTAAAGCAGAGAGAGAACTAAGAGGAGTGCGAGACAATTCATGGCCTGCCCGGGAAAAGGTTAGTCAGCAGCATTTTGCTATCTTAATCTCAATTTTACAGGGACTTTCTGCATCTAAAAGTAAAGGAGCGGCAGACCCGAAAAAAGTCACGAAAGAACGCTGGAGTGGTGTTTTTGGTACCTGCTAGAAAGTGCAAATGCCCAGTGGCGCGATAAGCCTTAAGTTCCGGGGTGCCATACCGAGCGCACGGATGCGCAAGCTAGAATTAACCTCAGCCCCAAAAAGCAATCTCATGCGAACTCTGCGTACGATATCGCTCTTAAGCATGTAGCCCCGTATAGTGGTCGCTATGTTCCTGGCTGCTGGTCCTTCCTCCGGGAAGAATGCGCGACGGTTAGCGTTAGTTGCTACCCAAATTGCATTTCTGAGAACAACGAAATGTCTCGTGTAGCCGGACTCTCGGATTTCGCTGGGGAACTCGCGAACCGGCAGTGTCTTGTGAGCGGAGAGTTTGTCCAGTATGATGTGAATCTCTTGCCGGGGCGGGCACAGGGAGACGACCTCTTGGAGAAAGGCAACAACGGTACACTTACCCAGCTCGACCCCTGGCGATGTTGTGTCACCGCTCGTTCTTACCCTCCAAGCGAAACTGCTGTTGGGAGAACGAACTGAGCTTTGGCGGTCGGTCGAAATCACTTCTGATTGTAGCAGCTTTAAATTATGACAGTTTCAACTCAGAGGCACGTGATTGGGGAACTTCGACCTCATCTGTTTGCGCGCTTCGGGTTACGCGAAAACCCGTTTGGTGTAACTCCAAATCCGAAATATCTGTATGAAAGCCACACCCATAGGGAGGCGAAGTCCTCGCTGATCATCGGGGTGGAGTGTGGTGTCGGTTTCCAGGCTCTGATCGCCCCACCTGGAATGGGAAAAACCACGATACTCTCCCACATCCTTCAGCGGTTCCAGCAAAACGCGCTGACTGCCTTCCTTTTCCAGGTGCAAGGTAACTCGAGCGATTTCCTTTGGTACTTGCTCTCGGAACTCGGCAGCAAGGAATCAGTGCCGGATTTGGCCAGCGCCCAGGACCGGATTAATCAGTTATTGGTTAAGCAGTTTCGCAATGGACGTCCAGTGATTATCGTGATCGACGAAGCACAGAGCTTGAATACAGATGTGATGGAGACCGTCCGCCTGCTGTCGAATTTCGAAACCGCCAGTGACAAGCTGCTACAGATCATTTTTTCAGGGCAGCCACAGCTCGCCGAAAAGCTAGCGAATCCAGAGCTTGCCCAATTGCGCCAGCGTATCTCGATTTTCACTACGCTCAGACCCTTCGACCGAGCTGACACGGAAAAGTACATCGAACATCGGCTTAGCCTTGCAGGTTACCCCGGCTTTGGATTATTTACGCCAGGGGCAGTAACCATGCTGTGGAAGCATTCTCAGGGTATCCCGAGAAACGTAAACACACTTTGTTTCAATGCTCTGCTACTGGCCGGGTCGGCTGGGCGGCAGCAGATTGACGAGGGTGGCGTCTTAGACGTAGTGAAGGACCGAAACCTGGATTTGTTAGCTCTCCCGGTGAGTGGAGGACAGCCCATTTCACATCTGGCTCTCTGCAGCACTGAACCGAGAATAGAAAGCCTCGAGTTGCCAATCTCTGCAAGAACAAGCTCAAACGAGCGTTTTACCGACCCATCACATTCCTTGCATGGAGTGCCGGATCACGCGAGCCTCCTCGCCGAGCTTCGTACAATCATCAGCGAGGGCAAGTTGAGCCGGCAGGCTATGCTTCAGCACATCAGCGAGGTAGCGCAAGTGCTGACGCGTGCGAACGGAGTGGCTATCGCCATACGGCTCGATAATTTCGTGGTTTGTCAGGCCAGGGTCGGCGAAATGGCGCCCGACTTGGGTACCGAATTGGACATGGGCAGGGGCATTTCCGGGCAATGTTTGCGAACCGGTCGAGCATTGCGCTGTGATGACACTAATAATGATGCTCGGGTCGATGTGGAACTCTGCCGCCGCCTGGGGCTGGGGTCGCTTGCCGTGGTTCCGATAGGAAGACAACCGGCCGTGAGTGGCGTGTTGGAAGCATGCTCTGCCTTGCCTGGTGCGTTCCGCGATGGCCACGTGGAATTGCTAAAGGAGTTGGCAGAGTTGGTGATTGCCGCCCAGCGCTGCTCGACAGAGCCGTCAGCCGAACCGGCGTGCTTTTAGGTTGGCTGGTATTCAAGGAAAAACCGGACAGTTCCCATTTGTCTGCCAGTAACTTCGCAACCCACAACCGCCCCGGTGCCATCTGCTCTGCCACACGGTTCGCCTGCGGTAATGTTGAAGGCAGACCCTTCAACAGCCGTGCATTACCGAAATACTGAAGCCGGGCTGCCCTGCCACGGTGAATTCGTGTAAAAGGAGAAACCCGGTACAAACGACGAGGTCGTCATAGAAAAGTGTGAACCTGAAATTGATTCGAATAAGGATACCGCGCAAACTGCTCCCCGAGGCATTACAACGTTAGAGATCCTGCCCGCTCTTCCTGACATTTCCGCGGTGTGGCGTTTGCGTGGGCCCTGCGCTGGACGAAGATCACGAGCACGCTGACGCATCTGCAGGTGGCTTTGCGAACAGTTTCTGCTGCACGCTTCGTGGGTTTGTCAACATTTTGGGCAACTGAGTTTGTCTACACGCCCAGGCATCACCAAGCCCAACGTTTCGCGCACGATTGAAAAGACATCCTGGGCGTTACGCCACCAATTGCTCGACATCGAATGGATCTTCATGAGCAGCATGAACGAGCAAGTGCAGATCGTTTCTTGCAAGGCTATTGCGCAATGACGCACGAGCAGGTCAGGCAGGTGGCAGGCTTGATTAAGAAGCGATTTTGCTCACCTTTACGAAGAACTGCAGCGGCACAACCCACCAATGCTCCAGCCACTGGCAGAGGGGTACCGGACGGCACATCCAGTACAGCTCCAGTCGTTCTTGCTATCACTGTCAGCTTTGAGAACGCGAACGCGATTTAATCATACCAGGAGCGCCCGCGCGGTCGAGCGACTGTTTTGGGGATTGGGCATAGCAACCCCAATGAAACGGCGAGCCATAGCCTACTTTGCCGAGACGTTAGGCTCAGTAACCAGTGACGAGGTTGCGGGCTCGGCGTCGCCGCCGCGCTCTGCGCGGCACCGGGATGTCCTTGGAATGGACGGGCAGCTTGTTTTCCGCCATCTCGGAGGCCGTGATCTCGACCAACCTGCTGACGGGTGTGTCGTGGGTAAACCGGCACGGGAAGACTGGTTATGTAGTTTTTCTTGGAAATGCCGAGGAGTTATCGAAGGGTATACAGCACTTGTTTAGCAATCCGCAACTTCGGGAAGAGATGGCGAGCTGCATACCTGTCGAGCGACACGTCGCTTCGACAAAGATGGTTGCAGGCATGCTGCAGGTTGATCAGGGGATGTTGAATGAACCTTGCCGGACTGGTGTTTCTGTTAGCGTTCGCATCGGGAGGATGTGATTGTGCGTCCGGCAAAATGGGCGTGAGCAGTGTCAGGCGGGACGATGGATTAAGAGCATGAGAGTTACGCTAGGATGATTTATCTAAGTATTTTCGCAGCGTCATTGGTTGTGTCGGCGGTGATGGCCCGCCTGATTCGCGATGTTGCCAATGCCTGTGGCTGGGCAACGCCGCCGGAGTCTGCAAGACACATGCACCAAGAACCCGTCCCGCGCCTCGGCGGCATTGCGATTCTGGGATCAGTAATTCTGGTCGTGACCATTGCTGCGATTGCGTCAAACCTCCTGCACTTAGGTTATTCCTTTTCGTCTAGGACGCTGCTCGGATTACTCGGACCGACCTTGGTGATCTTTGGCCTGGGGCTGGCCGATGATTTCCGGCCATTGAGTCCGTACTTGAAATTTGGGGTGCAGATCCTCGCGGCAGGGTGGTTGTTTTTAAACGGGTTCCGTGTTACGCGCTTCTACTTGCTGTTCGGAGAAGGGGAGATAGGGAACGTTGCGGCTCTGGCCCTCACCGTCTTCTGGGTCCTGCTCATAACTAATGCGTTCAACCTGCTGGACGGGCTCGATGGACTGGCTGGCGGTTCGGCATTATTTTCCAGCCTGGCTGTGTTCATCGTATCTTTGGTCAGCGGCAACACTCTTACGCAAGTCGTAACCATTGCATTAGCGGGGGCCATCGTCGGATTCTTGCGTTACAACTTCAACCCGGCCACTATTTTCTTGGGTGACTGTGGCAGCCTTGTAATTGGTTTTGTATTGAGCGCGTTGTCATTGGCCAGTTCTCAGAAAGCGTCAACGGCCGTCGTGGTTGCCATTCCCGTAGTTTCATTTGGGTTGCCGATCCTGGATACGTTCGTGGCTGTGCTGCGGCGCTTTTTAAACGGCAAACCCTTGTTTGGCGCCGATCGCGAACACATTCACCACAAACTTCTTCAGCGCGGTCTCTCGCACAAACAAGCTGTCATATTTCTGTATGCGGTTTCCGCGTTCTTCGCGCTGATGAGCCTGGCTTTGCTTTCGCCGGAATCTGGCACCATCGCCGTGGTGTTGAGCGTCATCGGTCTCGCTGTTTTCTTTGGGCTCCAGCATCTTGGTTATCACGAGGTGGATGAACTGCGACGCATGGTGCGCAGAACCTGGGAGCAGAAGACCATCATTTCCAACAATCTTGCGATTCGTCGCGGGACGGACGAACTGGCCTGCGCAAGAACGATTCAAGATGTCCTCCAGATCCTGAAGACTGCATTCCAGGACAATGATTACGATGGCTTCGAATTCTCGTTTACTCCGGAATTGCTTGCGTTTCACAGCTCTGAGTCCATGATTCCTCCGTTTCAATACACATGGTGCAAAAAAGAAGGGAATCGAAGTAAGGGTTGGGAACTACGGCTCGACTTGCTTTCCGAAAGGGGAGAGGTTCGCGGCTGCTTTTCCATCAATCGAGGTTACGCAAAACGCTCGCTTCGTACTGACGTCGATTGCATCACTGCGGAGTTTGTGAGTACCTTGAGTTCAGCCTTGCAGCGAGCGGGTGAGAACCACTTGACATCGGCCGGGAATGCCGCAGTGGCGGAGAACAGGCACATGAGCATCGCGAACGTCGCCTAGAACGCACGCTGGCCTTGGTTACTCAGGCGGGTTCACGTGCGGCGCGAGTTGCCGCGAACCGGCGGCCTGCTCTCCGAACGGGCCGATGCGAGTGATATTCGGGCGCTATTGTCAATGGCACGCGGCGGAGCCGACGATAAACGTGAATCAGTACGGGGAGATGTCGCAGGCTTCTCCTTGAGGCCGCGTTGCTCCATCAATATCAGTAGGCGGTGTGCTGGTGCAATCACCTGCGTTCTTAGCGGGACTGATGAGAGTCGGGCGGTAATCCGCCTCGGAAAACACAATCTTGTCATTAGAGATCGTTGGGACGGCCGGACTGCTTTGATAGTTCGTGAGGAGCGGATCTGCTGTGACTGTGCCTGAGATTACCCCGGTCGGATAGGTCCCTTCCGCCTGATTTGCCCAGTTTCCGCCCCAGCCGTTTGAAGCGTGGTTCTCGTAGACGAGGTTATTGAGATAGCTATTGTGAGGCCCGATTGTGCCCCCATTTACGTATTCCGAAATGCCCCATCCCAAGGAAGCCGGCCCACCCGTATTATCGAGCATGTTTGAGTTGTAAATCACCATGTTGTTTTCTACATTGAAATAGTCATTGGTCGAACCGTCCGATGCACCAATCACTATGCCACCGTGCACGTTAGAGAAAATCAGATTATTCAACACTTCAATGTGCGAAACTTTGTGCCAGAAATGGATACCAAACCCGCTGACGCGATAGATAATGTTGTTTGCGATTTGTCCGTACTGTACCGGCCCTTTTGTTACTCCTCCGTAGTAGATGCCGTGCCAGTTAACGCAATCGCTCGGCCAAGGCTTCATTCCTCCGTCGTGCATCACGTTTCCGATGGTGTCAACGTACTGATACGGACTGTTTACATAGATGAATGATCCGCTGATGCAAGAGGGGCTTGAAATGTCATGCAGATGGTTCCCAATTAGCTGGACATGGTTGCCATCGACGAAAATGCCGTTATACGGTCCGCCAGATATATCGAAATCCTGAACAATTTGGTAAGAGCCCTCAATTACCCAAGCGATATTGTTGGGGCCATTTCCCGCGTTGGTATTGACCGCATTTGTATTGACGATCTTCGCGCCCCACTTATTGTCGGAAACGTACGTGATCCAGGCATTCGGTGTTCCAGAGTTCTTGGTTTCGATGCTCGTCGCGCTTCCTACGGTCCCATCTACTTTGTAAGTGCCGTCGGCCACATGCACCGTCGCTCCAGCAGTGGCCGTCAAGCCAGCTTTGCGGAGCGTGAGCCAGGGGCCGATATTCCCGCCGGAGTGGGTGGGAGCTCTACCATCGTAGGTATCGTCGCCAGTTGTTCCGTTGACATAGTAATTCGCCACCACAGGAGCAGTGACGGCAGCCGGCTCGAGAGTGATCACAGCCGTTCCCGAACTTCTAGCATCGGCTCTGCTAGCAGCTGTAATACTCACAGAGTTTGGCCTGGGGGGCATTGCAGGCGCGGTGTACAGACCCGTAGGACTAATGGTCCCCAGCATCGCGTTACCGCCGAGCACGCCATTGACAGACCAGGTGACCGCGGGGTTGCTCGTGCCCAAAATCGTCGCTGCAAACTGTTGGGTAATTTTCGGCCGAAGGGTTGTCTTCGGCGGGCTGACCGACACCTGAATCGCGGGTGGCTCGCTCACCAGAACATTGACACCCGTAATCGACGTCGCTGATCCCGGATCGGGATTTTTTACCGAAACTTGCAACCTGCCCAATTGCGCCTGGGTAGCAACACCCATCGCAGTGAGTTGCGTAGGGGATTTGAAGGTAGTCTGTATCGGCGTGCCGGCAAGTAGGACCTGGGCACCTCTTACTAACCCGTGCCCGTTGACCGTGAGCGTAAAACTCCCCACAGAAACCGTTGTGGGTGAGACGGAAGTCAGCGTCGGGATTGGGTTGTCAAGCGTAACCGGAGCTGCTGCCGATATCGAAGGATCGGCAGCGCTGGTAGCAGTCACTTTCACAAAGCTCGGACTTGGCAGGGAAGCGGGTGCGGTGTAAAGACCTCTTCCGTCAATCGTGCCTACGGTTGTGTTGCCTCCAGGGATATCATTCACTGACCAAGTCACGCCAGGATTCGATGGGCGTACGCCCGCGCCAGAGCGCAGTCGCGGATTCCTGGAGCTACCTGGGGAGACCGGCCGTGGGCTGTTGGCTATCGCAACAAACAGCTGTGTGTCTCCGGCACGGATCTGGGCTGTCGCTGGAGTAACCACTACCGAAGATGTCCCCGAAGACTTCGAGGATGGCGAGTTTACTTTGCTAACAGCGCCACAACCATAGAGTAAGGAGAGTGCCAACAGGAGTACTAGACAGTTCATAAACCGATGGGGGAAACTCCTGGCCATCCTCATCATCCTACCTCTACTCACCTAAGAGTGCCAACAGTGAGCTATAGCCCCTAAGCGTAAGGTGATGGGGAATTAAAAGGTAGGTAACGTAGGGTCAGCGGAGGAGAGATTTTTGGGCGATAGCGCGATGCACGACGTCGCAAGCGGGACATGTCCTCCGGAAGGCCACATTACGCGGGTCGTGCGAACTTTGGTATTTCCGAAGTTCATTCTCAACGCGATCGGTGCAGCCCCCCTCATGAAAGTAGACTACAGGCCGCCAGTACCGGCGGCATGCACTCGGCAAACGAACCAAATCTCTTCGACCGAGCAGATGCCGATTCCGTAGGCCTTGCGCGGGCTCGGTTGACCGCCCTGAAGCTCCGTAGTATTCACGGAGGTTCAGAGAAGATGCGGCCGCGCAGGTAGACCTGCCCAATCGTTCATCAGAGCGACTATTTCACGCACAACCGACGATCCCGTCGTTCCGCCACCAATGATCGGCATCGTACGGATCTTCGGAGGCCGCGCGAACAACGACTCTCGGACCTCCCCCCACGAGCCTCTTCCACAGATGCCTTACACGCCGCGTGCGTTCGGGCGAGGTGACGATGATGACCCTGGTCTTTCCAGTTCGGTGCATTTCCTGCGCCACTTCTTCTATTTCTTGTTCGGTGTCGACCACGGTGTCTGGAAGGATGTGAACTGCGGCCTCGGGAACGCCCGCCTGGATCAGGATTTCGCGGTTGTATTCCTCATCGGCAACAAAGTGTATGCCGAGTTTTTCCAGCTCGGCAGCAGGATTGTCTGGTCGGCTCACCCATACTTCGGGTGCATAGCGCATCTGAAAGACCTTTCCTGCTTCTTCTGCAGGATACGGCAGGCTTCCACCCAAAACGACGATTGCGTCCGCCGGAGAGAGAGGATCCTCGCGGATCAGCCATCGACCGATGCCACGAAACCCGACCAGCGTCGCACACAGCAAGGTCAATAGGATGAACAGGCAGAGCAGGCTGAGTTTCGCTCTTTTCATTCTCACTATTCCCTCAATCCGACTTGACACGGCCGCCTTTACCGTAACACATTCTAATGTCCTCTTTACGCTCAGTAACGTGCTCACCGCTCCCGTCATAGGAATTTTCAGTTTGTCATTCAGGAGCTCGGACTCTCAACGCGATCGGTGCAGCCCCTCATGACATCCGGCGCACAGGGTAATCAGGTTCGAGTCGTCGTCGTCGCCCTGCTGGCTGCGGAGTTGCTTGTGGTGGACTTGCAGGTTTTGTCTGGAACCACAGATTTGGCATCTCCAGCCATCGCGGCGCAGTACTTGTTTTCGGAGCTGTTCGTAGAGCTCGGGATCAAGTCGCAAGCGCGATCGCTTGGGTCGAATCCGGTTCACGAAGCCTTCTCGGTCACTTCGTGCAGAAACGCCTGCCGTTGTTCGCCAGGCAGGAATTTGAAGAACCGTGACATGGACTGCAGGAGCACCGTTGGGTCCTCATTTTCGAGGTTCGCTCCTGCCAGGAAGTCCGCGCAGATCATCTCCAGGCAGTAGCCTCGCGACTTGTCCGTGCCCAGCATCAAAGCCGCCGTCTCCATCGCCTGCTCGATGACGGGAATCTGGGTCTTGTAGAGCTTAAAGTAGATGATTTCCTACGGCTCCGATTCCCGCCCGGTTAGTTCCTTCTCCACCTCCCGCTTGAACTGATCCTTTGGCAGTGAGCGCGCTTTGTGCAGCCAGGTTGCACAATCGAACTCCTGCCCATCCCTCCTGGCCACTTTCGCCAGCTCCAGTCCCTTCGTCCATCCCACTTCCTTCAGTTCCTTTCTGGCCTGTGGTGGCAGGTGCTCATGGATCGACATGAGGTAGTAAGCCTTCCGCCTCGACTCCGGAAACCTCCTCGCCAGAAACTCGTCAAAGGACTTCAATTTCTCCAGCCGCCAGTATTGGCCGGCTCGCACTTCGCAGAGGTAGCGGCCAAGCTCGACAAAGCGGATGTCGCGCTCGGCTTCAGACCTTCGCTCCCAGGCCAGGATCTCATCGATCTTGGTCAGAACGAATAGGGCCCGCTTGCGATTGAGCTTGGGCAACATGGGCGCGATCCTAGTACGTAAGCTCGTCAAGCCAACCAAGGTCGTCTGCTCCTGGGCGCCGTACCAGCGCGGCTTCGGTCAGGTCCGGCCGTCCCAGACAGAGTCCGATGTAGGGACAGCTGGTGCAGGGGTTCTGGGGGAAGCGGATGCCACTGTGGGGCAGAAACTCGGCTGCTTCGATTCTTTGGATCGAATCCTGGACCAGCTGCCCGAATTCTTCGCGCTGTTCGTCGCTGATGACGGTCCGGAAGTACTGAATCTCGACCAGCCGCTTGCGGACAAAGACCACCTGCGCGACGTCTGCGATACCGGTGACCCAGGAATAGCAAACCAGCTGGGGATCGAGGGCCAGCAACCCGTGAGGCTCCTCCGGGTAGCAACTGGAGGTGGTCTTCCACTCCAGCAGGCAAGGGATGCCATCCAGCTGGCCCAGGGCGTCGATGTAGGCAACGAAATCGTTCTGCCCGGCCAAGGGCTTGGTGAATTTCACCTGCAAGTTGCGCCGAGGCTGACGGATGCGGATGCGATCGTCCTGGGCAAAGCGATCAAGCAACTGGACGCCTGACTGCAGCATGCGGTCCCAGCTATCCCGCTCGGAATAGTGGAGGCCGGTGTCCCGGTGAGAAGACCATTCCCGGTAGAGCACCGCGGCGGCATCTTGTCGCTGAAAGTAAGCCGCCACGGCCTGCTCAAATGCCCGCCCAAACAGCATGGCCGCCCGGGTGTCTTTCTCTTTCCAGCCGTCTAGGTAGCGATGCTTATAGCGGCGCGGACAGGACAGATACTGGCTGATCTGGGTATAGCTGTACGTCATGAGGACACCTCCGATCCACGCTGATCGTCGGTAAAGACGGAGAGTTCTTCCCACCGTCCGGCAGGGGCAAAGCCGTCGAAGTTCAGCAGCGAGACGCCATGCACGGTGACTTCGCTGACCTTGACCACGCCCCACAGGTCGATGAGGGCCTTGTCGTCGATCTCGTTCTTTCCCAGCAGTTCGGCGTCATAGCCGAAGTCCCGCAGGAACCAGCTCAGCTTCCACATGGCTCGGGGTGTGCAGTAGAGGCGGCCGCTCATGAAGCACCCGGTCAGATGCCGGGGCTTGAGGACGGCGAAGCGGATCTCGTAATAGGGCTTCTGCTTGTGCCAGCGATACTGGGCCCGATCCACCCGGACCAGGAAGATCCCGTCCGGAACCGAGTGAATGGCCGACACATCCGCCGGGCGGAGAGACTCGAAATAGCGCCTCATGCTGCACCTTCTCTTGTTGCTGGGATAGCTGTTGAGCTGGCAGAGCAGTGCATTGCGGTCTTTCTCGGCCCAGTCGGCCAGGTGGGTGACAAAGCCTTCGACCTGCTCGCGGGAGGCTTCGCGGAGGGTCTTGGTGCCGCAGAAATCGACGGCGTAGGACTTGACGAGGTTGGCATCGAGCTGATGCTGGCGGATGAGCTGGCAGAGGCGGTCGCGGACTTTGGGACCGCCGTAGTTTCCGTTCTTGCCATTGACCGGCTGGGGTGGAAGCTTCTTTGACTCCCGGGAAGACGGAACTGGCTCGGCAAACGAGCCGATCTCCTCAACCGAGCAGATGCCGATGCCGTAGGCCTTGCGCAGGGCCCGGTTGACCGCCCGGGTCTCGGCCACCCGCATCTCGGCGCCGTGGACCAGGGGAGACACATTGGACGGATCGGCGTCGCCGTAGCCGACGAACGTTTCGGATGGCGACTTACTAACGGTTGCTCTAAATACCCACCGCCCTTCCGAAGGCTTTGACACTGTGTGCTCCAGCTCTGATTGGATCCCGGTACACCTTCTCCTTTTTGCTATCTGCAGTAGTCCAGAGTGTGTCACGTACCATTTTCCTCCCAGCATTTGCAACTCGCCCCCGGAGATTGAAAGACGCAGCGTATCGCTAATCTCACGAAGGGCTAGCAATTGCAATGCAGTAACTTGGGGGCAAAGTTTCTTGACTACAGACAGGTTCCGACGTGTTAGCTTTTGCATACGTCCGGCACGGTGGATGTCCCATAAGCAGCTCCCTTGATGATGATATCTAAATGATATCACAAAGATATCATCAAATACAATGAGCTACGCTAAAGAACCATCGGGTGGGCAGCTAAATGCATGAATCTAGAGTCGCGGTGCTGGTGAGGATGGGAGCGTCCTTAAAGGCTCGACTGGTCGAGCTCGCTAAACGCGAACATCGCTCATTGAATCAACAGATAGAGTTCCTACTCGAGCACTCCATTTTTGGTTCGAACCAGAGTTCCTCGACTGAACAGGAGGAAAATGGGAAGGCGCGGCAGAAGCACAAGAGCTAACGTGGCCGGTATGGGCGCGCTGGATAGTAGTTTCTGCCCGGGTTGCGGCCGACGTTCCTTCAGCGCTGACACTGGAGAAAAAAGGGAACCAGGTGTTGCGGTTGGCAATCAGCCGGGAGTTTGGCAAGTCTGTAGATTGGCTGCTGACGGGAAAGACACCCCTTGAGCCAAAGAAATGGGTAGGCAAAAATCCAGCAAACCTTGGATAGGAACTTCCTAAGCGCCGTGAACCAGAGGGACAGGAAGGGCAGACTCAGCCACTTGAACATCGTAAAGGCATTTCGGGAACCGAAGGTGATGCGACAGTAGGTCGCCGTATTCGGTAGATGCACGGCTTTGATATGACGCAGGAGGAGTTCGCCGAATGCATTTCCGAGCAGAGCAAAAGCGGGCGCGTGAGCTGCTGACCCAAAGTCGAGAGCTCTTGAAACAGATGCAAGCGGGCTGAACCGGCAGCGGCTTCACGATGCATGGGGCTCGGTTTCCGCAGTTTACGGAGTGTGGGTCGCGATGCGGCGGAAGTACTGGATGGTGCGATCCTTCATTGCAATGGGCGGGTACACGCGCTTTTCGCATCCGTGCTATCGCCCTATCTCCGCCGCGGTCGATCGCCCGCCTTAATGGCCCCCGGCTACTTGGGGAGCTCCGCTTTACCCGTGATGTTGAATTTGCCGATTTGAACAGACGCAGATTCATGGGGCTGCGCACCGCCCAACGATACGGTGTATTCGCCAGGCACAATCACGCGATTGCCGTTAGCATCCACTTGACCCAAAGAGCGCGGATCGATCGTAAGGCTGATGGCAGCCGACTCGCCCGCGGCCAAGTGCACGCGCTTGAAACCCGCGAGTACGCGGAGAGGAGTCTCATAAGCCTTGGGCTGTGTGAGATAAAGTTCGACGACCTCGTCACCCGCCACCGCGCCTGTGTTTTTCACATCGCCTTCTACCGTGACAGGATCCCCGGCCTTGACCTCGGACGACGCAATTTTCAAATTGCTGTAGGTAAAGCTCGTATAGCTGAGCCCGAAGCCAAACCCGTACAGCGGCTTGTCAGAAAAATAGCGATAGGTGCGGCCTCTCATGGAGTACTCCTCAAATGCCGGGACCTGACTCAGCGACGAATAAAACGTTAACGGAAGGCGTCCCGCAGGGTTGTTGTCCCCAGCCAGCGTCTCGGCGATGGCCGTGCCGCCTTCTTCCCCCGGATACCAGGCTTCGAGAATCGCGTTGGCGTGCCGCTGTGCCCAGTTGACGGCCAAAGCGCTGCCATTTTGCAGGACAACAATCAGCGGCTTGTCGGTGGCCCCGAGCGCTTTCAGCAGATCCTCCTGCGCGGCCGGTAAGTCGATGGAGGTACGATCGCCGCCGCTGAAGCCGACCAGCTTCACAGGCATCTCCTCACCTTCAAGTGAAGGAGAGAGTCCCACCATCGCGATGATCACGTCGGACTGCTTTGCCGCCGCAACAGCCTCGTCGCGCAGTACAGCCGCGGGTGCCTGCCAAGTGAGATCAATGCCGGCGCTCCCTGTCTGGTGAAAGTATTCCAGACGGATAGGATGCGGCTGTGTATCATTGAAACGCACGGCAGCTTCGACAACCGCGCCACGCTCGCCGGTCTTGTTGCTATCGCTTTCGACCAACACTTTTCCATCCAGGTAGAGCCGGAATCCCTCAGCGTTTTGGCAGGCGTAGCAGTAATTCACCCGGACACCAATCTTGTAATCTCCAGCCGCTGGCGGAACGAAGGTGCCGCTCCAGCGCACGGAGTAGTCATTGCGCTGGAGGCCATCCACAGGAACCACCTTGTCCCAGTTGAAATTGACATTCCGGTCCGTGCGCGTGAGCACAGGCTGTCCGCTCAGGTCTGGGGAGCTGAAGTACTCGCCGGTGAGGCCGTTGCCGGAGCCGCTGGCGGAATGGAGCACCGTGTGCTCAATCGGCATGGCGAAATTTTCAGCCAGGGTTGAGCCTTGCGCATAGGTAATGTGCGCCGAAGAGAAACGCTTTTCGATTCCATCGAGCGGATAGACGGGCGCGGGCGGCGGCCCGTTGTAGTTTCCTTGCAGAGACTGAACTAGCTCTGCGGTTGGACCGACTACAGCGATGCGAGCGATGCCAGGTTTCAGAGGAAGCGTGTGGCCTTGATTCTTCAGCAGCACGATCGATTCCCGTGACGCTCGCAGCGAAAGCTCCCGATGCTCAGGCGAGTTGACCTCGCTCATGGCAATACGGCCGTAGGCGTAACTGGAGGGCGCATCAAACATGCCCAGTTGGAATCGCGCGCGGAACAGGCGATGCAACGCTTTGTCGAGCTCGGCTTCCGTGACCAGGTTCTGATGAACCGCATCAACAAGGGCAGGATAAGCCTGCCCTTGTCCGAAGCCGCATTCGATATCGGTGCCGGCATTCAGCGCGGCCGCGGCGGCGTGGGCCATATCTGGAGCATAGTGATGTCCGGTGTTCACATCCGCGACCGCAGCGCAATCGCTGACCACATAGCCGTCAAACTTCCAGGCATTGCGCAAGTGGTCGCGCAGAAGCAGGGGGTTGGCGCAAGCAGGCGTGCCATCAATCGCGTTGTAGGCGCACATTACAGACTGGGCGTGAGCTTCCGTCACCGTAGCGCGGAAGGCAGGCAGGTAGGTGTCCTCAAGGTCGTGCGGCGAGGCATCCACATTAAAGCCATGGCGCAGAGGCTCGGGGCCGCTGTGCACCGCATAGTGCTTGGGAGTGGAGACCACCCTGAAATACTTAGGGTCGTTCCCCTGCATGCCAGTGACAAACGCCACGCCCATCCGGCCGGTGAGAAAGGGATCTTCCCCGTAGGTTTCCTGGCCACGCCCCCAGCGCGGATCGCGAAAGATGTTGATGTTGGGTGCCCAAAAGGTAAGACCGAAGAACATTTCATGATGGTTATTCCGCATGGCTTCGTTGTACTTGGCGCGTGCCTCGGTGGAAACGGTCTCGCCCATGGTATGTACAAGGTCGGTATCCCAAGTGGCGGCCATTCCGATCACCTGCGGAAAATTTGTCGCGTAGCCAGCAAACGCGACCCCGTGCAGACCTTCGTTCCACCAGTCGTACTTGGGGACGCCAAGCCGCGGGATTGCAGACGCATGGTCACGCATCTGCGAAACCTTCTCTTCCAACGTCATGCGGCCGATGAGATCGTCAAGGCGCTGCTCCAAGGGCAGCGCTGGATTCATATACGAGAAAGCTTGCGCGGCGGGTTGCTGCTGAGCGTGTGCTGAAAGTGCTGAAAGCGGTAGTAGCGCGAAGGCGCCAAAGAGGCCGAAAAAGCTGCAGAGTGCGCGGGCGTGGAGATATGACATGTAGATAGCCAGCTCCTGCTGATGACTTTTGAAGAGGACGTGCCATTATAACTAATACTCTGGATTCCCTAAAACGTGCGTGACCCGGGAATAAGATAGTGCATCTATCGATGCCACTAATCGCGACTGTCCCGAATTGCACGTCCGACAAAAGGGAACCTGGAGATGTATCCTCCGGAAAGAAAACGCTGAGAGCGTCAGCGGACTTCGGCCGGCGTCACTTCCCTGATGGAGCCGGAACTTTACCCGCTGATTTCCCGAGCCATGTGGAAATTTTCCTGTTCAAACGACGGTGGGGCAGGTCTTGCCCCACGAACTACGCACGCGGTGAAATGAACGTTCACTGGCGTGCTTCACGACCGTGAATGCGGCAGCACAATTTACTGAGTCATGATCCGATACGATTTGTGCATTGTCTCGCCGGCGTGAGCAGCCCGTTGTCCCTGCTGCGAGAAGGGTAAGGACAAGACTCCTTAGCAGGTCAGCCCTTCCGTACGGCGTCTGCCAAAACAATTACAGACTGCATCCTTCTCCGAATTGAGAAGAAAGCCATGCTGCTTGCCCTAACACGGCATGTGAAGTTGGCAAATATGTTTTGGAGATACTTGTTGGCAAGAAACATCCGTTACCAGCAGGACTTGGTCGACCAACATTGCAGTAGAAGTGAGAAGAGACTGGCGCGGATTCTCTTGCTGCTCTCTCACTTGGATGAACAGGAAGCCCGCGAAAGCACGATTCCGAACATGAGTCATGAGACGCTGGCAGAAATGGTAGGCACCACGCGGTCGCGCATTTGCTTTTTCATGAGGCAGTTCAGGGAAGCGGGCTTCGTTGATTACGGGCTTAAGAGCAAGGTGTTGCGAGTTCATCGGACACTTCTTGCGTTTTGCTCTCAGTAGTCTCCGCCCATGAACAAGTGCCAGTCCTTGCGCTCAGCCCATTACACTCACAACCCGGTCTTGTGCCTAAACGGTCCCTATTTTGCAAATACGGAGCTGGGAGGGTGCTGAGCCTACCTAAAATGGCTTTACCGAGTTGAAATCGAATCCTGACGCATCGTGCTGCTAGCAAGTTCTTGTTTTCAATGCCTGATTCTCGCTTTTTTTTGGTCTTGATCGGCAAACTTCCAGCCCGCTTGAAGACCAGAGCCTCGTGGCTTCCTGATCCATGTCGAGCCCGGTGGAAAGGTTACACCATCCTAAATGCTCACCGCTGCGGTGGGCTTTCTCGTATTTATGATTTCGTCGTCCGCGTCCCATTGGGGATAGAACAGTCTAAGTAAGTAGGCCGCGCGGGCGGGTGTAATGTCGAACCCAGCCCCAGCCCGTGAGAGAATTCGAAAGCACGTTTGTCAGCTACGAGGCAGGTGATCGGCCTGCCCCATAGCGGCCACAGTCAGCAGAGCGCCACTCTACTAGACCGTGTCTATTGCTGCTTTCGGTCACGCTGTTCTAGACCGGCGCTCCCTGAAGGGGCTCATGGTAATGGCTTTAACCAGAGCTGCAGCAAGGTCAAAACGGCAACAGCTTTTGTTCAACTGCCTTTTCCGTAACTCGGCGTACTTCGATGGCGACTCTTTCATAAGAGCTAAGGAAGAATGAAGCAAAGGTCTGAGGGCAACCATTCGACCTGGTTGGTCCACCGGGCGGTCGTCGCCCGAAGGACGGTTGTGGTCTGCAAGCCGGAATTCACGTTTCACGGTCCGATCTCCACGTGCAACCGGGCCCGTTGTTCCCCTCCTCACTTCGGTGACCTTACCCGCCCATGGTGCCCGCGATATCCTCGGCCACATGGCAGACGAAAGCACGAACCCTTCTGGTACGCCCATCATCGCCCAGAACATGGACGAGGCGAAAGCGGCTGCCTACGCAAACGATCCCCAAACCGAATTGGTGATTCTTGGACTGAGTGAGAACGCCGCCGTGACAACCTGCGGGTGGGCACGCCGTTTCTTCGACCGCGGCGGTTTGAGCCTGTTTTGATGCGAGCCGTTCAAAGGAATAGTTCCTTGCGGCATCTGTAAGAATCCGCGACACTGTACAATTCAGTGGCCGTCGTAAATTCGCCTTTGGTCTTGCGGAAAAGCAGAATGTCGAAAAAGGCTTGCTGTGCAGGGTTATTGTGCAGCCTTTGGCTTGTGGCGTCGGCCGTGGCATCGGGTAAGGTGCAGTTCCGCGTTGGGGCTGCTGCGGTCGCGATCACGCCGTTCGGGCAGAATGCAGATTGGGATGGAGGCATTTCCAATTCTGGCGTATGGGGCGAGAACTTTACAGACAAGAACGGCAACGGCCGGTGGGACCCGGGTGAGCCCTTCGAAGACGATTCGGCGAACACCTCCCTGGACCGGGGCGCTGACCAGAAGTATGACGGCATCTATCTCGCAGGTTTCGGAAATGATCGATTGGCGACCGGCAAGCATGATGACTTGTGGGCTCGGGCTCTGATCCTGGAATATGGCGGCACTCGCATCGCGATTGTCTCCCTGGATCTTCTCGGGTACTACTCTGACGCGAAATATTATGGCGGCGCTGAGGTCCGCAAACTACTGGATCCCAAGCTCGGTATCCAGGAAGTGCTGATCGCCAGCACGCACAACCACGAGGGTCCGGATACGGTTGGGGTATGGGGCGTGGATCCCTTGCACGATGGAAAATATCCACGGTATTTGAAATTTGTAGATCGCGAAATCGCCAAAGCAATCACCCAGGCGGCACAATCCGCGCAACCGGCACGCATGCGACTGGGGCGCACCGATCCCAAACAGTCTCCTTCGCTGGCAGGTCTACAAACCCGAACCGGGGGGCGTCCTCCGCAGTTCTTCGATGAAGAGATGCGAGTCATGCAGTTCGTTGGAACCGCCGATGAGTGGAAGGATAAAACCATCGCCACTATCGTGAACTGGAACACGCATCCAGAATCGATGGAAGATGAGAGCACCATCCTGACTTCGGATTTCCCTCACGCCGTGCGAGAGGGTTTGGAAAAGAAATACGGGGGCACCGCGATCTATTTTTCTGGAGATCTGGGCGCGGTGGAGATCGTGGGAGACGGTGGGCAAGGAACGCGAACTCGCTTCGACGGGCAGGATTTTCCTATGGTGAAGGACGACAAGGGGAAGAGCGTTTCTTTTGCGAGGACGGAGGCGATAGGAAGAGACGTTGCCAAAGCTGCGATTCAGGCTCTTGAGGAGGCGCAATGGAGTCCTGTGTCCGGCATCGAGGTAAATAGGGCTCCGCTTGACGTGCCGATGGACAACGAAGCCTATGCGATGTTGATGCAGAAGGGCGTGTTGAATGCGCTTCCGATGCCTAAGGCAGGCGAACTCCCCAAGGTCAACACCTGGGTTTATGCAATCACGTTCGGCGACGCCCAGCTACTCACGGTGCCGGGAGAGTTGTTTCCTGAAGTTCTGTACGGAGTCGCGAGACATCGCCGCTCCGATTGTCCTGCAGCAGACACGCGAAGGCCGGCTGAACCGCCGGTCTGGGGACGCATGAGAAGGAAGTACAGGTTCATTCTGGGGCTCACTCCTGACGAAATGGGCTACATCGTACCGGGATATGATTTTCTGCCTCCCACTCTCGATGTTGAACACAGCGGTTTGAAAGAAGCCGCAGATCCGTGCACGGCGAAGGGCGTGCCAGGCCACTACCACGAAACCAATTCAGCCAGCTCGCAGATGGCGCGGGCGTGGTCTTGCATCGCATCAGGACTGCTCGACGGGAAGATGCCGAGTACACCCGCCTGCAAGGGAATAAAGTTCGAGCCAGTCAGGACCAGCAAGCCTAGCGCTCGGCGTTAACAACCTTGATGTGCGTTCTCTAGAAGGTGTACTTTAAAGCGAACTCAATCTGACGATTGTCCGTCGCCGTGTTGGTGATGCTTGCCCCTCCGGGGACGTCTACCGGAACGGCGGAGCCGCCGCCAGGTAGTCCGAAGTTGGGATGGTTGAAGATGTTGAAGAATTCTGCCCGGAATTCCACTTGCTGGGACTCTCGAATCTTGAAGTTCTTTTGCAGGACAAGATCGAAATCTACCAGATCAGGGCCGCGAAGATTTCCAATCCTAGAGTTTCCAAAGCGGTGAGCCGATTGTTGCCCGGGCGCGAGCGCAGGCACTGCGAATGCCGCCTGGTTGTACCAGCAGTCCAGAGTCTGGTGCCCGGGATTGGTGCAGCCGAAGTCGGTGGCTTGCGATCCGGTATTGACGGAGAAGTCATTCGGATTCGCAATCTGGTCAGGGCGGTAGCTGAAGCTTCCGGTGTTGCTGAGATCGGAAGACAAAACTCCAGCGACGGCTTCGCCACTCTGTAGCGAAGTGATTCCAGCTACTTGCCATCCTCCGAAAACGGCGTCGGCAATGCCGCCCATGTCTCCGAGGAACGGGCGTCCGTGGCCGAACGGGAGTTCATAGAGA
This sequence comes from Terriglobia bacterium, assembly GCA_963790645.1. Taxonomy (GTDB): domain Bacteria; phylum Acidobacteriota; class Terriglobia; order Terriglobales; family Acidobacteriaceae; genus JAIQFF01. Next base: position 92,589 of record CAWBPS010000008.1, on the reverse strand, counting down.
TAACTAATGGTGAAGCGGTGGCGTAGATCGGGCACGACCGGGCCATGTTCAAGATCAGCTCGGTATGAGTCCTGGATAAAGCCACCGGTGTTGCCGTCCGCATTTCCCAGATTCTTAGCGAAAGTGTAAGCCGCCAGGAGATTGAAACCGTTGGCGAAGCGTTTGTTCAGCGAGGCCTGGAATGCGTTGTAAAACATCTGCAGCTGAGGATAGTCGAGGGGCAGAACCGCAGTCATGTTCGGCTGCTGGTTGAAATATCTTCGGCCGAAGTTCGAAATGCAGTTACTCGGGTCGGGACCGCAGAAATTAGTATCGAGAATCTGGAGCGGCTGGTTCAGATCACTGGCTTCGTGGTTCCACAGGTGATAAGCGCGGGTCCCCACGTATGCGATCTGGGCCACATAGTTGTCCTTGAACTGATGCTGGGCGCTCAGGTTCCATTCCATGATGCGAGGGATAATGCGCTTCGGTCCAGTGGTTTTTACCGGTCCGCTGATGTTAAGGGCGTCTCCCACCGGCAGGGTGCTTGGAAAGCCGGTCGAAATAAGCTGGCCGTTTGAAGGCAAGGCGCCGGAATTGTAATTGTTGGCGAGGAAGGTCAGTTGCGGCGGGTTCAGTCCCAAGTCATCGAAGATATTGGCTTCGGAAGAATAGAACATACCAAAACCGCTTCGCACCACGGTGTTCCGCTGCACCGACCAGGCCAGGCCGATGCGCGGCGCCCAATCATTCTTATCGAACTGAACGCCGGCGTGCGACACCGCATTTTGGCCATAGGACGTGACCACGACGGCGCGATTCAAGTCGAAGTTGCCGACGCGTCCGTTGGCGGGCGACGTGATGTTATAGCGAACTCCAAGGTTGATGGTCAGATTGGGGCGAATCCGGAAATCATCTTGCACAAATGCACCCAAGTCCCAATAACGCGTGGGATAGAGGCCCTGAAGGAAGTCCTGTTCGTTGGCGTCAGGGATGCCAAGCAAGAGATCCGCCAACCCGTTGCCGCCGTTCGCCGTGCTGAGGTCGTTTGTGTACACCCCGCCAAAGTCGAAAAATCCTCGCGGCGCTGTGACTTGGTAGAAATTGCGTTGTTGACGGCGGAAGTCAATGCCGAATTTCAGAGAGTGCCGTCCCCGGATCCAGGTGAGCGTGTCCGCAATTTGATAAATGTTTTCAAAGGCGTGTTCGGGGAGGTACAACGAATCGCCCAGTGGGGTGAAGCCGGCAATATCGATATTGGTCAGGCCGGTCGAGTTGGGGTCGGTAGTGCGGTTCGCATTGGGAATTCCCAGTTGGTCGGTACCGATGGAATTGCCGAAGTTGAAGGGCAGCGCGTTGACGGCATAACGAAAATATCCGCCGTGAAGATCGTTCAACAGTTGCGGCGAGAAGGTGTGCGTGAGGCCCAGGCCGAAGTGCTGGGCGCGAGAGTTGCTGACACTGGGACAACAATCAGAACCACCCCACAATGGACCCAGAGGGCCGGGGCGCTGGCTGCGTATATCGCCAAAACTGTAAGCCGCGAACATTTGGTCCTGATCACGGAAGCGGTGATCGAACCTGATGTCGAAAGAATCCTGACTGTTGGAGTGGTTCTGGTTGGCGAGATAGTTGTTGGTTAGTCCGGGGAGATTCGCCTGGGGATAAAAATTGGCGACGTTCTGGCCGACGGCATTGATCGAACCGGCAGGAATTATGTTGGTACCGCCAATGGGATTGCGAAGGGACACTACGCCCCCGCCGGCGCAGGTGTAGTCATGGGTACTGAAGGGATCGAAAATCGTGCCGGTATCGAACGTGTCGGCGGGACTTGGGGTTGCGCAGGGCGAGAATGTGTCTCCCGTCAGGCGGTCGCTGAAATCCCCAGCCCGTTCAGCGTCGGTGGGGACAGTGGAGATGAACGGATTGCTCTCACGCAGGCGCGATCCTTCATAGTCTCCGAAGATGAAGGTGTGGTTTTTCTTGATTGGGCCGCCCAGAAACGCGCCAAACTGGTTGCGTTTGAAGGGCTGCTTGCCCTGGTTGAAATAGTTAACCGCGTCGAGCTTATCGTTGCGAATGAACTCATACGCTCCGCCATGAATCTGGTTAGTTCCTGATTTCAGGACGACGTTGACGGCGGCGCCACCGCGGCCGAACTCAGCGCTCATGGAATTTTCTTCAGTACGAAACTCCTGAATGGCGTCAGGTGGCGGCAGGACGACCACTCCACCCAATCCGAATTCGTTGTTATCTACGCCGTTAAGCAGGAAATTGTTATTGGATACGCGCAGTCCGTTCACCGAGACGGCTTCGTTGGCGCGCTCGTTTTCAAACACTCCGCCGCTGACGTTTGTCCCGGTCTGACCGCCATTTGCTCCCGGACCGAGGTATGCAAGCTGGATAAAGTTTCGCCCGTTCAGCGGAAGCTCGGAAATGCGCCGCTCGGTTTCAATGGTGCCCAAAGATGAGGCTTCAGTTTGGAGAAGCGGGGGTGCGGCGGTCACTTGCACAGACTCCGTCGCGGAACCGACGCTCAAAGCGATATCAACTCGAGCTGTCTGGTTCACTCCAACCTCCACACTCGATTGCACGGCTCTTTGGAAGCCAGGTTTCTCCACAGTTACGGAATATGCTCCGATGCGCAAGACATCTGCGGCATAGTGACCCTGTTCGTCCGTGGTTACGACGACGGACTGGTTGGTAGCAAGGTTGGAGACCGTGACCTGGGCGCCGGCAACACGCGCACCGGCTGGATCGGTCACCAATCCGACGATACCGCCGCGATCCACCTGGGCAAATAATGGGCTAATGTCGAACAGGAATAAACAGGAAAGCAACAGAACCACCAGCGACAACCACCATCTGGCGCGCATAGGGCCTCCTGGAGATACGGTACGCAGGCAGGATTCACGGCACGGTGGGAACTGTGACACCACCTGATCCAGCCTGTCAAGAATTCCGTGATCGTGACTCACGGATATATTCCTCGAATTCAAGACTTCCTTTTGACAGCTAATGGCATGCGGCCGGAATTGCAAGTTGCCTTCCCTAAAGATCGGTTCGACGGATCGTTATCTTTGCGCTATCGTAATGCCGCTGGGTTGGAGTGATTCCGGGGGGAACTTCCAGTATGCGGAACTGGCTCATACTTTTCTGTTCGCTGTGGCTTACGCTCGCTTCAGGACAGGCGCAGGAAACGCACCTCGAAGAACTGCACAACAAGACCATTCTGGTGTTCACGCCTCATCCCGACGATGACGTATTCGGAGCGGGGGGCACGATCGCGCTCCTGAATCGTAATCACAATAAGGTCCTGATCGTCGTCTACACCAACGACGACAAGGGCTCTTATGATCCGGACATGAGTTCCCAACGCCTGGCGGGTATTCGACGGGCGGAGCAGGAAGCGTCCGAAGGACTGCTGGGCACTCCCAAGGAAAACATCATGTGGATGGGGTACGACGACGGCATGCTGGAGTATGCTGCGCAACCCAAGCTCACAGAGGAGGCGACCGCCATCATTCGCAGAGTGCGACCCGACGTCTTGCTCAGCGTCGATCCCGGCGAGTGGTACGAGCGCTGGCACAAGACCGATCATCGGATGGCCGCGTTTAACACCATCGATGCCGTACGGGCTGCGGAATTCTGGCTGTATTTTCCCAACCAGCGCCTGCAACAAGGGCTGGAGCCGTACAAGGTCCCTGAAATGTACTTCTTTTATCCTTCGCCGCAGGAAGCAAACTATTTCGTCAACATTGAAAGCGTCGCCGAGCTCAAGTTCGAGTCGGCAACGAAGCAGGTAAGCCAGTTCGAACCTGCGGTGAACAAGTACCGCCCGGATTGGGCAGCGGAAGACCTGAAAAAAGCCAAAGACGAAATGCGCAAGGCACAGCCCAAGAAAGATGGGCACTACGTTGAAGCTTTTCGTCGTGCCACGGAATTTAACCAGTACTGAAACCAAATCAGTTTGATCAGGGACTCTGAGGAGATGGAACATGTCGCAACTGGCGCTGCTCGGCGGTAAGAAATCCAAAAGCAAACCTTTTCCAGTGTGGCCGCAATTCGACGAAACCGAGCGCCGGGGATTGAACGACGTTCTGGAAAGCCGGGTCTGGTGGCGTACGCCGGGAACCAAGACTCTGGAGTTCGAGGAAGCTTTCGCGCGCTTTCATGGCGCCCGTCACGGACTCGCGGTTACAAATGGAACGGCTGCGCTCGAAGTTGCGATGGCTGCAATCGGGCTCCAGCCCGGGGACGAGGTTATCGTTCCCAACTTCACCTTCGTCGCCACCGCGAGCGCTGTTTTGTTCGCGAATGCGCTTCCGGTGCTGGTTGACGTTCGCCCAGACACCTACTGCCTCGATCCCCAACTGACCGAGGAGGCCATCACACCGCACACCAAGGCGATCATTGCGGTCCACATGGGTGGGCACCCAGCCGATCTGGATGTGTTGAAAGACCTTGCTACCCGGAAGGGAATTCTTCTGATCGAAGACTGCGCCCACGCTCACGCCAGCGAGTGGCGCGGAAAGCGGGTAGGGACCTTCGGCGTCGGTGGAACGTTCAGCTTTCAATCGAGCAAGCTGATGACCGCGGGTGAAGGCGGCATGGTCATCTCAAACGATGATGGCTTCGAGCGGCAGGCTCGCTCGGTCCACGATTGCGGCCGGTTGCCAGGCGAATGGTTCTACAGCCATTTCACCTACGGATCGAATTATCGGCTCAGCGAATGGCAGGGCGTGATTCTCATGGCTCAGCTTGGACGGCTGGACCAGCAAACCCAGCGACGCCATCAAAATGCTCGCTGGCTGGATCGCGAACTCAGCCAGATACCCGGCATCACTCCACAAAGGCTTGATGAACGCTGTACTCGCAATGGCCAATACGCATACATCTTTCACCTCGACAGCAAACAGTTTGCCGGCATTTCGACTGAAAGTTTCATTGCAGCCATGAATGCAGAGGGCATTCCAAATCAGGCCAGCTATCCCCCATTGCACGACTTGGATATGTTCCGCAATGGGGAATACCGCAAGCGGCTGAGCGGGACACAAGCCACGGCCGAGCACCCGTTCTTGCGCCAATCGTTTCCGCAAACCCATCGTGCGGCCTGGGAGACGGTTTGGATTCCGCAACCGGCGCTGCTGGGAGATGAAACCGACATGCAGGAGATCGTAGCCGGCATCCGGAAAATTCAGACAAACGCGAAAGAACTTGTCGCACACGATACGCATGCGACGCCGGTGCCAGCCCGCGGTTGAACGCAGGCGAAAACGTCAATGCTGGAACGGATCAGTTATCGGGGATGGGAAAACGCGTATCGAATCTCAAACGCCACGATCGAACTCGTGGTTTTGGCTGATGTGGGTCCGCGGATCGTGTCCTGTCGGTTTGTAGGCGGTGGCGAAAATATCTTTCACCAAGTTCCTGAAGAAGCTGGGCTGACCGGTGGTAATGTTTTTCGGCTGTACGGTGGTCACCGCCTTTGGATATGGCCGGAAGTGGGGCGCACTTATTTCCCGGACAATGCTCCGGTGGCTGTTTCCCAGAACCACAACCAGGTGAGCTTCACAGCGCCAGTGGAGAGTGCGGCACCGGGAAGCAATTTGCAGAAGGAACTGGAAATCAGGTTGGATGAGGGTGCACAGGTCACGGTTACACACCGCGTCACCAATCGGGATAGCGGTTCGACAGAGCTGGCGCTCTGGGTTCCGACCATGATGAAGGCCGGCGGGCGGGCGATACTGCCATTACCTCCACGGGCGGCGATGGACAAAGATCACTTTCAGTCTGTGGGACCCTTAACGCTGTGGTCATTTACGGACTTTGCGGATTCGCGATGGGTTCTCGGGACGGAATATGTTCAGTTGCAACAGCAAACGAATCCTACGGGTCGCTTTCCGGAGCAGATGACCGGCGTCTACAACCCGGCAGGCTGGGGCGCATATTTTTTGAATGGAACTCTATTCCTCAAGGGGGCTCAAGTGGCACACGGCGCCGTGTATCCCGATTTCGGGTGCAATTTTGAGGTATTTACAAATCACGATTTTCTCGAACTTGAGAGCCTTGGCCCGATGGTTGGTTTGGGTCCGGGAGAGAGCACGAGTCACACGGAAAACTGGGCACTGTTTCAAAATGTCCCTGAAGGGCAGGACGATTCCTGGATTCGTAGCGCAATATTGCCGCTTGCTTCTAACTTATGAAATTGCAATGAGTCGCAGGCAACGTGGCGAAATGATGTATGGTACGCGTGCACCAAGTAGATCTTTTGCTGTCGGGATGGAGGAAGAAAATGCGATCCCTAGCATTGCGAAGCCTTTGCGGGCAGTCTCTCTTTCTTGTTGGTCTTTCGCTTGTCTTGCTTTCGTGCGGATTCGCGCCGCGTTGTTTCAGTCAAGAACGACGGCACGTTCCTGACCACGTACCCCCCAAGCGCTCGTCACAGATTCAGGACGGTTTCGGCATCAACTCCGATATGCCGCGAGATCCATACTTACCTTGGAACCGCTGGTGGTGGACGCGGATGTTTGATGCGGGTTTCAAGTGGATACGCATCGGCCAGTACGAGAACAGTTCGGATTACACCAGCTGGGATTGGATCGAGCAGAAGCGCGGGGTCATGGCGGCGGTGCCGGAGCTGGACGACTACGTGGATTCGTTAGTGGATAACGGAATGAATATCCAGGTCCAGCTGATGTACGGCAACGTGATGTACACCTCACCATCTGGAACGTTGCCGGACGTAGGAACACCGGAACCGGGATCCTTTCACAATGATGATCGGAGTTTGTATTCGGTGTTCTGGGCGCCCACAACTCCGGATCAAATCGCAGCCTTCAATCGCTACGTGGCGTGGACGGTTAACCGCTTTCATGACCGCATTCATTACTGGGCCCTGTGGAATGAACAAGACATTGGATATTGGAATCCCTGGGGCAATCCGGAACAATACGGAAATCTGCTGGCGTCGTTTATCCCGGCTGTACGCGGAACAGATCCCAGCGCGAAAGTAATTTACGGAGGACAGGCAGATCCGTCGCGTGAATTTACGCAGAAGGCTCTGGATACCTGCAAGTGTGCGTCGGGAATCGACGTTTACGCGTATCACACCTATCCTGGCTACGGGCAGAATTTGAATCCGGAATCGATGGACTATGGCGCTTATCTGAATGAATCACCGCGCGCATTACGTGACATGGTGACGCACTATCCCGGGATCAAACCCGACATTCCATTTTTCGATGACGAGTTTAATTCCATTCCTTCGTGGATTGGCTCGGATGAATCGGTGCAGGCGAAGTATGTTCCGAGAGGTCTGATCTACAACCATGCAGCGGGAGTGAAAACTTTCGTGTGGCTTCTTGCGGCTGGGGCGGACGGCAACGAGTACGACGATTTCGGCATCATTCACGGGATTACGAATCATGATACTGATTTCACGCCGCGTCCTGTCTTTCTGGCGCTGCAAAATACAAACGCTCTTTTTGCCGATACCAGGTTCGATGCCTCCATTGAGATTTCAGGGGTTGACCTTCCGGCGCTCCGCCGCCAGACTGGCTTTCCTTTTATGTCCTATGGATTCCGTTCAGCCAAGGGCAAAGCGGTCGTAGCATACTGGCTGGCGGCACACAGTCTCCCGGGCAATTCCTTCCCGCCGCTATATACCACTTTGTCTTTGAAGAACACCGGCATCACTCATCCGGTAGTGATCGATGTGGTGAGCGGAGAAATCAGACCCGTTACCTGGAAGCAAGGGACGACTGACACACTGGAGCTTCTGCCTCTCAAGGACAGCATCATGGCAGTCACCGACGAGAGTTATTTCGACTGGCCTGTGCTTCCCGAAGCTCCCAGTTCGCTCAACGCCAGCGTTGCCCGCGGCGCAGTGAAACTGACTTGGCAGGGTCACGGAGGCGATCCGACTGGCTCAGTTGTCGAGCAGCGAGTCGAGGATGCCAAAGACGGGCGAGGGACATGGAAGAAGATTGCTAAGCTGGCAGCCGGCACCGTCGAGTACAGCGATTCTACTGTTAGAAGTGGCCAACAAGCCTCCTATCGGGTCCGTGCGATCAATGCCAAAGGAGAATCTGCATACTCCAATATAGTAAGAATAACATTTTCAACTAAATGAAAAGGGAACACCACGTCCGACGCTGAATTTTGAGCGGGAACGCCAGAAGGAACCTGTCGCTGGCTGGCATACGTGTGATCGAGCGTGACAAGGTGAATCAGGGCTCAAACATTCGACCGGAGTTGCCAATGATACCCGATAGGACACAGATCAGCGATGAAGTGAGCCGACTCATTGCTCTACAGACAGAGTTCTACAAAAAGAGCGATCCGACTCCCGAGCAGGTTCAAGAATTCGAATGGGCTGGCAGACGCATCCGCATATTGTTTGCTGAATTGGCGCAAGATAGAGCGGCGTGAGAGCCTACTGCCAAATCGAACACGGATACAGTGATAGTGACATAGGGACGCCATGCAGCAATCGTGCCGTGGCGGAGTGCGCTGATTGCGGAGCTGCCATCTGTGCCGACTGTCGAACTTGGTGTTGTGGCGAATCGTTCTGTGAATGGTGTGGTGATTATCACGCGATGAATTCCTGCGTAAGGAAGCCTGTTCAGAACGAACGCAAGCCGTTCCCGCTTTCGGATATGCCCAACAGGGCTGGTTAGCTTGTTCACCTGTCCCGTTGCGCGCGGAAGACAGGCAAGTAGGCCGCCTATTGCTACGCCAGAATCGTATTAATGATCCCTTAATCGGGATATCGGTCACTATCCAGAAATAAATGCTCAGATCCATGTAATCGCTTACAAACAAAGGAGTTGACGCAAGGTCATTTTCGTTTTATAAAAACGAAAATGAGCAATATTGAGCACAGCCCTTTTATCCCTGAGTGGCGCCAGCTTTGCCAAGCTGCTTTGTTCGAAACCAAGCCCGTGAAACTGCTGGAACGGATCACCCGCGCTCGAAATGCCGTTCTTGATCGCATCGAAGACCTGCATTCGAAATCGTCGAGTGGCGAACAAGCCGCGCTGCGGAACGCATTGGCGACGCTAGATAATCTACGCAGAATTACGGAGCGTCAGAATGGCTACCAGTCAAAGGCTAGTTGATCCTTATCCAGAGATCAGAGTGCCGCCCAGCTATAGCTGGCAAGATTCGTACAGAGCGGCTCTGCTGGAAACTGATTGGACGAGGATGGTGAAGCTAGTTCAGGCCGCCGAGTCTGAAATGCACAAGAGGCGGCTGGAGCTTTCTAAAGACCACAATGGAACGCAAGAAGAGCGTGAGGCTGTCGTCAGTGCGTTGAACGGTCTTAGGGTTCTGCGAATGGATGCGGCTGCTTGGCGGGAGCGGCAAAATCTGAAGTAGGTTCTAGCAGCAAGCTATGCTAGTATAGTGTCCCAGTGATAACGAAACCGGGTTTCGACCGTCTATGAAGCATGACGGATAATCGAAACTTGCTCACACTCACTCCGGAAGAGAAACAGGACTTAGAACGTTGGGCTCAGTCGCGGACTTTGCCAGCCGGGGACGTGTTCCGCGCGCGGCTCATCTTGGCCTTGGCCGAAGGCCAGAGCTATCGCGAGATTGCCAAAGGCATGCGAACCAGTGCCGCCACCATCGCGCGTTGGAGAACACGCTTCGAGCAGGATCGGTTGGCTGGACTGGAAGGACGGCATCAGGGCAGCAAGCCCCGTACCGCTACGCCCGCCGTGCAGGCGCGGGTGGCGCGGCGGGTGCAACAGAAGCCGCGCGACGGAAGCACGCACTGGTCGTGCCGTAGATTGGCCCGTGAGTTGGGAGTGAGCAAGTCGACGGTACAGCGCATTCTGACACAAGCCCGCCTGAAGCCGCACCGCTTGCAACGCTACCTGGCCAGTGACGATCCCGACTTTGAAGCCAAAGCAGCGGACATCATCGGTCTGTACTTGCATCCGCCGCAGCATGCAGCCGTGTTCTGCGTCGACGAGAAGACGGCGATTCAGGCCCTGGACCGGCTCGATCCCGTGCTGCCCCTTTCGCCGGGGCGAGCGGAACGGCATGGCTTTGAGTATTACCGTCACGGCACCCTGTCGCTCTATGCCGCTTTGGATGTGCAGACCGGCAAGGTGGCCGGCAAGACCGCGAAACGGCACACCAGCGCGGAGTTCATTGCCTTTTTGAGTGAGTTGGTGAACCAAGCCCGCTGGGCGAAGCACATCCACATCGTGCTGGACAATCTCTCGGCCCACAAGACCAAGGCCGTGGAGGAATTTCTGGAGCACAACCCGAAAGTCCGGTTCCACTTCACCCCCACCTACTCCTCCTGGTTGAATCAGGTCGAGTTGTGGTTTGCCAAGATCCAGCGTGACGTCATTGCCCGTGGCGTTTTCACCTCGGTCGCCGATCTAGCCCGTAAGCTGCGGAAATACATTCGCGCCTACGCGAAATCGGCTAGACCGTTTCGCTGGACTTATACTGATCCCTGGCGTCGAATCCGTACTTACGAAATCACCGGGACACCTTACTAGTGATTGTTAGCGTCCGCCGTCTAGACAACGACCGAATTGAGATTGGAGTAGGGAGGCCCCAACACGATTCGAATCCCACCCAAAATTACGCTTCAGAAAAAGAGCTACGAGCGGTGCTGTCTGATTTTGGGATAGGCCAAGCGGAAATAGATTCCCACTTGAAATTGCTTGCCCAGATGGGTGCAAACGAGCAGTTGAAATTTGCTCCGATGGATGTACCGCAGAACGAATTGCTGTCTTGGGGATTTCAATTATAACTTCGCAATTGGTGTTCATGCCGCACTCCTGAGTCTTTCCAACTCCGCAAACAATTCGCGGATGCGCTTGCGAGAGGCTTCGTCCTGTCGAAGCCCTTGCGCGCATTTGGAACCTTTGCTAGCAAATTCAGTCTGGCCTCTAAGGAGTCGACCCAACTCTCTGCTAATCGCTGCCACTCTTTGTTCGTGGCGTGCCTTGTCCCATCTGTTCATGACCGTACTCGTTGCTGGTCATTACCGAGTGATCTGCTCACTCTTAGCAATGCGGGCATGCCTTAGCCAGCTGGTTCCGACTTCAGGCGCTGCGAATCTTTTTCAATCAACCGCTGCTGTTTGGCGTCGAGAAGCGCAGTGATCTGGTCAATCAGCGCCATCAGTTTCCGCGAATCTTGTTCGATGGCTACTTGCGCGCAGAGTTCCACCCGCTTCTCTCTGTTCTCTCGCATGGCCCATTACCTCCTCGGCATGTGCCTGCTTTTGAATCCACGAGACATGTAGCACGAACCGTGCCATCAGGTTTTGAGCCTTTTACCTCATCATCGAGGCAAAGGAGAGAGAAAATAATGCTGGCGCGAAAATTAGTAATACAAGGAATACCCTAGTGTGCTCTACCTTCTGTTGTTAGCATCTCGGTTTTGCTATCTGTCGGAATCCGCCACAGGCGCGGGAATCAGGCAACCTGCTGGACCGATACGAACATCTGAAATCATGTGAAATGGGCTGCTAAGGGGAGAGCCTAACGACGATGCCCTACGACTTAACCGAGTCTGGGGCATTTTCGCGTGCGATTGCTTTGCATGAATCCCATTGCCAAGTTGAACAGGCCGCCAGATAGGGACCGTCGTGCAGCAATCGTGCCGTGGCGGAGTGCAGTGACTGCGGAGCTGCGATTTGTTCTGACTGCAGTACGGAGTGCTGTGGAGATTCTTTCTGCACTGTGTGTTACGACTACCACACGACTCATTCATGCGTGAGGAAGCCCGCCCAAAGCGTTCGACCCGAATTCATAGTAAGATTCACGCTGAGGAGTAGGACAATGTTCCCCCATTCGCGGAATTACTATCAGATTTACAGAGTTGACCACAAACGAAATCAGGAGCAGATGGTCGCCGAGGTCGAAGGTCTGCACGAAGCGGAAAAGTTGGTTGAAAAGTACATGCGAAATATGACTGCCTCTGAGGTAAAAGAGGAAATCAGCTATTACCGGAGCACTCTTTCGAGCAGCGTACCGAAAATGTTATCGCGGGTCAGCTAGTTTGTAATCAGTTCGGCGCGACGCCGCGTTTCTGGGCTCATTGACGTTATTTGGCTTCCGAGTCTTGGGTACCCTGCGCACAGCCTACGCGGTTCCTTTTCTCATCCAGAAGACGGGCGATTTCTTGGGTCAACGCAAGTAATTTATTCGGGTCTGGCTCCTTGGCTGCAAGCTCACAGAGTTCCATCCACCTCTCAGTGTTTTTCTCCATATCCTCGCCTTCGTGTTACCCGTCATTTGTTGAGAGTCCAAGTTTGTGCCTCTGCAGTTCTGCGCTTAGCTCTGCCAGCCTTTTCGGGTCGTTGACGATCGTGACGCGCGGAAACAGTTCCTTCCACGACATCTGTCGTCGGATTAAATGACGGCACATTCGATTGCGCGCTGCGGGCATTTTTTGCTCCATGCCTAAGAGCCTACACCGGCCACTAAAGAAAGGTGGGAATACTGCAGAACTTGCTGTGTCCTATACGTAGGCACGAATCCTGATGACAGAACAACGAAGTCAGCTGACGGTGCGGTAACGTACACAATACTACTCTTGTCGTATACTTGTCGTTATGCTAAGATAAGTTTATAAGGAGCTTGAGCTATGGCAAAAAGCCCAAACGCTGAGGGCAAACAGCCTGATTTGAAATATCGGCAAGTTAAGGTCGATTCTCTCGATAAAGGCCGCCGCGGGAAGCACCACGATCTCGTTCAAGGGATTCTTCAAGAGCTAGAAACGCTGTCCCCCGGTTCGGCAATGCAGATCCCGCTTGCGGATGTAGGCGGGATTGGACTGGCAAACCTTCGTGCCGCTGTTCATCGTGCTTCGACCACACGTGGACTGGAGATTGAGACGCTGGCGGACGAAAAGAATTTCTACGTATGGAGAAAGAAGAAAGACGAGTAGGACAAATTGAATGCAACCGTTTAGTAATTCGCAAGGCGACGACTAGGAGGTTCGCCGTGACTGAATACAAATGGTACGAAATCTACCAAGCCGCTCTGCTTGAAACTGATTGGTCGAAAATGGAAGGACGCATTCAGGCCGTGGAGGCTGCTTTCCACGAAAGGAAGAACGAGTTCGCTCTGAACCATGGCGGAACGCCAGAAGAAAATCAAGCTATAGAGGATGCTTTACGAGGGCTGGGCGTTCTCCGAACGGAAGTAGCCGAGTGGCAAAGATCGAAACGCGCAAGTTGAGAAATATCGTCAGAGACACAGGTATGCAGTGCGAGTCAAAGACTGGCTGATGCAAGTGAGGTCTACGTGACTGAAAATGGCTGGCATCATCTAAAAGTCGATAAGGCGATTGGCTTGCTTGCTGCGATTGTAGATTCCTCTGATGATGCCATTATCAGCAAGAATCTCGATGGTGTCATCACCAGCTGGAACGCGGGTGCGGAGCGACTCTTTGGATATACGGCTAAAGAAGCCATCGGTCAGCATATATCACTCGTCATTCCGCTCAGTCGCCGAGACGAGGAAATAACCATTCTTGAACGACTCAGACGAGGCGAACGGATCGATCATTTCGACACTGTCCGTGTACGTAAGGACGGCACCACCCTTGACATATCACTGACAATTTCCCCTGTTAGGGACGCCGCAGGCAAAGTCGTCGGTGCTTCGAAAATCGCACGTGATGTCACCGAACGTAAGCGGATTGAACGGGCACTGCATGAGAGCGAGGAGCGTTTCCGCACACTCGCCCGTGCGCTCGACACCCAAGTGCAGTTTCGGACTCAAGAACTACAACGGCGAAACACAGAGATTTTCCACCAATCGGAACGGCTTCGAGACCTTTCAGGGAGATTGCTGCAACTTCAGGACGAGGAACGCCGACACATCGCACGTGAGCTGCACGACACTGCTGGTCAGACCTTGGCCGCTCTGGGCATGAATCTTGCGCAACTCGCAGAAGATGCGAAGCACAATCCTGCGCAACTTGCCAGAGACGTCAAGGATGCCCAAGATTTGGTTCAGCACTTGACCCAAGAGATACGCACGACCTCATATCTTTTGCACCCACCGTTACTGGATGAGAACGGGTTGGATTCTGCACTTCGCTGGTATGTGCAAGGTCTGGCGGAGCGCAGCGGACTCGATATCGACTTGAAAATCTCCGAGAACTTCGAAAGACTTTCCCGCGAGATAGAACTAGTCGTTTTTCGTCTCGTGCAAGAGTGTCTAACCAACATCCATCGTCATTCGGGGAGCAAAACTGCCCTAATCCGTATTTGTCGCGAAGCGGACAAGATCCATGTGGGGGTTCAGGATAACGGCAAGGGAATGTCGCAGAAAAAGCTGGCTGAGATTGAGTCCCAAGGCAGTGGGGTCGGAATCAGAGGAATGCGCGAGCGCTTACGGCAGGTCGATGGCGAATTGACTATCGAGTCGAACGCTCTCGGCACAAAGATTTCCGCTACTCTTCCAGCCAAGACACGTTCGGCGAAACAACCGAGCAAGATTCAACAACTTGGCGTTGCGTGATTTCCAAGAGGAACGAGTATTGAGAGCAACGCGGCTTTTCGCACAGCACGTGTACGCCTGCCTCGGCGGCACGAACAGCATATTCTTTGTGCAGATGGTTTGGTAACGCCAGATAGACGGCGTCCACCCATGAGAGAACCTGATCGTAGTCTTCATACGAGAACACTTGCGCAACGCGATATTTCTTGCCTAGGCTCTTACGCTTTCGCGGATCGTCCGACACCAGAGCGGCAATTTCCGAGTTCCGCGCGTTTTTGAACGCAGGGAGAACGGCTACCTGCGCTATGTGGCCCAGACCGACCACCGCATATTGAACCTTGGATCCTGAAGATTGCGTGCCCATTACTTCCTCCCGTGGGAAATTGGGTTCATGCCGCTTGGTGCTTCGCGGCAAGAAGAACGACCTGTTTCAAATCGTTTATGAATTCATCCATCTTTCGCTGACGCGACGCGGCATGAGCCGGTGCCCGATGAGACCACGGTGTGCAAGTTCCGGCACTTGCCGGAAGCACACCAACTGGGGGAACAGATTCTGGGGACGGTGAACCTGCACTTGCAAGCCAAGGGGTGCGGATCACCACCGGCACCATCGTGGACGCGACCATTTTGCACGCGCCCACCTCGACCAAGAACCAGCAGCAGCTGCGCGATCCAGAGATGCACCAGACCAGGAAAGGCAAGCAATGGTACTTCGGAATGAAGGCGCACGTGGGAGTGGATAGCAAGACCTATTGCACGGCGAAGAAACCCGGGTGTGGGGCGATCAGGCGTATCGCGGACAGACCCAAGTGATCCGGGAATGCGCGCCCCAGGCTCAGGACTGCACCCATCGGCGCTACCGCTACAAGGATCGGGTGGATGAAGTGGAGCGGGCGAAGAACCGAAGCAAGTCGACGGTGCGGTCGAAAGTGGAGCACGTGTTTGGGGTGATGAAGCTGAAGTTCGGATTCGTGAAGCTGCGCTATCGCGGACTGAAGAAGAACGCCAACCAGCTGTTTGCAGTGTGCGCCCTGGTGAACCTGTACCTGTTGCGGAAAAAACTGCTTCTGGTCCCGGCTTAGCGCTGCCGCAACGGGTCTGCGACTGCGGAGTAACCAAATCCGAACCTCTGAACCGGCACTGAACGCTTACTACCTTAACGACAGGGCTTATTCAGAGTTTCCTTAGACGGGTTTGGGCGCTTACGAGATTGTGAATAGTTCGTAAATAATTGTTACCAAAGTGTGGAACTGGTTGGCTGCGAGTGATCGACAGGATAGAGCCTTGCGAAGAATCCGTATTATGCAATGCAAAAAGATGCCCGAGATCCTCTCGGATAACGGGCATCCTTGGTTCCTTAGACAGCCTGAACGTTCTCAGCCTGCCAGCCCTTCGGGCCTTTGGTCACGTCGAACTGCACGGCTTGCCCTTCTTGGAGGCTGCGGAATCCGCCAGCCTGAATAGCGGAGAAATGCACGAATACATCCTCCCCATTTTGACGGCTGATGAAGCCATAGCCTTTGGCGTCGTTAAACCATTTCACTGTTCCTTGTTCCATTGATATACCTATTTCCTTTTGGTGAATTGTGCTGAGAAGAGTCGCTGCGGGTGAGAAGGGGTGACGCTGGTTGGCGGTACCGACTTTCAACTGCGTGTGAGTCAAACTTAGCTGATGGTGATTATACACACTGAGGGCCCCCTTGGCAGCGGCAGCCTCGGTTGAAATCAATTGAACCCGGGCACCGATGCCTTGCACTGGCCGCCCAAGGTCGTTTGCTATGATGCAGGCATTCCTCCGGTCCCGGGCCAATGCTATACATCTGGAGGTCACCGACGGACGAGAAATCCTGAATTGAGGTGAGAAATATGAAAACGATTATTGTGAGTTTCGGCGTGCTGGCCTTGCTGGTATTGCCTGCCGCAGGCCAGGATAAGGAAGAGGAGCGGGTAGCGAACGCGGGAACAGTCATCAGTGAAATCATGAATATTCCAGACAACGTCCCGCAGGACACTATAGATAAAGCGGACTGTGTTGTGGTTTTGCCTTCGGTCCTGAAATTGGCTTTCGGAATTGGTGGCAGCTACGGCCGCGGAGTGATGACCTGCCGGGGTGGCAAGACTTTCCACGGTCCGTGGAGCGCACCCACCATGATGGCGCTTGAAGGCGGCAGCTTCGGATTGCAATTGGGCGGGCAGGCGACTGACTTTGTCCTTTTGCTCATGAGTCCGAAATCGGCCTCCAATATTCTGGGCAGCAAAGTAAAGCTCGGGGGCGATATCTCGGCAGCAGCTGGACCCGTGGGACGCAATGCTTCAGCTGAAACAGACGCCAGCCTGCGGGCGGAAATACTCTCTTACTCTCGCGCCCGGGGACTCTTCGCTGGAGTATCGCTGGCGGGGTCAACTCTTCGTCCAGACAATGACGCCAACAAGAAACTGTACGGCAAGGAAGTGAGCGCGAAGGACGTTGTGTTCAACAAAGCCGCGCCTGCGCCTCCCTCGGCGGAACTGTTGCTGAGTACGCTCACAAAGAGGTCCCCCAAGAACTTGTCGAAGTAACTAGCGGTCGTCGGCTTTCCTGGGACGGCCGCGCCCGGGGAGAACGCCTGGCTAGCTCTGAACAACAGCCGGTCTGTGCCGGGCGTTCTCCCGACTTTGCCTTCAGGCAATTTGGCCCGGCCACTGAGTTTTGGTTCAGTGGGCTCCATAGAGGCTGACTTTGGGGCGTTTGCTCCAGTTGCCGTGGTTAACGTTCGACGACCCGAAAATCAATGATCGTTTCAGGGTGGGTACTGTAGGTCATCATGCCGTGCATTCCAGGCACGACCACTAGCTTCCCGCGATGCCAGACTTCGATCACCCCGCCGCGATCAGTTCCGTATGTAACCACAAAGTACCTACCGGCGAACGCCAGGTCCAGCACGCGGACGGAAGTAACCGTTCCGGGACCGACGGTCACTACGGAACTGGGCTGGGGAATGGGCTCACGTGCAGGAGCGGTGGTGGCCGCGGCAGCCTGGAAAAAAGAGATGACGAGAAAAAAACAAACCCAGCTCCGTTCCATATCTCCTCTACTACATATCTCTGCGAGGAGCGAGTATCGAACTGCCAGGGCGTACCGGGAACTGTCAAAACTGGCAGCCAGGCAAGACTGCATCAATCTGTTGCGCTCTTCCTGGCGGTTGGCAAACCGATGTTCGGGTGGTTCAAGGCAGATGCGGCTTTGGCTTCCCGCTGGAACCGGCTGAACGCTTGCGCGTCACGGGCAAGTTCTTCAGGAAGAAACTTTAGGGCTGCGCGGCGACCGAGCTTGAGGTCTTCAGCCTCGTATACGCCACCCATCCCGCCGCCCCCAAGCTTTTGGATGATGCGGTAGTGCGAGATGCTTTGGCCGATCATTCGAGTCGAGAAATAGTATGCGGGAGTAAAGGGCAACTCAATGAAAGCCTTGGACTTGGCGGCATCTTGAAACTATTGTTGGCGATCGCGGTAGGGACGATCATTGCTGACCGCCCCCCGCACAGACCCGGACGGGGGGTACCACGCCGAGTGGTATCCCTACCGCGATCACCAACAACACAGGAGACCCAGTTTCTACGTTAGTCCCACCCTCGTGTTCCGTTGAGACAACTGCCTCACGAGCTCGCGTGTGCCGAGCAGAGACCGAGTGATGGAAGCACTGCACACAGGATGGAACGGCAGAGTTCGCCGTGACCAAACTGTTTTAGAAAGCGTGAACCAGAAGAAGTGGCACTCCGACAATTGCGCCTTCTCAGGCATGACAAACCTTTTACATCGTCATGACACTTGTGCATCTAGGTGAGATCAAGCTTCCCTCTGAGGAGGGACGTCTTATGAGAGACTCACTGAATGGCTTGAACACCTCTATCAATCGGCGCTCGTTCGTGAAGAATGGACTGACTGCGGCGGGTGCCGCAACGGTGGGCGCGGGGCTGTTGGTCAGTAGTTCATCCGTCTTTGCGAAAAAAGGCCCCGAAGAACATAGCGGCAGTCTCACCCGGGGTGACGCAGCAATCCTGCGATTCCTGGCTGCGGCCGAAATCCTTGAGACCGACCTCTGGCAACAATACAACGAACTTGGAGGAATCCAGGACAGCGAAGTTCCGGGCGGGAGCGGGAATTCAGTCTACACGGCCGCCTTGGCGGTTCTTGACGAGGACATGGACCAGTACATCCACGACAATACTGAAGATGAGCTCACGCACGAAGTCTTCATCAACGCGTATTTAGCGTCGAAAGGCGCGGATACCGTCAACTTGGACGAGTTCCGCACCTTGTCGAGCAGCCAGGCGACCGGGGCTCAGCAAATCGGGCGGCTTACGAACCTCATGCAGCTCACCGTGGATACCAGTTGGTGGACGCGCTATCGCAGTCGCAGCAAGAACCCGGATTTCGGAGACACTTTCGATCAAGCAGTACCCACTCTGAATGTGGGCCAACATCCGGCAATTCCCCGGACAGACGACGACTTAACCCCGAACGACCACATTCAGGCCATTGCCAACACTGCGGGTTTTCACTTTGGAACCATCGAGCAAGGCGGTACTAGCCTTTATCCGTCGCTCGCCCAACGGGTCACCCATCCCGATGTTTTGCGCATCGTCCTCAGTATCGGTCCAACCGAGGCAATGCACCTTCAAACCTGGCAAGACAAGGCAGGCAACGCACCTGCCCTCACCGACCCGAAAGATTCTACGCTCGTGTTCCCTGACCTCAATTCGCCTCCGCTTGGTGGAGAGGAATTCCAGACCAACCTGATCATGCCGGAGCCAACTATATTCCTGAGCCGAAGCCTTCCGGCGTGCTCGATAGTGCGGCCGACGGCTACTAAGGGAGCTGCGATGGGAGCTCTAAAGTTTCTCACCGATATGGGGCTCTTCATCGGCCAGTCGCCGGCATTCATTGCCCTGATGCGCGACCTCGCCGAGGACGCAGACGACGCCAGGCGTGGAGGTAGATAGATCGGGCCTGTCAACGGGACTCAGGTTTTTGGTGTAATGGAGATAATTCACGAGCAATCCGCTGGGGATAGCTTAAGAGGGCCGACGACACGTCAAAAACCGCCGGACCAGTCGGCCCAACACCCGCTTACTTCTTGTCGCGCACGTCGATCACTTGGTGCACAGCTGTCAACACAGCGTCCGGTGCTTCTCCCATGTCGTGATGTGCATCCATTACTACTTGCCGCCCACGCGTCGACAGCCTGACGTTGTCAATGTGCCAGGGACAAAAGAAATGAGGTCGTAATATGACGAAAATCATGTTTTTGCTTGACGCGTTCCTTCTCGATCCCGTTGACCGTGCCCGGATAAAGAACATCAACCCAGCAGCCTTCCTCGCGTGTTCGTCGTGGGCCATTGCTTCCGCCTGCAAGCGGGACTATGCTCTGTAGTCGTGGCAGGGTGAGGACGGCACAAGGGTTTTCACCGTTTCCTCTGTCTTAGGCCCGGCCGAAGGCGAACGGTGTCACGCCAGGCCACGTCCCTTCCCCTGCCCTTCGCGTTCGTTCAGAAAATCTCCCATAGGTTTCCAACCCGTGATCCAGGCCTCCTGTTAAATCCGCGACCCGCTCACGCGAATTCGAGACCTGACCCCATGTTGAACCTGCCGACCCAGCGGTCTAGAATTCTTCCGTCACCCTTCAGAATTGTGGAGGTCCGTATGCCCCAGTACGAATTCTTCTGCAACGCCTGCAAGAAACCCTTTTCGAGAGTTTTAACCATCGCCGAGCATGGCAAGGAAAAGATCGCCTGTCCGCATTGCGGCAGCAAGAACGTCGAGCAGCGCTGGTCTGCGTTTAGCGCCATCACCTCGAAGAAGGGCGCTTGACCACCTTTCCTGCGCCAGGTGATCTGCCGTCGCCGCCGGTCGTTGCACCAATCTTGGGTAATTGACCGCCGTCCAGGAGCGGCCTATGGTCGCTCTGCACGCAAAAGAAGCCGCTGTCTTGACTCTGCGGCGAACTCGTATCTCAACCAGCCAATTCAAGCCCACAAAGGAGGCATCCCAATGAGTGCGAAGAACGTGGAAACCGTCCGAACAGCGCACGATAGCTGGAACCGCCGAGACTTCCCGGGCGTCGTCAGCAACGTCGCCGAAGGCCTTGTTTATACTGACAATGCGCGGGCGCTCACGCTCGGCAACCGGGACAAGTTCCGGGAGTGGACCGAGGCCTGGGCCAGGGCCTTTTCGGACGGCCGAATCACCAATCCCCAGTACATTGACGCGGGCGACACGGTCATCACCCAGTTCACTGTCACAGGGACGAACGACGGGCCATTCGGCTCAATGCCCGCGACGGGACGCAAGATGACCTTGCCGTTCTGTGAAATCACTCACTTCGACAAAAAGGGCCGCATGGTATCCGGCAGCTGCTACTACGACCAATACACGCTCCTTACCCAACTCGGTCACGTCTCACCGGTCGCTGCCGCAGCCTGAAAGCGCACAGCTTGGAACGGAAAGGCGCGTTG
Source organism: Terriglobia bacterium (assembly GCA_963790645.1). Classification (GTDB taxonomy): domain Bacteria; phylum Acidobacteriota; class Terriglobia; order Terriglobales; family Acidobacteriaceae; genus JAIQFF01. The sequence goes on along the minus strand of CAWBPS010000008.1, from coordinate 71,627 downwards.
GCAGGCGCGCCTTTTCTATCTTGCCTACGCAACACCCGCGCTCCACCTGCCCTCGTCCACTGAAACAGTGGGCAAGTTTTCGAGTCAAATCCGCTTTATCTTCTCTTGAACTTTATTTTAGAAATATTTTATCTCTCCCGCGGCACACTGAGGGCATGAAAAAGCAAGCCTACAATTCCACATTGAGAAAGACGACTACTTCGTTACTCTCTGGCCCATGAGTGGCAGCAATTTTAGGATCACAATTTCACGCACAGTTTTTCTGTGTGCAAACGGGATGGTCCAGTTCCCGATCCTTCTTAACGACAAACAAGTTGGAAAGACCTTCCGGTACAACCTTGAAGAGGCCGCTGCGCTCGGCGCATCGATCATGAAACTGGCAGCTGGGAAGAATTTCCAGTCAAAAGGAATTTCGACGCCTGTTCCATATCTACGTGAAACGAGGCTGCGGCGTTGTAAAAGACAAACAGCACAAGCAGGTCGTCAAATTAGAACTGCTTAACCTTCAATCTCATAGGGGGGAATTTGCAGTCTTCGCTTGTCCAACTCTACCCGCTCTAGTGCGCGTTGCAGGGTAAGCATTTGCTCGCGCATCCACTCAAGACGATCAATGCTCTTCGCAAGACTGCCCGAGTTTTGCCCTTGCTTCGCCATAATGCCGATACGATAAGCCTCCCGCGATCGATCTGTCGGCCCGCTGGCGTACCCGGAGTGTACCGCGTTCCAAATCCCTGGAAGCTGGCACAACTGTAACGGGCGTACAAGCTGTGGATGAGCGGAGATTCAAAAACGTACTGTTCGTCCCGCAGCCGTGCCCGGCACGACCGGCGATCCGGTGCTCAGTACCGCCACCACCATCCAACCTTGCAACATCCGCAAACGAGACATAAATCCTCCCTCCTGTTCAACCGTGATCTTACGCTGGGAGCGGCTCGGTCGAAAAGCGGTTTGCTGTTTTGGGCACCGACGGTTCGAGCAACGATCTGAAATACGCAGGCGCGTCAATGCCAAACCGGAGATATAAGCATGTGGACAGGAATTCTTTGCCGCACTCGGCGGACCATGGTGTATAACGGTGCCCATTCCGGGCGGCCGAAATGGAAACCTCGGATGAATGACATATGAAGGAGACGAAATGAAAAAATTAGTCATGTCAGGGTTGATGGCTTTAATCATTGTCGCAGCGTCGGTTGGTGTTGCGCAGGCCCAAAAAGAGTCGAGCAAGAATAAGAAGAACGTAATCTATGTGGCTGCGGAGCAGGCGACATTCAAGCAATCGCCGATGACAGGTGTCTCCATGGCCGTCCTCTGGGGCGATCCGGACAAGGGGCCTCACGGAACATTTACGAAGTTCGAGCCGGGGTACGACGCGGGGATGCACAAACACACGAGCGATGTGTGGCTGGTCGTTATCAAAGGCGCTTATCTCTATAAAGATGATGAGGGCGAACAGCGAGTGGGGCCGGGAGATTTCATCCGAATCCCGGGCGGCCACAAGCATTGGAGCGGCGGTGACAAGACGGAAGGAACGCTCTTTTATCAGGAAGGGTCGGGGAAATTCGACCTCGTACCAGCGAAGTAGAAGTAGTCACGGCTGACAGAGCTTGGCACTAAAACAAGGGTGCTTCGGCGTTGGGTTCGTCTCCATTTCTGTAAGCCACCCCACGACCTCCGGTGATTGGCAGAATCTCGGGCATTTTTTGCTGGCCACCGCTTCTCTGGTCGCTGGCAAGGCCGTCACTCGCACGGAAACTAGTTCCGGGCTGCAGCGGGAACTTTGGATAGATTCGAGGCATCCTCGGCTGTGAATCTTCCCATAATGAGCGCCGGCTTCCGGTGGGGAGTGGTTTGGAAGGGAGTCAGATCAATCCGCTGCACGTACTCCGGGGCGTGAGTGCTGCCGCGATCTATTTTCACCATAAATTTGGTGTTCTTCATTCGTGTATCCCATTTCTCTTCTGCGCTGGGAGGCTGCTGCAGAGACGGTCTAGCTAGATGTTGGGAGGAGTTGGAGGAAGTCTCAGCCACGGACGGACATCGCTATTCCTGAGCGCACGATCTTGAATCTCCCACTCTCCATGAATCCGACAACCAATCGCTCTGCTAAGGTCACTGGAATGCGGACTACGGCAGAGAAGAGCACACGTATGACCGTCAAGTGGAAGCCGGTCTCTCACTGAAACCCACGACAAGCCAACTGCTTTTTCTGCGACTGTGCAGGGCAGCACAGGTTTTTGAGACTTGTCCACGGTATCCTCTAATTGCTACAATTCCGGCCCGAGATGAGCCACAACAGCAGACCATCAGTGGTACTGACGTTGGCCATGCTCTTGTTTTCAGGTTGCAAGACGCCTGGACCAAAACCAGAACCAAAACCAGTTCCAGAACGAGTTCCTGAGAAGCCAAAGAAACAGAGTTTTGTCCCGCCGACCGCTGAGCAGGCTTACAGGTGCAAGACGATTGCGCCCGTCGTGGTGGGTTGACAATCAAGCCGATCGCTTTGCGGACTCCTTGGAGGCTGGTGCTGACGGCTTCGCATGGGGTTCATTCATGTGGAAGTACAGCATGAGCTTGTCAGCGGAGACAAACAATAATGGAATATTAGATTAAATGAATCTCATAACCCAATGTCGGTGGTTCAAATCCCCCCGCAACCACCTGGCACATCCAGGACCCCGTTGGGAGCAGCATCTTTTTGATTGTCTGGATTTCCGACCGGTGGCTGAGAATTGTCGTAGCTATGCCGAGAAACCCGGACATTTCGCGAACAGCGGCGTGCCCGTTGGAAACATGGGCTTTATTCTGCCGAGGCCCGAGCAGAAGCGGGCGCGCGAGCTGCTGACCCGAAGTCGAGAGCTCTTGAAACAGGTGCAAACGGGCTGAACCGGGGGCTTCACGGTGCCTGGGGTTCATCCCGCTGTTTTGTTGGGGGTGCTCGGTTCTGCGCAGTTTACAGAATGTCTCGGTGGCCAAATACTACCTTTTGCCCGGGGACCCCCAAATGCTCACCATCGAGCCGGCTACAAGTAAGACTTACCTTTTGCTGTAGGCCAGATTTGCTCGTTCCTTGTAAGAAATTCCGAGGCCGCCTCGAAAGCAATGACTCATCTTGCACAAAATACAAGGATGGCATCGTTCGTGCTCGAGGTACACAGAACCAGTGCTGGACAGAACCAGGCATGGGAGGAAGTCATGCTGAATGTAACCGTTGAGAGCATAGGTGAATTGGCGGTGGTTGAGTGCGAAGGCAGAATTGTGAAGAGCGAAGCCGCTTTCAAATTGCGCGAAGCCGTGACCTCGCAAACAGATGCACGGATTGTTGTCCTTGAACTCTCGGAGGTGCATGCCATCGAAGGCGGCGGTCTCGGCATGCTGGTGTTTCTGCGAAGGTGGGCGCTAGACCACAACATCCGGTTCTTGCTGTTCAATCCTTCCAAGTCCGTCCGCGACGGACTGAAACGTGCCAGATCGATCTCGAAATTCTACATCGCCACGATGGACGAAATGATGGCTCTCCTGGTATATGCCAACAGCCGATACGCGTCAGCTGCTTGAGCACGAGTCTTGACTTTCGTGCCTGAAAGAATGGGACCGTGACTGTCAGAAAATAGTACCCCCCGGTGGGAGACCCGAACTCGGCTCCTAGGTACGACGCCAAGAGCCGGCCGAGGCACAGCATTTCAGGCCCCGGCGATGACAAATGGAAAGTGCCGCATGCGGTTACTTCGAATCTGCGGTGGGCCTTCCAACTGAGGTCGTTTCCGGAGGCGTGCTGCCCGGACGGCGTTTCAAGACGGGCCGATCATCGTCTGCAAAGGGATCGGAGGAGGAGGAATCCGGATCGACATTCTTGCCTCGCTGGAGAGTGGAAGCAGGTGTCACTGTGAGAGCAGTTTGAAGCCTGAAGCTGAGTGTAGATTCAGCCGGAAGCTGTACCACCGCTGCTCTACCCGCGGCTTGGACGCCGGTTCCCGCTCCGGCGCCAATCATGGCACCGATGGCAGCTCCCTTTCCTCCACCAAGGATCCCGCCGAGAATCGCGCCCAGTCCGGCACTTCCACCAATCGTCGCCGCTGAGCGGACGTTCCGCGAAGGACCCTCTTTGGAATATTGGTTGGAGCGTAAATCGTAGCTGTTCCCGTTGTAGGCCAGGCGGGTCACCTCGATGATCATTGCGGGCCGGCCGCTGAAACGCCCCGCGCTTTGTACCTCGACAACCCTGCCTTTGATGCCAGCGCCCTCGGGGATAACGACTCTATCACCCACGAGAATGGGCGAGGCTAGGCTGGCCAGAAAGGTATCTCCCTTTTCGTTCAAGTTCGAACTCAACGATTCCGTCAGCCGCACGGCAACGACTGTCCCATAAGGCACGATGATTTTTTCAGGAGCGCTGGGGGGAGCGGCCGAGGCAGCGAGTGGCGACGAAGAAGCACCATCCGACGACACATCCACTGCAGGCACAACACTTGCTCCTGATGAAGCAGTGCCCCTTCGCGAGTCAGAGGCACTGATTTCGGGGGGAGATGGGCGATGCGAATTGCCGATCGGCGAGGCCCTTCGGGCGACTGAGGACCGAGCGATCGCGGGAGCCTTGGATCGGGGAATGGTACTTTGCAACGACGACGGTGGTTTCAGTAACGCCGGGTTCAGGCTCTGGCGAGGGGAATCGACCAAGCGCAGATTGTCAACCACGACCCTGACGCCTTCAACCTGCCCGGCATCCCGCACCGCGGCGGCTCGCTGATGATCGCTCGCAACATAACCCGCGAGCGTGATAACGCCGTCGGTGCCCGTCACCTGAAACCGCCCCATCATCAACTGGTGATCAGCGCGCATCCGATTTTGTACTTCCGACACGACTTGTGTATTGTCCCGCCGGCGTGAACAGCCCGTTGTCCCGGCTGCGAGCAGGGTAAGGACTCCGACGAACGCGAATATGATCATATGTGCCCGCAGCATAGACATACCCCAGATGATCAGGTTAGATGCGGATTGGCCGTCGGTCACTTTAAGTAAGTTCGAACGCCGAAAGGAGCCTCTAACCTTGTACCGAGAGCAAAGGCAACTTTACCAGCTTCAGATCCTGCATATATCGTTTCTTTTGATGATCTTGCATGCTCCCTCCCGAAAGCGATACCCCGTACCAAAATTCGAATCGAGGAAGGAGTGTTCTGGCCGAATTTATGAGCAATAACCTGTTTTTGCGAAAGCTCAGCACGAGAACTCGTGGTTCCGGGAATCATCGCTTGGCGGATCGATCCACCTTCCAACGCGAGCCCAGCGGATCCACCCTTGGCACGAGAGTAGGTCAGTATCTCCGTATCCAGCTTCCAATCCGTACCGGCCGAGGCATGCCTTCCCACCGGACCCGCTGCTGCTAAGCATCGACTCCAAGTTGGAAATTACTCGAGAGCAGCCTTTGGCATCCCTTTTTTTCATTCTGAATGATCATCACCAGGTCTGGGTCGCTAGGCAGCTTCGGCGGCTGCGCCCTCTTCCCGGAGCAGAGTGCGGATCTGTTCCCGTAGTTCTGGCGTGCTCGCATGCCCGTGTACGCTAATAGCGTGGAACACTGCTAGGTCAAGAACCTCCTCTTCGCTGCCCGAAATGGCAATGGTGCAGGGCTTTTCTGCAGGGAAACTACGACAATCGATCACTTTGCGCGTTCCGGCCATATTTGCCTCCTCTGCAAATTTAAGTCGCGGACATTGTAATCCGGCTGGTGGCAGGGCCTCAACAGGCAGGGCGGGTCTCGGTTTTGCCAGGGTTTGTCTTAGGGTCGCCCGAGAACAGATGAGGAGCCACCGCACGATAAATATCCGTAACGAACGGGCCGCTGCTCATCACGCGGATTCGCGGGTGGGAGACTGAGAATTGACAGTCTTGGGCTTGCCGTGGGCGGGCCGATGAATCTCCTGGACAATACTAGGCTTTTTCTTGCGGGGAAACGGAGGCAATGCGACCGCTTTGCCGCTGCGTGCTGATTCGTGGAGGGCGCGCACGACCCGCACGTCCGCCAATCCTTCGAGCCCGGAGGGTTCCGGTGTCCTGTTCTGGAGAATGCAATCGGAGAAATAGGTGATCTCCGCGGCAAACTGATCCCGCTTGGCAAACTTTCTCTTGGATTTCTTTCCTCCTGCGATCACTTCCTGCCCTATATCCGTTGCATATTCGTAGGCGGGATCACAAGTCAATACACCCTTAGTCCCCACCACGGTGTATCGGCTGATATCGGCAGCTCCAAAGCTGCACGTGAATGAAGCAAGGCATTCTTCGGGAAAATGAAGAACGGCCGACATCATCTCGTCAACTTTCTGAAACCTGCGCTCCCGGCTGCGTGCGCTCAAAGCGAGCACTTTCGTTGGCTCGGCTCCGAACAAATATCGCGCCGCGTTAATGCAGTACACGCCCATGTCATAGACCGGGCCTCCGCCACGACTCGTCGGTTCAGTCACCCGGACATTATTTGCCTTGACCTGTTGGGCAAAATCCGAGCTAAAGATTCGTGGCTTCCCCAAACGTCTGTTCTTGATCGCGCGAATGGCCTCCAGGTTTCCTTTTTCGAAATGCAGCCGGTAAGCCACCATGAGCTTGATGCGGTTCTTTTCAGCCGCGGCGATCATCGCCTCGCACTCTTCTTCGGTCACCGCCATCGGCTTTTCGCATAGCACGTGTACGCCCGCCTCGGCGGCACGAACAGCATATTCTCTGTGCAGATGGTTTGGTAAAGCCAGATAGACGGCGTCCACCAGTGAGAGAACCTGATCGTAGTCTTCATACGAGAACACTTGCGCAACGCGATATTTCTTGCCCAGGCTCTTACGCTTTCGCGGATCGTCCGACACCAGAGCGGCAATTTCCGAGTTCCGCGCGTTTTTGAACGCAGGGAGAACGGCCACCTGCGTTATGTGGCCCAGACCGACCACCGCATATTGAACCTTGGATCCTGAAGATTGCGTGCCCATTACTTCCTCTCGTGGGATATTGGGTTCATGCCGCTTGGTGCTTCGCGGCGAGAAGAACGACCTGTTTCAAATCGTTTATGAATTCATCCATCTTTCGCTGACGCGACGCGGCATCGGCTGCGCGCAAAATCGACGATGGATGCATGGTTGCTATCGCAAACGGCGTGTGAGGAGACTCAACAGTTTGCCCGTGCATGCGGGTTACACTGACATCTTTTCCTAACAGCGCTTGCGCGGCGGTCGCGCCCATACACACTAATATCTTTGGCTTTACCGCTCGAAGCTCAGATTCCAGCCAGGGATAACAGGCTTGAATCTCTGACTGTCGCGGCTTCTTGTGAATGCGTCGCTTGCCGCGTTCCGATGCAGACCACTTGAAATGTTTAACAACGTTCGTAACATACACGGTCGCGCGATCGATGCCAACCTGGGCCAATGCATGATCGAGAAGTTTTCCGGCTGGCCCTACGAAGGGTCGCCCGACACGATCTTCCTGGTCCCCTGGTTGCTCTCCCACGATCATGATCATGGCCTTGGACGCCCCTTCCCCGAAGACCGTCTGCGTTGCCGTTCTCCAGAGGTCACAGGCTGTACACGCGCTTGCAGCCTTCCGGAGTACGGGAATCGTGTTGCGAGGAGGCACCAAGCTCGCCACAGTGATCCTGGCCGCTTCCGGGTTGCTCCTCAAAAGGCGAGACGCAGGTTTCATGGCATTGTCCCAAGGTAGAGATCGCGCTCTTGTTTAAATCAACTCGCGAACTTTTTCTGACAAGGCGGCCAGGGCAATCTGGCCTCCATTCTGTTCGCCACGTACAAGGGACTCGGCAAATTTCAATGCCTGATCCGCCGTAACCTTAGCGGGAAGTGGCGCCTCTAAAGGATCGACGACCGCTTGGAGAACTCCTGGCCCGGGCGCCGCGAGGAATTCCTCTACGACCCGTCCACAGTCTGAAGGATCTTCCGCAGTGAACCCGCTGCCTCCGCAGGCCTGTGCGATGCCGGCGAAATCGATCGGTTGCAAATCAACGCCGTATTCCGGATTCCCCAGAAATACCATCTGCTCCCACTTGATTTGGCCCAGTGTGCCGTTCTTTACGATGACGACTTTGATGGGGAGTTGATACTTCACTGCGGTTGCAAAATCAGCCATGAGCATCGAGAAACCGCCGTCTCCCACGAATGCGACGCATTGCCGGTCGGGATGAGCGATCTGAGCGGCGATCGCATAGGGAAGCCCGTTGGCCATGCTGGCGAGATTGCCGGAGAGACTATGAATCTGTCCTTTCTTGACAGGAATGTGGCGGGCCCACCACGTGGCGATCGTTCCGCTGTCGCAGCTGACAATCGCGTCGTCGCGCAGGCGCACGCCGAGTTCGTGTGCGATTACTTGCGGTTTCATCGGTACATCACGCCGCGTGGCACGGTCATGCATGATTTTTCGCCAGTCTTCCATTCCTTTCTGCGCTTTTTCCAGGAAGCTTCGGTTTTCTTTCCGCTTAAGACGCGGCATCAAGTCACGAAGAACACGCCTGGAGTCACCGACCAGGCCCACTTCTACGGGAAATCTCAGGCCGATACGTTTGGGATCAAGCTCGATCTGCACACCCCTGGCGTGGCCAGGTCTAGGCAAGAATTCAAGGTATGGAAAAGACGTTCCGACCATCAGCAAGGTGTCGCAAGTCTCCATCGCCTCTTGGGATGGTTTCGTACCGAGCAGTCCAATCGTTCCCGTCGTGTATACACTGTCATCAGGCACCGCAGCTCTGCCGAGCAATGCCTTGACAATCGGAGCGCCCAGGACCTCGGCAAGCTCTTCCAGTTCTCCCGTTGCGTGCAGGGCGCCTCGCCCCGCAAGGATCGCGATCTTATTCCCGTCATCGAGGATTTGCGCTGCCCTTTCCAGATCATCCGGATCGGCCAGCATGGCGCCGCCCGCTTCGGCATGGGAAGTGTGATGCGGGATATTCCGTTTGGAACGCTGTCGACTCTTGACTTCCATTTCCTGAAAGTCCACCGGAAAGGTCAGGTGGCTGACCGCGCGATACGAGAGCGCCGTGCGAACGGCCAAGTCCGTAACGTTCTCCACGTGTGTCGGACCCATGATCCGCTCATTGAACGCAGCAACATCCATGTAAAGCCGGTCGAGCCCGACATCTTGTTGGGTAAAAGTTCCAATCAGATCATGAAATTGCAAGCCCGTGATTGCCAGCACTGGCTGGCCGTCCATCTTGGCATCGTATAGACCATTGAGAAGATGAATTCCTCCGGGACCTGACGTTGCCAAACACACGCCCAGTCGTCCTGTAAATTTGGCATAGGCGCAGGCCATGAAGGCCGCCGACTCCTCGTGTCTCACCTGAATGAAACGAATCTGATCCTGACGGGTCCTCAGTGATTCCATCAAGCCGTTGATTCCATCTCCCGGCAACCCGAAGACGATGTCCACACCCCAGTCAATCAATGTCTCAATCAGAACATCGGCAGCGGTCATGATCTTTACTCCCAGTGGTGCGCACGAATTGAGGTTCGACAGGTAGTGCCCCCTCTTGTATAGGCCCTCACCGAAGGAGAGGACATCGGGAATCGCCAGTACAGCGTCCAATCAAACTCTGTACCTGCAGGTTGCTGCGAGACGTTCAACAAGTACGCAGCGAACCGTGAACCTAAAATGTCCTCCCGCCAAAACGACAGCAAGCCCTTTGAAGTGGCCATCCACGCTGTGCGCAGTTCGGAGGCCTGATGGTTCCCATGGTCCACCTGAAACAGAACCCCAATGGTTCGATCTCCTTTCCAATGGCTAGGAGGACCAAACGCAGCTCATCCGGCCATACCCACGAATCCTGATTCCGGTGGATGATGTACGCGTCTTGCCCGGCTAAACAAAGATGAAGAAGCCCCAAACCTTGGACGCATCTACTTATTAGTATGTCCTGCGGAATCTTTCTCGGTCCGAACAAGGAATATCTGTGCAATGGGCCAGCTTGGGGGATGGACCATTTCCCTCGCTGAATCCGTTTCGAGAGCAGAGCTTTTGCTTTTCCCAGCTCGGCCCGGCGAGTAGCGCTCAGATCGCGCCCGGCGCGATTGATGAAGTATGTAAGCATCCGCATCGCGGCAGCTGGATGCGTTGAATCAGTTTTTACTCGCGAGACCCACAGTTTTCTTCTGGAACTTGGCATGCGACCTCCACGGAAGGAACCTTGAGGCTAGCGAGTACGCGCTGCCTGCCGGTTCCTTGTGGTTCTCCTGGTTCGAGCCGCTTTCGTCGCTGACCGCTTACGAGCCGCCGGGCTTCTCTTGCGGGCTGCTATTTTGGCGTGCCTCGACAACGATGCGTGCGATGCCGCACTGTGGCCTTCGCGCTTCAGCGCGCCGCTCACTGCTCGCGAGCGACGGCGCGAAGGATGACTCGCTGATCCAGACTGCCCTTTACGCGAGTCGCGAGCCGCCTGCTTCTTGGTGCTGGTGGAAGCTGAGGCCTTTGGCGGCGCCAGCTTCACGCCCGACCGTCGCGCCTTTGACAAGCCAATCGCGATAGCCTGTTTGGCGGACGCGGCTCCGTGTTTTCCTTCGCGGATGTGATGCACCTCCTCGCGAACGAACTCTCCAGCCTGCGTGCTGGGAGACTTCCCTTCCCGAGCATCTTCGCGAACCCGTTCTAACGTTGCCTTGTCTGGCATATGTCCCTCCTTCCCCGGTAGCGTATCTCTCTCGATGGCGCTTCTCCATCGAGGGCATGCTGTAATTTTCGTTGAAGATTTCCCTACGTCGAAACCGATCGCAAAAGAGGATGAAGTTGCAAATTCCCCCCTGGAATCTCTCAGCTTCCCATCCAGCCAGCCAAGTTGCTTCGGACTCATATATGAGCTATCGAACCCATGGAAGTACGTCCTTCTTGAAGCTGTGGCAAAAACCGACCGACACAATACGGCTAGGCTGCCGGTTCCAGGTTCTTGCGCGCCTCCGCGACATCTTCAGCTCCGAGTCGATGAAAGACCGTCGTGGCCGCCGACGCCAAGTCGCTGTCCTCGACGTTGGCAATTACCAGAGATCGACCCCGCTTTAGCAGTTCGCGGTAGACGAAGGTGTCGTCCTTGGGAACACCAGTGTCCGAAGCCTGTTCCGACGCTTCACCCGCAGTTGCTCCTGCAGCCGCCCCTCCGATTCCCAGCAGCGCAGCCGCTCCCAACCCGATGGCAAAAATCGTTCCCACGCCGGGCACAAACAGGCTGGCAATGGCACTACCGAGGGATAACCCGGTGCCGGCGCCGACGGCTCCTCCCACCAGTCCGCCGACCGCTTCGCCCATGCCGTCACGTTCGGTGTCAGTAGTAGGAAGACTATCCACCTGGGCTTGGCCTGCTTCACCGCTTAGGAAAATGATCGACTGCGGGGAAATGGGCGTCGCCAGCAGCCCTTGAACTGCCTTCTCTGCGGTTGTGCGCGACTCAAAGATCCCGAGTATGCTTTGCATGATTTCTCCCTCGACCCGCCATGCGAGCCTCGCAGGTTGGATGCGAAACCCCTGTCCGAGTTCGCCGGGAATGCGTCGGGCCGGCTTTTCATTGCGCGGACTGGTTCCCCGGGGCAGATACCGCACGCTTAGCGAAAATAAATATGACTGAGAACGGACTTGGGGAAACCTGCGCCTCGATTGGAGGACTTCCTGGCGAAATCTGACCCGGAAGAATGAGGGCTGAGCGGCCCGTCAGCCCCGGCCGTCTCTCTCCTTCAGTCAGAACTGCATTTGTCTCCTGATCGCACTTCCCCTTTTTTCGCCAGCCGTGCGGCGTCCAGTCGATGGCTCAGAAAATCATCTTTTCTTGCCATCGAACCTTGGATTTCAAGTCGCTGTTAAGTCGCGCCTTGGGGAACTCGCCGGAGGCGTTTAGCATTCCCCAGCAGTACCAGCATCCAAAGCTTGGTGCGGAAAGCGGATCTAGTGATACGGCGATGACCTTCCTCGACGCGATCAAGCATGTTGTGATGCGGTATACAGGATTCATTTGGGCGATCCTCAAACCCATGGGATCTTGGGGGGTTTTTGTTCTCGCAGGCCTCGACTCTGCTTTCTTTGGACTGCCTCTTGATCCCGTCGTGGCCAGCTACGTGTATCAAAACCGCACCAACTTACTGTTATATGTGTTCATGGCCTCGGCCGGGTCAGCCGTTGGCAGCATCGTGCTTTATGGGATCGGGTATAAGGGCGGCCAAGTACTTCTGGAAAAGCGTATCTCCCAGAGCAAGTTCGACAAGATCCGGCATTCATTCGACAGGCATGAATTTTGGGCTTTGATGTTTCCAGCCATGGTTCCACCTCCCTTCCCCTTCAAGCTATTTGCGCTTGCTGCAGCTGCATTTGAAATGAATTTCTGGCATTTTCTGCTCGCCATCTTCGCGGGTAGGTTTGTCAGGTTTTTTCTTCTCGGAATTCTGGTTTTGAGGTTCGGACCAGGAATTGTCGCAGTAGCGGCAGGTTTGGCCCACAAACATCTCCTGGCGCTGACGTTGGCAATTGGGTTGCTGGCTGTCGCATTCTGGTTTTTCAGCCGCTTCGGCAAGTCCCAAAGCCGAAAAAGGTAGGGTAACCTTGGAGCTGGAAATCCGGCCGACTAGCCGCCTCCGCATCCATTGGCATCTGAGTTTAAGGACAAATCCGGAGGTCTACGACTTGGCGACTACGGCTAAATCGAGTCGAAGTACCAGGAAATCAAAAGACGACGATCTCCTTGCAGCCGAGTTCGAGAAGTCGAGAAGCCTGCGCATACTATCAGTAGTCGCGATTGTCGCGATTGCAACATGGATTTTGGCAGCCCTGTTTGCGCCAGGACCCCGATACGAACTGGTGGGCTCTCCTGGATCTGTCGAGTCGGAATCGTTCCTGAAAGAATTAGAACCCGTTGTCGACTCTAAGGTTACACAGAATAATCAAATTGAAGTATTTCCCAATGGGGAGAACTTTTACGAAGCGGAGTTGATAACCCTTAGTCAGGCTCAGCACACCATCTGCATCGAAGCCTACATTTTCCACAAAGGTGAAGTAACCAGGAGAGTGCTCGAAGTTCTCACTGAGCGCGCTCGCGCTGGCGTGCGGGTCAATCTCGTTCTTGACGCCATCGGCAACCTTTTAACTCCTAAGAGGTACTTCAAGAATCTCAGAGACGCAGGCGGACGAGTCGAATGGTATCACCCAGTGCGCTGGAATAACTGGTTTCGCTCGAACAACCGAACCCATCGGGAAATGATCATAGTGGACGGATCGGTGGCTTTTATCGGAGGAGCCGGGTTCGCCGATTGGTGGCGATTTTCGACTGAAAAAGAGGCGCGATGGCGTGACAATATGTTTCGAGTTCAAGGGGATGCGGTTCATGGTTTACAAGGAACTTTTGTAGAGAACTGGTTGGAGACTGCCGGCGAGATTTTAGAGGGTCCGGAGTACTTTCCTCTGAAAGCGACCGGCACTGGCAGCACGAAAGCACTGGTCGTTGGCAGTACTCCGTCTGCAGGAGGATCGACTCGTGCTCGGATTCTTTTCCAAACGCTGTTGGCGGCTTCGAGGAAATCAATTTACATCACTACTCCATACTTTCTGCCCGACCGCAGCATGCGTCAGGAAATGATCCGCGCTATTCAGCGAGGTGTGTCTGTCAAGATTATTGCGCCAGGGAAACACGGTGACCATTCCCTCACCCGCAGCTCCGGGCGAAGTCTTTATGGTGACTTGCTCAAGGCGGGGGCGGAAATTTACGAATACGAGCCCTCGATGATTCATGCGAAGACTCTGATCATTGACGAAGCTTGGGCGGTGGTTGGCACGAGCAATCTCGACAATCGCTCTTTTGGCATCAACGACGAGGTTAATCTTGCGATCTCGGACCCTCAGGTGGCGGCCAGACTGACCCAGGACTTCCAGGGAGACTTGGCCAGTTGTCAATCGATTTCGTTTGACCAGTGGCGCCAACGCCCCCTACATGAGCGCTTCGTCGAATGGATTGGCTGGGTCGTTGAGCGCCAGCAGTAACTTTGCTGATGCACAAAAACCCTGCTCGGCCACATATCCGCGTCGTGTTCGCATGTGACTAATGGGTGACGGTCCTCGAATTCGCATCGCGACCTACAATGTGCATAAATGCCGTGGATTGGATCGTCGAACTCAGCCAGCGCGGGTGGCAGAAGTCATTCAGGAAATCGACGCTGATGTTGTTGCCATCCAGGAAATACTGAACGTTCAAGGGGGAAAACCCGAATTTGATCAGGTTCGATGCATTGTTGAAAACGGAGGGTATTCTTGGTGCTTTGGAAAGACTCGCCTTCTGCACGGCGGCCCTTACGGAAACATGACAATCAGCAGATTTCCGATTTCAAAGTGTCATACTTATGATCTGACTCGAGAAGGACGCGAGCGCCGGGGCTGTCTGCAGGCAGACATTAGGGTTGCGGAGGGCTTTCTCCTGCACATTTTCAATGTTCATTTGGGCACTGGATTTATGGAGCGTCGCCATCAGGCGCAACGACTCGTCAGTCGGCATGTGCTGCTGCAGACAGAACTAACGGGAGCGACAGTAGTTCTTGGTGATTTCAATGAGTGGACCCGCGGATTGGCCTCGCGGATAATGGCCGCCAATTTTGAGAGTCTCGACTCGCGACTCCTTGCACGCCGTCGTCGCACTTATCCGGGCTTGTTTCCCTTCCTTCATTTGGACCACTTTTACTACGACAAGATGCTGCGATTGGAATCTTGGCGACTGCACCGCAGCCGAAAGGCGTTGATTGCTTCAGACCACCTACCCCTGATTGCCGAATTCAGTCTACGGCAGGAAGAAGCGAGTCACTCTTAACGGCGACTAAACCTCTCTGCCCTCTGGACGGCCGATTCGGAGTTTGCTAATCAGTAACGCCGCGGCCATCTGAGGTTACGAGACGTTTTCTGCAGCCATCCCTTACGCATGCCTGCGCAGGATGCCATGGGCTTTTTCTGCGAGGTTCGAGATATGCTCGACGGCAAGCCCGGCCTCAAGATTGAAGGTTCGGAAGCCTGCGATGATTGGGGTCACTGTACAAGACTGGTAGGTGGTAGCTGAAACAGTGGGCAAGTTTTCGAGTCAAATCCGCTTTATCTTCTCTTGAACTTTATTTTAGAAATATTTTATCTCTCCCGCGGCATACTGAGGGCATGAAAAAGCAAGCCTACAATTCCACACTGAGAAAGACGACTACTTCGTTACTCTCGCAACCGTGGATCGCGAAGCCACCTCTGAGATGGCGAGAGAAAGACAGCACCCGAAAGCTTTGATAAAATAATGTGTAGTCCTCCCCCTGCTGCGCCTCAGGGCGGCTAATGGAAGGCGATTGCAGGAGGCTGGGCTATGCCAACTGAAGACTCACCACCATCACGCCACATCCTTTTTCCCCACTGGCAGAATGAGTATGCTGCCGCACTGTTAGAACCTAACCCCCTAAAGCTTCGAGAGCTAGTCGAAGCCGCAGAAACAGCAATCTACAAACGGCTTCAGCAAATCTCGCCCAACTCTGAGCATTCCGCAGAAAGGCAGGCCATCGAAAACGCCATCAAGAACCTTCGTGTTCTCAAGCGGGACGCCTTAGGTTTTCCAGACTGGGAAAAGAAGTGACTATGCAGCGTTGCGGTACAGCAGACGACGCGCGGCGTCTATCAGCACAGATATGTGTTCCGATTTTGAAACCACGTCGGCAACACCAGCGGAGCGCGCTTCTTCCTTCACGAACGTATCAATGTACAACGTGAACATGATAATCGGTACAGAAGGCATTAGATCCCGAAGCACCCGAGCCGCTTCAAAACCGTTCATGACAGGCATTGAGAGGTCTAGAATAATCAAATCAGGGTGCAGCCGCTGAGCCTTTTCTAACGCGTCGTGTCTGTCGTGCGCTTCTCCGCACACCTCAAAGTCAGACTCAAGGGCAAATGCTTCGCAGACCGCCCGCCGCACAACGTCACTGTCATCCGCTATAAGGATGGTTTTTGCCATCTGGCGCAGGTTAGATGCAGTTGTTCTTACAAGGTTGCGTCATCGACGATCTGCGAGCAAAAGAAACCCCACAACAGGCCCGCGCGGCGTGGGGGAAGGAGCCAAGGATTGGCTAAGCCGAAAAGCACCTGATTGCGTCAAGAATCCATAATCCATTTTGTCAAATCGAGTACGTATCCAGTGACAGCGACGTAGGATGTTGCGACAAACCTGCAGTGGCGAAGTGCAGTGAACTGCGGTGCTGCGGTTTGTGACGACTGTCGAACTTGGTGCTGCGGGGAGTTATTCTGCGAAGGTGCCACGCTTGTAATTTGTCTACTATCGGTGCCTTGTCAGGCGGGAAATTACTGCAAACAAACGAGAAGATTTGCGATGCGGGTAACGGCTTAGTGACCTTAGCGTACAGTTTCTACTGTATGGTAAATCATCGCAGAAGGCGCCCACAATTGCGCAGATTAAGGTGCAACATCACGGTTGTTCGCAGTGGAGCGGGCCATGAACACTAACGAAAAACAAATCGCGCTATCCGTGCTTGAAAGCCTCAGAGCAGACTTGATTTATGCGCACCTGAACAGTGGAAGTCGAATTCTTGACGTAGCCGACCTTCGCCAGTACATCTATGAAATGATGGACCGCATAAGGACAACCGCCCTTGAAATGTCCGACCTCTACGGCAACCACCACGGCCACGGGCAAGACATCAGCAAGAGTACTGGTCATTAGCAGAGAGCGCGTCCATAGGACAAAATCTGGCGGAATGGCCCCGCTCCGGTGTTCTTCGAATCGGCCTCTGAATCAATCGCTTTTGAGATGAGTTATCCTACTTTCGCGCGGCTCTCACCTTGGCCCAACGCCGTCGCTGCGCAGTCACTTCCGCCTTGGTCGGCGTCGTAGCTAGTAGCTCATTGCACCACTGGCAGATTTCCATCCGGGTTCCGTCCTGCCGAATCCCACTCTTGACCGTCCGAGTTAACAGCCTCTTTCGGAAAACTCCCATTGCGCACTCCAATCATCCGATGTCTGGGACAGCGGGAGGGTGGTCAGCCCACTCTTGCCGAGCGGAAGCTTGCGCGAGGAGCTTCTACAACCGAGTCGAGAGCTGTTGAACCGCATGCAAATGCTACAACCTCGGTGAGCAATGCGATTGAAGCGGGAGCCGACTTCGTGCTCGCCAAGCCGGTTCAGGACAAGCAACTCCGAAGTCTGCTCGACATCCCGATTCCCAGGATGAATCGCGAGCACCGCAGATATTTCCGGCACAAGGTTGATCTTGCCCATTCAGTTGTTGTGCCAGACTGGTGAGGCCTTCGCTGGAAGATCATGAACGTGAGCGAGGGTGGACTTGCCCTTACTCGTTTTTGGTCCGTCCCAGGTCGAGGGAGTGGTTACAGTGCGGTTCGAGCTGCCCAGCTCGAACCCTTAAATCTTCGAAGCAAAAGCGGATGCGGTCTGGAATGACGCTTTTGCGATGGGATTACGCTTCCTTTGTATTGAGCCGTTCTGTCGTCCAGGTTTTGCGGATTGGCTGGATTCCCTGGAGGCACAACTGCAATTCCGGGAGTCAACGAAATCGAGCAACGCGGCGGAGCTTCAATCGACCCCGGGTTCGTCGGCATGAATTCGATATGCTCAGGCGGATTTCGCCGAACGCATCGGCATCAGCCATAACTATCTCTCCACGATGGAACGCGGCATCTGGCGGATACCAAATTCTGTAGATCTACCTAAAATAACGGGCAACCTTGAAATAATCCCAAGGTTGAGAGTACCCGTCAGTCCAGGAGTCGGCTTGTCAGTCGCAACCGACTGACTAGCCAGCCTTGCGCAAATCAAAAACATGGCATTCGTTCTGTACTAGGATTCTTGGCACATCGAATGAGTGACATAGTAATTGTAACAGGGTTCACAGAACGAATCGCCGCGGCACTCCGTACGGCAGTCCAAACAAATCACGGCTCCGCAATCAGTATTTAGCCACCCCAACTGCAAGAAGCTAGTGTGCCAGAGGGATTTATCAAGAAATTCCACGCCCTTAACCGCGAAAGAAGAATCTCACTTCTGGGCCAACACCTCAGCCCAGTTTGGCATCTGCCCACTAGACGCCACCTCGATCATGGAGGAATAGACCATGAAAGAACACGTAGGCGCATTGTGCACTGTCGCATTGTTGGCAGGTTCACTTCCCAATGTATTCGCCCAAGGAAGTCAGCCTGCCCAACCGTTAGATCCCACGGCTCAAGCGCCGGCAACCCGCGCCCCTACCCCTCCGCCGACCTTTCCGACATCGCAAGCTAAAGAGCAGCCGGACCGGAGTGGCGTAAAGGTTTATATGGGGACGATTCTCAAAGATGGAGATGCTTATGTCTTTAAAACCGGCAATCAGACTTACTTACTGGACAACCAAAAGAAAGCCAAGAACTACAACGGAAAAGATGTCCAGTTAACGGGTAGGCTAGACAACGACAAGAAATTGATTCATGTCGAAAAGATCAAAGTGTCACCGGCCATTTAAGAAGAAATGTTAGGAGGAGGCTGCCAAAAATGGCTAAGGATCCGATTTGCGATATGGAAGTGGATGAACAGACAGCTGAGTTCAAATCTCAATACGGAGGCCAGACTTACTATTTTTGCTCAGAAGGATGCAAAGAACAATTTGAAGCCCGGCCCGAGCAGTATGCACGTGTCGCGTAAGAAAACGGTGTAGAGCCTGCGAGTTGTAATCGGCCTCGCCGCGTACGGAATCAGAGTGGTTACTGGATCGGGAATTTGCTGTATTGTCCACCTGGCCAGATGTGGCCCACTTCATGGGTGCGGTCTGCCGGGTCGGATTCCCGAACGCGTTACCCAGGGAGGTGCACGTATGGCTACTCAATCCTGATCGCCGATGATTCGGCTGCTACTCCGCCGGTTGTTGGAGAAGGAGAAGGACTGGCAAGTATGCGGTGAAGCCAGTAATGGTGCTGAGGCGATAGAGTGAGTCGAGCGATTCAAGCCGGATGTCGTGGTAATGGATCTCGCTATGCCCGTCATGAACGGGCTACAAGCTGGCCCCGAAATCGCGAGGGGCCCACCCTCGGCTTCCTATGTTGCTTATCAGCGTCCAGGAGGTCTCAAGGCAGCTCGCATGGGAAGCTCTTAACGCCGGGTACAGAGGCGTCGTGACCAAGGGCGCGGGCGATGAAGTTGTGAGGGGAGTTGAGACTTTGCTTCGCCACGATATGTTCTTTTACGCTGACGACGGATCATCTTCCGGTCCGGCTCCGGCCTAAAGCTGCACGCTGAAAGGTCCCCCTATGCAACCACCCTGTCTACATGATCGAATTGATATTCCCGTCCTGTTCATGGCGAAAGGAGCGGCTTTTCGTTCTCTCTGAACCCAACACTGGGGTTTAACAAGCGGGACAGACTAGCGCGAGTCTGCCTCCACCTCCGTGTTTGCGCATAACCTGATGCTGAGAAAAGAACCAGACTTTCGCATTTACGTTCGATGGCTGCGCGGGCAGATGGTACGGACTCGGCGCGACGTGAATCCAACGTTCGACGATCCAGAGTCTTTCTTTCTTGAAGTTAAAACCGGCGTGATCCGCGCCAATATCGGAGATATCGGCAATTTCCTCAATAGGGGAGGCGTGGCCGGCTCGCCGCTAACGAACATCACCCTTCATGCCGACGGCGACCAGATCAAGCTCAAGGGAATTCTGCACAAGCTCATTCCGCTGCCCGTGGAATTGCTCGGCAGCATCGCGGCGAAGCTTCAACGGCAGGTCCCTGACGAGTGTCTGAACGAGAACAGGTTCATCGATCTGGCGGATGCCCAACCACCGCCAATTCGCGGATGTTCTCAACGGTTACATTCAGCATGACTTCCTCCATCTGGTTGTTTCCATCAGGCCCGCAGAAAGAAAAACATCCAACCATCGCTGACGGATGGCTACGAGGAAGCCTTCGCCGCTTTACCTTTAGGGTGTTTGGTACAATCGTGCGCGGCAAACTCTTTGGAACGTTGCGCACGGAAATTCCGCCTCATTACATCCATGGTTTCGCCGGTGGTAGGGCTCGAAGAACAAAAGACCCAAGCGCATTGAGAGCAGCCCGGTGCCTCTCCGTTGTGTTCTTCGACCCATATCAATTTGCGGGATGAGCTTCCTTGGCTTTTATGGAACACACAGCCCTCACCAGCAGACACTGGAATCCTACGTCGAAATGGAACATGGAGGGTGTGTTACCTCTACCTGGTGCTTAGAAGGTTAACCTGCGCGCTTAAGGCTGCATTCAACGCTTGGGCGCGCGTGCTCAATAGTCTCCGGGGTACGGACAAACCCTATTGCGCGAAAATGACCTGGATGCCCGCATAGCCCGTGTCGGCGAGTATCCGGGGAACTTCTGTGCAAGTCCCACGTGAAACCTCGATTGCCGATCCTCTGAGACTTTTTCGGAATGACGATAGAGATGTTTGATATCAGCGGGGACGACATACTGTTCTAAGAGGCCGGTCTTGTTCTCTTGGCGCGTTGCTTTTTCTGCTTTGCGTTCCGGGTCCGGGCTTTTGCAGCATCTTCCGAAGACTTTATCGCGATTGACTTGCGCTTTTTCGCCAGCATTGCTTTCGTCGTGGCTTTCCCTGTCTTCATGCCAGGTTTCTTTCTAGTCCTGGTTGAATGACTCCCCGCAGTCATAGACTCAATTGCGGAAATTGCTGAGCCCGGCACAATCACAATGTCGCCCGAGACGAGATGCACTTTGAACTGGCTTCGCTCGAAGGTTTCTGGGAAGTCCTTTCCAAGGACAAGCGATTCGATCGCCTCGATCATTCCGCGGCGTTCGCCCTCCTCGTCGAATTTCACGACGCACATACAAGTGACCAGCTCGTGCATTTTGGATGCAACTTGGCCCCCCAGGTTGTCATCCCGTCTTCCAGTCATAAGACTCCTCCGAACGGCCCGGAACGATTCTCACGAGTTCTCTATGAAACGTACTTTGCAGCTACGATCGCCGGGTTCATCCAGTTTACCTCCGCCCCCGTCAGAAGATTTAGTGGACAGGTTCAATCGCCCACGCGCAAACAAAGCCGCTGCGAGTTGCACTCAAGCGTTGCCGCTTCAGAGTCGTAGAATTTTGCTGGACAATGCAACGCGATAATACCACTGCCTCCAGCACTTTGATCGGCCAAGTCCATCCCAACGGATGCTCTCCGGACTCTGTGATCGTCCGATTTTGGCAACAGAAAACCCCTTGAGCTGTTTCGAGAAGTCATATCAGTTTGCCGAGAAGCTGATCAAAGATTGAGATGTACCCTTGTGATGTGCCGGCCCTATAAGAATAGGGTAGCGGATCGTTCTGGAACGCTCTGTAACCGCGCGGGGTAGATGGCCGGGATCAAGTCTGGATTCGTTGAACCACGGTTTTAGCCGGTTATTGTTCGCAGTCAGGAGACCCTGTTTTTTCCGCCCACACTATCGGCCCTCTTCACCATCATGATGACGGCCGAACATTAGTAAAATTGCGACAATAGCGGACAAAATCTTCTCCTACATCGAAACACTTGGAGGTCAGATGGTCGCTGATCTGCGATCTAGTTCAAAGTCTCGGGAGGACATAACGAAGGTAACAAGCGTTGGGGGACAGAACCTCATCGGAAAACACGGCACGCGACATGTGCACCTATCGCAAGCGCGTGGAAGGGCAGGCCGCCTCTCAATGAGAACCAGCCGCCGGAAGTGTCTGGTGCTTCCGGCGGCCATAGTTCATTGGTTGGTCGGTGATCTAGGTGGCCCAATCTTAGGCCGCTCTTTTCGTCTGTGAGCGCATTTGTTGGTCCATCTGGCGCATAGAGGCGATGAGGCCAGGTGATTGATTTTCAGCCCAGGTTTCGAAGCGGTTCGCTGCTTTTTCGATGTGGGCGGCAAAGAGTTTGTTCGAGAATCGTTTCCGGCCCTCCTGAATGGTGGGCTTGATGCGATTCCACACACCGAAGAACTCGCCGCTGGTTTCGAAGAATAGATCCTCGTGAAGTAATCCGTGGTTGAGTAGTGCGCATGCCTGGTCCCAGTAGCTGATCACCATCATGAAATTGGTTCCCGCTTCCGTTCCGGGCGGGGCGATGCGCATCGCCTCGTCCAGAGTATCGGCGAAGCAATTGGCGAAGAACCAATCGCGCGCCTGCCGAAGTCGCGGCTCTCGGCGTTCCTCGTAGATTTGCAAGTGGAGTTTTGCTTGTTCGTAGGTAGGCTTGGATGCCATGGTGCTCTCTCTCCTTTCGATTGGTTCGATGCCTCGACCACAACGATTGTTTCCACAAATTTGGATGTCGCCGGGCTCCCCGACGGATAGGTGACGTAAACGGCGTTTACACTCACGACCATTGTTTCCCCTTTCCATTCACGGCTCTTCTAAAAACAGCGCCCCGGTGGGAGAAAGTAATACCCACCACCGGGGTCGAGTCGGAGGGGAGCAGAACTATTTGTTGGTTGACTTACACGTTTTGGATACGTGTTTTATGCTTTTCACATTTAGACTCGGTCGTGAAGTGGCTCCCGCACTTGCCGAATTGGCGCTATCGCCGGCCCCTCCGGAAGTGCTGCCCGTTATCTGGACTTCGTGACCGACATGTTCGGTCAACTTCGCCGTATCGCCCTGAAGCTGATAGGTGGTTCCAGAGCTATCGGTGAGTGTGAAGTTGCCATCAGACCCCTGAAGGCAACCGTCAACCTTGTGTTGACTGGAGCCCGTTTGCTTTGAAGTGTCTGGCGGATATTGCTGGGCCTGGAGCCAGGCAGTCGAAGCCAAGACTGCAACAGCGAGCATTGCGACCTTTATCATATCGAACCTCCTTAGATATTCCGCTTGCTTTGGATTGCCCGGAACGACGTAAAGGTTGTCAATCCGGAGATGGCAGGTTCGCGGCCTTCACGGTGGCGTCGAGTCTTTATGCGGCTGTGAACTGCTGCTTTCTGCCACCTTGCACGATGGTTACTGGAAGTCGCAGTAACCGAACACGAGAGTCGCTTTTCGCTTTAGCGCGAATTGCGATCTGATCCGCCTGCGGAAAAGGGTCAGACAGCAATTCAAACTCCTCGCCATAGATTCGTACCCGTCTGGACGCGACATAACCCAGATGCTTAATGCGTGCGCAAGCCTCTTCAAGTGAGTTAATTCTGGTAAAGCGATGGGTGAAGGCGACATAGGACATTTCGCCGTCACGAACGCATGCGGACTCTCGATCCTTGATTACGGCGAAGCGAACACGCTCACTAGCATCGATCTCTCCAATTCTCACCGTTAATCCCGTTCCGTCCTGAAACGTCTGCCCTTTCTTGATTTCGACCGCGTGCGGCATTCAGACCTCCGCTGTTGTTTATAGCAAGTTTGTTTGGAAAGACAATCCTAAGCTTTTACCGGGGCAGTGCCGGAATCGGGTAGTTGCTGTACATGTTCTGTACCATTGTGCAAAAGTCACAGGAGCGATTTGCCTCTCAATGCACTGGCAGTTGACCCAGCAGACTCTTACAGATCGACCATCCAGGAAGAATTGACCCCGGCTGGGAAGAAACAGGTGACCAACGAACACCAAAACCAATCGCGTTGACTCCGACCGGCCGATTGGCCGACGAACCGGCAGTTGATCGTATTCGTCAACACTTGCGCGTTTCACGCCAAGGTATCCGCCAGGCGTATGTCCCCCGAGTGGCCGTGACTCCCTAGTCATTACTCTTGTGCCATGAACCCACCCCGTTGTGCCATTTGATGTGGCGTTGAACTGAGGTCTAATCACTCTAACGCCTCCCCGAGAAATCGAGTCCCTAACTCGTCATAAATTTATTTCATTTGTCTTTGACATTAGGAGTAGACCGTGCATTTCGTCACGATGGCACATCAGTTAGCGTGGATGGAACATCCAGTGATCTGGCTGTGTGCATCCTGCGCAATCCTGTGGCTCGTGTTGCGTGTGGTTCGATCTCCGTTGGTTCGGACCGGCGTTCTGCTAATGCTCTGCGGACTGGGGATGAATGCTCTAGTAACGGACGGCAATGCAGGGGCGATGCCCGTGGTCGGAATGCCAACCACAGTGCGTCCTGCAAGCCCAATGTGGCAGGGCGCCACATCGCAAACGCGGATGCCACTGCTGGCAGATCAAGCGTGGCTCGGACTGTTTAGCATCGGTGACATCACTTTGCTCTTCGGGGGTATTCTTGTTGTGGCCATTTGCTTTCGACGGACGCTGGAACGGCGACGCCAGGATGTGCAGACGGCTTCATGACGCCCCGCAACCATCCACCATCTACGATATAGCTTTAACTGGCAATCCCACTCCCAGGCGTCAGACGCCCGAAAAAAGTAAGGACGGCCTCGCCAGCCGCGACGAGGTCATCAAGGTAAAATTCGGTTTTTGTGCAATAGCGGGCGGTCGCAGAGAGGGTTGGCGTCTTTGCTGAAAAGCCTGACCTTCATGCCGGCCAGTAACTACATTGACGGTGTCTATGTTAGACCTCAAGGAAAGGGGGAGGGGAGCGTGGCCCCCTCCCCCGGAGAACCCACGCCCCATCCATCCCAGGGCGGAAACAGGCGACGTCCCACCCTAACGAAACGTACCTGAGTCTGGGTCTGCCGTGAATGGCTCAACAGTCATAAAAACGGGTTACCTGCGTGCAGCGAAGTAACCGGGCAAAGTGCCATTGCAGGAACTACGCCGCCGGGATACTATCCGCGACCTTTGAACATAGCCGCAGGTGCTCTCGCCAGCGCGGCGGCAGAGACTGGGTGTCGACCGTCAGGACTCGTCCGGCTTATGCAGAGGAGTGCAGTAATGCCGCGAGTATAATTTGGCCCATGAGTGGCAGCGATTTTAGGATCACAATTTCCACGCGCGCAGTTTTTCTATGTGCAAGCGGGATGGTCCAGTTCCAGATCCTTCTTAACGACAACCAAGTTGGAAAGACCTTCCGGTACAACCTTGAAGAGGCCGCTGCGCTTGGCGCATTGATCATGAAAACCGGCAGCTGGGAAGAATTTCCCGTGAAAGGAATTTCAACGTCTGATCTTAAAGGCTTCGGCCAGCGCTTACGCGATTATGGAATTAATGGCTGCTGAAGCCCCGCCGGGCATTGAGTCAAAAGCGTAAAATGGCTGTCATGGATGAGACTAAAGCAAACTTGGTTGCGCTCGTCGAGGCTGATGCTGACAATGCCAGAACACGCGCCCAACGATTGCGCATTCTTGCCAAGTTCATCGCAGGCGATGAGCAGCAAATTCTCATGCAAGCGAACTTAGAAGAGGGTTCTGCTAAGACGTATGAGGCGATTGCCCAGCGTTTGCGAAAGGAATGGGGGCTATGAGATCGCGTTGTGTGTTCGGGCGGGAAGTTGATTAGCGTGCAAACAGTTCCATGCCCGCACCATCGCCAGGATCACCGAATTGTGGGACGCTGTCAGGGGACCGCCGGGCCGCCACGGTCTGTGAGTCCGGCGGAGTAAAGTTCGTCCGGCCTGGAGACATGACTTGGTCATTAGGGGATGAAAAATTCCTTATGGCGGTGTTCACAAATAGCCCTCTGTTACCAAAGTCACTCTTGAAACTTACTTTCCGCAAAAATGGTAGGACCACGAAGTAAACTAGCTCCTAGGAGCCATCCCCCATGAAGAACTTCGTTCGATCTCTCTGGAACAATCAGGACGGCCAGGACATTGCGGAATATGCCGTCATGTTGGCTGTTATTCTCGTGATCGTAGTTGGCACGATTCGCTTGGTCGGTTCCAACGCAAATAACGTGTTTTCTTCGGTCGCCAGTTCGGTTCAGTAGGACCTAACAGGAAAGCCCGCGCCACTCGCCTGTTTCGAGCTGTGCGGGACGCTTTGGGGCCGCTGCCCTCCCCCGGAAAGTGGCGACCCCATTTTACCTCGCTAGCCCGCCCGCACCATCGCCAGGATCACCGTCCGTCCGCGACGGACTGAAGCGTGCCAGATCGATCTCGAAGTTCTACATCGCCACGATGGACGAAATGATGGCTCTCCTGGCATATGCCAACAGCCGATATGCGTTAGCTGCTTAAGCCGCAAGTCTTGACTTTCGTGTCTGAAAGAATGGACGGTGACTGTCAGAAGAATCGTAGCTTGGTGGGAGACCCGACCTCCGTCCCTTATGTGCGACGCCAATACGCGGCCCGGGGCACAGCATTTCAGGCCCGGCGAGACCCAGACCACCTCCCGCATCGTGGGCACGGTGCGCGACGCAACCGGGGCCGTCATCTTCAAAGCTGACGTCGCCGTCCAAAACCGGGCCAATGGGGAAAGAAGAATCACCACCAGCGATGAATCGGGCGCTCTCGCGGCATCTATCAGCTCACCATATCTGCACTTGGATTCTCCACCGCGCAATACACCAACATCCAGGCTTGTGCTCGCTGTCACCACCAGTGAATGCGTACACCACTTTCCCACTGCACACAACCACCAGCAAACGCCGAACCTTGACCATGCAAGAGACTATTCTGGTCGAGGCGTTCCACTCGGGCCACCATCGAGAGGACTGAACTGAGCGCAACCTGGTGGGTCATCGGTCCTTTCCATAAACAACATCCATCAAAGTGTCAAAGGTTTTGTGGAAATTGCGACGTAGCCTCGCATCCACGCGACCGATTTTCTCCACAACGTCCATCGGCGGCATCACCAAACTTGCCAAATAATCTTCCTCCTCCGCTGATTCCAGATTGTCGAGGACTTTTTTCATCGCCCGCATCGTTTCCAGTTTGGATTTGAGCAGATCCGATAATAACCGTTTGTATTTCTCACACGTGGTCTTATCTGCTTCCTCAGCGGTGTTGAATTTCTCCATTTCCGTTGCGGCAAGCCCATTCGCCCAATTCACATACTTGATATGCTCGTCGCCGATTCCGCAAACGTTGGACAGCAACTCTAGCGTCAGGCGGGGGAGGTAGCCATCGCGTTCGATCTCCTTTTGAATGCCTTCGATCTGTTCGAGCAGAAATTCAATTCCCATCGATCTTTGCTCCAATTGTTTCCTGGTTTTTTCAAGAGAAACGCTGAGAGCAACCCGATCGGCTGGTAGCGGGGCGCCCGCGCAGAGCAGGTTATGGTCCCGGATGAATCGGGCCTTCAGTGTGTCGACTTCGGCCATCTTCTCCAAGCCGCGACGTTCCCGGGCCGTAGTGCATTGCTTCCGGATTTCCGCGGTTTGATATACATCAAGACGCTGAAGACCCCAAATAGTCTTGGCCAGGTCGCCTGTGAGAAAAGCGATCAGAAAATCTTGCGCCGGGAACTGATTGCGTAGTCCGGAAAGCAGGGCATCGAAATCCTCCTGCCTTTCTCCGGCGGCCGCGACCACCAACACCCTGCTGAACAGCCCCGATTTGATCGCATTGCGTCTCGACCAGGCTTTGCCTTCCGGGGAAGTCGGCCCTTTGCCCTTGCGACCGTTTTCGCGGTTCGCATTAATTTTCTTATCTGAAGCCACAGCTCACCTCCGGCTGCGAGGTCGCGAATGTGGCCAACGTGTCCAAATAAGTACGCAAAAATGGACGCTGGCTGCCACGCGAATTGCAGCACAAGAATTAAATTTTGTGGTTAAACATCAGATAGAAACCGATCATCCGGGAAGACATACCGACCAGGCTACGGGGAAATGCCACTGCCTATGAATATGAATAAGAGAAAAAGCAGTCTCTGTCAAGTGGGTCGGTGGGATGGGTCGGTGGGACCAAAGTCCACCGGCAAGGAGAGTCTGCTCGATCCGGTGTGCCGCCGGTGCCACGGGTCACACGTCCTGTTTTTGCTCACTGGTTCTTTCATCTTCGCAACCACTGCCACGCTGCTTCAGGGGAATAGAGATTAATTTACCAAACGAAGCCAACAAACCCAGTGTTTTCATCAGAGATTTAGTTGACCGGTACACAAGTGAAGATTGCGAGTGTCGTGTTCTCCCCAGAACGGTGGCGTATGCCCATCAATCCGGATTAGCTCCGGATGTTCGTGACGCAGATCCAAAGAATTCGACAGTCACTTCGTCTCAGGCATCTTCTTGCAGACGATGACGGTGTGCCCGGTCTTGGAGTCGATCCGCGTCGTCACCGGCACACAGCGGCACGACACCGTGTTGGCATTCTCCCGCTTGGTCACAACACAGTGCTCAATGACCTCCGCAGTGGGCGGCGGCATCTGGCTGCGCACCGGAGGCGGTGGCGGCGGTTGGGCTGGCGCGACCGTCTTCTTCTTGGCCGAGCAGCCAATCAGGAACACCAGCAGGATGAGCCAGAGGGTTCTCATGAATCAATAGCGGTCCGATTGGCCCACTATAAAGCACCCCCCATCCCGTGGATATGCACTCGCGGGTGCCCCGTGTAAGCTCTGCTTGGGCGGGCATCCTCGGGAGTTATGGCTAGGGAGCCGGAGCTATATCAGGGCGTACAGGAAGCCATCCGTGCTGCCCACGTAGATCACGTTATCTACTACCACCGGGGAGGACAGGATGGCGCCCACGCTCATCATCTTTTGGACGCCGACTATCATGCTGTCGTAGAAATTGTCGGCGAATGCGGCTTCGTACTTGGGGGTCCCGTCCGGCTTGGTAAGCGCCGGGCCATTCTGCCGCGATGCGTCGGTCTCAAATATCCACGCGGGCTTCTGGCTGGCGAGATCGATCGCGATGAGCTTACCCTGGTGTGATCCGATGTAAAGCATGCCGCCGGCAAGGGCCGGCGAAGAGAACAGCGGCCAACCGCCGAACTTCAAAGAGAAGATCTGGGTCCCCGCCCTGGCATCCAGAGCATAGACCGTGCCGGTATCTGACGTGGCAAAGTACACCTTGCCATCCCGCACCGCTGGTGAGGTGATGACCCATGAGCCTTTGTTGTTAAAGGCCCACTTTTTCTCGCCGGTGCGGGCATCCAGGGCGTAGAGGTTCGAATCGCGGCAGCCAAAGTACACGATGCCGTCCATGACGGCCGCCGAAGATTGAATGCCGACCTGGTTGTAAATGTTGTGGTCTTCGCCGGTCTTGAAGCGCCATTTCTCTTTTCCGCTGGCGGGATCGAGGGCGTAGAAGTAGCTGTCCCAACTGCCTATGAACAATGTTCCATCAGCGATTGCCGGAGATGCATGGACCACATCACCGGTGTGAAATTTCCACTTCAGGTTTCCTGTTGCCGCATCCAGCGCATAGACGTTTCCGTCACCGCTTCCGAAATACACCGCCCCACCCCGCAACGCAGGAGACGATAAATAAAAATCGAAGGGATCGGGCATAGTTTCCGCGGCGGGCTCAGACCCGTGCAGATGCTTGCCCGCGAACCGCCTTTCACCCTCGGTCTGAAATTTCCATTTCAGTTTCCCGGTGGCGGCATCGACTGCGTAAAACCTGCCGCTGTAGCTGCCGAAATATACGACTCCATTCTCGACCGCGGGCGACGACGTCACCCGCACCCCGGTGAAGAGCTTCCATTTTTGCGCGCCGGATGCGAGATCAACCGCGTACAGGTTCCCGCCCGTACTGCCCACGAAGACCATCCCGTTCGCCACCGCGGGCGACGAGATTACCTGGCCGTCAGTGTGAAACTTCCACTTGACCTGGCTGAACCTGGGGACGCCCTGCGCCTTATAGACGCCGCTGTGGGCCAGGTCACCGCGAAACATGGCGGCATCCTGTCCGAAGGACGAGAGACAGAGCGCCAGCATGGTGAGCAGAGAACGGCGAGCGATTTTCATGCGGAATAGACGCGGCAGGCTGGAGAAGGTCACTATCAAAGAGTCGGCCGCTGTCTGACGTAAGCCCAGATGTCCTCATCTGGGCGGGCGAGCGAAGCTCGCCGGGCCGGCGGCCGAGCTTCGCTCGGCTGGGCAGATGAGGACATCTGCACCTACGCACCACGTGCCAGGCAAAAGAAAAAAGGGAAGCAGAAGCTTCCCTGTTGATACGCCAAAGACCCCGCCCAAGCAGAGCTTGGACGGGGCACCCCTCTAGACTACAGCGCGGCGCACACCGACTTTACTTCGGTGTAGAGCTCCAGGACATCGTGGCCCATTTCGCGGCCCCAGCCCGACTGCTTGTAGCCGCCAAAGGGCAGCGCTGCGTCGAACACGTTGTAGCAGTTGACCCATACCGTGCCGGCGCGCAGTTGCGAAGCCAGGCGATGCGCCTTACCGATATCGCGCGTCCAGATGCCTGCCGCCAGTCCGTACACGGTCTTGTTGGCCTGCTTGAGGACGTCATCGTAGTCGGTGAAAGGAATTGCGGAAACCACCGGGCCGAAAATTTCCTCGCGCACGACTTTCATGTTTTCGTTGGTATCGACCAGCACGGTGGGTTCGACAAAGTATCCCTTGTCACCGTGCCGCCCGCCGCCAACCACGGCCTTGGCGCCTTCGGAGCGTCCCGATTCCAGGAAGCCGCAAACCCGGTTGAGCTGCTCTTCCGAAACCAGAGGCCCCATATCGCTGGCCTCCTCCCATCCCGGACCGACTTTGATCTTTTTTGCCTTCGCCGACACTCCTTCGACCACTTCGTCGAAGATGCTCTTCTCCACGTACAGGCGGGAGCCGGCGCAGCAGCATTGTCCGTGGTTAAAGAAGATGGCGCTGGCCGAGCCTGAGATCGCCGTCTTCAAGTCTCCATCGTTGAAGACCACGTTAGGAGATTTGCCGCCCAACTCCAGCGACACTTTCTTCAAATTGCCGGCAGCCGCCTGAAGAATCAGCTTGCCCACTTCGGTGGAGCCGGTGAAGGCGACTTTGTCCACATCCGGATGTGCGGCGAGGGCAGCGCCCGCGGTTTCGCCATAGCCCGGGACGATGTTCACGACTCCGTCGGGAATTCCAGCCTCTTGAACCAGCTCGCCCAGGCGCAGGCAGGAAAGCGGCGTCTGTTCCGCCGGCTTGATCACTACGCAGCATCCCGTAGCCAACGCCGGTCCCAGTTTCCAAGCCGCCATCAGCAGAGGGAAATTCCACGGGATGATCTGGCCCACCACGCCCACCGGCTGGCGCAAGGTGTAAGCCAGGAATTTGGTGCCGGCGGAAATCGGGATGGTGTTGCCTTCAATCTTGGTTGCCCAACCCGCCATGTAACGGAACAAGTCAACCGCCAGCGGCACGTCCGCCACCCGCGCGACTTTCAGAGGCTTGCCATTGTCCAGCATTTCCAGCTCGGCAAATTCTTCCAGGTTTTGCTCCAGCAAATCGCCCAGCTTCCAGATCAAGCGGCCGCGCTCGGAGGGCGTCATTTTTGACCAGGGGCCGGTTTCGAATGCGGCGCGCGCTGCCTTGACGGCGCGGTCGATGTCCTCACGATCTCCCTCGGCTACGCGAGCCAGCACCTCACCCGTGGCCGGGTTGTACGTGGGGAATGTCTTGCCGGAGGCGGCTTCCACCCACTGTCCGTTAATCAGCATCTTGCGGTTTTTGGAGATATAACTTGTGACTTTGTCATCCATTTGAACGCTGGATAGTACGGTTGCCATAAATTCCCTCCTCTAGTTGCGAATTCTTACAATGGCGTGCGTCGAAGTGCCGCCCCGCACGGGCGATAGCAGAGTGCCTCCCACTTATTGATAAAGTACCGAACTCGGACGGCCTGAAAGAACAAAAAGACGGACACCCCGCCAGTTCACCGGCGCATTCACCGCCGATTGTAGCTCATTCCTGTGTAACCGTGGTGGTGCATCGGTTTTGCATTGGGCAAAACTCTGACTACAATGGGCTTTCGCTTCGGGGTGAAATGAAGACGCTCGACTACCGCTCGCGCCGTTGGACCGTGATCGCCTCCGGGCTGCTGTGCGGGGCCCTGGCCATGGTCGTGCTGTTTACTAACCGCGGCGCGTTCTTCAGCCCGCTGGCGGTGGTGGTGATGGGCGCCGTCGGACTGGCGGCCGTCCTGCTGCAGCTCCGCTTGCAGAATAACGAACAGACGCAATCCTCCAGTTCGCCCGCCTGGCTGAATGTCCTGGGAATTCTTTTTGCCCTGGCGGCGTTCTTTGTGGACCTGTTCCACGTCAATTCGCAGGTCACGGAGGCGCTGGCATTGGGAGCGGTGGCAAGCTTCGGCGTCAGCGGGGTGATTATTCTGCGCAGTTTCCGCAAGAGCGCCACTTCCAAATGAGCCGGGGCAAATGATTCCGGGCGCGCCCATTCTGCTTCCCGACCAGTTCAACGCCGCTACTTACTTCATCGATCGCCATATTCCGGAAGGGCGGGGAGAAAAAACTGCCATTGAGGCGGGAGAGGCCCGCGTCAGCTATCTCCAGCTCCGGGATAGCGTAAACCGCTTCGGAAACGCGCTGCGCCAGCTTGGCGTGCGGATCGAGGAACGCGTCTTCCTTCTGCTGCTCGACACTCCCGAGTTTGCGGTCAGCTTCTTCGGAGCAATCAAGATCGGGGCCGTTCCGGTCCCGGTCAATACCCTGCTCAAGACATCGGACTATCACTACATCCTGAACAATTCGCGGGCGCGGGTGGCAGTGGTCAGCGAAGCGCTTTATCCTCAGTTGCAGGGTTGGGAGAATCTGCGCTATCTGCAGCACGTCATCGTGGTGGGCGGTGCGCCGTCCACCGCGACGGGAGAAAACACACAGAGTTTCGCGGGCCTGATCGAGCAGAACTCGCCCAGCCTCGAGGCCGAGCCTACCAGTAAAGATGATGCGGCGTTCTGGCTCTACTCGTCCGGCTCAACTGGATTTCCCAAGGCTTGCGTCCACCTGCAGCATGACATGGTGGTCTGCGCCGAACGCTATGCCATGGGCATTCTCGGCATGACCGAATCCGATCGCTGCTTCAGCGTGGCTAAACTCTTCTTCGCCTACGGCCTGGGCAATGCGCTGTATTTCCCGCTGGCCGTGGGCGCTACCAGCATCCTGTGGCCGGGGCCACCCAGGCCGCAGCACGTATTCGAGATGATCGAGCGCCACCGCCCAACACTATTCTTCTCCGTGCCGTCAAATTACGCGAATCTGTTGGCTTACGAACCCGGCAAAGTCCACGTAGGGACGGACGCCCTCGTCCGTCCTGGCGCGCCAAGCGCGCCCGATTTTGACCTCTCCTCAATCCGTTACGCAATCTCCGCCGGCGAAGCCCTGCCCGCGGCCCTATTCCATCGCTTCAAAGAACGCTTCGGCGTGGAAATTCTCGACGCCATCGGCTCCACCGAGGTCCTGCACATGTTCATCGCCAACCGCCCGGGCGCGGTCCGTCCCGGCTCCAGCGGCCAGATCATCCCCGGCTACGAAGCGAAGATTGTGGACGAAAACGACGAACCTGCAAAGCCCGGCGACATCGGCAACCTGCTGATCCACTCGGATTCCACCTGCTCCCACTACTGGAACCAGCACGAGAAATCCAAAAGCACCATCGAAGGCCAGTGGATTCGTACCGGCGACAAGTACTACCAGGACGCTGACGGATATTTCTGGTATGCCGGCCGCTCCGACGACATGATGAAATGCAGCGGCGTATGGGTCAGCCCCATCGAAATCGAAGCCGTGCTGATCGAACACCCGGCCGTACAGGAAGCCGCGGTCATCGGCCGCGAAGACGACGATCAACTGCTGAAGCCGGCGGCCCACGTGCTTTTGAACAATGGCACGGCCGGCACGGCCGACCTGGCTCGCGAACTGCAGGAATTCGTAGTCAGCCGCCTGCCCGTGTTCAAGCGCCCGCGCTGGGTGGAATTCGTGGACGAGCTGCCTAAAACCGCGACCGGGAAGCTGCAGAGGTATAAACTGCGGGAACTCCGGAAATGAGGGTCAAAAGCTGAGAGTCCCGTTCCGGACTTTTTGCCAGAGCTCTTCAGAGAGTGGGCTTGCTTCCGATCGCCTGGCCCCACCCCGCAGGGATGCTTCGCGATGTCCATGTCTGGTCGGATCCTTCACCATTCCGTCGGGTTGCGGGGCACGCGCGGTCTGCAACACAGAATGGATGCTCTCCAACAGGCAGCGCGATCCATCGGACTTGGCCACCACCACGTCCACCGACTTCAAGGTTCCCACGGGTAATTCCATAGGGTCAGCAATCATGACGATTGGCAGGTGCGGCCTGACCTGCTTGACGACATCCGCCACAATCGCACCGTTAAGCAGGCCCAGGTAATACTCGATTACAACCGCATCCACCGGGTTCAGCATCAGGATTCGCAAACCGTCGCTTCCATTGGAGGCGGTGATCAAGCCGTATCCCTTGTCCCTTAACAGGCTCAGTTGGCTTGGATCGCGGTGAATGCACAGCAGTGTGCCGGTAGCAGGCATACTCTGGTTGTATAAAGGAGAGCAACCCCACCATACTGTTCACAATTGCTCATAACCGAACAAAACCTATTTTTTCACCTGTATTCCCAACTCCTTCAGCTGCGCCTCGCTCACTGGAGTCGGCGCATCCACCATCAGATCCACCGCGCGGGCCGTCTTGGGGAATGGAATCACTTCCCGCAGGCTGTCAGCCCCGGCCAATATCATCACAATGCGATCCAGTCCCAGCGCAATGCCGCCGTGCGGCGGCGTGCCGTACTCCAGCGCCTCCAGGAAAAATCCAAAGCGCGAGCGCGCCTCTTCTTCCGTCATCCCGAGAGCGCGGAAAATCTTGCTCTGAATATCCTGGCGATGAATACGGATCGACCCCGATCCCAGTTCAGTGCCGTTCAGCACCACGTCGTAGGCCAGCGCCCGAATTTCTCCCAAGGCAGACTTAGGATCACTGGTGGTATCGAAGCTGGTTTCGAGCTTGGCCATGTCCTCGTCGTGCAGCGAAGTAAAGGGATGATGGGCCGCATTCCAGCGACCAGATTCGCGGTCCCATTCGAACATGGGGAAATCGGTCACCCATAAGAAACGATAGTCTTTCGCGGGATCGCCGGTCTTGGCGAAGGCCCCGTGCTTGACCGCATACTTCTGGGCGAGATCGAGCCGGAGTTGGCCGCACGTCTGGTAGAACTGGTTCACGCTCTGCTTCGAATCCGCCTTGCGCACCGCCAGCACCCACAGATCTCCTGCCTCAACCCCAGCGGCTTTGAGAACCGGTTCGAGCGAATTGGGATAGTCCCGGGCGAAGCGGTTGGGATCGCTCATCAAGCTGACGTATGAAGTGCCCTGCCCATGCGCGAAGGCCCCGTAGGTGCCGATGGTCCGGCGTTCGGTCCCGGAAATTTCGTCCGCCTTCGGAATCCGGATGAGCAGAGAAGTAATATCCGGGCTGACCTTGAAGGCCGCCGCAAATTTTTCCCGTTCCTCCGGCGTGAACGCAGAACGCACGTCCGCCATTGCGGGCAGCCGCAGGTCCGGCTTATCGCTGCCGTAGCGGCGCATGGCTTCGTCGTAACTGATGCGCGGGAATGGCGTCTTGATTTCGTGTCCAGCGGCTTTGAAAGCGGCAGTGAGAAAGCCTTCAACCACTTCCCACACGCGCTCCGGCTGGGGGTACGACATCTCCAGATCGATCTGGGTAAACTCCGGCTGGCGGTCAGCGCGCAGGTCTTCGTCGCGGAAGCAGCGCACAATCTGGAAATACTTGTCGAAGCCCGAGATCATAAGGATCTGCTTGAACATTTGCGGCGATTGCGGCAGCGCGTAGAAACTGCCGGGCTGCACCCGGCTGGGCACCAGGTAGTCGCGCGCGCCTTCGGGCGTCGAGCGCGTCATGAAAGGAGTTTCAATCTCGAAAAATCCCTGCGCGGAAAGATAGTCGCGAATGGCCAGCGCAACTTTATGCCGCAGCTCAATGTTGTACTGCATGGCGTCGCGGCGCAGATCGATGTAGCGATACTTGAGGCGCATTTCCTCATTCGGCAAAACGGTTTCGCTGGGCAGGAAGGGCGGCTGCTTCGACTCGTTCAGGATGCGCAGTTCTTCCGCGATCAGTTCCACCTCGCCGGTGGCGATGTTCCTGTTCACCGTGTCAGGGACGCGCTGCTTGGCCGTGCCCACCACTGCGATCACATACTCGTTGCGCAGCGCCTCAGCCTTCTGGTGGATGGCGGGATCGCGCTCCTTGTTGAACACTACCTGGGTGACGCCGCTGCGGTCGCGAATATCAATGAAGATCAGGTTGCCCAGATCGCGCCGCCGGTTGACCCAGCCCATGAGTACCGCTTTTTTACCGGAATCAGCCGGACGCAAGGCGCCGCACATATGGGTCCGCCGTAGATCGCCAAGAAAATCGAGCAAGTTGTGCCCTTCAAGAGAATGGAGTTGTAAGCCGAATCGTTTGTTCGTCGAATCAAAGATTATAAATGTAGGCGCGAGCGTCCCGCTCGTGCAGGGCTACCCGAGACCCATCCCTCGGGTTGTCGTTCAGTCAATCGGCCGCGCCGCCGTGGCCTGCTGGAACCGCAGGCGCCACTGGTCATTCTGTTTTACCCAGAGATCGGAGATGTGCTGATAGCGTGGCGCCATGCCGGGAGCATCGCCCTCGGGCATGTGAATGATGCAGTCGTAGGTCACCACGGCTACCTCATCGTTGACCGGCAACACCCGCAGATTGTAGGTGTAATAGTCTTGTAGTTCACCCTCGCGCGCGCTCCCCAAAATCTCTTCTTTGTCGTGCAGCTTGCCTTCACTGCCGACGAAGACAAAATCATCGGTCAAGGTTCGTTTCAGGAAATCTACGTCCCTGCTCTTTTGAGCTTCGGGGACCGCTTTAGTATTCGAAATCAGCGCCTGCTCCAGCGGACTGAGAGGCTTCAAGGCACTCGCCGGACTCTGCGCAAATCCGGTCAGAGAGAAAGAAAAGCAGAGCAGAGCGGCGATCAAAGCTGAGTTTCTCAAACCTGGATTTCTCATTAAGTTCTCCCGTTAGCAAAGTGTTCTGCTACTTGGCCTGGATCTTTCCCGCCAACTCCGCGCGCGGGACTGAAATCTGCTCGCCGGTTTCCAGGTTCTTGAGGGCGAACGAACCGGCCTTGACTTCATTTTCGCCCACGATCAGGGCAAAACGCGCGCCCAGCTTATCGGCGGTTTCGAATGACTTCTTCAGGCGAAGAGTCTCGTCCCCCAACTCAACCACCAGATCGTGCCGGCGCAACTCGCGCGCCAGGCGCGCCGCCTCGCGGTCCATGCCGGCGCCCAGAGGCGCGATGTAAACATCCGGCTTACTTTGCACCGCCTCGGCCGATTCCTGCAACGCGAGCACCAGGCGATCCTCGCCAATGGCAAAACCGATTCCGGGAGCGCTGGGGCCGCCCAGCGATTCCGAAAGCCCATCGTAGCGCCCGCCTCCGAGGATTGCGTTCTGCGCCCCCAGAGCGCCGTGAGTGAATTCAAATGCAGTGCGAGTGTAGTAGTCGAGCCCGCGCACCAGGCGATCGTTAAGTGTGAAGGGCACGCCGACAGCGCTCAGAATCTCCTGTACCCGCTCGAAATGCTTGCGGCAACCCTCGTCGAGAAACGCGCTGATGCGCGGCAGCGTCTCGATGATGGGCTGGTCCTCGGGAACTTTGCAATCGAACACGCGCAAGGGATTGGTGACAGCGCGGCGTTTGCAATCCTCGCACATGCCGCCGACGACCGGCTCCAGCGCCTTGCGCAGGGCCTCGTTGTAGGCTGCGCGGTCATTCGCGCATCCCACTGAATTCAGTTGCAACGTCCAGTCCCGGATGCCAAGGCGGTCGAGCAGCGTGGCCAGCAACTCCAGCACCTCGGCATCGCGCGCCGGAGACTCGCTGCCCGCGCTGGCCGGCCCGATGACCTCGGCCCCAATCTGATAAAACTGACGATAGCGTCCCTTCTGCGGCCGCTCCCGCCGAAACTGCGGCCCGATGTAGTAGAGCTTGTTCAGCCCGCGGTCCCAAAGTTTGTGCTCGATGTACGCCCGCACCACGCTGGCGGTGTTTTCCGGACGCAGAGTAAGCGATTGCCCTTTATCACTCTGCGCCCGCCCGCGGTCCTCCCAGGTGTACATCTCCTTCGCGACCACATCGGTTTCCTCGCCTACGCCACGGGCAAAGAGTTCGGTCGATTCGAAAATCGGGGTGCGTATTTCGTGAAAGTTGTAGGCGCGGAAGACATCGCGCACCGCTGCCTCGACAAAATTCCACAATGCCGTCTCCGGCGGTAGTAGGTCGCGTGTTCCTCTGACTGCTTTGATCATGAAAGTCGCTTTGGCTGCTGGCCTCACCCTCTTGCTTCAGGAGTATGAAACCTCAGATTTCAGTTTCGAGTTCCCGGTTCTCAGTTCGGAAAGAATACCTTAAACCTGGATAAGACGATTCATGCCGCGAAGTCTTCATCCTGCGGCACGGGCATGGGCGGCGGCACGCGGTCAGTCACTTCGGCGAGGGCTGCAAGCTTTTCCGCCAGAGCACGGGTCAGAGAACCCGGCTGATAACGCCAGCGGAAATTCCCCTCGGAGACGCTCGGCGTATTGAGCCGGGCTTCGCTGCCCAGTCCCAGAACGTCCTGCAGCGGGACCACGGCCAGGCTGGCGACCGACTCCTGGGCCAGGCGGATTAGGGCCCAGTGAATGCCGTCTTCGCAGGGTCCGACATACGATTGTATGGCTCGCCGCTCGCTCTCGGACACGCCTGACTTCCACCAACCCAGCGTGGTGTCGTTATCGTGCGTACCGGTATAGACGACGCGGTCGGAAGTCAAGCGATGCGGCAGATATACATGGGCACCGGCATCGGCGAAACCAAACTGCAGCACGGCTGTTCCCGGTATCTGGTGACGCTCGCGCAGCGCATGCACTTCAGGCGTGATGTGACCCAGGTCTTCGGCAAAAAATGGCAGCCCGCCCAGCGCGTCACGAAGTTTGTTGAAGAGCTCGTCCTTGGGGCCGTCCACCCATCGTCCGTTTACAGCAGTGGTGTCGTTGGCGGGAATCTCCCAGAACTGATCGAAGCCGCGGAAGTGATCGAGACGGATGTAGTCGCAAGTCTCGGTGCCCCAGCGCAGGCGGTCGATCCACCAATCGTAGCCTCGCTTCCGGATTGCGTCCCAGTCATAAAGAGGAGTGCCCCAGCGCTGGCCGGTGGCGCTGAAGGCGTCAGGGGGGACACCGGAAACAGCCTCTGGTTCGAGGTCATCCTTGCGCAGCCGGAAAAGATCGCAGTGCGCCCACACGTCAGCGCTGTCGTAGGCAACGAAGATGGCGATATCCCCCACCACCCGGATGGAACGTTGGGCGCAGTAACGCCGCAGGGCATGCCACTGTTCGTAAAAGAAAAACTGAATCACCCGGCGGAGGTCCATCTCGGCGTTCAGATCGTTGCGGGCCGTGGACAAGGCCGCAACCTCGCGGCGGGCCAGGCTGCGCGGCCACTCCTTCCAGCATCGCCTGTGATTGCGTTCGCGCAGCACATCGAACAGGACAAAGTCTTCCAGCCACCAGGCATTCCCGGCACAAAAGCGCTCAAAGCGGCTGCGCGC
Source organism: Terriglobia bacterium (assembly GCA_963790645.1). Classification (GTDB taxonomy): domain Bacteria; phylum Acidobacteriota; class Terriglobia; order Terriglobales; family Acidobacteriaceae; genus JAIQFF01. The sequence continues at coordinate 32,300 of CAWBPS010000008.1, read as the reverse complement.
GCTGCCCGGGGTGCTCTTCAGGAAGGTCCGCGCAGCCTTCTCAAGCATCGGTGACTTACGCTGAAAAACCTCTTCGTAGTCGATTGCGCCAGCTTCGTGCCGAAGGCCGGCCAGTTCTGACGAACCAAGCCACCCTCGATCGGCCAGGCGCTCCAGGCTGATCAGCAAAGGATTGCCGGCAAACGCCGAGGTCGAAGAGTAAGGAGAGTTCCCGTTGGCCGGCGGCCCCAGCGGCAGCACTTGCCACAGGCCTTGCCGCGCGGAGGCAAGAAAGTCGGCAAATTCGTAGGCGGCAGGACCAAAATCGCCGATGCCGCCGCGCGCCGGGAAGGATGTGGGGTGCAGTAGGATACCGGTGGCGCGGGGGAATGACGTCATCTGAACTATCCCGATGCTACCAGCAATCGTGGAAGGGGTGGGTGTCCGCGCTTTACTCTCCCTGTTCTCCGCCCTGGGCGCGGGTCAGGCTCTTCATCTCGTCGGCATTGATCTGGATCTTGCCCGATTTTTCCATCTGGGCCCGCAGATTGGTCAGGAACAGGCCAAACATTTCCTGCTGCTTGTTCTGGATCAGCGCATCGCGGACCTGGTCTTTCTTGGCATCGAAATCCTGGGCGGTCGGTTCCTGGCGGTCCAGAACTGACAAGACCACGCCGGTGGTGCCGTTGCTGATCGGACCGCTGATCTCGCCCTTCTTCAGGCTGAACGCGACCGAGGCGCCGCCCGACATGGAACCGATGTCCGGGACCTGCCCGTCCGGCAACACGAAGTCACTGGTCTTAATGGATGCGCCAGCTTCTTTCGCGGCCTTCTTCAAGTCATGCTCGGCCTTGGCGCGATCGGCCAGCTCCTGGGTTTTCTGGGTAAGCAGGGCCGCGACGCGTTCGTTCCGGAATTCGTCTTCGACGCGACTGCGAATCTCGTCAAACGTCGGAGTTGCCGCCGGTTTGATCGCCACTACCTGGAACACGGCATAGCCTTGAGCGGTTTGAACCTGATCGGGCGGAGACTTTTCGGCCTGGCCAAACACCGCGCTCATGAACTGCGGCGAGCTGCCAATCCCAGGCAAAGTATCGGTACGGCTCACAAAGTCGGTGTTGATCACGTTAAGGCCCTTGGCCGCGGCCGCTTTGTCCAAACCTGCGCTGCGCGCCTGCGCCAGCAAGGCATTCACCTGATTGGTGGCGGCCTGCGCGGCTTTCTGCTGCTTGATGGCTTCTTCAATCTGGTCCTTGACCTCATCCAGCGGCTTCACATGGGCGGCCTGCTTGTCGTCGAGGCGGATGATGTGGAAGCCGTAACTGCTCTGCACCAGACCACTGGTCGCACCCTTGGCCAGGGAGAATGCGGTCTGTTCGAATTCCGGCACGGTGCGGCCCCGGCCAATCCAGCCCAGCGAACCGCCATTCTTGCCGCTACCCGGGTCTTCAGAATATTTCTTGGCCAGTTCGGCGAAGTTTCCGCCCGCCTTCAGCTGCTTGAGCACATCTTCCGCCTTCTTGCGCGCCTCCTCCACGCCTTTAGGGTCAACTTTTCCGTCCGGACCGGGCAGAGGAGTCTTGATCAGAATATGGCTTACATTGACTTGCTCGGGCACGCGGTACTCGTCGCGATGCTGGTCGTAGTAGGCCTGCAGATCTTCGCGAGACACGTTCACTCCGGCTTCGATCTTGGCCGTGTCCAGCACGACATACTGGACTTTGCGTTTTTCCGGAATCGAGTTGTTGTAGCTGGCCTGGTTGCGCTGGTAGAAAGCCTTCAATTCGGCTTCCGTGGGCTTGATCTGTTTTGCCAGGTCGTCTTTCCGGAGTACGGCGTAATCGAACTTGACCTTGGTATTTTGCTTCTCGAACTCCCGGCGGACATCGCTGTCGGTGACCAGCGCACTGCCCGCGATCAGGTTGCGCAGCTTGCCCAGCAGGATATCGTCCTTCGCGCCCTGCTCGAACATGGGAACGCTCAGGTCGGCGTTCTGCAGAATGTTCTCGTACTGCTGCTGGCCTACAAATTTTCCGCCCGGAAAGAATGTGGCTGAGTAGCGTCCGTGCTGCAACTCGTCGCGCAATTCTTCATCCGTGACCCGCAACCCCAGCCGCTCAGCCTCGGTGACCAGGGCCTTGCGGCTGATCAGGTTCTGGGCGGCGCGTTCGGCAAAGTAGGGCAGCAACATGGCAGTCTGCTCGCCGCCGCGGGGAAACTGCTGGCGCAGCATCTGCCGGGCCTCGCGCTGCACCTCGAGCGTGGTCACCGGCTCGCCGGCCACTTTGGCCACTACGCCCTGCCCGGGACCGCCCAGGCCGATGCTGTCGCCGATGCCGCCCGGGATCAGCGTGATCGCCATGGCAGCGCAAATTACGGTCAGCAAGCCGCCGAGAACAATTTTCTTGATCGGGCCGGGGGTCTGCAGAAATCGAATCATTTTCTTGTCACTCCAAAGTTTGAGGCGGAAAGTAAATTATAGACTAATGGCGCCTAATGGAGGACGGACGTCCCCGCCCGTCCCTTCGCCGCACCGAAAAGCGACGGGCGAGGACGCCCGTCCTCCATCACAAGAAAGCGCTTTAAGAAATCAGCCATTGAAACGTATTAATACTGCGTGTTATTAAGCTAGAATCGTTTTCGAGCGCGCCTTTGAATATCAACTTCTCGGCAAAGGATCTCTTGATGAAGATGAACAAGAGCAGCCTGTTGTGCATTGCGGTCCTGTTTTTCTCCGGCCTGATGGTGGCGCAAAGCTCCAGCCATCCCGACGCCACCCTCTCGCTTCGCGACGGCTGGGCCCTGCAGTCTTCCTGCAAGGTGGACCAGAAGGGCGAAACCCTCTCCACCCCAGCTTTTCGCCCCAAGGACTGGTACGAGGTGAGTGTCCCCACCACGGTGGTCGCGGCATTGGTCAAGCACAAGGTCTATCCCGATCCGTTTTTCGGCACTAATCTGCGAACTTTCCCCGGCGTTACTTATCCCATCGGCGCGAATTTTTCCAACATTCCGATGCAGCCGGACAGCCCCTTCATCGTTCCCTGGTGGTATCGCAAGGAATTCGTGCTGCCCGCGAGCTTCAAGGGCAAGAGCATCTGGCTGAACTTCGGCGCCATCAATTACCGCGCCAACATCTTCCTCAATGGCAAGCAGCTCGCCAAGTCCGACGACGTGGCCGGGGCCTGGCGGACCTACGAGTTCAACATCACTGATGCCGCGCTGATTGGAAAGCCGAATGTGCTCGCGGTGCAGGTTTTCTCCCCCACCGATACCGACCTGGCCATCACTTTCGTGGACTGGAATCCCGCGCCCCCGGACAAAAACATGGGCCTGTTTCGCGACGTGGACATCACCACCAGCGGACCCGTGGCCCTGCGCTACCCCGCCGTGGTTTCGAAGGTCGATTCTCCGGCCAACGACAAAGCTCATCTCACGGTCACAGCCCTGCTGAAGAACGCGGCCAACCATCCCGTGAAGGGAACACTCAAAGGCCAGATCGAAAAGATCGGATTTTCGCAGGAAGTCGAACTCGGGGCCGGAGAATCGAAAGACGTAGCCTTCACCTCCGAGCAGTTTCCCCAGCTCAATATCGACCATCCGCGGCTGTGGTGGCCAGCACAGATGGGCAAGCCCGAACGCTATAGCCTCAGCCTGGAATTCGATCTCGAGGGCAAGACTTCCGACCGGGCGGAAACCAAGTTTGGCATTCGCGAGGTGAAATCCGAAGTGCTCGCAGCCAACCGGCGCCTGTTTTCCATCAATGGCAAGAACGTCCTGATCCGCGGCGGCGGCTGGTCTCCCGACATGATGCTGCGCGAGGACCCGCAGCGCCTGCGCGACCATTTCCGCTATGTGCAGGACATGGGACTGAACACCATCCGCCTTGAAGGCAAGCTGGAAACCAAAGAGTTCTTCGATCTGGCCGACGAGCGCGGAATTCTGCTCATCGCCGGCTGGTGCTGCTGCGATCACTGGGAACACTGGGCGAACTGGAAGGCGCAGGACTTCACCATCGCGGAACAATCGTTGCGCGACCAGATGTACCGCCTGCGCGGCCATCCCAGCCTGATCGCGTGGCTGAACGGCAGCGACAACCCGCCACCGCCCGACGTCGAACAAACCTACCTTAAAGTTGAGAAAGAACTGCTGTGGACGAATCCGATCGTGTCTTCTGCAACCGCAAAGCTCGCCGGCTTCTCCGGCGAGAGCGGTGTAAAGATGTCAGGGCCGTATGAATACGTCGCGCCCTCCTATTGGCAGACCGACAGCGTCGATTCAACCCATCCCCAGCAGTGCAACCAGGGCGGCTGCGGCGGGGCCTACGGCTTCAACACCGAAACCAGCATGGGCCCGGCGGTTCCGCCCATTGAAAGCATTCGCGCCATGGTCGGGAAAGACCATCTATGGCCCATCGACAATGTCTGGGACTACCACGCTGGTGGCGGGGCCTTCAAAGATCTTCACGTTTTCACTGACGCTTTGAATGCCCGCTTCGGTCCGTCCACCAGCGCCGAGGATTACGCCCTTAAATCGCAGATGCAGACTTACGAAGGCGTGCGGGCAATGTACGAGGCTTATAGCCGCAACAAATACACCTCGACCGGCGTGATCCAGTGGATGCTGAACAATGCCTGGCCCTCGATGATCTGGCACCTCTACGACTTCTACATGCGCCCGGGCGGCGGCTATTTCGGCGCCAAGCGGGCCATGGAGCCGCTGCATCCCGTGTACGGCTACGATGACCATTCCATCTGGTTGGTCAGCAGCCAGTATGTGGACGCGAGGGGACTCAAGCTAACAGCGAAGGTCCTCAACCTCGACATGAGCGAGAAGTTTTCCAAAGAGGTGTCGCTCGATGCCGCCGCCGACAGCACCAACAAAGTCCTGACCCTGCCCGACATTGATGGCCTCAGCCCCACGTATTTCCTGGTGCTCCGGTTGCAGGATTCTTCCGGAAAACTCGTAGGTTCAAATTTCTACTGGCTCTCCACCAAGCCAGAAACGCTCGACTGGGAGAAGTCGAACTGGTACACGACGCCAACCTCTTCCTACGCCGATTACACTGCTTTGTCTCAACTTCCCAAGGTAAGACTTAAAGTCGCAGACCACACCGAGCGTAAGGGCGAAGAGGCCATCACTCGCGTCACGCTGGAAAATCCCAGCAAGAGCCTGGCATTCTTTGTGCGTCTGAAGGTAAACAAGGGCAAGGGCGGAGACGAGATTCTTCCTGTGGTCTGGCAGGACAACTATATTTCGCTCTTGCCCGGCGAAAAGCGCGAAGTCACGGCGAGCTATCGAGCCCAGGAACTGGGGACCGCCCAGCCGGCGGTGGAAGTCAGCGGCTGGAACGTGGAATAGCCAGAAAAACCCACGCAGGGGCGGACGCCCTCGTCCGCCCAGCCGAGCAAAGCTCGGCAAGGTGTTGGTTAGATCACGATGGCAGGGCGGTAAAGCGCTGCCGAGCTTCGCTCGGCCGGACAGCCGAGGGCGGCTGTCCCCACGCAGTTCGATCGCAAATTCGAGGATTATTTAGATCGGGCCTGTCGCGAATTCAGCAGGCCTCTTCACTCTTCTTCCGGAGGCACATCGAAATTCACCAGGTTACTCTGGAAGCCTCGCGTCTTCCACGCACCGTAGGCGATCCCCGCGATCATCCAGATAGATCCCGCGATCAGCGCCAGGTTTGACAGGTGGATCCAGATGAACAGGCAGATGGCGAAGCCCAGTATCGGCGGAAGCAGTTGACCCAGAGAGCGGTCCGCGCCGCGGATGTAGTAGTGAGTCAGCGCCGCCAGGTTAACGCCCATGAAAGCGATCAGCGCCCCGAAGTTGAGCAACTGCGCGCCATTGTCGTAAGTGATGAGAAACGCACCCAGCAGCGCAATCACGCCAACGAAAATCACATTGTTCGCCGGAATCCGGGTCCGGGGATGGATGGCGCCAAAGAATTTTTTCGGAATGGCGTTGCTGCGCCCCATGCCGTACAGCAAACGCGCCGCCCCCAGCTGCGATCCCATGCCCGAGCCAACCGTCGCAATCAGCAGCGTGATGCTGATGGCCTTGGTCATCAGATGGCCCCCGGCGATTGCAGCCACGTGGCTGAATGCATTCTCCACTTCCGCCGCCGAGAACATGTACTGGGAGCTGAGCAACTGCGCGCCATAGACTTCAGCCGCCGCCAGAAACCCTGTAATCACGCAGACCAGCACGGTCGCCAGGAAAATGTTTCGCTTGGGATTGTCCACCTCTTCGGACAAAGTCGAAATTCCGTCGAATCCTATATAGGTAAGGACCGCAACCGAGGTGCCGTGAAACACCCGGTTGATGGTAAAAGTTTCCGGATTGTAAAACGGCCGCAGGAAGTACGCCTCGGGATATTGCGGCAGATGGAAAATGTAGCGGATGGTGTACCAGAAGAAGGCCAGTATCACCGCGCCCATAATGGCGCACAGGGTTTGATTGATCCGGGCGGAAGTCTTGACCCCGCGCAGGTTCAGCCCGGTAAACAGACAGGCAAATATGACCGGCCACAGCAGGCCGGGATACGGAATCTGATAGCGGGTCCCGGTCAACAGATCGGCCATCGCCTTGGAGCACCAGATCGTGCAGATCAGGGGATTGAGCATGTAGTCCATGGTCATGCTCCAGCCGGTGACGTAACCCAGCGAGGGATGGATCTCGCGGCCCACATAGGTGTAAGCCGAACCCGCGCTGGGATAGACGCGCGCCATACGCCCGTAGCTCATGGCGGTGAACACCATGGCGATCATGGCGATCAGGATGGACGTCACCACGTGGCCGCCCCCGGCGTTGCTGAACACTCCGTAGGCCGGCATGGGCGCGGTGGGCTGGATCACGATGATTCCGTAAAGAATCAGGTCCCACAGGGTGAGGGTTCGACGAAGTCGCAGTCCGGAAGAGGCAGCAGTGCTGTCAGGAGTGGTTGCCATTCCCGCGTATTGGATTATGCGGAGGCAGGCAATGTCAACGATTAAAACGATTCCGTGGCCATGATCGTGTCATCCTGAGCGGAGACAGTTCATTCGCTTGCGAATGAACTGTCGGAGTCGAAGGACCCCTATGGCTCAAAATGACGACGGCATTGAGAGATTCTTGGCTCAGCTACCACCGCAAATCCGCACGCCCGACGTTAATTCCGATGTTAGGGATCCTTCGACTGTGTGGCTGCTTCGCAAGCGAAGCCGCCACTTCGCTTGATTGGATAACGACGTTGGCTCGTCGCGAGTAGAGTGGTATGCGATGAACACGACCAAGGCTCGTGAGAGGAGCCAACGTCATGCTGATTATAGGCTGTGATTTTCATCCTGGCTTTCAGCAGGTCGCGATCTTTGACAACTTAACGGGTGAGATTCAGGAAAAGCGGTTACAGCACCGCGCCGAGGCGGAGCAGTTTTACCGCGGGCTGGCGGGCCAGGAAGTGCGGGTGGGGATGGAGGCCTGCGGGCACTATCCGTGGTTCGAGCGGCTGCTGGCGGAGCTGGGCTTCGAGTTGTGGTTCGGCGATGCGGCGAAGGTGCGAGCCTCGGTGGTGCGCAAGCAGAAGACGGACCGGCGGGATGCCGAACACTTGCTGGATCTATTGCGCGAGAATCGGTTTCCGCGGATCTGGGTACCGAGTCTGGAAGTGCGGGACGTGCGGCAGTTGCTGGTGCATCGCCACAAGCAAGTGCAGGCGCGGACGCGCACCAAGAACCAGCTGCAGGCCATGGCGCTGAGCCAGGGCGTGCAGAAAAAATACAAGCTGTGGACGAAGGCAGGGCGCGAGGAGATGGAGCAGTTGCCCTTGCTGCCGTATGCGGCCCAACGGCGAAAGCAGTTGCTGCAATCGCTCGACGGACTGGAAGCGGAAATCAGCGAACTGGACCGGCGAGTGGCGGACGAAGCGCGGCAGCGGCCGGAGGCGGTGCGGCTGATGACGCATCCCGGAGTCGGTCCGGTAACGGCCTTGGCCCTGGTGCTGACCTTGGGACCGGCCAACCGATTCGAGTCGGCCAAGCAAGTGGGCAGCTACTTCGGGCTGATTCCCAGTGAAGATTCCAGCGGCGGAAAACAGCGGCTGGGCAGGATCAGCAAACAGGGCAGTTCGTTTCTGCGCTTTTTGCTGGTGGAAGCGAGACAGACCGCGGCGCGGTTGGATCCGCAGCTGAAACGCTTCTATCGTCGCCTGGCGGCGCGCAAGAATCGCAGCGTCGCCAAGGTGGCCGTGGCCAGAAAACTGGCCACGCGGTTGTACCTGATGTTGCGCGAAGACTGGACGTACACGCAACTCTGTCAGGCCGTTATGCAGGTGAGCCCGAGTCATTCTGTGGCCGGCCACTAAGAGCCGAGCGCTTGAGTGGGCAGCCTGCCTCCCTGAAAAGGTCAGGGAGATCGAACTGAGCAATCATGGGAGCTAGTCCCGAAGAGATGGATGGTGGAACCTGAGGTTCCACTGCGAGATTGAAATCGAATGACGACCTTGGTCTGGGAGTCAAATACCTTCTACCAGAGCGAAATGGCGCCACTCACCGCGTCCACGCCGTAGTGTCGCTACAGAACTCTTGACAGGGCACACCGTCGTTAGAGACAGGATGACAGTCCACGGAGGATGACTCAGCGGGGATAATCGAAGCGGTATCCGCTGGGCTCGTTGCCGGAGAGATGGCGCGTGTTGTAATCCAGAAAGTAATCTACGTGCGCATCGTCCAGGGGGAACGATCGGCCCTGGGGATACGGATACGTGCCCATGGCGCGGAAGGGCAGGGGATGCACGGTATTGGCTTCGGCAGCGTAAAAGTCCATGTCTTTTTCGTAGCCGTTGGCGAGGAAGAAGTAATCCCGCACCCAGCCCTTCGGCAGCGCCGGAAGCTTCGCGGGATCGAAGTCGAGCACGACTTCATCGCCTGACCCGAAGACCGCCAGCCGGTCGTCGTATCCGGTGAGCAGGGGACGCACGTCGCCGTAGCGGGTATAGGCGCCCGCTGGCCGCGTGTAAGGCCCGGTCGGACTGGTCTTCTCGTACACGTACAGCACGTTGCCGGGGGACGGTTTTCGATCTTCAGGGGAAATCCATGGAAGCGCAGATCGGCGCGGGCCAGCGGCACCGAAGTCAGCCGGGCATTGCCGTTCTGTTCGGTGCGATTGATCAGGATGTTGTTCCAATAAATTTGCAGGTTGGTGGTGATGCGGATGCGCTGCGTTCCCTGCGGCAGCTTGCCGGTCAGATCGGCGGTCATGGTGCGCGGGCCGCCCGCGGGGAAACCCATGTCGTCCATTACGCGGACCCATTTTCCGCTGGCGTCTTGCGCCTCCACGTAGGGCGCGACTGGCTCGATCCCAGACTGATACGCGGCAAACATGCTGGTGGCGGAGAAATATTCGACTTCGCCGTGCATCAGCAACCACAACGGGCCGCCGCGATACGCTTCGCCTAAGATCAAGCTCCAGGGTGTGGGGCTTGGTGAAGCCCTGGAATTTCAGGACATCAAAATCGCCAAAGTAACGATGCGCCAGCAAGTCGGGCAAAACATTGTGGCCATGCTCGTCCCACGCGCCCGCAGGCGGTTGGGCATCGCGACTATAGACGACTTTGAATGGCGGATACGGCGGATTGCTGGCGAAATATTCGTTGGGGAAAACATCGTCAGCCGCAGGATGATCCACAGCCAGCAGTTTCACCTGATCGAGATACACCGCTTCTTCGAGCGGTTCCATGAATCGGAAGCTGAGCTTGCCATTTTTCTCGCGCACCGAGTTGCGGGGCACCTTGATGTATTCCGTCGGCCGCGGAATGTCGCGCTGGTTGGGGCCAATCCAATGCCCGACCACGCCTGCACCGAGCATATCGCCCACCAGTTCGTAGTGAGAGCCATCCCACACGAAAAGCGTGGGACAGGAACTTCCGCGGCGGTCCATTTCGAGGAAACTGTGGTCTTTCATTCCGGCAATCTTAATTTCATCCTGGATGACGCCTGAGGGCCACAGCATGCGCACTACATCGGCCTCTTTGGCCTGGCCGAGTCCGACCACGAAGTCAGTCGAATTCTGTCCCAGGTATCCGGACGATCCTGAGATCTCGAATTTCTGGCGGTTCGCTCCGGCGAAGACTTCGACCTTGGTGCCAATCGCACTCTTGTTGTCGGCCAGGCCCTTGAAGGAAAGCCGCAGCCAGTTATTCTTGTTGCCGCCTTCGTTGCGCAGCAGCACTGCCGGACCGTGATTCTGCGTGATCAGCAGATCGGTGGCGCCGTCGCCGTCGTAGTCGGCAGTAACGATGGCTCGCGGGTCTTTGAGTTGAATTTTGTCCAAGCCGACATCGGCGGTGACGTCTTTAAATCCATCCGGCCCGAGATTGCGGAAGAGGCGGACTTCACCTTTGCCGTCTTTGGTTTCGCCTACCGCGACCAGATCGACCCAGCCGTCGTTGTCATAGTCGAATGCGGCGACGCCCCAGGCGCGGTTCCAATTGGGCTTGGGCAGTTCGACGGCTTCGAAGCCCCCCTTATGGTCGTTCCGCCAGAGCGTGACTCCGGGCGCGGAGAATTGGGTGAAAGCAATATCCATCCAACCGTCGTGATCGAAGTCGAGAACCGCAACGCCGGCCGTGGCTCCGGAAATGCTGCTGCTCCACGGCTGCTCCGGAAGGAACTTTCCTTCGCGCGGGTTCTCGAAAATCGTCGCACCGCCATGCCATCCCGTAACCACCAGGTCCACGGCCCGATCGTTGTTATTGTCGGTGCCGACCGCACCCACGCTCGGCGAGGTCCCGGAAAGTCCAACCGCATCCGCGACGCTTGTAAACGAGTTGTTACCGTTGTTGCGCCACATCACATTTCCAGAAAACAACTGATCGCTGGGCAAGACGACCGGCCGGCCCGACGCAGGAGCGCCAACGTTGAGGAAGTGTGTGACGTAAAGATCGAGGTCGCCGTCATGGTCGTAGTCGATAAATGTGAGTCCAAGATTGAGTTCGCTGGTCTTGCCCTTCGGGTTGACGATTCCGGCAGCCTCTGTCACATCCTTGAAGGAGCCATTCTTCTCGTTGTGCAGCAGCAGCAGGCGGTTCGCATCAGCGACCGCGAGGTCGGTCGCACCATCATTGTCGTAGTCGCCCGCCGTGCAACCGATCGCATGAATTGAAGAATCCAGCCCGGTTTTCTTCGTCACCTCTTCAAATTTGCCGTTGCCCAGGTTGTGATACAGCCCCATCCCGCCCTGCGGACCGTTATCAGGCAGAAAAATGTCAGGCTTGCCGTCGCTGTCATAGTCGAGAAAGCAAGCGCCTGGCCCGAGGAATGACGCGAGATCGGTTGCAGCTGCAGATGAAGCCTTCGAGGCCAGCCCCGCGCTCTCTGTCGCCGTGACAAAGCGCACCGGAATCGGCGGCAGCGCTTTCTCCGCGGCACCCACCGCCTCTTCCACTGTCGAATATCTTCCCTGGTCGCCGTAGGCCAAGCCGATGGGAGAGCCCAGCTTGTTTTGCGTGATGTGCTGGAAGCGCGTCAGGTGTTCGCGGGCATGGGCCGCGTCGCCCGACTGCTGGTAGGCCCGCGCAATGCCGAATTCCGCAGAAGCGTGCAGCGGATTCAACTTGAGCGCATGCTGGAAAGCGTCGATGGCCTGCGGATACTGCTTGAGCTGCGCCGACGCGGCGCCCAGAAAATACCAGCTGTCGGCGTCGTTGGGATCAATCTCGGTGACGTGGCGAAACGCCGCCACCGATCCCTGCGGATTGTCGGAATTCTTGTACAGTAGCCCGAGGTTGAACCAGGCGTGGGGATCGTTGGGGGCATTCTTGCCTGCCGCCTCCAGGAGCACTTTCGCGGGTTCGATCCGCGCCAGGTTCAGCAGCGCGATGCCCTGGTTCAGAAATGCGATCTGCAGCCTGGGATCGCGCGCGCCCGCCTCCTGAAATGCCTTGAGCCCCTTCTCGAAAAGCTGCTGGTTCATGTAAGCCGCACCCAGGTTGTTCAGGCGCGCTGCTTCGGCGGAGGGGTCGGGCTTGGAATGGGAATCATCCGGAGCAGCAGCAAGAATGGCCGCCGCGGCCAGAGCAATGCAGGCGCAGAGCAAGAGGCTTCGCTTATTCATGCCAGAAATAAGTAAACCACAAATGGAGGACGGGCGTCCCCGCCCGTCGCGCGATGGTCTGTCCATGACGGGCGCCCCCCCGTCGAGCAATGCTCTGTCCGTGACGGGCGAGGACGCCCGTCCTCCATGGCTAGATTGCTGGGTGTCCAGAAGGGCCAATCTGCTCTTCCAACGCCTTCGCCACCGAAATCACCAACTCCTCCTGCCATGGACGCGCCACGATCTGCACTCCGATGGGCAACCCTTCCGGCGACTTCCCCACCGGAACCGCGACGGCGGGTGTGCCCAGCAGATTGAACCATTCGGTATAGCTCCAGGCATCGAGATACTTCACGGTCTTTCCCTCGACCTGCCAACTGCGCTCGCCATGACGGAAGGCGGGAATCGAAGCCACCGGACAAAGCAATACGGGATGATCCCGCATCTGGGCAAACACCTGCATTCGCACTACATCGCGATCGATCCAGGTTTCGAGCAGCGACTGCCCGGTATGACAAGGCTCGGCCGCCGCCCAACGGGAAAATTCTTTAAGGATTGGACTCAGCTCGGATTCGTGCCCTTGCGTAATAGGACCGAGGATCATTCCCCCCGCGACACCGAACAGCTTCCACCATAGTTGGCGGGCCCGCTCTAGCCCGTCCGGCCGGAAGGGCTCCACTGCAAAACCAGCGCGCTGCAGTGCCTCAGCCGCAGTGCGCACCGCCGCGCGCGTTTCCTCAGTTACCGGCGTGCGGCCGTCGTCCTCGAAGTAGCCGATGCGCACGCCGTTTAACTCATCCTTGGCGGGCCAGTGCAATGGCACCGGCGCGGCCGAGGGATCACCATCGTCGGGGCCCTGCATGACTTCAAACAGAACTTTCAGGTCACCCACGTTGCGGGCCATCGGTCCGACCACGCCCAGCAGCGCGAAAGGCCCGACTGAGACCGGGAAGTGTCCGGTTGCAGGGATGCGTCCGGGCGTGGGCTTCAGGCCGCAGATTCCGCTGAAGTGGGCGGGCACGCGAATCGATCCGCCGCCGTCGCTGCCCACTCCTCCGGCAGACATGCCGGCCGCAATCGCCGCCGCCTCTCCGCCACTCGATCCTCCCGGAGTGCGCGCGAGGTCCCAGGGATTATTGGTGCGCCCGTAAAGAAGATTGTCCGTCTCCCAGGCCATGAGCAGTTCCGGAGCATTGGTTACGCCCAGAATGATGGCGCCGGCCTGGCGCAGACGCGCCACCAGCGGGGCGTCCCGCTCGCCCACCACGCCCGTCCGCAGTCTGGTTCCAGCCTCCCAAGGCAGGCCCGCGACTTCCATCGAACTCTTGATGCTGAGTGGAACACCGTGCAACACCCCAAGCTTTTCGCCCGGGCGCACCGCCGCCTCCGCCACTCGAGCTTGCCGTCGTGCCCCTTCGGCATCGACCTGCACAAACGCGTTCAGCCTGGGATTCAACTCTTCGATCCGGGCAAGATGCGCTTCGACCAGCTCAATCGGTGACAGCTTTTTATTGCCGGATTTGCTCAGCCATGGATACAGCAGAAAGGAAAGTCAGTTCGCGCATGCGGTCTCTGTGAGGAGAAACTGAGTCTAGCACGCCGAATGTGTGGGTCGGACACTCCCTTCGACTGCGCCCAGGGCAGGCTCTGTCCGACGCTTTGACTTTGACTCTCGTAAGCGCACGATTGGACAAGGCATTTAGACGACGCAGGTTCAGTGAGGCAAGAGGGGAGAGTTAGCGGGAACCAGCCGACGCGCCGCGAGCTTTAGCAGCCCGAACTCTTTCGACTCGCGAAGCCGCTTTTTTCCTGGCGTCGCGCTTCACAAACCACTGTTTCAGATATTTTCGTGAAGCCGGCGTGAGGCGTGAAAACAGCATGCCGGCGCGTCCGCCGTCATCGGCCCAGACCACCTCGCCCATGCCCTCCACCATGTGACTGGTGCCGGGCAAAACAAAGCGCAGCGGCACCTGCTGCACCGGGGGCAAGGGTTCAGGCGCCTGCAGCGCCATGCCGTTCTGGTTCAGATCAAGCACCATGGCGGGAAGAGCAGCGATACCGAACTGAAGATAGACCAGCGATTCCAGGCTCTGCCGCTGCGATTTTCTGCGGTCCGGCCGCATGAAGCCGCGGCCCGCACGCAGGCAGCGGACAATCTGTTCCACCCCGAGCGGCTTGTAAAAGATGAAATTCGCCCCCGCCTGAAAGGTCTCGGAGATTTCAGTGAGCGCCCCGATCATGCCGAAGATGACGGGCCGGCGGCGCGACGGCGCCAGTCGCGCCATGCGGGCCACCGTGGCCGCGCCGGGCAGGTCGAAGTCGATGACCAGAGCCGAGTAGTGCCGCTGCACGGTCAGATCCAGGGCCTCGGGCGCCGACAGGCAGACTTCCTGCTCCATGGCCACTTCGTCCAGGGCCTTCCCCAGGATACGCAGCGCATGTTCTTCGCGGCACATCAGCAGGGCGTTGAATGCCATAAGGCCGCAGCTTACGGCGGCAACCGCCCGCGGTAAAGTAACTCCGGTAATCGCCAGATGCTTACCCTGAACCTGGCGGGGGCGTTAGCAGTGCGGCCGAAACTGAAACATTGGCCTCCACAACACCCCGCGGAGGGCGGAAGCCACTCCTCGCCAAGGACGAAGATAAGGCGAATAAACTCCCCCGAGGTAAGACCAAGGCCGCACTCTTTCGTAATCTGCCCTGACGCCGCTTCTAATGGCATATTAAGAATGACGACATGTCCCAATCCAAAAAAGCAGGCGAAGCGCGGCGCGCCCCCCGGGTCAAATTATCCGGAACCATTCTGGCCTTGGTCCGACTGGAAAACGGGCGGGAAATACGGGCCCGCTTACATCAACTCTCCGCCACTGGCGGTCTGCTCCATCTCGAGGCCCCGCTGGACGAGGGCATCAAAGCCGAAGTGATGTTTCACGTAGGCGGCAGCACCATACGCAGCAAAGCAGCGGTACTGTTCCCCATGTGGGCCACCCAGGGCTGCCTGCAGCCCTTCGAGTTTACCGACCTGAGCGAGGATGACCGGGCAAAGCTCAAGGCTGACCTGGAGAGATTCCTGAGTTCTCCGCCCGATGCTCCTCATCCCGACGAACAGGCCTCTGAAGCGGCTGCCGGTTCCGGCGAGTAGTTTCGACCTCCACGCCAGAAAGATTCCCAAGAAGAAGTGATCTGACGGGTCCCCCATCCTCCTTTCGCGTTTTGTTGCGAAAGAGGGTGGGGCTGTGTGGCGCGGGCGCACCGCCCGCGTCCTTTAAAAAATGGAAGTACTCGAGTGACGCCTGGCACCGACGCGGGCGAGGGCGCCCGCGCCACATGGACTCAGCTAAAATAACCCTGGATCGAATCTTATGGCACACCAGCATTCCGCTCGTTTCCTGCGAATTGTCGAAGATGCGAAGAAGCGGGTCCGCGAAACCAGCATTGACGACGTCAAAGCCAGACTTGACCGCGGCGATCGCTTCCTGCTGATTGATGTCCGGGAAGAGAGCGAGTACGCCAAAGACCATTTGCCGAATGCGATTCATCTGGGCAGAGGCATCATCGAGCGTGATATCGAGGAGCGCGTACCAGAACTGAACGCGCCGCTTGTGCTCTACTGCGGAGGCGGATATCGCTCCGCTCTGGCTGCTGACAACCTGCAGAAGATGGGTTACACCAACGTGCTCTCCATGGACGGAGGTATTCGCGGCTGGCGCGAAAAGCATTTTCCTCTCACGTCAGAATAGCAACGACTACGCACTCCAGTGCCCTGTGCCGCGTCGCTCCCACAGATATTGCCAGAGCCTGAACTCCCCACGGGGCCCTTCATGGAACGAGTCCCCGTGGCAGTTTATATCCTTGTTAGTGCCGGTCATGATCATGGTCGCGGTCGTGATCGCGGTCGTGATGGCGGTCATGGTCACGGTCGTGATCGCGGTCACGATCGTGGTGGTGGTTATAGCGCCACTCCCAATACGCCCTTTGCTGATCGCGGTCGAGTCTGCGATAGTCGCGGCCATCGCGATGATTCTCGACAACCCACTGGTTGTAGTAAATTCTTTCATTCCCGTCCCACCGATGGTACTGGTTTCGATACGGGTCATAGACACGATAGCTCCGGGTTGCACAACCCGTGGTCAGTGCCGGCGCGAGAAAGGCAACTGCCAGTAGTATCGAACCGAGGTACTGGTATCGACCATGCATAGCGTCATGCCTCCTTTTGATAGAACTTGCTTCCGGAAGCTTGGGTGCGGCACGGAACTACCGAGTTGCTCGGAGCGCTTCAAAATACAGGTTTTACCCGGTGCTGCCGGTGAAGTTTTCGTTGGTTGTACGTTTCTGATTGGGAAAGAGTTAGGTCCAGCCTGGTCTGAGGACATCTTGTTACGGTAGTCACAGTACCCCCTCCCGTTCCTCCGTAACTTGATGTCGGCACCCATAGACGTCAGCATGGCGTAGCCGGAGACCATCTCCGTCTTGGGTGCGGTGTGCAGCGAGACAAGCGACCTTCGGGTAAGGATGGGTCAGCGGCGGCGGCGCCCGCGCGCGACCTGGCCGAGTTGCAGCGCCAGCTGACTCAGGCGGGCACTCCCGACCAATGTTGCGTTGAACTCGGGAAAATTTTTGGGGTACGGCCGAACGAAGTTGCCTTGCTGCGCCTCGAGAACGGACTACTGAAGTTTCTTTGCCCTTTCGAGCTCAGTACCGCGGGAGCCATCCCTATTTCCAGTTCTACGGCAGTTGCAGCCCACACCGTAGTCACCAGAAAAACTGAGCTGTTCAACAACTTCACCCGGGTAAAGCATGCCAGCATCTTCGAGAGTATCAAGCCCGCCTCGGAAAAAGGCGAGGAGCTTCACCCCGCCACAATTCACAAGTTGATGACCGCCCCGATCCTCGACAAGACCAATCAGGCACTGGGCGTAGTCCAGATCTGCCACAAGGGCTTCGACCTGGTCTCCGCCGGGCCCGACTTCACTCTCGACGACCTGCAACAGCTCGAACTGGCTGCCAAGGCCCTGAGCACTTGCGCCTTCATGCGCGCCGGTTCCTAACTTCCCTGAAAAGCCTCGGCACTGGACTGGAAGCCGCTTTCTGACTTGCGCGCTATGGCCCGCACCATGCCGCGGAAGATCAGTACGTGAATCGGATAGAGCAATCCCCAGTAAAGTTCTCCGGCCAATCCGCGAGGTTCGAACCAGGCGCAGCATCTGAGAAGCGTGCGCTCCTTCGACTCGGCCAGCAGAATGAATTGCAACCAGGCCCGTCCCGGCAATTTCATTTCGGCGTGAAGCAAAATTTCTTCTCCCGGAACCACACCCTCGACGCGCCAGAAGTCCACGCAATCACCTGCCTGCAGCTGCGCTCCACCGGTGCGGCCTCGCGACATCCCCACGCCGCCCATGCTGCGATCGAGCCATCCCCGCATCTGCCATAAAAGATTGCCGTACAACCAGCCCGGTTTCCCACCGAGGCCCTGCAAAACCGCGAACACCCGGGCAGCGGGTGCATTGATCCGTGCCTGCCGGACATCGCAAATGTAACCTTGACGCCGGAGTGAAACGTGCGAGTCCCTGCGGCCAATCATCGTGCGGGAAGATTTATCAGGACCAGTTCGACTCACGGCCAATTCCACCGCCGCCCGGTAACCCATCGGAACAATTTGGGGGAAGATTCTTGCGGCCTGGTCGCTGGTGCAAACAACCTCGGTTTTCAGTCCTTCAATCAAGGGGCGCGTGATCGCCGCCGGAAATGGGGTCACGAGGTTGAGCCAGTACGATGACAGCCGCGGAGTGAGCACCGGGACTCGCAGCAGCCATCGTCTCAATCCGCGGATTTGCGCGTAGGTCAGCATCATGCTGCGATAGGTCTCGATACTGGCGCCGCCGATTTCGACGATCTGGCCGGTCGATCCAGGCGCGTCGAGCGCGGCGACCAGATAGTCGAGCACGTCGCCGATGGCGATAGGCTGCGTCCGTGTCATGACCCAGCGAGGACAGATCATGACCGGCAACCGCTCCGTCAGGCAACGTATGATCTCGAATGAGATACTTCCGTTCCCCACGATAATGCCGGCGCGAAACTCGGTCACAGGCGGTCCAAATTTGCGCAGCACAGCTCCGGTTTCCTGCCGGCTCTGTAGATGA
Organism: Terriglobia bacterium; assembly: GCA_963790645.1. Taxonomy (GTDB): domain Bacteria; phylum Acidobacteriota; class Terriglobia; order Terriglobales; family Acidobacteriaceae; genus JAIQFF01. The sequence goes on along the minus strand of CAWBPS010000008.1, from coordinate 14,112 downwards.
AGCGATACGGGTGAGCCTTGCGAGGTCAGGCCGCCCAGATAGATGATCCGCTGCACTCCCGCCTGCGTCGCGGCTGACGCAAAATTTTGCGCAGCCTGGCGGTCGCGCTCCTCAAAACCGGCCTGGCCGCCACCCATGGAATGAATCAGGTAATACGCCGCGTCGATTCCCCGTAGAGCAGGAAGCAGGCTGTCGGGACGAAGAGCATCGGCTTCGACAATTCGAGCACCCTGCAGGCCGCTCCCAAGGCGTGTGAGGTTCCGCACCATGCAGGTTACTTCGTGCCCAGCCTCCACCAGTCTCGGAAGCAGCTGGCCACCGACATAGCCGGTCGCGCCTGTGATCAGGATTCTCATGAGGGTCCCGAATTCAATCGCCAGATTTCGAAGTTGAGCAGGCTGGCGAACATCACCCACAGCGCGTAGGGGACCATAAGCCAGAACGCAGCCTCCGAAAATGTGTGGAACACAATAGCCGTCGCGACCACTGCCGCCAGCAACGCGAGGATGTCAGCAAACGCCAGGCCGGGGCGGTGCAGACCGAAAAATAGACCGGACCATGCCAGATTCAGTCCCAATTGGATAAAAAAAAGTACGAAGGCCGCCCGGGGTGCGCTCCATCCCGCATGTCGCCACACCAGCCAGGCGCTCAAGGCCATCATGAAGTACAGCGCCGACCACACTGGCCCGAACACCCAACTGGGCGGATTGAAGGAAGGCTTTTGCAGCTGCACATACCACGTCCGCACGGATGTCGATGTCCACACCGATCCGATGGCAGCAACCGAGAAGCAGATGCCGAGAAAGAGCGCGAACGTAAGCCACGGGTTATTGGACATGCGTACCCTCTTCCAACCGCGCGATCTGTTCGATGTAGCGCCGGGAATCGAACTTCCTCCCGGTGCTGGCCAGCGACATGTAGCGGATTTTTCCGTACACCGGACGCTCCGCCCAGGCCCGGTCGTGCTTGCCCACAATCGCCCACGCGATTCCTGCATATCCGTTGGGATCGCGCCCATCGAGTTCATAGCGGTCATTCAGCTGGATCGCGCGCTGGTAGGCCACAGCCACTGACGGACTCCATTCCAGAATCTTCTTCGCCCAGTACATGCGCAAGTAGTTATGCATCCATCCCGTCAGCACCATCTGTTTCTGGGCCGCATTCCACAGCGGATCGTGAGTCAGGCCCTGTTCCAATTCTTTCTCGCTGTAGGTGACCATCCGCGGGTCTCGTGCATGCTCGGACAAAGAACGTTGCGCCCAGGGCTCCAGACACTGCATGGAATCGTAGTCCGGGTTGAAGCGCACGAAATTGATCGCCAGCTCGCGCCTCACGATCACCTGTTCGAGGAACGCCTCCTTCGCCCGGGCGGGTGCGTCGCTGCGCTGTACTGCGAGCGCAACCGTGAGCGGACCCAGGTGCCCGAAGTGCAGATAAGGAGAGAGCCGGCTCGTGCAGTGTTGCTCGGGGCGATTGCGCGACTCGGGATAGTCCGCCAGGCGCCGCCTCACAAATTCTCGTAACAGCCGTAAGCCTCGCGTGCTTCCACCAGGCCAGCCCGGAACCGGCTGAACGGACCGATCGAGTTTCCATCCGGCCATCAAGTCGTCATGCGGCAGCAGCGAATGCAGCCGCGCCGGGGGAACCCAGCGCACCTGAGCTTTCAAATTCTTCGGCCGCACCAGGAACCGCGGCAAGAGGGCGTGAAGGCGCGGCCGGATGGTGCGCGCCGCAAATTGTTCCTTCAACAATAGTTTCGTGGGCACGACCACATCTGCGTCCACGGTCCACAGGGGCACGCGAATCCTGGATGCCACTTTGACTCGCCAGCGCTCCGGTTCCCGCATGGCATTCTCATCGCCAATCACCATCGCGGGCCGCACTGCTTCGCAGAATTTCAGCAGACTGTGATCGGGATAAGTGCGCAGAACGAATCCCACGCTCCGTGCCGCCAGTTCTTCAGCAATGTCCGGAATACCTTCTACCAGGAAATGGCAGTGGCGAAGGTTGGAGTGGGGATAAATGGGCACCGGCGCGAGAAAAACCACCACTGGCTTCTTCAGTTCATTGGCCACATCAATCGCCGCATCCAGGGCGGGATTGTCGGTGGCGCGCTGCGCTCGCTGCATCCAGTACACCACGCAGCCTCCCTCGGAGTCCGGCGCGCCGGCCCTCCGCACCGTGATACGGTCATCCCGGCTGAGTTTTTCGATCGCATCCATAAATTGTCATGACAAGTGCGAAACGGGAAGATACCGAATGGCCTCTTCCCGTTGCCTGAACAGTGATGCTCTTTTTTCTTGCGGACTGGCCCGTCTCTATCTGGCCATCACGGACTCATGTCCCCAGCGGCGTTGAATCGCCTTGAACCCAACCGCCTGGTACAACCCCGCCAGGCCAACCAGGGTGTAAACCACCGCACTCAGCGCTGAAGCTTCGCCGAAATGCATGCCGAAGATGGCCGCAACCAGGTCGAAGCGGGCAATGCCCACCAATCCCCAGTTCAAGCCTCCCACTACCAGCAGTACTGCCGCTACCACGTCCAATGTTTTCATGTTGTTCTCCAGATCTTTTATTTGATTTCGCTTACTTTGCTCTTGCGCCGGTTTGCGCTTGCGATGTATTAACTGTAATGCACAATACTTATCTTGTGGTGAAAACGAGCGAAAATGCAGAAGTGGTTTGCCTGGCAGTCAAAAAAACTCTGCTTTGTTTCCGGGAGAGAAAACGGGGCGACATTCGATGAACAACACTATCGTGGAGGGCCTTAAACCCTATGCTCTCGGGGAAAAGCTGCGCAACCTCAGGCTCAAGAAGAGCATGGGACTGGTGGAACTGGGGAGGCATTCCGGTCTGTCTCCAGCCATGCTGTCAAAACTGGAGCGCGGAAAGCTGTTTCCCACGCTGCCTACCCTGCTGCGGATTGCCATGGTATTCGGAGTCGGGCTGGACTTCTTCTTCACCGATGAGCGCAAGCGCCACGTGGTCTCAATCGTGCGCAAGCAGGAGCGCCTGAAGTTTCCCGAGAATGCAGGCTCGAGCGTAATCGCTTATAACTTCGAAAGCCTGGACTTTAAAGCCAGTGAACGAAAGTTGAACGCGTTCTACGCCGAGTTCGAGATGGTGCCGGCGGAAAAAGTCCGCCCCCACCAGCATCCCGGAGTTGAGTTGCTGTACCTGATCAATGGCAAACTGGAACTGATCATCAGTTCGGACCGGTACGTCCTCGAGGAAGGCGATGCCGTCTATTTCGATTCGGCCGTCCGCCACAGTTACCGGCGCGTAGGCAAGAATCGCTGCAGCGCGGTGATCGTCACGGTCTGATGCAAAAGGGACCCGGCTAACGGGAATGCCGGTGCGGACCTGGACCGATCGGCGGGCTTCCAGCATGGGTGGAATGCTCGCGCAAGGCTTTATCGACGGCTTGCTTCTCTTCTCCAGTCAGCGCGCGCACACTCCCTTTGGGCAGTTCCCCGAGGGGAAGAGGGCCGATCGCAACCCGCACCAGGCGCAGCACTGCCACCCCAAGCGAGGCCAGCATTCGCCGGATGTGACGGTTCCTTCCCTCGTCTAAAACTATTTCGAGCCATGTATTGCGTTTGCCGCCGCGCAGGACGCGAACGCTCGAGACCCGAAGGAACTCGCCCGCTTCCGTTCTGACTCCCTGGCTGATTGATTCCAGCAATGCCGCGTCGGCGACCCGGTCGATCTGCACGTGATAGGTCTTGTTCAAGTGCGACGCCGGCGCCTGCACTTGCGCCGCCCACTCCGAATCATTGGTCAGCAGAAGCAGCCCCTCGCTCGCCTTATCCAGCCGCCCCACCGGAGCCACCCAGGGCAGCGCGGAATTCAGAAACGCATAAACGGTCTGGCGGCCTTTTTCGTCAGACGCAGTAGTCACGACTCCGCGTGGCTTGTTGAGCATGAGATAAATCCTGGCGGCGGTGGCCAGCGCCTGACCGTCCACTTCCATTCGATCGCGCTCCAGGCGGACTCTCGCCTCGGGATCGCGACGGACTGCGCCATTGAGACTCACCCGCCCTGCCCGGATGAGATCCGCAGCCTCGGACCGGGAGCAGTAGCCCAGCTTCGAAAGAGCGCGCGCCAGTCCGACGTGCCGGGAATGTTCCATGCCAGTCACGCCTCCATGCTAAACGAGCATGCGTAGGCCCGGACGCCCTCGTCCGGGCGGGCGAGCGAAGCTCGCCTGGGGGCTGGTGGGCAGGCAGAAAATTTGCGGGACGCCGGTCTAGACCGATATCCCATGTGCCGGGCGTTAGGCTGCCCAGACACTAGCCGGGCTTTGCCCGGCCGGGCAGGTGAGGGCACCCGCCCCTACGTGGTTTTTTATCCGTACTGACTGGCAAGGTTGCGCCATTGAGTATCGAAGCGTTCTCTCTGCCTTATTCCGAAGCTGCGGTCGAAGATCTCCGCTCGCGCCTGGCCCGCACCCGCTGGCCCGATGAAATATCCGGCTCGGGCTGGACCTACGGCGTCGATCTCAACTTCATGCAGCGGCTTTGTGAGTACTGGAGAGATGAGTTCGACTGGAAAGCGCAACTGAAGGAGCTGTCTTCCTTCCACCACTACCGGTGCACCGTCGATGGCATCGGCATTCACTTCATTCACGAACCCGGCCGGGGGCCGGAGCCCATTCCGCTGGTCCTGACTCATGGATGGCCCGGCTCGTTTCTCGAAATGCTCAAGATCGTCCCGCTGCTGACCAACCCCGCCAGCTATGGCGGAGATCCCGCGCACTCATTCGACGTGGTGGTGCCGTCTCCCCCCGGATTTGGTTTTTCAGACCACCCCACGCGTCCCGGCATGAACACGTGGCGCATCGCCGAACTGTGGGCCGGCCTGATGGCGGAGTTGGGGTATGAGCGCTTTGCCGCGCAGGGAGGCGACTTCGGCGCATCGGTCAGCACCATCCTGGGATTGCGCCATGCCCATCGGGTCATCGGAATTCATCTCAACTACATCCCGGGCTCTTACCGGCCGCATCTGGAGTCAGGAACGAAACTTTCTGACATTGAGCAAAAGGCTCTCGACGACGCCGACCGCTGGTACGTTGACTCCGGCGCCTATGCCCACTTGCAGCGCAATACTCCGCAAACCGGCGCTTATGGCTTGAACGATTCTCCGGCCGCACTGGCCGCATGGATCATTGAAAAATTTCGCGACTGGTCGGACTGCGATGGCGAGGTCGAGCGCCGATTCAACAGGGACGAACTGCTCAGCAATGTGACCCTCGATTGGATGACTGAGACGATCCATTCTTCGTGTCGTCTCTACTACGAGTCGAAGCTGGCGCCTCTGCACTTCAAGCCGGGTGAAAAGGTAGGCGTACCGTGCGCCGTCGCACACTTTCCCAAAGAAGCGCCTTTCCCTCCGCGGTCTTGGATCGAGCGTGGCTATAACCTTCAGCAATGGACGGAAATGCCGCGCGGGGCCCACTTTGCCGCCGCTGAAGAACCGGAATTGCTGGCACGCGACATCGCCAAGTTTTTCCACGCGCTGCCTGTTTGACGTCTGACGTTCGAGGTCTGAAGTCCGACGACCGAAGTCCGACGCCCGAGGTTACTGCTGGAAAACCAGGAAGCCAACTGGTAGCATCCAGCGCATGTTCAAACTTCTCTTTGTGATGTTGAGCCTGGCTGCGACGGCGTCATCGGTTGCGGCCACGTCGTCCGCCGATCTTCCCACCCGAAAATATCTGAACCTGGCCGCGATCAAAACCATGGTCGCCGCCGCTGAGTCGGAGGCCAAAAAGCAGAATGTTGAAGTCACCATCTGTATCGTGGACGAAAGCGGCAATCTGCTTTTTCTCGAAAAAGCGGACGCTGCCTCGCTCAACACGATTCAATTCGCCCAGCGAAAAGCGCGCCACGCTGCCTTCTACCGGGCCCCGTCAAAGGACGGTGCCGACGCAGTGAAAAAGGGATATATGGAAGTCATGGCTTTTCCGGATTTCTTCCCCAACCAGGGCGGATTGCCCATTCAGGTGGACGGCCAGACCCTGGGCGGAATCGCGGCCAGCGGCGCCAAGTCCGAGATCGACGAAGCGATCGCGCAAGCCGGGCTCGACGCTCTCTTGAAGAAATGAGGGGCGAAAGTAGCGCCGGCGTCTCGCCGGCTGTCCGGCGGGCGTCCCGCCCGCCGCTGGTGTTAGATTATTATTCTTCCGCTTCCTGCTCGCCGCGGTTCGATGCAGGTTCCTTCTGAAATCCGCTGCCCAGAATCTGGGCCACCGAAGTCAGGTCCTTGCTCAACGCCGTGCGCCACCGTCCCACGGAATCCTGCGCCAGTTCTTCCATGGTCTGCCCGAAGGACAGCAGGCTGGCCGCGACTTCCGTCTTGACCAGGTCGGACACCGAAGTCTCGATTCCCTTCTGGACAGTCTTCAGTTTTCCGCGCGCGTCCTCCAGTTGACGGTCGAGTTCCTTGGCGTTGCGCGTACCCAACTCTTTGAGCACTACATCGACCGCGGTCTCCAGCTGTACCCGGGCTGCGGATATCTGGTCGCTGGCCATCTGCGAGAGCCTGGTCTCCATGCCGGACTCCAGCCGGCATGCGGTGTCGTCCAGTTGTACGATGCGGCTGCCCAAAGCGGTGACTTGCGTCTGCAGCCGCGAGGATTCGGCTGAGACCGTGTCCTGCGCCTTCTGCATTTCCCGGCGGTAGGCGTCGTGCTCCTGGCCCAAGCGTTGCTGCAACGAGCGGAAGTGTTCTTCGCTCTGGTGCTGCGCCCGGGCGCCCGCGTCCGCCACCTGTTTCTGAAATTTCTCCGCGTTGGAATTGAAGTGCTGGCCCACCGCTTCCGCCATCTCTTCCGACAGCCCTTGTGCATTCTGCTGGACGGTTTGCAGTTGCTGTGCCACCTGCTGCCGGAATCCTTCCAATGCCCGGACGATGTTCTGCTCGATCATGGTCTGTGCGGATCCCAGCACCTGCGCCGACTGCTCCTGGGTTTGCTTCAGCACTTGTGTCCCCAGGTCTTCCCGCAGGCGTACCCACAATTTCTCTTCCACCTCGGGAGGAATATGTGACAGCGAAATGTCGAACTTGCTGCGCTTGCCATCTCCCTGCGCCACCTTTTCCTTGAGCGCCACCACTTCCGCATGCAGGGGCTGTACAAACTCGGCCACAATGGCGCGCATGTCGTGGTCGGTCACTTGCGCATGGCCCTTTTCGGAAACAATCTTCAGTCCGGGCGTGCCGGGTTGGGCTTTGTCGCTTCGCGGCAGCTTGCGCGGAGGTTGCGGGTCGTCAGAGTGAATCTCGAGCAGTCGCCCCCAGTCTTCGGGGCATGATTCCAATCCCCAGAAATTTTCCGGCTGGTCGAGCCTGGCCGCCAGCTGCCAGCCATGCTGGCCCGCGCCCATCGGCTTGCAGTCAACCACATGCGCTTTGGCGGCTCCGCCTCCCTTGCGCCGGAACTGCACCGGGATGCCGGCTTCGAGCCGGGTGGGAGAAAATATGGCGCAGCCATGCGCGCTGACCACCAGGGTCTCGCATATTTCGGAAAAGGGCGCGCTCGGTTCCAGGCTGGTGACGGCGATGGGAAGGGTGATCGGCACTCTCGAACTGCGCCGCATGGTCTCAGGCACATTCGCACTATGCATGTTGTCCCTCTTTCATGGTGTCCCGCTTTCCTGCCCGCCTTGCTGACCTGCGTTGCAGGAGAGCGTGCCGTTTGACCCGCGGACCGGCTCAAAACTCTGCACCACTACCGTAACCCAACCCGCGCCAATCAAGGCATTCCGGTAGTTCCGCCCGCCATCGTCAGCGGGGCAGTTACGTTACACCTCCCTCGGTAACCGGGTAATGAGACGGTACAGTGTCCAAATTCCCGCCGCCGATGACCAATAAACAAGCTCGCATCGAATGCGACTGGTAGTAGGTTGTGTACAGCAACAGTTACAACCAAGGAATCGAAAGCAGCCATGACAAATTCCCTCCTGCAACGGCTTATCGAAATGTGCTGCCGGCACGAGTTCACCTGGCCGCACGCCGGCGTCCACGGAACCGCCTACCAGGCCTGCCTGCTCTGTGGCGCGGTCTATTCCTACGACTGCAACACCATGCAACGGACCGGAAGGCTGGTCGTGCCGCCCGATCCACGTTACCCGCCGCTGACCGAGAGCCAACCCGCCAGCGACTGAACCCACGAGTGCGAGGGTGCCCCGTCCAAGCTTCGCTTGGGCGGGGCTTTTGATTTCGAGAGGACAACAACGCAAGAAAACTCCCGCCCCGCTTAAGACTTTCGCGAAATATCAAGCCCCAATCCCTTCATATCTTGCAAACGCGCCAGCGTTTTAGCACCGCGGCCCGAGTCTGCTACCATCGAGCACATGGCTATCCAACGGATGGAGCACGTCGGCATCGTGGTTAACGACCTCGCAGCCGCGACTGAATTCTTCGTCGAGCTCGGACTCGTGCTGCAGGGTGAGGGGCCTGTCGAAGGCCGCTGGGTGGACCGCGTCGTGGGACTCGAGGGCGTCCGGGCGGACATTGCGATGATGCAGACTCCGGACGGCAACGGACGACTCGAGCTGACCAAGTTCCATTCGCCGTCAAAACACGGCGACAACCGGCAGGCGCCTGCGAACACGCCGGGTATCCGCCACGTCGCCTTCGCCGTCGAGGACATCGACGCGGTGGTTGCCGGCCTGCGAGCCCGCGGCGCTAAACTCGTCGGCGAGGTGGAGCGCTACGAGGACAGCTACCGCCTCTGCTATGTTCGCGGCCCGGAGGGAATCATCATCGAGCTAGCGGAGAAGATCGGCTAACGGATCGAGCCCGTTGGCGACTCTCAGAGGTTCATTGCGTGGGAACGATTCTCACGCGGGTCGGACCGGGACGGCTCTCACATGCCTGACTCGACCCCGCCCAAAGAGTGCACAATCCCGCAGCCCGGTCCTTCCGCGAAACACAATTCGGGTTCAGATTAGCCAGAAGTTCCCTGCAGAGAATGTCGTCAGTCTGGGCGATGTTGCACTCCGAGCTTGAATATTCAATCCGCTCGAGGGAGATCGGCCGCATGCGTAAAGATTTCTGGTTCTTGATCGCGCTTCCGCTGCTTTGCGTGGCTGGCAGCGCCGCTGCGCAGAGTGACCCCGCCTGGACCGAGCCCTTTCCGCCGCACCGCGTCATCGGGAACGTGTACTACGTGGGCAGCAAGGGACTGGCCTCGTACCTGATCACGACACCGCAGGGACACATCCTGATTAACAGCAACCTGGAAAGCTCGGTTCCGCTCATCAAGGACAGCGTCGAGAAGCTTGGCTTTCATTTCAGCGACATCAAGATCCTGCTCATCAGCCATGCCCATGGCGACCACTGCGCGGGCAGCGCTCGGATAAAAGAAATGACCGGCGCCAGATATTTTGTGATGGACTCGGATGTGCCGGTGATCGAATCAGGTGGCAAGGCTGATTTCCAGTATGGCGCTTCGTCGGGTGCGCATTTCACACCCACCAAGGTGGACCGCGTGCTGCACGATGGTGACGAAGTGCGCCTGGGAGACACCGTGCTGGTCGCGCATCTCACCCCGGGCCACACCCGCGGCACCACTACCTGGACCACGAAAGTCAGCGATGGCGGCAAGTCATACGACGTCGTGATTGTAGGCAGTCCAAATGTGAATCCCGGATACAAACTGGTGGGCAACACACAGTATCCGCAAATTGCTCAGGATTATGAACGCACGTTCAAGGTGCTGAAGAGCCTGCCCTGCGATGTGTTTCTCGGCGCCCATGGCGACTATTACGGCCTGGAAGCCAAGTTCGCCCGCATGAAGCCTGGTGCGGTGAACCCTTTCATCGACGGCGAGGGCTACAAGAGCTATGTCGCAGCGAGAGAACAAGCATTCCGGGAAGAACTCAAGAGACAGTCGGCAAGGCCGTAGCCGTAGCGTTCCCTGGACACCCGAGGGTGCCCCGTCCAAGCTCAGCTTGGGCGGGGTTTTTGGTTTTGGGGAGACCAGAACTCTACATCCGAAGCAAAACTTCCCCGCCCAAGCGGAGCTTAGACGGGGCACCCTCCAGTGTCCAGGCACCATCATTTTCTGCATCGATTCCACTTCGATCGATATCTAACAGTCGAATCCCACGCAGCGCTGCTCTCTGAAGGGAAGTTCCATGGGCAAGCTACAGGACAAGGTCGCCGTCATCACAGGAGGAACCTCGGGAATGGCTCTGGCTACCGCCAAGCTCTTCGTCGAGGAAGGAGCATACGTCTTCATCACTGGCCGCCGCCAGCAGAAGCTGGATGAAGCGGTAAAAGCCATAGGCAAAAATGTCACCGGCGTGCAGGGCGACGCCTCGAGCCTCGCTGATCTTGACCGACTGTACGACACGGTCAAACAGAAAAAGGGACGGATCGATGTCCTGTTCGCCAGTGCCGGCTATGGAGACCTTGCTCCCATCGGCGCCATGACGGAGGCGCATTTCGATAAGGTTTTTGGAGTGAATGTCCGAGGCACGGTGTTCACCGTGCAGAAAGCCCTGCCACTGTTCAGCAACGGGGGGTCGATCATCATGAATGCCTCCATCGCGAGCGTGAAAGGCTTACCCGGCCTCGGCGCCTATTGTGCGAGCAAAGCAGCGCTGCGCTCCTTTGCCCGGACCTGGACGGTCGATCTCAAGGCACGGAATATCCGGGTCAATGTGATCAGCCCGGGCACCATCGATACGCCCATTCTCGATGGCCTTCCCAAGGAGACCGTGGACTGGTTCGTCTCTCTCATCCCGCGAGGCACCATGGGGAGGCCGGAGGAGATTGCCACTGCCGTCCTTTTCCTCGCGTCCAGCGATTCCAGTTTTGTCACCGGCAGCGAACTGTTCGTTGACGGCGGGGTGGCGCAGATCTAAGGAGCCTTCCGCGCAGGCAGTAGAGTCCCGGCCCAAGCGGAGCTTGGACGGGGCACCCGAAGGCTCAGAGGCTTCCGCGGAAGTACAAGCCCATCCGTGCTCCGGCCGGTATCTTGCACCTGCCGATTAATATGACCACAATCAGCAGGGGCGTTTACCCGGTGAAGATACTTCTGGTTGACGATTCGAAGCTGGACCGCGCGCGCGTCAGCGAGTGCCTGGAAGGGGCCGGCTTCGATTTTGTGACGGCCGAAAACGGCACCGAGGCGTGGGAAATTCTGCAGGCCCCCGATGCTCCCACCTTTGCTTTGCTGGATTGGGTCATGCCCGGCTTTGACGGCATCGAACTGTGCCGCCGCATTCGCTCCCTGGGGTCAAACGGGACCTATATCTACACCGTTATGCTGACCGCCAAGGACCGCAAAAAGAATCTCCTGACCGCGATGGAGGCCGGCGCCGACGACTATCTAGCCAAACCGGTTGACCCGTCAGAACTGCGGGCACGCATCCTTGTGGGGAAACGGATTCTCGATCTGCAGCAGTGCCTGAGGTTTTCCGCCACTCATGATTTCCTTACCAACTTGCTGAGCCGCTCCGAGATTCTGGCCTCGCTCGAGCGCGAACTGGTCCGCACCCAGCGCGAAGGCCGGCCGGCGGGAGTGATCATGGCGGACGTGGACGGCTTCAAGCAGATCAACGACACCCTGGGTCATCCCGCAGGTGACGCCGTTCTCGCCGAAGTGGCCCGCCGTCTGAAATCAGACCTGCGCCTCTACGACGTCGCCGGACGCTACGGCGGCGAAGAGTTCATCCTGGTGCTGCCGGGCTGCGACCTGCACACCGCGGCGCGGCGCGCCGACGAAATCCGGCGTCTGGTCTCCCGGGGCCCGATCGTCACCCCTGCCGGCGCACTCTCCGTCACCGTAAGCATGGGTGTGACCGTCACCAGTTGCGATCTGGACACCACCCTCGAGACCCTGCTGCAAAGCGCCGACGCCGCCCTCTACCGGGCGAAGAAGGCCGGACGCAACCGCGTCGAGGCGTTTTCGCTTACCCTCAAGCTGGACGAAAAATCCCGATAGACGCGCTCACCCGATCTTGTTCCGATGGTTTTGAACCTAAGGCTGCCCTACGAACGATGGGACGCTGCGCCCCTTCTTCATCAGGTATTGCTTTAAGGACTGGGAATCGTGGCTTGCGACGGGCTTGAGTATTTGCTTTCTATCCCACCCGTGCTGACCGCTGTATTGACGTAGTAATAAGTCTTTCCACTTTGAACGGAACTGTCCAGATAGTTGGTGCTGACCGCCACTACCGGGTTGATCCTCGCATACGGGCCACCCGCCGTTAAGCTGCGATATACGTTGTATCCCGCCACCACCGACGTACTGGGATTCCAGCGAAGACTTACCGTATGTGACAGCGTTGCTGTACCCGAACCAGACAGAGTTTCGACCACCGGTGTATTGGCGGCGTTGCTGGCGAGCGAAATCCTGCCGGAGGTTGCACCGCTGCTCTGGGGTGTGAAGGTCAGCGAAACCGGGGCGCTCTGTCCGGCGGCAAGGGTTTTGGGCAGCGACAATCCAGCCAGGCGAAACTCCGAGCTGGTCGAGGTCGCCGAGGTGATGGTCACGCTTGAGCCGCTGGCGGTAAGCGTGGCCGTCAAAGTCTTGCTCGTGCCGACAGTTACGCTGCCGAAGTCCAATACGGCCGCACTGGATGTCAGCCGCCCCCCGGAGACGCCCGTTCCCGAGAGAGCGACCGCCAGATTCGGATTCGACGCATCCGAAACTACAGCAATGGCTCCGCTCACCGCGCCCCCGACTTTTGGATTGAAGAGGACGCTGAAGGTGATGCTCTGTCCCCCGGTCAGTCTCAAGGGCAACGTTAGACCCCTCAAACTGAAGCCCGTCCCACTTACGGTGGCCTGGGAGATGGTCAACGTCGAATGACCGACGTTGGTCAAGGTTTGATATTGCGTCCCGCTGCTACCCACCTGAATATTGCCGAAATCCACGCTCGATGAACTGGCTGAGATGGTTCGATTGCGCTGGTTGTAGCTCCCCGAACCAGCTGATGCGGAAATTGTCGATAGGGAAAAGAGAACAAGTGTGAAGGTTATGATCAGGAGTTGAGAGACTAGGGGCCGTTGAATTATTTGGGGGAATGGCATGTCCCCCAGTCTTGAACGCTCAGGAGCCAGAGTGTAGGGCTGACAAGGGCATTTCCACACCCGGAGGTTCCCAGACCACCGGTTAACCGTTAGGGCATGAGGACCCCGGGCCTGCGGGTGTCTGCTACCATCCTTTCATCTCGCGCTCAAGCACCGCCAGGGCGTACAGTGCATCTTCGATTCTGCGTCTTTCCGAATGATGGTCGCTGTCGTGTTCCAGGTCTCGCAACCTTCCGGAGATCGCCTCACGCGTGGCGGCAATCCGTTCTGGCATCTTCTCCAAATCACCTTCCATTACGGCCTGCTCATACAGTTGTTCCCACTTCTTATTTTCGGCAAGCATACTTCACCCCCTCCACAGACGTGTAACCGGAGCCTACCAAGCGGGCCAACAAGACTCTGTGTAATATTGACCAACTGATCTCCGGTTGCGCTCGCCGAATGGCAGGCCGGCCCGGTCCCCGGGGTAAGTTCCTTCATAGAGCGATGTGGGAGGTTGGGTTTCATCCCTGCAATGACGGTTTTGGAAGTCCAGTTCATTGCTGGCATCGCTCTTCGAGACGAGCTTCCGCGCCGAAAGTCCTGACCAAATTAAATGTCAAACCTGTGCAGTTTGGAGCATCGCACACGTTCTTTTCGAGACTATGCTGTATCCGTCGAGGAAATGAATCGTTGCGCCGAAGATGGCTGATGAAGGCCTCCTGGAAAGAAGCAATCCAACGTGCCCCCTGTCGTCAAGAATCGGAAACCAAAACTCCGCAAAGCCTCTCAACCACCCCTGTCGCATCCCGGGGCTATTCCTGACTCACACCGCGCCAGGAAACCACGCCTCTCCGAACCCGTCGCCACCGACGAGGAGCTCAAACCCGGGGACCGTGTCGAGGGTCTGGGCGACTTCGGAAAGCCAACAGGAGAATTCGGCACAGTTGAACGAGCTAACGAAGATGACGCGGTCGTCAAGTGGGATGATGACGGTCGGGTGAGACTCCACCAGCCGTGGCTCAAGAAAGTGTAGCCCGCGAAGCGGAAGACGCAGGTTGAAGCCGCGCTGATAACAGATGGTTT
>CAWBPS010000007.1:0-60477 GCA_963790645.1 Terriglobia bacterium | reverse complement strand
TGGACGGCGGGAGGGACGACCGAAGCGCTGCCCAGGCCGCTGATGTTGCGGCGTTGAGCTGAGTCATCGTTAACCTGGACCGGCGGCGGAACCACTTGTTTCTGCAATTTCCGGCCCGAATCCGGCCCCATCGTCGCCACCTCGCGAGTCATGGTGGGCGGCCGCGCGACGACCCTGGGCGCCGGGATGGTGAGCCGCGGATTCAGGTTCGTCAGCTGTTCCGGGGCAGAAACCGGAGGCGGAACCACTTGTACTGCGTTCGATCCGGGAATGCGAAGAGTGGAGACTTCGCGTTGGGGCGCCGCGACGCTGGGCGGAGCTGCTCCCACGTTCAGCTGAGGCGCGGCCCGCAGCTGGTCGGGTACCTGCGGAGCGGGCGCGACTACGGTCTGAGGCAGGACCGGCGCCCGTAACGAAGAACGCCTCCCCTCCGCCGGAGCCGGGCCGGGCAGTGCCTTCAAGGCCAGCAAGTTCGCGACTGCGGAATTGGACCTGGGCAGGTCAAGCTTGGGCGCGTCGGCCACGGTTTCCCGCAGCGTGCTGCCGCGCGCCACCCGGATGGTTTGCGTGGGATGCTGCGCCTCGCGCCCGCCGGAGTGCCCGGAGCGGCCCGCCTCCGCGCCGCCAACGTCTTCGGTACGCGGCAGTTCGTTGCCGGAATAGTAGATGACGTCGTACTTGGGCTTGGGCGGCGGCTCGTAGGGCTGCATGCTGGCCAGCTTCGCCGGGATCACGATGACGGCAACCAGCAGAAGCAGTTCAAACGCCCAGGACAGTAGAATCCCCCACCACGGAAACAGGCCAACCTGGGCCTCGCCAGCCAGACGCTTGGGCGACTTGCCCATCGCCGGACCAATGGCGGTCAGGAACTCGTCCCACCGGGACGGCCATTCCACGAGAAAATTGGGTGCTTCGTTCACTCTTGGCCTGCCTGTCCCAAAGCAATTTCAATCTTGTCGCCGATGGCGGTTTGGGTGGAACTCAAAGTACTGCAGGGCAATTCCAGCACGGACGTTGCCTTCAAGCGCACTGGAGCAAGGCGCCACGGTTTCAGGTTTTCTTCCAGGTGAACCACAACTTTGTCGCTATCCAGGTAAATGACGTCGATGGGAAAGCGCATAGCGAAGGTGTGCACGCCGCGCGAGGGCACGATCCACAAGCCTTGTCCAGCAGGGAAGCTGCCGGCATCGCTGCACATCAATCCGCAAAAGCGCGACCAATGGGTCTCCGCGATACGGAGGTGCCGTGCCAGGTAAGCCTGGCGCGTTCGATTGAGAGCGTATCCCGTGGGACCCGGTACCGGCATCACAACTCCTGGGCTTGACCTTGCAGCAAAGGCATTTTCAGTGTGCCCCTGGCGCCAGGATACGAAACAGCTGGATGATGGCCGGGCCCAGCGTCACGAAGATGATGGAGGGAAGAACGAACAAGACCAGCGGGATGATCATCTTGATGGTGGTTTTTGCGGCCTGTTCCTCGGCCCGTTGGCGGCGTTCGGTGCGCAACGAATCCGAGTGAATGCGAAGCGCCTGGCTGACGCTGGTGCCGAAGCGGTCGGTCTGTACCAGGGTGGCGACCAGGGCGCGCACGTCGTCAACTCCGGTGCGATCCACCAGATTTCGCAGCGCCTCGGCGCGCGGTTTGCCCGCCCGCATTTCCAGATTGACCAGATGGAATTCATCGCTCAGATCAGGATGGGCATGGCGCAGGTCCTCGCCGACCCGCATCAGCGCCTGGTCCAGCGCCAGGCCGACCTCGACGCAAATTACGGTGAGGTCCAGAGCGTCCGGCAATGCCAGGGTGATGCGCCGCTGCCGACTGCGGATCCTGCGTTTGAGCACAAAGCGGGGGATAAAGAAGCCAAAGCCACCCACTCCGATCATCAGGAGAAGATCCAGGCTGCCCTTGACCGCGATCACGCTCACCATGCCAACCAGGGCCAGCAGCACTCGTGCGCCGACATAAATCGTCAAGTGGCGCGGCTCGCGATAGCCAGCCTGAATCAGCCATTTTCGCGTTCTTGAAACTTCACTCGGAGAGAGCGGCAGGGCCTTGCTGAGGGGATCGAGCGCCTGTTCCAGGCGGTCCTTGAATGCCGGCTTTTCCTGGGGCTGCGCTTTCTGCCAGCCCAGGGCGCGCAGGCGCGAGCCCAGCACCGAGAAAGGCGCGTAGGCGGCGGCCCCGAACGAAAATACGACCAGGGCGATGGTCAGAAACAACAGGATTGCCAGTGCCAGAGCCATGCTTTACACCTGAATCTGAATGATCCTTCGGATCACGAAATATCCCACTGTCTGCAAGGTGATGCCGACCACGATCAGCAGGTGTCCGATGGGATCGTCAAACAGCGGCTGAATAAAAGTGGGGTTCATGACATGCATGGTGACCACAATGATGGGCGGCAGCCCCATCAGCAGCATCATGGTCATGCGTCCCTGGGCGGTGTGCACCCGCACCTGCCGCATGATCTTGAAACGCTCCCGGATCACATAGGACAGGTTGTCGAGAATTTCCGCAAGATTACCGCCGGTCTCGCGCTGCAGCATTACCGCGGTGACGAAGAACTTGACGTCCACCAGGGGCATGCGTTCGGTCAGATTGATCAGCGCGTCGCGTACCGGCAGGCCGAATTTCTGTTCTTCATACAACTTGCGGAACTCGGAAGCCACCGGCTCGGCAATTTCGCTGGCAATCAACTCCAGGGCCGTGGTGAAGGCGTGACCGGCGCGAACGGCGCGGGCCAGGGTGTCGATGGCCTCGGGAAAGAGTTCTTCGAATTTTTCGAAGCGCTTGGACCTCTTGTAGTTGGCGTACGAGTAGGGAAGAAAGGCGCCAATGAGCAGACCCAGCCAGGCGAATTGGGGAAAACCGCTGAACAGCAGAACAATCAGCCCCAGCCCGGCTCCGCTGAGCAGGCACAGGAGCAGGACGTTGCCGGCGCGGCTCTTTACGTCGGCCTGCTCGAGCAGGGTCTGGAGGTTCGAGATGCTGGAAGAGCGGCGCAGCAGGTTGTCGAGCGCCGGGATCTTGCTCAATGACTTCGTCGCGCAGCAGGGCCAGTTCCTGGTTGGGCTCGCGCTCCCCAGCCTTCTGCACGGTGGAGAGCCGTTCGCGCAGCAGCCGGGCCTTGGAGCTGCGTTCGTCCAGCAGGGAAGCGCCGACAAACACGGCCAGCGCCACCACCACAAAGACCGCAATGGAAATCACGATGAACATACGATGTCAGCAACCGAACTTCGCGGCCGAAGCCACTGGCGCTAAAGCGCGACTCAATTCCAATCACTTGGTGGCACGACCAAGGTCGTGCCCTGCCCAACCCGAAGGACCCTAGTCTCTACGCCACCTGGACTAAACCTCCATGTGCGATTCGAACAACGCGGGACGCAGACGGCAGCCCGCCGTGGCCAGCCGGTCGGCAAACTTGGGCCGGATTCCGGTGGCCCGAAATCCCCCGCGCACTTTCCCGGTCTCGTCAATTCCCTGGCGCTCGAAAACGAAGACCTCCTGCATGCAGATTACTTCGCCTTCCATGCCAGTTACTTCGGAAATGTTGATCACTTTACGGGTGCCGTCGGAGAGCCGCGAAACCTGGACCACGGCATGGATGGCGGCCGCGATCTGGTGTCGCATGGCGCGCTCGGGAATGTTGAGATTGGCCATGGAGCACATGTTCTCGATACGGGCCAGCGCATCGCGCGGGGTGTTGGCGTGCACCGTGGTCAGCGAGCCCTCGTGACCGGTATTCATGGCCTGCAGCATGTCAAAGGCCTCTTCGCCGCGGACCTCGCCCACCACGATGCGGTCGGGACGCATACGCAGACTGTTGATAACCAGTTGCCGCTGCCGCACCGCGCCCTTGCCTTCGATATTGGGCGGACGGGTTTCCAGCCGCACCACGTGCTCCTGCTTCAACTGTAATTCGGCTGCGTCCTCGATGGTGACGATGCGGTCGGAATTCGGAATGTAGCTGGAGAGAACGTTCAGCAGCGTCGTCTTGCCGGCGCCGGTGCCTCCGGAAATCAGGAAGTTCAGCCGTCCCTTGACCATGGCCGACAACAGCTCCAGCATGGGCTCGGTCAGGCTCTTGTTCTCGATCATGTTGCGGGCGGTGACCGGATCGCGGCCAAAGCGGCGAATGGAAAGACAGGGGCCGTCGATGGCCAGAGGAGGAATGATGGCGTTCACGCGCGAGCCATCGGCCAGACGGGCATCGACCATGGGCGAAGACTCATCCACGCGTCGTCCGATGCGGGAGACGATGCGGTCGATGATCTGCATCAGGTGAGCATCGTCCTTGAAACTCAGGCCGGTGGGCTCGAGCTTGCCCGCCCGTTCCACATAAACCTTGTTGTAGCGGTTGACCAGAATATCGGAGACGCTGGGGTCCTTGAGCAGGGGCTCCAGGGGGCCCAGGCCGAAGATTTCATCCAGAATCTCGCGCGCAAGACGCTCTCGCTCGGCGAAGCTGAGGGGCACGGCCTCGCTGTTCACCGTGTTCCGGATGAGCAGCAGAACTTCTTCGCGCGCCGCGTCGTTGGGGGTGCGCCCCAGTTTTTCCAGGTCGAGGCGGTCAAGGATCTTGCGGTGCAGATCGGCTTTGACCTGCTGGTACTCGGTTCTTTCGAAGGTCTGCAAATTCGCCATACGTTCTAACCTGACCCTGCCTCAATCCTGTCTTGAACCTACACGGTCTTAAATAAGGACCACGCTTTGCGCTTCACATCGATGTCGTTTTCGGTCAAAGCCGCAGCCAGTCCGGCAAAGGACCGGCCCATTTCGCTATAAGCCTGTTGCATGAGCGGGACGCCGCGATCGATAGCGCCCGATACCGCGAAATACTGATTGGGAATCTTCCACAGCAGCTTGGCTCCCGCCGCCGCCTCGGCGTCGGATTCGCTGAAGCCGGCGATCTTGCGGAAGCGGTTGAGCACCAGGCGCACTCGCTCCCGTCCTCCGGTCTCGCCCAGATATTGCTGGATCCGGTTGGCGCTCCACAGGGAGGCGACATCGGCATGGGCCACCAGCAGCACGGTCTCCGAAAGATTGCACACCAGCCGCGTGGTCGCATCCACCCGCGAAGAGGCATCAACCACGACGTAGCGGAAGTGGCCGACCAGCAAATCAAAGAGGCGCGCGAATTCCGCCGTAGCGGGTTCGACCACCAGTGGCATATTGGCGCCCGCCAGCAGCTGCAGGCCGCCGCTGTGTCGAGTCATGAAGCTTTCGAGCAGCGAACTGTCGAGGCGGTGCAGGTTGCGAATCGCGTCCGCCAGCGTGAACTGAGGCTTCAGATTCATGTGCAGGGCGGCGTGGCCCAGGGACGCAATGTCCACCAGCGCTACATTGCCGTGGGCCGAATGCAGGGCCAGAGCCAGGTTCACGGCGGTGGTGGTGGCCCCGCTGCCGCCTTTGGCGTTGACTACGGTAAAGACTTTTCCCCGGGGCCCTTCGCGGTCAACCTTCCGTTGTGCCGCGGTCAGCCGGACGAAGGCTTCGAGCAGGTCGGTGGTGGTGGTGGGACGCTCGATGAATTCGCGCGCGCCGGAGCGCATGGCGCTCACGATCACCTGAGGCTGGGACATACTGCCCACCGCAAAAATGGCGGCGCCGCTGACTTCCTGGTGGATCAACTCGATGGCCCGCAGTGCCAGTGTGTAATTGTCCGTCGGCACATCCACCAGGACCACCTGAGGACTCGCGCTCTGCACCCGGCGCAGGACTGGGTCTGTGACCACAACCGGATAAGTGGTGCAACTGTGCACCACGCGGGCCACGCTGGTGCCATCAACCAGCACCTGCAGCACGGCACGCTGTTCGCTATCCTGGGCGATGACTACAACAGAAAGTTCGGGCATCGTATTTCTGGCCCCCTACTGATCCTCTTCCTTCACCATTCTACGTGCCAGAACCATAGCGTGCAGATTACGCAGGTCATTCGTTTCATTTCTTGTCATCGGCCGGCTTGCTGTCGAACTTGTCTTTGTCCATAAAGGGCTTGGGATTGACGGGCAGCTGCGGCGCCTGCGTGCTGGGAGAAATGCGATGCGCCGTGCACAACACCATCAGCTCGGAATTGGTCCTTTGCGCACTCTTGCTTTTGAAGAAATTCCCCAGAATCGGAATGTCGCCCAGTCCCGGTATCTTGTTATACAGATCGGTCACCCGATTATCGATCAATCCGGCGATCACGAAACTTTGCCCGTCCTGCAGTTCGAACTCGGTTTCAGCCTTGCGCGTACTCAACGCAGGCACGGTGAATCCTGAAATCGTCAACGCATTGGCGAAATCCAAAGCGCTCACCGACGGCGCCACTTTCAAATGGATATTCCCATTGGGCATGATCACCGGGGTAAATTTCAATTGCACCCCGAACTCCTTGAATGAAATAGTGACCGCGGTAAAGCCTGCGCCTGGCTGGACGATGGGGAAGGGAAATTCTCCCCCAGCTAAAAAGCTGGCTTCCTTGCCATTGACCGCGATCAGGTTGGGCTCGGCCAGGATCTGCAGCAGGTTCTGTTGCTGCAGGGCCTTGATCACGGCGCCGATATTGATATCGGTGCGGGCTATGAAGAGGTTGAGAAAGTCGTTGATGGTGGTTGTGGGCGCCACGGTGGTGGTGGTACTCACGCCATTGCTGGTGCTGGTCGAGGCCGGCGGCCTGACTATCTGGACCGAGCCAAATTGTCCCGTCTGGCTGGCAGCGATGGTGTTGCCCAGCCCCGGCATGAATATATTGATTCCCAGCTGGGTGATGACCGAGCGGTCCACCTCGGCGAACTTCACTTCCAGCAGCACTTCCTGGGCTCCCACCGGACCGAAGGTCAGCACGTTGACTACGTTCTTGGAGTAAGCCTCGGCGATCATTCCGGCGCGCTTGGACACGTCTTCGGTGGAAACGTGGCCGGAAAGGACGATGGCGGAGCGCGACGGCGAGACGTTGATCTGTTCGTCCGGGAAGACCCGCCTTTCTTCCTCGGCGGCGGCGGTGACATCCACATCGACGCGCAAGTCGAAGCTGCGCGAGCGCTCCAGTTCGTCCCAGATCAACAACGACACTTCGCCCGCGGCCCGGCCATGGACCAGGATCTGTGTAGGAGTCACGACAATAGCATCGGCGATAGCGTCGTCGGTGACAGAGACTCGTTTGAGCCGCTCCGTGGTGTTGATCAGCAGCGACTTGCCCACCATGACCCGCAGGGGCGCGGCACCTTGCGCCGCGGCTTGCGGAGCCTGGGAACTGGCCTCTGGACCCGGGACCTGGGTTGCGGGGGACTGAGTGGGCTCTGGCGCCGCGGTCCTAGCCGGCGCTTGCTGAGAGACCGCGATAGTCGCCGTGAGCAGGAACAACACGGACAGCACCCATCGCACCCTCGGGCTTGGTTTCACGCTGTGTTTCTCCCACCTGCGGGAGCGGATCGACATGTCTTCTTCCTCGGATTGCTTACTGTTCCGGAAACTTGGTGACGTCCTTTTTTGTTCCCTTGATCACTTCGACTGAAAAGCCGGACGGCAGGGCGGTCACCGGAACCGGGGTGGTGCGTTTGATCGACCGCGGCCGCGGCGGCGCGGCGACGTGCACGGGAGTAGGAACGCCCTTGTACAACGACCCAGTGTTTACTGAAGCCAGTTCCTGCTGTTTGGTGTCCAGCGGGTTGCGCAGCGCCAGTTGAATCTTGCCCTGGGTGGTGGCCAGGGTGAGCTTTTGAGCATCATCGGGAGAAACCAGCAGAGTGATGACCGGTGTCACCAGGGGCTCTCCGACGGTGTTGCGTTCCAGTTTCTGGCCGGTGGCGATCACGGCCACATTTTCCAGCACGGTGGTAGTCTGCTGCTCGGGCGCGCCGGAGGGGTTGCCGGTGAGCAGTACATCCACGCGCGTTCCCGGCACCACAAAGCCGGCAACGCCGATGACTTCGTTCACCCGTACCGAGATCGCCCGCATCCCCGGCGGAATCAAAGACGGCATTCCAGCGCCCGCATTCTCTCCCGCCAGCTTGTTGGGCAGAAAGAATTCGCCCTTGGCAATAGGAAGGATTGCGCCCCGGCCCACGACGGAAGTTTTCAGGTGAAAGGCGTTAGCGGGCAGGTCGGCTGCCGTATAACGCACCGTCTTCACATCGTTCTCTCCGACCTTGGCTCCCACGGCAATGTCATTGGCCGCGACCACTACCTCGACGCCGGGCGCCGCGTCTCCCCCGGTTTTGCTCTGCAGGGTGCGGTAGACGCTGTAGCTCACGATTGCCCCCAAAGCGAGGGCCACAAAGCCGATCAACAAAAGCCGGGTGCGATTCATGACCTCTCCTCAGAGTTGACGCGGCATCGCCGGACTGCTGCTGCGAACTCCCCAATTCTCCAATTGGAGTCGATACTCCCGAGCGGCAGTGTCGCGCCGCGAGGCTTGACCAGGCAAATCCTCGCGCATGCGCCAACCGGGCATCCTCCCGGCTTCCACCGTCAGGCGCTCCGCATCGGGCCCTCAGTGCAGCCCGCGTGGTCGGTCGCAGTGAATCTTCGTTACTGGACCGAGCTGGCGACCGAAGAGAACACGTTATTGGCGTTGGAACCGATCAGCCGAATGGTTCCCACCACGATCACCAGAATGACTGCCAGCATCACCGCGTACTCTGCGATGTCCTGGCCTGAATCTTCGCGCCACAAACTTATAGCCTTCGCTCTCATTGTGTTGTCCTCCCTGCCTTGGATGAAATGAACCCGGCGTGACGCCGGTCCCGGTGCAACTTCGGACAGCGCTTCGCGCTCTGCAATACAATTTTCGTTGTTGTTTCCGAATCAATAGCTTACACGCGACCAGAGCGATGGTCCGCACACCCATGCCCATAATAACCCGCTGCCATCGGCTTAGCGACAATTTCTTGCACCAGTGGTAATGTTGCCGGCCCGCTGGTCCGAGGCCAAGTCGAAATGCTGGCCTTTTGACCCGTCTGGCGGACAAATGAGCCAATTTCCAAGCGGCTTTCTCGGCGAAAAGGGGCTTTGCGGGGTCTCCAGGCACTGGCTGGTGGTTTGCTCCTGCAGCCCATGCCTCTATTGCGCGTGTCGGAGAAAAAAAGATGTCCGCACCTACTGAATCGCGCTGGATACCGAGGAAAAGACGTTGTTGGTGTTCGATCCGATCAGCCGAATAGTCCCTACTACCACGGCAAGGATGACCGCCAGCATAACCGCGTACTCCGCCACATCCTGACCATCTTCCTCCCACAGCCGGGCTAAAACCCTCAACATGTTGACCCTCGCTTTGGTGCCCGTAAATCGGAGAATGACATCGAGCGGGCAAACTGCGAAATGCAGAGGGAATGATAATGTTCAGTGTGCAAGGTTTTGCAGCTCAAAGTTGATCCATGGGATTATCTAACTTGATTCCCTGCCGGCAAAGTACCGGGCAGAGCCTATTGGCCCCGGGTCAGAATAACGGCCTCGGTATCGCCATAAATCTGCCTCCACTTTGGGCTGGATCGGAGAGCGGTAATCAAGGGAGCGTCTGGCGGAAGGACCACGGTGCGAATCCCCCACGTCTCCAGAGGCTTTCTCCAGTCGTCCTTCAGGTGATAGCAGGAACCGAATTCGTTCATGAGAGTGTCTCCATAGACGTCGGCCCGGCCGTCCAGGAACACGCGATATTGGGGATACAACTTCCAGATAAAATACCCGCCCCAGTTGTAGTGGTTCATCATCGGGCCGGGAGGCTCCTCCTGCTGCAGGAAAGCGGCGGCGGCGGCGGGAAAATGTTGCTCTTCCGTTTCTCCCTGGCGACCGACTACCTGTCGGATCCGGGCCACGGTGAAGCCGGTGAAGGCCAGGAGCACAATCAAATTAAAAGCCAGCGTTCGCGGAGCCAACCCGAGTGCCGCCTTACTGGGCCATCGCAAGGCTCCCTGATCCTGGATCCAGGTCTGGGCCATCTCGGAGAGCACCGGGACGACGACCAGCACAAGAAAAGGGATGTGGCGCATCGAGCGCAGCGCCGCCGGGATCATCGCCAATACCAGCAGAAGGTTGCGCAGCCGGGGACATCGGCGAGACGCGGCCAGTCCCGCGATCAGAGCCAACAGCATCAGCAGAAGAGGCAGGTAGGTGAGATCGTGGAAGTCCGGAGAAAACCACTCGTGGATGAAGCGGTGCATCGACTCGGATCCCAGCGTTTGAAACGGGTACCAGTAGAGTCTTATGCCATTGGGATTCAGGGCCACCAGCGCCGTACAGAGGGCGAATGCGGCCGCCAACTGCTTGAGCCGAGGCAAGAATTTCTGCCACGGTTCCGGACCAATCGCCGCTTCCAACCCTTCGCCGATTAGAAAGAATGCGATGAAGGCCAGCCCGATGGGAAAGCCCGCGTGCAGATTCACCCACAGAGGCATCAGGGGAGCGGTCCACCACAGAAGCCGGGGACGTCGTTCGGAGGCATCGAGCAGTACCAGGAAAACACTGGCGAGCAACAGAGAAAACATCTGCGGACGAACTCCCCAGGTAGAGGCGGAGGCCAGCGCACCCCAAAGCGTCATGATCGCGGCGATATAGGGCCGGCCCGGCGAGCGCAGGAACACAAGGAAGAGCGCAGCCGCTATGACGGCGGCAAAGGTCACGATGAGTCCGCCGAATCCCGCCAGCCGGTAGATGCCGAACAGCAGAACTTCCGAAAGCCACTCGTGGTTTATCCAGGGCTGGCCGAAGCGAGTGGACGAATAAGGATCAGTATGGAAGATGCTGTGGTTCTGCAGGATCAGTTGTCCGGTGCGGAGGTGCCACCAGAGGTCAGGGTCTGTCATGCCGCGCACCGCCATGGTGAACAGGCCGAGGGCGAGGATGGCGACGCATACATGGCGAGTTTGTAAAAACCTGGTCATGGCGGCGAAAAACAAGCAACGGCTACAGGCACCCCAGCCGAGTGTACTGTTTTCGGGGATGAATCAGAACACAAGTATTCGGTTGTCCCCCGCAATCGCGGTTCATGAACCGCATCGGCGCCATCTTCGTCACTAGACTAATCTGCCGCCTGCTGCGATTGGGTCACCAGGAAGATGTGTTCAGCGAGGAAGCGTCTCACCCCCGGGTGATCAGAAGGCGCATCGCTCGAAGTACTGGCTTGATGGTAAACTCCCGGCAAGGTGGATCGGTTCCGCAAACCTTCTTATCTCCTCCCAATTATTTTTCTGGTGGGCTTTGCCGCCTGGCGCTACGGAAACCAGGTTTGGAAAGGCCACCCCGGGGATATCTATCACCGCTGGTTGGGAAGCCGCGAACTGTTGTTGAACGGGCGCAACCCCTACGGCAAGGAGGTCACGGAGGAAATCCAGATCGGCCTGAGCGGTCACAAGTATGACTCGCGGCGGGATACGGCTGAGCAACGCTTTTATTATCCCGTCTATGTGGTCTTTCTGATGGCGCCCACGGTGCGTCTCCCCTTCCCGTGGGTGAAGAAGTTGTTCGCCGTCCTTCTGCTGGTTCTAACCGCTGTCAGCGTGCCCATGTGGCTGGACTTCGTGCAATGGCGTTTGACGCCGATGCAACAATTTCTTGCGGTAGTGCTGACCCTGGCCAGCATGCCCGCCCTGCAGGGGATCTACCTGCAGAACCTCGGTCTGCTGGTTGCCGCGCTGATCGCAGGGGGATGTTTTGCCGTGCGTCGCGGACGGCTCATCCTCGCCGGACCTCTGCTGGCGTTGGCCACCATCAAGCCACACCTGGTCTTGCCGCTGGCCGGCTGTCTTTTCATCTGGAGCACAGGGGCCTGGAGCGAGCGCCGGAAGCTGGTATGGAGTTTTCTCCTCAGCATGGCCGTATTGATCTCGGCCGGGGAATTGTTATTGCCGGGCTGGGTAACGCAGTGCGTCCGGGGCATCCTTGTCTATCCGGAAAAATCCTATGGTCTCTCGCCCCTGCAATTGGTATTCACCCGCCCGTTCGGTTTGCTTCTGGCGTTGCCGGTGATGGCTGGTACGGTGTATCTGGCGTGGAGGCTGCGGCGCGCACCCGCCTCTTCCGCCGAGTTCTGCCTTGTGGTCGTCTCGGCTTTGGCAACTACCCTGGTGGTGACCCCGAGCCTGGTGCCATACTCGGATCTGCAATTGCTCCCCGCCGTTCTGTTCCTATTGAAGCAGAGGAAGGAAATTTGGGGCCTGGGACGCTGGGCAAGGCACACATTGGTGGGTTCCCTGGGCCTCGTGGTGTGGCCTTATGTTGCGACCATCTTTTTGGCGCTAATATCGCCCGTGCTGCCTGCACTTGCTTCCCGTCTCTGGGTCGCGCCCCTGGCGGTCATGCCGGTACTCCCATTGTTTCTTGTGGCCGGGCTTGCGTGGGAGGTGGTGGGGCAACTGCGTCGTGGCTCTCTCGCGATCACAAGCGCAGCGGGATAGAAGGACCCAGTCATCGCCGGGGTCGTTGTTGCTTCTGGCCTTACTGCTGGTTGTTAGAGTGATACGGCGACAATCGCGCCGTTCCCGGTTCACCCGGTTCGAGCAACCACACTCGCCGTAAGGCAAAATACCTGATCAATTCCTGGTTCTGGTTCCCCATATCCTGAGCCCAGATGACGTTCGCCTCATCAATGTCAGCCCGGTTGTAAACCCACTCGTGAATCGGATCGTGGCTGGAACTGTCACGAACAATGACGAGATGCCGGCCGCCCATATGGCGGAGACTCTCGAGGATTTCGGCACGTTGCCAGTGCCAGGGATAGGTATCGGGATTCCGCGGCACTCGGAGATATTCGGCGCGGATGCTGTAGAGACATGCGGCAAAACACGCGATGCCAAGGATGGGGACGAGTGCTCGTCCGAGGTTCGTACCGGCTCGGCGCCACTGCCGCAGGTGGCGCAGTCCTTGAATCACTACGGCATAAACGACACAGGTCAGGGGAGCAAAATAATGAGGCTGGTGCCAGGCCTCAACGGCTAGGCCCGCAAGTGTAACGATGGCGGTAATCAGCAGAAGCTTCATGCGGAGATCGCGAACGATGCGAGGTAGGGCGAGCAGCGCAATTGGCAGTACAGGGCCCAGAAAAAACCACCACAGAGTTGCCAGCTTGGCCCATTCTTCCCGTGCCAATCCTCGAAGCGTACGAGTTTTCAGATACCTCGAAACTTCCCAGTCCGAATAAAATCTCTGCATCTGGACATTTCGATACTCCGGTGCCGCACGCAGTCGCTGACCGAGAAATAACGGCGCAATGGCGTATGTTTTACGATTCAACCCTTCCGGCATCTCCAACGCGTTGCCGGTGACGCGACGGTTGTAGTAACCAGTCGCAACTGCCGCGAAGCCAACAACCAACACCAGGGGCAGCGCAATCCGGGTCAAACGGGATCGCGTAGGGTGCCTCCACAACCAGAACGCCAGCGAAAATCCCACGGGAAGACTGTACAGCAAACCTTCAAAGGGCCGGCTATTCGCCAGTATGGCCAGGCCGAATCCCATGATCACAGCGTCGCGCGGTCTTTGCGATCGCAGGATGCACCGAAAGGAGCCCAGGACCAGGGCTCCCCCGGTCGCGGCCACCGCGCCACCCCAATATGAATTCATCCAATAGCTGGAGATGCCCTGTCCCATCAGGCACAGCAGCCCTCCGAACAACGCCCACCCCGGAGGAAACCACGCCTGCAGCATCCAGGTGACAGCGGCGCACATCGCAGCCACGCTCAGCCAGACTCCGAGCCAGGGGATGCCGGCCATGACCTGACCAAGGGCCAGGACGAGACCCTGCGCGGGCGGATACATCGACATGTAGGTCGGCTGCTGCAGGATGTGCTCGCTTTCGAAATGCACCCACATCGGGTGGGGGGGATTGGTCAAGCGGCCGGATGCGAACGTGTCCGCTGCCAGCAGATAGCTGAACTCATCCTGAAAGTGCGGCTTGGGTATGGGCAGAAGAGGCAAGAGACATGCGCGAATCGCCAGGGTAAGCACGCCCACCAGAATTACCGTGAGCGTGCGCTTTCGCGCCAGGAGGTTCAGGTTTTGCCGGCAGCGGAAGAGCGCGGACTCTATCAGTGGCAAGGTGACCGCCGGCCTGTGAGATTCAAGTCTTGCGATTTGCGAACCGGCGCATTATACCGCTCGTCCCCGCCGACAGTGTTGGGTGTTGCTCTGGAGTTTTGGAAATCAGATAACCACCAAGGACACGAAGTACCACGAAGGCCCCAGTCCCAAGGGTTTTCTTTGTGTACCTTCGTGTCCTTCGTGGTTACCGGGTTGGAGGCCACCTGCATCGCGCGTTATGCAGCATGCTCCGCGACTCTTTTTGAGGACAGCGCAATTGCGGTACCCGCCGCAAACATGGCCACCGCAAACACCATCAGATTCATCTCCTGCAACCAGAACTCAAGGACTGCGTACAAGGGCGTCAAAAACAGAACCGCGATTGACGCGACCAGGAGGCGGCGGGCCAATCCAACGACTTCACCAGAGGCGAGCAGTTCCGCGAGCAGCAGGACAGGAAGGATCAGCAGACTAAGATCGTGCGTGAGCATGTGGTAGCTGGTAATGATCGTGACCGTCAGGCATAACGAAAACCCGAGCACGAACTGACGCCCAGCTTGCCCACGCCACCAAAGCGCGGCCAGCGCCACGAGCACAATAGAAAGCGCGACGATCAGCAGTGTAGCGGGCGGATCTGCCAGGTGTAATGCTCCATCAATCAGACCGCGCAGGTTCGGCATAGCCCGCGGATCGATACCCGCTTGCGCGCCGCTGCGACTCAAACCAAGCACAAATCCGGGATATGCCAAGACGCCGCTCCAACCCACTACTGAAGCTGAGACCAGCAGCAACCCGAAAGCGGTAACGACAAAGCCAGTAACGGCTCTCCACTGACGTCTGACCAGCAGCACAAGCACAAAGGGCAGAACCAACTGAAACTTGAAAAGAGCCAGGCCAAGACATACTCCGGCGACAAAATTGCGTCCCGCCGCCATGGCCGAAAAGGCGAGGCCATAGAGAAAGAGCAGCAGGATGGAGTCCTGCCCCTGCAGCAATGCGATGACGACAGGAAAAAAAGCGAACATTGCCAGCAGCGGCAAGGCCGGGAGAAAGGCGTGCAAGCTGGGCAGGCGCGGCCGAAGCAAAATCCATAGGCCCAGAATGAGGGCAAGGTTGAATACCGCCCACACCAGGTACGCCACAACATAGGGCAGGCGGGCCAAAGGCGCGAACAGCAACGCCTCGAACGGCGGATGATTATAGGGAAGAGCATTTTCGCGTTGCTTGACCGCTGAGGCAACCTCACGCTGGATTGCGAATTGCGTTCCCAGGTTATAAAGCTGCCGGCCATCACCCCGGAGAATGCATTTACCCGCGGTATAGAAAATTGTAAAGTCCGGGTAGCCGGTTGCGATTTCTCGCCGAAGCCTGAAAAACATCCACGCGTGCAGGACCATCATTGCCGCCAGAAAGGTGACAAGAAAGGGTCGGAGCGATGAGGTATCAGGCGCGCGAGGAGCCAAAAACATAGGTGGAGTATAGCCCGGTGGTGCTACCCGGCCGCCTGGTTGCTTCTCAACGACTCGTTTAGTTAAGCAGGTGTGGGTCGGACACTCCTGTCCGACGCTTTTGATTTTGCTGTTGCTTTCGAACTTCAGGAGCATTTACAGAACGCACAACCAAGGTCAAAACAGAAAACCAAAGTCAACACCAAAGTCAAAGGCGTCGGACAGGAGTGTCCGACCCACACAAACAATCAGTCTGATCGACTCTCTTCGCGCGCGAACTGGCGCAGCAGTATTACCGCCAGCATCGGCAGGTACATGAACAGCACGGTGTACCTTCCCACCTCCGCAAAGCTGTGCGCGATGTGATACCAGCGCCAGATGCCCGCTCCCCAACTCAGGGCGGCGGTGAAGAGAATTTCGCGGCGCGACTTGGGAATCAGCCACAGGATGAAGGCGTCGAAGAACCAGCGTTGCGGCATCAGCGCGGTCAACAGCAGAAACCAGGCATCCTTGTCGCGATAGCGCCACAGCGCCAGGGCCAGCAACGGTCCCGGCATAACCAGCAGCGGAATGAAATGCTCGTAGTTCCTCAGTTGTCCCAGCCACAGCAGCGGCCAGCGCGGCATGGCGATCAGCGTCAGCAGTGCTACCACGGCGCACGCCACCACGCCGCGCCGGCTCAAATTCCTAAGTGCCACCGGCAACCCGAGCTGGGGCTTGGCCATGGTGACGGGCAGCAAGAGAGGAAAGAAGGCGCTGGCGAAGATCAGCGTGGACCACTGCACCGCCAGCAGGCCTCCCCAGTAGGGATAGGCCAGAAAGACCAGTAGGCGATGATAGCCGTGGCGGCTGATGCCAAAAGCCAGCAGGGCAGAGCTGATGCCGTAGAAGAGCGCGGCCGCTATCTCAGGGCGCAACCAGACGAAGGGCACGCCAAAAAATGCGGCGGTCAGGGGATATTGTTCGAGCGGAGTGTCGTAAGGATTCTGACCCGCCAGCACGTGCTGAGCGGCGCGCACGGCCCAGCCGAAATCGGCGGCTCCCTGGTGGAAATGCAGCATCAGGAAATAGCAGAACGCCGCACTCGCCACTCCAATCATCGCGGAGATGCAGATTCGCAATCGCAACGGAAGTTCGCTCGCATAAGTTGTAACATGGAGCCGTTCTACCTCCTTCACGCGCTTGCTTAAAGATTCCAGACTCGGGCTGCTGCTGGCGTTGCTGTCCGCCGCCAGCATGTGGTTCTATGTGCAATGGGTGCTGGTGCCGTACCAGAAAGCGGACGCCGCGGCCCACGGACGTCCGCGTGGCAATCTGTCTGATCTCTATCCCCGCTGGCTGGGGACGCGCGAGTTGCTGCTGCACCATCGCGACCCATACAGCCCCGAAGTCACGCGCGAAATCCAGACCGGATACTACGGGCGCCCGCTCGACCCCGGGCGCATGGATGATCCCCGGTTCAGCGAGCCCAAGGATCAGCAGGGATTTGCCTACCCGCTGCACGTTATTTTTCTGCTGGCGCCGACCATCGGCTTGCCCTTTCCCGTGGTGCAGACGGGATTCCGCTGGCTGCTGGTCATCCTCACGCTGGCGAGTGTGCTGCTGTGGCTGCGGGTGGTGCGCTGGCGGCCTTCAGTCGCATCGACCGCGATCATCATCGTATTGACCTTTGGCAGCTACGCCGTGGTGCAGGGAATCAAGCTGCAGCAACTGACCCTGGTAGTGAGCGCGGTGCTTGCAGGATGTGCCGCCGCGCTGGTGGCTGGATATTTTTCTCTGGCGGGTTTTCTGCTGGCCCTGGCAACCATCAAGCCGCAACTTGCTCTGCCTGTCGCGGGCTGGCTGACGCTGTGGGCGCTGAGCGATTGGCGCCGTCGCCAGCGTTTGGTCTGGAGCTTCGCACTGAACATGGCAATTTTTCTGGCCGCGTCGGAGTACATCCTGCCGGGGTGGATGAAGGAGTTTCGCAATGCGGTCGCCGCCTATCGCCAGTACACCGGTGGCGCGGGTTCGCTGCTGGACGTGCTCACCACGCCGCGGCTGGGAAAAATCCTGGCCGCAGTCGCAGTGCTATCGGTCATGATCATGGGATGGAAGGTCCGGCGCGCTCCCCACGATTCAGCAGCTTTCAGCACCATGCTGGCGCTGGTCCTGGCGGTGACCCTGGTGATCGTTCCCAGCTTCGCGCCCTACAATCAGGTGCTTCTGCTGCCCGCGGTATTTCTGATCGCGAACTCGTGGAAAGATTTGTGGAGCCGGGGGAGCCTTACTCGCATGGCATGCGCGGTGGGGTTGCTGGTGGTGGGCTGGCCGTGGCTGGCGTCCTGCGGATTGATGCTGGCTTCGCGCTTTGTGTCCCCGAGCTCGCTGCAGAAAGCCTGGACCGTCCCGCTCTACACGAGCCTAGGCATTCCGCTGGTTGTTTTGGGATTGCTGAGTCTCTGCGCCCGGGATCGATTGCAGACCCCTTCCAGAATCTGATCATTGCCTTTCACAAGCCAGCCGTGAATCAAGGCAAAGTGCATAAACCACGAAGGACACAAAGTGTCACGAAGCCTTGGAATGGTTTTCCTTTGTGTACCTGCGTGCCCTTGGTGGTTAAAGATTTCGGACTCTGACCCGCTACGGAGCGCGCTCAGGCTTTGCTAGACTGGGCTGGCCATGAGCGTAATCGACGAAGTTCTGGAAGCCAACGAAATCTACTCACGCACCCACGAGTTGCGCCGCCTGACTCCGCGCCCGGCCCGCAAGCTTGCCATTCTGACCTGCATGGACACGCGGCTTTCCATCCGCACCCTAGGGTTGACGACCGGAGACGCGCACATCATCCGCAACGCGGGCGGCATTGTGACAGACGACAGCTTGCGCTCGCTGCTGGTATCGCACTACCTGCTGGACACAGAAGAAATCATGGTCATCAACCACACCGATTGCGGCCTGATGCATGCCAGCGAGGAGGAGTTACGCACGCGAATCCAGAACCGCACCGGGACCGCGGCCATCGCTCCGGCATTCTTTTTTGCTTTCAAGAATATCGAGGAGAACGTGCGGCACCAGATACAGAAACTGCGCACCCATCCATGGATTCCCAAAGAGGTCTCGGTGCGAGGATTCGTCTATGACGTCAGCAGCGGCCGCTTGCGGGAAATTAAGTAGGCTTGGGAGCGGCCTGCAATCAGCCGGGGCCGGAACTGCTCGTTAGCACTTCCAGATTACACAATCTTGCGCGAAGACTGTCGTAAACTGGTTACGGCAAACCCGGCCCCGGGGGCCTCCTCCACGGCAGCGGTGCTCTGGGCCGTGAGTGCAATCGCGATTTTTCGACAGTTGCATTGGAGACCCCTACAAAGTTGCCATTACGGTGCCGGGTCGCTAAAGTGAACAGACCGTTCCCAGAAAGAACACGCCTATGTATGGAGTTCCAGCCGACTTGGATTTATCTTGCTTTAAGGGTGCTGTATTGATCCAGCTGTGCATTGGAGAGGGCCAAGTGCAATTCCACTTTCACCCTGTCGGAAAGATCTCAGTGGAAGGAAAATGGGAGCTGAGGGATACAGTCGGCTCATTGATCGACGAAATGAAACCAAATGCCGAACGGGATGCGCTTTACGTCCACGTTCTATTGGGCCAAAGCGTTAACGGGTTCTCGCTCGATGCACCACGTTCTTTTTCGCTGCGCTTTGAATCAGGATGCGTCTTGACGATCTTCGATGACTCCCGGGAATACGAGAGCTTTTCCATTCAACCCGGTGACGTCTTTGTTTAGGCAAAGGCACTTGCCTGTGGGTGCAACTCCTAGTTGATGTTATCAGGCGTTAGCGCAAGTGTGCGCCTTTTGTTCGCCAGATAGGCGAAAGAAAAGCGCAAACTTGTGCTATCGCGATTTTGCACCAACTGACCCCGTTTTGATGTAGCTGGTCGATTTCCCACCGTATAATCCTGAGCGTTGGTGGTACGCGCATGGTGACTCATGCCACTTCTTCAAAACCAGCCCGAATCACACACTGTTGCTGCAAGAAGCGAGGGTCGTGGCGCGGCGGAGTTCCGCCCAGTTGTTGCGCTCGCCTTCATTGCGGGTGTGCTGATACCGGTCAGCATCGCGCTGGTTGAACACGGTGTAACAACTTGGATTGCCGTCGCTATCACCCTTTGCGTAGCTGGCACCGCGCTGCACCGGCTACGAAAGGAACGCGCCTTGCTTAATGGCCGCGCAACCACCACCGCGACAGTCACGCACTGGGAGAGGGCTGAGGGTTCAGAGGCAGGGCATTTCTATGCGGTGCAATACCGTTTCCTTGGACCGGATGGGAAAGAGTACGTCGGCAAAGCGACATCGCAGGCTGAACTCCCGGCAGTAGGGGAGATGCTTCCGATTTTGTATATGTGCGTTGACCCGAACCTGAATTTGCCGTTTGCTACGTTTTGGTTCTTCCGCTTTACCTACACCGGCTTTGCGAAGTGGATGAATTAGAGCTGTCTCAACTGTTGAAATCAGCGATTACACTCAGGACCATTCGGTAATGAGCGCAATCGCGATATTTCAACAGTTGGGGGGCGTTCAGGGGCAAGAATGCTACAGGCAGTTGGTATAGAGAGCGCCGACAACTGGTTCAGAGACAACGGTGCCAGTCTCATCTACCTCCACTCGCAACCCCAGTAGCGCGGCGTCTGATCCACAGCCCGAAGGGGCGCATCCAGTCGTGTAGATTGTTCCACTCGCCTCATGGCGGTTGAAGGTCACGGGATACCGTTTTCATCAAAGAAACCGATCACAGCATTCTTTTTCGTCCCGACCCTGAGCTTCCCATGAGCATCGCGCTTAAGTTTCTCCACCCTCGCACTGTATACGGCTCTCCGCTGCTTACAAGCCGCGCTGTGGTAACGGTAGAGACAACCAGCGGAACTGAACGGCAGCATGACCACGAGACAGACCGTCGCCAGCAGCAGCTTTCGCTTCATACCCCATCAATTGTTCCACATGGCGAACGGTCGTCGCTGTTACCGAAGTTTCTGGCTGATTTGTTGTCAACTGGCGAGAACAGGCGATGTCGCAAGCTTGCGCCTTCCATTCGCCTGTTCCGGGCTCAATGAGCGATATCGCGATATTTCGCCAGTCAATCCATCCCAGCATCCTACAAGCGTTGTCATTCACAAATCCACTTCTTATCTTTTCGGTACTTGAGGTGAAATTGTCCTGCGAGATGAAGTGCGCCGAAGTCCACCTCATATTTCCCTGAAACGCGTTTGTCGTTTGGATTCCCTTTGTCCAGCCATATTCTTGCGCGAGTGGCTGATTCGCATTTTCGTTCCGGTGTGCATCGTTCGGCGAAGACGTTTTCCCAAGTTTCTTGCGGACGATAAGTGCTCCATGTGAATTGTTGTCGCAAGTTCAAGTTGAGTTTCTCGCCCGAGGACAGGCCCTCGACATTTGAGAGATACAACGAGGCCCCGTCGCAATGTGGCGAGAACCAGCCCGAAGCACCATTTGCGCCCCAGAGCAGCGTGGCGCAGGCCAGAACAACAACGGGAAGCAAGGATAATCGAATGCGTGCAGACATTGAGCTTTGCGTAATTGTATCGAATGGGTGCCGCTAACAGGCGTTAGCACTCATTGACCGGGCCGACCCCAGAGAACAGGGGTGTTGAGTGCAATGACGATTTCTCGCCAAATCCCGCGACTTGAACAGCTCGCCACCAAGCGTGTACTTTTAGGTACCAACCTGGGACATTACGGCTTTGATCCACACCCTACCTTCCCGGTCTTCGAACGTCATTCTCTGGAGGCGGTCTGCGCGTGGCGCGGGCCTTTTCCTGCTTGCCGTTCTGGGGTGCCTGCAAGCCAGCGCGCAACACAAGCCCGCCTCACCACTCGACGAATTTGACCGGCGATTTGCCGCTGCGAACTCGGCGAAGGAGGCGGGTGACTTGCCCGCTGCCGCTGCCGCCAGCGAGAAGATAGTCGCCCTCGGACTCCGCGAAATGGGAAAGTTGCGCCTCTTTGAAGCCGCATATCCCGAGGCCGCCAGGTTCTCCCGCAGGTCCCTCGAGTTCGAGGATGTTGCAGATGCGCACGTCGATCTCGCTGCTGCCAACTTGTTTACCGGCCAGTTGGACGAAGCACTCAAAGAAATCAGCCAGGCTCTTGCCGCAGATCCGCGCAACGCCACGGCCTGGAACATTCAGGGCCAGGCGCAGATGAAGAAAAAGGACTACCGCGCCGCGGTGGAGTCTTTCCAGAAGTCCCTCGAGATTCGTCCCGACCGCGAAACCAGCTACGGTCTCGCCAGTTGTTTGCTCCGATTGAAAGAGAAGGAAAAGGCCGCGGCCATTTTCCAGCAGATGACGGTGGAGTCCGGTGATCGCAGCGGCCTGCATCTCTTGTTCGGCGACGCTTATCGAAATGCCACCCTGTACGGCGACGCTATCCGGGAGTTTCAGCGTGCGCTCTCACTCGATCCCAAAGTTCCAAACGGCCACTACTTTCTCGGCCTGACCTACTTGATGCGGAACGAATGGGTGCTCACGCCGGAGGCCCGCCGGCAATTTCTCGAGCAACTGCGAATCGACCCTGGAAATTTTTTTGCGAACTATCTCCTGGGCTATATGGCGTTCAGTTCGAACCAGCCGCAGGAGGCGGATCACTATCTGGGGGAGGCGGCGAGATTGAATCCGTCTTCATCGCAAGCCTGGCTGTACCTGGGACTGAATGCCTACCGCCGCAAGGAAAATCAGCGCGCGGAGCGGCTGTTCCGGAAGGCAATTGCACTCGCCGAACGTAGCGGCGTAGACGCTCACAACGATATCCGGAAGGCCTACACCAGTCTTGGCCGGATCCTCATTGCTTCCGGAAGAGCAGCGGAAGGGGAGCGATACTTCGAAAAGGCGCGCGCGATTCAGCAAAACATCATCGCCGACAACCAGGAAGGGAGTGGCATGGGTGATTCGGGTGGATCCGGAGTTTCTTCAGCCGATGTCCCCAGCCTTCCGCAAAACGAGCCGCCGGTTCCTCTGGGGGGAACGGGCAAGGATGCGGCCACGCCGTTAGGCAGCAACGCGCTGTCGCACGCCAAGCTGACGCAGGGCCAGAAGAGACAGGCAGCGGCCCAGGAAGAATTCTTGCGTTCTGTTCTGGGCGGCGCCTTCAGTGATCTGGCCACGGTCGAAGCAATGCAGGAGCAGTATGCCGTAGCTCTCGGACACTACCAGGAAGCGGAGGGATGGGATCCCAAAGTACCCAACCTGATGCGCAATCTCGGGTTCACGGCCTATCGCGCCGGGAACCAGCCGGAAGCAATCCGGGCATTGCGAAAGGCGCTGGCACTTGCCCCGGGTGATGATGCGGTTCGCGCGGCTCTGCGAGAACTGGGGACTACTGTCCCCGGGCAGGTTCCGCAAAAGAAGGAAGACAAGAAGCCATGAACTTGAGCGCGACGGACAGCAATTGAATCCGCAACCATTACTTTGCATTCGCGTCCTGCTCGTCGGCGCAGCGGTGCTGCTTGCACCGATGGCTTTGAGTCAGGAGCAGCATCCGGCCGCGCCTCCTCCGCCGCCGAACGCCAGGAAGGTTCAGTGCAAAGGACGTCCGGTACCGCAACTGGAGGACGTCACGGAGAAGGCAGGTATCCGTTTCCGCCATATCGCCAATCCGCTGAGCACATACATTGTCGAGTCGATGAGCGGCGGCGTCATTCTGTGGGATTACGATCGCGATGGCTGGCTGGACATCTATTTCACGAACGCGCCCACCA
Organism: Terriglobia bacterium; assembly: GCA_963790645.1. GTDB lineage: Bacteria > Acidobacteriota > Terriglobia > Terriglobales > Acidobacteriaceae > JAIQFF01. The sequence goes on along the minus strand of CAWBPS010000007.1, from coordinate 37,283 downwards.
TCGAGATGGCCCTGCGCAAGGAATCGGCTCGCGGAGCGCTCTACCATAACAACCACAACGGCACATTTAGCGATGCGACGGACAAGTCAGGCCTGGCGGCGCCTGGCTTCGCCATGGGCGGCGCAGTGGCCGACTACAACAACGACGGCTGGCCAGATCTGTACCTGACGTGTCTCGGCGGAAATGTTCTGTTTCGCAACAATGGGGATGGCACGTTCACGGATCTCACCGCGAAAGCCGGCGTTGCGGACGGTCGCATGTCTGCTGGTGCGGCTTTCGGAGATTACGACCGCGACGGATTCGTGGACCTGATGGTGACTAACTATGTTGACTTCCAACTCGACCATCTGCCCCCGTTTGGCGGCAAGTCACTCTGCAAATATCGCGGTATCGATGTCTATTGCGGACCGCGGGGATTGAAGGGCGCGGGGGATTCGCTGTTCCACAACAACGGCGATGGCACGTTTACCGACGTGTCCAAGGCCGCCGGCGTGGATGACCCGCACGGTTACTACGGTCTCGGTGTCGTTTGGGCCGACTTCAACAACACCGGCTGGCCTGACATCTACGTGGCCAACGACACGCTGCCTAACTTTCTTTACCGCAACGACGGCAAAGGCAAGTTCACCGAGCTTGGCCTCGAATCCGGCACCGCGTTGAGCGAGACGGGCTCTGAGCAAGCCTCCATGGGAGTTGCCCTCGGCGACTACCTGCACAATGGACGTCCTTCCATTTACGTGACAAATTTCGGCGACGACTATAGCGACCTGTATCGCAACGACGGGAACTGGATGTTTACGGATGTCTCTTATGCGTCAGGGGTAGCCTTGCCCTCCTTTCCTCTGGTGAAGTGGGGCGATGCATTCGTGGATCTCGACAACGATGGCTGGCTGGATCTGGTGGCGGTGGGCGGTCATGTCTATCCGCAAATGGAAAAGGTGCCTGCCAGCGGTGGTTACGCGCAGACCAAGCTGCTCCACATGAACCAGAAAGATGGCAGCTTCTGTGATGCCGGCAATCTGGCCGGACCGGCTCTGCAAGAAAGACGCGTGTCACGGGGCCTGGCGGTCGGGGATCTGTTCAACGACGGCAATGTGGACGTCGTGATCGAGGATCTCGATAGCGCGCCGATGATCCTGCAGAACCACGGTGTTTCCGGCCGCCACTGGGTGAGTCTGGAATTGGCGGGTACCAGGAGCAATCGCATGGCAATCGGGGCGCGCGTTAAGATCGTGGCCGGAGGGATGACGCAGACCGACGAGGTTCGCAGTGGCGGTAGTTACATCTCCCAGAGCGATTTCCGTTTGCACTTTGGGCTGGGGTCGGCAGAGAAGATTGAGTCGCTCGAGGTCCGCTGGCCTTCCGGGAAAGTTGAGACGTTCAAGAACCTCGCAGCCGATCGCTTTTATGCCCTGCTGGAAGGGGAAGGAGTCGTTCCAGCAGAGCGGATTCGGCCGGTTTCCCACATACCGCGCCGCAATGTAGTGTCCACGGTTCAGGAACTCATCGGAAGTCACCCCTATCAAACCCAACCGCGGCCGAGCGGTGTGATATCGTTCGCGCCGCTAGGCTGGCTCTAAGCGGAGTTCCGCAGGCATTTCCGCATCCCGTCCGGGCCATGAGCGCTAACCGTAGGTGAGATCGGTGCTCTGTCCGACTTCGATGATATAACCGTCAGGATCGCGGATGTAGCAGCGTATCTCGCCGTACTTGGGTATCGGCTCCGTGATGAACTCGGCTCCTCGACTTTTCCATAATTCATAGCACGCCTGAATATCCGCAACGCGGAAATTCATAAAGCTGTTGATGTGATTCGGGTCGGGGACGCTGAGTGTTACCGTCGGCTTATCCGGGGTCGGCCCGCCCCCAACGTTCAGAATCATCCAGATATTCGCCAGCTGAAGGTACGGTGGCGCGTTGCCGTCACCCATGGTCAGAATGCGAGCGCCGAAGACCTTTTCGTAGTAGCGAGCCGATCGCTCGACGTCGGCGACGGTGAGAAAATGCGCGATGCTGATCCCCTCTTTCGGGGGCATCTCATAACTCTTTTGTTCAATTTGTACGTTGCTCATTGACGTCTCCTATCTGATAAACGGCGCTTATCTGTTGATTCTGGGCCTTTCTTATTTATACCTGCTACCGATTTAGACCTGACGAGGAAAGGAAAAACAATTGGACCAAGGTATCGCACGATACCTTGGTATCGTTTGCGAACAGTTGTCCAATGCATCGCGGGTTCGGCAGGGCAGCTAAGGCTCGGGCGCCTTACGAGAAGGCGTTGGCCCTGACCCAACAGAAACGGGAGCGGCAATTCCTGCAGGGGCGGATCCAGCAGTTGAAATAAGAAATGTCGGGTCCAGTGAGGTATCATTATGAGTATCCCCCTATCGCAACGCTAAAGGCACCGACTGAAACGGCCGATGGGACGGTGGGGTATAATTTTCGGTCCAGCAGGGGAATGATGGTCAAGCGCGGAACAACCCTTCCGAAGAGGCTAAAGAACGACGCAATAATCGAGGCGGTTGTCGAATTGCGCTTTGAAAGTCAGGGACTCCCGGAGGTTTTTATCGGGCGGTTCATTGACCATAGAAATTGGAGCACTTGGACTCAGCGCCAGCTGCCCGCCTATAACATACCGGCACAGCTTCGCGCGATTGATCCCAATGTGCAGTTTGCTCCCACAATCGAATTGGTGGACAACGAGAACAAAACCTCGCTGCGCATCGGGCCGTTTGTCGTGTCCTATCACCGTCAAGCGCCTTATGTGGGATGGGAAAAATTCAAACCGGAATTGGAGCGCGTTACCGCAACGCTTTTTGAAGCCGCAAAGGATGTCACTATCAAGCGTCTTGGTCTTCGCTACCTGAATGCGCTACGACCTGAAATACACGGCATTGCGGCTCTAACGGACCTTGATATAAAGATGACGGTGTCCGAGGAAGTGATCGCAAAAGCAGCTAATCTTAACTTCACAACACAAGTTGGCAGGGATTCATCTTGCACGGTACGGATTGCTACGCCAGAGCTTGTCGTGGGTCCGATCCCTGTTGGTACAAGTGTTTTCATCGACGTAGATGTTTTCACAAATCAGGATTTCACGACGAAGGAAAAGAAGCAGCGGATGAGTGGATCGAATTCGCCCACTCACAAGAAAAAATTGAGTTCTTTCGGCTGTTCACGAAGTCAACAATCGATAACCTTCGGGAGGAGTAAATGCTGTACCCAACTGCCCAAGCATATAGCGATGTACGTTTTCGCCAGCCGGCCATCGAGTTCACAATCGACCTACCGGCCGCTGCGGCCCAACAGCAAATTGTCTTCTTCCCGCTTGCCTCCGACCAGAAACTTGGGGAGATCGAAGGGCCTGTCACTATTGCTGCCAAGTGGATTAGCACGATTCAGCGAAGGATTGAACACTCAGTCCCCGATCCGCTGGTCGCTGCGTCTCTTGATGACGGTGAGTGGTTGGACTCCAACATCGCTACGTATGCTATCTCTTTTTTCAACGCTACTTCTGACGTTCTGCCTAACAGCGAACCTTATCTGTACACCGCCAGCAATGGAGACCTGATTGCAGAATTTGCTGGTCACCACGGCAAGCTGACAAACGTGATCAGCAAAACAGCCGTGAATTCTTTTGCGGTTGTTAATGGACAGATAGTCAAAGCGACTCTGAAGTTTCCGTTTGATAACATCACAAAGGCTCGTCAGGAATTGATGCAGCTTACGTCACAGCTATAGCACCATGGCATTATGGAAGCCAAATGCAACGACCGTTGCAGGAAGTGAATTTATCGGGCGACGTTTGTTCGAGCGCCAAGGTTTGAAAGGCGCGAAGGACCAAAAGCGGCCTGACAAAATCTTTGAGCTTTACCATTTCGAGAACAGCGACCGTGAAGTCTCTGTTGATCGGTTAGGTCAAACCTCTGTTGACGGCAAGGTCAAGAAAACCTACCTGAATCCCCGAGGCCATTACGCTGCTACTTTGATGCACAAGAGAGAGTTTCATGGGGGGGCCGTAACACAAGCGAAAATCGTTCAGTCACCCCCAAACTGCTACCCAATCTTGCCCTCGCCTATGGGCCAGGTAGGCGTGGAGCCGTTGACAGAAAATAATTTCCACGCGCACATCGAGATGCCATCCCGTTTGTCTACGTACGAGATGGCTGTGGTGCTCAAGCACATTTTCGAGAAAAATTACCGTTTTGAACCTTGCATTCCATCCGGCAAAACAGAGGGACGGCTTGGTTGCGCTGTGCGCTGGCTTGTTAGGAAATTGGCGGCAGTCAGAGTGAAGAAGACGAGTGCATGAGCGCTGGCCGAGCGCCCCAATTTCACGCGTTCTTTGTGAGGAAGCCTGCCCTGAGCGGAGCCGAAGGGTGGGGCCTTCCGCCGACACCGCCCCAACCCTCGGGGGGAATCGGGACGGGGGGAATCGGGACTGACGGAACGTTTCCCAATTGTTCGGCGAATGGAAATTGGTAAAGGTCCCGCCCGTCCCCGGTTTCCCTCCGATTCTTATGCCGCTGAAACCGACTTCTTCTTCCCATCGAGTGCCGGTAGAAGAAGTTTCAGAAGTGCTTGATCAGAGAACGGGTTCTGACCTGAGATCAGCTCGCGATCTTGAACGACATAGCTCGTCCATGGAGCGAGCACACTTACGTCACCGCCCGCCGTACTCAAGGCGAAGTCCGGGTAGAAGAGAACCTTGCCACCAATCTCAAGCGGTTCCCGCTGCTGCTCTTCCGCTGTCGAAAAGATAGTCATCTTATATCCGGAATAGATCCAGCCCTGCGCCTTTGCGTGTGCTCCAGCGGCATCGGCTGCCGCCAGCGCGGCGACCACCTCCTTCGAATTCGGAAGAGCCGAGAGAAGTGAAATCGGGCCATGGCAGAGCACTGCCGTAGGCTTGGATGTTTCATGAAAGTGTCTCATCACGGTGCCAGCGTCGGGATCATCGAGAAGATCCATCATCGGTCCATGGCCGCCGGGGACGAAAACAGCGTCATATTGATCCAGGCCCGATGCGATGACATCCGAGATGCGAGTCGGATTTTTGAGCCCAGTCAGGCTGTCGCGGAATCTTAGATAGTCCTGAAGCTTGGCCTCGTCCCCACCGAAGAACTGGGCTATCGCTGAATTGACATCCAATTGCGGCGTGTTGCCTTTGGGGTTGGCGAAAGTGATTTCGTAGCCCTCGTTCATCAGGGCGCGAACCGGAACCGTCAGCTCGTTGAGGTAGTAGCCAGCGCCGGCATAAACCTTGCCATCTTTCAAAGGCAAGCCATGACCGCTCGATACTAAGACCAGGACTTTTCCTTTAGTCGTCATTTTGTGCTCCTCTTTGAAATCGAATCTGTTTCCTGAGATCTTAACCTTAAAACTGGTAAAACTGGGGACAGCGCTGGAGGTCCGCTGGCCTTCCGGGAAAGTTGAGACGTTCAAGAACCTCGCAGCCGATCGCTTCTATGCCCTGCTGGAAGGGGAAGGGGTCGTTCCAGCAGAGCGGATTCGGCCGGTTTCCCACCTACCGCGCCAAAATGTGGTGTCCACGGTTCAGGACCTGGATCGGAAGTCACCTCTATGAAAGTCTCAATCCCGAAACCCAGCAGTGAGACGCTACCCGGGATCCCCCGGCGATGACAGCTACTAAACCTTTAAGGCTATTCCAGGCAAATGTGAAATATTCCAGCCGCTTTCCCCGTTCGGCAATAGTTTTTCGAGTCGCGACCAATTCAGTCACAGCCAGAGCATACCAAACCCTCTTGCAACTCGAAGAGAGGGCTTCCTGACTCCGCCGGCTGCACTCCGAGCCTCCCGCCTCGTCCCCTCCCCCAAGCCGCGCCGGCCTTGCATTGGGCCGCGATCACAGGTTAGTCTTCTCCCACGCTGCGGCCACGACAACGTTTCGGAGGACGCTATGAACCTCAAGATCGAGAAACGCCGGGTGGACGGGATCACCATAGTTTCTTGCGAGGGCCGTATCATGTTCGGAGACGAGGCTAACGCCCTGCGCGATTTTCTCAAGCAGGTTCTGACCGAGACTCCGCGCCTGGTCCTGAACCTTTCGGGCGTGACTTATATTGATAGCGGCGGCCTGGGGACGCTGGTTGGGGTCTATTCTTCAGCCCGCGGAGCTGGCGCCGATATCAAGCTTACCGGCCTGGGGCAGCGCCTGCGCGACGTGCTGCAGATTACCAAGCTGGCAACGGTTTTCGAGGTTTTTGACAGTGAACAGGAGGCGCTCACCGCCCTGGGTCGAGGGGCCGCTTGAGCGCTTGAGGTGGCCTTCCTGAGTCGCGGGAAGGCTGGGGGATCGCACTCCTGCCTGCCGGGGTCGGTTTCCTGAACGAGAATGTAGGCAGGCCAGCGCCACATGGCATTTCAACCCATCACGGGCCCGGTTTCATCCCCGGGGTCGGGAATTTTTCCCACCCTGGTTTTCGTGCAGGGGAACGACCAGCGCACCATCAACCTTGACCACACGCCGTTTACGGTGGGCCGCAAGGTGGATAAGGACCTGGTCATCGCCGACCCTCGCGTCTCCCGCGACCACGCTTTGATCACCTCCGAAGATGGACAGTTCTGCGTGGTCGATCAGGGCAGCAAGCACGGAACTTTCGTCAATGGCGAAAGGGTGCAGCGCAAGACGCTCGAGCGCAACGATCGCGTCGAGTTCGGCGTGCGAGACGTTTCCTACGTCATCTTTCATCCTCATCATGCCAGCTCCAATACCGCCCGCGAATTTCTCAGCCAGATTTCCGGGATCCAGATCTCGACCGACACCACGGATCTGGAAAAGCTGACGCTGTTTCTCGAAGCCGCGCGCAAGCTCAATACGACCGGCGTGCTCGACGAAATCCTGGTGACCCTGCTGGACGCTACCTTGAAACTGACCCGCGCCGAGCGCGGCTACGTCTTCATGCGCGACGAGGAGAACAACCTGCGGCTGGCCGCCGGGCGCAACTCCAAAGGCGAACCCCTGCTCGATGACACCACGATCTCGCACTCCATTCTTGATGAAGGAGTGAAGTCAAATTCGGAGTTTGTGATCACAGATACAAGCCAGTCGCTCGACCTGGCCGGCCGGCACAGCATCGTGGCTTACGATCTGCGCACTGTGATCTGCATTCCGTTGCGCAAGCCGCAGGTGCAGGCCACGCGAGACGCGCAGGCTGTGGTGTCCACCGAAGGCTCAGCCGGGGTGATGGGCGCGCTGTATGTGGATTCGCGCTTCGCCTCGCGGGACATCTCGAGCGTGAGCAACGATATCCTTCGGGCCATCGCGACTGAAGCCGCGTCCCTGATCGAAAACGCCCGGCTGGTGCAAGCCGAAGAGGCATCGCGCCGTTACCAGCAGGAACTGTCCATCGCGGCATCCATCCAACAAGGGTTGATGGCGGTCTCGATTCCTGAAGTTCCCTTTGCCCGCGTGAAGGGCAGGAACCTCTCTTGTAAGGAGATTGGTGGTGATTTTTTCGACGCCGTCAATACCGAAGAAGGCCTCGCGATCGTGCTGGCGGATGTCAGCGGGAAGGGAGTTTCGGCCGCGCTGCTGGCTAACACACTGCAAGGGATGATCTATTCCCAGCTGAGCGCTGGTATGCCCTTGATCGATATTGTGGTCGCGGCCAACCGTTTTTTTACCCATAAACACATTGGAGAGAAATACGCGACGCTGATCATTGCGCGAATCCGGCGGGATGGGGAACTGGAATACGTCAACTGCGGCCACGTGCCCCCCTTGCTGGTTTGTAATAAAGAGGTGATCCGTCCGCCCCATGGCAACCTGCCTGTCGGCCTTCTGCCCGACGCGACCTACGAAAGCGACCACGTTAGCCTGCACGCCGGCGATCGCCTGATTCTGGTCACCGACGGGGTCACCGAGGCGGAAAATGCCCGCGGTGATTTCTTCGAGGATTCGCGACTGGAAGCAGTGGCTGCGAAGAGTGCGTCGCTCGAAGATATTTTTGCCGCCGTGGCCAATTTCTGCGGCGGCACGCCGCTCAGTGATGATTGCACTGTGGTGGAACTGGTGTACACAGGTTAGAAATTGTCAGGTCGTAGCTGTCACCTTTCAGTAGATTCCGGCCTCAAGTAAGTCTGCACGCATTTCCTGTCGTGGTACACGCTAGCTGCAACGCGGAGGCCCAACTTGGTGAAGAACCCTGTCTTGCGACTCATGACGGTTGGCCTCGTTCTGGCGGGCGCTGCCTTTGGCCAGGCCCCGGCAGCGCAATCCGATGCGGTCGCGCAGTATGTCAACGCGGAAATGGCGCGGCAGCACATTCCTGGAGTTGCGCTGCTGGTGGCTCGTAACGGAGAAATTGTCCGGGCCCAGGGATTTGGCTTTGCCAACGTCGAACTGCAGGTGCCGGTGAAGCCCGAGACCCTATTCCAGTCAGGATCGGTGGGCAAGCAGTTCACCGCTACCGCCATCATGATGCTGGTTGAGGAAGGAAAGATCGGGTTGGATGACTCGATTGCGAAATACTTTCCCGAAGCCCCGCCAGCCTGGAAGCCGGTCACAATTCGCCACCTGCTGACTCATACCGGCGGCTTCACCGACTATCCGAAAAACTTCAATTTCCGCAAGGACTACAGCGAGGCCGATCTCCTCAAGATCGTGACTGGAATTCCCCTCGCCTTCCCGCCCGGGACGAAATGGAGTTACAGCAATCTCGGCTATCTGACGCTGGGCGTCATGATCCACCGTGTGACCGGCAACTTCTATGGCGACATGCTACAGGCGCGAATCTTCCGGCCGCTGGGGATGACGACGACGCGCATCATGAGCGAGGCAGACATCATCCCCAACCGCGCCTCGGGGTATCGCCTGATCAAGGGCGAGTTGAAGAACCAGGAATGGGTTTCGCCCACGTTGAATACCACGGCTGACGGCAGTCTCTATTTTTCGATTCTGGATCTGGCCAAGTGGGACGCGGCGCTCTACACCGAAAAGCTTTTGAAGCGCTCCAGCCTGGAGGAGATGTGGACTGTCGCCAGGCTCAACGACGGCAAACCGAATTCAGGTCACTACGGATTCGGCTGGGAGATAACCAGTTCGCACGGACATCGCTTGATCGATCACGAAGGCGCATGGCAGGGCTTCAAGACCCGGATTTCGCGCTACGTGGATGACAAGCTGACCGTGGTGGTGCTGGCCAATCTTGCGGAGGCGGACCCAGGAAAGATTGCCGAGCACGTGGCCGGAATGTATTTGTCCGAGGCGGGCCAGAAGTGAAGCTGGCCCCGGCGCGATAATCGTCGGTGCAGCTTGGAGGAAAAGGACTTCAGAGGCGGAAACTGGCGACTCACGATGATACGTCCGCTGGGGAGAGCAGAAGTGCCAACGCTGCGAGGAGCGCAACTCCCAATCCAAGGGTGCCGATGTGCCTGATGGCTCCGGCCCACTGAGGCCGCAGGGTCTCAATCGGGCCTAATAGGATATTGGCGAACCAACCCGCCATGAAAGACCGCTCTGGTCCTGCGGTGCCACGGATGAACCAAAATCCGAGCCAGCACAAGTAGAGGTACACGGCAATATTTGCGGCGACCAGCGCCCGACCGTGCAGGACAAAATCGAACGGCAACAGCGACCCAGATTCTGTACGACCCAAATGTAGACCGCCCCGAATGGCGAGAGCGAGCACGAAGGCGGTCAGCCCTAGTGCCACCGCTATTCTCACACGGGTCGTGAGCAGTCGTGTTGGATAGAGTTGCGCCAAAACCTACGCTCCCTGCGACTGTTTATTATCCGCCAGAGGCGTAGGTGTTGAAAACATGCGTTAGCACAAGCCTGCGCCGTTTGTTCGCCGCAAACCCGGTCAATGAGTGCTATGGCGATGTTTCAGCAGTTACCTGGGACGCTGGTTTGTCCATCGGCTGCTCAGTGAGCAGTCGCAGCAGTTCGTTACTCCTCTTCGTGCCCATCGCTTTTATTCTGTATCGAACCCCATCGATGTTAATCTGTCCTGACATGAGCTTCACAGCACGCGTTTTAATCTCCTTGTAGGGATCACGACCAGCAGGGAACGCGATATAGTCGCTTTGGAACAGGCGCAACTCAATGAGCATCTGTCCGTCCTTCTGGATGAATCTCCCTCTGTAAGTGAGGAATCCACCATCAGACGCCGAGTATGATTTTTCTCCACGCTTAATTGACACCGGCACCATGTCCAGAATTGCTTCGTTGTTCCTCACAAGTAAGGTGTTCTCATGGAACCACTTGACGCCGGGATCATCGGGAGAAACGCTGGGCATGTTCTCAAGGCGCAATGTACTCACCGTTGATCGGTTGATTCGGTGCTTCCACGCCAGTGTGTTTTTGGCAGTATCCAAGGCCAGAGAGGAACAAGCAGAGGACGGCCGGGATCAATGCTTTTGACATGCTCCGATTTTAGGTTGCGCTGACCCAAAAGCAGCAATTTCAAATGACTGTTGTAAACAGGCGTTATCGCAACTTTGCGCCTTTTGGTCGCCAGAAAGGCGAAAGGAAAGCGCAAACTTGTGTAATTGATTCCATGACAATGTCGGCTCCGACGCCCGAGTAAAGTTGGTGGTGCCAACACCAACCAACAGGCTCGGGAGAAAGGAGCCGAACGATGATTATTATAGGTGTAGATTTTCACCCCGAGTTTCAACAAATTGCTTCGGTGGATACCGACAGCGGAGAGTTTCAGGAAAAACGTTTGGCGCATCCCGCGGAGGCGGAGCAGTTCTACCGCGATCTCGCGGCGCAGGGCAAGAAGGTGCGTGTGGGAATGGAAGCCAGTGGGCACGCGCGCTGGTTCGAACGACTGCTAGCCGAGCTGCAGTTGGAGTTGTGGATCGGAGACGCAGCCCAGATACGCGCCAAGCGAGTCCGCAAACAGAAGACCGATCGGCAAGATGCGCAGCTGATTCTGAAACTCATGCTGAAGGATGACTTTCCGCAGATCTGGGTGCCGAGTTGGGAGAATCGGGATCTGCGGCAACTGCTCTGGCACCGGCATCGCCTGGTGCAGGCGCGCACGCGCATCATGAACCAACTGCAGGCCGTAGCGCTGAACCAGGGACTGCGTTGCAAGAAGCGGTTATGGCGGGAGCGCGGACGACAGCAACTGGAATCGTTTCGCCTGGCTCCGTGGGCCAGCCGGCGACGGTGCGATCTGCTGGAGCTGCTGGATCGACTGAATCCGACCATCGCGGAGCTGAGCCAAGCGATCGAGCAAGAAGTCGAAAACTGTCCAGAGGCGAAGCGGTTGATGACCCATCCCGGCGTGGGTCCGTTGACCGCGTTGGCCTTCGTGCTGATCATCGGAAAGGCAGAGCGGTTTGAGTGTGGGAAGCAAATCGCGAGCTATCTGGGACTGGTGCCGTTGGAGGACTCGAGCGGCAACCGGCGCCGACTGGGGCATATCACCAAACAAGGGAACTCTCTATTGCGCTTCTTGCTGGTGGAAGCAGCCCAGGTCACGGTACGTAGCCTGCCGGAATGGCGCAGCAAGTATTTTCACTTAGCCATGCGGCGAGGACGGAAGATCGCCAAGGTGGCGATGGCGCGGAGACTCGCCATTGGTTTGTACTGGATGTGGCGCCAGGGATGGGATTACGAGCAGGTGAAAAAGTTCGGTTCGCACGCGGGACAGCCCGGACATCGCCATGGTGTGCAGTAGAACACCGAGTAATTGATTGCGGCGTCCCGCTCCCCTTTCACCGGGGGAGTCTGAAGTAGTAATCATGATCGCAGCTTGCGACCGAAGAGATGCATGGGTCGGACCGAGTTCCCGACCTGAGACGATTACGATGCGAGCCGTGGTTGGATTGGCAGTTCTTCAACTAGAGCGAAATGGCGCTCTTATTCGAGTGCACGCCGCAGTGTGCTCGCAAACTACTTGACACCGCCGACATTGTCAGAGAGGCGATGTTACGCCAACCACCGGGATAACAATCCGGTTTGCCGACCATACGCCCAGAATCTCCTTTGGAGACCTGACAATCTCGCGAGGGGCGCGCAAGCCATCCTCAGAAATACCGATAAGCGGGTACTCACAACGGCAGTCAGTTCCTCCTCGCGGCAGCTTCCACTTGCGCCAGCACATTATCCAAAGCTTTCCTATCTAGGAAACGGCCGTTCAGCACCACGGCATTTATGCGTTGTGCGTTACTGATGTTTTCGAGTGGATTGGCGTCCAGCAATAGAAGGTCGGCTATTTTCCCCTTCTCAACTGTGCCTACAGTGTCCTGCAAACCGAGAAACACGGCCGGATTCAAGGTGGCGGACTGTAAGGCTTGCATCGGTGTCATTCCAGCCTTCACAAATAACGCCAGCTCTTCATGAAGACTGGAGCCCGGATAAACTGATGGCAGAGGCGTATCCGTTCCCGCTAGGAACTTCACACCTGCACGATGCATTGCTCCCACAATTTCAATCCTTTTCTGAACAGCTCTTTTCTCGTTGGCAAAATCCTCGGCCGTCAAGTCCTTCAACCATTCATTGGTGTGTTGTCGGTTTGGGTCAGTCCAAAAAGTCCACGATCGCGGCACGAATTTGAGACGAGGATCGTTGACGAAGCTGGTATCGTCGAAGAACGCGATTGCCCTTAGGCCTATCAGCGTCGGGCATTGCCATGTGCCATTCCTTCGCAGATGATCGAAAAGTGCGGCTGCTTTCTTATCGCTGTAGCTATCCAGCAATTGCTGCTGATAAATGACGAAGAGAAACCGGACGAGCGCCGAAAACGAACCGTTGAATTTTTCATACCTCTCCAGCAAGGCCCGCCTTAATTCGGATTCTCGGATGGAGCAGGCGTCGATCACGCCAGTCATGTGTTCAAAACTCTTCTGCCCGGCATCAGATGCCTCCTCCGCAGTCACCGAAATTGGCACATGTCCGACGAATGGAAGGCTCTGCTTTTTGGACTCATCAGCTATGGCAAAGTACAAGTGTCTGGGAAGCGCAGTATAAACCTTAATGAAGTCTGCGCCGCTCTTCTTAAGGTCAATGACCGTTTGTCGCGCTTGCGCTTCGGTCGTGAGCGCCACGTTTGAGGGCAGTACCGGCTTGGGTCCATCGAGGATGTGCCCAGCCATGAAGATGCGTGGTCCGATGAGCATTCGTTGCTCGATTTCTTTGCGCATCCGGTCCATGGCTTCGATGGGGACATCACTATCGTTCCCCATTTCACGCGCACCTGTGACTCCATTGGCCACCAACAACGGAAGGAGGATGTCAGGCCCCTTGTCGGTGAGTATGTGAGTGTGCATGTCCCACAGCCCGGGAATGAGATACTCGCCTCTCACATCCGCGGTTTGCGCACCTTGCGGCACTTGAATCGAACCGAACTTCCCGATTTCGCTGATGCGGCCTGAAGTGATCACGACCGTCATGTCCGGCTTGGCCGGAGCCCCAGTTGCGTCGATTACCGTAACGTGCTCAAGGACGAGCGGTCTGGCTGCACTAGCCGGTTGGGCACTTTGCTCGCCGTCGCCGGACCTGAACGCCAAGGCGAGGACCAACAGACCTAACAAGATTCTGGAATGCATAGAGCACCTCAGCACAGGGCCCTGGCAGAGTTCTGACAAAAACTTACCGTCACCAGTGTGATCTAAAGGAATTCGAATGACAAGAGAACGCGAGCATCCCGGATGATTCTAGAACGCAGTCGTTCGTGCTGTTATAGGAGTTGTTCCTGAGTAACGGGCTGGGTCGAAAAACCAGACTAACCCGTTGAAAAGACGTGGTCGCCTGGTGTGGTTTTTCATGCACTTTCGCGGGCCGCAGGCCCTGGATGACAAACCGGAAGCAATGACTGTCGAAATCAGGCGTTTACACCAGCTTGCGCCGTTTGTTCGCCGGACTCCGGTCAATGAGTGTAATCGCGATGTTACGCCAACAGTCGGGTATGCCAATCAGTGGCGATGCGGAACGATGGTTATCGACAGAAGCGCTGCACGTCTGGTGGCGGCAGACTCGGAACCGGATCGAACTCGCCCGCCCACCCGGTGCAGCCCCGGGCGACCACCGCACGAACCACAGATGACTCCAGTTCGCGAGCTTTGGTCTTGGCTTGTTCTACCTGATTACTACCTAGCTCCGGTTCCAGTCTCTGCAAATCGGCGGCAGTACTGCTATTCCCCGCGTCGAAGCTCACCAGCAGCCAGACGTAGGCTTCGAACTTATTCACATCAACGCCCTTGCCTTGTTCCAACAGGTGTCCCAATTGTTGTTGCGCCTGAGGCAAACCTTGATTTGCAGCTCTATGGAACCACTCTGCGGCCTGCGTGTAGTCGTTACGATCCAGCCGGATCATGCCCAGCAGATATTCACTGAAAGGATCGTTATGTACGGCGGCCTTTTTCAGGCAATCAGAAGCCTCGTTCAGGTCGCGCATGGAGGTCTCACCATTGAAAATGGCTCGCCCGAGGAGCCATTCGCCTAAAACGTCGTCTTGCTGAGCGGCTTTCTTGTACCAATGGGTACCCTGCTCCGGTTCCCGGCTCAAAATGGTGCCGGTCTCGTAAAAGTAGCCCAGAGTGACTTGGCCGGGAGCATATCCCAGTTCAGCGGATCGTCGAATATAGTCGGTCGCGTTGAGATCGTTCCGGCTCACTCCGGCCCCATTCAAAGCATTCATGCCTCTCTCATAGAGTTGTGCCGGACTGAGCGCAAGGTTTGTTTGGGCGAACAGCAAGCCTCCGAGAACGAAGACGAGCAGCAATAAAATGCGAACACGGCCCATTTCACTCACCTCGTATTCATGATGGCGATTTGTGGCCGTGCAAGTCAAAACACGCGAGTGACTGGCCTAACGGGTGCTTGCTGCTCTGTTGTTGTAAACAGGCGTGGCTGTTGAAAAACCCCCTCTCTTGAAAAAACTGTCCCAGCCGAGGGGTAGAAAAGGTCCACCAAAATCGAGAACGTCGTTTATAGGGCATCCTAGCGCGATGAAATTTCTGCAAACTTCGAGAGTGTGAGTTTTTCAACAGCCACAGGCGATTACACGCAATATAAAAAGGCGCCCACTTTGCGGTAGGTTGTGATTGTTGGGGTCACCACTTACCAAAAGGAGCGCCGTTATGAAGCAAGAAAAGTATATTGGCATGGACGTTCACCAAGCAACGATCTCGGTTGCCGTCATGGATTGCAAGGGCAAGCTGATCATGGAATGCATCCTGGAGACGAAGGCGGCCACGATTCTAGAGTTCATTTATGGGCTACGCGGAACTGTATCGGTAACCTTTGAAGAGGGAACTTCTGCCGCCTGGTTACATGACCTGCTGAAACCTCACGTCGCCCATCTTGTGGTCTGCGATCCAAGGAAGAACGCCCTGCTGAAAGACGGCAGCAAGAGTGACCGGATCGATGCGCGCAAGCTGGCGGACTTGTTACGTGGCAACCAGATCCATCCGGTGTACCACGGAGAGCACGGGGTGCGCACCTTAAAGGAGCTGGGGCGCAGCTATCAGACCCTCACGAAAGATGTCACGCGAGTCATGAGTCGGATCAAATCGCTGTACCGCAGCTGGGCCATTCCCTGTAGCGGTACCACCGTCTATGCCCCGCGACATCGCGCCGAGTGGTTGGCCAAGATCCCGCAACCCGGAGTTCGTCTGCGGGCCGAACGGTTGTATCAGCAACTGGATCTACTGCAACCGGTGCGCCAGGAAGCGCGACGCGACCTGCTGCGAGAGAGCCAAAACCACCATGCCGTGAAATTACTGCGACAAATTCCTTCGATCGGTCCGATTCGTGCCGCCTTGCTGGTGGCGCTGCTGCAAACGCCACACCGTTTCCGTACCAAGCGTCAGCTGTGGGCTTACAGTGGTTTCGCGATCGAGACGCACGACAGCGGCGAGTACCGCTATGTCAGAGGGAAGGTACAACGAAACCGGGAGCGCATCACGGTGCGCGGACTGAATGACAACCATAATCATGATCTGAAGAACCTGTTCAAAGGCGCTGCTCTCTCTGCGAGTACTCGCCCCGGACCGCTGTACGATTTCTATGGTGCCCTTCTGGAGAAGGGGATGCGTCCAACCATGGCCCGTCTCACCCTGGCACGAAAGATTGCCGCGATCACTTTAGCCATTTGGAAGAAAGGAGCAAGTTTCGACGCCAAACAATTGCATCGGCAAGCAGCTTAAGCGTCTCTGGTAAGAGACCTTTCCATCTCAGGGGATTCTCTCTGGTGGTGGTCGGTCGGGTTCTGGAGACGCTCGGTTCGAGGTGAGTATCAGTCAATGAGATCGGCCCTGTGTGCTTCGGCACCGAGTCACCCATTACACGTTATGCCTCCTCGGATAACCAGAAATAGCGATAGGCCACGAGCCTCCGATAGAACCATGGTTGACACTCCAATACCAGGTTCGCTTGCCAAGTTTCAAGACTCGATTGGCGTAGTCACCACCGGAAGATGAAACCCACGGGAAGGGCAAACAAGCCAGAGCAAAACCTCTCGAACGCAATCGGGGGGCACTTACAGTCAGTGGGCTGGATCTCGAGACTAAAATCTTCTCGGCCTCCGGTCGAGGGAGAACTTTTTTCTTGACATCCCTTTTTATAGAACTCATTGACCCGGGTCTCCACAGACAACTTCACCGGCTGGCGGAGATCCTCTATCGGGACCGAAGGTCGAAAAGATCCCGCCTTCCGCTAGACTGCAAATGGAATTGTGATGGTTGCAACCCGTTGAAAAGAGGGCTAGTTGACCCTTCCAGTGCATAGTCTATGAGCAGTCCAGACCGACACTCCAAACCTCCTCGCCAAGACTCGGAACGTCACCTTTTCGCACGCACGCTGCCTTCTTAAGTTCACAACTTCCGTATGTGTCAGCCTACGCAACGGCGGCCGACCTAGAACCTTGCCGTTCGCTCGGGCATTCGCCAGGCCCGATCTCACCCGTTCCGCAATCAATGACTTTTCAAACTGCGCAACGGCACCAATCATTTGGAAGAGCATTTCCCCCGCTGGAAGGGAGGTATCCACCGCTTCGGTTACCGATACGAAATCGATTCCCAGTGCTCTGCACAGTTCGAGACCGGCGATCAGATTCTTCAGAGATCGAGCAAATCGGTCAAACTTCCAAACAATGACCACATCAATTGACCTTCGCCGGCAGTCATTCAACAACTCGTCAAGGCCTGGTCGGCTTGCGGTTGCTCCCGATATGCCTTTGTCTCGATAAATCTTATGCGGCAACCATCCCCGGCGTTGTACGTATTCACGCAGTGCTCTTTCTTGCGCCTCGGTATGTTGCTCTCCACTGCTCACCCTGACATAGAGTGCAGCACGCTTTTGTTTCATCCGATACCACCCTTTCTGGGCGTGCATATTGAAATGGCTTATTCGGTATTCGTCAATCTGCAAGGAAATGCGCTGTTTGAGAGGAAAAAGTTAATTTTGAAATAAAGGCGATATTTGTGGAGGTTGAAGGGGTCTGCCGGATAGGCGCCAAGGCCCCTCCGAGGGGCATGCTTGCATTCCGAGAGGAAGCGGTGTGGTTTGGGTTGGGTTTGTTCTGACCGCTGCCAAATCGGGGTTAATCAAGGTGGCTATCAAGGACTTGGCGATTCGGGATCCGCCCTAATTTGTTCCCCTGGATGTCTAGTCAATGCCCCGTCGCTGGTGGGAACCACACAAAATTACTATTCGGCGCCGTTGCCAAGGTTCTGTACGCCATTCTCGAAGGCGAAGACCAATTTTGTGGCCTCCTGGACACCTTCAAATCCTGGATTACTGTGAAATTGTGAAGGCGCCGTTTCCGAGTTGCCGACAACCCAGGAATCGGCCCATCAGATGACCACAAGCGCGTTTATCGAGACCAATCCGCAGGCATAACTTCCGGGTTGCCCGTCATCCGGACCGATTCTGGAACACTGCCGCATCTGTCGTTGATCGACTTGACTTGTGCCGCCTGAGGGACCTTGAGATTCGCTCGAGATCCCAGACCATCGAATACATCGAACCACCACCGAACGGGGTGGCCATTTCCATGATCATTGCGTTCACGATTCGTGCGTCGTTTTTTTCATGTCCACTCGCACGATTCTTCAAAATCACCCGGGGATAGTCATAACCCGAGTCCAGCATCCCGAGCGGGCAAGTGCGCAAACAGGATCGACTACGCCTCGCAGCAGGTCTATTCTATTAATCGAACAATGGACGCAGCGCTCTCCGAGGGAGGACTAATGTCCGGTCGCCCTGCTCCTAAACCCGACACTCCGGCTTATGCTCTCCCTAATTTGTTTTTGATTGCCGTCGGCGTTACTCTTGCCCTGCTCTATACGGTCCCGCCCGCAGTCGTACCTCAAACAGCATCACCCGCGGAGTTTTCAGCTATGCGAGCTTTCGAGCACCTGAAAGTGATAGCTCGCGATTCACACCCCACAGGTTCCGCTCGGAATGCCCAAGTCCGCGATTACCTGATCAAGCAATTGGAGACACAAGGTGTTGAAGCTCAGGTTCAGAGGACCGGCACCGCGAGCAGGGTTGATATTTTTCCTGGTCCTTATGCAGCAGGCACGGTGGAGAACGTTGTGGGGCGTCTGAAAGGTGCGGGCAGCACCGGAGCCGTGCTCCTAATGGCACATTACGACTCAGTAGCAGCAGGTCCGGGGGCGACGGATGACGGGTCTGGGGTTGTCACGCTCCTTGAGACCCTTCGCGCCTTGAAGAGTGGACCACCGCTTTTGAATGACCTCATTTTTCTGTTTACCGATGGCCATGAACTCGGGATGGTAGGAGCTCAAGGCTTTGTAGACGAACATCCTTGGGCAAAAGATGTCCCCGCAATCTGGAATCTGGATGGCGGCGGCAGTTGCGGGCCAGCGGGACTCGATATTCCTAACGGGTGGGCTCTCCGAGAATTCAAGAAGGTAGTGCCGCGTCCGCTTACGAGCTCAATCGGATCAGAACTCGCAAAGCTTGGGCCACCCGATGCGGACGACAGAATTGTCTTCAATCAAGCTGGATTGACAAAGGCTCGGGCAGGCTACAGCGGCTGCAGGCCACGGTACCACACTGCGAAAGACGATTTGGAAAATATCGACCTTCGCAGCGTTCAGCACCTCGGAATTTACACCCTGGCCGTTGTTCGAGATTGGGGAAATCTAGATCTGAAACAGATTCCAGCAGTACCCGATAGCGTGTTTTTTGTTATCCCCGGGCGTATTGTCTCCTATCCCGTGACATTCGTCAGGCCCATCAGCGTCTTACTCGCCATTGTCTTTGCCATTGTTCTTATGTTTGGTTTCAGGCGTGCCCGGCTGAGGCTCAGTGGACTCGCGATAGGAATTCTTCTCTGGTTAGCTGCTACCTTACTTTGCGCTGCTCTGGTGGCCGCCCTGTGGTCGTCTCTGAAGTTCCTGGATCTGGTGAATTCGTCTTATTCATCGACGTACAATGCTGAGCTTTACGCAGTAGGTCTCCTTGCGTTAACAATCGCCACGACGTCAGCTCTATACCGCCTGTGTAGACGAAGGATCAATGGCGACGATCTCACCATGGGCGGCCTCTTCTGGTACCTAATGCTGGCGGCTCTCACGGGTTGGTTTGCGCCTGGTGCCAGTTTCCCCTTTGCGTTACCGCTAGGGTTTGGTTTGTTGTCTTTGGTGCTGTCATTCCGATTCGATCGTTCCACCATGCTGTCGAGCATTCTTCGGGTACTCTGTGCATTGCCAGCCGTTTTCCTTTTTACACTCCTGATCGCTGTGATCACCATTAATCTGGAAGGAGACCCTCGGTCGACACTTGTGGCAGGAGTTATTCTTACCGTGATTCTTCTCGCATTTCTCGCTCCTCAACTGGATGCGATGACCCGAAATTCACGACTTTCCGTGATCTTTGCGGTGATGGGAGTAGCCTTGCTCATCCTAGGAGCAACTCACAGTGGCTATGACGGGATGCATCCTCAACCGGACAGCGTTGCCTATTGGCTGGACGCCGACACCGGCCGGACTTTCTGGATTAGCTTGGATGACAAGCCTGATAGCTGGACTTCCCAGTTCCTGACGGGCCATATCAAGAGCGATGAACTAAACATGTTTGTCAGCCCAGGTGGGGAAAAGGTCCTGAAGACAACGGCACCTCCTGCGCCTTTGCCAGCCCCGCAACTTGTCTTGCTGGATGATTCCTCCAGCGGCAACGAAAGGATGTTGCGGCTGCGTATCAAATCGGAGCGGCAACCTGAAACCCTCTGGATCTCGGTTCGGAATGCAACGATCATACGTGCGACGGTCGACGGCAAAAAGCTACCCTCGAAGATGATTGACCCTGATGAGAAACTGTGGGGTTTTTACTACGCCGCACCCCCATCGCAAGGCATTGAACTGAAGCTCTCCTTCGACGCTGGCGAAAAACCTCAAATCACCTTAACAGATCAGACCCTTGGCTTACCTGAGATCACCGGTTTTCATGCCAGGCCCAGAACACAAGACCTAATGCCGCTTCATTACTACCCGGCATTTGATTCCACCATCTTGGTGAGCAAAACGTTTGCCCCTTAGCTCAGTTAGCGTGACTGTTCAGATACTTTTCTCGACACGAATCGATTGCCCATCAATTGTTTTGCTTTCGTCTTAAGCTCATCACGAGTTTTCGTCGCGAGTTTGCCGAGCGGCCACAATCCCTGGTTGGTCGGCAAAGCGGACAATGAACGCTCGCTCAGCCCGGCGGCTCTATTCCGATTTTGTCGTTGACTGCACCTTGAATCCGCTGTTTGCAGCCAAGATATCGTTCGGTTGTCTGAATCGAAACGTGACCGAGCAGAAACTGGATTTGTTCGAGTTCTCCTCCTGCAGCGTAGCAAAGCCGTGCACAGGTTCTGCGGAGATCGTGCGGCGCTAACTTATCGATCCCAGCCGTGGTGGCATACTCCCGAACCACGTGCCAGACCGCCTTTTCGGTCAGCCTCTCTCCCCAGGCTTTCCCCATCTTGTGCACCCGACGAAATAACGTGCCCGATGTAAGGTTCGCTGCCTGGATCCACTGGTCGAGGACATCCTTTACCCATCCCGGCATCGGGATGGTGCGGATGTGGCCTGCCTTTCCCTTCAGATCGACAATGGCCCAGTGTCCTTCACGCTGCTGAATGTGACCGAAAGTTAGCCGAACTGCCTCATGTCGCCGTAGGCCACAGGCAAGTAAGACAGCCAGAAGTGCTCGATCACGTTTTTCCTTCAAGCGCTCGCCGCCGGGAAGCTGCCACAGTCCCTGCGACTGTTCGGCGGTGAGCCAGTTACCGAGCCTCACGCCAATCTTCTTAACGCCCTTCACTCGTCGGATGCCCGCAGCTAGGTCAGGGCTTAGGAGACCACAATCAGCGGCCTCATAGGCCAAGCGGCGAACGGCTCCTAAACGAAGATTGACTGTCCCCGGAGCGAGATTCCGGGATTCGAGATGAATTCGATAGCGGAGCACAACGGTCCTGCTGAACGAGAGCCTCGGCTCCGAACAGTACCACTCCACGAATTCTTCAATGGCGTGCCGGTAACCGCGCTGCGCGTCTGCAGAGGTCAGGCTATTCAGAACTGCGGATTTTGCCTGATCCAAATCTGGTAGGCGAAGAACCGCTTTGGGCTTTGGGCGAGTTCGTTTCGAGGCACGCTTCCGAGACATCGTTCGCGGTCCTCCTTAGACCGCGCTACGATGGTCTGCCTAACTCACCACTTTACGGATTGCCCGTCACTCGGGCACAATCGCCTGCTCTTTAGCAAAGGCTGCCTGCTTTGTGGACCATCTGGTCAGGAGCGCTTTTGACCTTAATCAATTTGCTTTTAGTGCCGCGGTCCAGTTGATGACCACGATCAGTGGCTGCGAGGCTTCTTCCGCCAGTGGCGTGTTCACCAAGATTCGCTGATCATCTTCAGCGACGTCATACGTATTGCCGAGGAAATCGGCGACCGCGTGGAGTTGGAAAAGCTCCTTGGGCGTACCTGGGTTCAAGGAAGAAGCGCCGACATGCACCGGCACAGCCATCAGCTTCTGGTCGGCCGCCACGTAGAAGAGCTCTCGGCCGTCATGAGACCACTCCGGTTGGTTGCCTCCAATGCTGGAAATCTGCCATTTGCCCCCAGGCGAGAGGAATCGTTGTGCGTAAACCTCCCACTTGCCTGATTCGTCAGACACGTAGGCAACCCAACGGCCGTCTGGGGATATGCGCGCGTCAAGCTCGTTGAACTGTGTCCGCAGAACTGGTTGCGGTGTCTGATCGCCCGCGAGCGGCAACGCCCAGATGTTCCAATTGGTGCCTAGTTCATTTGCCATGTACACAACGTAGTGCCCGTCATGCGACCAATCGGTAGCAATACTGTCGATACCACTGCGCATGAGCCGCTTCTCTTCAGCACCGCTGGTCAGTGCTTTCTTGAAGAGGTTCGGTGGCAAACCGTCACGCGGAGAAGCAAATATTGCGCTACCGCTGTCAGGAGCCCAAACTGGGCTAAGGTCGAAATCTCCGAACGTGAAGCGCCTCGGAACACCCCGAGAATCGATTAACCACACAGAGATATCGTTCGCTGATTCGAGACGGTCCACGGCCACCGTATTCCCATCGGAAGAGATACGGGGTAAGCGAAACGGTCCCACCGGCCCAAGCGTAGCCAGTCGCGTCCCGTCCCGCCGGTACCATACCAATTGCGTCGGCTTGAATCGCCTTCCCGTCCAATACACCAGCACACCATTATGCGAAACAGAAAAGGAATAACTGCCTCCGCTCGCTGATTCCACAGCGTCTGCGATCCGAATCGGCTGCCCTGAAGTTTGTACCAGCTTGGCATCGAACCGCTGCGCCATCAGTGCTCCGTTTCGCCCAAATATCAAATATCCAGGTTCCGCATATTCCGCTACCGAGGTTTCTCGCAGTATCAGGTGGTGCTCTTTGGAGTCGAGCGACCCCAGATGGATACCTTGGTCATCTCTGCCGCTCACGAGGAAGAGGAAATGATGGCCATCCGGGAGAAATTCGGGGAAGATATGGTTGGTTTCATCATGGGCCTTGTACGCTTCAGTGATCGCTACAGGTTGCCCTCCGGAAGCCGGAACACGATATAAGACGCCCTCGAAGTTCGGAGCGAATACGATCACGCCCTCGCGGTTCCAGGTCGCGCCGCCAGGATCAGCACCAGCATCGCAGATGACCTCTGGCTCTCCCCCGGCGGGGTCAACTTTTTTCAACTTGGAATGGGCAAAGAAGCCAATCAGCTTGCTGTCCGGTGACCAGAAGGGACTGTCGGCGTCGTCGGTTCCCGGGAGCACCGTCGCTTCCAGGGAGCCCAGAGGACGAATCCAAAGCGAGCGTTGACCGCCACGGTCAACGGCAGTGAAAGCAACCTGGCGTCCATCCGGTGAGATCGCCAGTAGCCTTTCAAACATAGAGGAGAAACTCGCGTTCGGCGGGGGCGGAATGGCCAGCCGAAGGAGGGCTTGGGTTTGGTTGTTTCGACGCAACGCGAGGACTGAACCCAGTGTCAGTGTAGCCACGGCGAGCACCCCGACCGCGATCTGCCACGGACGAAGATTGTGTGATCGGCGTGAATAAGGCTCGTCCGTTGCTGAGATTCCTGCGAGACCAATGCTGATGTCGTGCGCCGATTGCCACCGATCATCAGGATTCTTGGCCAGCGCTGTCCGGATCAGCCGGTCCAGTTCAGCCGGGGAAGTAGGCAAAAGCGTAGCGACGGGCGCTGGCGTCGATGCAAGAATGGCCGCGACAATACTGGCCGGTGTCTTCCCACTGAACGCGGACTTGCCGGTTACCATCTCGTATAGCACAGCACCGAAAGCAAAGATGTCCGATCGGACGTCTGCCTCTTTGCCTTCCAACTGCTCGGGAGCCATGTATTGCAAAGTGCCGACGATCGTTCCCTCTGTCGTGAGGCCTTTCGAGAGAGTTGGTGTGCCCGCACTTGTACCTGCGATGAACGCTGCTTGCGCTGGTTTGGCTAGGCCGAAATCCATCAGCTTGGCACCAGATTTCGTCAGCATGATGTTGCCGGGCTTCAGGTCGCGATGGACGATCCCCTGGCGGTGTGCATTGGCGAGCGCATCGGCGATCTCAATCCCGGTCTTCAGCACCTGTTCAATCGGGAGCGCGCCTTTGTGCAACCGGTCGGCCAAAGTCTGACCTTCCAGGTACTCCATCACCAGGAAGTCGATGCCTTCCCGCGAGCCAATGTCGTACAAGGCACAGATGTGTGGGTGATTCAAGGAAGAAATCGCGCGCGCCTCGCGCTCAAGACGCTGCTTCAGGTCGGGGTCGGAGGATAGACGAGAGGGCAGGACTTTGATCGCGACGATGCGATCTAACCGCGTGTCGCGGGCGCGATAAACCTCGCCCATCCCTCCCGCGCCCAGAGGCGCCTGAATCTCGTAGGGTCCGAGTCTCGTACCCGCGGAGAGGGACATAATGCACGCATTATAGCGCCGGTCCGGGCGCGCTTCCCCCAAGGTTTACCCGACGTGTGAGGGGCTAGCGTAGAAAAACGACTCGCTGCGCATTCGGACTTGACAATGCGATGACTCCAGGGTTGTCGGCTACCCGGAAGTAATCCAAAATTGGGACATGGGATCGGTACCGACAAGTCTTAGGGCTGTATCTGAAGCGCCCACGAGTGGGATGGTGTCCGCTGAGGTGCTCTGGACGGGCGCTTCAGATACAGCGACTTGAAGGAAGCCTCATCGGGAGCTATGGGTTTTGAATGGAGGTTTGGTGGGATGACACCGCCAGCGCCGCGTCGGGAGAGCGATCAATGGTGACGTCGACGCTAGGTCGGTCGAGGCCGGTGGGGAGATTTGGCCGATGTTTTCTACTGTTGTCGACGAAGGTGAACAGAACTGATAGCAACGAGGCGTAGAACGGCCTCGTGCTAGAGCACGTGGATGTGGCGACTTCGGGCTGGGGCTTCATGCGGCACCTGCGCAGAGATCCGGAGGTGCGCGGAGTTGGATCTGGGCGGCGGTAAACCTTTCGACGAGTTTCATCTCTCCGCCGCAGTACGGACACTTCCAGAAGGTTGGGTCTCGCGGTTCGTTCGGCGCAAGCTCTGCCCTGGCCGCTCGCACCTGTAGTTTCAGTAGCAGGGCGCAGAGTGGCAGGAGGTGGGCGCGGCGGCGATTGGCGAGGAAACCGAAGTTGCGGATACGCACGAAGCCGCGGGGAAGCAGGTGCAGGAGGAAGCGGCGCAGGAACTCATCGACGGGCAGAGTCATCAGCCGCTTCTTGTTGCCGTGAGCAGAGTCTCGCCAACGGAAGGTAACGTTGCCCTCGGCCAGAGCCACCAGCCTATGGTTGGAAATGGCGACGCGATGAGTGTAGGCGCCGAGATAGCGCAGCACATGTTCTGGGCCGCCGAAAGGCCGCTTAGAGTAGACAACCCAGTCGTGGCGGAACAGGATGCGGAGCCAAGCTGTGAAGGCGTGTGGTTCTCGAAGAGGCAAGAGGCTGCCGTAGAACTGGAGCGTGTCGGCATGAAAGGCGCTCTTGAGTCCGGCGACAAACTTGCCGCGGAAGACACGGCTGAGCACTTTGACGGGAAGAAAGAAGGAGCGGCGTGAGGAAATCCAGCGGAAGTGATCGGGAGCGAGACCGCCGGCGGCGAGCACGCAATGAACATGGGGGTGATGTTGCAGTCGCTGGTCCCAGGTATGGAGCACGCTGAAGAAGCCGATGTCGGCTCCAAGATGCCGGGGATCGCGGGCGATCTCCAGTAGAGTTGCAGCACTAGCGCGAAACAGCAGGTTGTAGATCAGCCGTTTGTTCTGCAAGGCGAGCGGAGCCAGTTCCCGCGGCAGCGTGAAGACAACGTGCACATAGCTGGTGGGCAACAACTCCCGTTCCCGTGCCTGGAGCCATCGCAGACGCGAGTTTCCCTGGCACCGTGGGCAATGCCGGTTCCGGCACGAGTTGTAAGAGATGGCAGAATGTCCGCAGTCCGAGCACTGATCACGATGTCCGCCCAGCGCGGCGGTGCGGCAACGAGCAATGGCCAGCAAAATCTTCTGATGCTGCCAAGTGATCCAGCGGCGACTGCGCTCAACAAACGACTGACCTGCACAGCGAACGATGTCGGCCACCTCCAGAGGAGGCCGGTTCATGCGCTCTGCGTCGGCTCTCCTTCTCCTCGAATCGGGAGTGCATCCAACGGACTGCCGGTGGCGCTGAGATGCCGCCGTGAGAGATGCAGGTAGATCGTCGTCTCCTCGAGGTCACGATGACCGAGCAGCATCTGGATGGTGCGCAGGTCGGCGCCGGCTTCGAGCAGATGAGTGGCAAAGCAGTGGCGCAGGGTATGGGGATGGATGCGCTTGTGCTCAAGACCGGCGCGTTCGGCGGCTTGCTGACAGGCGTTCCAGAGAACCTTGGTGGAGACAGCATGACTCGCCGTACGCCATCGGTTGCCGGGAAACAGCCAGTCGGTGGGCTTGCGCCGAAGTCCGCGCCAGTAGATGCGAAGGGCATCGAGCAACTTCGGGCTGAGCATGACATCGCGGTCCTTGCGTCCCTTGCCGCCCTGAATATGAATGACCATCCGCTGGTTGTCGATGTCGCTGATCTTGAGGTGCGCCACTTCCGCGCGACGCGCGCCCGTGGCATAGAGCGTCATCAATAGGATGCGATGGAAGGGAGACTCTGCCGCGTCAATCAGACGTGCGACTTCTTCCTGGCTGAGCACTTGTGGCAGACGCAGGATCTTCTTCGGATACGGTGTCTCGGCCACACTCCAGCCTCGCTTCAACACCTGAACATAGAAGAATCGTAAGGCTGCCAACCGCTGCGTCACGGTGTTCGGGGCCAGTTTCCACCGCGTGAACAACGCGGCCTGATACTCGCGAATGTGCTCGGGACCAAGCTGATCGGGTGAACGATGGAAGTGCCGACTGAAATGCTCGACTGTGTGGATGTAAGTGTGGATGGTGGATTCGGCGTAGTTGCGGCGCCTCAGTTCCTCCAGCATGATCTGGCGTAGATGGGTCACAGAGAGTTCCTCCTCTGCGACACAAACTAGCTCACTAGATCAGATCACCTCCACCGTCGGCTCAGCGACACGCGCATGCGTCCGCCGCAACGCGGCTTAGTTCAAGTCGGCTTATAGGAAGTGATCGATCGCTCCCGAGTCACGGTCAACTCGGAAAGAGATCATCCACTGGGCAGTTTACTGCGGGGTTCCATTTTTCAACTTTCGCTTGATGTAAGAGACAGCCTTCCCCGTACGGCCGATGCCGGCGCTGCAGTGGATCAAGACAGGCTTTTGCAGCCGACGATAGACCTTCCAAACCGTTTCAAGTTCTCGCTCGGAAAGGGCTGGATGCTTGCAGTTGCGAACTGGAACGTGCGCAGCGTGAAATCCCTTCGCACGATAGTACGTAACCAGGGCGACCCCAAGATTCTCGTACAGTCGAAGTTGCTGCCGGTCGAGCAAGCAGATAATGGACCGAATACCGAATTGATGTTTGGCGGTTCTGATCCAGCCATCTACGACTGATTTTGGAACCTGGCTCCGCGGCTTCCCCGTCACTCTAGGTCTTGGTCCGCCGGCCAACTCGCCCTTCATCACCCATCGGAACATTTCGGCTCTGGTCCTCTCTCAGCTTGACTCTTCGAGGTGTCGGTCAGGAATTTACACCCAAAGGTCAACTCAAGCGAACTGAGGATAATGGCATGTTCATCAAAACACATGGTTTAGCGTGACCTGTGAGATAGGGCGCGCTTGCGTTTGGCGGCGATTTGCCGGGTTTGGGATGAAGGTTGAATACAGTAAGGTGAGGTCAAAATAGCGATATTCTTGTAACTGATTGATAACAGTGTATTTGCATGTAGTCACATAGACTTACTCCGCAGTCAAAAGTTGGGGAAATAGGGCTTGCCAGTGTTTTGCTGCGATTTACCAGGATCCGAGAAATCTGGGGTGCGAGATTATTGGGCTCCGCCTGGTTGCTCTAAGAGTAGGGAAAGGGAGAACAGGACGTCGGCCTCTTCGGTTCAACGGGAGGATTTACAAGGGACGCGGAACCAGATCTATGGGTGATCACTACGAAAAGCATAGCGCCTTAGTACCGCATGCGAGGATGAGACTCGGGGACCACCAATTGCATGGCGGCTCCCTTCGCCTTGATTTCCATCGCGATATTGGCCGTGCTTCGTAACCCAAGCAGCTTTTAATGCAATCGCCAAGTGTATTCCTCTTATGGAGGCGTCAGCTTGATCGAGTTTCTAGGACCGAGTGTGACTTTGTAACCATGAATCGACTTATTTCGCACGCTCCGCAATATTGGCTGGAGCTGGACGTTTAATTCGTCAGCAATCTTAGCGATTTCCGTGACAGTGGCCCCTTGAGGGCGCCAGCACAACTCAATTGCTCTGAATCTGGCGGATCTGCGACGATATAGATTCTTCACGACCTGGGTTCTCGCAGGTTTCAATCCTCCAGCCCGCAAGCGCAGAGGTTTTTTGAGATTGATGACGACTGTGTCAGAAGCGCTCCGAACTGCCGAGTAAGTCCCGACGGCTCTGTGGGCCGCGATCCCCAGCTTAAAGAGCCAAGGGCGAAACCAAAAAACAGGACTCTTGCGACGGCCATGATGAAAATCAAGCTTGACGGCCCCGGCTTTATAGTTGCATGTGGTTCGCACGGAGACGTGCTGCCGATCTTTACCCACATTAATAAAAAGCCATTCCGCGCCATCAGGGACTAAATCTGGTGACAGTCGGGCCCAGCCATTCATATGAATCCGAACGGTTCTAGATGCAACATCACTCATGTTTCCCTCCAGAGGTCTCTAAATTTTATGGCTGTCCCGTTAGGCTGAACGTTTCATCGCCGTGAACGGGAGATTCAAGATAGGCAAGCAGGTCGGAGCTATGCTTGTCGATCTGTTCCGCTGCTTGATGGATAGCTGCTTGGCAAATATGCGTGTAATGCGCAACCATCTGAGTGCTCATGTGACCCACTTGCGCCTGCGTTACGGGCAGTGGCACTCCTGCCTCTGCGGCGCGCGTAATGTAGGTGTGACGCAGATCGTGAAAACGTCGATGTAAGATCCCCGCGCTCCTTCGCACTGCGTTCCATTCCTTGGTCCACGATGATTGCGGGTGAGTCGGATCATAGCCAGCGCGGCCGTAGAGTGGGTCGCTTCTTTTCGTGTGCTTTTCTCGGAGTGTCGGCAACAGGAAATGGTCCGGCTGGGCGGCACCGAGACTCTTCGCTCTTACGAGCAGCTTGTCAATTGCCCAGCTCGCAATTTGGTTCAGTGCAACGTAGCGGGCGCCTTTGTTGGTCTTCGTGGTCGATCGCAAAACCTGAAGAAACGGTTTTGGTGCATCCAGGTGGATGGATCGGAGTCGCAGCTGCCTGATTTCGTTGATGCGCATGCCCGTCCACTCGGACAACAGGGCTGTGAAGGGTGCCACTGCGCCGGCTCCAGCTGCACGGGCTATTTGAATTAGCCGAGACGTTTCATCTTTGGTCAATGCATCGCCTACGTCACTTCGATTGACCTTAAGAGGCTTGTAGAACGGAGCAACGCGGTGCCAAAGGTTCGCTTCTCGCAGAATCCCCGCAACTACCAAAACCTCATTGTTGATCGTCTTAGCGCACCTTCCTTCACGCAAGCGTTCCGTTTCGTACCGTTTGATGGTTTGAATATCAGATATCCGCAGCAGCTTTGCATTCGCCCCAAGCACACGGAGAATATTGCGCGTGATCGTGCACTCCGATGCGAAGGTGCCCTGCGTGACACGCAGCTTCCGGTCGGAGAGCCGTCGATCCGCGGCTTCCCCCAACGTCCATTGAGCGTACTCATTCGGCAGGCGTCCAGCCTCTAATTCGCGCAAGAATGTTGCGTGAACCGAATCGGCCTTCTTGCGGTCCGTCGCGTGGGTTGCGTGTTCGCTCCAAGCTCCGTTGTCTTTCTTGTATTTGAAATACCAATATTTTCCTCGGCGATAGCCACCACGGGATCGGCGCGTCATGACGTGGTGACCTGCGTACTTAGATGTGTGGTGATGAATGATTCGAGGTCCTCCGCCCGGTAGAGGATCATCCTGCCGAAGCGAACAAAATTTGGACCGCGACCGGCACGTCGCCAGCGGCGCAGCGTAGGCAACGAATGGTGTAACCACTCGGCCGCTTGACGTTCCGTCAAAAGATTGGTGGGGGAACTTCGACGCTCAGCGTTCGACATCCTGCTTCTCCGCGAAAAACTACTCTTCCCGTACGGCCCTTGAGCCGCCAGGTTGAGCTGAATTTCGCACCTCGCAGGAAAGTCGTGCCACGGGTGCGTGCCCCCGTGAAACGCCCAGTGGATTAGAAACGCCACTGGCCCGCGTGCTGCCACGCGTGCGCTAAGTGAATCGTACACATAAATACGGCGGAACTGCAACTTTGTGCTTCTGGATCGCAAAGGGCGATCAAGGGTACGGCTTGCGGAAATCTTTGGGGAAATAGAAAGAGCGCCCATCCCGGGGCGCTCATAACTGCTTGAAGAAATTGGTTGCGGGGGGTGGATTTGAACCACCGACCTTTGGGTTATGAGATTCTAAGAGAAACGTAATTTCAACGAGTTAGCGGGCGTGGTTGCCAAGTTCACAGAGTGGAAAATAGCGAGTGAAGAGTGTCGAAGAGTTCTTATTTTGGGTTGGTTTTGGGTTAGCTTCTCACTGGTATCAAACGCATCTCCCGGCCGCCACCCAACAAAATTTCAAGTCAACGCGGTGATTACAACCATGGAGCGGAGCGCAGCCTTTTCAGAGTTCAAATAAACAATGTTTGTAACAACTTAGAGGTGCCTCCCGGCTCTACAAGTTGTTGAAAAACATTCCAGGAAACACGAACTGCAGGTAAAACTGCGGGTAACTTTTTTGGACGACCGAACCTCACCAGATGCGTGCCGTTAAGAACGGGGCCGCATTTCGGGTAGTTGGCTCGGGGCCAGAATTGAAACATCTTGGGCGTGTTGGCCACAAAATCAAAAACGGAAGCGAAGGCCAACCTGCAGCGTTGAATAGTCGCGTTTAAGTCCGCTGACCGAGCGATAGTCATATCGTGTCAGCAGACTCAGCCGAGGGCGAATGCAAATCCCAACGCTCGCGCCAAGATTGTAGCCGAACTTGACGTCACCATTCTCGTCCCGATAGGCGCCGGCTCCGACATCGAACGACGGCTTCGGACAGACGCGCAGGGTCGGCGTGAACTCAAGTTCTGGAGAGAAGTGCGTCAGTCGAAAGTCAGGCCCACCGCTCACATTCTTGAAGTTGTCGCGCCCGAATAGAGGCCCGCGGACCAACGTCCACCCGGACCCGCGAAATCCACGGCTGGTTTCAGTCCAAGGCTGTAGGAGGAATCGGCGATCACACCGAGGATCCCATCGGGAACGTCCTGCCGCCATAAACGGCGATGGAGTATCTCGAGTCCGACGCGCAATTACACGGCGTGATGATCGCCGCCGGGCCGCCCTGGCAAGCCTTCACCGTATTGCACTGGGCGCTTCGGCTGACCAGGGACCACATGAACGTTGTTGACAGATAGCGCTCGAACGGTTCGCCGGAGTTCGACGTTCCGGTCGCTTTCAGTTCCACGTAATACGCGCCCGGCTGCGACGCGAGATAGTTGAGGCCGTAAATCCCGTCGTCGAGGGCGCCGTCGAACATGCGCGCCGTCGTCGAGCAGGCTGACGGGAAACTTCACTCCGTTCGGCTGGCGTACATGCCCGTCGACCGTGGCATGGAGGACGGCGCTCTTGTCCGCAACCCAAACTCGCAATGGCATCGAGAAGCCACCGGTGGATCGTTCGAGCTGCTTGGGCCCCATGCGGGCAGCCAGCAGGGTGGGACCAGACGCGACGGCGAAGAATTCCGCGGAGAGATTGTTTGCCTGCACGATATAGGCCCACAGACCGGGCTTCGGATGCCGGATGACGATAGACCGCGTGCTTCGGATCGCTGCGGAAGGTGACACCAGGCGGCGACACCACGATGGGAACGGAGCTAGCGGGCTCGAACAAATTTACCGTTGCCGCATTGTCGATATTCGCGTGGAACGCCACCGTCATCCAGTCGAGAGCCGGCTCGACCAAGAAGTACTGAATGCGAATCGTTCTCTTCCCCACGGCGGTGAAAGTTCCACTCCCAACCACGGTCTCTTTTCCGGAAATCCTTCCTGATAAAAGAAGCGCTGTTCGCCGCGAACATCCTCATCGATTCCTTTGTACCAATTGGAGAGTCGGCTTAGGAGAAAGAAAGAACCTGCGCCTTCGTTCAGATTCCGAAACTCGCCGCCCGTCACAGCCGCGATGTCAGTTAGCAACGCATCGTCCGCATCGCCGCCCAGACCCACCGTATCAACCCGGATATTGCCGGCGTCAAAGTCTGGTCGCAGAGGCGAACCTGACGGGCCCGACTTCGACCAAAGGGGTGGGTAGTTCTCCAGCCCGTCGGTCAAAAGTACGATGTTTGGCTCGTGGCCGACGACGCCGCCGGTATTGAGCATCGTGCGTCCCTCCACCAGCCCTGCGCCAACCGAAGTCTCCGGCCCGGTGAACCCGGGAGCCGTGTCCGGCGAGATGAGCCCGATCGCGTTGCGGGCAGCAGGACGCTGGTCTGTCCCGCCTTCGCCCGCAACGGTCAGCGGGAATTTCACTTCCGCCAACTCGTCCGGTTCGACGATGGTGCCGTTTCGATCCTGATCCCGCTTCTGAAAACTGATTACGCCGACCTGGTCGCTGGGATTGGAAAGATCGACAAAGAATTTCCCGGCAGCGCGTGCAGCGTCCATCTTGGCAGTGCTGGCAACACCCGTCGAGCCGTCCCAGTTCATACTGTTCGTCTGGTCGATGGCCAGAACCCGATCGAGCACGCGCGTGTCGAAATCGTTGTAGCAAAGGCTGTGCGGCTGGGCGGCGCTGACGCCTGCGGGCGTCGTCAGGGAAACCGCGAGATCATAGCAGCCGGTCGGCTTTGCTCCTGGTGCGATGACGATCCAGGTTTCGCCGCCAACCTGTGCTGCCGCCGTTGGGATCTGCGCCGGCGTCAACGCCGTACCTGCGACCGAGACAGTCAGATTGCCGGGTGAGACGTCAAGCCCTCCGCCGGCGACGACTCGCACCAGCACCCGGTTTCCCTCGGTCGACGTCCCGGCATAGGACGTGCGCGCCGTCGTCGGTTCGACGATCTGCAGCGTAAACGGCGTCAAATCATTGGTGAGCATCAGGTCGTCGACCACGATGCGCCCCTTGCTGGACCCGAAAGTCGGACCAACGTTGAGCCTTACTGCGACGACATCCGCCAAGTTGAGCACTGAACCGTTGTTGAGAAAGTCGGTCGTCCGGATGCGGATGGTTCTCATCTCGTTGTGCCAGCCGCCGTCCCGCGCATAGGGCTGCACGAGACCGCCGCCGTAAGCACCAATTCGGATCGAACTCGTCGTCCCGAGTCCGTCCCGCAAAGTGACGGTGAAATTGAGGTAACCGGGAGCCGCCAGTGTGTTCGGGTGACGTGTTCCCTGCGCCGCGCGGAAAGAAAGAAACAGGAACTTTGAAAAATTGCCGCTGCCTGCCGGCACCTGCCATTCGTAGAAATGGTCCGCGTCAGTCCAGTCGAAGACGAGACCTCCGCTGGTATCGTTGCGGACGGCATCGCTGTCCGTGGAACCCGCTTGCGTCGCGCCATTGAAGGGATCAGCGGGTGACCACACGAAATCGGCGTTGTTGTCGTCGAGCCGGCCCTCAGTGAGGTTTTCCACATCGAACATCACCACGCCGCCCGAACTGCTGACGCCGGTTGCCGGCTGCGTCTGGTAATCGTCGATGACTAAATTGCCGATCGCGGCACCATTACGGTATTCAGTACTGACGACTATGCAAGGATTGCCGGTCGGCACGCCGATCGGACGGAAATCTTCGTACTGCCGCGTCAGGAAGTCGAGGGCGGGAATGTTGCCCTCGACGTAGTGCTTGACGAGTGGCAGAAGGTAGCCAAGCTGGATAAGGTGCGTGGTCGTGTTCGGCGGCCCGATGGGACAAGGCCCGCTGAACGCGGCCCCGGCCGCGTTGTTGTTGTGAAACCATCCGTGCCCGGTGCCTTGTACGACAGTCGACTGCCGATATCCCGTCGCCCGGTCGTGAAGGTGGAACGTCTGAATACGGTTGGGACTCGCCGATCCATTGACGTCGGCGTCGCCCGAAGCGGTCCACAAGTGATAGTTCGCATCGTGAGGATTCGAGACGTCGGTTCCCTCGAAATCCGTGGGCAACATGCTACTGATCAGCCTGATGTCCTTTTTCGCGAAGTGCATCGGCGTCACGGTGCCATCGAACAATCGGTCGTAGGATATCGCGACCGCTTCCGCGCCACGGCTGTGGCCGATCCAGACGATCTTGTGGGGGTCGATATGCCCGACCAGGGCTCCTCCTGCGATCGCCCCGGCTTCCGCCTGATCGATAAATGCGTCGGTGTGGCCGAGCGTCGTATCAGCGGCGGAGT
Source organism: Terriglobia bacterium (assembly GCA_963790645.1). GTDB lineage: Bacteria > Acidobacteriota > Terriglobia > Terriglobales > Acidobacteriaceae > JAIQFF01. The sequence goes on along the minus strand of CAWBPS010000007.1, from coordinate 2,829 downwards.
TGGGGCCAGGGCCAGTGTTGTTGGCAATGCTCACGACAACATAACCATACGACGCGAGATGGTTGCCGATGTGACCATACCACTGGAAGTCGTGGCCATTTCCATGGCCGACTACCACCAGGGGAACCTTGCCCATTGTTGCGATGTTAGTTGGGAAAAAGAGATCCTCGCCGAGATGCGTCGCGGGAATACCAAAAGTCAAACCTACGCTGGAATCGATGCTGTAGACAGTTTCCGTGACGGCCAGTGGACCCGCGGTGGTCGTGTCGTGAACGACATACAACCCAGCCTCGCCTCTTCCCCGTCGATAAATCGCCGTCGCTGAGCGTCCCGTTTCGATCACAGTCGAGGACGACGTCATAGCCGACGCCAAGACCGTTGCCTGCATTGGCACTGAGTTCTGATGGACCCGTGACCTGAAAGGTGTTCGCCTGGATGGTCGCGCCGCTGAAGGTCTGCGTCTGCGCGCCGCCAGTCGTCACGTCCGTCAGCGAAGGATCCGCGATCCATTGAGATGGACTTTTTGTGTTGACGATATAGATGTCACAAGTTTTCCCGACGATACTTGGAAATCGCGTCGGGTCGATGGCGACTTTGATCGGCGCATTAACATTGAACGCCTTTACATATTCAAAAAAGGGGAATTCCGAAAGCGAGTTGCCCGCGAGTTCAGTCTTCGTGACCGCAGCCGAAGCGGAGGGGACGTTCAGAGCGAGTAAGCCGCCGACAAAAGCGGTGAGAAGGGTAAAAGTCGCTTTCATGTCGAACCTCGCCTTCTGGCAGAGAACCTAGCGCTGTTGTTTCGGTGATGCTTTCGCGACGGGCAGACGCCAAGTCTCTGCCAGATCTTTCTCCTGAGGTGAATAGTCGAGTACCAAGGGCGCAACCTGATCGCGCAGCAGCGCGGCCAGATCCGCCGCGGTCGCCGCCGGGCGCATGACGCTGCGCAGCCTTTCTGCCCCGAATGGATGAATTCCGCTCTTTTCAGCGCGCGCCCGTTCTGCACGCGCCGTTTCGGCCGTGACGCGTTCCGGTAATCCGGGTGCTCCGAACCAAATGGGGGATCCCGTTAGGTCGGCGGTGCCCGGAACGATCCCGATCACGCGACCTGATCTATCGCCATGATTGAGCCGCTGCACCGGCGTGTTTCCGGCGTAAAGAATCGGCTCGGCTGCATCGCGCGGCTCGACCAGGACTGGATCGACCTTCTAGCACGACAAGAAGGCCCGAGGAGACGAGCTCGCGCTCCTTGCTCCAGTCGTTCTTGTAGCCTCTAACGAGCGTGAACGGCTGAGCGTAGAGAATGTCTTTGACCGGTTTCTGCGATGCCGACTCTGAGGGAGCTTGCGCGGCCGTATTCGAGTTCTTCGTCTGAGCGGCTGCCTGCGCGGCTAAAAGCAGCAGGGCCGCATTACTAATGCAAGTATTTTCATAACGTGGGGTCCTTTCTGTTTTGCGCTCCGGTGGCCTTAGGTCGAACGCCGCCGGAGCGCCATTCAATATTGCCCCCAACAACAATATTCCACGACATGACTCACTTTCGATCCTTCTTGCCTTCCCGTGCCGCGCGGACTCATCTTGTCCATTTCTATTTCACGCATCACCGCAGCGAGCAGTTGGTCATCACGGACTATCGAGCGAAGGCGATCAGAGAGTTCTGCGCGCACGATTTGCGGCCGCTGCCCCGGCGAAGGCTTCCGGCAATACTCCTCCAGGCATCGCCGTAACCCGTTTAAGTCGATGCCTGCCTTGCCAGCACCTCTCCAATGCCCTTTTGGTGAAGCAGACAGTCAATGAACCTACAGAAGCGATCATGCCCTGTGTTGGGATCATCTTTCCCGTTTGGTGGCGGCGCGTCGCCCCCCTTCCAGACCGCGGCGGTAAGCGTCTGTTCCCGCGTGAACGGACGACCCCGCAGAGTGCGCCCCTCTGCGAGGATGCGGAAGCGATAGATCCCGGGAAGTAGGGCCGGTGTGGCCACTTCGAAAACACCTGCCGCAACTCCAGGCATCGCGAGCGTGGTCCCCGTGTTGTCTGGGCGCGTAAAGTTCGGCACGGGAGGTTGCGCGTGATGCAACCGAAACCCCGTACTCGGTTAATACAGCTCTCACGGTAATGGTGGCACCCGGTTGATTGCTCGTCTGCGTCACCGCCGCCTTCATGCGCAGGTTCGAGTACGCGTGGATGTTGAGGTTGTAACGAATGCCGTGCGCAGCGGCTGTCGCATGCTGAGCCGGGTAATTGTCGAGCGATGCCAGATATTTCTTATATTTCTTCTCGTCAATTTTTAGCCGGGCGTACCAACGCCCAGCATGCGCACTGTTAGGAGCGAGCGGAATCGGCAGACCAACTCGGTACAGAGAGACTTGTAGATCCAACCTTGAATGAAGCCATGGGGTTGGCCCCGGCGATTCCGAGGGTCGATGATGTCACCGTCAGGGTCTCCAACACGTAGCGAATCGCGTAAGGTGCCGGCGTCAGCAGGAATCCCTTCATCGTGATGTCCGCCTCGTTCAACCAGAAGGGGATGCGGTGCTCCTCCCGCCCGATAAAGCCTTCGGGGTCGAGTACGATTTCGTTGTTGGTCACGCCAGCGAAGATTTGTTGGTAGTATTTCGCGATGCGGTAGGTCGCGTTCGGCGTCAAGTCGCCTGTCATCATCATGTAGCCGTTGTTGCCAGTACATAAGGCTTGCAACGCGCCGGATTCAAGACTTCGGCCCGGCCCAAGCCGATAGCGAAGACGTGTCCGTTCAGCGAAGTGATCAAGTCAGCCACGTCGGCAATGTAGCGGCGCGTGTACGAACCGTGATTCTCCTGGCCGTAGATC
>CAWBPS010000006.1:0-114357 GCA_963790645.1 Terriglobia bacterium | reverse complement strand
GCCAGTTCCTTTGCAATCTACTACTTACGCGAATCAATAGCTGCCCCCGATAGCAAAATGTGAGGAATTACTGGTGTGGAACCAATCGGCTGGCGCTTCTGCCTTCCCTTACCTCGGCTTCACGGACGATTGCCGGCGCTCCTGAAGCGCCGGACCAGACAAATTCCTTAATTACAAACAACCGTTCGCCATGGCCTCCCCATCGAAAGTGTTGCTGTGGCCAAAGATACCTCGCGTTGGCCAAGCAGCGCTTGAGCGCTGCAGTGAAGCCGTCCGACCCTCTTTAGCCAGTTCTGTGCAGCCAATTCTGTGCCTGTCGGATAGAAACAGCCTGTTGTGTTGACCGGAGAAAGCGGATCCATGAGGTACTTATGGGTTTTATTTTTGTTCTCGTTGATGGTGGGAAGTGTTTACGTGGTTGGTTGCGGCGGCACCAGCGGGCAAAGTGGACAGCCCTCAACTCCCCCTCCGCCACCCCCGCCACCGCCTCCGCCGCCTCCGCCACCGCCGCCTCCGCCACCACCGCCGCCGCCGCCTCCTCCGTCCATCGATGGAGTTCTGCGTTATAAGGGCGACCTCGCGGGCACGGGCGCGAACCTCAGCGAGACCACTCTGACCACGGCCAACGTAAACGTCAGCAGCTTTGGAAGACTTTCAAGGTCGGCGCATCTGGATGGCGGCATTTACACCCAACCGCTATTCGTAAGAAACCTGGTCATCGCGGGCGGGACGCACAACGTTATTTTCCTGGGCACGGAGAACGACAGCGTCTATGCGCTGGATGCCGACGACCCGACGAAAGTTTTATGGAAACGCAGCTTCATTGATCCTGCGAACGGAATTACACCTGCCGATGGAAGCTTTGGCGGACGCACCGGCATAGGGCCGGTAGTCGGAGTCACCGGCACGCCGGTGATCGATCCCACAACCCAAACCATGTATGTCTCCGCCATGACCCTGGAGAATGGCACCACGTTCCACAGGCTGCATGCGCTGGACATCACCACCGGCGCGGAAAAATTCGGAGGACCGAGCGAGATCACCGCCACCGTGCCGGGCACGGGACTCGACACGGACGGCAGCGGCAATGTGACATTTCATCCGCCGACCGAAAATCAGCGGGCCGCACTGCAGCTGGTGAATGGCGTCGTGTATATCGCTTTCGCTTCATTTTCCGACACCGAGCCCTACCATGGCTGGCTGTTCGCTTATGACGCGGCCACACTAACGCAGCTGGCGGCGCTGAACCTGTCTCCCAACAGTGAAGGCGCGGGCCTGTGGCAGGCTGGGGCCGCTCCGACCGCCGATGCCGAGGGCAATATCTATATCCAGACCGGCGACGGCCACAACTTCAACATTACGGGCGGGCCGGACTGGGGTGACACGGTATTAAAACTGAAGCTGAACGGGGGATCGTTTTCGGTTGTGGACTGGTTCATGCCCTATAACCAGAATTGCATCGATCAGGACGATCTCGACCTCGGATCGGGAGGCCCTATGTTGCTGCCAGACCAAGCCGGGCCGCATCCGCATTTGATGGTGAGCGGGAGCAAGGAAGGACGAATCTACCTGCTGGACCGCGACGCGCTGGGGAATTTCAACTTAGGGAGCAACAGCCAGATTCCGCAGGAAATTCTGATCAATCCCAAACCCTGCGGCCAGCTGGACGTCAACAACACGCTTCGCATCTACGGCACTCCTTCCTACTGGAACGGATTCGTTTACATCGGCGCGGTCGGGAGCAATCTGCGTGCTTACCAGCTCACGAACGGGCAGCTCACTCAAACCTCGGTCTCAAATACCGTCTTCCAGAGAGACGGACAAAAGGGCCGGGGGCCGATCCCGGTGGTTTCGGCAAACGGCGCGACCGAAGGCATCGTCTGGACGGTGGAATACACGTTGAACAACACTGTCATCCTGCATGCCTACGACGGAACGAACCTGGCCAACGAACTCTACAACACGCAGCAAAACGCGACACGAGACGCGCTGGGGCGGGGAACAGTCTTCGCCGTGCCGACGGTCATTGACGGACGGGTTTACGTGGTCGCGGTCAATCAACTGAACGTGTACGGCCTCCTGCCCTGAGCTTCCGCCCGCCTCCAGAGCGGCCACTTCATCGCATCAGGGTTTGATTTCCTGCTCCCCCTATTCTCCACTCCTCAGGAGTTGCTGTACCTTCGGTTGGCGGGACAGATTTTTTGTCCTTGCGGTTGCCGGGCCAGGTCAATAGAATCTCGGGTAATCGAAGGTCGTCAAGCGCCCACTTCAAGAAACAAATCCAAAAAATTGGGGAAATTACGCAGCCATGGAACGGCTCTGCTTATATATTTTTCTTGTTGCGGCCTTTGCAACTTCTGCCTGGGCGGGCGTTACAGTGAGCAAACCCGCCACCGGGGCCAAGGTTGGCTCGCCGGTCAGTTTTGTCGCCAGCGCCAGCACGACTTGCTCCCGTGGCGTTGCCTCCATGGGCATCTACGTGGACGACGACCTGAAGTACGTCGTGAACGCAAATAGCCTTAATACAAAACTGTCGTTAAACCCGGGGGACCACAAGACTGTGGTGCAGGAATGGGACCATTGCGGAGGTTCGAGTTTTACCGCCGTCCCTCTCACCGTCACCACCGCTTCGGGAGTGTTTGTGACTTCGCCGCCAAACAACAGCACAGTGGGGTCGCCGGTGCGTTTTGCCGCCACGGCAGCGACTTCGACCTGCCCCAAGGGCGTGGCCTCGATGGGCATCTACACCGCCCCTTCGCCTGACAAAAAGGTGTACGTCACCCCGGGAGACAGCCTCAACACCACCCTGTCCTTGAGCCCTGGCACATACAACACCGTGGTGCAGCAATGGGACTACTGCGGAGGGGCAGCCTTTACGCCGGTCACCATCAAGGTGAGTGGCGATGTGGGTGGGAACACACTGACCAACGTGCATGCTCGCAAGGGCTGGCGAGGCTGGGGCGAACTGGCGCCCAACTACAACATCTGCAGCGACTGCCAGCCGGAAGTCACCTATTCCATGACGCAGACGGACGGCGGCCCGACTACGTTCAAACTCGGCGGCACCAAGCCTTATTCCGACGTCCTGTGGAGCTACCCCATGGTGGGCCCGGCGTCTGTACTGGATTTACCGGACCCCAACAAAACCCTGGTTCCGAACACCAGGAACTTCATCTACGACGCGTATTTTTTTTCCAGCACCATCGGCGCCGCTCAGGTCCTGGAGTTTGACGTCAGTCAATATTTCGGCGGGAAGAGTTTCATCTATGGCTCCCAGTGTCGTATCGCCGGCGGCCATGCATGGGACATCTGGGACAACGTGAACCGGCATTGGGTGAGCGCCGGTATTCCCTGCAATCCCAAAAACAATGACTGGAACCACCTGATCGTTCGCTTTCAACGGACCTCTGACAATAAAGTGCTATATCAGTCGATCACGCTCAACGGCGTGACCCACAACATCAACCGAACATTCGCTCCTTATACTGCCCCATCCGACTGGTATGGCATCACCGTCAAGTTCCAGATGGACGGAAACAAAACGCAGACACCCTACTCGGTTAAGGTGGACAAGTTGAACCTCACGTATTGGTAAACATCACGCACCCTTTGCCAGCACTACATCTCGTCCTGCCTTCACCGTTATTCCACGGTTGGCCGCGGAGAATCCCCGCCCAAGCGGAGCTTGGACGGGGCACCCGTTTCTGATTTCATGTGCCCAAGAGTGATAAAAATTGATACCTTATCTGTTCTCTAAAGATGGGGGCTGGCACCATGTTCTGGGGAAAAACCACTCTGTGCGTTGCTCTCGGCCTGGTCTTCACGGCGTCTTTGCTGCAGGCCGCCGAATCCTACGAAGTCACGACGGAACGCGGTGTGACCGTCACGATGCGCGACGGCGTCATTCTTCGCGCCGACATTTACCGGCCTATCGTGGCAGGGCAATTTCCCGTGCTGTTGCAGCGCACGCCGTACAACAAGAGCGGAGGAGTGGCTTTTGGCCTCAAGGCGGCGGCCCGAGGATACGTCGTTGTCATTCAGGATGTACGTGGCCGTTACACCTCCGACGGAGATTGGTACACCTTCAAACATGAATCGGATGACGGCTACGATACGGTTGAGTGGGCCGCAGCCTTGCCCTATTCGAACGGCAAGGTCGGAATGTGGGGTGGATCGTATGTCGGCGCCACACAGATGCTGGCAGCGATTGCTCATCCGCCGCACCTGGCGGGCATCTGCCCCGTTGTTACCGCCAGCAATTATCACGAAAACTGGACCTACCAGGGGGGCGCATTCGAGCAGTGGTTCAACCAGTCGTGGACGTCGGGTCTGGCCCAGGACACACTCAATCGCAGCGTAGTCAGCAATACCAATGCTCTTGGCGGAATGTGGAAACTGCCGCTGGCCAATTATCCCCTGTTCAATTTTTCCGATGCATCGGCGCCCGTCTCCACCGCGTCCCTGGCGCCGTATTTCCTCGACTGGCTGGCCCATCCCCGCTACGACCAGTATTGGAAGCAGCTATCGATTGAAGAACACTTCGGCGACATCACCGTCCCCATACTTCATGTGGCTGCCTGGTACGACATTTTTCAAGGAGGATCGCTGCGCAACTACGTGGGAATCAAGGCGCATGGCGGAAGCGAAGCGGCCAGGCGGGGCCAGCATCTGTTCGTCACCATCGGAGGTCATGCCGGAAGCGGCAGAAAGATCGGCGATGTCGATTTCGGACCGGCCGCCGCCGAGTTCGACGAAAACGAAATTACCCTGAAGTGGTACGACTACCTGTTCAAGGGCGTGCAGAACGAATTTGCGGGCAAGCCGGTGAAGATTTTCGTCATGGGGGCCAACCAGTGGCGGGAAGAAGACGACTGGCCGCTGGCCCGCGCGCAAAGCACAAAATATTTTTTGCACTCGACGAAGAGCGCGAACTCCGTGCGCGGGGACGGCACTCTTTCCACCGTATCTCCGCGATCGGAGGGCGCCGACCACTACGTTTATGATCCGTCGAACCCGGTGCCCACCGTGGGCGGACCCTTATGCTGCGATTCGAACCACCTGGCCCCCGGTCCTCGAGACCAGCGCGCAGTGGAAGCTCGCGACGACGTCCTGATTTACACCGCGCCTGCCTTTGCCCAGGACACAGAAGTCACCGGACCGGTCAGCCTCGAACTCTTTGCCAAGTCGTCGGCGGTGGACACGGACTTCACCGCCAAGCTGGTGGATGTGGGTCCGGATGGGTTCGCGCAAAATCTGACGGAAGGAATTGTCCGCGCCCGCTATCGCGATTCGCGGGAGAAGGCTGACCTGATCAATCCCGGACAGGTTTATAAGTTCACGATTGATTTGTGGTCAACCAGCAACGTCTTTCGGAAGGGACACATGTTGCGGCTGGAGATTTCAAGCAGTAATTTTCCCCGCTTCGACCGGAATCTCAATACCGGGGAGGATCCTGCTTTCGCCAGGAACTACGTTTCCGCCACCAACACCGTCTATCACGATGCCGACCATCCCTCGGCGTTGATCCTGCCGGTGGTGCCGTCGCACTGACGTCCCGAATAGAACCGATGGCCCGTCGTGGGACGACGAGTTTGGAGCAATAATCCGGACCCAGGTACGCCGGGAGGAAATCCGAACGACCCCTCGGATCCTGGGAATTGGGAGAAATGACACAACTAGCCTTTTGTCGACGCTGGAAAACATGCATCCTGATGCTCCCGATTCAGCGATGGCGAATGGAATAGGCCATCTGGCCCTTTTTCTCATAGCGACCGCATGTGGGCTGGGCCTACGTGGAATCCCGATTTTCGTCTGGATCATCGCTTACCTATTCTCCGCGTTTGTAGCTCCTACAGCGTGGAAAGAACTGGATGATGCATCCCTTAAATTTTGGTTCGTAGGTACGGTTATGGCTGGCGGCGCGACAGGTTTAATTTACGCCATTGGCACCCGCTTGTTCGGGTCTGAGGGGCAGCCATGGCTGGTATTCCGCATACCAGGCATTCTCGCGCCCTTTGTTGCGCTCATCGGCAGCTCAGGATTTATTAGAGCGGTCTATGTGCGCGCTCATCGGAATCATGGGTCGAGATAGAGCGAGAAAAATGAGCAAGTGGGTCCTGGCCAGCAGGTCCAGAAGCTGGTGTGGCCAAAGAGTTGTTCCGCGTTACTCATTTTAAACTTCCGTAACTTTCGCGCCAGTTTTGCCGGTCTAGAATCGTCTTTGTGACGAGAGAGCGACCGGCGGCATGACCCAGGAAGAATTCCCCACTGCTAAACAGAAGAAGCCCGCAACGTCCCCGATCCAGAGATGGCAGATCGAGGGGCGCGAGTGGTGGCTATGGGGCCTGGCTGTTGTCGTGACTCTGGTTTTGACCTTCGGAATTGTCTCGTTAACCTACTTCCAGTTGCACCCGCAAGCTGAAGGCACGTACTGGACCGACCTCAAGGAATGGGTCCGCGGACTGGCCTGCGTGGTCCTGCTATTTGACGTTTACACCCTTTACCAGCATTTGCAACTGCAGCGCATGAGGCGCCGTATGGCCGAGCGCGACCAGTTGTTTCAGCTGATCACCGAGAACGCGGCGGACATGATTGCGGTGGTGGACGGCACGGGCCAGCGCATTTACAACAGCCCAGCCTACCAGCACGTCCTCGGGTACTCCGCCGAGGAACTGAAGACCACTTCGTCGATTGAGCAGATTCATCCCGATGACCGGCAGCGGGTGCTGGAGGCGGCGCACAAGGCGCGTTCCACGGGGCAGGGGCAAAGGCTGGAATACCGCATACGCCACAAGGACGGTTCGTGGCGCATCCTGGAATCGACGGCCAGCGCCGTGCGGAACGCGAAAGGGGAAACAGAAAAGCTGGTGATCGTGAACCGCGACATCAGCGAGCGCAAGCGCGCGGAAGAAATGCTGGCGCACAGCGCATTTCATGACGGACTGACCAATCTTCCCAACCGCGCTCTCTTCGTGGACCGGCTGCAGCGCGCCCTGGTGCTCTCCAAGCGGCATGCTGATTACAAATTCGCCATCCTGTTTATCGATGTGGACGAGTTCAAGGTTTTCAACGACAGCCTGGGACACAAAGTCGGGGACGAAGTTCTGGTCCAGATCGGCCTGAGATTGACCGCGTCGCTGCGCGAAGTGGACACCATCGCCCGTCCGCACGCCGGTCATGCGCAAAAGGACGACACGCTGGCCCGGCTCGGCGGTGATGAATACACGATCCTGCTGGAAGACATCCGCAACCCGAGCGACGCCGTACGGGTGGCGGAGCGGCTGCAGAGCAGACTGGCGGTCCCGTTTACCGTGCACGGATACGAAATCGTAGTGAATGCAAGCGTGGGAATCGCCTTGAGCACCGCCACTTGCGCCCACGCTGAAGACCTTCTGCGGGACGCGAACATCGCCATGTATCGGGCCAAGCGGGCGGGCAAGGCGCGCTGCGAAGTCTTCGATGCCGCCATGCACGAGGGCGCGGTCCGGCGCCTGGAGCTGGAGACGGAACTTCGCAAGGGCCTGGAGCTGGGCGAATTCAGGACCCACTACCAGCCGATCGTTTCCCTGGAGACCGGCAGGATTACCGGCTTCGAAGCGCTGAGCCGCTGGCAACACGGCGATCGCCTCCGGTTCCCTGCAGAATTTATTCCGGTGGCCGACGAGACCGGTCTGATTATCCCCATGAATCGAATCTTGCTGCGCGAGGCTTGTGAGCAGTTGCGTTGGTGGCAGGCTCAATTTCCTGCCGAGCCGCCGCTGAGCATGAGCGTTAATATCAGCTCAAAGGAGTTTGCGCATCCTAACCTCGCGAAAGGGATCGCGGAGGCCCTGAAACAGACCGGGCTCGATCCCGGCTATCTGCAGCTGGAGATTACCGAAACCATCGCCATGGGCGATCCAGAGAAGGCAGCTTCCGTCTTGTCCGAACTCAAGTCCCTTGGGGTTCGCCTGAGCGTGGATGATTTCGGCACGGGATATTCATCGCTCAGCCGGCTGCAGCGGTTCCCGGTGGATTCGCTGAAGATCGATCGAGCGTTCATCTCGCAGATGGACAGCGACGCCGAGAGCCACAAGATTGTCCAAGTCATCATTATGCTGGCCCAGACCCTGGGCCTGGTGACGGTTGCGGAAGGGACCGAAACCGAAGAGCAAGTGCACCAGCTCAAGGCGCTGGACTGCGACTTTGCCCAGGGGTATTACTTCTCGAAGCCCGCCGATCAGCAGGTCATTTCTGATCTGTTGCTGAAAGTGAATGGCACCGCGGCAACGCCGGCCAGGGCGAACGCAGCGTTGGCGGGCGCCTAGATCTGTGGTCATGAGCGTGTCATCCTGAGCGAAGTTGTAGCTTCGCTTCGCGAAGCTACAACGCAGTCGAAGGACCCCTATTCCCTCCTCGTCAGCCGGGTTGGCTGGCAAGCTCACACTGCGGAACAAAATCCACTATGACTCAAGCTGTGGTTGTCGCGATAGGGGTCCTTCGACTGCGAACTTCGATTCGCCAGCGAATCGAAGTTCTCCGCTCAGGATGACAGGGTCAGGACGGCAACGAAGTTTTCTACCACGACGCCAGTGGGGCGCGCCTCCAGGTGTTCTTCGCTACGCATACATAGATGAAGTTTGAATCCCAGGTTTCCGTGCCCGCGACGCAGGGATCGGAGGCGTGGCTGGGCGGGAGCGATGGAATGGAAACTGGGACGCTAAACATCTTGAGGTTGGAGGTCAGACGCTCCAGCCATTTTTTTCCGTCGCCGGCATTCCCGATGTAGTTCGAAAGCGACCTGGGCGCGCCGAAACTGATGCCGACGTTCATCGGGTTCCCATCACCCTGGTCATAGCCGATGAAAGCGTCGTTGGCATCATTCGTGGGCCGATTGTTCGCGGTGGCGACGGTCTTCTGGAAATTGGAATCGGAGAGTGTGATGATGTGTCCGGGCCCGGTTCCCAGGCGTGGAAAAGTTCATGCGGCCCTTAAGGTTGGTCCGCAGACCGCCGTCCGCGTTGGGCTTTACCGCCAAAAGGAATGCCCCCTGCTCGTAAAATACCGACGGAGCCATGGCCGAATAGCAACTCAGCCATAGTGGCGTCCAGCCCGCAAGGGAATCGCAATTCGTAGAGATCAGAGCGGGTGCGGTGGTCCCTTGCACCGCGACCACATTGGAGGGAGCACGATCCATCCAGGCCCGTGCGCCCGCCAGAACGCTGTTGGAATCCTGACTTGCGCTCAACACCAGGTTCCCCGGCCAGAAGTCGAGCAGGGGAAAGTAGCTTGGGACCGCTACGCTGTAGTGCTGCAGAGCTGCCTGGGGGTCGGTGAAAGTGCAAACTTTATTTGAGCAGGCTGAGCTGCGGGGAACGTTCGTCAGCACGGCATAGTTCCCATCGCCATAAGGCGCCTGCTCGCGCGCCCCCGCAACCGGAGTTACCCGCAGCAGATCGAAGCTGGTGGCGCCGCTGATGTCCGGAGTGGTCACGACGATATTACCGCTTCCACTGGTCAGCGCCCTGCCGGCATACAGGGGGTTCGAGGCCCCATGCCTGGCGTGCCGCGCGACAATGTAGTAGCGATAGTCCGTCTTTCCGGACTGGGCAAATAGGGGAAACGATCCAGCCGGCGCTTCTCCGCCTTGAATCTTCACGCTGCTGCCTTGCGCGATCACCCCGGCTTGCCCGATCCTGCCCAACGGATTGGCACAGTTGCCGACTTCCTGGTACACGTTGGTCAGGTCAAAGCCGCCATAGCCGCCGCGCTGCACGCCCGCGCGAACGCCGTATTGCGCGTAGCCCTGAATTACGCTGTCGGAAATCCGCAAAGTATTGCCGGCCTGCCAGTCAATGCCGTTGCCCCCGCACTGCAGAGAGATATTGAGGTTCTTCAGCCAGCCCACGCCAGGGAAGGTACGGAAAGATCCCGGCGCGTAAATCACGGGATCGCAGACGGCTGAGTCGCAGCGCACGCCCACGTTACCCAGGCCGGTGTCCAGTCCATCCAGCAGGAATGATTCGTCGTCGTCCACCTGCACGTAGCTGCCAAAGCTTCCGCCCTTCAGCGGGACCCGGGTGGAAACGTTGAACAGCCGGGTCTTCTGCGCGTTCACTTCAATGAAGGGCTTGTGACCGTGCGCAATGGTGGGACGCCCGCGGGGATTGATCAGAGTGATGTCCTGGTAGGCGTTTGAGTTTGAGGGGTCGCCGACAAAGATGCAGGCGTCGTCCATCCAGCATTCAAGAATGGAGCCGGAAAAATCCACGGTCAGGTTGGAAGAGCGGATCGAGACTCGGGCGAATGCCTTCAATTCTTTCGGAGGCACCACCACCACGCCGGACTGCGGAGTGCCGGGAGGATTGGTGGGAGCATAGCGCGCGGCGATGATAGCTTCCTGGAGCCCGCCGGATGCGCTGGAAAGAGTTTCTCCCGCGACCTGAGCGCGCTTGCCGGCAAATTGCAGGGTCCCGGGACGGCCGTCTCCGGCGCAGGTGCCGCCTGTGACCTTGACGGGCTCGGATCCGTTGATAAGGACCCAATACTCGGGCTCGTTTCCCTTTACTCCCGGAGGACAGGAGGAGAGACTGACGGCTCCGGCCTGACCCAGTTCCGCCGTCGGACTCATTGACCAGTCGTATTCGGTTGCGTACTTGATCGGCCGTGCAGCCTGGCTTTGAGCGGCAGCCATGAACTGAAGCCCAACCATCGCAATGCCAAGGAGGGGGAGAGGCCTGAAAGATATGGTCATTTCCATCACCATCATCTGCGGAATGAACTTTTAGTCATATCACAGCTCTCGAAACCGTTAACCACAAGGGTCACGAAGGTACACGAAGGAAGCAATGAGAATGGAAGGCTTCGTGATACTTGGTGTCCTTGGTGGTTCATGATTTTTGCTGGTTGATTGTGAAAACTGACTTACTACCCCGGTGTCTCTGCGTCCGCGCCATTGCACGGGCTCTCCGGTATAATCGCGTGCTTCAGTAAAATCCGGGTGACAGAGTTCGGGGGCACGAATGGAGTCAACTGGTTTTCCTGCGGGGAGCAGGCGATGAGCAGAGGGTCGCGGGCAGTGGCCTCTCCGCATGTGGTCAGCATCGGGGATTTCCGGCCTCTGGCCCGCCTTCGACTGCCCCGGCCGGTTTTCGATTATCTCGATGGCGGCGCCGACGGCGAAGTTACGCTGCGCGAGAATTGCCGGGTGTTCGATGACGTCACCTTCCGGCCGCGTTATGCGGTGCCGTTGTCACCTTGTGATTTGCGGACGCGCGTGCTGGGCTTCGATGTTTCATTTCCTGCCTTGCTGGCCCCCGTGGGTTACAGCCGCCTGATGCATCCCGATGGCGAAAAGGGCGCGGCGCGGGCGGCCGGCACGGCGGGCACGGCGTACATTCTCTCGACCATCTCCGGACACCGGGTGGAAGACGTCAAGGCGGCTTCCTCTGGACCAGTGTGCTTTCAGTTGTATTTGATGGGAGGCCGAGAGGCTTCCGAAGCCGTGATTGAGCGGGCCCGGGTGGCGGGGTGCGCCGCCCTGGTGGTCACCATCGACACGCCGGTAGCGGGAATGCGCGAGCGCGACTTCCGCAATGGCATGAAAGAACTGATGGGCGGCAGCCTGCTGTCCAAGATTCCATTTCTTCCTCAAATGCTGGCGCGCCCCGGATGGCTGGTCAGCTACCTGCTGGACGGTGGTCTCTCCAGGCTGCCGAACGTAGTCATCCCAGGGAAGGGGCCGATGGAGCTGATTGATGTTGCAGCGGCGCTCGCCCGCGCGGCTGTGACCTGGGACGACTTGAGCTGGATTCGCAAGCACTGGCCAGGGCCGATCGTCATCAAGGGCCTGCTCACCGGCGATGACGCTCGTCGTGCCGTGGATGCGGGCGCTGCCGCGGTGGTGGTCTCGAATCATGGCGGACGCCAGCTCGACGGCGTCTCGCCTTCCTTGCGGGCGTTGCCCGAAGTTGTGGCTGCTGTGGGTGGCCAGGTCGAAGTGCTGATGGATGGCGGCATTCGTCGCGGCTCCGATATCGTCAAGGCGATCTGCCTGGGCGCAAAAGCCGTTCTCTGCGGGCGCGCGTATGCCTACGGCCTGGCCGCAGCGGGTGAAGCGGGCGTGACCCGAGCGCTCGAAATCCTGCGGGTTGATGTGGACCGCACCCTTAAGCTGCTGGGGTGTACATCCATTGCGGCACTGGACCGGTCATATATCGATGTGCCGGCAAACTGGGGTTGAGCCGGTAGTGATTTCCTTCGTGCACCTTTGTGTTCTTGGTGGTTCATGCCTTTAAAAGCGTTAACCACCAAGGGCACGAAGGTACACGAAGGGAATCACTTTCTTGTCGAATTTCTGAAAGAGGGCGGATCGTGCACTGGACCCAGATCTACGACCCTTTTGGGCGATGGTGGCTTTCCACGCTGGTCGCGACTCTGCCCATCTTTGTGTTGTTTGGACTGCTGGTTGGACTGAAAGTCAAGCCACACTGGTGCGCCATCGCGGGCGCTACGACTGCTGCATTGGTGGCGGTTGTATTTTTTCAGATGCCGGTGATTTTGGCGGCGACGAGTTTTGGTTACGGGGTCGCGTTCGGTTTGCTGAAGATTGCCTGGATTGTGCTGGCGGCGGTCTTTCTCTACGACATTTCTGTGGCAACCGGCCAGTTCGAAATCATGAAGGAATCGGTAGCCGGCATCACCGCCGACCGGCGCCTGCAGGTGTTGCTGGTGGCATTCTGCTTTGGCGCGTTCATCGAAGGCGCTGCCGGATTCGGCGCGCCCGTCGCCATCGCCGGCGCTTTGATGATCGGGCTGGGCTTCAGGCCGTTTCATGCGGCGGCGCTGAACCTGATCGCCAACACCGCGCCGGTGGCCTGGGGCGGCATCGGAATTCCCATTCACACCCTGGCCGCGGTTTGCGGCCTGCCGGAATCGGACCTGAGCGCGACCATCGGGCGCATCCTGCCTATTACCGCAGTTATTGTGCCGTTCTGGCTGGTTCGGACCATGGTGAGCTGGCAGCGAGACCTTTGAAGTTTTTCCCGCCATCCTGGTCGTAGGTGTTTCGTTTGCCCTGACCCAGTTTTTCTGGTCGAACTATGTGGACAGCAGCCTGGTGGACATCATGGGCGGAGTAATTTCCATCGTCGCCACGGTCGCGTTTCTCAAGTTCTGGAAGCCGAAGAAAATCTGGCGATTCGACTATGACGAAAAGACAAGAGTGGTTGCATCATCGGCGGAAGGAATCGCTGACTCCTTCGGCGGTGAGTGGACCGCGAAAGATTTCGACAAAAACACGGGAGTCCGCTCTTATCCGTTCGGGAAAGTTCTGAAAGCCTGGATGCCGTTCGGGATTTTGTCAGTCGTGGTGCTGGTGTGGGGCCTGCCCAGAGTCAAGCTGGCGCTGAACCAGGCCACCACTCCGGCATTCAGGGTGGTGCAAGCGGATGGCAAAGTGCGGCCCGGGCCGCCGGGTTGGGACGTACCCTATTTGCACAATGCGGTTTATCGAGCCTCTCCAGTGGTGGACAAGCCGGCTCCGGAAGCGGCGCGCTATGACTTCAACTGGCTGTCAGCCACCGGCACGGGGTGTTTTATCGCCGCCATTATTTCGGGATTACTGCTCGGTCTGTCGCCAATCCAGCTGGGCAGGACTTTCTGGCACACGCTACTGCGCATGCGACTGGCGGTGATCGCCATCTCGTTCATGCTGGGTCTGGGCTTCGTGACCCGCTATTCGGGGCTGGATGCCGTGCTGGGCCTGGCTTTCACCCGCACCGGCTGGGCGTATCCATTCTTCGGCACGTTTTTGGGCTGGCTCGGCGTGGCATTGACCGGGAGCGACACGTCATCCAATGCGCTGTTCGGAAGCCTGCAACGCATCACGTCGCAGCAGCTCGGCATCGATCCCGTGCTGATGTGCGCCGCCAACAGCGCGGGCGGCGTGATGGGCAAGATGGTGGACGCGCAATCGATCACCATCGCCACCGCCGCCACCAACCAGGTGGGGAATGAAGGCGTAATCTTTCGCTTTGTGGTCTGGCATTCGCTGGCGTTGGGTGCGATCGTTGGGATCATCGTGATGCTGTATGCCTATGTGTTCCCTCATCTGGTGCCGCACGGACTGACCTTCGTGAAGTGATTTCATGGAGGACGGGCGTCCTCGCCCGTCAGGCGGAGGACTCCGCTCGACGGGCGGGGACGCCCGTCCTCCATCGAAAGTCGTTAGCTGATAATCTCAAGAGAGACTTGGGAGACCGCCAGCCGTTGCCGCCGATCATCAATGTTCAGGAAATTTCGAAGGCCTTTGGAGCGAATCCGCTCTTTCAGAACGTGTCTTTTACAGTCACGGACGGCGACCGGATCGGGCTCATTGGTCCGAATGGCTCCGGCAAATCTACCCTCCTGCGAATTCTGGCCGGCAGCGAAGAACCGGACAGCGGAGAAGTGGCCTTCCGAAAACGGCTCCGGGTCAGCTACGTAGAGCAGGATTCCAAATTTGAGTCTGGAGCGACGGTGCGGTCGGTGGCTGAAAACGCCATGGAGCGACGCGCGGTGCACGCCACCGAGCGCGGGACGCGCTTTGCCGAGACCCTGGGTCGCGCCGGTTTTGAAGACCTCGACGCCGAAGCCGCGGCTCTTTCCGGAGGATGGCAAAAGCGCCTGGCGATCGTCGAGGCGCTGGTGCAGGCGCCGGACATTCTGCTGCTGGATGAACCCACCAACCATCTCGACCTGGAGGGAATCGAGTGGCTCGAAGACTTGCTGGCGCAAGCCTCATTCGCCAGCGTGATCGTAAGTCACGACCGCTATTTTCTGGAAAATATTGCCACCGACATGGCGGAGCTGAGCCGGGTGTATCCCGATGGCATTCTGCGAGTGCGGGGAAACTACAGCACCTTCCTGGAGAAGAAGGAAGAATTTCTGCATGCCCAATCGAAGCGGCAGGAAGCGCTGGAAAACCTGGTCCATAACGAGATTGAGTGGCTGCGCCGCGGCGCCAAGGCCCGCACCAGGAAGTCCAAGGCGCGCATCAGCAAAGCTGGTCAGCTGATGGAAGACCTCGCCGACCTGAACGTCAGGACGCGCACGGCCACGGCGCAAATCGATTTTTCGGCCACCGAACGAAAGACCAAGCGGCTGATTGAATTGGAAGATGTGGCTTACAAGATCGAAGGCCGCGCGTTATTCGACAAGCTCAATTTTGTGATCACCGCCGGCATGCGGGTGGGATTGGTCGGGCCGAACGGCAGCGGCAAAACCACCCTGTTGCGGCTGTTGCGCGGAGAGTTGACCGCCGGTTTTGGCGAGATCCGCCGGGCGGAGTGGCTGCGCATCGTGTACTTCGATCAGACCCGCGAACTTGATTCGAATGTGACCCTGCGCCGGGCGCTGGCGCCGGAAGGCGATTCGGTGATCTATCAGGACCGGGTCATTCACGTGGCGTCGTGGGCGGCGAAGTTTCTGTTCACGGGAGAGCAGCTCAACCAGCCTGTGGAGCGGCTTTCCGGCGGCGAGCGGGCGCGGGTGCTGATCGCCCAACTCATGCTTCAGCCGGCGGATGTGCTGCTGCTGGATGAACCCACCAACGATCTCGACATTCCGACGCTTGAAATTCTGGAAGAAAGCCTGCTCGAGTTCAAGGGATCGCTGGTGCTGGTTACGCACGACCGCTACATGCTCGATCGCGTTTCCACCATCGTTCTGGGCCTGGATGGACGTGGCGGCGCGGAAAGTTTTGCCGACTACTCGCAGTGGGAGGTCTGGCAGGCGGAAGGAAAGGAAGCAGCGAGAACTTCCACGCGTCCGGCCTCTCGCTCCGAAAGTTCTGAAGGAAAATCTCCGGGAAAGACCCGGCTTTCGTATCTTGAGGCCCGGGAATACGCAAGCATTGAGGAGCGGGTTGCGGCGGCCGAAGAGTTATTGCAAGCCAAACGTGAGCAACTGGAGGACCCGGGGATTGCCAGCGACGGGCCGCGTCTTCTCGGTGCGCATGCCGAGATGGAAGCAGCGCAGAGCCAGGTGGATGAACTCTACCGGCGCTGGGCGGAGCTGGAAAAGAAGAAGGGGTAAGCAGTTTGGCATCGGAAATCCGTGATTCGCCGGTGGCGCGCCGCGGATCAGACCGTGCACCAACTCTAATTTTGTCATCCTGAGCGGAGCGACTGCTTCGCTTCGCGAAGCAGTCGTGGAGTCGAAGGACCCCTATTGCTCAATACCGGCGTATGCGCGCGTGCGCCCTGCGGAAATTCCAGGTTCAACAGTCGGGTAGGGGTGCTTGGACTCCGGCCTTCCCTTCGCAAGCGAAGGGAAAGCCTCCGCTCAGGATGACAGTGCCGGTTCTTCTGAATCAACACTGTTGCCAACCCTTACTCGAAGCGAGAGCATCTTTTGCTTAACCCCGAAGCAGCGCGAAGGCGATAATCGTTTCTCCCTTCGCGCCTGTGGTCTGCTCGAGTTCTTTCAGCAGGGCCTCTTCGAGATTGTCGGGGTCGGGATGCATTTCAGAGGCGATCACTTCTTCTTCGGTGGCGCCGACAAAACACAACTCGCAATGTCCCAGGTCGTTTTCCGAGGTCAACGCCGGACCGAAAGTGCGGCAAATTACGGGGCGGGACTCGTAGAGTTCACAGGTGCCTTTTTCCGGGTCGAGCACCGGACAAGGCTCGCTGTTGCCATACTCATCCCAGTGCCTGCAGGCTTCATCGGAGTCGTCGTCATTCAGCAATCCGGTGGAGAGATCGCCGGGAAAATCCGGAGAAAGGCGCGCGACGGAAGCACGTGCCCGTTCGAGGATGCGACCCGCACGCTGCGGATCTTTCTGTTTGAGTTCCGCCAGGCCTTTTCTCAGCCGGATGGCGTCGAGTTGATTGATGGCAAATACTCCCACGCAACACTGCGAGCAGCCCGGCTTGCAAGCCAGCCACTGGCGGCTCTTTTGGAAAGCATCGTCCAGGGCCGCATCTACAATCTGGATCAGCTGCTGGTCCCGGGCTGGAGCGTGTAGCGGCATGACCAAGAATAACCTACCGAACGTTCCATGTAATCCGACTGTTTGACTCGATAGTAATAACCCGTGGGTTACCCATGTTCACGCGGCCAGGCACCGCACCACGCCACGACGTTTGGGAAAACCGATTAAACCGCTCCATTTTTGCCTCCGCAAACTTTCCGTTATGATGTTCCGCCTATGGCAAACAAGGTTCGATGGGGAGTGCTGGGAGCAGCGAAAATCGCTGTAAAGAAAGTCGTACCGGGGATGCAAAAGGGCGAGTTGTGCGAAGTGGCCGCGATTGCCTCACGCGATCGGGGCAAAGCGGAAGAGGCGGCCCGCACTCTCGGGATTCCCAAGGCCTACGGGTCGTATGAACAGCTCCTGGCTGACCCGCAGATTGACGCGATCTACAATCCGCTTCCGAACCAGCTGCACGTGCCCTGGTCGATCAAGGCGGCCGAAGCGGGCAAGCACGTGTTGTGCGAAAAGCCGCTCAGCCTGACGGTGGCGGAGGCCCGCCAGCTTCTGGCGGTGCGGGACTGCGCCAAGGTGAAGATCGGCGAGGCTTTCATGGTGCGTACCCATCCGCAATGGTTGCGGGTGCGCGAGTTGGTGACGTCGGGCCGGATTGGAGAGTTGCGCGCGGCCACGGGGTTCTTCAGCTACTTCAACAACGATCCTAAAAATATCCGCAACATTCCTGCGTACGGCGGGGGTGCGGTAATGGATATCGGGTGTTATCCCATCAACACATCGCGCTTCGTGTTCGGAGAAGAGCCCACGCGCGTGCTGGGACTGGTGGAACGCGATCCGCAAATGAAGGTTGACCGGCTGACCTCGGCCATGCTCGATTTTCCCTCGGGCCAATCCACTTTCACCTGCAGCATGCAGCTGGTCCCTTACCAGCGCAGCCAGTTTTTCGGCACCAAAGGACGCATTGAGATTGAGATCCCCTTCAATGCTCCGGCAGGCCAGCCCTGCCGGATCCTGATCGATGACGGACGCGACGTGTTCGGGAGCGGCATAACCCATGAGGAATTTTCTGTCTGCGACCAGTACACGATTCAAGGCGACGCTTTTTCCCGGGCTGTGCTGGAGGGGACCGAGGTGCCGGTTCCGCTCGAGGATGCAATCAGGAATATGGCGGTGATCGAAGCCATTTTCCGTTCCGCGGAATCGGGCAAGTGGGAGAAGCCGTAGAGAGACAGGACCTTTCCATACTCCACTCATTTCTCCATACCCCACTCATTTCGCATAAGGCGCGAAATGAATGGGGCACCGTCGGTTCTCTTTCCGCTCGGTTCCGCTCGAGGATGCGATCAGGAATATGGCGGTGATTGAAGCCCTTTTCCGTTCGGCGGAATCGGGCAAGCGGGAGAAGCCGTAGAGGGAGACTCGATCCAATGGAATATCTGATAGGACTACTACTTTGCGTCGCCGTGGCTGGATTCGCGACCGCTATCGGCCTGGACCGCGAGCGTGGTTTTTATCCTCCGGTGGTTATCGTAATCGCTTCATACTATGCATTGTTTGCCGTGATGGGGGCTTCCCGCCGGACGCTTGTTATAGAGACTGCGGTGGCGAGCGCGTTTCTGGTGGCTGCGGCACTCGGCTTCAAGAAAAGCCTTTGGTTCGCGGTGGCTGCCATCACTGGCCACGGAGCTTTTGACTTCGTCCATCACTGGTTCATTGAGAACCCTGGGGTGCCGCATTGGTGGCCTGGTTTCTGTATGACGTTCGACGTGATTTTTGGCCTGTGGATGGCGGTGCGTTTGAAGAGGGTGCCCTCTCTTTCTATCAAATCCCATGCGGGATAAGGTGTGCACCCCACTCATTTCGCATAAGGCGCGAAATGAATGGGGCACCATCGGTTCTCTTCCTCCCGGTTACACTCGGGGATGGCTCGTGATATTCTTAATGCAGAAGCTGCGTCCCCGCCTTAGGGCAAATTCCCGCAGTTCCCGTAAATACCATGATTTCAGTAAGTAATGTGTCGATGCGCTACGGCGCTAAAGTTCTGTTTGACGAGGTATCCACGGCCTTCACGCCGGGGAAGCGCTATGGCCTGACCGGGCCGAACGGCGCCGGCAAATCCACTTTCATGAACCTGCTGACCGGCGAACTCGAGCCGCAAAAGGGAACTGTTGTCCGCCCCAAAAAGCTTGGGGTGTTGAGCCAGGACCAGTTTGCCTTCGACAAATATCGCGTGCTCGACACTGTGATCATGGGGAACAAACGCCTGTGGGCGGCGATGGAAGAGCGCGACAGAATTTATGCCAAGCCGGAGATGACCGACGCGGACGGCATGAAGCTGGGCGAGCTCGAAGGAGTTGTGGGCGAGGAAGACGGCTACACTGCTGAAAGCGACGCGGCCATCCTGCTCGAAGGCCTGGACATTCCCGATGCGCTGCACGAGCGGAAAATGGGCGAACTGCAGGGTGGGCAAAAAGTACGCGTGCTGCTGGCCCAGGCGCTTTTTGGACATCCCCAGGCGCTGCTGCTCGACGAGCCTACCAACTATCTGGATCTGGACTCCATCCACTGGCTGCAGGGTTTTCTGAACCAGTATGACGGCGTGGTGATCGTGATCTCGCACGACCGTCACTTTCTGAACCGGGTTTGCACCCACATCGCGGACATCGATTACCAAACCATCATCACCTATACCGGCACATACGATGACATGGTGGTGGCCAAGACCCAGATCCGCTCGCAGATTGAATCGCAGAACGCGCAGCGCGAAAAGAAGATTTCCCAGCTCAACGAGTTCATTGCGCGTTTCTCCGCCGGCACCCGTTCCAGCCAGGTGCAGTCGCGGCGCAAGGAAGTGGAGCGCCTGCAGGTTACGGAGCTGGCGCGGTCGAACATCCAGCGCCCCTATCTGAAGTTCGACCAGAAGCGGCCTTCGGGGAAGCACATTCTGGAACTGGAAGGCGTGACGCAAATCATACGGCGACACCGAAGTGGTGCGAAGCTTCACGGCCAGCATCGTGCGCGGAGAAAAAATCGCGCTGATGGGCCGCAACGGCGCGGGTAAGACCACGCTGCTGAATGCGCTGCTGGCAAATTCTCCCACAGTTCCAGAAGCCGAATTACGCAAGACCAGCGGATATGACGGGCCCTTTCTCACTGACGGAAAAGTGATCTGGGGGCACGAAGCTGCGGTGGGATATTTCGCCCAGGACCACAAGGCCCTGATCCAGCCCGGAATGACGGCCTTCGAATGGCTTCATCAATGGGACCCCGCGGCGTCCAACGAAGAGATTCGCGGCCTGCTGGGGCAAATGCTGTTCCCCCGCGAGGACGGTGACAAAAAGACCGAAGTCCTTTCCGGCGGCGAAGCGGCGCGGCTGATTTTCTGCAAGCTGATGCTGCAGAAGCCGAATGTTCTGGTATTCGACGAACCCACCAACCACCTGGACCTGGAATCGATCAACGCGCTCAACATAGCGTTGCAGCGCTATCAGGGCACCGTGCTGTTGTG
Organism: Terriglobia bacterium; assembly: GCA_963790645.1. GTDB lineage: Bacteria > Acidobacteriota > Terriglobia > Terriglobales > Acidobacteriaceae > JAIQFF01. Next base: position 93,898 of record CAWBPS010000006.1, on the reverse strand, counting down.
CACCCACGACGAAGACCTGATCGACGAGGTAGCCACGCGCATCTGGCACTTTGAGGGCAACCACCAGATCACCGATTTCAAAGGCGCGTACGAGGACTACCAGTCGGTTTCGGTCTAGGCTGCGAATCTGGCATCGCATTTTGTCTCGCGGCGTCTGGCGCGCTGTTTGGCGGGCATCCTTTCGACTTCGCTCAGGGGAGGCGCCGCCCGCCCGTTTGGCCATCTCCCCCAATTTCCTCCAATCGCAACAAAGTGAGCAACTTTCCGCCGGTTTAATCATCTCAATACCTCTACTCACCACCCCGCCGGGGCCAACTGCCCCTGCCAGAACGGGAGGTCCGCAATGCTCGCTGCGCAGGACAGACTCGAGGTCCAACACCAACTCCTTGGCCGTCTGCAGCAGGCCCGTGCCGAAACCGACTGCCTGTTCCAGCAGGTCAAGCCCGAATTCCTCTACGAGCGGCCGATTCCCGAAAGACATCGCATCGTTTTTTACGTGGGACACCTGGAAGCATTCGACTGGAACCTGCTGTGCGAACGAGTTCTGGGGAGGACCACCTTCCATTCGGAATTCGACAATCTTTTTGCTTTTGGCATTGACCCGGTCGATGGCGGGTTGCCGTCAGACCAGTCGTCCGACTGGCCTTCTCTGGCGCAGGTCCGTGACTATGTGAGCCAGGTCCGGCAGGCCCTGGATGATGGATTGGCTGGAACGTTGTCGCAACGCCAGGGGCAGGAGAAATTTTCACCCAGCCAACTGCTGCACGTGGCCATCGAGCACCGGTTGATGCACGCGGAGACGCTAGCCTACATGCTGCACCAGTTGCCGTTCGACAACAAGGTGCGCAAGCCGCGTCTGCCCGAGTTGGTGGTGCGTCCGGCTGAGCCGCGAATGATCGAAATTCCGGCAGGTTCCGCGACTCTTGGCCTGGCACGGGGCGGGAACACTTTTGGCTGGGACAACGAATACGAGGAGCACAGCGTCGCCGTGCCCGCATTTTCCATCGATCAATACGAAGTGACCAACCGCGAGTATCTCCAGTTCATCGATGCCAGTGGCTATGAGAATCAGGCCTTGTGGCGTGAGGCCGACTGGAAGTGGAAGACACGGCAGAATATTTCGCAGCCGGTCTTTTGGAATCGGGTTGACGGCGAGTGGCAGTACCGGACTATGTTCGAAAGCGTGCCCCTCCCGCTGGACTGGCCGGTTTACGTGAGTCATGCGGAAGCCAGCGCTTACGCGCGCTGGGCGGGAAAGGCGTTGCCTACCGAAGCGCAGTGGCATCGGGCGGCTTACGGCACTCCGGAGGGAACGGAACGGCCATACCCCTGGGGCGCGGACGCTCCCGACCGCAGGTTCGGCAACTTCGATTTCGAAAGCTGGGACCCGACGCCGGTCGGGGCTTTTCTGCAAGGCCAGAGCGCGTTCGGCGTCGCCGACCTGGTGGGCAACGGATGGGAGTGGACGGCCACCGTGTTTGGACCGTTCCCCGGCTTCGAGCCGTTCGAATTTTATCCTGGCTACTCGGCCAATTTTTTCGACGGTGAGCACTATGTGATGAAGGGAGGCAGCGCCCGCACGGCGGGCAGCATGCTTCGCCGGTCTTTTAGAAACTGGTTCCAGCCGCACTACCAGTATGTGTATGCGGGATTCCGCTGCGTGAGGGATTAATGAATCACAAAGGGCATTTCATGTTGACCCATGCCATCACTGCCGATCCGGGGCAGGAATTTGCCGCGGAAGTGCGCGCCGGACTCACTAAGGTTGGGCAAAAGGAATTGCCTTCCAAGTATCTTTATGACGATGTCGGATCGGCATTGTTTGAAGTCATCAGCGTTCTGCCGCAGTACGGTCTGACCCGGGCGGATGAGCGCCTCCTGCGGCGCCATGCCTGCCAGATTGTGGAGCAGGTGCCGGGGCCAGTGGCCGTGGCCGAACTGGGCAGCGGCAGCGGCAAGAAAACGCGCTGGCTGCTGAAGGCGCTTTGCCGGCGGCAGCATGTTTCTTACTTCCCCATAGAGATTTCCCCTACCGCTCTGGCCATGTGCGAGCGCGAACTGGGTGATATCGATTTCATGAGCATTGTGGGCTTCGAACGCGAATATCTGGATGGCCTGGTTGAAGTGGCCGCGCGGCGTCGTGAAGGGCAGAACCTGCTGGTGCTGTTTCTGGGCAGCACGATTGGAAACTTCGACCGTCCGGCGGCGGCAAAGTTCCTCCGGGAAGTCCGCCACATCCTGCAGCCCGGCGATTCGCTTTTGCTGGGCACCGACCTGGAAAAGCCTATACCGCAGTTGCTGGCGGCATATGACGATCCGCTGGGCGTGACGGCGGCGTTCAATCTGAACCTGCTGGCGCGCATCAATCGGGAACTGGACGCGGACTTTATCCTGGAACAGTTTGAGCATATCGCCCGGTTCAATCCCGAGGCGCGCAGCGTGGAGATGCATCTGCGGTCGCGGCAAAAGCAGAGCGTCACGATTCCCCGGGCGGGGCTGACGGTGTCGTTTGCCGAAGGGGAGACGATCTGGACCGAGAGCAGCCATAAGTATTGTCCGGAAGAGATGTCCCGGATCGCGAGAGAAGCGGGCTTTTTCTGCAAGGCGCAGTGGATTGATCAGGAGTGGCCGTTTGCCGAGAACCTGTTCGTGGCGGAGTGAGGCTAATTTTGTTTCGGATGCGCGGTTGGTATCTCTAGCGTCCTCGAAAACTGGTCCAGCAACGCGACATACGCCGAGAGGAGACGATACGACTGGTAGTAATCGTCGAGCCGGATGGCTGAAAACCGGTCTTTCGACGTGTGAAGGATGGCGGCATTCCAGGTCTCCTGTGTCAGTGAGTGAATTGTGATGCGGGGTATTTTCACTTTGGCAAACTGTTCCCCGTCACTGCTGCCGACTTGATCCACGTTAACAGCGGCCATGGGCAGGTTCATCCTGGTGGCGATATAGGCGAGCAGTCGAGCTAATCGCTGGTCAGAACGCCTGACCCAAACCTTGGTAGGCGCCAGGCCGAGCGTGTCAATATTCACCATTGCATCGGTCGCAGCAGCCTGTTCCCTGGTCATTTGTCGAACATAGAAGTGCGAGCCCACTTCGCCCTCCTCCTCGTCGGTGAACCCAATGAAGACGTAGGTATGCTGGCGCGGTACAGTTTTTAGCGCAGCATAGAGGGACGGCAAAAGGGAGGCCCCGCTCCAATTGTCCACCACTCCATCGCCTTCCGCCGTGCGGTCGAAGTGTGCTCCGACGATGATCACCTTGTCGGAACTGCCCGGCAGCGTACAAATGAGATTCGGCAGCTTCGACCCCTTCACCCGCTGTTCGGAAACGTGCTGATCGCCACAACCGGCTTCGGCAAACATTTGCTTGAGCGTCAGCTCACGCTGCATGTTGTTGCCGGCGTATCTTCCCAGCCGGGCTTCGACGACCTGGCGCGAGGCAGGACTGTAACGGATGTCCTCGGCAGCCGAACTGACCCAGGAGCACAGCAGCCAGGCGACAGCGGCGGCAGCTGCAAAAGACTTCGATCGCGGAGCCAGGTTAAACACGTGACTAACATATTGCCGGCGCCGGCCAGTTAAGAATAGTGTGTGTTCGGGCACAATGGCGGGCGGCTCTGAAGGCGTAATTTACCCGGAACCGCACCGATGGCTGACCCATCTGCCGGAAGTCACTGCCACCCAGGCCCTTTCCCCAGTTGTAAAAAAATTGTCAACAAAAGGCTGACAGCCTTAGATATCAATCGCGTGGTAGTAAGCTTGAAGAGCAATCCCCTGCCTGGGGAGGCGGAGGACAGGCGATGAGAGTGGAGCCCATCCACAGTGCAGACCTGCAGCGTGGCGAGCCCATGCCGCGCATCAGTGTTCCTTACTCTAGGGGTCCGATGGAACGGATTCTGGTGGTCGAAGATGACCGGGCGGTCCAGAAGGCGCTCAAGCGCTTATTTGAGGCGGAAGGCTTCGCGGTCGAAATCAGCGCGGATGGCAAATCGGCGCTGGATGCGTATCGCGCCACCACCCCGTCAGCGGTCGTACTCGATCTCAGGTTGCCCGCCATGTCCGGGCGGGATGTTTGCCGGGAGATCAAGCTGCAGGCGCCGACCCTTCCCGTGATCGTGCTCAGTGCGGCCAGCGACGTCTCCGACAAAGTGTTGCTGCTCGAGCTCGGCGCCGACGATTATGTGACCAAGCCGTTCAGCCCGCGAGAACTCCTGGCGCGGGTGCGGGCGGCGCTGCGGCGCAGCATGCGGTCCGCGACCAGTGAGGTCAACAGTTTTGCGGGCATCTCCGTGGATTTCACCAAGATGGAAGTGACCCGCGACGGCCAGGCCATCGGGCTCACCGCCCAGGAATTCAAGACCCTGAAATTCATGATGCGGAATGCGGAGCGCGTGATCTCGCGCGACGAACTGCTCAATGAAGTCTGGGGCTATCAGAATTATCCCTCCACCCGCACCGTGGACAATCACATTCTGAAGCTGCGGCAGAAGCTGGAGAAGGACCCGGCCAATCCGGTACACTTCCGAACCGTGCACGGCATGGGCTACAAATTTGTACCGTGATTGAGAGAGGAACCATAGGCGGCAGGAGAGAGCGCTCATGCTGAAACTTCGGATGCGCACCAAGTTTCTTCTCTCCATGTTGCTGATCTCCGCCGGCCTTACCTGTACCAGCCTTCTGCTGGTGCGGCACAGCGTGCAGAAGCAGGTCAGGCGGGAAATCTTCGCCGACCTGCGCAATTCGGTCAGTACCTTCCAGAATTTTCAGCGGGAACGTGAACTTACCCTGATGCACTCCGCCGAGTTGATGGCGGACTTGCCCAACCTGCGGGCGTTGATGACCACGCAGCATGAGGCCACCATTCAGGATGCCTCCAGCGGTTTGTGGCGGCTGGCGGGCAGCGACCTGTTTATCCTGGCCGACCGGACAGGCCGCGTGGTCGCTTTGCACACCGCGTCTCCGGGCCTGACCCGCGAGATGGCGCAGCAGTCACTGGCCGGGACGCTGAGCGATGAAAGCGCGGGGCACTGGTGGTTTGGCAGCCAGCATCTTTACGAGGTTTTTCTGCGGCCGATCTATTTTGGTCCGGCCGAGGAGAACCACCTGCTGGGCTTTCTGGTGCTCGGCTACGAAATCGACGACCGGCTGACTTCGCAGGTCGGCCGGATTGCGGCCAGCCAGGTGGCGTTTTCCTACGGCGATGCCGTGGTGAAGACCACGCTGTCCCCGATGCAGGAATCGGAACTGGGCCGGCAGCGCGCGCTTCATCCCGCCTCGGGAGTATCGGAACCGGAGGAAATTCAGCTCGGCGACGAACGCTTCCTGATTACCTCGCTGGAGCTGGCCGGGGCAAAAAATCCATCCGTGCGGCTGAGCGTGCTTAAGTCCTACGATCAGGCGACTGCCTTTCTCGACAGCCTAAACCGCCTTCTGTTGGCCCTGGGCCTGGCCGCGGTGCTGGGGGGCAGCGCGTTGGTATTCTTTATTTCGCACACCTTCACCCGGCCCCTGGGAAATCTGGTCGAAGGGGTTCGCGCCCTGGAGAAGGGTGACTTCACCTACGCTCTGGACGCTCGTGGAGGCGACGAGGTCGCCGAAGTGACTGGCGCCTTCAACCGCATGCGGGCCAGCCTGCAGAAGACGCAACAGGAGTTGCTGGAGGCGGAGCGACTGGCCACGATCGGGCGGATGGCCAGTTCGATCTCCCACGATTTGCGGCACTCGCTGGCGGCCATCGTGGCCAACGCGGAATTTCTCTGTGAGAGCCGGCTGTCTTCCGATCAGCGGGAAGAGCTTTACCAGGAAGTTCGAGTTGCGGTCAACCAGATGACCGATCTCATCGATTCGCTGCTGGAGTTTTCGCGCACCCGCGAGTCCCTGCGGCGGACCTACGGCAACGTCAAAGACTCGGTCGAACGGGTGGTGCAGGCCATCGGTACGCATCCGGAATTCCATCCGGTGCGTATTACATTCAGCCAGGAAGGCAGCAGTTCGGGATGGTTTGATCCCCGCAAGCTGGAGCGCGCTCTCTATAACCTGCTGTTGAACTCCTGCGAGGCGGTGGTGCCGGACAGCGGTCTCATCCATGTGGAACTGAAGGAAGTCCGCGGCGGAGTCGAGATTCGCGTAAGCGACAACGGGCGGGGGATACCGGAGCTGATTCGCGGACAGCTGTTTGAGCCCTTCATCAGCCACGGCAAGGAAAACGGGACCGGACTGGGGCTTACTGTAGTGCAAAAGATTGTCCAGGACCACGGCGGAGATGTGACGGTGGAAAAAACTTCGGCCGAGGGAACCGTTTTCCGTCTGCTCCTTCCCCTGGCCTCGTCCGAGGCCGGACATCCGGGAGGAACGGGGCGCACGTCGCTGGCTCGTACCGAGCAGTCACAATCGGAGTAGCATTTCGGAACAGAGGCTCGGTCCGGCGCCAGACTTTCATCTGGGCGTGCCCGGCGAGTCTCCGGCACTTTTTCTGCGGGGAGGCGAATTGTGAAACACCAGAATAGTTTGCCTGGCCGGATCCTAAAATTCGGTGCGATGGGATTGCTCCTTGCTGGAAGCATCAATGGTTGGACACAAGCCACCACTGCGCCGGCGGCTGCGCCAACCGATGCAATGACCGACGCAGTGCGGGAGTTGCAAGCCGAGGTGCGCGAATTGCGCACCGCCGTGGTCGAACTGCGTTCAGAGGCCGGGCAGTACCGCGCCGAGACGGAGCAGCTACGGAAGGAACTGCAAGCCACCCGGAGCGCGTCCGCGCCTGCTACTCCTGCCGGAGCGGCACCGGCCCCGTTGGAAGAGCGCGTTTCTTCCCTGGAAGAGTCATCCCAGCTGCTGAGCAGCAAGTTGGATGACCAGTACCAGACGAAGGTGGAGGCGGCCTCAAAGTATCGGGTCCGCCTTTCGGGCATCGTGCTGCTGAATCTGTTCAGCAACCACGGACGCATGGACAGTCAGGAGACACCGACCTGGGCAATTCCATATATTCCCAATGTGTCCGGACAGACGCTTGGCGCTACCCTGCGGCAATCGGAGATCGGCCTCGAAGTATTTGGTCCGCGCCTGGCCGGGGCCCGGACCTCGGGAAACCTGCAATTCGATTTTTCGGGAGGATCTCCGAACACTCCGAATGGAGTGAATCTCGGATTGGTTCGCATGCGGGTCGCCAGCGTACGCATGGATTGGAAAGATACTTCCATCGTGGCGGGGCAGGACAATACTTTTTTCTCTCCCCTTTCACCGACTTCGTTCGCCTCGCTGGCCATTCCAGCGTTCAGTTATGCGGGCAACCTGTGGGGATGGATTCCGCAGGTGCGCCTGGAGCACCGCTTCAATCTTTCGGAGGGTCAGAGCGTGGTGCTGCAGGGCGGCATCCTGGACAACGTAACCGGAGAACTGCCTTCCTCATTTGCGCCTTTCGCCCAGGCGGGCCAGAGTTCGGGCCAGCCGGCATACGCTGCGCGCGCAGGATGGACGCGCAGCGTTTTTGGCATGCCTCTCACCCTGGGCGCTGCCGGATATTACAGCCGGCAGAACTGGAGCATGAACCAGAATGTGGATGGCTGGGCTGCGATGACGGACTGGAGTGTGCCGCTGGCGCGGCGTGTAAGTCTCACCGGCGAATTCTATCGTGGCCGCGCCATCGGTGGTTTGGGAGGAGCGGTCGGGCGGAGCGTGTTGTTCAGCGGCGATCCCAGTCCGCAGGGGCAGGTGCGGGCCCTGAATTCGGTGGGAGGATGGACGCAGCTGAAAGTGACCGCCACCAGTAAACTGGAGTTCAACGGCGCCTTTGGAGTGGACAACCCATACGCGTCGGATGTGCGGGGCTTTTCCTTGAGCCCCGGCTTCCCCGCACCGCTGCTGCAGAACCGGAGTTCTCTGGTAAATGTCATTTATCGGCCACGATCGGACCTGCTCTTGTCGGGAGAATACCGTCACCTGCGGACCTTTGATATTGATGCTGGAAGTCCGACCGCCGACCAGGTGAACCTGATGATGGGAATTCTGTTTTGAAAAACATGTGTGCTTCCGCTTGCCGGTGGTTCTGCGCCGTGCTGCTGTGCACGGGCCTTGCCTGGGCCCAGGACGTGACGCTGACGGCCCGGGTCGAGCTGCTGAAGGGCAGCAAACCCGCAAAAGTGCCTGAAGCAGAGAATGTGGTGGTGTGGCTGGAGCCGGAAGGCGGCGGAGTCGGACCGGCGTTTCAACAGAACCATGTTCCGGCGGTTCAGATCCCGCGATTGGTCCAGTACAACAAGACTTTCGAGCCGCATGTGCTGGTGGTGCCGGTGGGCGCGGTGGTGGCGTTCCCCAATCGCGATCCATTCTTTCACAATGTTTTTTCGTTGTTCGAGGGAAAACGCTTCGATCTCGGCCTGTATGAAGCCGGCACCACCCGCGACGTACACTTTGACAAGCCGGGAATTTCCTACATCTTCTGCAATATCCATCCCGAGATGAGCGCCGTGGTTATCGCACTGGACACGCCGTATTACGGCATCTCCGATGCGCGCGGCCAGGTCGTGATTGCGAACGTTCCCAGCGGCAAGTACACGCTTCGAGTCTGGTACGAGGCAACGCCCCCCGAAACCTTGAAGGCAATGACGCACGAGGTCACGGTTTCGGAGGCCAGTTCTACGCTGGGCGTGTTACGACTCACGGAAGCCAACTTGTCCACGGCCCACAAGAACCTGTACGGACGCGATTACGACTCGCCGGCGCCGGACAGCCCCGCGTATGAACGGCATTAGCCGTGAACACGACGTGCCGGGCGGGGCGCCCTTTGCTTAACAATAAAATGACAATTGCGTGACAAATATTGCCGGCCCATGCCTTAGCCTCTTCTACAACACGAACGGGCGGCCGCTGCTGGCCCGTTCCAGATGGTGGATCCCGGGATCTAAATTCTGTTGCCGTACGCAGTTCGAGATGGTCTCTTTCCCCAAGGAAAACTCAGGCCAGCCACGGAGGCTGGCCCTTTCTTTTGCGGGCGGCGAACTATTTCTTCGCGGCGACTTGGTCGTGCCCGTAGTACTCGTAGGCTGACATCGGCTTCTCTCCACCCTTCTTCCAGACGCGTCCATCTTCGGACAGCTTGCCCAGGGCGCGCGCCATCTCTCGAACGTGGATGGCCACCGATCCGCAACAGGAACCGATGTAGTTGATTCCTATTTCCCGGGCGCGCAGCGCATAGTCTCCCATCTCTTTCCGCGTGAGTTGCAGCGGATCCAGTGCCAGGGGGAATTCCGGCAGACTGGTGAAATCAGGCTTGTCGCGGGGCGTGCGGTAGGCCACCGGCTGGCAGGCGAGGTAGCCGGAGACCGCCTGGCGCATCTGTTCCATCGCAGGGAGAGTGTGCTCCGGAGGACGCAGACAATTCATGCCGACGATGTCGGCGCCGGCGTCCAGCAGCGCCTTGGCGGATTCGGCGGCGGACTTGCCGTCCGCGGTTTCATCTTTATTCTCGAAGCAGATGGTCACCATCACCGGCAGGCCGGTCTTCTTTGCCCGCTCCACCGCGATCAGGGCCTCACCCAGCCAGGAAAAAGTTTCGCCAATGATGAAATCCACACCCTCGTCCACCTGGACCGCGAGTTGTTCATCGAAGGTCTTGCGGACGCGGTCGGCGGCTGACGGACTGTCGGGTTCATACATCCAGGTAAGGCTGAGGTTGCCTGCGACCAGGCACTTGTCGCCCGCCACCTCACGTGCGATCCGTACCGCCGCGCGGTTGAGTTCTTCGAGCCTGTTCTCCAGCCCAACCGTCGCGAGTTTGTCGCGGCTGGCATAAAACGTCAGCGCCTGCAGGACGTCCGCGCCGGCCTCGCGGAACTCTACATGCAGTTCGCGGAGCGCGTCGGGATGAAGCAGAGCGACTTCCGGAGTGAACGGACCCGCGCGCACCCATCCCCGCTTTTCCAGTTCCAGCAGATAACCGCCGTCGCCCAGGACAGGACCGTCCTTGAGCCGATCGAGTATGCCTTTTTTCTTCATGTGTGCTCCTTGGGTTTTCCACTCATCATTTTCCAAATGTCATCCTGAGCGGAGTGACTGCTTCGCTTCGCGAAGCAGTCATGGAGTCGAAGGACCCCTACTTCTCCACGCTGCTATGTACGAATATTGCGACGCCGCCTGCGAAAAATCCCTGTTCAACTACCGTACCTGTACGGTAGGGGTCCTTCGACTCCGGCTTTCCATTCGCGAGCGAATGGAAAGTCTCCGCTCAGGATGACATTCGCGACGACTTAGTCGTCTTTGTACTCGAACTCCGCCTTGATCGGCCTGCCGGCTGCAAAACGCCCTGGACAAAACGAGCTGATATCCACTGTTTTACTTCGCCCGTCCAGCAACAACTCTGACATCACCAGGCCGATCGCGGGTGAAATCTTGAAACCCATGCCGGAGAAGCCGGCGCAAACATGCAGTCCGGCGACGCCAGAAATTTGGCCCAGCAGCGGACGTGAATCTGGCGTCATGTCATAAACCCCGGTGACGCCGCGCATGACTTCGGCATTCTCCAACTTGGGAACGCGGCGGCTGGCCCGCTCGATGATTTCTTCCAGGCTGTCGTCGGATGCGCGCTGCGGAAAGTTGTCGGGATCGGCCCCGCGATGGCCGTAGAAGTCTCCAATCAGAAATTTGTCCTGCCCGTCAGAGCGAAAGTAGGTGGCGCTCACCGAGTCGATGCAGGCGCACCCGCCACCCCTCATGCCGGGAGCGTTCTTCAGGATCGCGACCTGGTGGTACTCGGTTTCAATTGGCAGGTCGATTCCGATCTGAAGAAACAGCGGCCTGGTCCAGGGTCCGGTGGCCGAGACCACGACCGGCGCCGCAATCTCGCCGTGGTCGGTGCTGACTCCGCGTATGCGTCCCCCTTCAACACGGAACTCCAGGGCCTGGGTCTTCGACTGGTAGCTGACGCCCAGTTCCCGGGCCCGGGTGAGGAAATCGTTGGCCACTCCCGCGCCGTCTCCATAGCCGGAATCGGGTTCGTAGGCGGCCAGTTCGACTTCATCCACCGCCCAATCGGGCTCCAGGTCCTTGAGTTCCGCACGGTCGATGAGTTTTACATTTACCCCGAGCCGTCGTTGCATTTCCACATTCTGCTTCAGACGCGCGGTTTCGCCGGGATGAACGATGCGCACGAATCCGGTCCTGCGGAAATCTCCTTCCTGTCCCACGATGTCACGCCAGTTTTCGAACATGCGCAAGCTCAACAGAGCGAGCTGCACTTCCGGCGGATAGCTGTAGTGCATGCGGACCAGCGCGGACGAACGGCCGCTGCCGCCCTGCGCGACATGAGCTTTGTCGATGACCACGACCTTTCCCGCTCCCCGCTGGGCAAGGTGGAACGCGATGGACGCGCCCATGACACCGGCGCCGAGGATCACGATGTCGGCGGTGGTTGCTCGGGCGTCGTTCCGCGAAGCGGTTCTGGAATCGAGAGTCATGTCGAGGAGGCCTGGGGCGATTTGTGGATCAAAGTCGGGGCTTTGAAAATCAATCGCCAGTTTTCAGTGGTCAGTTCTCGGATCTCAGTTCTGGTGCTCATGCGGCGGCCTCTTTCAGCCGGCCTTTTTTCCAGTCACGCAGTACCTGGTGGGCTGCGTTGTGCCCGGGAGCTCCGGTGACGCCGCCGCCGGGGTGTGCGCCAGCTCCACACAAGTACAGGCCCTCGATCGGAGTGCGGTATTGCGACCATCCCGAAACCGGGCGCATGAAGAACAACTGCTCCAGGCGAAGGTCGCCGTGAAAGATGTTGCCTTCAGTCAATCCGTAGGTGCGCTCCAGGTCGAGCGGTGTGAGCACCTGGCGCGCGACGATCGCATGGGGCACGTTGGGTGCGTACTCGGCGATTTTTTTGATCACGCGATTGCCCAGCAGTTCGCGGCTCTCGTCCCAGTTACCCTGGCGCAGATGGTAGGGGACGTACTGCACAAAGCAGGTCAGGATGTGCTTGCCCGCGGGTACGAGCGACGGGTCGGCATTCGACGAAACCACGCAATCCACCCAGAGCTCTTCGGGAATTTCGCCGACCTTGGCAATGTCATAGCAGCGTTCGGCAAAGGCGAGCGAAGGGACCAGGGTATAGAAGGTGCGTTCGAGCGCGGTGGCGTCGGGGGATGTTCCGGTGAAACGAGGCTCAGTGTCGAGCACCAGGTTCACCTTGGCGCAGGGGCCTTCCATCTTGATGCCGCGAATGGAGTGCAGAAACTCGTTGGGCAACTCGGATGCCGCCACCATTTTCAGGAACGTGCGTTTGGGGTCGGCATTCGAAAGCACGATGCGGGCGCGAATCTCGGTGCCATCTTCCAGCGCTACGCCACGCGCCCGGCCGTCGCGGACATCGATCTGCGCCACCGGCGCGGACGTCTGGATTTCGACCCCGAGCTTCTTCCCGGACGCTGCCAGCGCCTGGGTGATCGCGCCCATGCCGCCCATCACGTGTCCATAGAAGCCCTGGAGTTCGTGCTCGCCGCCGCTCAGCAGGTGGAAGAGCAGGCCGATGGCCGTGCCCGGCTGATACGGTCCGCCATGTTTGCCATAAACGTTGTTGGCCAGGAACATGGTCTTCATTTTTTCGGATTCGTAATTGTGATCGAGAAATTCGCCCAGGCTTCCAGTCAGGAAGGAAATCAGTTGCGAGACTTCGTCACTCGAAATGCCGCGGAATTTCTTTCCCACGCGAAACAGGTCAGTCCATCCGCGCATGCTTCGGGTATCAATCTCAGGCGGCGGCTCCATGAAAAACGGTTGCAGGTAGCGCGCCAGCTTTTTTAGGCGGTCGTCCACCTCGATGAAAGTTTCCGCATCCCTCGCGGAAATCTTTTTGAATTCCGCTTTCGCTCGTTCGCGGTCCGCCCACCAGGGGACGACGTGTCCATCGGGGAAGGGAACCTGAATCGCGGGATCACAGGGCACCATGCGCAGCCCGTATTCCGCGAGGCGCAAATCCGAAATCACCTCCGGCCGCAACATGCTGGCGATATAAGAAGTGGTGGAGACGCGGCAGCCGGGAGCGATTTCTTCGGTTACACAGCACCCACCGACGATATCGCGGCGCTCGAGCACCAGAGTGGAAAGCCCGGCGCGTGCAAGGTAGGCGGCCGCCGTGAGCCCATTGTGCCCTCCGCCGACGACGACGGCATCATAAATTTTCGAAGGCGAAAACGACTTCACGTTAATGACCCGAAGTTATAGCGCTGCTATGAAAGGAAGATACATTACCGCATCCTTCTGGCAAATAGAATTGAAATTCAGGCGAGATTTCTGTACAGTCTTATGACTTGAGGTCAGATATGAGTGGAATCGGAAGCAGTCTTGTCTCTCCGCCGCGTTATCGCAGCATGCCGCCCAGGCCCCGTTCCGAAGGCAAGCGAACCCGCATTATTGACGCCGCCATGCGCCATTTTGCCGAGCAGGGCTACCACGCTGCCCGGGTGGGAGATATTGCCGCCGCGCTCGGCATCGCCAAGGGGTCGATTTTCCAGCACTTCGGCAGCAAGGACGGATTGTTCTTCGAAGTCTATAAGAAGGCCGTCCGTTCGTTTCCGCGCTACCTCGACGCGCCTGCCGAAGTTCGGGAGCGGGGTTTCTTCGAGGTGCTGCGATACTGGCTGGTGAGTACGGAACACCTGCTGCACGAGGACTGGATTCCCTACCGCGTTTCACTGCTGGGAAATTACGGCACCGATCTGACACTGAAGCGCGAGATCAACCGCTTCCTCATGGCAGAAGATCCCTACGGCACGGTCGCGTTTGTGCGCTACGGATTGCAGCGCGGCGAGCTGCTTCGTGAAATGGACCAGGAAATGATGGTCTCAATTCTGGATTGGACGATGGAACGTTTCCAGGACGCGCTGCTCACCGAGGAATTGGATCCCGGGCTGTTCCGCCGCCAGGGCGACCCGCAGGAAAAGAAAGACGCGCGAGTCACGCAATTTCTGGACGTGCTGAAGAGGGCGATCGGAGCATGAAGAACAGTCACACGTCGGTTGGCGATATTCTCGCGCAATACAACGATAAGGCTGCGCTGGCGGATGCTTCCACCATCCCCGCGCCCTGGTATGTGGACGCGCGCATTGCCGAGCTTGAGGCCCAGACCGTTTTCAGCAAGACCTGGCAGATGGTGGGGCGGGCTGAGCAGGTGGAGAAGCCGGGCCAGTTCGTGACTGCCAGCATTGCCGGCGAACCCATCGTCGTGGTTCGCGGTAATGACGGTGTGCTGCGCGGCTTTTACAACGTCTGCCGTCATCACGCCGCGGCCGTGGTCACGGAGCCTTGCGGACAGGCTTCCATCCTGCATTGTCCGTATCACGGCTGGAACTACGGGCTGGATGGTTCGTTAAAGGGCATGCCGGAATTCGATGGCGTGAAAAACTTTGAGCGCCAGCAGAATGGTCTGGTGCCGGTGATGGCGGAAACCTGGGAGAAATTCGTATTCGTGAATCTGGATCCGCAGGCTGCGCCGCTCAACGACTTCCTCGGAGGTCTGGTCAAGCGTGTGGCACCCCTGGGAGTCAGCAAGCTGCACTACTTCGACAGCCGGACTTACGACATTCACTGCAACTGGAAAGTATTTGTCGATAACTATCTCGACGGCGGATACCACGTCCCGCATCTTCACAAAGGCCTGAGCTCGGTGCTGGATTACAAGGAGTACACCATCGAGAACGAAGACCGTTACTGCCTGCAGTCGAGTCCGATGGTGGCTGGGAAAGAAGACGCCGCTACCGCCTCGACCCGCCAGGGCGATCGCGCCTGGTACTTCTGGCAATATCCCAACCTGATGATCAATTGCTACGAAGGCTACATGGACACCAACCTGGTGTTGCCGCTGGACGTCGATCATTGCCGCGTAATTTTCGATTTCTACTTTGGCGATATCAGCGAGGCGCGCCGCGAGTACAACGAACAGAGTGTTGCGGTCGGCGCCCGGGTGCAGGACGAAGACCTGGGCATCTGCGAGGCAGTGCAGCGAGGGTCTGAAGTCACGCGCCTATGGCGCGGGCAGGCTGTCGGTGCGGCGGGAGGCTGGCGAGCACCTGTTTCACCGGCTGCTGGCGGCGGACTTGAAGGGCGGTGCGGAGAAAACCGCCGCAGCTGCGGATTGAGCTCCAATCTTCAATCTACGATCTGAAATCTGGAATTGTTGTCGCCACACAATCAAAGACTGAGGTGAAGCACGTGAAGAAGGCTCTCGCATTAGCGCTGGGGTTGGCATTGTCGTGTGCCGCAAATGCGGCTGCCCAGGTAACCGCGATCAAGGCGGGCCGGCTGGTGGATCCGCAGGCTGGCGCGGTACTCAACGATCAGATCATTCTTATCCGCGACAACAAAATTGAAAAGGTCGGTAAGGGCCTTGCCATTCCGGCCGACGCCAAGGTCATCGATCTCTCGCAGATGACCGTGCTGCCCGGCCTGATCGATTGCCACACTCACCTCGCCGACGGGCCCACCGACGACGGCGATCCCATGTCGCAAATGAAGAAGACGGCGGCGGAGGTTGCGTTTGAGTCGGTTCCCAACGCCCGTACTTTTCTAAGAGAGGGGTTTACCACGGTGCGGGACGTGGGCGTTTACCGCGCGTTGAATGACGTTGCCATGCGCGATGCCATCGCTCATGGCTACATTGAGGGCCCGCGCATGTATGTGGCCGGCGCGTACATCACGATCACCGGCGGCGCCGGCGCCATGACCGGATTTGCGCCGGACATTACGCTGCCCTGGAACCTCCGGTACGGGCAAGCCGACGGCCCCTGGGAAGTGCGGCAGAGGATCCGCCAGCTCGTGCATGACGGCGCCGACCACATCAAAGTCCTCTCCAGCGGGGCAGTGCTGACCCATGGCAGCAATCCCAAATCGCAGGAGTTTACTCCGGAAGAGTTGCAGGCCGCGGTGGATGAAGCCAGCCACTTTGGATTGCGGGTCGAGGCGCATGCGCACTCTCCCGAGGGCATCAAGAATGCGATCCGCGCCGGCGTGGCATCAGTCGAGCACGCGACCATGATCGATGACGAAGGTATTGCGCTGGCCAAGCAGCACGGCACTTATCTCGATATGGATATATACGATGAAGAATGCATCCAGGAGGCGGGCAGGCTCGGGAAAATTCCCAAGGATTTTCTGCAGCACGATGCGGAACTGGGAGAGCTTCACCGCCAGAACTTCCACAAGGCTTTGAAAGCCGGCGTGAAATTATCATTCGGCACCGACGCCGGCGTCTGTCCCTACGACCGCAGCGTCCGGCAGTTCGCCTTCATGGTGAAGTACGGGATGACGCCGATGCAGGCCATCCAGGCGGCCACCACTTCGGCTGCCGATTTGTTGGGGCATTCCGACGTGATCGGGGACATTAAGCCGGGCAAGTATGCCGATGTGATCGCAGTTGCCGGCGATCCGCTGCAGGACATCAGCGTGCTGGAGCATGTCCAGTTCGTGATGAAAGACGGCAAAGTTTACAAACAGTAGCGTCTGTCATCCTGAGCGGAGTCAGTGCTTCGCTCTGCGAAGCACTGACGCATTCGAAGAGCCTGCCCCGAGCGAAGCCGAGGGGACCCCTATAAGCCGATGAGGATGTGGCCAGGTAGGGGTCCCTCGACTTGCTCTCGCCGCGCAAACGCGGCTCGAGGCGGCGCTCGGGATGACAGGGACTTGGTTCATTGGTGGTCGCGCGGAATGGTTTCTTCCCACGTCTTCTGCTTCAGCATCTGACCGTCTTTCAGCAATTCCCGCGTGTACTTGTAGTAGAAATTCTTCTGGTCGGTGGTCACGGATAAATGTCCGCGCCACCTGAGCTCGCGTCCCTTCAAGGTGAAGATGCTCTCCGCTTCGCCATGGACTGCACTGGTTTCGGGATGGGCATCATCCACGTCATAAACCAGGCTTTCGTAGTCGATTTCCTTTCCCCAGGGATAATCGGTTTCCGCCTTGCCCTTCCAGTGCACTCGGGCTTTCTGATTAGCTTCGTCGCGCTCCAGGGTCCACTCGCCTGGCCAGGGATAGCCGATGCTCTTGATGTCCGGGCGCTGCTCGGCAGGCTGCGGCGGCTGGAATGCGGGGACCGGCGTGCCTTTCACGGGCACGACCGGCAGGGTCAGTCGCGTACCGTCACCTCCGAGTTCAAGCGACGTAGTCATAGAGTAGGGAGTGGGCACGATCATCGGCCACAGCGCGTTCGAAATCGCTAGCCGTATGCGATGGCCCTTGGGGAAAACCCACGAGGTCAGGTGCATCACAATGTCGAGCGGATAGACTTTGCCGGGTTCAAGGGCCTGTGGCTCCGTCATGGATTCGCGCTGCGCGCCGTTGATGCCCGCGCCCGTGATTTGAGTGACGGTCCCGTCGGGAGCCACATCCGAGAGCCGCGCGAACCAGTCCGCCAGGGGCGCAGTGGCCGAGGCTTGCAGCAGTGCCCGCGGCCTTCCCAGGATGGCCAGGTCTTCGGGGAGCGGCGCGGAATCGTAAACCAGGCTGAATGCGTCCACGGGACGCGGATCGCTCAGCAACTCTCCCCACCAGAATCCGGCTTCCACGCCGACTGATGGAACGTATTTGAGTTGATGCTCGTCCGCCTCAGGTCCCGTTTGCGACAGAGTATGGTTCGGTTGGGGAAAGAAAACCGTGTCGCGCACATCGCGCGGCGGCCAGCTGTCCTCACGCCGCCATTCACCAGGAACGTTCTGCAGGTTCGGATTTGGCGGGTGCCAGTGCTGCATATAAATGACCAGCCTGGGATCGCTCAGCACGCCGGTGTCGCGTCCCTTGAGCCAATAATCCCACCAGCGGACGGCCTCCGCGCGCCACTCGATCTCAGGGCCGGGGACGGCGTCATGTGGAAAGGTGTGGTTCCACGGTCCGACAATCGCCTTCAGCGGGGCCTTCGTCTGCTGCAGCATATCGGTGATGCTGTCGCGATAGCCGTCGAGCAGACCGCCGATAATAAAACAGGGAATCTTGATCTCGCTGTAAGGGCGCACCGGGCTTCGCCAGAACGGGCCGTCACGCTGGTGTTTGAGATAAAGCAGCGACCAGGGCGGAGCGTTGAAGCGCGGGCCTAAAACCTTTTCATCGAGCGTGTAATCGGGAGCGCCGGTCATGCCCGGGGCCATGTCCATGTTCAATTCGAACTCATCGATGTGCGCCATGCCGTCCATGTAGTGCACATCGTCGTGGAAGAGTTCGGCGGTGGCGTCCACCGCGATGATGGCCTTGAGATCAGGCGCGTGCCGCATCGCCATCTGCAGCGAGTTGAAGCCGCTCCAGGAGATTCCCATCATGCCGACGTTTCCGTTGGACCAGGGCTGATGGGCCAACCAGGAGATAATCTGCAGGCCGTCGAGCTGCTCCTGCTCCGAGTACTCGCGGGCGGTGGGGACGCCTTCGCTATTGCCAAAGCCGCGAATATCGACGCGGGCACACACGTATCCGCGCCGCACAAAATAAGAATACAGTTCGTAGTCACGCTGGGCGGTGCCGTCATCCTTCCGATAAGGGTGATACTCGAGGACGGCGGGGAATTTCTCGCCGGCTTTGCCTCCATCGGGTGTGTACAGCGTGACCGCCAGGCGGATGCCATCCTGCATTGGAATCCATGTGTTCTGCATGCGGATGTTGTAAGTCGGCGGGGAAGGAGGCTCGACGCCGAGAGCCGTGGTCACCATCAGCACCAGCAGGCTTACAAAAAGCTGTAAGGAAAAGCCGGCCCGGATTCTCATGATTCGTACCAGCGGAAGCCGTGGCGCTGTTCCTGCTCCAGTTGTTTCGCCAGCTTGAGGGTTCGAGTGCGACGGTGATTGGCACAGGCGAGCACGATCACGTTGAACAGCGCCATGGGAGCGACGTACGAAGAACCAAACGAAGGAGTGGCGATCGAAGTCAGAAAAAACTCGTGGGCGAACTGCCCGATGGGGGACACCAGCGTGTTGGTGATGCCCACGCAGTAAGCTCCTTTTTCGCGGGCCTGGCGCAGGCCTTCCACCGTCTGCCGCAGGCCGCGGCCGTGGCTGACCGCAATCACCAGGTCCCGTTTCCCCAGCATGCGAACTTTGTGCACCACTTCCGCGGGCGTAGTGGCGCTGGCGACGGGCAATCCCAGGATGATCAGCAGGTGTTCCAGAAAGTTCACCAGGTTGGCGGCCAGATCGCCGCCGATGAGCACCACGTGCCGCGCCGCATAAAGCCGCCGCACCAGCGCCGCGATTCTTTGCGGTTCAAGGGTCTGGACGAGATGGTTCAGGTTCTTGACATCCTGGTCGAGCGACGCGCGCACTTGCGTCGAAATGGCGGACCGGCCTGCCGGGCCGGTCTGCATGGTCTCTAGCGAGGTGGCGTGGGCAATGGACAGCTCGTGCACGTAGTGCTGGAATTCACGGTAGGAATCAAACTTCATTCCGCGAACAATGCGGACCATGGTGGCAGGATCGGTACGCAGGCGCTTGGCCATGGCCCGCACGCTCATCAGTACAAACTCGCGCGGACGTTCGAAAGCCGGCCGGATAATCTGCTGTCGCTTTGGGCTCAGGAGAGTGATCCGGACGGATGGACTCAGGATTGGAACAGAACGCTTAACTTTCCGCGGCTTTCTCATGGGGCACAAAAGCATGGTAGAAAGCGCCGTTCTTGTCAACTCAACGGAGCGCCTGGGAGCCCTGAGATCACGTGGAGACAGCCGCCCTCGGCTGTCTGGTCGAGCGTAGCTCGACGAATCTTCTCGCCGGCGGATCTTGATCGTTGTCGGAAACAGCGGAGCCCTGCTCCGCCAGACAGCCGAGGGCGGCTGTCTCCACGTGGTCCGAGGGGCATCCGCCCCTGCGTGGTCCCTGGTGGATGGTTGGTTCGCCGCATGCGTATAATGCGGGCGCGGTACTCACACCTATCAAACCAGCGCCCGGGGACATGCCATGGATAAGAAGTCCGCGCCCACCTCCCATAGTCGAAGAGATTTTCTTGCAACTTCCAGCCTGCTGGCGGTGGCGGCGGCAACGCCGCGGGCCGCTTCCGCGCTGGCCGGCGATCCGGCCCCGCAGTCGGGTGAAAAGCCTGTGACACCGGGCACGCTGCGCAAGATTCCGATCGGCGTCTTCGATCCTGCGTTCCCTAATCTGTCCACCGAAGAAATGATCGACAAGTTCGCCGCCTGGGGCGTGGAGGCGGTTGAGATCGGCACCGGCGGCTATCCCAATTCAACTCACTGTCCGGTGAAGGACCTGCTGGACGATCCCGCCAAAGCGAAGGCATGGAAGAAGAAATTCGAGGACCGCAACATCCAGGTGGCGACGTTCAGTTGCCACGGCAACCCGGTGTCACCCGATCCCAAAATTGCAGAGCGCGATGCGGAATCTTTCCGCCGCACTGTGCTGCTGGCCGAACGCCTTGGAGTGAGCGTGATCGTAGGGTTCTCCGGCTGTCCCGGCGGCAGCCCTACCGACACCATGCCCAACTGGGTGACCTATCGCTGGCCGCCGGAGTATGGGCAAATGCTTGACTGGCAGTGGAAAGAAAAAGTCATTCCGTTCTGGAAGCAGGCGGCCAAGTTTGCCCGCGACCACGGCATTCACAAGATCGCGCTCGAGATGCACCCGAATTTTGTGGTCTATAACCCCAAGACGCTGCTGCGTCTGCGCGAGGCCGTGGGCGAAGAGATCGGGGCCAACTGCGATCTCAGCCATCTTTTCTGGCAGCAGTGCGATGCGGTCGAGGTCATTCACATGCTGGGCAAGGCTGGCGCGCTCTTCCACGCCCACATGAAAGACACGACCTTCTACAAACATAACGTCGATCGATATGGCGTGCTTAACTTCTCCTCCGACAAGAGCGACCTTGCGCAGGCTTCGGAGACATTCCGGGCCGTAGGTTACGGACACAGCGCCGGCACCTGGAAAGAAATTATGCGAGCGTATATGGACGTCGGATTCCAGGGCATTTTCAGCGTCGAGAATGAAGATCCGATTCTCTCCGGCGAAGTGGGAGTGGAGCGGGCGCTGTACGTGCTGAAGAATGTCAGGAACGAAATTCTGGGAACGACGTAACCACCCCACCGCCGTCATCCTGAGCGAAGTAAGTGCTTCGCCTCGCGAAGCACTTACGGAGTCGAAGGGCCCCTATGAACGGATAGATTTGTGGTAGCGCAGGGGTCCCTCGACTTGCTCTCACCGCGCAAGCGCGGCTCGAGACTGCGCTCGGGATGACAGATATCACGCGTAAGCCGTTGACCTCGCTTCCCGCGACGGCGTAAGCTGCCCTTTCCGCGAATTTTCGGGAGCAGGCATGCAAAGACGCGAAGCGTTACGACTCCTGGCCTCGGCCGCGGCCCTGCCGCTGCTGTCGCGGGAAGCGTTTTCGATGTTCCGGGCGGTGCACGAACAGCTTCCCGATCAGCCTGTACTGAAGAGCCTCGATCCCCATCAGGACGCGACCGTCACAATCATCTCCGAACTCATCATCCCGCAAACCGACACTCCGGGCGCGAAGGCCGCGCGGGTAAACGAATTCATCGACCTGATCCTTACCGAGTGGTACGACGAGGAAGAGAAATCGATCTTCATGACCGGCCTGACGGATGTTGACGCGCGCGCGCGGGACTTGTTCGGCAAGGATTTCGTTGATTGCGAGGCGAAATCGCAGACCGAAATTCTCCAGGCACTGGATGATGAGTTGGCCGCGACTCGCGCCGAACCTGAGCCCAGACGCAGGCGCAGGCGCCCGCCGGAACACAATTTCTTTTTCATGATCAAGCAGCTCACGCTGGTTGGTTACTACACTTCACAGATCGGGTTTGAGCAGGAACTTCATGGGCAGATCATTCCCTCGCGCCATGCCGCTTGCGTCCCTCTGGAAGAGGAGGCGGCGAAGTAAGCATGGCAGCCAAGACATACGACGCAATCGTGGTGGGCTCGGGAATCACCGGAGGATGGGCCGCGAAGGAACTGGGCGAAAAGGGACTGGAGACGCTGGTTCTCGAGGCCGGGCGCCCCATCGATCCCGACAAGGACTACGCCGAACATGTGCCCGAGTGGGAAGTGCGCTATCGCGGGATGAGCGACCGCCGGAGGGTGCAGGAAAACCAGCCGGTGCAGGAAACCTGCAGCGGAATGGACGAGTGGAACAGCAAGTTCTTCGTCAACGACAAGCAGAATCCTTACAAGACCGAGCCGGGCAAACCCTTCTTGTGGATTCGCGGACGCCAGGTGGGCGGCCGGTCGATCATCTGGGGACGGCAATCGTACCGCTGGAGCGATCTTGATTTTGAAGCCAACCAACGCGAGGGCCTGGGCGTGGATTGGCCGATCCGGTACAAGGAAATTGCTCCCTGGTACGACTACGTGGAAGATTTCATCGGCGTCTCCGGCCAGCGCGAGGGACTTCCGCAGTTGCCCGATGGCCATTTTTTGCCGGGCATGGAATTGAATTGTGCGGAAGTCGTGGTCAAGGATGCCATCGCCAAATATTTCGCGGGCGAGCGCCTCATGACCATCGGGCGCACCGCGATCCTGACCCAGCCGCACAAGGGGCGGGCGCCCTGCCACTACTGCGGGCCGTGCGCCCGCGGCTGCATCACCCGCTCTTACTTCAGCAGCCTGAACTCGACTTTGCCCGCTGCCCTGACCACCGGCAAAGTGACGGTACGTCCGCACAGCGTGGTGCACAGCCTGATGTTCGATTCGAAAAAAAGGAAAATCACAGGGGTGCGCGTGATCGATGGGCAGACGCGTGACACCATCGAGTTTCGCGCCCGCATTGTCTTCCTGTGCGCTTCGGCGCTGGAGTCGGCCCGTATTCTGCTCAACTCCGCCACTCCTGAATTTCCCAACGGTCTGGCTAATTCCAGCGGAGAGTTGGGGCACAATGTCATGGACCACTGCATGGGTGCCGGCGCCACTGGACGCATTCCGGGAAACGAAGACCACATATCACTGGGAAACCGTCCCAATGGAATTTACGTTCCTCGCTTCCGCAACGTGAAACAGAAACATCCGATGTTTCTTCGGGGATACGGTTTTCAGGGCAGCGCCAGCCGGCCGAAGTGGGAGCGGGGCACGGAGATGCGAGGCTTCGGAGCGAATTTCAAGCACACTCTGAGGCGGCCCGGACCGTGGACGATGTCATTTTACGGATTCGGCGAATGTCTCCCAAACCACGAAAATTTTGTCGAACTCGACAAGACCACGGTGGACGCCTGGGGCATTCCGGTGCTCCGGATCAGTTGCGCCTGGCGGGAGAACGAACGCGCCCTGCTGAAAGACATGTCGATTACGGCGGCGGAAATGCTTTCTGCGGCCGGGGCGAGGGACATCGAACCTTTCATCGAGGACAACGCCCCCGGGCTCACTATTCACGAGATGGGCACGGCGCGTATGGGACGCGACCCGAAAACTTCGGTGCTGAATGCCCACAACCAGGCGCACGACGCCAACAATCTTTTTGTCACCGATGGCGCCTGCATGGCGTCATCTTCCTGCGTCAACCCTTCTCTTACCTACATGGCCCTCACGGCGCGGGCCTGCGACTATGCTGTCAGCCAGATGAAGCGAGGAGAAATCTAATAGGACCGACGAAAGTTTCTGGGTACGATGACGGCGGCGACGATTCTGTCACGCCAGCTTTCCTGGGCCGCGGGTGACCACAAGATCGATAAAGTCGGGCTGCAGCTCTATACCATCCGCAGCGTGATGAAGGACGACTTCGAGGGCAAGCTGGCGAAAGTCGCCGAAATCGGTTATCGCGAAGTCGAGTTCGCCGGCTACGATGACCACTCTCCCCAGGAGGTGCGGGCCATGCTCGACCGCCACGGACTGACCGGCCCCTCCGCGCACATACCATACAAAAGCCTGGGCGCCGAGTTTCCCAGCGTGCTGGATGCCGCCCACGTGGTGGGCCACCAGTATCTGGTCAATCCCTACATTGACGACGACGTACGCAAAGGGCCCGATGGCTGGAAGCATGCCGCGGAAACTTTTAATCGGGCCGGAGAAGCCTGCCAGAAGGCAGGAATTCAATTCGCGTATCACAATCACTGGTTCGAATTCGCGCCGGTCAACGGTAAACTTCCTTACGACATTCTGCTGGAAGAGTGCGATCCCAAGCTGGTGAAGATGGAGATGGACCTGTGCTGGATCATGGTGGGCGGGCAGGACCCGTTGAAGTATTTCAAGCGCTATCCGGGACGCTTCCCGCTGGTGCACGTGAAGGACCTGACGAAGATCCCGAAAACAGACGCCTCCGGAGGGCAGAATTTCGGCGACTCGCTGGACGAAATGACGGAAGTGGGCAGTGGGATGATCGACTGGAAAAAGATTTTCGCCCAATCCGAAAAAGCCGGCATCAAGCATTACTTCGTCGAGCATGATCATCCCAAGGACCCGTTTGCCAGCATCAAGACGAGTTATGAATACCTGGCGAAGGTGCGCTTTTAGCGGTCAAAATCGTTCCCGGAGAGCCTGATGGCACAAGTCGTTCGTTCCCCGAAAGTGTATGACGTCTGCATCATTGGATCGGGTGCGGGAGGCGGCACCGCCGCCAAAGTGCTCACCGAAGGCGGATTGAATGTCGTGATGCTGGAAGCGGGCCCGCCGCTGAATCCGGAAAAGGATTTCAAAGAGCACATGTGGCCCTACCAGCTGCCGCATCGCGGGGTTGGTGTCGGCGGCGAGCACCGCCATGAACTGAACGACGAATTCATTGCGCCCAATGGAGCCTGGGAAATCGAAGGCGAACCCTACACTTCCGCGGCGGGATCGCAATTCCGCTGGTTCCGCTCCCGCATTGTGGGCGGGCGCACCAATCATTGGGGACGCATCGCTCTCCGCTTTGCCCCGGTGGATTTCAGGTCCCGCTCCACCGATGGCATGGGCGACGACTGGCCCATCACCTACGAAGAAGTTTCGCCTTACTACGACAAGGTGGAGTCCTACATCGGCGTGTTCGGGAGTAAGGAGAATATTCCCAGCGCGCCGGACGGAATTTTTCTGCCGCCGCCTCCGCCGCGTTGCACCGAAACCATCATCAAGAAGGCCTGCGACAAATTAAACATTCCCTGCGTGCCCTCGCGGCTGGCGATCCTCACCAAGCCGCTGAACGGGCGCGCTGCCTGCCATTACTGCGCCCAGTGCGGCCGCGGCTGCCTGACGGCTTCGAACTTCAGTTCCAGCCAAGTCATGATTCCGCCGGCGCAAGCCACCGGACGGCTCACTCTGGTCACGGGCGCCATGGCTCGCGAGATCGTGGTGGGAAAAGATGGCAAAGCCGAAGCCGTGGCTTACATCGACAAAGCCACGCATTCCGAAAAGCGGGTGCATGCCCGGGCCTTTGTGGTGGCTGCGAGCGCCTGCGAGTCGGCACGCCTCCTGCTGAATTCCCGCTCTACTTTGTTTCCCGACGGTCTGGCCAATTCTTCCGGCGCGGTCGGCCGTTACCTGACGGACTCGGTCGGAAGTTCCGCTGGCGGATATTTTCCGCAGCTGGAGAAAATGCCGCCCCACAATCACGACGGCGTGGGCGGCATGCACTTGTACATGCCGTGGTGGAGATACGACCGCAAGAATGATTTTCTGCGCGGCTACCACATCGAGTTTGGCGGTGGCCGGGGCATGCCCGGCGTGGGCGAATTCGAGGACACGTGCAAAGAGCACGAAGGATACGGCGCGTCCCTCAAGCAGTACTGCCGCAGCCGGTACGGCACCTACATCGGTTTCGCCGGGCGCGGCGAAATGATCCCCAACGAACATAGCTACTGCGATATCGATCCCGACACCGTGGACCAGTGGGGAATCCCGGTGTTGCGCTTCCACTGGCAGTGGAGCGATAACGAAATCAACATGGCCAAGGACATGCAGGAAACCTTCCGCTCGATCGTCGAAACGGCGGGCGGGACCTTCATCAGCAAAGTAAAACCTGAAGGCCGCCATCCCTACGGAATCGAGGACGGCGGCGTGATCATCCACGAACTGGGCACTGCGCGCATGGGGAACAATCCCAAAACTTCGGTGCTCAACAAGTACTCCCAGGCCCACGACGTGAACAATGTGTTTGTCACCGATGCCGCATCGTTCGTGACCAATCCGGACAAGAACCCGACGCTCACCATCATGGCGCTCTCCTGGCGCACGTCAGAATACCTGATCGATCAGGCGAAGAAGGGAAGTCTTTAGGAAGAAAACATGGCAACCAAGTCCATCTCGCGTCGCGACATTCTTAAGACCCTGACCATGGGAGCGATGGCCGGCTCAGTCCTGCGCGTGATTCCGGCGCAGGCCGCCGAATACGCGCACCACATGGTGGCAACGGAGAAGGCCGCCACCACAGCGGGCGTCTATACTCCGAAATTTTTCTCGCCGCAGCAATATAAGACGCTGCAGGCGCTCTGCCAGGCCATCATTCCCGCAGACGCTGATTCCGGTGGAGCCAGGGAAGCGGGCGCGCCGGAGTTTATCGACCTGCTGACCAGTGAGAATCCTGACTATCAGCTGAAACTCGGCGGCGGCATGATGTGGCTGGAGGCGCAGTGCACTGACCGTTATGGCAAAGCTTATCTCGACTGTTTGCCGGCCCAGCAAAAGGAGATTCTCGACCTGATCGCCTATTGCAAGAATGCAGAGAAAGATCCTGGTCTAAGCCAGGGCGTTGAGTTTTTTGCATTTCTGCGGGAGATGACCGCCGACGGATTCTTCACCAGCGAGATCGGCATCAAGTATCTGGGCTACGTGGGCAACACCTACCTGCTCACCTTCCCGGGATGCCCTCCCGTACCCGAAGCTTAATTTCTTCTGATTTGTCATCCTGAGCGGAATGACTGCTTCGCTTTGCGAAGCAGTCACGCAGTCGAAGGACCCCTATAGCTGGATCAAAGCCGATTGGCACGGGCGTGTTCACCGGCGCCTCCCCACGAAATCTCAGCGACCGCGAGCGTATAGGGGTCCTTCGACTCCGTCTGTCCATTCGCGGAGCGAATGGACAGCACTCCGCTCAGGATGACACGTGAGAGATTTTTGGCGGGGAGGAGTTTACGCTGCTCCGAAAGGATCTTCCAGTGACGGGCTCTGCGGTGTGAACAGTTCCGCTCCATCTTCCGTGATGTGCATGTCATCTTCCAGGCGCACTCCGAATTCGCCCGGGATGTAGACGCCCGGCTCATCGCTGAAGGTCATGCCGCGGGCCAGCGGCGTGGTGTTGCCTCGCACCAGATAAGGCCACTCGTGGCCGTCCATGCCGATTCCGTGCCCCACGCGGTGGGTGAAGAATTTGTAGTCTGGACCAAATCCGGCATCGCTGACTACTTTTCGCGCTGCTGTATCCACCGCCTGGCATTCCGCGCCGGGACGGGCTGCTTTCAATGCGGCGGTCTGCGCACGATGCACAGTCTCAAATACTCTCTTCATCTTGTCTGAAGGTTTGCCGAATACGAAGGTGCGTGTGATATCGGATTGATAGCCCTCGACGGTGCAGCCGTCGTCCAGCATCACCAGGGTGCCTTCGCGAATCACCTGCGGCACAATCGAGCCGTGCGGGAAAGATGAATTCTCGGCGATCTCTATATCTACTTCGCCGGAAAATCCCAGTTGACTGTAGGCGGCCATGATCATTCTTTCGAGTTCCGCCTGCGGCATCCCGTCATGCAATGTCTTGTGGGCGGCACGATAGGCCGTCAGCGTGACCTGGTTCGCCAGTCGCATCAGCTCAAGTTCATGGTCACTCTTGATCATGCGGCAACCCGCGGTGACCGGGGTGGCGCTCACAATCTGCAATCGCGGCGCAGCTTTTGCGATGGCATCGCTGAAGACAAAGCGCACGGATTCTTCCATACCCAGCCTGCCGGCGGAGATTTTCAGGTCTGTAAATCCCTGCGCCAGGAGTTGGTAGGGATTCTGGTCCTCCTGCCAGGTGCGCACGTCGGCATTCTTCCCCTCCGGAGAATTTGCCAGCAACTCGCGGGCCCGGCCTTCCTCGAATGCAGGGCATACACAGAGCTGGTGACCCTTGGCCGGCAGCACCAGGGCAAACAGGCGTTCGCTGCCCCACCATTGCACTCCGGCAAAGTAGTTGAGCGACGTGCCATCGGCCAGAAGAATCGCGTCGAGGCGGTTGGCCGCCATGAGCTGCCGCGCCTCTTCCTGGCGTGCCGCTCTTTCGTCAACCGTGATGGGCCTGGCTTTGTCTTTCATCGATTTCAGGCTGGCGATCGAGGGCGGCAGGGGGGCGCATGCGTCCTCTGCGTAGAGCGGCGATGTGAACCCTGCCAGACTCGCACCAGCGGTAATTGTCCCAGCCTGCAAAAAGTGGCGCCGTGAAACCATGAATTCCTCCACTTGACCCAACCCCCGTGTGACTAATCGAACCGCCATTATAGGGGTCTTCCGATATGCAATTGGCAAGCAGCATCGGAAAATTGAAAATGAGGCAGTGATGGAAACCGGATTCCAATGCGCCGGCTGTGGCGAGTGGAACCAGACTACGGTGGACGAATCCGCGGGACGCAATCAGTCTTACGTGGAAGATTGCCAGGTGTGCTGCAAGCCGAATGTGTTGCGCGTGCAGTACGACACAGGAGAACACGAATTTGTGATTACAGCGCAGCTGGAATCGTTATAGTAGCTGCGAAGCGGCACGACAAACTTCCAGGAGGAAGGATGAACACGATGTCCACAGGCTACGGTACGTCCGGACGGATGGTCGCCCACAACATGGTGACCACGCAATTCGAGCTCGACGGCTTTCGCGTAGTGCGCACGCTGGGCGTGGTGCGCGGCATTGTGGTGCGCTCCCGCTCGATCTTCGGAACAATCGGGGCGAGCCTGCAAACCATTCTCGGCGGCAATATCACTCTTCTCACCCAGTTGTGCGAGAAGACCCGGGCAGAGGCTTTCGATCTGATGCTGCAGCATTCCGCTGAACTGGGCGGCAACGCGGTGGTTGGCGCGCGTTACGATGCCACCGAAGTGATGCAGGGCGTCACCGAAGTGCTGGCTTACGGGACGGCAGTAGTGGTCGAGCCCAGCAGGTAAATTGTGAATGTGGGCGCGAGCGTCCCGCTCGTGCTGCAGTGCCACGGACGACTCCGCGCCAGCGTCCAAGGTCGTTCCATCTGGGATGATGTAGTTGCGAAGGGCTTGGTCCGTGCCGCGGGAGCACGAGCGAAGGCGCTCGCGCCTACATTTTATTTCCCAGCAGCTTCTCCAATGCTTTTTGCCGATACGCAAATGTCTGCTGCAACTGGCGGCTGACGAAAAGCTTCTGTGCCAGCTCGCCCAGCCATCCAAATCCAACGTCGTATTCGATCACGTCGCGTATCACGGTTCCCTTGACTTGGTTTCGCGTTTCGCTGGTGAGTTCGTGACGATGATGAAAACTCTTGAACGGCCCCTTCTTTTGCACGTCGGCAAAATGGTGGTTCCATTCAAATTCAGTGATCAGGGCGATCCAGTGGGCACGAAAGGGAAGGAAGGGAACCAGGCGAAACGAAGTAACAATTTCAGAACCGGCGCCGGCCAAAGGGGGCCGGTCGGTGATAGTTGCTCGTTCCTCCGCGATCCCGGGAGGCGGCACCAGTTTCAGCCGGACGAGTTCAGTGCCAGTGCGCGGCGGCATGATCCGTTGCAGGTTTCCGGGATTGGCAAAGAAGAGAAAGACCCGCTCAATCGGGACCGGCACCCATTGTTCGAACTGTGCCAGATGGACCATACTATTCGGGCCACGTAACAAAATGCCGCCATAGCGCGCAGTGAAATAGTGGACGGACAGAACCGGAGCGCGATAAATTGTCCGGGCCGCATGTCCGCCAAACCCATGTCCCCACGGATCGTTTCTCCGAAGAGCGCCCGGACCACGATTCTGTTTCTTCTCCTGACCATACTCCTTTTCTCCAGCGCGGCAGCGGCCGCTTCGTATCAATACATTCGACTGGGGAAAAATGCTGACAGCGTAGCGATTCCGGCGGCAGGTACGGCGATGATGGGCGGCGGCGATGACCTTGACGAGGCCTTTCTCTGGCTGTGCCGGAAGGCAAACGGCGGCGATTTTCTGATACTGCGGGCGCGCGGTGACGACGACTACAACTCCTACATCAACGGCTTGTGCGCGCTCAACTCGGTGGCCACGCTGATCATCCCTGATCGCAACGCGGCCCAGGAGCCCGCGGTTGCCGATATCATCCGGCATGCCGAAGCGGTCTTCATTGCCGGCGGCGACCAGTCTCGCTACGTCAACTTCTGGCAGGGCACGCCGGTGCAGGATGCCATCAATGCGAATATCGCGGACGGGAAGCCCATCGGTGGCACCAGCGCCGGCCTCGCCGTGCTGAGCGAGTTCGCCTACGGCGCATTGCAAGACAAGGCAGACGACAACGACCTTGCTTCAGCCGACGTGCTGCCCAACCCCTACCATGAACGGATGACGCTGGTCCGCGATTTTCTCAAAGTGCCGAACCTGGAAAACACTCTCACCGACAGCCACTTCGCCAAACGCGACCGCATGGGACGGACACTGGTTTTTCTGTCACGCCTGGTGCAGGACGGTTGGTCGAAGGCCCCGCGCGAAGTTGCCCTCGACGAGAAGTCCGCAGTGCTCGTAGAACCCGATGGAAAGGGTACCGTGATCGGGTCCGGCAAAGGCGCCTACTTCCTGCAGGTCAACGCGGCGCCACAGGTTTGTAAACCCAATGTTCCGCTCACCATCCGCAACATTTCCGCATACCACGCTCCCGCCGGAGCACATTTTGATTTGAAGACCTGGACGGGCGACGGAGGTAACGCCTACTCCATCACGGTTGAGAGTGGAGTGATCCGCACCACCCAACAGGGCAATTCCGTCTATTGATGTTCCGCTGCGGTTCTCTGCTTTGTCTCGGCAAAGAGTCAAAGCCTCGCGGGCGAGTCGCCCGCGACCACACGTTCTCCTTCGGACGGTGTTTTTCCACAGGATTTCCACTTAAATAGAGGCTGGCTGGTGTTGAAATTAATCGGGTAGCGACAGCGGAACCAGATTCCTAAACCATACCCATTGTGGTCATCAATTCAGTTAGCCACAACTAATCGCGCTTTCGAAAAGACCTCATCTCTCCCCATAGCTACCTATAACTTTCTCATTGACAACAAATGCTTTAGGCGTAGGATGTGGACAAATGTGGTAGAAAGTGGTCTAGACGGTAGCGGTCGTGGGCAGCGTTGGAACTTTGAGAGGCGCCAGTGGATTTTGTAGCTGACACCCCAAAAAACAGCCCGAACGAACCAGATACTACGGCCATTTTGACCGCTTTTACCTCCCTCGCTGTGGCAGCACTCGTTTTTAAAAGTTTACCCGCCCTAAGGGGCAGAACACATGTTTCGCGGCAATCACCCAACTCGCGTGGACGAAAAAGGACGGCTCAAGGTCCCCGCGGAGTTCAAACGGGTGATCGACGAGAAGTACAGCACCCAATTTTACATCACGAGCCTGGATGGCAAGGTTGGCCAGGTGTATCCCTTCGAGGAATGGGAACGGATCGAGCAGAAGCTGGCCGGGCTCTCCACTTTCAATCCTACGAAGAAAAAGTTTCTGGATCGGGTGAACTACTACGGGCAAATGGTGGAGATGGATGGTCAGGGGCGGCTGCTGTTACCGCAGCTATTGCGGGAAGCGGCGCAGCTCAAAGGGGAAGTCGCGGTGACCGGCAATCTCAGCCATCTCGTGGTTCGCAATCTGGAAGGGTATCGCGCGGAGATTGAGGAGCAAGCGTTCACGCCTGAGGATGAGAAGACGCTCGACGATCTGGGCATCTAGTGGACGAGGGTTCAACAAACACCCCCGAGCGGGGTGGACATGGTGGAAACAAGAGTGGCCATGTCCCGGTTCTTTTAAAAGAAGCGATCGACTTTTTAGCTATCCAGCGCGGCGGGACGTATATCGACGCCACGGTGGGCCTGGGCGGGCACAGTTTAGAAATCGCAAAACGCCTCGGCGCACCGGGTCATTTGATTGGGCTCGATAAGGACCCTGCGGCGCTCGATGAGGCCCGCGTCAGGCTGACTTCTTCCGGGGGGGAGGGTTGGCCTGAAGTGGTTCTTCTGCATGGTTCCTTCGCGGAGATCGGAGAGCGGTTCGGCGCGGCGTCAGCCGACGGACTGCTGGCAGACCTCGGCGTAAGCAGCCTGCAGCTGGACACACCATCGCGAGGCTTTAGCTTTCAGGCGGAAGGCGCGCTCGACATGCGAATGAATACGCAAGCCGGGCCCACCGCCGAACAAGTGGTAAATCAGACGGACGAGGTCACACTCGCCAATCTGATTTACGAATTCGGTGAGGAAAGGAGGTCGCGGAGAATCGCCAGAGCCATTGTCCGGTCGCGGCCAATACGTACAACTGCGGAACTTGCAGCTGTGGTATCGGCCGCGGCCCGGCCAATGAATCAGGCGGAAAGAAGAATTCATCCCGCGACAAGGACCTTTCAAGCTCTCCGAATCTTCGTAAACCATGAACTGGACGACTTGCAGGAGTTGCTGAAAGCGGCCCCGCGAGTGCTGAAAGCAGGCGGAAGGATAGTGATCATCAGTTTCCACTCGCTGGAGGACCGCATCGTGAAAGATGCCTTCCGCGAAGGCGCGAAGCAGGGTCACTACAAGTTGCTGACCAAAAAGCCAGTGACCGCCGGGGAAGAAGAGATCGAACGCAATCCGCGGGCGCGCAGCGCGAAGATGCGAGCGGCGGAGAGAATTTAGGTAGCGCCGGCCTCCGGCCGGCCCGATAGGCGGGCGGGACGCCCGCCGGACAGCCGGCGAGACGCCGGCGCTACAAAGTTTACCCGGAAAACCTGCCGGGAACCCGGTACGGACGTGAGTGCGCGCCGGGGTGAATTTGGCAAGACAAGTTCCGGGACGGCATCGCCTCTCACAACAAGGGCGAAACACAACTCTCTACCTTCTTCGGTGCCGTCCCGGAGAGATGGGAAGGTAGAACGGAGGCCACAGATGTACCGAGCAACGACGTACACAGGAACACTGATCGACGAACTGATTGCCACGGTGGAGCGAACTGAAGCCCGGACCGAAGTGCGGTCCGACATGCTGCTGCAGGACACGCGCTCCCAGGAAGAGAAACTTGCCTACTGGTATGCGGTGGCGCAACAGGAAGTTGCGCAATTCGAATCCAGTCTGGCTGGGGTGGCATAGATGGCGGCGGCGCAGTGCGCAGCTCCGGTCGTGCGGCCTAAACGCTCCTGGACGGGAACTCCCGAGATTTATTTCGCCAAGCCGATCGATAATTCACGCCTGGTGAAAGTGGAGGACCCGCAGCGCAGCCGCGAAATGAAACAATTTGGAGTTGCTCTGGGCTGCCTGTTCCTGCTGGTGATGACTTTTGCCTGGCAGCATTTCAAAGCCATTGAATACGGCTACAAGATCGAAGCACTCAGGGTGCAGCGCGACGGCCTCGCCGAGGTGAACCGCGCTCTGCGCCTGGAAGAAGCCTCACTGCGCGATCCCGAGCGCATTGATATGCTGGCGCGGAAGCTGGGACTGCAATCCCCGCAAGCCGGCCAGGTGATGCACATGGATACGGTTTCACCGGACGCCGCAACGCCGGTGCTGGCCAGCGTGACTCCGGTCTCGGTGGTTTCGGCACGATAGGGAAGCACGACCGGCCGGATCTTCAAGTACTGCTGCCCTCCGGTCGGCCCGATTGGCGGGCGGGACGCCCGCCAGACAGCCGGCGAGACGCCGGCGCTACAAGAGTCCGATTGGCGGCTCCCGCAACGGTGGGCCGCCATGTTTGTCTAAGGGGCCTGGACCGTGGCAACGAACTCACCCCGTAATAGCGCGAATAAACGACTCTACCTTCTGGGGGCAATCCTGGTGCTGTGGGCCGGCGCCATCAGCCTGCGCCTGGTCTATCTGCAGATCTTCCGCTACGGCGATTTCGAGCAGAGAGCGCAGCGCCAGCAGCAGCGCACCACCGAAGTCGCTGCCAAGCGTGGAGTCATCTACGATCGCGCCGGCCGAGAACTGGCCATGTCCATCTCCGTGGATTCTGTATTCGCGGTGCCCGCCGACATTCCCGACCTGGCCGGGACCATCTCCCTGGTGGCCCGCATCACCCGGGATGATCCGCGCGAATTGCTGGCCCGATGCAAGGCCGCCCGCACCTTCTGCTGGCTGGCGCGCAAGGCGGACGCGGAAACCGCCGACCGCATCCGGTCCATGAATCTGCGCGGCATTTATTTCCAGAAAGAATCCAAGCGCTTCTATCCCAAACGTGAACTGGCGGCCCAGGTGCTGGGCTATGTCGGCATGGACGACGAGGGTCTGAGCGGGATCGAACGCGCGGATGATGACGAACTGCGCGGCAAGCCCGGCCGCATGTTGATCTCAGTCGATGCCCGCCGCAAATGGTTCGGCAGCGTGGAGAAGCAACCTGATCCCGGCGAAAATGTGGTTCTGACCATCGACGAAAAAATCCAGTACATTGCGGAACGCGAACTGGAAACCGCGATGCGGGAGACCCATGCCGAGTCGGGCACGGTGGTGGTGGAAAACCCGAAAACCGGAGAGATCCTGGCCCTCGCCAATCGTCCCACCTTCAATCCCAACCTGGCCCGCGACATCACACCGCAAAAATTAAAAGACCACGCCGTGAGCGACGTGTACGAGCCGGGATCGACCTTCAAGGTAGTCACCATCGCGGCCGCGCTGGAAGAAAAATTGACCCATCCCAGTGAGGTGTTTGACTGCCAGATGGGTTCGATCGTGATCAACGGCATGCGGATTCGGGACAGCAAGCCTCACGGACTGCTTTCGGTGGCCGGCATTCTGGCCGAATCGAGCGACGTGGGCGCGATCAAGATCGCGCTGCGCCTGGGCGAGGAGCGCTTTTACAAGTACATTCGCGCCTTCGGTTTCGGGCAGCACACGGGCATTGAACTGCCCGGCGAGACCCGTGGTCTTTCCAAGCCGCTGAATCGCTGGTCCAAGGTGTCCATTGGCGCCATCTCTATGGGGCAGGAGATTGGAGTGACGCCGCTACAGTTGGTGGCCATGATTTCGACCATCGCCAATGATGGCATCTGGGTGGCGCCGCGAATCGTGGCCGGGACCACCGAACCGCAGGGCACTCCACAGATGGTGGCCTTTCATCCCGGAGTGCAGCGTCGGGTGATCTCTCCGATGACCGCAGCGCAGATGAAACAGATGATGCAGGGAGTGGTCCTGCACGGCACCGGGAAGAAGGCCATTCTCGAGGGTTATAGCTCGGCGGGAAAAACCGGGACCGCGCAGAAAGTTGATCCGTCCACTCATGCTTATTCGCACACCAAGTACGTGGCGTCGTTCGCCGGATTCGCTCCAATCAATGACCCGGCGATTACGGTGGCGGTAATTCTGGATTCCGCAGTGGGCCTGCATCAGGGTGGACAGGTTTCCGCGCCTGTGTTCCAGAGGGTCACGCAGCAAGTCCTGGAATATCTACACACGCCCCACGACGTTGAGTTGCCGCCCAGCCGCCAGGTCCTGCTGGCGGAGCGGAGGGTAAAAGACCAGGATGTCGAAGAAGGATCGCCGGACCGCCTGGGCGAAACGCTGGATGCATCCGATATTCCGCCGGCCGATGCCAGGGACCAACCGGCCGTCGCGTCCGCGCCCTCCTCGCCCAACGTAACCGCCAGCGTTGTGATGCCCGCAGCCATGCGCCAGCCCGAACCGGCCGTTCCCGAGCAAAAGCAAAATGCCATGCCGGAAGACAAACCAGCAGCGACGCCACTTCCGGTTCGTCTTCCGTCGAGCGGCACGGTGGTGCTGGACGTGGAGCAAGGTGGAATTGCAGTCCCATCGTTTCTGGGAAAGAGCGTCCGGGCCGCCATCGAGATGGCCCAGGAAAGCGGATTGGACCTGGATGTGGTGGGCAGCGGCCTGGCCCGGGAACAGTCGCCCCCGCCCGGTTCGCACGTAGCGTCAGGCTCGCAGGTGACGGTGAAGTTCGGCCGGTGAACGCGATCGCCGTCATGACAACCTGGCAATCGTCGTCATCCTGAGCGAAGTGTGAGGCCCGCCTTGCGGGCCTCACATGCAGTCGAAGGACCCCTTGGTAACTGTAGTACGTGTGGGTAGGGGTCCTTCGACTCCGCTGAACGTTTCGCAAGCGAAACCTTCAGCTTCGCTCAGGATGACACTTTCGCTTCACGATTGCCCCTGGGATCACACTTGCGTAAGCGCCCCAGTGCTCTAGAATCCAGAACAATGACTTTCCTCGAACTCCTGTACGGCGCGGAAGTGCTTTCGCAGACCGGCAACCCCGGTATCGGCGGCCTGGAGTATGACTCACGCCGGATCAAGCCGGGCGATGCCTTTGTCGCCATGCAGGGCGAGTCGAGGGATGGGAATAAGTTCATCGATCAGGCGATCGCGGCAGGGGCGGTTGCGATCGTCACCGACTCCGCAACTGAAAAGCGCCGCCCGGACGTGGCCTGGGCCCAGGTGCCGCACGGACGCCGGGCGCTGGCGCGGCTCAGCGCCAATTTCTACAAGAAGCCGGCCGAGCGGCTGGCCATCACCGGCATTACCGGCACGAACGGGAAAAGCACGACTGCATTTCTGCTCGAGGCCATTCTTACCGCCGCGGAGCGCAAGAGCGCGCTGGTCGGGACCATCGAATATCACGTTGCCGGAAAAACTCTTCCGGCGCCGCACACCACTCCCGAAGCGCTGGAACTGAATCGCATTCTGAACCAGGCTCTGGGCCAGGGCACAACCGAAGCCGTGATGGAAGTTTCCTCGCACGCGCTGGAGCAGCAGCGGGTTTACGGGATTCCATTCGACGTCGCCGTCTTCACCAACCTGACCCGCGACCACCTCGATTATCACCGCACCATGGAAGAGTATTTTCTCTCCAAGCAGGTATTGTTCGAAGGCTGCGGCACGGAGCCGCCTCGCACGGCCGTGCTCAACGGCGACGATGAGTACGGTCAGAAGCTGGTGCAGATCAGCAGGAAGCGCAGTTCCGAAGTATTGACCTATGGGCTGAGCAAGGGCGACTTCCATGCCGAGAAAGTCGAAATTACCCCGCGGGGAACCAGGTTCGATCTGGTGGGCGCAAAGGAAACCATTCCGCTGTTTTCTCCGCTCATTGGAAAAGTGAATGTGTACAACATCCTGGCGGCAGCGGGTGCGGCCTATTTACGGAGCTGCACGCCGGAGGAAATCGCGCAGGGTGTAGCGGCGCTTACCCGCGTCCCGGGCCGCTTTGAACGGGTGGACTGCCTGCAGCCCTTTACCGTGGTCGTGGACTATGCTCATACCGACGACGCTCTGCGCAACCTGACCGCCCTGGCGCGGGAATTCGTTCAGCAGGCGGGACAGAAGGGCAAGGTGATCACGGTGTTCGGCTGTGGCGGCGATCGCGACCGGGCCAAGCGTCCGTTAATGGGTGAGGCGGCCGGGCGGGGCAGCGATTTCGTAATCATGACCTCGGACAATCCGCGCAGCGAAGATCCACTTGCCATCATTAACGACGCCATGGTTGGACTGCAACGCTCGGGCACAAAATATAAGACTGAGCCTGACCGCAAGGCTGCCATTGCCCTGGCGGTCCGCGAAGCGGACCCAGGAGATATCGTGCTGATCGCGGGCAAAGGTCACGAGAAGTTTCAGATTACGCGGGACGGGTCCGTTCCTTTTGACGATGTGGAAGTCGCGCAGAGAATCCTGCGCGAGGCTGGATACGACTGCAAGTCGTCCAACGCTGCCGCCGGAAAACGTGCATGAAGCTTCCGCTCTCGAAAATCGCCGAATTCACTTCGGCCAGCGGCGAGTTCGACCACAGAGCGATCGCCCAGGCTTACTCGATTGACTCGCGCACCATCCAGCCCGGCGAGCTTTTTTTCGCGGTGAAGGGCGACCGCATGGATGGCCACGATTTTGTCCAGCAGGCGCTGGAAAAGGGGGCCGTGGCCGCAGTCGTCCGCAAGGACGAACTGGCGCGCTATGCGGTAAAGACCCGGCTACTGGCGGTCGCCGACACGCTGGTCGCTCTGCAAACCCTGGGTGCCGCGGTCCGCCGCCTGTGGGCGAAACCGCTGATCGGCGTGACCGGGTCCACCGGCAAGACCACCACCAAAGAGGCGATTGCCCACGTGCTCTCTGCACGCTTCCGGGTGCTGAAGTCAGAGGGCAACTTCAATAATCATTTCGGCCTGCCCCTGATGCTGCTGAAAATCGAGCCTGAGCACGAAGCCGCCGTCATCGAGATGGGCATGTCGCATCGGGGAGAGATTGCCGCCCTTGCAAAGATTGCGCAGCCGGAAATCGGCGTGGTCACCAACGTGGCCCCAGTTCATCTGGAGTTTTTCAAGTCGGTGGCCGAAATCGCGCGGGCAAAGTACGAACTGATTGAGTCCCTGCCCACCAACGGGACCGCAATCCTCAACGCCGACGACGAGTATGTCTCCCAGTTCGGCCGCGACTTTCACGGCAAGGTGGTGCGCTACGGACTGCATCAGACGGCCGACGTGCGAGCGGAAAACATCGTATCGCGCGGCGCCTCCGGCTCCACGTTCGATGTCGTGGCCGACGGCAGCCGTGAACCCGCGAACTTGCCCCTGGTGGGGACGCACAACATTTATAACGCCCTGGCCGCGGTGGCGACCGCAATGGAGCGAGGCCTGAGTCCCGCCGAGGCCACGCGCGCCCTGGCGACTCTCGCTCCCGCAGATAAAAGAGGGGCGGTCGTCCAACTGGGCAACATTACGGTCATCAACGATTGTTACAATTCCAATCCAACGGCCCTGGACGCAATGGTGGACACGCTGGCGGCAATGCCGGCCAAGCGCCGCATCGTGGTCGCAGGCGAAATGCTGGAACTGGGTCCGTCAGGCGAGGAGTTGCATCGCCGTTCCGGCCAGCACATGGCGCAGAAGGGAATCGACATCCTGGTGGGAGTGCGAGGCCTGGCGCAGCCCATGGTCGAGGCCGCCACCCACGCCGGGATCAGGGCGGAATTCGTGGCTACACCGGAAGAAGCCGGCGAGTGGCTGGTCCGCGAAACCCGCGAAGGCGACGTGGTTCTGCTCAAAGCGTCGCGCGGCGTAAAGCTGGAACGTGCTCTAGAGGCAGTCGTCGGTCGTCAGTCGTCGGTCGTCAGCAAATCAAAGTCGGCCGACGAACGTTCCTGACCGCTGTTTCCTGACGACTGAAGACCGACGACTGACGACTGCAGGGAGGCTGATTGCTCTACTGGCTGCTGTACCTGAAACTGTTCCATTACTTTCCGCCATTCCGTATTTTTCGCTATTTGACCTTTCGTACAGCTTTTGCCAGTCTCACCGCCCTGTTCACAGCACTGATCGTCGGCCCCATCGTCATCAATCGTCTGCGCGAATTTCAGATCGGCCAGTTCATCCGGGAGGAGGGGCCCAAGGCCCATCAGAAAAAAGCCGGCACTCCGACCATGGGCGGGCTGCTGATCGCCATCTCCATCGTGGTCCCGACTCTGTTGTGGGCCGATCTGAGCAACCTGTTCATCTGGATCGCGGTTTTTGCCACCTGCGCCTTCGCTGCCATTGGATTTGCCGACGACTACATCAAAGTGGTGAACCGAAGGAACCTGGGGCTCACTTCGAAAGCTAAGCTGGGCTTGCAGATTGCCGTAAGCATCCTGATCGCGGTGGCGCTGATCGCCATGCAGACGCGGGACGCCTACTCGACCAAGCTGATGGTTCCCTTCATCAAACAATTTCATCCCGACCTGGTGATCGAGAAGCTGGTCAACAATCCTGCGCTGTGGCCGCTGGCGTTTCTTCCCTTTGTGGCTTTTGTGGTACTGGTGATTGTGGGTTCGAGCAACGCGGTGAATCTTACCGACGGCCTGGACGGTCTCGCCATCGGATGCACCGTCATTGCCGCCGGGGCGCTGGCTGTCCTTACTTACGTCAGCGGCCACGCCACCTTCGCACAGTACCTTGAATTGCAGCGCATGCCTCTGGCCGGTGAGCTGACGATCTTCTGCGGGGCCATGGTCGGAGCGTCCATCGGATTCCTCTGGTACAACGCCCATCCCGCCGAAGTCTTCATGGGGGACGTAGGGTCCCTGGCCCTGGGCGGCGCTATCGGCACGGTAGCCGTGATGATCAAGCAGGAACTGCTGCTGCCTTTCATCGGCGGCATCTTTGTGATCGAGGCGCTGTCCGTGATTCTTCAGGTTGCGTCCTACAAATTGCGAAAGAAACGCATCTTCAAGATGGCGCCTCTGCACCATCATTTCGAACTGCTGGGCTGGTCAGAATCAAAAATCATCGTGCGCTTCTGGATTGGGTCGCTGGTATTTGCCCTGTTCGCCCTGACTACGTTAAAGCTAAGATAAACGCTTCTAGCTCCTGGCTCCTGGCTTCTAGCCAAAGACCAAACCTTCAAGCCAGAAGCCAGAAGCTAGCAGCCAGCCCTCATGGATCTTGCCAACAAACGCGTTCTCGTCGTCGGGCTGGGCAAATCCGGCGTGGCCTCGGCTTTGTTTCTGAAGTCCCGGGGCGCGAAGGTCACGGTCTCCGACGCCAAGCCGCAAGACCAGCTGGGGGAAGAAATCCCACTGCTGCTCGATCACGGCATTGCTGTAGAAACCGGTGGACACGGCGAGCGCACATTTCGAGGGCAGGACCTGATCGTGGTCAGCCCCGGCGTCCCGGTGGACTCGCCCCCGCTGGTGCAGGCCCGTGCCCTCGGCGAGCCCGTGATCGGCGAGATTGAGCTGGCGTCACAATTCCTGCCCGGGAACATCGTCGCCATCACCGGTTCGAACGGCAAGACCACGACCACGACGCTGGCGGGTGAAATCGTTGCGGCGGGTGGCTTCCCGACCTTGGTCGGCGGCAATATCGGCACACCAGCAATCTCGCTGGTCGAGCGCGCCAAAGCCAATACCCTGGTAGTTCTGGAAGTATCGAGCTTCCAGCTGGAAACGATCCAGACCTTTCGTCCAAAAGTTGCCGTGGTGCTCAACATCACGCCTGACCACCTCGACCGTCACCGCACGTTCGAGGCCTATACGAACGCGAAGGCCCGCATTTTTGAGAACCAGAAGGCGGAAGATTTCGCGGTCCTGAATGCCGACGATCCCACCTGCGCCGGACTGGCCGGCCGTACGCGGGCGCAAGTCTTCTGGTTCAGCCGCAAGAAAGAAGTTGAGCAAGGTGCGTGCGTCCGCGATGGCCGCGTCCTTCTTCGCGATGGCAAAGGGCAGCGCGAGATCATGCTGGCTTCGGAAATCCCTCTCAAGGGAGGCCACAACGTGGAGAACGTTCTGGCCGCGGTTTGCGTCGGCGCGCTTATGGGTTGCGAGCCTGCACGCATCAGCCAGGCGGTACGAGGCTTCAAAGCGGTCGAACACCGGCTGGAGTATGTCGCGACCATTCGCGGCGTTGAATATTACAACGACTCCAAGGCCACCAATGTGGATGCGACGATCAAGGCCCTGGAATCGTTCCCGGCAAATGTCCACCTGATTCTGGGCGGCAAGGACAAAG
This sequence comes from Terriglobia bacterium, assembly GCA_963790645.1. Taxonomy (GTDB): domain Bacteria; phylum Acidobacteriota; class Terriglobia; order Terriglobales; family Acidobacteriaceae; genus JAIQFF01. The sequence goes on along the minus strand of CAWBPS010000006.1, from coordinate 52,432 downwards.
ACAGTGACTACACACAGCTCAACGAACTGCTGCGGCAGCGGGTCAAGCGGGTCTATACGATTGGAGCGGCTGCGGAAAAGATCGAGTCCCAGATCAAAGGCGTGGAAATCGACCACTCCGAGACGCTTGAAACCGCGCTGAGGCGCGCCTCGGCGATCGCCGCAGCAGGAGACGTCGTGCTGCTGGCTCCGGCCTGTGCCAGCTTCGACCAGTTCCGGAACTACGAGCACCGGGGCAGAGTATTCAAAGAAGTAGTACACGCCCTGTCCGCAATGTAGGCGCGAGCGCCCCGCTCGTGCCTCTGTGACATCACACAAACCACGTGTCCCACGTGGTTTGTGGCACCCCCGCACGAGCGGGGCGCTCGCGCCCACATTGAAACCCTTCCCCCCCGGGGAACCAAGTTGGTTACAGTCCACCCTGGAAATTCACAGACATTCTGCTCCGTGTCTCCGCGTCTCCGTGGTGAAATGAATTCCCCATGGCCAAGCGCGTAAGCGTCGATAGCTGGCTGTTTACTGTCACCCTGATCCTGGTATTTGTCGGATTGGTGATGGTATTCAGCGCCTCGGCGGTTATGGCGAAGGAACGCTATGGCTCGGGCTATTACTTCCTGTTGCGGCAGGTGGGATGGGCGGCCGCCGGCCTTGCCGCCATGGTGATCGCGATGAAGGTTGACTACCGGCGCTACAAGCATCCCGGGGTCGTGTTTTCGATGTTGGGCGTTACTACCCTGATGTTGATCTCGGTCTTTTTTCTCGACCGCGCCCACAACACGCACCGCTGGATTCACTTCAGCGGGTTTTCTTTCCAGCCGTCTGAAGTCGCCAAGGTCGCAATCATTCTGTTTCTGGCTTTCTTTCTGGAGAGCCGTCTTAACGCCATGAACGACTGGCGAAACACGTTGCTGCCCGCGGTCCTGCCCACGCTGATGTTTCTGGGCCTGATCGTGTTTCAGCCCGACCTGGGTACTGCCATCGCCTGCGCCGCGATTACCGCGTGCATCCTGTTCGTGGCCGGCCTCGACCTGCGCTGGCTGGGATACGCCGGGCTGGCGTCGTTGCTTCCCCTCTATTTTCTGATCTTTCATGTTGCCTATCGCCGCGACCGCATTCTGGCGTTTCTCAATCCCTACTCGGACCCGCAGGGAAAAGGCTTTCACATTATTCAGTCACTGATTGCGGTGAGCACCGGAGGCGTTACCGGCCTGGGATTCATGGAAGGCAAGCAGAAGCTGTTTTATTTGCCCGAACCGCACACCGATTTTATTTTTGCCGTAACTGCCGAAGAGTTGGGTCTGCTGGGATCGCTTGTGGTCCTGCTGCTTTTCGGAATCTTCCTGTGGCGTGGAGTTCGCACCGCGCTCCGCACCCAGGACACGTTCGGCCGGCTGCTCGCGGTCGGGATCACCAGCATGGTGGTGGTGCAGGCCTTCATCAATATGAGCGTGGTACTGGGCCTTATGCCGACCAAGGGGATCCCGCTGCCCTTCGTATCTTACGGAGGATCGTCGCTGTTCGTGACCCTGGCCTGCGTGGGCGTCCTGCTCAACATCACCAAGCAAACCGACTGACGCACTTCATTTTGGAAATGTCATCCTGAGCGCAGGGGCTGCTTCGCTTTGCGAAGCAGCCCCGGAGTCGAAGGACCCCTATGTTCACGCGGATGCTGGCAACCTCATGTTTTGTCGATCGCACTTCAAGAAAAATGCGGGACACCTGTTTCCTGAGGTAGGGGTCCTTCGACTTCATCGGCCCATTCGCAAGCGAATGGGCCGATTTCGCTCAGGATGACACGGCAATGGACATTTCATGAGCTTGTCAGCTGTTCCTGGACCGCGCGATAGGCCTGGTCGATGGCCGCGTTGGTGTACGCGCTGGCGGCGGCGTCGGAATTAGCGATCGAGATCCTGCCAAATTGCTTGCGGCCGATCACGCAGGGACGATCCTCCGGCGCCCAGTGTGGGTCGGAAAACGAATCGTATTCGTAGGCGTAGCCGTGTCCCCAACGATTTACCGTGATGGCTGCAATGTCGCGGGAAGCGTTGAATCCGCCGGGCGACAGCATGCGTTGCAACTGGTCCCGGATGTTGCGTTCGAAGGTAGAGAAAGGTGTGTTGATCAGCTCGAATCTTCCCATGCGGTACTGGTCGCGGCGCGGCAGGCCGGCCGTGCAGGGGGTGCGCAGCATGAACAGCACCATCGGTTCCTGGGGATTGCTGGGGAATTTGTATTCGCCCAGGCTGACGGGAAAGTCCAGCATGGTAAAGCAGTGATAGCCGCCGGGCGAAATGATCTGCCGGATTCCCAGTTTGTGAAATGCCGTCCAGTTGCGAATCGCAACGTGGGTGTAGATGAAGGGCTCTTTCACGCCGTAATGCAGTGCCTCTTTCTGCGACTCCGGCAGGTCCGTGCAGAGATACGGAACCATGCCGTTGTAGCAGGCAAGTACGCAGGCTTTGCCCTTCGCGCTCTGTAGCTTTCCCTCCCGCATGTAAGCGACTTCAACTTCTTTCGCTGCATCGGGCGGACCAAGATGCCGCACTCGCGCAGCTGTAGCGTTGAGACGAATACGAATCGGAGCCGAGGGCTGGTCCAACTTGCCGTAGTCGGCCCGGGCTGTGACGACGTCTTCCATCGTGTGTCCCGGGATGCATTCGGGAACCAGCGACCGGACCAGCAGGCGCGCGATCGAGGCGTTGCCGTCGGGAAAGTGGAAGATGTAAGGCTCGCCTTCGTCTTCCGCGCTCTCGCCCAGGTCCATGCCATCGAAGCCGGCGTAGTGGTATGCCCCGTAGTCGTCCGGATTTCGATAGCAGGCCAGGGCTGAGATGGCCTCGATTCCCACGGCGAACAGATCGTAGGTATAGGTATGAAAGAACGGAAGAACGGCGGGATCGGCGTGGCAGATATCGGTCAGAAATCCGGCGTAGCTGATGCTGGCCAGGCGAGCCTGCTTCTGCTCGCGGGATAGGCCCGGCAAGTAATCCTTCTTCTCGGTATAGAGCCGCGCAATCTCGCTCCGCACTTTTTCGGGTAGCGGAGTCTTGTCAAGAAACTCGGCCCAGGGGAGCGAGCCCATGCCCGGCACCACGCGGTCTTCGCCGAAAGTCTCCTTGTCGAAGAAGCAAGCCGTCCCCAGATGCGAGTAGAGTTTCTGGTCGTAGGCCTTGTAGAATTTTTTGGTTTCGATCCCGAGATCCTGGAGAACGCTCCTGGCAACCGCGCTGTACTCTGAAGGACTCTCAATCGACTGGGTGCCGCCGTTGCTCAGAAGCAGGCGCTTGCCCACGCGAAACTCGTTGCGCCGGGCGTGTCCGCCGAAGTCGTCGTGATTGTCGAGAATGAGAATGCGGGATTTTGTGCCAGCCTGTTTGCGGTAGAAGTAAGCGGCTGCCAGCCCGCTGATGCCGCCGCCCACGACAATCAGATCGTAAGTCTCACCTGTGTCTGTTGGATCCCCGGCGGTCTCCCAAAAAGTTCCATCACGCAGGGCGTGGGCGACGTCAAAGGCGCCCGGCTGACTGCCTCTCATACCCGTGAGCGCCGGTGGGTAGGGTTCCGCTGCAGAATGACCCTCACCTGAGGCTTTGCCTGAAGCCAGTTCTGACAATCCCAGCACGCCGATCCCTACGGCGACGCCGTTCAGAAAATCGCGGCGGGTAATGCGGCGGCCCATGCCGAGTTCGCGGTCGCGCTTCTCCTGATTCATGGTCTGAGTATATCGATGAGCAGTCTGGCACAACACCGCCCACGTAGGGGCGGGTGTCCCCACCCGCCCGGCCGGGCAACGCCCGGCAGGGTTTTCTGCTTTCCTACCTGTAAACATCTCGGCGAGCTGCGCTCGCCCGCCCGGACGAGGGCGTCCGGGCCTACGTGGGTCGCGATGGCGCATGCTCCTTAACTGTCAACTTGCCGTGATCTGACTCCACAACTTCCGGTTTATAGTCAGATCATGCGGGCAATTCTGGCGGGGGGCGGCACCGGCGGACACGTAATTCCCGCCCTGGCCATTGCCCACGAACTACAGAAGCGGTATGGCGCGGAGGTACTGTTTGTCGGAACCGCGCGCGGCATCGAGAACCGGCTGGTTCCGGCGGCGGGATTTCCGTTGCGATTGGTTCAGGTAGGCGCGCTCAACAAGGTCAGCCTCAAGACGCGGCTGAAGACTCTGTTCGATCTTCCTCGCGCGGTCTGGGACGCTCGCAGTATTCTGGCTGAGTTCCAACCCGATATTGTGATCGGGGTGGGCGGATACGCGTCCGGCCCGGCCATGCTGGCGGCCATTCTGAGGGGAACTCCGACCCTGGCCTTCGAACCCAACGTGGTGCCCGGCTTCGCCAATCGCATGGTGGCGAGATGGGTTTCAGGCGCGGCGGTTCACTTTGAAGAGACAGCAGAATATTTCCGCAACGCAGAAGTCACCGGGGTGCCGGTGCGCGAGGCGTTTTTCCAGATCGCGGGGCGCGCTACCGGAAACGCGAATCCTACCCTGCTGGTTTTCGGCGGAAGCCAGGGGGCCAATGCCATCAACCAGGCCATGGTTCAGTGTTTGCCGGAACTGGTGAAACAGATACCGGATATCCACATCATCCATCAGACGGGCGAGCGCGGCTTCAATGACGCACAGGCTGCGTATCAGCAGGCAGGCTTGTCATCTGAAGTCTCTCCCTTTATCACGGACATGCCCGGGGTCTTCGCCCGGGCCGATTTGCTGCTGTGCCGCTCGGGTGCGAGCACGGTGGCGGAAATCACCGCGGCGGGGAAGCCGGCCGTTTTTGTTCCTTTCCCGCTCGCGGCAGACGATCATCAGCGGGTCAATGCCCAGGCGCTGGAACGCGCCGGCGCGGCCGTGGTGGTGGAAGAAACGAAGCTTGAGCGGGTCTGGCTGGCCGATACCATCGCCGCGCTGCTGGGCGATTCGGGCCGTCTGCAACGCATGAGTGCAGCCGCGCGCAAGCTGGCCCACCCCGATGCAGCACGCGACATAACCGCAATGGCGGCGCGGCTGGCAGGGATAGAAACGGACGATCAGCCGCCATCCACGTAGGCCCGGACGCCTCGTCCGGGCGGGCGAGCGCAGCTCGCCTTGGGTTTAAGATAGTGTCAGCAGAAAACCTTGCCGGGCTTTGCCCGGCCGGACAGGTGAGGGCACCCGCCCCTACGTGGTTCGTGGCTACGCTGGAATATGCAGCCGCCATGCCGTATAGCTGGCGGCTTCGCGCAGGACCGCCAACGCTCGTTGCCAGACCGAGCGCGGGCGAGAGTCCGGGCGCGGCGCCACGTAAACCCGCACGCCTTCGTGCTCCAGCAACTTGCGGATGCGGAACACGTGGTAGGCGTCGCTGACCGCTACGCAGCTGCGCATCCGGTTGGTGCGCATGATCACGGCCACCCGTTCCGCCGAGGAAGCCGTGTCTGAGCCCTGGGTTTCAGCGATCAGCCTGGGTTCGGGAATGCCGCGATGCATCAGATAGTCGTGTCCGACGCCGCCTTCGCTGAAAGTGGGATCATCTCCTGAGCCTCCGGTGGTGATGACCACCGGCGCAACGCCGCGCTGGAACAAGTCGTAGGCGTGGTCCAGCCGGGCACGGAACACAGGCGACGGGCGTCCGGCATATTGGGCTGCCCCGAAAACCACGATAGCGCCGGAGGGATGAACTTCCTGCAAGCCGGATTCGCGCACGATCTGAATGCTGGTGATTCCGAGGAAGACCGCGACTACCGCAACAGCCAGCGCCACCGCCCACAAAAGCCAAAGGGTTCGCTGACGCCGCTTCGCTGCCACGTTCATCCTTGCGCGAAAAACTCGGAAATCTCCTGGGCGGGAATGGCGCCTTCCCGCATGATGCGCCAGCGCGCCTCTTCGTCGGTGAGGTCGATGATGGTCGAAGCCACTTCCCGCGGCGAAGTGCCGCCATCGACGATGATCGCAATGCGGTCCTGGAGCTGATCGCGGACGGCCAGCGCAGTCGTGCACTCGGATTCGCCGCTCAGGTTGGCGGAAGTGGCGGTAATCGGAATCTGCGCCGCCTGCACCACCGCCAGCGGAATCGGGGCCTTGGGGACGCGCAGCGCGACGTTGCCGGTGTTGGCCGTCACTTTGAGGGGAAGCCGCGAAGAGGCCTTCACGATGATGGTGAGCGGTCCCGGCCAGAAACGCCGCGCCAGGGCGTAAAACTCTTCCGTCAGGTCCTGCGCCAGTTGTTCGGCCTGGTCCACGTCCGCAATCAGCAACGACAGCGGTTTATGGCGCGAGCGCGACTTGATGTCATATACCCGGTCCACAGCGCGCAGGTTAAACGGATCGGCCGCCAGCCCGTAAAAGGTATCGGTCGGCATGCCCAGCACTTCGCCGGCGCGAATCTGGTCCGCCGCGTAGCGGATCAGTGATGCTTCCGGGTTATCGCAGTTAATCTTGACAATTTCTACACGCACTGCAGGTCCCTTCCTGCCCCAAGTGTTGAAATCGCGAAAGTTAAACATAACATGGGAAAGCGCAGAAAGCCGAGTAGAACAGGTATGATTCTCAGCGCACACGCGCGAACATGAAGAAAACCACAGCCACGGGCGCCCAGGTCCTGAATACCCGACTGCGCCGCATCGAGGGACGCCACAACGCTCTGGTCAAAGAGTTGCGCGCGGCCTTCTCCCGAGGAGACATCACCTCCGATGGTTATTGCGCCATCGAAGGCTTTCGCATTTTGGAAGAAGCCATTCGCAGCGGGCTCCGGTTCCGGGCGGTATTCTTCAGCGAATCGGCGGGACCCCGGGCCGACAAGCTGCTCTCCCAGCTGGGAGCCCAGGTGGAGACTCTGCTGCTGCCCGACAAGCTGTTTTCGAGCGCCATCCCCAGCGACGCTCCCCAGGGCGTGGCCGCGCTGGCACGCTGGAAGGAATTCTCACTGGAGGACGTACTGGCCAAGTCACCGGCAGGACCAATTCTGGTCATCGCTGGAGTGCAGGACCCGGGAAATTTGGGGACAATCCTGCGTTCCGCTGAAGCCTTCGGCGCCGGTGGCGTTCTGCTGGGAGAGGGCACGGTCAGCCCATACAATCCCAAAGTTGTGCGGGCCTCGGCAGGCTCGGTATTCCGGCTGCCGCTGGCGCGGGCAAAATTATCCGAAGTCGTGGTTGGGATGAAAGATCAAGGCTTGCGCCTGGTAGGCACGGCATCGCACAAGGGTACGTTGCTCGATCAGGCCAAACTGTCCGGGCCGCTGGCTATTTTTATCGGCAGCGAAGGCGCAGGGTTGTCCCGGGACCTCATCCAACAAATGGATGAGGTCTTGGCTATTCCGCAGGCGGTGCAGGTGGAGTCGCTTAACGTGGGCGTGGCGGCGAGTATCGTGTTGTATGAAGTAATGAGGCAAAAGCGGTGAGGCTTATCACCACAGAGACACAGAGACACAGAGAAATCGAAGACGGAAAGGATCCCAGAACCAGCCCTATCATCGGCGCCGCCGCCGTCGAGGTGCACCGCAACTTGGGTCCGGGACTCCTTGAGTCGGCATATGAGGAGTGTCTGTGCCACGAACTCCATCTCCGCGGCTTAGACTGCAAACGTCAAGTGCCACTGCCCCTGCTCTATAAGGGGCTCAAATTGGACTGCGGGTACAAGATCGACTTGATCGTGCAAGACGAGGTCCTCCTGGAATTGAAAGCAGTCGAAAGACTTCTACCAATCCACGAGGCACAGCTCTTGACTTACCTGAAATTGACCGGCAAGAGAGTCGGCCTTCTGATCAACTTCAACGTGCCCTTGTTGACGCAAGGCATAATCAGAAGAGTTCTTTGAATGATGGGTTTTTAAAAGAATTTTCCGGGTTTTCTCTGTGACTCTGTGCCTCTGTGGTGAAGTGGTTTTTGCATGAGTCTGTTCCCAACCATCCCGAGCGGCGAAAATCCCGGCGACCGCACCCGCCCCCTGGCGGATCGCATGCGTCCCCGCACGCTCGATGAATTCGTCGGCCAGGAACACCTGGTCGGTCCGGGCAAGCCGCTGCGTACACAAATCGAGCGCGACGACATCGGCTCGCTCATCTTCTGGGGGCCGCCCGGCACCGGCAAGACCACGCTGGCGCAGATCATCGCGCGCCTCACCAAGGCGGAGTTTGTCGAATTCTCCGCCGTGCTCACCGGCATCAAGGAAATCAAGCAGGTCATGGCCGACGCCGAGCGCGCCAAGCAGTACGGCACGCGCACGATCGTGTTCATCGATGAAATCCACCGCTTCAACAAGGCCCAGCAGGATGCGTTCCTGCCCCACGTGGAGAAAGGCAACATCCGCCTGATTGGCGCCACTACGGAGAATCCCTCGTTCGAAATCATTTCCGCGCTGCTTTCCCGCAGCCGGGTGTACGTGCTCAAGCCGCTGACTGAAGAACAGATTGTCGAGCTGCTGAAACGCGCCTTGAGTGATGAAGAACGCGGGCTGGGCGCGATGAAGCTGCAGGCGTCCGACGACGTCCTGAAAAAAATCGCGGCCTACTCCAGCGGCGACGCTCGCAGCGCCTACAACGTGCTGGAAGTGGCCGCCTCGCTGGCCGTCGGCCGCGACCACAAAGAGACGGGCGCGGAAATTTCCGACGACCTGGTCCAGGACGCCCTGCAAAAGCGGGTCTTGCGCTACGACAAAGCCGGAGAGGAACATTACAACCTCATCTCAGCGCTGCACAAATCGGTGCGCAACAGCGATCCCGATGCGGCCCTGTACTGGCTGGGACGAATGCTCGAAGCCGGCGAAGATCCCTTGTACATCGCACGCCGGGTGGTGCGCATGGCGGTCGAGGACATCGGCCTGGCCGATCCCAATGCGCTTTCGCAATGCATGGCCGCCCGCGATGCCGTGGATTTTCTCGGCATGCCGGAAGGGAACCTGGCCCTGGCGCAAGCCGTGGTGTATTTGTCGGTGGCACCCAAGTCCAATGCGTTGTACACCGCCTACGGGGCCATTCTGGGCGACGTGGAACGCACCGTCGCGGAGCCTGTGCCACTGCACTTGCGCAACGCGCCTACGGGATTGATGAAGGGGTTGGGCTATGGCCAGGGCTATCAGTACGCCCATGATCTGGAAGACAAAGTGGCTGACATGCAGTGTCTCCCTGACAACCTGGCCGGCCGGGTTTATTATCAGCCCACCAGCGAAGGGCTGGAAAAGCGCATCGGGGAGCGGATGGAAGAGATCAAACGGCGGCGCTCCCAGAAGGCTGCCTCCCGCCTTCCGAAAACAGAATCCGGCGCCTAGGCCGGCGCATCTGATGCTGTGTAAGCTCTTTCCCTTGCTGTACTTCTTCTAAGGAGGCTGGATCCCATGGCCACGAGCCCAAGACCTATCGTTCCGGAGCCGGTCGCCGCCCGCCCCGTACAGCTCGATCAGGTTGACCACCTGCTCAAATTGCAGAAATGGGCGCAGAAGATTTCCTCCATCCTCGATCTGGACGAGCTGATCCACAAGATTGTGGACGATGTGGCCACGAGCTTCTGCTGCGTGGAAACCAACATCTATTTGCACGACCAGGAGCGGGGGGAGTTGGAGATGGCCGGCGTCCACGGCTGCACCGTTCACGGCAAGGGTTCGAGGCTGAAGGTGGGCACGGAAGGGATGGTGGGCTACGTAGCCGCTACCCGCCAGATGCGGTATGCGCCGGATGTACGCCAGGACCCGTACTACATCGCGTGCGAGGAATCGACGCTTTCCGAGGTGGCCATTCCCTTATTGGTGGATGGTCAGCTGGTGGGCGTCTTTGCGGCGTCGCATCACGACCTGGACGCTTTCACCCGCGAGCATCTGCGCTGGTTGCAGAGTTTGTGCGACCACGTTGCTGTCGCTGTGCACAACGCGCGGCGCTTCCAGCATGAACGCCATGAGCGCGAGCGCATGAGCCAGGAGGCACACGAGGCGCGCGCCATCCAGCAGGCGCTGCTGCCCAAGAGTTCTCCGTTCATTCCGGGATTCGCTATTTCCGGGCTGTCCATCCCCGCAGGCGCGGTGGGCGGCGACTGGTACGATTTCATTTCTTTCGACGATGGATGCTGGGGCCTGGTGCTGGCTGACGTTTCCGGGAAGGGAACTGCGGCGGCCCTCCTGATGTCCGCCACGCGCGGGATGTTGCGGTCTCTGACGCAGACCTGCAGCGGACCGGGCGAAGTCCTTACTCGCCTGAATCGCCTGCTGGTGGAGGATTTCCCCTCCGGCAAATTCGTCACCATGCTGTTGGCCGTGCTGAATCCGACCACGCGGGAGTTGACGTTCTCCAGCGCCGGCCATCTGCGACCGCTGCTGATCGATGAGCAAGGCGCGCGCTTTCTGGACAGCGAACGCGGCATGCCGCTGGGCCTGGGTACAGGTGAATTCTCCGAGAGCCGGGTGCAGCTCTCCAAAGACTCGCGGCTGGTTTTCTACAGCGACGGAATTACGGAAGCCACCGGCCTGTCCGACGAAGAGTACGGTGCGGAGCGCATGCGGGACCACGTGTTGCAGCCGGAATCCTCCGCGGAGAGCATCCTGGCCGATGTACGAGTCTTTGCCAATGGCCAGGGCTTCCAGGATGACGCAACCGTAATTTTCGTCCGGGCATAAGAGCAATTCCACCACAGAACACGTAGGGGCGGGTGTCTCACCCGCCCGGCGGAGCGAAGCTCCGCTCCTGTGTACTCCAGGAATCACCGATGCGCGAGCGCGGTTTGGGAGCGCGTTCGTTTCGGCACTCAACAACCGGCGAGCTCCGCTCGCCCGCCCGGACGAGGGCGTCCGGGCCTACGTGGTTCGAGGCGTTCGTGAGGTCGTGCCGGAATCACCCGAAGCGCGCTTTGTGCTCTTTCAGAATGCAGCGGTCCATAATCACGAAGATGCCTGCCCCGCGGGCCTTCTGGGCGGCACTCTCGTTGACCACCCCTTCTTGCATCCAGATCACCGGCACCTTCAGCCGGATGGCCTGATCGACCGCGTCGTCCACAAACTCTGACCGGCGGAAGATATTCACGATATCGATCTTCTCCGGGACCTCGAGCAGCGACGGGTACGCCTTCTCTCCCAGAGATCCATGGATGTTCGGATTCACCGGAATGATGCGGTAGCCCTGCGTCTGCATATAGGCGGAAACTCCGTGGCTGGGACGCAGCGGGCTGTTGGAGAGCCCCACGACCGCGATGGTGCGGGAGCGCTTGAGCAGGTCAGCGATGGGATCGGACTCAGGCAGGGAAGCCATGCCGCGATTGTAGTGTTGCCAGGGAAAGCCAGTCCAGTAAAAGACCACGTGGGGACAGCCGCCCCCGGCGGTCCGGCGGAGCGAAGCTCCGCTGTGGTGTCGACCGTGCGGTGCCTGGCAAAGATAAAAACTTGTCGAGTTTCACTCGACCGGACAGCCGGGGCGCGCTGTCCCCACGTGATTCTTTAGCGCTTGCTGTTAGTGTCCATCTTCTGCTTGAACATCTTGGTGGCCAGCTTGCGGACCGTGTCTGAAATTTCTTTGTTGTTGGAGAGGTTACGAAGGTCGCCTACCAGCATGTTCTTCATCAGTCCTAGCGAGAGGTCCAGCGGGGTGCGCGGGTTGAATACCAGGTTGCGGACGATGGCGTAATTCTTGGCGAAACGCCGCTTCATCGGGATGCCGCGAAGCACCGCCTCCAGCACGTTCTTCTGGGTGGCAAATCTCTCCACTTCACCGTCGCTGACCTTGGGCGATTCCAGCACCGCCAGGGCGACGATCTTGGTGCCATCGCGGATGAGCAGGGACCGTTCTTCCTTGGAGCCTTTCATGGCCAGCTGAATTCGCCCTTTGATGTCCAGCTTGGCAATCTTCTGCAACGCGCTTCCCCGTTCCTCCGTGGGATTCAAGTTAGTTTTCTTGATCGGCGCTTTCTTGGCCGCTGCTCCGGTCGCCTTCCCGGCGGATGCGGTGACGGTGGTTGCCGCTGCTGCCAGGGGTTCATCAGCCGGGATTTCTTCGTGAATCCCCCCGATTGGCTGATAAGGCTGATCACCGTGGGCCGCGATCTCGCTCTCGTGCTCGGCCAGATATGCCAGAACGCCTTCGTCGAGCACATCTTCTGCTTCCTGGACTTCGTCGGCGGGGGCTGCCTGTAAGACTTCCTCCGATACTCCCTCTGCGCCTTCCGGCGCGGAATGCGCTTCAGGTTCTTTTGCCTCGGGTTCCCTCGAAGCGGACGTCGCCTGCTCAATCTTGTTTCGGATGTTCTCCGATTGGATTCCGCTCAGGTTCGGATTGGACAGGAGCGCACTGAGAATGCCGGGAGACTGGGTGATGCGTTCGCTCTTCAGCATGACCTCCACCAGTTCGCGGCCGGCGCTCGGCGCCAGTTCCAGCCACGACTCTTCGGACAGCGATGGGTTGGCAAGCAGGGCTGGCAGCAGGACCGGCCGCAGGTTTTTCGGCGAAACCAGATATTCGAGAACTTCCCTGGGCGTGGTGGGATCGCTGGCCGCCGCCCGCGATGCTGCCTCTTCCCACCCCGCGAGCGTGAGTTGCGCCTGCACGCCGAAGATCTTGCTGTGCACGGCCAGGTACACCAGGATTTCAATCATCTCCCGCGGAGGCACGGAGAGCGCTCCCTTGGCCGCCGACTGCATCAGGGTCGCCGGCACCGCCGAGGCGCGGATGAGATCGATCATGCGGGCCATAACCTCGAACTCCTCCTGAAGCTCTAGTTGTTGCCGTTTTGCCTGTTGCCGTCCTGCTTCTCCCCCCGCCGCATTCGCAAATAGGCGCGGATAAAGGGATCGAGGTCGCCATCGAGCACCCGGTCCACGTCGCCCACCTCCATTTTCGTCCGGTGGTCCTTGATCATGCGATAAGGCTGCAGGACGTAGGAACGGATCTGCGAACCGAAGTCGATGTCGAGCTTGGAATCTTCAATCTTGCGGGTGACTTCGCGTTTTTTCTCCAGCTCAAATTCATACAGCTTGGATTTCAGCATGCTCATGGCCCGTTCCCGGTTTTTGTGCTGCGAGCGCTCGTTCTGGCAACTGGCGACCAAGCCGGTGGGAATATGGGTGATACGCACCGCAGAGTCGGTGGTGTTCACGTGCTGCCCGCCCTTGCCGCTGGAACGGTAGGTGTCCACCCGCAACTCTTCCGGCTTGATCACGATTTCAATGCTGTCATCGATTTCGGGCGAGACGTACACGCTGGCAAACGAAGTATGGCGACGCTTGGCCTGGTCGAAGGGCGAAATGCGCACCAGGCGGTGGACGCCGATTTCGCTGGTCAACAGGCCGAAGGCATACTCGCCATTTACGGCGAAAGTCGCGGACTTGAGTCCGGCCTCTTCACCGGGCTGGTAGTCGTAGAGAACAGTCGGGAAGCCGCGGCGCTCCGCCCAGCGGAGATACATACGCAGCAGCATGTCGGCCCAGTCCTGCGATTCGGTTCCGCCGGCGCCAGGATGGATGGTCACGATGGCGTTGCGGCCGTCATTTTCGCCGGAGAGCAGGCTCTCGGTTTCGAGGCGGTCAACCAGGTTGCGCAGCCCGTCAATCTCGCGGCGCAGGTCGGCCTCAACATTCTCACCTTCGCGGCCCAGATCGAAATAAGCGGTGATATCGTCGCCCCGCCGCACCAGGTCGGTTTCGGTCGCCAGCACATTTTCCAGGCGCTTTTTCTGACGCATGACCTGCTGGGACTTCTGCGGATTCGACCACAGAGCCGGGTCAGCAGCCTGCTTTTCGATTTCAGCTAGCTGCTCACGGAGATTGTCCGCGTCAAAGGTACTCCCGGAGATCACGGACTTTGTCCTTCAGGCCGGTGTATTCCTGCTCGAGCTCTTCATTCATGATTAAGTTTCTGTCCTGGCGCGGGACCGGAAATTCAACAGCAGTCCCGCTACAGAAATTATCGCACACAGGTAAGCGAACCAGTCGCCGTGACGGGTGTAGAACGTGGTTACGTTGGTGAGGGCGTAGGGAGCATCGAGGGCGGCGCGGACCTTGCGGGGAAGGCTGGACACAACTCTGCCGTAGGGATCGATCGACGCGGTCACCCCGGTGTTGGTATCGCGCAGCAGCCAGCGGTCATTTTCGACGGCGCGCATGCGGGCCTGCTTCAGGTGCTGGGCATAGGCTCCGCTGTCGCCGTACCAGCCGTCGTTGGATATATTCACGAACACCTGGGCGCCATTGGCCGCCAGTTGCCGGATCTCGTCCGGGAAGATGGATTCATAGCAGATAAAGACGCCCAGCTTGCCGCCGGCCTGAAGCGGCGCCCGCGAGGTGCCCGGCGAAAAATCGCCGACCTCCTGGGTCAGGCCGCCGGCAAAACCAAACACACGCTTGAACGGGACATACTCCCCGAATGGGACCAGGTGCATCTTGTCATAGCGCCCCACCCACTCGCCTCCCGGGCTGACCAGGCTGCCGGAGTTGTAGAGCTGGGTGGCGTGCTCCGGGGTCTCCGAGGCATTGCGGCTGCCCAGACTCCCCACCAGCATCCAGGTCTGGGCCTCGCGGGCGATGTTGCTGACCGCCTCCCGGAAGGCGGGATCGCTGGTATAGAACGGTGCCGGAGACTCTGGCCAGGCAATCAGGTCAGGACGCACAGCGGGCGCCGCCGGGGAAGCAGATGACTGCTCTGGACCGGGAACATTCAAACTTATGCGGCTCAAGTCCCGCAGCGTTCCCTCGAAATATTCCTTGGTCCAGTCGCTTCCCTGCAGTACCGGAATGTTCTGTTGCACCAGGCGGGCGGTGTGGTCGGTGGGCAGGGGCGGCGGGCTGACCAGGCTTCCGGCTTGCAGCACAATCACGGCAGCGGCCGTGGCCAGCAGAAGCGGTTTCCGTTTGCTGCCTTGGCCCCTTTCGCTCCGAATGACGAAAGCGGCGGCCAGGGCGGTATTGACCACCATGATTTCGAACGACAGTCCGTAAACGCCAGTGAGCGTCGCGATGTGGGCCAGCGGAATATTGTCCACCTGGGTGACGCCCAGCAGGTCCCAGGGAAAGCCGGTGATGCGGGTGCGGGCCAGTTCCACGGCAACCCAGGCTGCCGGGGCCAGAACCAGCGCCCGGCGGCTGAATGGGTTTGTTCCCACGCCGCCCCTTGCCAGCAGTCCGATCAGCAAGCCGAAGAGGCCGTGATAGAGGGCCAGGTAAAGGCAGAAAAGAAAGAGCAGCCCCAGCGCGGCCAGCGTGCCTACCCCGCCGTACTGGCGCATGGTGTGGTAGATCCAGTAGCAGGTTCCGGCGTACCAGAGAATTCCGCAGATGTAGGCTAGAAGAAAAGCCTGGGCCGGCTTGGCCGGCAGCAGCTTCACTCCGGCCTGAAGCTGCAGGGTATCTGGTTGCCGGGCGCGCAAAAGCGCGATAAGCAGGGGAGCCACCGCCGCCCAGCCCAGAAAATACAGATTGGGCAGGGGAAAAATCAGAATCTGCAGGCCCGCCGATAGCAAGACCAGCAGCCATGCGCTTTTATGCATCCGCCACATGCGGAAAGAATAGCAAAGTGGTCCCTTGCCAGATCAGACCACGTGGGTTGAAGCGATTGGGCGTATTCGCTTTTTCCATCTATGCCGCCGTGCCGCTATGGGCTAACATACCTAGCGCGTATGGGTCCTCTCCTCAGGGATAGAATTCTTCTGCTACAGTTCTTATGCATCACGGGAGTTCCGGGCTCCGGGGCCGTACTGAGCCGGGGCATGGAACATATCGGGACGCCGCTGCTCCGTAGGGATACCGCTTCGGACATCAGCTAGGCCGCCTCGCAATGGCAACTCCTTTACAACCCGCAGGTTCAACCGCTGATCGCGTTCGCATTGTAGTCGCGACCTCGGTGATGCTGACGTTCATCTCCTATTGGCGGGCGGCCGCCATAGTGCTGAATGACCTGGGTTCGTCCGCCTTCTATGCTGCCGGCATTGCCGAGCAGGCCATCGGGAAGTCGGCGCCCTGGTTCATCGTGGCGGTGATGTTGTTCTCTTTTGCCGTCCGGGCGGTTTACGTCGAGAGTTGTTCCATGTTCGTCCGCGGCGGGGTTTACCGCGTGGTCAAGGAGGCGCTGGGCGGGACCCTGGCCAAGGTCAGCGTTTCCGCTCTCATGTTCGATTACATCCTGACCGGCCCGATCTCGGGGGTCTCGGCGGGACAGTACATCGCCGGACTGATCAATGACACTTTCGCCGCCGCCGAGGCCCACGGCTGGATCCCGCGGGCCCTGCACAACCTGTTTCACGGGACGCCACACCTGGACGTCAACTGGACCTCGGTAGTATTTGCTCTGGCCGTGACCACGTACTTCTGGTGGCAGAACACCAAGGGGATTCAGGAATCCAGCGAGAAGGCCCTGCGGGTAATGCAGATCACCACGGTGATGGTGGTCATCCTACTGGGCTGGTCGGCCCTTACCCTGATGAAGCAGGGCTACCAGACCGTGCCGCTGCCCACTGCCGACAGCCTGAAGTTCAGCGAAGAGGCGCTGGGCTTTTTGAAGCACACCGACCTGGCGCACGGCCTGGCCTCCAAATTCGCCATTCTCGGCATCCTGATTGCCTTCGGCCATTCCGTGCTGGCCATGAGCGGCGAGGAATCGCTGGCCCAGGTCAACCGCGAGCTGGCCCATCCCAAGCTGAAGAACCTGAAGCGCGCCGCCATCATTATCGCGGTTTACAGTTTCGTCTTTACCGGGCTCACGGCGCTGCTGTTCGTCATGATTATTCCGGACTCGGTCCGGGTCCCGGTTTACAAAGACAATCTTATTGCCGGCCTCGCCATGTATCAGTACGGCCCGTTGCTGCTGCGTCTGGCTTTCCGGGCCTTTGTGGTGGTGGTGGGCTTCCTGATCCTTTCGGGCGCGGTCAATACCGCGATCATCGGTTCCAACGGCGTTCTTAACCGTATTTCAGAAGACGGCGTTCTCACGGACTGGTTCCGGCAGCCGCATCCGCGATTCGGGACCACTTACCGGATCGTCAACCTGGTCGTGATTCTGCAGATCTTCACTATTCTGGTGAGCCGCGGCAACGTGTATCTGCTGGGCGAGGCCTACGCCTTTGGCGTGATCTGGAGCTTCACCTTCAACAGTCTCGCCATGCTGGTGCTGCGCATCAAGTACAAAGGCGAGCGCGGCTGGAAAGTGCCGCCCAACATCACCATCGCCGGCCACGAGTTGCCGGTGGGACTGTTCGCCGTCTTTCTGGTGCTGTTCTGCACCGCCATCCTCAATCTGTTCACCAAGTCGATCGCCACGGTTGCCGGTCTCGGTTTCGCGGGCGCGTTTTTCCTGATTTTTACCATCTCCGAGCGGGTTAACCGGAGCAAGCACGCCCTGGCCGAGCAGCACATGAAGGAGCACTTCCAGTTGCTGCAAAGCGATACGGTGGAGCGCTCCGGACTGGGCATCCGGGCCGGGAATGTGATGGTGACGGTGCGCGATTACAACACGCTGAACCATCTCAAGTGGGTGCTGGAGCGTATCGACACGAAGGAGCAGGACATCGTGGTCATGTCGGCCCGGGTGAGCCAGTTCGGCACCGCGGCCTATGATCTTTCAACGGAGCAGATATTCAGCGACTACGAGCAGCAGTTGTTTACCCGGGCGGTGTCGGTCGCGGAAAATTTCGGCAAACATGTCTCACTGCTGGTGGTGCCCGCGCGCGATCCCTGGTCGGCGATCGTGCAGACCGCCAACAACCTGGAAAGCTCCGCTGTGGTTTCGGGACTCTCCAGCAAGATGAGTGCCCAGGAACAGGCCTTCTACCTGGGCCATGCCTGGGAGGCCATGCCCGAGCCTAAGCGGCAATTCATTTTCCAGGTCATCTATCCCAATCTCAAGGTTGACACCTTCCACATTGGTCCACACACGCCGTCGCTGAAGACGGAAGACGTGCATCTGGTGCATCGCTTGTGGCTGAACATCACGCGCGAGCCGGGCCTGGAGACGCTGCATCATCACGATATTCTGACCGAAGCACTTACCCGCTTTGCCCGCGAATACGCCGGCCACGACCGCCAGGACATTCTGAAAGATCTGCGCAAGGCGTCCGGAATGACGGTGCAGACTCGAGCTTTAGGAGACGATGGTGGCGGGCTCACCAAGGCAAACGTGCTGCCTCCTGGCGTCCCCAAGCCCGATGCCGAAAAGAAGGACGAGGGTCCGCCCACGCCGCCAGTAGTGGGACCATAGTCCGGTGTGGGTCGGACACTCTTGTCCGACGCTTTTGAAGTTGCCTTACCAGTCTCGCCATCGGTCCGATATGCTCAAAAACAAAGTCAAAGGCGGCGGACAAGAGTGTCCGCCCCACACAGGTGCACGTGCCTGGAATGAATCACATGGGGACAGCCCCCTGTCATCCTGTCTCTAACGACGGTGTGCCCTGTCAAGAGTTCTGTAGCGACACTACGGCGTGGACGCGGTGAGTGGCGCCATTTCGCTCTGGTAGAAGGTATTTGACTCCCAGACCAAGGTCGTCATTCGATTTCAATCTCGCAGTGGAACCTCAGGTTCCACTATCCATCTCTTCGGGACTAGCTCCCATGATTGCTCAGTTCGATCTCCCTGACCTTTTCAGGGAGGCAGGCTGCCCACTCAAGCGCTCGGCTCTTAGTGGCCGGCCACAGAATGACTCAGGCTCACCTGCATAACGGCCTGACAGAGTTGCGTGTACGTCCAGTCTTCGCGCAACATCAGGTACAACCGCGTGGCCAGTTTTCTGGCCACGGCCACCTTGGCGACGCTGCGATTCTTGCGCGCCGCCAGGCGACGATAGAAGCGTTTCAGCTGCGGATCCAACCGCGCCGCGGTCTGTCCCGCTTCCACCAGCAAAAAGCGCAGAAACGAACTGCCCTGTTTGCTGATCCTGCCCAGCCGCTGTTTTCCGCCGCTGGAATCTTCACTGGGAATCAGCCCGAAGTAGCTGCCCACTTGCTTGGCCGATTCGAATCGGTTGGCCGGTCCCAAGGTCAGCACCAGGGCCAAGGCCGTTACCGGACCGACTCCGGGATGCGTCATCAGCCGCACCGCCTCCGGCCGCTGCCGCGCTTCGTCCGCCACTCGCCGGTCCAGTTCGCTGATTTCCGCTTCCAGTCCGTCGAGCGATTGCAGCAACTGCTTTCGCCGCTGGGCCGCATACGGCAGCAAGGGCAACTGCTCCATCTCCTCGCGCCCTGCCTTCGTCCACAGCTTGTATTTTTTCTGCACGCCCTGGCTCAGCGCCATGGCCTGCAGCTGGTTCTTGGTGCGCGTCCGCGCCTGCACTTGCTTGTGGCGATGCACCAGCAACTGCCGCACGTCCCGCACTTCCAGACTCGGCACCCAGATCTGCGGAAATCGATTCTCGCGCAATAGATCCAGCAAGTGTTCGGCATCCCGCCGGTCCGTCTTCTGCTTGCGCACCACCGAGGCTCGCACCTTCGCCGCATCGCCGAACCACAACTCGAAGCCCAGCTCCGCCAGCAGCCGCTCGAACCACGGATAGTGCCCGCAGGCCTCCATCCCCACCCGCACTTCCTGGCCCGCCAGCCCGCGGTAAAACTGCTCCGCCTCGGCGCGGTGCTGTAACCGCTTTTCCTGAATCTCACCCGTTAAGTTGTCAAAGATCGCGACCTGCTGAAAGCCAGGATGAAAATCGCAGCCTATAATCAGCATGACGTTGGCTCCTCTCACGAGCCTTGGTCGTGTTCATCGCATACCACTCTACTCCGCGACGAGCCAACGTCGTTATCCAATCAAGCGGAGTGAGCTCATTTGCTTGCGAATGGCTCACGAAGTCGAAGGACCCCTACCTCAGGAAGAAGGAACGTCCTGCGCTCTCTCTTGAAGTGCCAGCATCCGCGTGAATATAGGGGTCCTTCGACTCCGTAGCTGCTTCGCTTCGCGAAACAGTTGCTCCGCTCAGGATGACACTTCGGCTGTCCGGCGGAGAGAAGCTCCGCTGCTGGTCTCCGGCAGAGACTCGTCGAGTTTCACTCGACCGGACAGCCGAGGGCGGCTGTCCCCACGTGATTTCAGTTGATGACTTCAGTTGGTGCCTTGCCCGCCGTACTGGCCTCTTCTATGATCGGAGATAGGCGGAGTGCACATGCCTGATAAGAAGCCTTCCAAGCCGCAAATCGCGGAAAACCCGATTGCCGATGTGTTTGACGGCCGGCATCCCTCCCCGGGCGAAAAGGAGTGGGCGGAGAAAACGCTCCTGCCGACTCTGGAAAAAGCGCCCGAGAAGCCGATCGGCGCGTCCACCGGCGTAAATTGCGATGAGCACGGCCACGCCCGCTTCACCACAATTTCCGGCGTACGTGTGCGGCGGCTTTATACTCCCGCTGATCTGCCCGCTGACTGGAGCGCAGAAAAATATCTGGGCCATCCCGGGCAGCCGCCGTTCACGCGCGGCATTCACGCCAGCGGATATCGGGGCAAGCTGTTCACGATGCGGCAATTCTCCGGCTTCGCCTCGCCGGAAGAAACCAACCAGCGCTACAAATATCTGCTGGGAAGCGGCGGCGGCGGATTGTCGGTGGCCTTCGATCTTCCCACGCTGATGGGGTATGACTCCGATCATCCCGCCAGCGAAGGCGAGGTCGGCAAGTGCGGCGTGGCCATCGATTCGCTCGAGGACATGGAGATCCTGTTCGGCGGCATCCCCCTGGAAAAAACCACGGTCTCGATGACTATCAACTCACCCGCGTCGGTGCTATGGGCGATGTACCTGGTGGTCGCGGAAAAGCAGGGCGCCGACTGGAAGAAAATTTCGGGCACGCTGCAGAACGACATCCTGAAGGAGTACATCGCGCAGAAGGAATATATCTATCCCCCCGCGCCTTCGATGCGCCTGGTGGTGGACACCTTCGAGTTTGGTTCCAGGTTTACGCCAAAGTTCAACACAATTTCGATCAGCGGATACCACATTCGCGAGGCCGGCTCGACCGCCCTGCAGGAGTTGGCTTTCACGCTTTACGACGGCGTCGAGTACGTGGAATGGGCGCAGCGGCGCGGTCTCGACGTGGATGACTTCGGGCCGCGGCTCAGTTTCTTCTTCAACGCCCACAACGATTTTTTTGAAGAGATTGCCAAATACCGGGCAGCCCGCAAGATCTGGTACCAGGTGATGAAGGACCGTTTCCAGGCAAAGAACGAGCGCAGCCGCCTGCTTCGCTTCCACACCCAGACGGCAGGTGTCTCACTCACGGCGCAGCAGCCTATGAACAACATCGCGCGGGCGGCCTTGCAGGCCATGGCGGCGGTGCTGGGCGGCACCCAGTCGCTGCACACGGATTCCTACGATGAGGCTTTCGCCCTGCCGACGGAAGAAGCGGCGCGCATCGCGCTGCGCACCCAGCAGATCATCGCTTACGAATCGGGAGTGACCCAGACAGTCGATCCCCTGGGCGGGTCTTATTTCCTCGAAACCCTGACCCTGCAAATGGAGAAGGGGGCCTTCGACTATTTTGGCAAGCTGGACGCCATGGGCGGCATGGTCAAAGCCATCGAGCGCGGTTATCCGCAGAAAGAAGTTGCTGAAGCGTCCTACCAATACCAGCGCGCCGTCGAAGCCAAAGAAAAGATCATAGTGGGAGCGAACGAGTTTGTGGTCGAGGAAGAACCGCCGCATACGCTGTACATCGATGAAAGCGTGGCCCGGCATCAATCGGAAAAGCTCAAGGCCTTGCGCGCACGCCGTTCGAATGAAGAAGTCCAGCGGCGTCTGGACGCCTTGAAAAAAGCCGCTGTCCAGGAACCGCGAACGTCCGCAAACGGCGACATCTCATCCGCCAATACCATGCCCTACATTGTGGACGCGGTGCGGGCCTACGCGACGGTTGGCGAAATCTGCGAAGCCCTCCGCGAAGTTTTCGGAACCTACACCGAGGTAAGCGTCACCTAGAATTGTGTGGAGTGTGGAGTGTGGAATGTGGGGCGGACGCCCTCGCCCGCCTTCTGTGTCTGACCTGAACTGCTGCCAGTTTTTGAGATCACAAATTGTGACCTCAAACCATCCGCTATACTTGCCGTAGTCCATGCCAAAACGCCCGGCACAGCTCGCCATGCCCGTGGAATCGCGAATTCTAATCCTCCGGCACCAACGGGTCATTCTGGATAGCGACCTCGCCGAGCTCTACGGGGTCCCCGTTAAGCACTTGAACCAGCAGATAAAGCGCAACCGCGAGCGGTTCCCAGGGGACTTCATGTTCCAGCTTACGGCCAAAGAAGATCAAATCTTGAGGTCACAAATTGTGACCTCAAGTAAGAGGCATGGCGGACGCCGCTATCCACCCTATGCCTTCACCGAGCACGGCGCCATCATGGCAGCCACCGTGCTCAATTCCGAGCGCGCCATCGAGATGAGCGTTTTCGTGGTCCGCGCTTTCGTGCGCATGCGCGAGATGCTGGTCAAAAACCGCCTGCTCGCCGCCAAAATCGACGAGTTGGACCGCCGCCTGGAAACCCATGACGCCTCGATTCAGGACATCATCGAGGCCATCAAGGAGCTCATGGTTCCCGAAGGCCCGTCGAAGCGCAGGATCGGTTTTCAGCTTCCGCCAGGCAAAGGCTAAATGCGTCGCGGGCGAGTCGCCCGCGGCCACATGGGCACACATGCGCACGGGCCACATGGGGCGAATCACTATTTGCGGCGCTGGCGGTACAAAGTTCCATCCACCTGCTTCGCCATGGCCTCGACGTCCAGCGCGACTTCCAAAAACGTCGCCACCGTCTTCGCCGTTTGCCTGGGTTCGTGTAAGACAGCGTGATATTGCACTCGATTCACTTTCACATGAGCTTTGCCATTGAGCCAGGCGTAAACGTCGGACAGGTGGTCCTGGAAGGCTCGTGTCACCACGGAATTGTCTTCTCCGGGATTGAAATTCCCCCGGCGACGCAGCATCTCGTCCTGTGACGCCATCACTTCGGGCAAGGGCCGCTGCATAAAGATGACCCGGTACTCATGCTGCGGCGGAAGAGAAAGCAAAAGCTGCGAGATCACTTTCACGGCTTTGCCTTCGGCTTCGGCAATACAGGTCGGCTCTTTGGGCAGTTGCTTGATGCGTTCCCACTCCAGGTAGCCTCGCGGGTTGTCAACGTCAGCCCGGCGTTCTCCGTCAGAGAGGATGGGCATGCCACCCGCGGACAGCATCTGCATCATGAGCGAGGTGCCGGAACGGGGCAGGCCAGAAACGATGGTGATCATGATTCCCTTTCGTGAAGTCTCAATAGTAAACGGTGAGAGCCTGTGTGGTCGCGGGCGACACGCCCGCGCGCCAAAGCCACGGAGAGCCTATAGCGACAACCGTGCTAGACTGACCAGCTTGTCCTCACTTACTCGAAGACGCTTTTTGCAACGATGCGCGACCACAACGGCTGGAGCGTGGCTGGCCCCGGCACTGGCCCGCGCCAGTTCCGCTCCGAACCTGCAGTTTCCTTCGCAGCCGCGAGAACGCATCGCCATTGCCTCCTATCCCTTCCGCGAGTTCATCGCGGGCAAGGAGAGCAAATCCGCGAAGCCCATGGACCTGAAAAACTTCGCCGCCCATGTAATCGAGAAGTTCCAGGTCAATAAGATCGAGCCCTGGACAGGGCACTTTCCTTCCACCGATCCGAAGTATCTGGCGGAGTTTCGCGCCGCCGTGGAGAAAGCCGGTGCGGCCGTGGTGAACATCGCGGTGGATGGCGACCACAGTCCCTATGCGGCCGATCGTACCGAGCGCGAGCAGGCCATCGCCTTCAGCAAGAAGTGGGTGGACCATGCTGCAGCTCTCAACTCCCCCAGCATTCGTACCAACCTTGCCCGCGCGAAGGGCTCCAAGCCGGATTTCGATCGCACCGCGGAAAGCCTGGCGCGCGTGGCTGAGTACGCCTCCACGAAGAACATCGTTGTTACGCTCGAGAACGACAATCCAGTGAGCGAAGACCCGTTCTTCCTGGTGGCGCTGGTGGAAAAGGTCAACAGCCCCTGGCTGCACACACTGCCCGACTTTGGCAACACCCTTGCCGCCAAAGACCCTGACTACGCCTATCGCGGGATCGCTGCCATGTTCGGAAAGGCTTACTGCATTTCACACGTGAAGTCCTCCGAAACCAACAGCAAGGGGATCACCGTGCACGTGGATATGGCGAAGACCTTCGCTCTTATGAAGCAGCACGGCTACAAAGGGTATTGTTCCATGGAGTGGGATGACGCCGGCGATCCCTACCTCGGGACGGCGGAGTTGATCAGGCAAACTGTGCAGTATCTTTCCTGAGATTTCACAAGCTGTCGCCGCTATCTCCCCGGGCCGGGTTCGCGTCAAATTACTGCATGCGCAAAGCCACCAATTATCTGAAGAAGGCCGATCCGGTGCTGGCCGCCATCATCGCAAAGGTCGGACCCTTCCGGATGGAGTTTGGCCCGCCTGAATTCCACAGCCTGGCGGAAGCCATCGTTTATCAGCAGCTGAATGGCAAGGCGGCGGTAACCATCTTCAAGCGCTTCGCCGCCCTGGCCGGTGAACCGGTCAAGCCGGAAGGTATCCTCAAGCTGACGGACGCGCAGTTGCGGTCGGTGGGACTCTCCAAGCAAAAATCTTCCTACCTCAAAGATATGGCCGCCCGGGCATCGCGCGGAGAGCTGAACTTTTCGCGCCTGCCCGAGATGACCGACGACGAAGTCATCAAGCACCTCACCCAGGTCAAAGGCGTGGGTGTATGGACTGCACAAATGTTTTTGATGTTCACCCTGAAGCGCCCCAACGTCCTGCCCACCGGCGATTACGGCATCCAGATGGCGATCAGGAAGCATTACAAGAAGCGCAAAATGCCCAAGCCCGAGTTGATGACGAAGATCGCGAAATCCTGGGAACCGTACCGTTCGGTGGCCTGCTGGTATTTGTGGAGAAGCCTTGACATCAAGACTATGTAGGGATTGCAGATTTTAGATTGCAGATTTTTCAAGCCCAGCAGCAAATCTGAGAACTGAGATCTGAAATCTGAGATCTGAGATCTGAAATCTACAATCTGGAATCTACAATCTGCGATCACGCCCGCAATCCCCGGTAGCTGTGCGCCTCCGTACCCTCTGTGGTTAAATGGAGATCGATGGCAGACCTGAAGATACGTGTGCTGGTGGCCAAGCCGGGCCTTGACGGGCACGATCGCGGAGCCAAAGTGATTGCCCGCGCCTTGCGTGATGCCGGCATGGAGGTCATCTACACCGGCCTGCGGCAGACGCCGGAGATGATCGTAAATGCGGCGCTTCAGGAAGACGTTCACGTCATCGGCCTGTCGATTCTTTCCGGTGCGCACAATGCCATTGTTCCCCGGGTGATGGACCTGCTCAAGCAGAACAAGATGGACGACGTGCTGGTGGTGGTCGGGGGCATCATTCCCAACCAGGATATGGAAAATCTCAAAAAGGCCGGCGTGGCCGCCATTTTCCAGCCGGGCACCTCCATGGATGACATCGTCCAGTTCATTCGCGCCAACGTGAAGCCGCGCGGCGTGCCCACGGCCAGTTGATATTGATGGCCGAGATCAGCACTTCACGCCTCAAAGATATTCTGCAGCGTACCGTCGGTCCCACCCCGTGGTACTGGAAGACATTCCCCGCCTTCAATTCGGTATCCGGTGAGCGTTTCGTATGGACCCATCATGGCAGTGAAGGGCCGCTTGGCTACCTGGTCACTCTGGGACTGGAGCAGGAAGCAGACAAACCGCGGCTCGCGCTGAATACGTATTGCCGGCCGTTCTTCGTGCCACCCCTCGAAACTGGGTGTGTGGTGTCCCGAGGGCCGCAGTATTCGCATTACCTGTTTCGATCCGGACCAACTCAAGGCTTTCGATCTGGCCGAGATTGCGGGCTGGTTCAAAGCGTCCAGCGAACGTATTTACTCTGCAGCGGCGCCATTGGCCGAGTTTGAAGTCTCGCTCGGCCTGGCCGCCGGGGTGCACAAGCTTGAAGTGCCAGGCGAACTGCAAACTGTGGAGGAACTGATTGTCCCCACCAGCTATCCGGCGAAAGGCCCAGACAGCCCGGCCTTCGCCCTCTACGTCATCTATCCAAACGCGGGATTGGTCGAGGTTTTGCCGCAGAAATGGTTTACCGCCAGTCAGTATCAGGTGGGAAAGCAGTGGATCACGCGGGCGGCCCGCGATCCCGAGTCGCACCGTATTTTTGGAGAATGCTATGGGACCGGTAGCTTCCTGCTGGAGGAAGATGGATGCCGCCTGGAACGATGGCTGGAGAAGACCAGTTAAAGTGTCTTAGGGCAAAATAGCGTTCTGGTTCTTAAATCTGAAATCGAGAATCTTCAATCTGAAATCTATTGGCCCGGCTGCTCGGCAGCAGAAACACCGGTTTGCGCCGCGCTGCTCCGCTGTTATACCGTAACTTCTTTCAGAATCCACTCATGAACGAACGCGTCGATCCCGGAACGCCGTCGAGTTCCACCGTGCTCGAGTCGCATATCGATCCCACCTCGGCGCGCTTTGAAGCCAATATGCGCTTCCTGGCGGACCTGGTTTCGCAAGTGCGCAACGAAGAGGAAAGAATCCGCGAGGGTGGCGGGCCGAAAGCGATCGAGAGCCAGCACGGCAAGGGACGCCTCACCGCGCGCGAGCGCATCAATCTGCTGATCGATCCCGGAACATTTTTCGAACTCGGCGCCTATGCCGCTCACGGTATGTACGAAGAGTGGGGAGGCGCTGCAGCAGCCGGTGTCATCACAGGACTGGCCCGCATTCAGACCCGCCTGGTGATGATCATCGCCAACGACGCCACCGTGAAAGCGGGCGCGTTCTTCCCGATGACCGCGAAGAAAGTGATTCGCGCCCAGAACATCTCGATCGAAAACCGCGTGCCCACGGTTTATCTGGTGGATTCGGCGGGCGTCTTCCTGCCGCTGCAGGAAGATGTCTTTCCGGACACGGACGACTTCGGACGCGTCTTCCGCAACAACGCCGTGATGTCAGCCATGGGGATTTCGCAGATTGCCGCCATCATGGGCATGTGCGTCGCAGGGGGCGGCTACTTGCCCGTAATGTGCGATCACGTGCTCATGACCGACGGCAGCGGACTTTTCCTTGCCGGGCCGGCGCTGGTGCAGGCCGCCATCGGTCAGAAAATTTCCGCCGATGAACTGGGCGGCGCTGCCATGCATTCCGCGATCAGCGGTACGGTGGATTTTCGCGAGCCCAACGACGAAGCGTGCCTCACGCGTATTCGTTCCATCATCGAGAAGTGGGGATATCGGCGGCAGTCGCCCTGGGACCGCAGGAAGCCGCAGCCGCCCGCTTTGGCGGCTGAGGAAATTTACGGCATCTATGATTCGTCGCCGGCGCGTCCTTACGACACCAGGGAAATCCTGGCCCGCATCGTGGATGGCAGCCGGTTCGACGAGTACAAGGCTGAATATGGCAAGACCATCATCTGCGGTTACGCGCGCATCGGCGGCTTTGCGGTGGGGATTGTGGCCAACCAGAAGCTGCACGCGCAGCAGACCGATCACGAAGGCCACAAGCGCCTCGAATTCGGCGGCGTAATCTACACCGAGTCGGCGGAAAAAGCCGCCCGCTTCATCATGGACTGCAATCAGAACCTGGTCCCGCTGGTTTTTTTTCACGACGTGAATGGATTCATGGTGGGGCGCGACGCGGAGTGGAGCGGCATCATCAAGGCAGGAGCGAAACTGGTGAACGCGGTGTCAAACTCCGTGGTCCCGAAGATTACCGTGATCGTGGGCGGCTCCTTCGGCGCGGGACACTATGCCATGTGCGGCAAGGCTTACGATCCCCGTTTTGTGTTTGCCTGGCCGACCGCTCGCTACGCTGTCATGAGCGGCGAGTCAGCGGCCGGCACTCTGGTCGAAATCAAGATCAAGCAGCTGGAACGCAGCGGAAAGAAGTTGAGCGACGAAGAACGCAAGGAGCTGTTCGAGTCGGTAAAGAAAACTTACGACGAGCAGACCGACCCGCGTTACGGAGCGGCCAGGTTGTGGATCGACAAGATCATCGATCCGGTGGAGACGCGCGATGCCATCACGCAGGCCCTGGAAGCCGCGGCGCTGAACCCGGACGTGCCCGAGTTCAAGGTGGGAGTGCTGCAAACGTAACTTCTTTTTCGTCACGGATTAACGCGGATCGACACGGATCATAAAATACCTCAGGGTTTAATCCGCGAGAATCTGTGTTGATCCGCGGCCGCGAATTTGGTATGTCCAATTCCGTAAAACTCGTTGAGTGCCCGCGCGATGCCTGGCAGGGGCTGAAAGGGCAGATCCCCGCTTATATCAAGACCGACTATTTGAAGGCGCTGATCAGCGCTGGGTTCAAGCACATTGATGCGGTTTCGTTTGTCTCATCGAAGGCCGTTCCCCAAATGGCCGATTCGGAAGAAGTATTGAAAGAACTCGATCCGCCCGATGATGTTGAAATTATCGGAATCGTGGTCAACGAGAAAGGCGCGCAGCGGGCCATTGCCACCGAAGCAGTCCGGACTTTGGGTTTCCCCTATTCCGTTTCGCCGACATTTTTGCAGAATAACCAGCGCCAGACTTTAGAGGATGCGATCGACGAATTGGAAAAAGTCACGAACCAGGGCGAGCCGGCCGGGCTCGACACCGTGGTTTACATCTCGATGGCGTTTGGCAATCCTTACGGTGATCCCTGGAATGTGGGCGAAGTGATCGATGCCGTGGACCTGCTCGAATCGCTCGGGGTTCGCACCATCTCTCTGGCCGACACGGTGGGACTGGCCGGGCCGGCGCAGATTCGCGAACTGTTTTCAGCGGTGAATTCAAAGTTCGACTATCTGGAGATTGGCCTGCACCTGCATAGCCGCCCCGAACAGGCAACGGAGAAGATTCTGGCCGCGTATGATGCCGGCTGCCGCCGCTTCGACTCGGCGTTGGGCGGACTGGGCGGATGCCCCTTTGCGCAAGACGCATTGGTGGGAAATATCGCAACCGAAAAAGTGGTGGAGGCGCTGCAACAAAGAGGAGCGGAGTTGCCGGTCCTGAAGCCGCTGGATGTGTTGTTGCGGATTACGGCGGAGCTGGGGGCGCGGTACACGGAGTCTGCGGCCGCCGATTGAGTTACGACCATATGGGATTCAAGCACCATTCAGCTCGCGTTCGATTCCGGCGTTGCCACCATTACGCTTAACCGGCCGGAGAAGCGCAATGCCATCAGTCACGCGCTGGTGGACGAACTGCTTGCCGCTCTCGACGAAGTTGAGCGATCGCCGGCCCAGGTCGTCATCCTCACCGGTGCCGGCAAGGCCTTTTGTGCGGGCATGGATCTCGACGAATTGAAGGCCCTGCTGGGCAGAACGCATGATGAGAACGTGCAGGACTCCTCCCGCATGGCTCGCATTTTTCGCCGCATCTACGACTTTCCTCTGCCCACCATCGCCGCCGTGAACGGCGCTGCCATCGCCGGAGGCACGGGCTTTGCCACCATGTGCGACTTTACTCTGGCTGTGCCTGAGGCGAAGTTCGGCTACACCGAAGTCCGCATCGGTTTTGTGCCGGCCATCGTTTCCTCCATGCTGGTGTGGCAGGTGGGACATAAAGTCGCCCGCGACTTGCTGCTGACCGGGCGGTTGTTTGACGCCGCCGAGGCCCATGCTCTTGGCCTGGTCAACGAAGTAGTCGAGCCGTCTCGCCTGCTCGCGCGAGCTCGCGAACTGGCGTCGCAGATCATGGAGAACAGCCCATCGTCGGTGCGGGCGGCCAAACGCCTGATCAACGGATTTATCGCAGAACAGCTAGATCAGCAGATCGCAGAAGCGGTTGAGGATAACGCGCGCATTCGCACCACTGCCGACTTTCGGGAAGGCATCACGTCCTTTCTGGAAAAACGTAAACCGCGCTGGAGTACGAAGTGAACCCACCGCAAGCAAGCGCGCACGGCAGCAGCGTAATCTCGGAGACCCGCGTGCGTGTGCGTTACGCCGAGACCGACCAGATGGGCGTGGTTTATCACGCCAATCACTTCATCTGGTTCGAAATCGGACGCGTCGAACTCATGCGTCAGCTGGGATTTACTTATCGCGATATGGAACGCGACCACGGATGCTTTATTCCAGTGGTGGACGCCCGCTGCCGCTACAAGGCGCCGGCGCGTTATGACGACGAAATCATTGTCCGCACTCATCTGAGAAACGTTCGCGAGTCCCTCATACATTTTGGCTACGAACTGGTGCGGGCCAACGACGGCGAACTGCTGGCCGAAGGCGAGACCACGCACATGATTCTTGACGGGAAGATGAAACCGGCACAGCTGCCGCCAGATATTCTGAAGACATTTCGCGAAGCAGCAGGAAAATAAGAGCGCCTTTGAAACCCGAAACTGGAAACCGGAAACTCGCTTGAAAGCCCTGCACATCAACGGCAAGGACCTGACTCTCGAAGCCGTCCGGGAAGTGGCGGTCGAGCGCCGTCCCGTTCTGCTTGATCCCGATGCCCGCGGGGCTGTCGATCGGGCCCGCGCGGTGGTGGACGCGCTAGTCGCGGAGAACCGCGTGTCTTACGCCATCACCACGGGTGTGGGCAAGCTGGCCGACGTCCGCATTGCCGGCGACCAGATTCGCGAGTTGCAAGTCAACCTGGTGCGTTCACATGCCGCCGGTATCGGCGAACCGCTTTCCGTGGCCGAGACGCGGGCCATGATGCTGTTGCGCGCGAATTCACTTTCCAAAGGGCACTCCGGAGTGCGCGGAGCTGTCATCGACACGATTTGCGAGATGCTGAATCGCGGCGTCACTCCGATGGTCCCATCGCAAGGCAGCGTAGGAGCCAGTGGGGACCTGGCTCCCCTGGCGCACCTGGCCCTGGCCCTCATCGGTGAAGGCGAATGTTTTACCGAGAAAGCGATGCGCGTTCCCGCCGCGGAGGCGATGCGGAGCGCCCAGATCAAGCCGCTGGTGCTTGAAGCCAAGGAAGCCGTTTCCCTCATCAACGGAACCCAGGCGATGCTGGCAGTGGGAATACTGGCGCTGCTGGCGGCCGAGATCCTGGCCGACACAGCGGATGTGATCGGCGCGCTCTCGCTCGATGCCTTGCGGGGGACTGATGTGGCATTTGACGAACGCATCCATCAGGCTCGTCCGCATCCGGGCCAGCTGCGGACGGCCGCGAACCTGCGCAAGATGCTCGAAGGCAGTCCGCTGCGCGATTCGCATCGCGACTGTGACCGCGTGCAGGACGCCTACTCCCTGCGCTGCATGCCGCAAGTGCATGGCGCGGTGCGCGACACCCTGGCCCACTGTCGCGAGGTGATGGAGATCGAAGTCAACTCGGCGGTGGACAACCCCCTGGTGTTTTTAAAAAGTGCCCACGTAGGGGCGGACGCCCCCGTCCGCCCAGCGGAGCGAAGCTCCGCAACCCTAGACGCCGATGTCATCTCCGGCGGCAATTTCCACGGCCAGCCCCTGGCTTTCGTCCTGGACTTCCTGGGCATCGCGCTCAGCGCGCTGGCCGGCATTTCCGAGCGCAGGTTGGAGCGCCTGGTGAACCCGGCGCTGAATGAAGGCCTGCCGCCATTTCTGGCGCCCGGCGCCGGCCTGAACTCGGGATTCATGATGGCCCAGGTAGCCGCCGCCTCGCTGGTCAGCGAGAACAAAGTGCTGGCTCATCCCGCCTCGGTGGATTCGATTACCACCTCCGGCAACAAGGAAGACTACGTGTCCATGGGAATGACCGCCGCTCTGAAACTGAAGCGCATCGTGGAGAACTCGCGCAATGCAATGGCAATCGAAGCCATGGCGGCGGCCCAGGCCCTGGACTTTCTCGCTCCGCTCAAGACTTCGAAACGCGGACAGATCGCCCACGCCGCAATTCGCTCAGTGTGCGCGACCATGGAGAGAGATCGAGTGATGTACCAGGATTTCGCCCGGATCGCGGAGTTGATTGCCAGTGGAAAAGTGGCGGAGGCGCTGCGCTAGGAACTGGAAATGCCGTGTGGGGCCGGGCCTTCGACCCGGCCAGGCCGAGCGCAGCTCGGCAGCATTTCGGTGGTGGCGACCCGAGTCTGTATTGGTGGTCTTGCAAAGAACACCAGCCGAGCCTTGCTCGGCATGGACGGCTCGGAGACCCGTCCCCACACGGGACCTGGTTATGCCGACTTCGCTGCGCCGCCGTCCAGCCCTAACTTGTCTGCGATTCCCTTCATGGCCTCGATGCAGAACGCGATGTGCTCTTCCAGGTCCACCCCTAAATCTGCCGCGCCGTTTACGATGTCTTCGCGCTTTACGCTGCGGGCGAAGGCTTTGTCCTTCATCTTCTTTCGGACTGATTTAGCCTCCACTTCAGCCAGTGATTTTCCCGGTTTCACCAGGGCGCAGGCGGTGATGAATCCAGCCAGTTCGTCGCAGGCGAAGAGGGCCTTCTCCATCGGGGAGTCCCGGGTCACGCCGGAATATTCGGCGTGCGACATGATGGCGCGCCGGATTTCATCTGAATATCCCCGCTCTTTTAATATTTCGTTGCCCTTGTAGGGATGGTCGTCGAGGCTGGGATATTTTTCGTAATCGAAGTCGTGCAGCAATCCAACCACTCCCCACAACTCTTCTTTTTCAGGAGACTCGGAAGCAAATTTGCGGGCGTAGGCGCGCATGCAGGCCTCGACCGCGAGTCCGTGCTTGCGCAAACTTTCTGACTGGGTGAACTCAGTTAGTAAACACCACGCCTGCTCTCGATCGTTCATGGTTTCTTACCTGTTTTCTCCGGGTTTTCTCCAGTTAACTTTGCTATTTCCACGACCTGTTCGGGGTTTGACCCCGGAATGTTCTTGACATCCACAGGTGTTGTACCTCAGATTACGCTGCAGGTTGGAACGAAGTTTTTTCGGTTCCGGTTTTTCGTTCGTTTTTCGTTCCAGGAGAAGCCCCGCTCTGGCCCTCCCACACCTAGATGGCCACTACCCTTGCACCAGTAGATTCAAGGGAAGTAGTTCGTTGCGATCACTGCCTGCTGGTCCAATTCCGTACCACCAACGATCTTTGCCGGCGCTGCCATGCCTCGTTAGATGAGGAAGAGCCGGAAGTCGTGATGGCGCCGCCACCGCCGCAGATGATGCCGGCGAATGGCAATGGCCGCGGACATCTGAACCTGGCGACCTCGATCCGTTCACTCCGGTTGCGCAGCGGACTCAGCCAGCGTCAACTGGCGGCGCGCATGTCGGTCCCCCGGACCTACGTGTCGAAGATCGAAAATGAAAAGGCGACCCCGACCCTTTCCTCGCTGGAACGGCTGGCCCGCGCACTGGAGGTCACGGTACCCGATCTGCTTTCGGGCGGCGAACGTAACCGCCAGGAAGAAATCGGCGAACTGATGAAAGATCAGTTCATCGCGGACCTGATGCCGTTCGTGTCGCAGCTGAACGGGATGCAGTTATCAAGTGTGCTGGCCCAGGTCCGCGACCTGACCATGCGCCCTCGCCGCAGCGCGTAACCAGATCCAATGTGGGCGCGAGCGTCCCGCTCGTGCCACGGCCTGCACGAGCGAGGACGCTCGCGCCCACATTGAACACGATTTTTATCCGGGCAACCACCAACTGAAGCCGGGGCCGCAAGGCCCCGGTTGCTTACCAAGCGTTACCTTTCCCGCAGATACGATTCCTTATACTCCAGGTAATTCCGCGCGTAGCGCATGATCGTTTCCTGGTCCTTCTCTTCCAGCTTGCGTTTGAATTTTCCCGGAGATCCCATCCACAGCGATCCCGGCTCGACAATTGTTTTCTCCGGGATCAGCGTGCCAGCCGCGATGATCGATCCCGCGCCAATGCGCGCCCCATTCAGGATGATCGAGCCCATGCCGATCAGGCAGTGGTCTTCGATAGTGCAGCCATGCAGGATCACGGAGTGGCCGACCGTAACGTATTCGCCCAGGAAAACTCCGTACTGCTCTTTCATGCCATGCAGCACGCTGCCATCCTGCACATTGGAATATGAGCCGATGCGAATGGAGTGGACATCGCCGCGCAACACGGCATTCATCCAGATGCTGGCGTGTTCGCCGAGAATTACGTCGCCGATGAGCTGCGCCGAGGGGTCCACGTAGCAGGATTCCGGGACGGTGGGCGTTTTGCCTTTGTAAGAACGAATCATGTTCAGTTTGGAAAGAAATTGAACATAGCACGGGGATGGCTTGGGTTGAAAATGGAGGCCGGGCGTCCCCGCCCGGCTGGACGGGCGGGACGCCCGTCCTCCAGTTAGTTGTCGGTGGGTACCGGTACCTTGGGCACTGCCGGGACCCGTGGCGGCTTGGGCGGTGGCGTCGCCTCGGCCAGCGACGATCCCTTGCGCAGTTCGATTCCGCCGTGCTCGTTGTTGATCACCAGGTGTGGACCGCCGCCGCCCACGGCGCCGCTGGCCGTTGCTTGGTCGTCGCCGTTGTCGATTTTCAGGGCGGCGAAGTCGGATTCGATCTCCCCACCGCGAGAGCGGGCGTCCACCTGGAAGCCGGCCTTGTCGGGCAGGTAGATCTGGACGTCACTGTTGCGGTTGCTCAGCTGCATGTTGCCCAGCTTGCTCATGTGGATTTCCACTGCGCCGTTTTCGTTTTCCACCCGCACATCCCCATTGACTCCGCTCAGCCGGATGTCCTTCGACCGGGTGAGCAGGCGGAATGGACCCATCAGGTCGCTGGCCCGCATATCGCCCGAATCCATATCGAGGTCACCGTTCAGTTTGGAAAACTCCATGTCGGTGCGGGCGGATTTAAAGCCGACCAGCCCGGCGATCTTTGCCAGCTTGATGGTGTCGAACTCTCCGTTGATGCGCGCCGCGCCTTTCACGTCAGCCAGGGAAATGTCATCCCCTCGTCCCTGAACCGACACATCACCCGAAATGTTCGAAACCCGTGCCGAGGCACCGGACAGGTTGAGTACCAGCTTGCCGTTGATATCAGAGGCGGCAACGTCGCCGTGCTGGCTGCCAACTTCAACGTCACCGTCGCGTCCGAGCACGCTGACATCACCGCGCCGGGAGGTAATTACGACCGGCGCTTTGCGCGGTACGCTGACGTCGAGATCGGTCGTAACCGGGTGCTCTCCGGCACCCTGCGTATTGGCGTTCAAGGTGATCACATTGCCGCTGACGCTGATTTGCGGCTTGGTGGAAGGATTGAACTTGTCGGCTTCTTCCTGGCTGTCCGCGTTGATCCGCTTGTGCGCCGCCACGTGAATCTGGTTGTCTTCCGAAACCGTCAGGTTCACCGCTCCCCGATCACTCACGATACGCAGGCTGCTGCCCGCGGGAAAGTCCTGCTGCAGCTGGTCGTCATAACTGTAGTTGTGTCCGAACAGGGTGAAATCGTCGTCGCCCATCTGCATGTGGTTGCGTATTTCATCCCAGTTGAAGCGGGAAGCCTGGGTCGCCGACAAACCGAAAACGATCAGGAAAAATAGAAGCAGCACTCCGCCGGCGCCGATCCCCGCAGGGCGTGTTCCTTCTCTTTTCGCCTGCTCGTACTCGACCAGCTTGATGACGCCCCAGAGAATGATCAGGGCGGGCCAGTAGGTGCCGAACCAGTGCAGCAGGGGCTGCGGATGCAGCACGCGCATGGTGGTGAGCAGCAGCACCAGTCCCAGCAGGATCATCACTACCGGACCGGCCACAGAACGTCGCTGTCTCGGCCGATACTCAATTGGGGGCGGGGCTTGCACCGGGCTAGCCATTTTTTACCTCCGGCTTAACTTCCGCGTATGACGGGGGCTGCGCCTCACCGGATGTAAATCCGGAGGGCGGCGCTCCACTTGATGGCGGCGGCCCCTGCAGTGGGTCCGGGCCAGCCGTACTCTGGAAAATCTTTACCAGTCCAATCACCACCAGCAGCAGCGGCAGGGTGCGGCCGAAGCGGATTACGCCCATGCTGTCCAGCAGGAATTGAAATCCCAGGGTCAACAGGATGGCCGGCCCCATCAAGCCGCGCCTGCAGCTGCGCATGCGGTCAAATCCGGGCGGAACTTCGCCTACCAGGCCGAGGCGTCGCACCAGCAGCCAGCCGCCGATGCCAATGAGCACCAGGGGCCAGATGCGGTGAGCACTGAAATCCCAGATGTCGAGGGTATGCAGCAGGAAGATCACGCCCAGACCGATCAGCACCAGGGCGCCCACGGGAACCTTGCTAACGTCCACGCGCTCTCCCGCACTAAAGGTTGTTGCCAATCCAAAAGGGTCGGGCGGGGCCAGTCCCAGCTGCAGGGCACGGGCACTGCGTACCGAATCGATGATCTGATAGAAGTAGAAGCCGGCAATGGCCAGCCCGAAGACCGTGCCCATGGCGTCGCTTCCGCTGCTCGCACCCAGAATCAGCAGAGTGAAGATGACCAGGTGTGCCAGGCCCTTGGCATATTGACCGGTGTAAACGGCGCCCACACCGAAGGGAAAGAAGCCCGCCAAAACGCCGGCCAGAGCGGGATTCGGACCCCCGCCTGCGACCGGAGTACCCATGGGGGTTGCCGGAGCGAAGCCGGCGGCGGGGGGCGCCACGTTCGGCTGCACGCCTTCCAGGCGCGCCGCCAGGCAGGTCTCGCAATAAATCACTCCGTGCACCGAACGGGTGCAGTTGGCACACAGCGGTTTTCCGCAGGTGCGGCAAAATGCCACCTTCTCGATATCCGGGTGGTTGGCGCAGTTCATGAAAGCCTCCTGTAAGTGGTCATCCTCACTACAGGCGGATCATTCGGGAGCGAGGCCAGCACGGGCTGGTTCTCTCCCTGGCTGTAGTTGCGTTCCTGTGTCGGTTCGGGTTGTCCACTGGTATTGTTGTCCTTTTTTTCTTTGTTCTGCTCCTGTGGGGGTGGCGCCGGGGGAGCGGTCACTCGTTTGAATTCCCGCACCCGCGATTCGATTTCGTACACAAAGCGAATATTTTCGTAGTACTTGACCACCCGTCCGGTGGTCTCGTAGTAAGTGCGCTTGAGGGCGCTGGGCCGCAGGTCCACATGCCGCACATCGCTCATCTTCACGCCCGCCAGGCTGAGTGAAATTGATAAGGAAAAGAACGCCATTCCGAATGACATGGCGAAGCGGGGCTGGCGGCTCATGGAAAGGACGGGCGCGAACACCGGCCGCAGCCACGCCGCAATCGCATCCATCCCCGAAGCCTTGGCCCCGGGCCGGACGGCGGCGCGCTTGCTTTCGTAACCCGTGGTGGCCAGCAGAATGTTGTGTACCAGGTGAGGAGGAGCGTCAACTTCAGGCAGCGACTTCAGCCAGCGCCGCCCCGCATCGGCCTCTGCGAACAGCGGCCCGCATACGGCGCAGGCCCGGGCATGGGCCTGAAAGCTTTCCAGCTTCCGTCCGCTAAGCGAGCCATCGAGCGCTTCGATCAGCAGCGCATCGAATTCCGCGCATTGCATGCCGTTTTTGGTTTCGCCTGCCATCACATCACCTGCCTATAAGTACGTTGGAGCAGCCGCGCAAGTTCCGCTCGACCGCGATTTATCCTTGATTTCACTGTGCCCTCCGGAACCTTTAGTACCGTGGCAATGTCTTTGTAATCCATGTCATGCAGGTCGCGCAGGATGACCGCTTCGCGCAGTTCGGGCGAAAGTTTCTGCAAGGCGCTATGGATCAGTTCGCGGGCTTCGCGGCTCTGTACGCTGGCATCGGCTGCCGGCGCCTTGTCCTCGATCTTCTCGCTCAACGGCATGGCGTCTTCGTGCTCCGAAGGCGTGGTGTCCAGCGACTCGGTCAAGCGGTCCTGCTTGCTCTTGCGGAAGTGGTCCACCAGCAGGTTGCGCGTGATGGTTGTGACCCAGGTCATGAACGCCCCCCGCTCGACATCGTACGAACTGAGGGTGCGGAACATCTTGATAAAGACCTCCTGGGTGAGGTCCTGGGCGTCATCGCCTGACCCGGCGAAGCGATAGCAGATGTTGTAGATTCGCCGGTTGTAGCGCTGCACGATCTCCTCCCAGGCCACGACGTCGCCGGCGATGCAGCGACGGACCAGCATGGCAACGACCTGGGCGTCTTCCAACCCGCACTCCCCGGAACTCCTGGTCTGTCGCCCGGTACACCCCGGGCTTTAACACCACAATAGAGATACGTTTATGTGGCCCCAAAAGTTCTTACGATCTATAAGGCAAGGCATTGTAGCAGGGGGCACAAACGCAAGACGAACAAAAGACGAACAAACTGAGAACCGGGAACTCCAGACTGGAAACTGGTTGGTTAAAAAGACCAGCCGGCAATGACATGTATCCAGAGCAGGACTCTGCGGGGTGTCATGAAGATGTTCCGAACTCAGACTTCCGCCCAGCGCCGCAGCAGGTTGTGATAGACGCCGGTAAGCTGGACGACGGCGGTATCGTCGGACTTGGCCGGGTTAATGCGCTGGATAGCGGTGTCGAGATCGAACAACAGGGTGCGTTGACCGTCGTCGCGCACCATGCTCTGGATCCAGAAGAAGGAGGACAGCCGCGATCCGCGTGTAACCGGTGTAACGTGATGCAGGCTGGTTGAGGGATAGAGAATCATGTGGCCGGCGGGAAGCTTCACTCGGTGCACGCCGTAGGTGTCCTCGACGATCAGTTCGCCCCCGTCATACTCATCGGGCCGGGAGAAAAACAAGGTGGCCGAAAGGTCGGTGCGAATTCTGTGTCCGGTTCCGCTGACTTGCCGGATGGCATTGTCCACGTGGGTGCCGAATGATTGCCCGCCCTGATAGCGGTTGAAGAGCGGAGGAAAGACGCGCGCCGGCAACGCCGCCGAAACAAATAGAGGATTCTGCCCCAGGGCGGTGAGAATGGTTTCCCCCAGCTGGCGTGCGGCAGGATGGTTCTCCGGCAGCTGCATGTTGTCCTTGGTTCGGGCCGATTGATGGCCGGCTGTGACTTTCCCGTCCACCCATTCCGCCTGGTCCAGGACTTGCCGCGCTTCGGCCACCTGTTCGGATGTCAACACCTCAGGGATGGGCAGTAGCAATGGGTAAGGTTCCCTTCACGCTCAGAATTTGAAAGTGATGCCCAGTAGCGCCGAACGCGCCGCCCCAGGCACGATGTGCGCGGGATGAATCTGGTCGTAGTAGTACTTGTCGGCCAGGTTGTACACGTTGGCCCGAAGATCGACGTGTTCGCTCAGGGGATACTTCGCCATCGCGTTGAACACCCAGTAACCCGGCACCTGCTTCACCAATCCGGTGACGGGATTGAGAGGCGTCGCGGAACTGGCGGTGCGGCTATCGACGAAGTCCGCGCCCCCGCCCATGCTCAGATGCCAGGGCAGGTCGAAAGTACTCCAGGTGCTGAAGGTGTTCCTGGGCACGTTGGCCAGTTGGGCGCCCACGGATTGCGGAAAGACCTGCGATCCTGTGACCTTGCCATCCAGGTAAGCGTAGCTGGCCAGAAGTTCCCAGCGGCTGGTGATGTATCCATTGGCTTGTATCTGGACGCCGCTCACCCGTTGGCTGCCAGACAAAACAACCGTGGTGGCATTCACGGTTTCGCGGGCGTTGGTTTTGTCGGTGCGGAATGCAGCTGCCCGCAAGGAAAGCTTGCGCGCAAACAGGTCCCACTTGGTGCCGACTTCGAAAGTCCGGCTCTGCTCGGGCGGCGCGTTCTGCGTGGCCACGCTGAGCGCCAGCGTCTCGGCGGAGGGGTTGAACGATGTGCCGTAGTCGAAGTAAATGCTTCCGCCAGCCACGGGCTTGAATACCAGCGCGCCGCGCCAACTGGGCATGACGTCCACCCGCTTGAACGGCGAATCGGGCGTTACCGGCACCGACTGGTTCGCCGTGGCATCAAACCGGTCCACGCGGACCCCGGCGGTGAGGTCGAGCTTGGGCAGCAGGTTAACGGTATCGAGTGCGTAGGCGCCAGCGCTGATGGCGGTGACATGGGTGTCGGTGATGCCGGTGCCCGGGACGATGCCGGCAAAGGGCTGGCTGGTGTCAGGATGCAGCAGGTTGGTCGTCGGAACGGTGGTGAGATCGAAACGCTGGCGATACGGAGACGAAGTTTCGCGCCCTCCCTCCGCGCCTGCAACCACAGTGTGACGCAGCGAGCCGGTGTTGAACTTCATGATCACATCGGCCTGGTTCTGCAGGAAAGTCTCCGTGCTATCGACAGCAATCTGGTTGCGAACAACGCCGATCTGACCGAGCGGCGTGGTCAACGGGTCCGCATCCAGAGTGGCCGAGTCGATCTGGGGCTCGGTGATGCGAACATCGCGATGGTAATGCGCGTAACGGGCCTGGTTGCGGAACGTGAGCTGGCTGTTCGCGTCGTGCTCGAACGTGACCGTCCCCATGTCAACGTTGGTCTTCAGATAATTGCCATGCTCAAAGCCGTAGTAGTTGCGGCGCTCGACCGGAGCGGGGCCGTTAAACAGCCAGGGGATACCATAGTCGGGCGTGTCGTCGGAGCCTTCGTGCAGATAGCTGAGTGTGAATCGGGTCGGTGTGCCCAGTCCGAAGGCCAGCGAGGGAGCGACGCCATAGCGCCGGCTCTGCGCAATGTCCCGTCCCGCGACCTTCGAATCGTGCCCCATCAGGTTCAACCGGAAAGCCGTGCCAATTCCCAGAGAGGGCAGTGGCCGATCCAGATCGACAGTGATGCGCTTGGTCTGGTCCGTGCCCAGGTCCACGGTGCCAGCGAAGAGCGCGGCCGTCTGCGGAACTTTGCTTTCCTGATTGACCACGCCGCCGGTGGAGCCCCGGCCGAATGTGACCGATGACGGACCCTGCAGGACCGCGACCTGCTGCATGTCAAAGGGGTCGCGATAGTAGCTGCCAAAGTCGCGCATGCCGTCGAGGAAAATGTCATTGCGGGCGGTGAAGCCGCGAACCGTGAGGTTGTCGCCCTGGGCGCCGCCTTCCCCCGCGGCGATACTGATGCCGGCCACATTGCGCAAGGTATCGCGCAGCGTGGTTGCCCCCTGGTCCTGGATGATGTGCTGGGGAACGATGTCGATGGAGTGCGGGGTGTCGAGCAGGGGCTGAGTGAATTTCGGCAACGAAACCTGCACGCTGGTGTCGGTAACATTGACCGTGGTTGCCATGCCCTGGATTTCCAGAATCACGGCGTCCGCGCCGGTCAAGTGATAGCCGATGCCGGTGCCGGTAAGGAGTTTTTGCAGCGCCCCCTGCGGCGTGTACAGACCAGCCACTCCAGGAGACCAGATGCCGCGCATTGACTCTTCCGGCACAGTCACACTGAATTGCGCGGTTTTCTGAAAGGCCGCGAGTACGGAATCCAGGGTCCCGGGCGGGATGTCGTAGCGGCGGACGGTCAAACCCTGGGTCTGGCCGGACGCGTTTACCGCGGGCGCCGGGCGGTCCTGCTGGGCATAGACTTTGAACACGGCATCGCCGCTGAAGGTGGCATAGGCGGCCACGGTCCCCACCGCCATCCAATACCTGGCGCCGCGGCGGCGCTTTTCCTTTCGGCTCTTCTTGATCTTGATACTGGTCTGGCTCATAGTCTGCTCCCCAAGCGGCTGGCCGCCGTCGCTCCCGGTCAAGTATTCTGGTGGACGGCTGGCCCAGATGCAACCGAGTTGCATCTATTTGGCGACTTGAGTCCAGTTGCAATCGAGTTGCATCTGTATCGCTTAGTCAATATCGTGCACTGCCCCGTTTAGAGCTGTCAAGCTCAGGCCGCAGAATTTGTTGCAATCGATGTGCAACTAGATGACACAACTAACGGGGGGTGCCCCGTCCTCGTCGTTCCGCACTTTGGAACGACAGGGCGGGAGACGTTGGAACGACGGGGCGGGAGACATTTAAGAACGCACCCACCCTGTCTCTCCAAGACACGGCGAGACGAGGGTGGTGCCCCGGCCTTGCCCCAAAACACGTAGGGACAGGCGTCCTACTGCACCCGGCCGAAGCCCAGCCCGCCAAAGGGGTTTGCAATCCAGACAGACGAGATGCGATCTCCCGGACGAGAAGTGTCCGCCTACGGGGTGCCTATTCGCTGGTGAAGTAATCCACCGTGACCGGATTTTCGAACAGGGAATAGTCCCGAGTCACCACCGTGATTCCGCTTTCGGTGACGAAGTAACGCTGGCGGTCAGCCTCGCTGTCATAGCCGATGGTGGTGCCTTCCGGAATGTGGACGTCGCGATCGATGATGGCTTTCCGGATGCGGCAATGCCGCCCGACATTCACGTGGGAAAAAAGAATGCTGCTCTCCACTTCGCTGTAGGAATTTACGCGCACATCGGGCGAAACCACGCTGCCTTTTACGATGCTGCCGGAAACGATGCAGCCCGCCGAAACAATGGAATCGACCGCGGTGCCGGTGCGTCCGGCTTCCGCGAACACGAACTTGGCTGGCGGATACTGGCGCTGGTGGGTGCGGATCGGCCAGTCCGAGTCATACAGGTTGAACACGGGCGACACCGCCACGATGTCCATGTTGGCCTCGTAGTAGGCTTCGAGGGTCCCCACATCGCGCCAGTAGAGGGCCTCTTTCTTGTTCTCATCCACGAAGTCGTAGGTATAAACCCGGTAGTCGTCGGCCATTCTGGGCAGGATGTCTTTGCCGAAGTCGTGGCTGGAAGCGGGGTCCTCCGCATCTTTCAGAAGTACGGGGATGAGCACATCGGTATTGAATAGATAAATGCCCATCGAAGCGCACACCTTTTCCGGATTCGCAGGCGACCGCAGCTTGGTGGCCTTCGGCTTCTCCTCGAAGCCCAACACCCGGTGGTCATGGTCCACTTCCACGACTCCGAAGCGGGCCACCTCGCCGGGATCGATCTGGATGGTGGCCAGGGTCACGTCGGCGCCGGTCTCGTTGTGCCGCTCCAGCATCAAGCCGTAATTCATCTTGTAGATGTGATCGCCGGAGAGAATCAGAACGTGCTTGGGCTGCTCCGACCCGATCGAGTAAATGTTCTGATAGACCGCGTCGGCGGTGCCCTGGTACCACTGATCGCTTACCCGCTTCATCGGCGGCAGCACTTCAATGAACTCGCCCATCTCGCTGCCCATGATGTTCCAGCCTTCGCGCACGTGGCGGTTCAGAGAAAGCGCCTTGTACTGGGTCAGGATATAAACGCGGCGCAGGTCGGAGTTAACGCAGTTGGAAAGAGTGACGTCGATGATGCGATAGATTCCGCCGAAGGTGACGGCAGGCTTGGCGCGATCGCGAGTGAGCGGATAGAGGCGCTCGCCTGCCCCGCCGGCTAACAGGACTCCCAGTGTATCTTTCATAGGGCTTCCGCTTCGATGCAGCTTAAGGGCCCAGGGAAGCTCCGCGGTCCTGAATTCCGGAGGCTGCGGAACGCGACAGTGTACCAGATACGGTCGCGTAGTTGCCCCACGCAGCCTGCGGCTGGGCGAGGATCGTGCAGGTCCCGGAACCCCGGGCAGCCGGCGCTACTTGCCAACTCTGTCATCCCGAGCGGAGTTGGGCCATTCGCTCGCGAATGGCTCAACGCAGTCGAGGGACCTGCTGTTTGCCGCCATCGCCTGAACCCCGTGCCCGTAGCGCCGTCTAGACCAGTTCCGTCGAATTCGGTACTGACCGAAACCACCCAGCGAATGACAGTTTTTGTCGTTCGACAATTACACCAGACCAAAGTAACGGCTTGAATTACGAAAGCGCATGCACATGGGACATCTGTTCGCTATCGGTTGCGAGTGAGATGGTGTCTTGACGTCGAAAGAAGACGGAGCCCATGGGAAGAGAAGACTACCTCGAAGAAATACACATCCGGATCCTGCGCGTAACCGAAGATCTGCGCGCCATTCAACGCCAGCTCAACTGCGCCGCCATGGAAGCTCCCAGCGATCCCGAACTCATGGAAGCCCTCAGCCAGTTGCCGGAAATGGACGCGCTCCAGATGCTGAAATCGTCTCTCGACCAGATGCGCCACTTCCTCTGGTTCTACATGCAGGTGATGACCAACGAATCAGAGACCGGCGAGAGACTGCGCCAGAGCATCCGTCAGAAAGTTTCCGCCGACGCGATGCTCAGCCCGGAAGCGTCATTTCTGGAAAAATTCAAGGATGCGTCAGACACCGCGCTGCTGCGCTATCTTTCCGACGGCAAACACCGGAAGCCGAACTAGGCAGTCGTCAGTCCTCAGTCGTCGGTCGTCAGCCCAACGCACCAGCCTCACATCAACGCATCACTGCCCTTGTCAGCAAGATTATCGATAGTTGCTGATTCCCATCAGAATCGAAACACAATCCCTGATGAGTAGCGGAAGCTATTCTGCCGGTTACCCAGGCTGCTGGAAAGTCCGGTCAATAGGGCATCCGTCGCGCTGAATTGCGTGCGGATGTAA
This sequence comes from Terriglobia bacterium, assembly GCA_963790645.1. Classification (GTDB taxonomy): domain Bacteria; phylum Acidobacteriota; class Terriglobia; order Terriglobales; family Acidobacteriaceae; genus JAIQFF01. The sequence continues at coordinate 8,273 of CAWBPS010000006.1, read as the reverse complement.
TCCACCTGCACGGCCCGGATGGCGAAATGTCGCGTCATGCCGATATCAATTCCGCCGCCAAAGGCCATGGCAAACGCATTGGCGCTGATCAGGCCGGTGGAGATCCCGCCTATGATCGGAACGTTTACACCCGCGCCCAGGCTGGAATGTGCTGCGCCGAACAATGCGTGGGCGAAGACGGCGCTTCTGCCAAATCCGGCCGTCACCGTCGGGCCGAATAAATAAGTGGTCACGTGCTGGTAGGTGGACGCCGAAAAAACCGATGACGAAAAGGAAAACGGGCTGAGAATGGAGCCGCTCACATCGGCTGTCACGCCGAGGTAGCGGTTGAAATTGAAGGTGCCCTGCCCCTCCCACCCGTTAAAACCGTTGCTGCCGTTGCGCAGATAGGAATATCCGCCAAACACCGTCGCCCGTGTCCCATACTCGCCGCCGGCGGGCAGCGCCCCGCCGCTTTGGGCGGCGAGCGCTAACGGCAAACACAAAACGATAGACAACAAGATTCCGACTTTCCGCATTTTCTTTTCTCTCCTCGGCGAAGGGCGTCGCAAGCAGGTGTGATGCGTAGAGGAAGAGAAAAAGAAATCGGTTGTGAAGATTTATTGTTAAGAGAAGTCCGCAGTCTTAAGCGAAACTTAAAGAGGAGACGTTGCGCCTTGCGAATTCAGGTGGCGTTCAGCCTTTGGCCACATGCGCACACTACTCCAGCGTCACCGACTTCACCAGATGCGCGGCCGGGTGCCCCACCCTTCGTTTTTCGAAGGGTGGGGCACCACGGTCGCTTCCTTCTCGGGATTGTCGTCTCCGCGCACGGAGGATGCCAGTCATCCCGGCTAGTTTCTCAAGCTCTTCAGGAGATACATGCCCAAGGCGCCCATTGAAGCCCCGATGATAAAAATCAACGCTCCAACCCAGCCCATGTCTCGATAAAATTCTCCGAATGCGCGTGGCGATTACCTGTTCTGAATGTAAACGCCTGCTCACGCCAACAATAATTCAGTGCCGAAGGGTTTGCGGCATAATAGGGCTTATCGTAACGAGGCTTCTCCTTGAAAAGAGTAGTAACCACTGTCGCTGTTGCATCACTCTTTCTCTGGATTTCCGTTCCCTCGAATGCGTGTTCGCTCGCCGGTTGCCCCAATGACGGGGTCGAAGCTAATCAATATTTCACCGTGATGCTCAAACACGATGGCAAGCCCCTCGCGGGAGCCCTGGTTCAAATCACTCGCGAGGGTAAGGAGGAGTTCTCTGGGCTGACATCTGCGGATGGGAAAGTTCGTTTAAACCTTTCGGCGGGACATTATTGGTTAAAGGCCGAGCTACTAGGGGTCAGCGCAGCCTACGAATGTTTTCACATCAATCAGCAATCCTCAAGAAGTGCGAAACGGAAGTTTACCTATGAGTGGGGCGATTCAGCGCCGGCTACCCGTCGAATTGGTGGCAAGTTGGTTGACTCGCAGCCTCGAAAAGACGGAACTCCCCTTTGGAATCTTCTTCATCGCACTGACGTGGCGATCAGTGGGGCGAGTTTGAAGCTGCAAGACCCAGTAATTGGTACTGTTTACACCACAATGTCTGACAGCACCGGCGCTTTTGTGTTCGACTCGGTACCGCCTGCCACCTACGTTTTGCATATTGAAGGGGGAGCGGCAGGCGACCGCGGGTATGATGCGACAGATATGCTGATCGAACTGAGTCCGAAGGCAATCCGCGATGAACTCGTTCTTACCCGGAGAGATGCCGGTGGCGGGAGTTGCGGTGGAACGTATCTGGAACTCAAAAGCGCCGACTGATTGCGAGGCAGTTCAGTTGCTGCAAAGTCGCCGTTCATTAACCACCCAGACCAGCATTACCAACGCTAGCAGGTTACGGGTCCGAGGTCTGACGCCTGACGTTCTAGGTCTACTATTCCAGCGTCACCGACTTCACCAGATTGCGCGGCCGGTCCACGTCGAGACCTTTCTTGACCGTCATGTAGTAAGCGAACAATTGCAGCGGAATAATTTCCAGCAGCGGCAGCAGCAACTCCGTCGCCTGCGGAACGAAGATGGTATGGTCGGCGAGGCGGGGAAGTTCCTGGTCGCCTTCTGACGCGATCGCGATGACGCGCGCCGACTGCTGTTTGAATCCCCGGATGTTGGCGAGGTTCTTCTCATAGCGCAGCACCGATCCCGAATCCTCGCGGTCGCAAGTCGCGATGATCACCACCGGCAGGTTCTCGTCGATCATTGCGTTGGGACCGTGCTTGGTTTCTCCGGTGGGATAGCCTTCGGCGTGGATGTAGGAAACTTCCTTGAGCTTGAGCGCGCCGTCCATGGCGACGGGATAGTGGATGGCGCGGCCCATGAAGAGAAAATCCTGCACCTTGTAATATTTTTCCGCCAGCTGTTCGCATGCTGCGGGCGCGGTTTTCAGCAGAGCTTCCATCTTGCCCGGCAAATCGAGCAGCTCGCGGATGTACTGCCGCCGCTGCTCTTTGGCAAACTTGCCGCGCACCTGTCCCAGGTAGAGCGCAAACAGGTAGAGCACCGCCATCTGCGCAGTGAAGGCCTTGGTGGAGGCGATGCTGATCTCCGGGCCGGCGTGAGTGTAGAGCACGCCGTCGGCTTCGCGTGCGATGGTGGAATCGACCACGTTCGAAATGGCAATGGTGCGCGAGCCTTTGGCCTTGGCTTCCCGCTGTGCCGCCGTGGTGTCGGCGGTCTCGCCGGACTGCGTGATGACGATGGTGAGTTCGCCGGGGCCGATCAGGGGATTGCGATATTCAAACTCGCTGGCGTAGTCCACATCCACCGGGATGTTGACCAGGTCCTGAATCATGTACTGCCCGGCCATGCCCGCATGACGGCTGGTGCCCGAGGCCACGATGTTGATGCGGCGCAGCGCGCGAAGTTCTTCCGTGCTGATGCGGACATCGTCGAGCCGCACCACCGCCTCCTCGAGCGATACGCGGGGCTCAATCGTGTCGCGCAGGCCCTGCGGCTGCTCGAAGATTTCCTTCAGCATGTAGTGGGGGAATCCCCCTTTGTCAGCCATGCAATTCTCCTGAGAGCTTGAAGTAGCGCCGCCGTCCCGGCGCTGTCCGGCGGGCGTCCTCGCCCGCCGCGCTGAGGGCGAGACGCCCTCTGGACAGCCGGCAAAATGCCGGCGCTACTAAATCCCTGCTCCACGAATAACTGTCTGTCTCACCTCGCCGCCCGGGCTCAAAACCACCAGATCGGCAGGCGCGCCGGCCTCAATCGCGCCTGCGTTTTTTATTCCCGCCACCCGCGCCGGATTCAGGGTGGCCAGGCGCACTGCCTCCTGCAAGTCCCATTGCGCGAACTGCATGACGTTACGCACCGCGCGGTCCATGGTCAGAACGCTGCCCGCCAGGGAATCTCCAACCATGCACCGGCCGTCTTTGACTTCCACTTCGAGCGAGCCCAGGTGATAGCGGCCGTCGGGCATACCGGTGGCGGCAGTGGCGTCGGTGATCAGCACTGCGGCTTCCGGCCCTTTGGCCTTCAGGAAAAGCTGCACGATCACGGGATCGACGTGAATTCCATCCGCAATGATTTCGGCGGAGAGCCGGGGATCAGTCAGCACCTCGCCCAGAATTCCAGGATCGCGATGGTCGAGCGGCCGCATCGCGTTGAAGGTATGAGTGGCATGGCGGGCGCCCGCGGCGAAACCCGCGCGGGCCTGCATCCAGGTCGGCATTGGAGTGGCCCAGGCTCACGCAAACGCCGCGCGAGGCGGCCAGAGTGATGACTTCGAGCGCGCCCGGCAACTCGGGCGCGATGGTGAGCACGCGAATGTGTCCTCGCGCCGCCTGCCAGAAGCGATCAAAAGCCGCCGGAGACGGCGTCAGCAGATTCTCCGGAGGATGCACTCCGCGCCGCTTGTGACTGATAAACGGTCCTTCCAGATGAATTCCCAGCGGCCGCGCCCGCAGTTCGCCGTTTTGTCGTTGTGGATCCCGCTCCGCGGTTTCGATCGCGTCCGCCAGCCGCGCCAACGCGGAAAGTGTCGTATCCAGCGGCGCCGTGACCGTGGTCGGGAAATAACTGCTCACCCCGTGGGAGGCCAGCAACTGCTCCACCGGAGGCAGTGCCCCCGCGCTCGCTTCCATCACATCATGTCCGGCGCCGCCATGAATGTGCAGATCAATAAAGCCGGGCGCCAGTATGCCGTCGGCAAAATCCACCAGGCGGCTATTTTGGGGAACTTCCCGGCGCGTCCGCGAGGTCACTTCAACGAGGGAACCCTCGTCCATCAGAAGCAGGGGTTGCTCAATCCGCTCCAGAGGTGTGAATAGCGTGCTGGCGGTGATCGCGATCATGCGATTTCAATGCTATATAGCAAAGCGACATTCTATAGGAAATTCCGGGCGCGGCTTAGAGATCGCCCGCCTGAGGCGCGAGACTCGCCATAGCCAACCCATGATGTAGGGTAATTCACCTGGCGGCAAGCCAGGCCGTCTGCAAGTGCTATACTTTTTAACGGAATCCGAACCCCCAGGCTTTCATGCCTTCGGGCCTCGCGGTTCCGAACATTCTTCTTCGTTCCACCTAGTCGGGGCGTGGCTCAGCCTGGTAGAGCACCTGGTTCGGGACACAGTGGAAATTCATTGATTCGGCGTCGCTTAGCCTTCAAAATCCACCTCAAAACCCACTCTGGTTAGTCCCAATTCTTAGTCCCAATTCAAGGAATGGCAGGTCGAATGGCAGATGATGTTTCTTCTGCCGGGAATTCTGCGTCCCCTGCAAATTGCCCAAAATCCCACGAAAACAGTAACAAAAGACAAAGTAATCGTTTCTTTTTCTATCTCCACCTCACAGGCCAGCGCTCATCAATCTCCTTCATAATCTCTTCCGCCCAACGCACCGCGTCAGCAATCGCGCTCATTGTGGCAGGCACCCGCTTCCCTCCGTCGTACTGAGCCAGTTTCCGCGCTGCCAGGATTGAAGCCATGATATCTAGGACGCGTTTACGGGATTCGTCCACCGAAAGAGTTTAGCAGTTTCGCTTTTGTTTCGCCATGAATACCGTCAAATCTCGCTCTCAATTCTCGATTGACTTTACACTTCTGACTTGGCAATAATTTTAGCGTAACCCGCCGTGGGAGCGGCAGGAGGTCTCGATGAATGCGGAATACGATTGGGAAAGGCTTTACCATAAAGCCGTGCTTGAGACGGACTGGTCTCGAATCGAAGAGCGCATAGAGGAAACGGAGTCCGCCATGCAAAGGAGGCTACATGAATTTTCCTTAAACCATGGTGGCACGCCCGAAGAGAACAAGGCTATTGCACGTGCTCTCGATAGACTGGAAATTCTGCGGACGGAAGCCACCGCGTGGCGGGCGAAACGGGCGGGATAGTTGAGCCGATTGAACTACGCGGCGTCACGGTAAAGAAGGCGACGAGCCGTTCGCATGAGCACAGATATGTCGTCAGTTTTTGAAACGACCTCGGTGGCACCGACGAGGCGCGCTTTTTCCCTCATGAATTCGTCATCGTACAACGTGAACATGATAATCGGTACCGATGGCATTAAATCCCGAAGCGCCCGAGCGGCTTCAAAGCCGTTGATGACAGGCATTGCGAAGTCGAGAATAATCAAGTCAGGTTTCAACCGCTGAGCCTTTTCTATCGCGTCCTGCCCGTCGTGTGCTTCTCCGCATACCTCAAAGTCAGGGTCACGGGTAAATGCTTCGCAGACCGCCCGCCGCACAGCGTCATTGTCATCGGCTATTAAGATGGTCTTCGCCATATGGCTTGGATGCACTTCCTATGTTCAGGTTGTTACATAATGGTAGTAACAAGAGTCTCTAGAGGGAATCCCTTACCCAGCCGAATGGCCCGACAGGACATTCAGTTCCACCATGATCTCTTTTAACCTTTGCAGCCGTTTTTCATGTTTGGCAATTTCTGACATGTTGTGGATGGTGTGCGCCTTGTAGTTCCGATTCGCTTCTCGGATCTGGAGGATTTCCCGCCGAAACCCTTCAACTCGCAATGATATTTGCCATTTGTCCACGGGTTTTGAGAGCCGTGATCGCTTCAGATGCACCATGAGTCTTGCCGCCATCTCGTATTTCTACAGTGTTTGCTGTATCGAACCGTATTAATGATTTTGGTAAGCTCCGTTGCGAATCGGGGGGGCAGCTATGGACTTTCAGACCTCTGTCGTGTTTGTCCTCATCGCGGCACTTGCGTTTCCTCTTGCACTGCGTCGGCTCACCCACCTCCGACGCTGAATTCTGAGCGGGAACGCCCGAAGGAACCTGTCGCTGGCTGGCATACGTGTGATCGAGCGTGACAACGTGAAATCAGGCTCAAACATTCGACCGGAGTTGCCAATGATACCCGATAGGACACAGATCAGCGATGAAGTGAGCCGACTCATTGCTCTACAGACAGAGTTCTACAAAAAGAGCGATCCGACTCCCGAGCAAGTTCAAGAATTCGAATGGGCTGGCAGACGCATCCGCATATTGTTTGCTGAATTGGCGCAAGATAGAGCGGCGTGAGCGCCTACTGCCAAATCGAACACGGGTACAGCGATAGTGACATCGGGATGCCATGCAGCAATCGTGCCGTGGCGGTGTGTGAGGAAGCCCGTCCAGAACGAACGCCGTGTTTTTGGTTCGCACAAGGCTGGCTAGTCAGTTCGTTGTGACCGTAAGCCCTGCGAATCTTTTTCAATCAACCGCTCCTGTTTGGCGTCGAGGAGCGCAGTGATCTGGTCAATCAGCGCCATCAGTTTCCGCGAATCTTGTTCGGTTGCTGCTTGCGCGCAGAGTTCCATCCACTTCTCACTGTTCTCTCGCATGGCTCATTACCTCCTCGGCATGTGCCTGCTTTTGAATCCACGAGACATGTAGCACGAACCGTGCCATTGCTGTGTTTTGAGGGTTTTAGCTCTTAATCGGAATAGGGCGAGGAGCAAAAAATGCTAGAGACACGACAATTGGTGATACAGGAAATTACCTACTTCTTCCCCGCTCCGCTTATTTCTAGCTGCGCATCTCTGGAGAAATCAGGCAGAAAACAACTGCGAATACCCGTTTTCCTTGATTGCATGTCGCCTGAGAGGTGCCTAAGTTTGTCGTAATGGGACATTCGGAGCTTTCGGGTCGAACGGACCAGATCAAGAGCGAACTTGGGAGATTGTTTAACGAGCAGGCAGCATTCTTCAAAAAGGGTAACCGCGCGGCTCACACCAATACCGAGATTGCTGAACATGAGAAGAGGCGAGAGCGCATTCGGGAGTTGTTTGCAGAACTAGATGAATTGAGAAAAACGACATAATGAATTGAGAAAAACAATAGCCGTGCCTCAATCCCGATGAACCCCATTCTCAGAATCGAGCGACGGTACGCAACCTGTTGAGGTACCCATGAATCCCGTCACTGCAATGTTGCCAAGTACCCCGCCAGATCCGATGTTGGAACATGCAATCCGACTTCGTGCTTTCGAACTTTACGTCCAACGTGGAATGACTCATGGCCAAGCCATCGATGACTGGCTGAAGGCCGAAGCCGAACTTGTACATGGCCACTCATCGGCGGATTCCAATGTGCCGTACCTCTTCACTTAACTGTTGACATTCGCGCCAAAGGACGCAAATGCTAGTAATTCTCTTAATCTTGATCATCGTGATCGTGCTGTTGATCTCCATCGACAAAGTCAGCAGTCAATACACGACCGATGGCGGAAGGCGGAAAGCAGCCGACGATCGAATCCTGAACAGGTTTTTACAGCGTCGACGACCGAGGCCCTGAGTATGCTAGTGATCGTTAGCGTTAGCCGTCTGGACAACGACCGAATTGAGATTCGAGTGGCGAGGCCCCAGCACAACTCCATTCGCATGCTCGAATACAACTCAGAAAAACAGATACGAGAGGTTCTCTCAACTTTCGGGATCTGCGCAGAGACAATAGATTCGCACTTGAAATTGTTAGCACAAATGGGCGAGAACGAGCAGCTGAAATTTCCTCCGGTGGACGTTCCACAGCATTCGTTGCTGACGCTCGGATTCCGACCGTAATGGTGATCGTTTAATACCTGCGCCTTTTGTTTTTAGCTGCCCGTCTGGATTTTAGGCCTGTCGGAATCCGCTACAGGCGCGCGAAGTCAAGCAACCCTTCGGCACGATACGAGCGTCTGATGTAGCGTCTGAAGCAGGGCTACTCAGGGGAGAGCCTAGCGAAATGCCCCATGACTTAACCGAGTCGGGGGCTTTTTCGTGCCGCTTATCATGAACCCATTCTGCCAGATCGAGTACGT
>CAWBPS010000005.1:0-42209 GCA_963790645.1 Terriglobia bacterium | reverse complement strand
GATTGGCCAAACCATCTCGCACTACCGCATCGTCGAGAAATTAGGCGGTGGCGGCATGGGTGTGGTTTACAAAGCTGAGGACACCGAGTTGGGCCGATCGGTGGCGCTTAAGTTTTTCCCCGACCTCGTGGCCCAAGACCCGGCGGTACTCGAACGTTTTCGCTGGGAAGCGCGCGCCGCATCCGCCCTCAATCATCCCAACATCTGTGTGATCTACGAAATCGGTCAGGCGCAGCGCCGGCGCTTTATCGCGATGGAGTATCTTGACGGCTCCACCCTCCGGCAGCGTATCGCGGAACGTCCACTGCCCTTGCCCCAGTTGCTTGACCTTGGGGTTGAGATCGCCGACGCGCTCGACGCCGCCCACACCCATGGCATTATCCACCGCGACATCAAGCCGGCGAATATTTTCGTGACCCAGCGCGGCCACGCCAAAATTCTGGATTTCGGTCTGGCGAAGCTCAACCTGGGAGACGAAGGCAGCATCAGCGGCGATACGTTCGGCGGGACACGCGGTCGCCGGACGGCCTTAATCGCCGGGCTTCGCCCCTGGGAACGATTCCTTACATGTCGCCGGAACAGGCGTTGGGTCAGCCGCTGACTCGCGCACAGATTTTTTCTCTTTCGGGGTCGTACTCTACGAAATGGCCACCGGCGTCCAGCCCTTTCAAGGACAGACAGCGGCCGCGGTTTTCGACTCCATTATTCATCGAGTGCCGGAGTGGCCCGTGGGATCCGTCCCCGCCGGGGCTTGAGGGCATTGTGCGCAAAGCTCTGGAGAAGAATCCCGATCGTCGCTATGCCAGCGCGGCGGAAATGCGGACCGATCTGCAAAGCCTCCGCCGGGCCACGGAGTCAGGGCTCTCCGAGGCCACCAGGCCAGCCGCGAAATCAGCGCCAGACTCGAAAGAGCGAATCCGTTCTTTTTTCGCGGCGGCCACCACCGCCCTCAAGCCCCAACCCAAAGTTGGTATGGCCGGCCGGCTGGTCATGGCTGCCTGTGCCGCCGCCGCTCTGGTTGTACTCTTTCTCTTCCTGAGATCGCCCCAGAACCCGCCGGTCGTGATTTCGTTGCTGCAGATTACCAGCGACGGCACCCCGAAGCGCTCTCTGGTCACGGATGGTACCCGGCTTTACTTTTCCGAATATCTCGGCGGCCACTCCGTGCTCAGGCAGGTTTCGGTCTCGGGCGGAGAAACGGCCCCTGTGCCCATTTCGCTGGTCAGCGCCGACATCTACGATTTTTTTCCGGGCCGTTCGGAATTGCTGGTGAAAGGCGTGGCCGAAGGTTCGGAGACGGAGTGGCCGGTCTGGATATTGCCGCTGCCGGCAGGTTCGCTTCGGCCGGTAGGAGACATTCTCGCGCACGGGGCCACCTGGGCGCCGGATGGCCAACGCATCGTGTATGTCAGGAAATCAAGTTTATTCATCTGCAATGCCGACGGAACTGATTCGCGGGAACTGGTCGCAGTATCGGGAGTTCCTTTTGCGCCCCAATTTTCTCCCGACGGGCGCCGTTTGCGGTTCACCATCCGCGACACTAGCCAGCGGACTTCTTCTTTGTGGGAGGTATCGCCGACGGGAAGGGGCTGCACCCCGTGCTGCCGGACTGGAACAAGCCGCCGGAAGAATTCGGCGGAGCCTGGACGCCAAATGGAAAATATTTTCTCTTTGAATCGTCCCGTGATCACACCCAGAATATCTGGGCCCGGCGCGAAAGAACATCTTTCTTTCGCAAGGCGGGTGCCGAGCCGACGCAGTTAACCGTAGGGCCGCTCTTTTTCAGCAATCCCACTCCCAGCATGGATGGTAAAAAGTTGTTCGTGATCGGCCAGCAGCGCCGCTTCGATTTGGTGCGTCTGGACAGCAATTCACAGCAGTTTTCCGTTTACCTTCCCGGCGTTTCGGCGGGCGAGGCCGACTTCGAGCGCAATGGCGAGTGGATCACTTACGTCACCCATCCCGAACTCACGCTGTGGCGAAGCAAGCCCGACGGAAGTTCCCGCACCCAACTCACGTACGCCCCCATGCAGGCCCACATGCCACATTGGTCGCCCGATGGAACCCAGATTGCCTTTATGGCCTCGCGTCCAGGAAAACCCTGGAAGATCTTCGTAGTGCCGGCCGAGGGTGGCACGCCGCAGGAGGTAACAGCAGGCGACCGCAATCAGGGCGATCCCACCTGGATGCCCAACAGCGATTCCATCGTGTTCGCGGGAATGCCCTGGCTGGAATACGGAACGACGTCGGGCCCGAACATTCATGTGGTTGACCTGAAGACCTCACAAGTTTCGGATCTGCCCGGCTCCGAAAATCTTTTCAGCCCGCGTGCTCGCCGGATGGACGCTACGTAGCCGCCCTTTCCGGGGACTCCACCAAACTGTTGCTCTACGACAGGGAGAGGAAGAGTTGGAAGCAGCTGGCTTCGTCACGCTTCGGTTTCGAGAACTGGTCACCCGATGGAAAGTACCTTTATGCCGAGGACTATTCCGACAAAACCGATGACCTGGTGCGGGTAAATGCCGCCACCGGCAACATGGAACGCCTGTTCAGCCTGAAGGAAGTTCCACGCGGCTTCGATCCCTGGGAATTCTGGGTCGGTCTGGCGCCCGACGATTCGCCTCTGCTGATGCGGGATAAAAGCACACAGGAGATTTACAGTCTGGATGTGCGCTTACCCTAGCGCCGCAAAGTCACGCACCTCCGTCAACCTTCCCTTCGCGTTACTGATTCCGTAGTTCCGTAGCGCCGGCGTCCCGCCGGCAGTCCGGGGAGTCCCCGCCCACCGAGCGGTTCCTGTTTCCTGCTCAAGAGGTTTGCAACTCGATGCACGGGCTAGCAGTTTTTTGATTTTCCGCCATCAGATTTTTGAGTTTAGTGAAAGAGCCCTGCTGGGGGTACAAAGTCTTGACCAGCCCATTTTTGCAGTATGTGAATCGTTTTAATAGACAGAGTCCGGCTTCGTCAGATCCACGACAGAATTCCAGGAGGCAATCCCCCATGCCCGAATCCAACATCGGTTTTTACGGCCATGTGAAGCAGTACCACAATCTGAAGGCCGAGATTGATCAGGCCATTCTGGATGTGCTCGAAAGCGGCAGCTACGTGCTCGGCCCGCAGCTGGTCAAGTTTGAAGAAGAGCTGGCGCGTTACATGAAGACGAAGGAAACGGTGGGCGTGAACTCCGGCACCGACGCGCTGCTGCTGGTGTTTCTGGCCCTCGGTCTCGGACCCGGCGACGAAGTCATCACCACCTCCAACACTTTCTTTGCTACCGCTGAGGCCATCTGGCTGGCTGGCGCCACGCCGGTATTCGTGGATTCCGATCCCCGGACCCGCAATATCGATGTCAGCAAGATCGAAGCCGCAATCACTTCGAAAACTCGCGCCATCGTGCCTGTACATCTGTACGGCCTGACCGCGGACATGCCTGCGATCGCGCGCATTGCGAAAGCCCACAACCTGTTCGTGGTGGAAGATTGCGCCCAGGGCATCGGAGCGCGAGGCGACACTTTTGCCATCGGAGAACTCAGCGACGCGGTCTGCCTGAGCTTCATCATTCAGAAAAACCTGGGATGCTTTGGAGACGGCGGCGCCGTGGCCACCAATAACAAAGATCTCGCTGCCGAAATCCGCAAGCTGCGCAACCACGGTTCGATGAAGCGCTCTCACCACAGCATTGGCTACAACAGCCGCCTGGACGATATCCACGCTGCGGTCTTGCGCGTAAAACTGAAGCACGTGGACGAATGGAGCGAGCGCCGCCGCGAAATTGCCGAACTCTACGACCAGGGCCTGGCCGGCGCAGGGATGACTTTGCCCTTCACGCCGCCCGGCTACCAGCACGTCTATCATCTATATGTGGTCGATAGCGACGACCGCGACGGGCTGCAGGCGTACTTGCAATCGAAGGGCATCACCGCCCTTACTCATTACCCAATCGCCATCCACCAGCAGGAAGGCTTTCCCTGGGGACGCCCGGCGCGCCTCGGTTCGCTGCCGGTCACGGAGGAATCCGCCGCCAGCGTGCTGTCGCTGCCCATGTATCCCGAGCTCACCAATGAAGAGATCGGCCGAGTGATCGATGAGATCATGCATTGGGCCGCCAGCCGCGAGGCACTGAGTCGCCAGGCAGTCTGACATCAACGTGTGGGTCGGACACTCCTGTCCGACGCCTTTGATTTTGATTTTGGGCCTCCACTTACAAGACTCAAATTCAAGGTCAAAAGCGTCGAACAAGAGTGTCCGACCCACACACCCGCCACCACACACCCAACTCCCACACACAAGTCCTGCCCGTCATTTACAATTCTAAAATCGAAACCATGTGGTCACGATTAGCGATCCTCATCACAGCCGGTGCCATGATGTTGGGCTCCAGCGCTTCCCCTTTGGATAAACCTATGGACTTTGGGCCGAATAACCCGTTCTACGCGCCAAGCACTTTGCCCTTTCACGCGCCACCCTTTGACAAGATCAAGGACAGCGATTACCAGCCCGCCATTGACGCCGGCATGGCGGAGCAACGCCAGGAGATCCGGGCGATTGCCGACAACCCAGCTCCGCCGACCTTCGAGAACACATTTGTCGCGCTGGAAAAGACTGGCCAGTTGTTCAACCGCGCCATGGCCGCATTCGACGGCGTTACCGGAGCGAACCTGAATCCGGAATTGCAGAAAGTGCAGGACTACGAGGCTCCCCGGCTGGCTGCGCACAGCGATGCGATCTATCTCGATTCCAGATTGTTTCAGCGCGTGGCCGCGATTTACCAGCAACGCGAATCGCTGAAACTCGATGCGGAATCGCTGCGCCTGGTGGAGTTCTATTACAAGAAATTCGTGCACTCCGGAGCCAACCTCTCTGACTCCGACAAGGACGCGCTGAAAAAGCTCAACGAAGAAGAGTCAACCCTCACCAACGATTTCACCACCAGGCTGCTCGCCGCCACCAAGGGCGCAGCCTTCGTCACCACCGACAAGGGCGCGCTGGCGGGCTTGACGGACGCGCAAATCAGCGCTGCCGCACTGGCGGCAAAAGAGCGCAAGCTGGAGGGCTACGTGGTTCCGCTGCAGAACACCACGCAACAGCCTGACCTGGACTTGCTGAGCCATCGCTCAAGCCGTCAGAAACTCTTCGAGAACTCCTGGAATCGCGCCGAGCGCGGCGGCGCAAACGATACCCGTGACATTGTTTCCCGCCTGGCCCAGCTGCGCGCGCAGAAGGCTAAACTGCTCGGCTTCCCCAACTACGCCGCCTGGAAACTGGACGACCAGATGGCCAAAACACCCGAGGCCGCGCTGAAGTTCATGGATGCGCTGGTGCCGGGAGCGACGGCCAGGGCCACCGCCGAAGCCGGCGATATTCAAGCTCTAATCGACTCGCAGAAGACCGGCTTCAAGCTCGAGCCGTGGGACTGGAATTTCTATGCCGAGCAGGTCCGCAAGGCGAAATACGACATGGACGAAGCCCAGATCAAGCCGTATTTCGAGTTGAACAATGTGCTCGAGAACGGCGTGTTCTACGCCGCCAGCCAGCTCTACGGAATCACCTTCAAGGAGCGCAAAGACATTCCGGTGTACACCCCGGATGTGCGCGTCTTCGAAGTGTTCGACGCCGACGGCCAGCCCCTGGCCCTGTTCTACGGCGACTTCTTCAAACGCGATAACAAGCGCGGCGGCGCCTGGATGAGCAACTTCGTGGATCAGTCCAGGCTATTGAGTACGCTGCCGGTCGTGTATAACGTCTGCAACTTCAGCAAGCCCGCGCCTGGCGAGCCGGCTCTGGTTAGTTTTCACGATGTCACCACTATGTTCCACGAATTCGGCCACGCGCTGCACGGCATTCTAGCCGACACTCAATATCCAACTCTCTCTGGAACGGCGGTGCCCCGCGATTTCGTCGAGTTTCCCTCGCAGTTCAACGAGCACTGGGCAAGTTATCCGGCGGTGTTCAGCCACTACGCGAAGCACTACAAGACTGGCGCACCGATGCCGGCGGAACTTGCTGAAAAGATCAAGAAATCCGCAACTTTCAACCAGGGTTATGCCCTCACGGAGATCCTGGCCGCGGCTGAACTCGATATGCAGTGGCACACGCTGCCTTCGAGCACGCCGCTGCAGAAACCTGATGCGTTTGAAACCGCCGCGCTGGAGAAGACCCACTTGGCGCTCAGCGCCGTGCCGCCCCGCTATCGCTCCACTTATTTCGCACACATCTGGGGCGGCGACTATGGCGCCGGCTATTACGCTTACCTGTGGGCTGAGATGCTGGACGATGACGCCTTCCAGTGGTTCGAAGACCACGGCGGCCTCACTCGCGCCAACGGCGATCGTCTCCGCCACATGGTTCTGTCCCGTGGCAACACGGAAGACCTGGCTAACCTGTACAAGGAGTGGCTCGGAGCAGAGCCCAGCATTGAGCCGATGTTGAAATACCGCGGCCTGCTGGAGCCCGCGATTTCAAAATGAGCACACGTGGGGACAGCCGCCCGCCGGCTGTCCGGCGGAGCAAAGCTCCTCTACTTTTGGTGCCGATAGTTTGGTATAGATAAACAGTCGTCGAGCTGCGCTCGACCGGACAGCCGGGGGCGGCTGTCCCCACGTGGGCTACTTCAAAAATTTGCCCTGCTCCAATTCCTGAAACGCCTGCCTTAGCTGCTCCTGCGTGTTCATCACGATGGGGCCGTGCCATGCCACCGGCTCCTGCAGCGGCTTTCCCGAGACCAGCAGAAACCGGATTCCGTCGTCGCCGGCCTGCACCGTCACTTCGTCGCCGCGGTCGAAGAGTACGAGCGAGCGATTGTCCGCCTCGACCGGAGGTGTGGTGTCCGACCATTTCACCGCTTCCGTCGGTACCGTCAGCGGGCCCGAGGCGTTGCAGAATTTCCCTCCGCCCGCGAACACATAGGCAAAGGCATGGCGAGTGACTTCAACCGGCAGCGTCTTCCTTCTGCCCGGAGAGACGGACACATCGATGTAGGTTGGATCGGTGGCGATTCCTTCAACTGGGCCGGTCTTCCCCCAGAACGTGCCGCACACCACGCGCACGTGGGTACCGTCGTCGTCTTTTATCTCCGGAATTTCAGACGCCTTGATTTCCTGATAGCGCGGCGCCGTCATCTTCTGTGACGCTGGAAGGTTGGCCCACAATTGGAAGCCATGCATGCGCCCGGCCTGATCGCCTTTGGGCATCTCCTGATGGATGATCCCGCTGCCGGCCGTCATCCACTGCACATCGCCCGAGGCGATAGCGCCGCGGTTGCCCATGCTGTCGCCGTGCTCCACCGTTCCGGCAAGGACGTAGGTAATGGTTTCGATCCCGCGGTGCGGATGCCACGGGAAGCCTGCCAGATAGTCCTCCGGAACATCATTGCGGAAATCGTCCAGCAGGAGGAAAGGGTCGAAATCGGAGGTGTTTCCGAAACCAAAGGCGCGTCGCAGATGCACGCCCGCGCCTTCCAGAGTTGGTTTGGCTTTCACCAGGCGCTTAACCGGACGAATGGACATGATGGTCTCCTCAGAGTCTTCCGCGAATATCTGGTCAATTTTGACCAGCCCTCAGGCCTCGTGATGATCGATACTGCTAATAGCTAAATTCTACCAGCGAGCTTACGTAGGGGCGGACGCCCTCGTCCGCCCAGCGGAGCAAGGCTCCGCAGCAGTTTTCTGGATCCCGCGATTTCTGGCGAGCTTCGCTCGCCCACCCGGACGAGGGCGTCCGGGCCTACGCGAATCTCAGCACCACTAGGGGCTAATGTCACTTCCCGAGACAATATTTTCCCGAGGGATGTTGGAAATCGTCGCTCCCCGTCCCAGCGCCCGGGACGAAGTTGCGGCACCCCGCTGGCACACTAAGCCCTCCCTGCCCAGTCGAATTGCGGTGATCGGCAACTATCTGCCCAGGCATTGCGGGATCGCAACGTTCACCACCGATCTGTGCGAGGCCATTGCCGCGGAGTATGGAACCGCACGGCTATTGGCACTCCCCGTGAACGACACGGAAGAAGGATATGACTATCCCGCCCGGGTGCGATGGTCCCTGGCCCAGGACGACGTGGCCTCGTATCAGGAAGCCGCGGAATTCCTGAACTTCCACAACATCGACATGGTGTGCCTACAGCACGAATATGGAATCTTCGGCGGCCCGGCCGGAAGCCATATCCTGCACCTCCTGCGCGGCTTGAAGATGCCGGTGGTGACCACGCTGCACACCGTCCTGCGCGAGCCCGATGCTGACCAGCTCATGGTCATGGAAGAGATTGCCGAGCTTTCCGATCGGCTCATCGTCATGAGCCAGCTCTCATCCCAGTTCCTGCAGGAAATTTTCAAGGTGCCCGCCAGCAAGATTGACATGGTGCCGCACGGCGTTCCCGACCTGCCTTTTCTCGATCCCAATTTCTACAAGGACCGTTTCGGCGTGGAGGGCAAGGCGGTGCTGCTTACCTTCGGCCTGCTCTCGCCGAATAAAGGGATTGAAAACGTGATTCAGGCCATGCCTCAAATTCTTTCGAAGCACCAAAACGTGGTGTACCTGGTGGCGGGCGCGACCCATCCTCACATCCTGCGTCGTGAGGGAGACAAATATCGGGCCAGCCTGCAGGCTTTGGCCAGGGAAGTGGGAGTGGAATCGCAAGTGATTTTCCACGACCGGTTCGCCACTCCTGAGGAGATGGCGGAGTTCATCGGCGCCGCCGACATCTATATCACTCCGTATCGCCACGAAGCGCAGGTGGTCTCCGGGACCCTCGCCTACGCACTGGGAGCGGGCAAAGCGATCATCTCCACTCCGTATTGGCACGCGCTCGAATTGTTGGACCAGGGTCGGGGAGCACTGGTTCCCTTCCAAAATCCTGACGCCATCGCGCAAAAAACCATCGAACTTCTGAGCACACCGGCGCTACGTCATGCCATGCGCAAGCGCGCCTACTTGTTCGCCCGCGACATGGTCTGGAAAAAATCCGCACAGGGCTACATGGCGAGTTTCTCGCGGGTCCGCAGCGACCGCATGGCGACTCCCCGAGTCCAGTTTTCAGCACGCTCCACCGGGAAATCGCTGAACCTGTTGCCCGAGTTGAAACTCGACCACGTGAATGCCCTGACCGATGACACCGGGATGCTGCAGCATGCCATTTTCACCACCCCCAACCGCGCCGAGGGATACACCACCGACGACAATGCGCGTGCCCTCATTTTTACCGTGCTGTTGAATCAATTGGGCGGAGAGTCCACCAGCCTGTCGTCCGCAATCGAAGCCGCCAACCCGGACTGGGCTTTCCGCTACCTGGCATTCCTCGAGCATGCCTTCAATCCCAGGATGAAAAGGTTCCGGAACTTCCTGGGCTACGATCACCAGTGGATGGAAGAACAGGGCTCGGAAGATTCTCATGGCCGCGCCTTGTGGGCCCTCGGAACCCTCCTGGGACGGTCTGCGAATCCCGGGCTGCGGGGCGCAGCCGGCCGCCTGTTCGAGTTCGCTGTGCCGGCAGTTGTCGATTTTCACAGCCCCCGGGCATGCGCCTATGCCCTGCTTGGAATCCAGGAGTACCTTCATTCCTACCCTGGCGACCGCGATGCCCAGCGCGTACGAATGGCACTGGCTCAAAGACTGCTCGACCTGTATGAGTCGGTCCACCGTCCCGACTGGAAGTGGTTTGAGGATGTCGTGGCCTATGGCAATGCCAGACTGCCGCAAGCCCTGCTGCTGGCGGGATCGGCTTGCGAAAATGATCGCATGCTCTCCGCCGGACTTGATTCCTTGAACTGGCTCATGGAAACCCAGCGCTGCCCGGCCAATGGACACTTTGTGCCCATCGGCTCGGAGGGATTTTACCGCCAGGGTGGAGAGCGGGCGCGGTTCGATCAACAACCGGTTGAAGCCGCGGGGGCGGTGTCCGCCTGCTTACAGGCTTACCGGGTCACGGGCGACGATCGCTGGCGCATAAATGCCTGGTCCGCGTTCAACTGGTTCCTGGGAGACAACGATCTTCAGCTTCCGCTCTACGATTCTGCCACGGGCGGGTGCCGCGACGGTTTGCATCCCGAACGCGCCAATCAAAATCAGGGCGCGGAATCCACTCTGTCTTTCCTGATGGCATTGCTCGAAATGAGCTCCCTTCAAATACCTGAAAACCTGGAAGGCCGGTCATGACTGCTCCTGAAACCACTCTGATCAACGTCGAAAGCTCTCACTATCCGCCCCTGCTGCTGCGCCACCCGGGCAACCCCATTCTCACCCGCAAGCACTGGCCGTACTCCATCAACAGCGTGTTCAATGCCGGGGCCACCTTGCTGCAGGATGGCACCACTCTGCTGCTGTGCCGCATCGAAGACCGCCGCGGCCTGTCGCATCTGTGCGCTGCCCGCTCGCTCAATGGCGTGGACGGCTGGCAGATCGATAGCGAACCGACGCTGATGCCCAGCCCCAAGGACTATCCCGAGGAGATCTGGGGCATCGAAGACCCGCGCATCACTTTCGTGCCGGAGTTGCAACAGTACGCTGTAACTTACACTTCGTACTCGCGTGGCGGCCCGGGTGTGTCATTGGCCCTGACCCAAGACTTCCGCAGTTTCGAGCGCTACGGCGTCATCATGACGCCCGATGATAAAGATTCCGCACTCCTGCCCCGGCGCATCAACGGGTATTGGGCGCTGATTCATCGCCCCATGACGCCGCTCGGGGCCCACATGTGGATTTCCTACTCGCCCGACCTGCGCCACTGGGGCCGGCACCGGCCGATTCTCGAAGCCCGCCGTGGCGCCTGGTGGGATGCCAACAAGATCGGACTCTCCCCGCCGCCGATCGAAACGTCAAGAGGCTGGCTCGTCCTCTACCACGGAGTGCGGCACACCCCTTCCGGATGTCTCTACCGCCTGGGCCTGGCGCTTTTCGATCTGGAGAATCCGGAAAAATGCCTGCTGCGCGGCGACTCCTGGATCTTTGGCCCGGAAGCGGACTACGAACGCAATGGCGACGTCAACGATGTCGTCTTCCCCTGCGGATACACCATGGATCCGGATGGCGACACCGTCAATATTTACTACGGGGCCGCCGACTGTTCGATCGCATTGGCCCGGGCCAGCGTGCGCGCTCTACTGGAGTGGCTCGATGCCAATGGAAGTTGTGAACGCCGGCGATCGTAGGATGTATGAACCCAGTGCTTTGGCTCTTCGAGTTTGTCTTCCGGTGCCGTCACCGTCAGATGAGCCGCGTATTTACCATCAAAGGGAGAACGTACCAGGTCTGCTTCAAATGCGGACGGGAATTTGAACGTTCAGAACCTCCCGTCATCTGATCCCGCCTGAGCCCAAGCTCTTGCGGCCGGCGATCGCAGATGTGAGCGATGTTGCTCAGACGCCGGGCGGTGCATTTGTCATTCTCTCTTGCATCCTTTTTTTCGTCTCACGTGATGCCACACGAGGAAGACCCCTATGACCGATCCAGTAAGCACGACCTTGCCCGGAGTTGTCGAAGAAACCACCCACTCATCCGATCCCACCGCAGCGGAAAAGGCGCAGATCGCGATTCCAGATGTCGATGGACTGCAACACATCCGCATCGACAATACTCTGACCATGAAAAACGGCGACCGGGTGAGCCTAAAAAAGGGTGCGGTGGTGAAGGTCACCATCAAGGCGTAGGCAGAAAGCGACAGACAATTTCTACATCTTCGCGAAGCAGCCCATGCCCCAGTTCCCGATGTGAGCAGTCTTGCTCAGACAGGATAGCGCCTGCCTGTCATTCTTTAATCTGCTGAGTGTGCAGATAGCGACGATCCCTAATTCGAAGCTCTCATTCCTTAGTCGCGGCGGGTCAGGTCCCGGCCAATCCAAGTCGAAGCGACCACATCCAGCGATTTGACATTCTTCGTCCGTGTTGGGCCGCGGAACTTCACGGCAACACGATGCGACCCTGAGAACTCGAAGACAACAATTAGGGCAACACCCTCGGCGAAGAGGGCGTCTGCCCGCGCAAACAGGAAAGGTCAAAGACCATGCCTTTAATTCAGATTCTGGAAGTTCTGATCGTGGTAGGTGTTCTGCTGTGGCTGGTGAACCGCTTCATTCCGATGCAGTCGTCCATCAAGTCGATCCTGAACGGCGTCGTGGTAATCGCCGTGGTTCTGTGGCTGTTGAATGTTTTTGGACTGTTTCATTCCCTTTCCCGTATCCACGTCGGGAACGGATGAGCGGATTGTGAGCAATTCATAATCCCGACCCGCGAATTCAAGACGGAGACTAGAGCAGGACGGCAGATATCTGCCCCAAGGAGAGACCTTTGAATACCAAGCTTTTGTTAGCAGCCGGACTCACCCTCAGTTTGAGTGCATTCGCACAGAGCAATTCTCAAGCCGTCGAACCCATGGAGCACACCCCGACCTTCCGGGTGACGGTGGTCAGCCGCAGCATTCAGGCAGTCAATTACAAGCATCGCGGCGGAGCCACCAAGATGGATTTCGCGGGAACTGACCTGATGCCCCAGGCCAGTGGCGAAGCCAAGGTAGAGAGCAAGAAGGGCTACATCGAAATCGAAGTGGAATTTGCCAACCTGGAAAAGCCCACGACTTTCGGCAACGAGTATCTGACCTACATCCTGTGGGCCATCTCGCCCGAGGGCCGGGCGGTGAACCTGGGCGAAATCCTGGTGGGCGATAACCACCGCAGCAAGGTGGATGTCACCACCGATCTGCAGGCCTTCGCTTTG
Organism: Terriglobia bacterium; assembly: GCA_963790645.1. Lineage (GTDB taxonomy): Bacteria > Acidobacteriota > Terriglobia > Terriglobales > Acidobacteriaceae > JAIQFF01. Next base: position 29,510 of record CAWBPS010000005.1, on the reverse strand, counting down.
GTCGTGACCGCGGAACCTTACTATGCGGTGCGCCAGCCCAGCAACGTGGTGGTGCTCGAAAACGTGGTCCGCGAGGATACCCGGGGGACGACCGAGGCCATGCACACCAAGTATGAACTTCTGGAGCGCGGTGGCTACATCCCCACCGGCTACAAATTCGATCCGGTAGTTCTGAATACCAAATTGCCTCTGGAATTCTTCGAGGCCCGCAACGCCTTGCGCATCGCGCAATCCGAAGGCGCCGAAACCTATGCCCATGACAGCTATCAGCATGCCTCCCGCCTGATGGACCAGGTGGATGCCGATGCCGTCAGCAAGCACAGCGATCGCAAGGCCATGATCGGGGTGGCCCGCGAAGTAGTGCAGACGGCGGAAGACGCGCGCGCCATCACGGTCAAGAAGATCGAGCAGGAGCGACTGGAGAACGAACGCCAGGCTGCCGCCAACGCTCAAGCCAATACCCAGGCGGAAGCCGACGACGCGACTCGCCAGAAAGAACAGGCACAGTCTGACCAGGCCCGCGCCGAACGCGCCAAATCACGAGCTGAGTCGGATGCATCACGAGCGCAAGCCGCCACGGCCCAGGCCCAGGCTGATGCAGCCAGTGCCCAGGCGGACGCCAATCAGGCCAAATCCGATATGGAAGCTAACCAGGCTTCGTCCGCTGACGCCCTCTCCGCGGCCCAGGCCGATGCCGACCAGTCCCGACTGGCCGCGCAACAGGCCCAGTCCAGCGTGCAGCAGGCGGAAGCCGACAAAGCCGCCATGCGCTTGCGTTTGTCCGAGCAACTCAACACCATTCTGCAGACTCGCGACAGCGCGCGCGGGCTCATCGTCAGCATGTCCGATGTCTTATTTGACACCGGAAAATACTCGTTGAAGCCGGGCGCGCGGGAGAAGCTGGCAAAAGTCGCCGGCATTCTGCTGGCCTACCCCGGGCTCAACATCGAAGTGGGCGGCTATACCGACAATGTGGGCGGCGATCAGATGAACCAGACGCTGTCTGAAAACCGCGCTGACTCAGTGCGGGATTACCTGGTGCAACAAGGCGTGTCGTCGAGTGCGGTCACAGCCAGGGGCTTTGGCAACAGCCTGGCTGTAGCTTCAAACGACAACTCCGCCGGCCGGCAGCAGAACCGCAGAGTCGAGCTTCTCGTGTCCGGCGAGGCCATCGGCAACCAGGTCAATCCGCAAACCGGAAGCTTGCAGTAGGGCAAACGTAATTCAGCAACAACGGAGGCCACACATATGAAAATGATCGCAATTACCAGCACGGCCATTCTGTCCCTGGTTCTCGGAGTCGCTGCACCTGCCTACGCCCAGCACGAAGAGCACGGTGACAAGCAAGACCACGCCAAACAGCAACCGGGCGGGCATGAGCAGGGCAAACCTGAACAGCAGCATGCTCAGAAACCGCAACCGCAGGTCCAGCACGCGCAGGGTTCCCGGGAGCAACACGGCCAACAGGTCCAGCATGACCAGCAGCAGCAGCGCCAGGACCGGAACGAGGGCAGTACACACGCTCCGCCCAAGGGCGGGGTAATGATAGACGCTCGCCGCAGCAGCAGCGCGTGCAGCACAGCGCCTGGCAGCAGCATCGCTCACAGAACTGGCAATCCGACCACCGCAACTGGCAGCAACGCGGCGGCTACCGCGGCTACCGCATCCCTGATGACCGCTATCGCGGATACTTTGGGCCGAGCCACGGGTTCCGCATCAACACCCTCCCCTTCCTGGTCGTAGGCGGATACCCACGCTTCCAGTACGAAGGCTACTGGATCAGTGCGGTCGATCCCTGGCCGTCCAGCTGGGGCGATGACTGGTACGACAACGATGATGTGTACGTAAGCTACGTGGACAACGGCTACTACATGTACAACCGCAGTTATCCCGGCCAGGGAATTGCGATCAACATCACGTTTTAGCGCGGGTTTCGGCGGTGCAGCTTCGGGAGAGGCTGCACCGTCATAAACACATTGACTTAAGGAGCAACCATGTTAGGAACTATCCTGATCGTCGTGCTCATCTTGGCGCTTTTAGGAGCGCTTCCCCGCTGGTCGCACAGCCGGGACTGGGGCTATGCCCCAACCGGCGGGTTGGGCGTGATCATTCTCATCGTTGTCGTTCTCGTGCTTCTGGGCCACATTTAAACTATGCGCCGCAAACAAGCAAAATGTGGGCGCGAGCGTCCTCGCTCGTGCCGGCCCGCGGCGCAATATCCAGAGACCGAAAATTCAGGACCACGGGACGCACGGGCGAGGACGCCCGCGCCCACACGGACTGCTCCCACACATATCTGGACCTGTCTGGCTCTGCTTCTCATCCTGCTCATGTGCAGCGGCGGCTCGTCCGCGTATTCCGTCCTGACTCACGAACAAATTGTTGACCTGCTCTGGACCGACGCGCTTCGTCCCCTCCTGCTGCAGCGCTATCCCGGACTCACGGAGGAGCAAATCACCGAGGCCCATGCCTACGCCTATGGCGGCGCCGTCATCCAGGACCTGGGCTACTATCCCTTCGGCAGCGTACAGTTCAGCAATCTGGTCCACTATGTTCGCAGCGGCGACTTCGTGCTCGAGTTGCTGCGCCAGAGTCAGGATGTTAACGAGTACGCCTTCGCCCTGGGTGCGCTGTCGCACTATGCGTCGGACATCGCCGGCCACCCGGCGGTCAACCAGGCAGTGGCCATCGAGTACCCGAAGTTGCGCGCGCGCTTCGGCAAGTCCGTCCGCTATGCTGAGGACAAGACCGCGCACCTGAAAACCGAGTTCGGGTTCGACATGGCGCAAGTCGCGAAAAATCGCTATGCGTCGCAGCAGTACCACGATTTCATTGGATTCAAAGTATCGAAGCCCCTGCTGGAGCGGGCCTTCCCGGTCGTGTACGGATTGGAATTGAAGGACGTGCTGGCGCACGAGGACCTGGCCATCGGCTCCTACCGTTTCTCGATCAGCCGTCTGATTCCCCAAATGACCCAGGTGGCGCTGCAAATCCATAAGAAGGACCTGAAGCGCGAGATACCCAATTTCGCGAAACGAAAATTTCTGTATCGCCTTTCGCGTTCCGACTATGAAAAAGAGTGGGGGAAAGATTACGTAAAGCCCGGGCTGGGCACGCGGATCCTGTCAACCCTCTTGCGCTACATGCCGAAAATTGGTCCGTTCAAAAAGCTGGGATTCAATAACCCGACTCCGCAAACCGCCGATCTCTATATCAAGAGCATCAATGCCACCGTGGATCAGTACCGTGCCTTCCTCGAAGCGGTGCGGACCGGCACGCTGGTGCTTCCCAACTATGATTTCGATACCGGTAACCCGACCCGGGCGTCGGAATATTCGCTCACCGACGACGGCTATGCCAAATTACTGGCCCAGCTTTCCGACCGGAAGTTCGACCTGGCGTCCCCGGAACTGCGGGCGAACATCCTGCAGTTTTATTCCGACCTCTCACTGCCCATCGAAACCAAGAAGGACGCGGCTCACTGGCAGGGCGTGCTGACCGGTCTTGACCAGTTGAAGGCGGCAGCTCCGGTTCAGACTCTTGCCGGCCGTCCGGCGCCGGCAATTGAATGAAATGCTGCGTCGCCAACCACACCCTCATCAGACACTCATCTCATCCCACCGCACCCAACGACCCTGCGCCGCTCAGGCACTCGATTTGGATCTCGCTCATCGAGATGGCGGTGGTGTTTGCGCTGGTTCTGACCGGCCAGGCACAATCCGTCACTTCGACGTTTGCCCCAGCAATGCCGACCGTAATCGTCATCGGATTTGTCGGCGGGTTTATCAGTCACGACAATCCCAATCATAGCGAGGTGCAACTGGCGGCGCGCCTGCGCCAGGCGTATCCCTCCGGGGTGGAGGTGGAGACCTTTGAGAGCTATCACAAGGGAAAAGCCCGCAAGCGAGTCCTCAGCTTGCTGGATACGAACCACGACGGGACTCTCACCCTCAGATGAGAAGCAGAATGCCCGCATCATCATTTACGGACACAGCTGGGGCGGCTCCGCCGCCCTGGCCGTGGCACGGCGCCTCGAAAAAGACGGCATCCCTGTGCTCCTCACGGTTCAGGTGGATAGCATCTCCATGTTTCGCAAAAATGATGCGGTCATCCCCGCCAATGTGGCCCGGGCCGCTAATTTCTACCAGCCCCACGGCCTGCTGCACGGCCAGTCCGAGATTCGCGCTGCCGATCCCGCCCGCACCCGTATCCTGGGAAATTTCCGGTTCGAATACAAAGCCGGTTCTTATAGCTGTGAAAAGTATCCCTGGTATGACCGCGCCTTCGTGAAAGCTCATACCCAGATTGAGTGTGACTCGATGGTATGGCAACAAGCGGAGTCTCTGATACGGTCCGACCTGCCTCCGTTGTGATGTGGGGCGGGCGCCCTCGCCCGCCGCTCTTGGCGAATTCCGGACCCCGGACAGTCGTCCCCAGACCTCGGCAGAAACAGACTTCGTGGGTACGTCTCCAACCGCTTCGTCATGCCGTGACCCGCTCGCGCCGTGGAAGAGCGGCGCTTAAGCGCCGCGTCGCCAGATTGGACATGTGGGGCCCCAGTGGCACAACCTTAGACTCGGGCAAAAAAGGGGAGCAGCGTATTCCACAAAAAGCCGCAAAGCGGCACAAGAATAAGCCAGTGGCGCAAGCCGTGGTAAATAGGGGACTGCGTGCGAGCCGCGAAGGAGCAAAAGAAGAGTCTTTCAGGCCCAGTTACGGAACGCGCCCCTAAAGGGCCGCTCTTCCACAGCCCGCTCTTCCGCCCGGTTATTTCCGTTCGGGGCAGTGGAATACCGGCAAGTCCGTTCGTCCAGTAATGCGACACGAACGCCCGCGTCAACATGGGCGAGTGCGGGAATCAGCTTTTCTTTCGACCTTGAGGAGATCGCTGTTTTTTTGCTTTAGCGCTTCGCGCTTTGGTCCTGGTATCCGAACTCGCGGTGAGCTGCCGGGTCCTGGACACCAGCTGCTTCGACTCCTGGACGGTTTCTGCCTCCTTGGCATTCACGCGCCGGGTAATTTCTCGCCTCTCGCCCGTGTCTGGCATGATTGATCCTCTCGGGAAACAGGATGGTGGACAGAGTAAAAGCGCTGACCGAGACCGGCACCCGGTCTCCGCCAGCGCTGGAAACTCCTCATCAACTAGTTCCTCTCGTCGTTCGCTTCTGCAATGGCTGCCTGGTGTCCGGCTTCTGCCACCGCCCTCATGAACGCGTCCGCACTTCTCGGGGTTGAGGCTTTGCCCGAAAGGATGTTGCGGAAGGTCATGTGCTTGCCGTAGATGGCGCGGGTGGAGTCGTTGTCCTGCTCGATCACTGCGCCTTCGAGCGTCAGACCGGCAAATACACCTTTGGAGCGGGAATAAGTCAGCATCTGAGTGTTCATTTTCCAGTCAGTTCCGGCAGAAGCATGACGGCCAACCGGACCGGCTGCTACTGATCCTTCACCCGTGAGCGCGAACTTGCTTGAGAGCAGGTGCTGGAAGCCCTGGTCGTTCATAACCAGGATGACCAGGTCCACGCCTTCGACGCCGATCTGCAATCCCCAGCTTCCTCCGCCCACGGACACGAACGCAGGAGCGCTCCAGCCATTCGACGTGCGGCACGAGGCCACGCCGCGTCCGTGCTTGCCGCCAAAGATGAACCCGCCTTTGATAAGGTTGGGAACCACCAGGATGCACTTCGCATTGCTCAACACTTCTTCGGGAATTCCCTTGTCCGGAGCTCCCATGATGGCATGCAGAACATCGACGGAACTATTAAGGCGTTCGACCGTGTCTGAACGGGCGGTGCCCGCCCAGGCCAAGGTTCCAAACAGGCCCATCAAACCCATCAACAACACTGACATTGTTTTTTTCATAATTTTGTTCCTCGAGGACCGCGAAACTAAGAGGAAAGAACTTCAGATGGGCTGACTTAGTTCAGGGACCTGAAAGAGAAAGCAGGAATGCTCTTCTCTAGGTTGATGATGGCCCTGCCACCACGGAATAGCTGATCTCAATTGCTCACTCTCGGGTTGCGGTCCGGGCATCGATTCCCACAAAAAGCGAGCAATCTTGCACAGAACCGCGGCCCCCAACCTGTCATCCTCACTGTTGCGGGGGTACGAAAAGGTGACAACCCAAGCGGTTTGGGCATTCAGCGTGATCTTTGCGTTTACCTCGCACTAGCATTTCGTTCTGCCCAGACGGGCAATGATTAGAGAATCCAGAAGTTTGGCCATGGCATCCCTTCCGCATCCCTTTCTTAGCCGTATTCGAAGCCGGTTTGCCTTCATGGCGGCGTCGCTGAGGAAGTTGCTGGGGATGGAACCGCACGACGGCGATTTCGCATCCCAGCGCATGTGCCCCTCCTGCGGGCTCATTACGCCGCGCCATGAATCCTGTTGTCTGGAGTGCGGCAAGTCGCTCCGGCCCGCCTAGTCACTGTCTGTGTCGATAGCGGCAGAAGCCATTCTGCATCCGCCGTTACGCGAATCCGCCAAAGCGCGATTCGTCCTCACCTTCGCCCCTCTTTTCCGAAAGCGGGACTGTTTTCTCCCAACATGGCACGGAATCGCCCGAGCCTCCAGCAGACCATCTCCCGGGGAAGGGCGGTTTGCACATCATTTTGCTTGGCCGAAATATGTCACAGCAGCCCGCATCGAGCGATCAGCATGGAAACCAAATTGTTAGAAGCGTGGGAGTTTGATGGAGGCATCGCAGTCGTTGCCTGAGCCGTCTTCCCGGCACCGCCAGGAGAAGAACGGCGCGGCCCCGTCGCGCGCCGAAGTGTGGTCACTGGATTGCATTTACGCGGCGTGGCAGCAAAAGAGCCGAGAGACATTTGAGTCGAGTGCCAAGAGGGCGATCGCTATGCACGCACACCGCAATCACAAGATCTGGTTCATCTCATTTCTCCTGCTTATTATCACCGCCGGTTGCAGCGATAGAGACGACAGAGCCGGGAACCCGAACCTGAGCGCGCCGGGAGTGGCCTCCGTGACTCCGCCCGACGGCAAAGTAATCGTTTGTCCCGAAACCAACGTGGTGAGCGCAACCTTCAACAAGGCCATGAACCCCGCGACCATCAACAGCTCAACCTTTACAGTGACCGGCCCCGGAGGAGCGAGCGTCGATGGCACGGTCAGCTACGTGGCGGCGACCCATATGGCTACGTTCACGCCCACCCTTAACCTTGCCCTGGACACGGCTTATGACGCCACCATCACCACGGGTGTAATGGACGCGTTTGGCAATCACCTGGCCGCGAATTTCGAGTGGAGCTTTACCACTCCGGCAGTGGCGTGCCCGCCTTTGGCAACGGCGCCTACGTTGGGCACTGCCTGCGCATTCGGAATCCTGGCCGCCGTTCCAGCTGTTAGCAGCACTGGCCCCACCGTCATAACCGGCGGAGATGTGGGCATATGGCCGGCGGCTTCGATCACGGGATTTCCGCCGGCCACGCTGAGCGGCACCAAACACATGGGCGATGCCACCGCCATGACCGCGCAAGGTGACTTGACCGTGGCGTATAACAACGCCGCCGGAGCCGCTGGAGGTGCCGTCCTGCCCGCGGACATCGGAGGACTTACCCTGCCGCCCGGGGTTTATCGGACCACCAGCGGCCAGCCCTCGCTCGGCATAACCGGGATTCTTACGCTGGACGGCGGCGGCGATCCCAATGCGGTCTGGATCTTCCAGGTTGTCTCCACGGTGACGACAGCATCCGGTAACAGCCAAGTCAACCTGATCGGCAGCGCCCAGGCGCAGAACGTGTTCTGGCAAGTCGGAAGCTCGGCCACCCTGGGGACCAACACCTCGTTCACCGGAAACATAATGGCCCTGGCATCGATCACGCTGGACACGGGCGCCACTCTGAATGGCCGAGCGCTGGCCCAGACCGGCGCCGTCACCCTGGACAGCAATCCGGTGAATATACCTCCCTGTCCATAAAAGCAGCCGGTGGTCTATCCGCTCCGTGCGCAGCCGGTCCAGGTGCCGGTCAGGATTGCAGGCAGGAATCGCGCGACCAAGAGTTTCGCGACTAAGAGTTTAGGGAGTGAAAATCTCATGTCATCAAAGACAAAGATCGGCCTGGTTCATGTTTTCGCAGTGCTGGCAGTAATGGCTGCAGGGTTGTCCATGCTGGCTGCGGTCGCGGCCGCGCAGGAGCAGCCAGTCCCCAAATGGGAGCTCTACGGCGGATACTCTTTCTTCCATCCCGGCGCCGACATACACGGCCTGCTTCCCGGAGGGATCCTTCCGGTAAGCAGCCGCCTGGAAGCGAATCCGCGGGGCATCGGCGCCAGCGTGACCTATGACTTCAACCGCTGGTTCGGACTCACTCTCGACAGCAGCACCTCCTGGAACAGCGGCGAGGTGGGATTAGACCGGGTGGATGATACGGCGCTCTCCACTCTTTCACTGGGCCCGAAGTTTACCTTCCGGCACCACCGCTTTTCGCCATTCCTGGAAGTCCTGGTTGGCGACCATCGCCTCATGCCTGATGCCTTCCACGACATCCAGAAATTGGGCATCATGGCGGGAGGCGGGCTGGATATCAACCTGACCCGGCACGTGGCGCTGCGGCTGCTGCGGGCCGACTTCGTTTACTCCAACTACCGCTATGGCCCTGAGGCCGCGACTCCAGAAACTGAAATCCGGGGCGTGAGGCTGCAGAGCGGGCTGGTGTTCACGCTCGGCGGCGAAGCTGCTGCGCCGGTCGGCGCCAGCTGTTCGGTGCGGCCCGGCGAGGTCATGGCGGGCGAGCCGGTCAGTGCGAGCGCGACCGCCAGCAACTTCAATCCCCGCCACACCCTGGATTACAGGTGGACCAGCACCGGCGGGAGAGTCAGGGGGAACGATGCCAACGCGACCATCGACACCAATGGCCTGGCGGGTGGCAGTTACACCGTGACTGCCCGGGTCTCGGATCCCAGGCGGCATAAGGTCGGGGAAGCAATCTGCAGCTCAACCTTCATAGCCAGGGAACCACCGAAGAATCCGCCGACGATTTCGTGTCTGGCAAATCCGGCCACAGTTCAAACCGGCACGCCCTCCACCATCGATTGCACCTGCACCAGCCCGGACAACGCCTCATTCACGGTGGGCCAGTGGACCGCCAGCGCGGGCAGCATTTCGGGCAGCGGCAACAGCGCCGCTCTCGATACCTCCGGTGCATCCTCCGGGCCCATCACCGTAGGTGCGACCTGCAGCGACACTCGCGGCCTCACTACTCCGGCGACCGCCATGGTCATGGTGGAGAACCCGCCGCCGGTTTCGCCGGAAGTCAGGCGCCTCGAAGGCCGGCTGGCCTTGCACAGCATTTACTTTCCCACCGCCAAGCCCACGCCCGAGCATCCCGACGGCGGGCTGCTGGCCAGCCAGCAGCAAACCCTGGTTTCGCTGGCTGACGATTTCCAGAAATATCTGGAGCTCAAGCCGGATGCCCACCTGATTCTCAGAAGCCACGCCGACCCGCGGGGCACGATGGAATACAATCAGGCCCTCTCCGAACGGCGGGTCCAGCGCACCCGGCAATTCCTCGTCGAACACGGCGTTCCCGATGCCAGCCTCGAAACCAAGGCCGTGGGGGAAGAACAGAACCTGACCGACGCTCAGGTGAGAGATGCAGTCGAGCAGAACCCTGAACTGACTCCGGCGGAACGGCAGAGAGTGCTTGATCACATGAGGACCATCATCCTGGCCAGCAACCGGCGCGTGGATGTGACCCTCAGTACGACGGGGCAACAGTCAGTCCGCGAATTTCCCTTCAACGCCGCCGATTCTCTGACCCTGATCAAGGCCGAGGAAACCAAGAGAACGTCCTCGGCGGCAAAAAGAAAGGCGCGGCAATAAACCAGGCCGAAGGCGCGAGACCAGAAAGGCCGGCCGAGTCCATTGCTCGGCTGGCCTTTTTTTGCGGTTTCTTTGCGTCCTTTGCGGTGTCTCTTTTCTTTGCGCCCTTTGCGGTCAGGACTTTTGAACGGTTGCCGGCGAGGTCAAACCTTTGACCGCAAAGGGCGCAAAGATTAGGTACCGCAAAGGACGCAAAGAAACGTGAATTGGACCTGATGCCCGCTCAATCGCTGGCGGAAGTGTTCTGCTCGAGCACGGCGGTTGCTCCCCAAGTCCCCGGAATCTCAAGGTCCGGCATGGGAGACGCCGCAAACAGTTTCTGGCAGGGCTTGGCCAGCCAGCGGGCCCACTGCGCCGAACGTGACACGCGGGCACTGTCGGTGGCGATTCCGGTATCGGCATACATCTGCCGGTAGATTTTGGAAATCAGCACAAATGCCAGGCGGGCGCGCATCGATTTTATGAAGCGGGATCGCATCCAGATGGACTTCAGACCATAAAACGTGTCCCAGACGGATTGCGTGCGCTGTCGGATTTCCTCCGCCGACATCGTGGGGTGAGGCCAATACAGTTTGGGGCGCAGGGCTTGCGGAATAAGCCAGCGCCGGGTGATGGGGATGCCGGCAACCTCCACCGGCGCCGCCTCCATTTGCTTCTCCCAGCGGATGAAGTCCACGGTGCCGGGATAAGGTGTCAGCGTGACAAATTGGGCAAAAGCCATCTCTGCCTGCACGGCGGCCAGCGCGGTGGCATCAAAGGTTTCCGGCCGGTCGCTGGGCAGGCCAAAAATAAACGAGCCCAGGATATACACGCCGTGCTGGCGAAAAGTCCTCAACTGTTTGACCAGATCGTCTCCGGCACAGTTGAATTCCTTGTAAACGTCTTTCAATCCTGCCGGAGTCACCGCCTCGACTCCCACCAGCGCCCCTTTGATGTGGGCCGCCTGCATGGCATCGAGGAACTCAACATCTTCGGCCGCCTCCATGGTGATCTGGGTGAAGAAAATCGTGTCGGGCGGCAACTGGGCCAGGCGCCGCATGAGTTCAAAGCGCTCGGCCCGGATGGTCTTAAGTTCATTAAGCCGGTGCGCGTTGTGTTGCTCCTCGGCCAAGCGAAGGTCGGTGAGAGTCACGGGATAAAAATTGTCGTCGGCGAGTGCGATGAAGCGAAATCCCAGTCGCCTGAGTTGGACGATTTCCTCGATCACGACATCCGAGGAACGCTGCCGGGGACGCTGACCGTCAGTCCGCCAAACCGAGCAAAAGGAGCAATGCTTGGGGCAGCCCCGAACCGTCTGCACCGAGGCCCACATATAGCTCTTGCGCGGCACCAGGTCCCAGCGGGCAGGCAGGAACGAGTCGGCTTCAATGCGGCCGCCTTCGTAGATCGCCAGCGGCGCGCCCTTGGCGCAATCCGACAATGCCCTGGACCAGACCACATCACCATCGCCCTTGACGACCGCATGAGCGCCGCCCAGTTCGTGAGCCTCGTTGGGGTAGAGGGTGGCGTGAATGCCTCCAAACACCACGTAGGCGCCGCGCTCGCGGGCCAATTTCCCGATTTTGTAGCCGCGGAGCGCGTTGGCGGTGTGAATGCCGATGCCGACAATATCGTCGGGTTGAATCTGGTCCAGCTTTACCGGCTCCAGGGTCTCGTCCACCAGGCAGGGATCGCCAAAGCTCGCAGGTGTCGCTGCTGCAAGCACATATAACCAGCGCGGGGTTATGACCGCGGTGCCAAAAGAAACTTCACTGGGATTGATGAGGTGAACGCGCACGCGATGTCGCCCTCCTTGAGCGGATTTGCAAAGGCTGTTGAGCAGCTTGCGCCGGGGACGACTACTTCGAATCGCTTGGAACGCTGTAAACCCAGCAGTTGAGAAGCCATCGATCGATAGATGACAAGACGAGTAGAATTGTCAGGCTGAGGGGGTAGCCAAATCTGGTCAAAATTGACCACTTTTAGAGAAAGCGCTCGGGTTATCTTTGAGGAAGCCGGGTCCAAGCATGAAGCCTCACGTCCGTTCCGCCCATCTTGCCCTCTCGTTCGTTATCGGCCTCGGTTTGTCGCCGATCGCCTCCGCGCAACCGGCGGAAGCACTAGTGGCAGTGCCCCACATTCAACTGAGCACGGAAGAAATCGTGACCAACCTCATACAGAGAAACCTGGAACGCGCCCGGGCACTGGGCTCCTACCAGGGGACCCGTATCTATCGCCTGGAGTATCACGGCTTCCCCGGCTCCAGGGCGGCGGAGATGACGGTGGATGTAAAGTACAGCACTCCAGGAACCAAGGAATTCAGCATCCGGTCGGAAAAAGGATCTCAGCTCATTATCGACCGAGTATTTAAACGAATGCTGCAGAGCGAGAAAGAGGCAGCCTCGGAAGAGAAACAAAGCCACGTCGCTCTCAATCGCGACAACTACAAGTTCACTCTGGATGGCTACGAGAGCACGCCTTTGGGTCTGGCCTACATTCTTTCAGTGGAGCCGCGGACCGGCGATAAACTGCTGTATCGCGGCCGCATCTGGGTGGATGCGGAAGACTTTGCCGTGGTCCGCATTGATGCGGTCCCCGCGAAAAATCCCTCCTTCTGGACCAAAGAAACCAGGATCGAACAGGTTTACGCAAAGGTGGGCGATTTCTGGCTCCCGCTGTCCAATCGCAGCACCAGCGCCATTCGACTGGGAGGCCGTGCATCCTTCACCATCGACTACCAGGACTACCTGATTACGTCTGCCACCGCGGTCGGCACACCGCGCAAAGTCGCGGGCTACAGGTAGCGCAATTTCGAAACCCTTGAACCACCAAGGTCACGAAGGTACACAAAGTAAACCCTTGGGACCAAAGCCTTCGTGGTACTTCGTGTCCTTCGTGGTTTATGTATTTTGTGGGTAGAAAGCGGAAATTGATGAGAAGGCACGAACCGAAGCGCTCAATCGTGCAGTACGACATTCAGCAGTGAACTGTGGACCTGTAACCCGCCCTCCTCGCCTCCGGCGTAGTGAATGAAACCCAACTTTCGGAAGCGGTTCATGAAAAAGCTGACTCGCGAACGAGTCGTGCCCACCATCTCGGCCAGAGTTTCCTGACTGATTTTCGGGACGACAGTCTCGGGCACGCCTTCCTTGCCAAAGTGAGCCAGCATCAGCAGGACGCGGGCCAGTCTCTTTTCACTGGAATTGAACAACTGGTCAACCAGGTCTTCCTCGTAGCGGATATTGCGCGAGAGCAGGTAGGAGACAAACAAATCGGAAAACGCGTGCTCTCGATGAAGCGCGCTCATCATGGCCTTCTTGTCGATGCGCAGAAGCTGGCATTCGCTCATGGCAGTCGCAGATCCCATGCGGACAGACTGCCCTGCCAGGGCACCTTCACCGAAAAAATTCCCCGCATCCAGGATTCCGATCGTGGCTTCTTTACCGATCTTGGAAACAACGGTCAACCTGACTTGACCTTTCTGGATATAGAACACGGCGTCGGCCGCATCCCCTTGACTGAAGATCCTTTGTTTCTTGACAACAGTCAGGCTCTTCCTGCCCTCGCCAATGGTCGCGAGAAAGGTGATAGGATCGAATTCACGGTTCTTCTTACTGCTTGCCACTGGACTCATCAGCATCCATTTTAGTCCCAAAGGCCAGAACACCAGCATAAATCGTGGCCCAAATGCACGGGAAATCAAGTGAGCAATTTTGTACAGTATCTCGAAAGCAAATGGGCTAGCCTATCAGTTTGGCTCGGCTAGATTTTGCCTAACCAGCAAACTCTGACCTGCTCCCCGAGGCCAGCCAATTGGCCGCATTTCTGACTTTGAGCCTGAATCCGGCCTGCGGAGCGTAAGACGAATGACGCCCCGAAACGGTCATATAGGTCAATTCGGAACAAGTAAATTGCTCCCCGGCGTGTTATGGTTAGTTTTGAGGTGGTTAACCCTTCTCCTCTTTCAGGTCTTCTGAACTAAGCCAGTCCATCTGAAGTCTTCCCACACCTTAGGTTTCTCCGGAAGAGCGGTGTATCCATGCCCCTTGACGCGATCCTGAACGAAGTTGCCCAACTCCACGGCGTAAGTGAACGTCTTGAGGGACTGGCGGAGCAACATCCGCCGGTGTCGGAAGCGCTTATCACCATCGCGGGAAACGTTCGCAACACGGCCACCGTATTGGCAGTGCTGGTGGCGACCAAAAGTCCCAAGTTGGTCTGACCAGAGTGATCACAGAACGCAGGGCGGTATTCCGTTTACATTCGCAGGGCGTGGCTGAGCGTCAGTTCGGTGGCTCCGGCTAAAGGAAATTGCAGAGCCGCTGAGCCCTCCAGAGTCAGCGGTTGCAGTTCCGCAAGCAGAGGGACAACAGCCCGCAGTCTGGTGCCGGGATCGGCTGCTTCTATTTCCAATCCCCCCTTCAGCTCATTCAAGCGCTCGCGCATTCCAGCCAACCCTACGCCTGAGTCTTGAGCGATCGGGCTCAGGCGACTCAACCATTCTTTGGGCATGCCGCGTCCATAGTCTCGCACTTCAAGAATTACAGCCCGCGCGTCCCGCTGAAAGCGGACCTCCACCTCGGACGTTCCCGAGTGGCGATGCACGTTGGTGAGGCTTTCCTGCAGCACGCGGAACAGCGCAATCTCAATCGTGTCCGGCAAGCGCGCAACCTCCGGTGAAAAGTCCATCCGCACTTTCATCCCACTGCGCTGTGAAAAGCCCGTGATATACCACTGCGCCGCGCTGGTGAAACCGGCTTCGTCCAGCATGGGCGGATGCAGCAGGTAGGAGGTGGTACGAATTTCCTGAAGCGCCGCATCCACCAGACGCGCAATGTCGGAAATCTCATCGTGGGTTCGCTTGTCCTTGCCCAGCTTTCTTTGCAGCAGGTCAACGCATATCTTCAAGGCCGTGAGGGTTTGGCCGGTGCTGTCATGCAAGTCGCGAGCTACCCGGCGCCTTTCCTCATCCTGCACTCTGAGAAGCCGCTGAGAAAGGCTCTGCAACTCCGCTGTGCGCTCCAGAACCAGCAATTCGAGTTGCGAGCAGGATTGCCTGAGTGTCTCTTTGGTCTGATGTCCTGAAAGAATCCACATAACGCTACCCCCCGGAATGTGAAAACTATCTCACTAAGAATTCCTTGCGTCTGAGCAATACTGCACAGCCATCAAGGAGTTCTGCGGGACTCCTCTTTGCCAAGACAGCGGAATGGGTCCGGCCGCCGAAAAGGCATCAGGAGGCAAATGCCGGAGTCTACAGCGGTTATCGGGCTAAGATGAGCGGCGATGGGTCAGGTGAGAGGTCCCTTATCCAAAGCCACCAAGCGTCGATTCCGATGAGGGTCGGTACGCGGTTGGCCGGTACCGAGTTCACACTTCTCCCCCGGCCTGGCGCCGCAGGTGGGACACCGGATCGCCAGCGCTTCCCTCTTCGTGGCCTTCACTCTTGAATAATGCAGCCTTGCCCGGCTGCAAGATGTTCCATTTTGACCAGAACATTCACCTGATTAAACCAATTTTCTGGACTAGCGCGGGCGTAAATACGAGACTTGGGTCCGCCGACACCTTGCCTGGCAATCCATCCGGAGCGAAAACAACGGGGCGGGCTGAAAGGATGTCTGCGCGACCGGAGGGTTCAGTGCGCAACTTTCTGCACCGGGGACGCTCCGTACAGCACGCTGCCATGCGGCGGCAGGGTCACGGTGAGCGAATCTGCGGGACTGAGATCTTTCCGTTCCCACAGGTCCCGCAGTTTGTATTTCGCGCCGGTGAAACCCAGGTCTTTCCATTCATACCGGACTTTCTGGCTGGACTCGGTAAGATTAAAAACCGCCAGAGAGTTGCTGCCCGCCGCGTTCGATCGTGCCACCCACACTACCGTCTGGTCCGTCGTGATGGCGGGATGATTCCCGGTGGAGTGCTGATCAACCGCGATGACTTCGGGATTGGTAAGCAACGCAGTCGTCCAGGCATCGGCCCGGGCAGGTCGCCGCCCACCATCAGCGGTGAAGCAAAGATGCACCACAGCGTAAGAAATGTTCTCTGCTCGTCGTGCGTAAGCCGGGTGTAGCGCGGCTGCCCCCATCCGGGAGCCGGCCCCAGATATCCCAGGGGAAGCATGTCCGCATCCGGCCAGTGCCCCGGCTGCGCCTTGCCCGCCCATTTCGCTACGTTTGCGAACTGGTCTCCCAGGCCCTGGGGATAATCGACAGTACTGTGCCACAGGTCCCAGATATCGTTTGAAATTCGCCACATCTGGGCATACTTCCGCATCTCCTCCGTTTTTTCCAGCGGAGCCGGCCCGGGCGAAAGGCTCAGAACAATCGGCCGGCCAGTCTTGGCCAGCGCCGTACTCAACATTCGGATCTCATCGCCCTTGTACGGACGGCTGCTGATGCAATCCACCTTGATCAAGTCCACGTCCCAACTGGCATAAAGTTTCGCAATCGAATCGTAATAGGCCTGCGCTCCGGGCTTCGATGCGTCGAGGCCGTAGTTATCGAAGTTCCACGAGCAGGTGTGGGAAGTGTCCGCGGCGTCCGCGGCATGATAGGGCGACCCCGAGATCGGGAGATTCTTCTCCACCGCCTGTTTAGGAATGCCCTGCAGAATATGAATGCCGAACTTCAGTCCGAGCGAATGAACATAATCCGCCAAAGGCTTGAAGCCGGCAGCATTGGCGGCTGACGGAAATCGGTTCGCCGCCGGCGTGTACCGTCCGGAGTCGTCCATACTGTACTGCGAAGTCTTGGAATTCCCTTCCGGCGTGGGATTGGTGACGAACCATTCCATGTCCACGACCACGTATTGCCAGCCGAAAGGTTTCAAGTGTTCGGCCAGCCACTGAGCATTGGCTTTGACGTCGGCCTCTTTGACCGTGGTGCCGTAGCCATCCCAACTGTTCCAGCCCATGGGCGGAGTGGCGGCCAGCAGAGACGAATCGCTTCCGTGCCCCGGCGCTGCCTGCCCCAGGGCAGTACTGCCAAAAAACAAAACCAGCACCAGACCCGGCAGAAAATTCTGCTTGTTCATGTTCGTTTCTCCATCATCATTATTCTTTTCGTCTTGTCTGGATCTGGGCTGGCGCTGCTCGCATGCCTTCGACAAGCGACCGGAAATCTACGCCACGAATCCTTTAATACACGATCCTTTAATACGTGTGCCTCGGTTTGCTGAAAGATGGGGTTCCGGCACCCCCAGCAGTGCACGGGCGGGACGCCCGCGCCTACATTAAGTCAAGAGATTAGCATTCTAGACCTCAGAGTGCTAAGCCTTGACAGGCGGGGTTGCGCTTCCTAGAATCGAAACTGGAGTATTGTTGGTTTCATAATCTAAGTTTCTGGATTAAAAGTACTTAATATGCCATCTGGACCCCCTATTGGGGAGCGGGAACGCGAGATTCTGACCGCCATCGTGGAGACCTTTATTGCCACCGGCGACCCCGTGGGCTCGCGAACGCTGGCGCGCTCCAACCGGGAAGGTCTGAGCCCGGCCACGATTCGCAATGTCATGGCCGATCTCGCCGACGCCGGCTACCTCGAGCAACCCCATACCTCGGCCGGCCGCGTGCCCAGTTCAGAGGCGTATCGCTATTATGTAGAACAGCTTACGGGCAAGGCCAGCCTTTCGCAGGAAGACCAGGGCATTATTAAGGACTCGTTGCATGGGGTTTCCGACGTGCAGGAGTTCATGGAGCGCACTTCGCGCGTGCTGTCCCTGATCTCGCACAATGTCGGTATTACCGTCGCCGTCGGCGGCCCCAAAAACGCGCTCGAGCATGTGTACTTTTCCCGGCTGGGCGACCAGAAAGTCCTGGCGGTGCTGGTGACGCGATCCGGCCTGGTGCGGGACCGGGTCCTGCGGCTCGATCTCCCGCAGGCTGATCTGGACGCCGCGGCGCGCTTTATCAACGACAATTTTCGCGGCTGGACCATGGAGGCGATGCGGGCGGAGCTGGCGCGCCGGCTCGAGCAGGAGCGCAGCGAGTACGATCGACTGATGAAATCGGTGGAGCAACTCTACCGCCAGGGGGCCCTGATCGCCGACGAAACCGCGCAAGTCGTTTTCGTCGAAGGAGCATCCAATCTAGTAACCGGCGAGCAGGACCGGCAACGTCTGCAGGAGCTGCTGCAGACCCTGGAAGAAAAGCAGAAAATTGTTGAGCTGCTGGGGGCGTACCTGGACGCCAAGCAGGAAGCGGTCCGGGTGGTGATCGGACTGGACGAAGCGCTGCCGTCGATGCGAAATTTTGTGCTCATCGGCGCGCCGGCTCGAGTCGGTGACGATGTGATGGGGTCGCTGGCGGTGATCGGACCCACACGCATCGACTACCAGCACACCATGACGGCGGTGTCGTACATCGCTCGGCTGTTTGACAAGATCCTGAACGAATCTGAGTGAGCATTCATATGGCAAGAGGAAACGGAAAATCCGAAGTCGATCCAGTGGAGCTCGACCCCGAGCATGAATTGCCTGCAGGGGAAGACGGTGCTGGGGCGGCGGCTACAGCCACCGAGTTCGACAAGCTGAAGACGGAGCGGGACGGGTTGCTTGACCGCCTGGCTCGCCTGCAGGCCGAGTTCGAGAATTCCCGCAAGCGCACCGTCCGCGAGCAACAGGAATTCCGCGAGTATGCCGTCACCGACGCGTTGAAGGCCTTGCTGCCCATTCTGGACAGCTTTGAGCGCGCCTTGCACACCAGCGCTTCGGACAAGTCGGAATTTCGCGGCGGCGTCGAACTCATCTACAAGCAAATGCAGGATGCGCTCGCCAAACTGGGACTTCGTCCCATCCCTGCCAAGGGTGAACCTTTTGATCCTCATCTTCACCAGGCCATTGAAGTGGTGGACACTGAGGAAGCCGAGGACCATCATGTACTCGAAGAACTGCAGCGCGGTTACAAATTGAAAGACCGCCTGCTCCGTCCTTCGATGGTGAGGGTCGCGCGCAATCCCAGGCACTGAACCCCGGTGTAATCTGAAAATGAAAGACCGGAAAGGATTCGAGGAAAGGCCATTCTGACCAGCAACGGAAAACGCGACTACTATGAGGTGCTGGGCCTGGCCCGCACCGCCACCGAGCAGGAGATCAAAAGCGCCTATCGCAAGCTGGCGCTGCAGTTCCATCCCGACCGCAATCCCAACAATCCCGACGCGGAAGAAAAATTCAAGGAGTGCAGCGAAGCCTACGCGGTGCTGGCGGATGTCGAAAAGCGCAGCGTGTATGACCGCTTCGGTCATTCCGGTCTGGGCGGAAGCGCGGGCGCGGGCTTCGACGCCACCGACCTGGGCGATATCTTCGGCGACTTCTTCGGCCTGGGAGAAATTTTTGGCGGAGGCACGCGCCGCCGCAGCCGCACCCAGCGCGGCGCGGATCTGCGCGAAGACATCAACATGGAATTCGAGGACGCGGTCTTCGGCACCGAAGCCAAAGTCACGGTGCGGCGCCACGAGACCTGCGAAGAATGCCGAGGTTCAGGTACAGCCCCAGGCAAAGCTCCCATCACCTGCCGTTCCTGCAATGGCCGGGGACAAGTCCGCTACCAGCAGGGCTTCTTCAGCATTGCGCGCACCTGTCCTACTTGCCAGGGCACGGGCAGCGTGGTCACCGATCCCTGCGCCAAATGCAAAGGGGAAGGCCGGGTGCTGCGCCAGCGCACGGTGGATGCAAAAGTTCCCGCCGGCGTGGAAGATGGCACCCGCATCCGCTTCACCGGCTACGGAGAAGGCGGTCTGCACGGCGGCCCGCCCGGCGACCTCTACGTCGTGTTGCATGTGAAAGAGCATCCCTTCTTCGAGCGCGAGGGGAACGATCTGCACTGTGTGATCCCAGTTTCATTTTCACAAGCGGCCCTGGGCGTAGAAATCAGTGTTCCCACTCTTGAAGGCCCGCAGGCGCTGAAGGTGCCGGAAGGCACTCAGTCGGGCACCACGCTGCGCATCAAGGGCAAGGGCGTACCCATCCTCAATGGACACGGCAAAGGCGATCTGTTCGTCGAAGTCAGAGTGCAGACTCCGGGCAAGCTCAATAAACGCCAGCGCGAGTTGCTCGTCGAGCTCGAAGGCATGACCCGGGTGGAAAACCGTCCCCAACGCCGCACCCTGCTGGGCAAAGTCAAAGACATTTTCGGATAAAATTGTCATCCTGAGCGGAGTAACTGCTTCGCTTCGCGAAGCAGATACGCAGTCGAAGGACCCCTATAGCGAGTCCGAGGCGGACGGACCGGGGCCTCTCTGGACTTTTAAAGCAAGCCTGGAAGAATGAGAGTTGTTTCGCGGGTAGGGGTCCTTCGACTCCGTACGTTCGCTCGCAAGCGAGCGAACGTCCCTCCGCTCAGGATGACAGAGCGCGATGACAGAGAGCGATAAATGATGCAGGCCGTATCCGCATGACGCGCCGCCGCTGGATCGCCGACGAAGTTTCCGGCAATCGCGCCGCTCTAGTCGGCGCGCACGCCCAGCACCTCGCGCAAGTACTTCGCGGACGGGTCGGGCAGGAGTTTGACATCGCCACGGGAGAGAGCATCCGCCGCGGGCGCATCTCCAACATCACGAACGATCGAGTCGAGTTCGACCTCGGCGAGATCATCCCTGTAAACCCGGCCCCCAGGCTCACTGTGGTCCTTTCCATCTTCAAATTTGATCGCATGGAGTGGGCCATCGAGAAGTGTGTGGAGCTGGGCGTGGTTCGAATCGTTCCGGTCATTGCGGATCGCACCGAGTCCCATCTCGCCAAAGCTGCCCAGAAACGGGTGGAGCGATGGCAACGCATTGCTCTCCAGGCTTCGGAGCAATCGCGGCGAGCGTCCGTGCCGGAAATCCTGCAGCCTGTAGCCCTCAGCGCGGCCCTGACGATGGTTGCCGGCACGCGGGTTGTGCTGGCCGAATCGGAGGAACAGGTGATGTTGAAAGATGCGCTGCAATCGAACCCCGCGGCGGGTGAGGTCACGTTGGCCTTTGGCCCGGAAGGTGGCTGGACCGGCTCGGAACTGAATTCGTTCCAGGCAGCCGGCTGGGTGGCGGCCTCTTTAGGCAGCACCATCCTAAGAGCTGAAACCGCGGCCATCGCGGCGACCGCCATTGCCCTGGCCGAGCTGCAATAAGGTTCTCCTCAGAAAAATCCTCAAGCTTCTCTGATATTCTCCTGCTCAGTGGCAGTGGCAAGACCCAACTCACATCCCCGGTCGTTCGAGCCCGACGAGCGCCAGCGCGAAGCTATCGAACATGTCCACGGGCCGGTGTTGGTCATCGCCGGCGCGGGCACGGGGAAGACTACCGTTCTCACCCGGCGCATCGCCCACCTGGTCCGCGAAGGACACGCCCGGCCGGACGAAATCCTGGCCGTCACCTACACCAGGAATGCGGCCCAGGAGATGCGGCAGCGGGTAGAGGCCGAGTTGCGCGGGACCAACCTCTCCGGCCTCCGGCTTGCCACCTTTCACGATTATTGCAACGTTCTTCTCGACCAGTGCGGCAGGAAGTTCGGGGTGGTGGACGATCAGGACCTGTGGATTTATCTGCGCCGCCGCATCCGTGAACTGAACCTGAACTACTACATTCGCGCCGCCCGGCTCAGCAAGTTTTTCGATGACCTGCTGACCTTCTTCCGGCACTGCCACGACGAACTGGTCAGCCCGGAGCAATACGAAGAATATGTTCGGAGGCTGGAGCGCGGCGAATTGCCTGTCCCGCGGGTGAGCAAATCCAAAGACGCCGGCACCCTGTCGGACGAAGAAGTGGTGGGGCGGTGCCGCGAAATCGCCGGCGTATTTACCACCGTGGAACGCATGCTGCGGGAAGACAACCTGGGCACCTTCGGCCACATGATTACCAACGCCCACCATTTGCTGCAGCAGAACAGCGAACTGGCGAGCCGGGCGGGCGCCCGCTTCATCCTGGTGGACGAGTTTCAGGACGTTAATTTCGCCCAGGTCAAGGTGCTGCAAAAACTCGCAGGAGCGGAACGCAACGTCTTCGCGGTGGGAGACCCGGACCAGGCCATCTATCGCTTCCGCGGGGCCTCGAGCGCTGCCTTTGTCCTGTTTCAGCGCCACTTTTCCGGAGCGAAGCTGATCAAGCTGGAGAAAAACCGGCGCTCGCTGTCGCCGATTCTGCACAGCGCCTTCGCCCACATCTCGAAAAACCCGAACGTGTTCGATGCGGGACGCGGTTCCACCGCCTACCAGCGCTCGGTCCTGGTCTCAGCTCGCGAGGAAGATGCGGCGTGTTTGGGAAACGAGCTGCCGCGCGCGCCGGTGGAAGCGGTTGTGCTCGACACCAAGGACACGGAATCGGGCGAGGTGATTGCGAAGCTGCGCGAATTGCGCCGCAAGTT
Organism: Terriglobia bacterium; assembly: GCA_963790645.1. Lineage (GTDB taxonomy): Bacteria > Acidobacteriota > Terriglobia > Terriglobales > Acidobacteriaceae > JAIQFF01. The sequence goes on along the minus strand of CAWBPS010000005.1, from coordinate 7,360 downwards.
TCGGTGCCGGTGGAGCGACTGCGCCGTCCTGTATCGCACCCACGTGAATCGCGATCAGCTGGCGGCTGAGATGGTGCGGCAAAACATTCCGTTCACCATCGAGAACATGGACGTGATGGATACGCCCGAGGCGCGTGACCTCTTCGCCTGCCTGGGCGCGGTGGTCTCGGATGCGGATGGCGCCAGCCTGTTTCGCGTGGCAGCGCTGCCGCAGTTTGCCATCGACCCGGAAAAGCTGCGCTCCGGCATCAAGGCGCTTCCCCGCGATGCCGGCACTTCGGCCATCGCGCTGGTGCTTTCCCGGATCGAGGGTGGCGGAGCGGTTCTCGAGCGCGTGCGGCAGACTCGCATCCGACATTGCCGGCCGCCGGCGCCAAAGGCCGTGCCGCGGTGAACATCCTGGTACGCGATTTTGCCTTGAATCGCGACTCCAGAGTGCTGCAGGCGGTCCTCGAGTTCGTGAGCGAATGGGAGAAAAAAGCAATCACCAAAACCGGGGAGATTGCCGAGCTTCTCGATTACCTCGAATATTTCAGGGAAGCCCGGGGAGTGATTCCTCTTTCGTCGAGCGACGATGACGCAGTTCCCCTGATGACGGCGCACGCCGCCAAAGGCCTGGAGTTTCCTCACGTTTTCATCCTTCGCGCCAACTCAGGCTCTTTTCCCCTGAATTATCAGGAAGCGCTGATTGAGTTGCCGCGGGAGCTGTATGACCCGGACTCGATCGCCCAGGGCGATGACAAGGAGTTGTGTCAGCAGGAAGAGCGGCGTCTGTTTTACGTGGCCATGACCCGGGCGCGTGATTCACTTACCATCTACGCCAAGAAGGGGACCGGGAAAAAAGATCTCACTCCGGCCGGCTTCCTGCGTGACCTGCTGAAGGACACCAGCCTGCGCCGCTGGCTGGTGCAGGCCCCGCCCCGCGGTTTTCAGACCGATATGTTTGCCGAGGCGGCGGCGCCGGCAACCATGACCCGCACTAACCAATGGCTGGCCCTGCCGCCCTCTGCCAGCCTGCATTCCCGGCTGAGCGCCAGCGCGGTGCAGACCTATGAGACCTGCCCGCTGCAATTCAAGCTGGAGCGGGAGTGGAAAATCCCCGACGAGGTCCCCGCTGCCATGCAGTATGGCGCAGTCATGCATCGCGTGTTGCGCGCCTATTACGATTCGGTTCGCCTGGAGCGCCCCATGGCCGACGACGAACTGATCCAGTTCTTCCGCGACGATCTCGCCCAGGCCGGTATGCAGGACCGTTACCAGCACGACCTCTACGAGGCGCAGGGAGTGCAGCAGCTAAAAGATTTTCTGATCTCATTCCGCCGCACTCCTGTACCCCAGGTGCTGCACACCGAGGAATTCTTCGATGTGAAGGTGGGCGAGGTCACGGTGGTCGGGCGCATCGACCGCATCGACCGGTTGCCCGACGGCGGCGTCGTGATTACCGACTACAAAACCGGCAGGGCCCAATCGCAGGAAGATTCCGACGAGAGCCTGCAGCTTTCCATCTACGCCATGGCGGCGCGCGAAAAGTGGGGATACCACGCCGACCGCCTGGTGCTCTATAACCTGGAAGGAAACAGCGCGGTCGTCACCCGGCGCAGCGACGCTGAACTGGAAGCGGCGAAGAGCCGGGTGCAGGCAGTCTCTGAAAACGTCGCCGCCGGGAAATTTCACCCCAAGACCGGCTTCTATTGCAAATTCTGCGCCTATCGCAATCTGTGTCCCGCCACCGAGAAGCAACTGCAGGAACACTCGCCGCAAAACCAGGCCGCCACCGCGCGGCAAAGATAACTGTCATCCGCCATCGCTGTCATCCTGAGCGGAGTAACTGCTTCGCTTCGCGAAGCAGCTACGGAGTCGAAGGACCCCTATAGTCAGTGAGAGGCCGGGTGGTGGGGTTTCGTGGCGCAATTCGAAAGCCCCCAACAGGCGAGAGCGTTTACCCTGCGGGTAGGGGTCCTTCGACTGCGTAATGCGATTCGCAAGCGAATCGCATTTCTTCGCTCAGGATGACAAGGGGGGATTTTCCGTGCAGAAAAACTTAGGGGACGCTTCCGCGTCCCCTGTTTGCTGCTTTGCTGTTACTTCTCTTAGTGCTTCTTTTTCTTCTTTGCCTTTTTCTTGGTTGCCATGGTTTCTATTCTCCCTTTCCATTTTTCATGGACTTGCTATAGCAACGGTCGTCTGTTGCAACTAATTGAATGTATAGAGTCAATAAAAAGTGATGTCAAGAAAAAAATGACGCTCGCTCGCGCATGCGACCGCTGAACCAAAGTCACCAGCGAGCGTGGACGAAGAAATTTTCGCGAATGCTAGCGTCGTTATCGAAGTTTTGCGGCACCAAAGTTTTCTCATCGCTGACGCTTTTGCATTTCAACAACGTCGTGAATGATGCGCTCACGGTTCGATGCAGCACAGTGGGTGAGGTGCGAATTTCGATCTTTTATGATGCCGCGCGCATCTATAATTGAACACGGAAATCATCGCGGAGGCACATAAATGGCTGCTAACGACGAGGTCGTCATCATTTCCGGCTGTCGCACGCCGGTAGGAAAATTCCAGGGAAGTCTGTCTGATCTGAGCGCCACGCAACTGGGTGCTATCGTGGTCCGCGAGGCGGTAAAGCGCGCCGGTCTCGATTCCAAACTGGTGGACGAATGCATCATGGGCAATGTGGTTTCTGCCGGGTTGGGACAGAATCCCGCGCGCCAGGCCGCAATCTTCGGCGGACTGCCTCCGGAAGTGGGTGCCATGACCGTCAACAAGGTTTGTGGTTCCGGACTCAAAGCAGTCGCGCTGGCGGCGCAGGCCATCCAGACGGAAAACAGTTCCATCGTCGTTGCCGGCGGTATGGAATCGATGACTAATGCCCCCTATCTTCTGCCGCAAGCGCGCAAGGGATATCGCCTGGGCAACGCGCAGATTGTCGATTCCATGGTAAACGACGGCCTGTGGGACATTTTCAACGACTACCACATGGGCGTCACCGGCGAGAACGTGGCGGAAAAATACGCCATCACGCGCGAGGAGCAGGACGAGTTCGCGCTCAACTCTCACCGCAAGGCGCTGGCTGCGATCAAGGAATGCCGATTCAAGTCGCAGATTGTTCCGGTGGAGCTGGCCCCGAAGAAAAAGGGCGGCGTGCCGGTGACTTTCGACAAAGATGAGTCTCCGCGCGAAGACACCACCATCGAAGTTCTCCGTTCACTGAAGCCAGCCTTCAAGAAAGATGGAACCGTCACCGCCGGCAATGCTCCGGGGGTGAACGATGGCGCCGCGGCGCTGGTGGTAACCAGTGCGAAGCGGGCGAAAGAGCTGGGCGCTCCACCCATGGTGCGCATCGTAGCCCAGGCCACCAGCGGTATTGATCCCAAGTGGGTGATGATGGCGCCGGTTGATGCCGTCCGGAAAATCTGGGAGAAGACCGGCTGGAAGAATGAAGACGTGGACTTGTACGAACTCAACGAAGCTTTCTCGGTGCAGGCGCTGGGGGTGATGCGCGAGCTAGGACTCGTTCCCAGCAAGGTCAACGTCAATGGCGGCGCTGTTGCCATCGGGCATCCCATCGGGGCCAGCGGGGCGCGAGTGCTGGTTACGCTCATCTATGAGATGATGCGCCGCGACGTTCATCGCGGCATTGCCGCGCTGTGTCTGGGTGGGGGCAATGCGGTCGCGATGGCAGTGGAACGCTAAGACTCTGCAACTCGCAGATGGAGGACGGGCGTCCCGCCCGTCGATTCGTACTCCCTGCAAAGACGGGCGAGACGCCCGTCCTCCATTTTTGGGTACTAAACGCTCGCCGGAGTATCCGGCACCGGCAGCGTGACTTTGAACACCGCCCCGCCGCCGGGCCCGGAGCTGGCTTCAATCTCTCCTCCGTGCTCGCGCAAAATCGCTTTGCAGATACTCAAGCCCAGTCCGGTACCGCGTCCCGGCCGCTTCGTGGTGTAGAACGGGTCGAAGATGTTGGGCAGAACGTCGGCGGCGATGCCAGGTCCGTCGTCCTGAAAGACGATCGCAACCGACTTATTGCTCTTCTCCAGCCGGATCCGCAGCGTGCCGCGATCGCGGGCCTCGCGCACGGCCTGTTCGGCGTTCAGGATGAGGTTGAGAAAAATCTGCATCAGCTGATGCGCGTCGCCGGTAACAACCGGTAAGGAGGGCTGCGGCAGATAGTCCACCGTAATATTGTTTTTGCGCAGGGAGTACGCGTGCAGGTGCAGGGTGCGCTGCACCAGTTCGTTCAGGTTGATGGGACCCCTTCCCGGGGCCGGCGGGCGCGAGAAGTACATGAGGTTCTGCACAATGTCGGCCGCACGCCGGGCCTGCTGCTGCAACATCACCAGATGCTTACGCGTGGTTTCAGCCTGTTCGCCTTCCTGCAGAAGCTCGGCCACGCCCATGATGCTGGTGAGAGGGTTGTTCAGTTCGTGGGCAAAGCCTCCGATCATCTGCCCCATGGCCGCCAGGCGTTCGCTTTGGATGATCTGCTGTTCCAGCTTTCTCTCGAAGGTAATGTCCCGCACCGACACGATCACCCCGCTGGCCTTGCCTTCGGCGTCGAACAACGGGCTGGCATTGGCCCGCATGGTGCGCCAGCTGCCGTCGCGATGGCGCGCCCCAAACTCGCAGAAGCCGAACTTCTTCGCGCCCGTGCTCACGTCGTGGTAGAGGGCAACAAATTCGGCGGACTGCTCCTGCTCCGCGTCATCCACCTTTTTGCCCAGCATCTCCGCCGGGGCGCGCCCCAGTAGATCGCGAATGCGCGAACTGACAAAGCTGTATCGCCCATCCAGGCCAACCACCAGGATGAGGTCGGGGAAGCTTTCCAGCAGATACCGCTGAAACTCTTCCTGCTGGCGCAGGGCTTTCTCCATCTTGCGCCGCTCGGTCACATCCACCAGCGTGCCCTGGTAGCGGATAATCTTGCCCGCGCCGTCCCAGACTGCGCGCGAGGTGTCGAGAAAGACGCCAGTGGTCCCATCTTTGCGGCGCAGCGTGAGTTCCCGGCTGCGCTCGCTTCCTCGATCGTCCACGCTCCTGCCCAGCACCGGACCCTGGCCGGGATCCAGATTGAGCGTACTGGGATCGAGAGAGAGCAGCTCGTCCCGGCTGCTGCAGCCGAGCATTTGGATCAGTGCGGGATTGGCATCGAGCAGCTTCCCTTCCGGCGTGCTGAAGTACACGCCTTCCTGCAGGGTCTCAAAGAGTTCGGTGAAGCGGCGTTCCTTCTCGCGTTCTTCGGTCACATCCCGGGCGAGAGCGCTGATGCCCACCACCTCGTCACCCTTGACGATGGCATTCAATACACAGTCGAAATAGAGCGCCCGCGTGCTGTTCTTGACCTGGACCCGGACCAGTCCCGACCAGCGGCGTTTTTCCAGAAAGCGCGGAAGACCAGTCTCGACCTCATCGCGCAGAGGTTCGTCCAGAAACTCATCGATCTTGTGACCCACCACGCCGGTGTAAGCCAAGCCCAGCAACTGGGTGGCGCGACGATTCACCGTCCGCAGGGTACCGTCGAGCGAACAGGCGAAGGCCACGTCGTCAAACGAGTCAATGAGTTCCTTGAAGCTTCGCTGGGAGCGCTGGATGACCTGGGTCAATTGGTCGAGCTGCTCGTCGGAAGGCGTGACGCCGGTGCGGTCGTGCAGATCGTGCAGCAGGTGCTTCAGTTCCGAAACTTCGCGGCGCCGCCCGTACACATAGGCCGCGAACAGAATCGACAGCACCAGCAGGCCGATGGATATAGCCCCCAGGTGATACGGAAGACCCTGCAGGCGTTCCCAGGAAAGTGCGGCCAGGCCGGTGGCCAGCAACACAAGGAAGGCCAGGGCCATCCGCCAGAGCCGAGCTTCTTCTTTTTCCAGATGCCCCGGAGCGCGAGGCGGGCGTTTGGGTTGATCTTCTTCTTCGTCCATAACTGCCGACACTGATGCTGGACCCGCGCTGGGAGTCGCAGGTTTCCATGCAGGTTAGCTGAATCCTAGTTCAGGGCCAGAGCCCACCACAATGGAGGTATGTTAGGCAACTTGGTTCTCGGGCAACCCTGGTTAATGTGGGCGCGAGCGTCCGCGCTCGTGCGGCAGCATTGGCGAACCCCGCACGAGCGAGGACGCTCGCGCCCACATAGCCTGGACTGCATGGTTCGTCCGTCACCTGCACTTGTGACGGCCGTCACCACGGTTTTGCCGTCGGGCATGTATGGTGGACTTCAAGTGCAGGTCAGCGGCCGATCTTCATTGGTCATGGTGGCTCGGAGATGAACCAGCAATCTGCGAGCCCACAGCCTCATGCTCTATAAGACTTTGAGCGCAGCGGTGTATGGCATTGATGCCAGCATCATTGAGGTTGAGGTGGACGTCTCCGGCATCAAGACCAATGAAGATTATTTTCATACCGTAGGACTGCCCGACGCGGCGGTCCGCGAAAGCCGCGACCGGGTGCGTGCCGCCCTGAAGAACTGCGGCTACGACATTCCGCCCACCCACATCACCATCAATCTTGCGCCAGCCGACATCCGCAAAGAGGGTTCAGGGTTCGACCTGCCCATGGCCCTGGGAATTCTGGGCGCCTACGGAGGGCTCAATAAGAAAGAGGTGCCGGACTGCCTGTTCGTCGGCGAACTCTCGCTTGATGGAGGCATTCGCGGAGTGCGCGGCGCGCTACCCATCGCCATTGAAGCCCGCGGCAAAAAGATCCCTCGACTGATCGTGCCGGAATTAAATGCCCGCGAGGCTGCCATGGTGGGCGGGGTCGAAGTTTATCCGGTGAAGTCGCTGCTCGATGTCATCCGCTTCGTGAATACCGGCAACGGCATCCTGCCCCTCAAAGTGGATAGCGACACGCTGTTGAGCGAGGCCCAGCACTATGCAGTCGATTTTAAAGATGTCCGCGGGCAGCACACCGCCAAGCGCGCCCTCGAGGTAGCCTGCGCCGGAGGCCACAACATCCTGATGATCGGTCCTCCCGGCTCCGGCAAAACCATGCTAGCCAAACGCATGCCCACTATTCTCCCTCCATTCAGCTTCGAGGAAGCGCTTGAAACCACCAAGATCCACAGCGTGGCCGGCGTGCTCGATGCCGGCGCGGGACTGGTCGGCGTCCGCCCCTTCCGCTCGCCCCACCACACCATCTCCGACGCCGGCCTGATCGGAGGAGGCGCCGTGCCCCGCCCCGGCGAGGTGTCGCTGGCCCACAACGGCGTGCTGTTCCTGGATGAACTCCCTGAATTCCCCCGCAATGTTCTGGAGGTCATGCGCCAGCCCTTGGAAGATGGCACCGTCTGCATCGCGCGCGCTTCCATGTCTCTGACCTTTCCCGCCCGCTTCATGCTGGCCGCGGCCATGAATCCCTGTCC
>CAWBPS010000004.1:0-23961 GCA_963790645.1 Terriglobia bacterium | reverse complement strand
TTTCTCAACAACTTGGGAGCCTAGTTTGTAAACATTCCACCACCCCGCTGCAACCTCTTATTCTTGAGTCAGAAGCTGTGAAGGGATAGGCTCTTTGCAGATGGCGTAGCGCCACAAAGCCGGTCAAGAGCTGGCAAACAGGCCAACCACCATTAATCACTGATGAATAGCTTCGACCTATTTATTTCATCCTTCATCAATGGCTTTGCTCATCGATCAATCCGATTCGACGAGTTTGTCACCTGGCTCAGCGAGAGTGAACTTCTTAAGGGCGGTGTCGTTGTTGCGATTGGGTGCTGGTTATGGTTTCAGAACGAAGATGCTCAAAAAACTCGCGAAACATTGTTGGCGGCGATCATGGCAAGTTTTCCAGCCCTCGCCATCGCTCGCGTCCTGTCGTGGGTCGTCAATCGGACCAGGCCCTTGATGGAAACCCGCCATTTATTTCGCCTGCCGTACGGTCAGACGCCTAGATGGGAGGGCCCGAGTTCGTTTCCGAGCGATCATGCTGTCCTGTTTTTTGCCCTGGCCACTGGAATCTTCTTGGCCTCCCGACGAACAGGGTGGTTTGTTTTCGCATACGTCTCGATCGTCATTTGCCTGCCCCGTATTTATCTAGCGGAACACTATGCCACAGACATTTTCGCGGGCGCCGCTATCGGAATGTTCATGACGTGGCTGGCAAACACTTCTCGCATCCGAAAGCCTCTGACAGGCTGGGCGCTACGATCGATCGAAACTCGCCCGGGATTGTTCTATTCTTGCCTTTTCATCGTGACATACCAAATGGCAGAACTCTTCGATCCGGTACTTAAAATGCTCAAGGTGGCTAAGTCGATCATTCAAGGTAAACCTTTGTGAGTGCAGCAGAGAAGCAGATTCTCAATCAATTGCCTGCGGGCAATTTCCGTTCTTTTCTGAAACAATCCCACAGCCGGACCAGTTAAGCGAGGTCGAGCAAGTAACAGCGAGTACATGCCGATCAACGAAACTGGCCAATTCGGGTGGGGTGCGGCCAATATCTAAGAACGCAAACCATGGAATGCAGAGCATGAAAGACTTGGGCCTTCGCGACTCAAGTCAAGAGCCGTTTCTTCTTTTTCCCAAAGATTTTCTGTGGGGCGTGTCCACGGCTGCTCATCAGGTGGAAGGCGGCAATTGCAATCAATGGTCGGACTGGGAACTCGCGGGGCGGATCAAGTCCGGAGACCGGTGCGGCAAGGCCTGTGACTGGTGGGAGAATGCCGAGCGCGACTTTGATATTGCTCGCGACCTGGGATTGAAAGCGCTGCGGCTCTCACTGGAGTGGAGCCGCATCGAGCCGGAAGAAGGACGTTTTGACCCGGCGGCGCTGCAACGTTACCGGCAGATGCTGGAGGCCTTGCACGCGCGGGGAATTGAGCCCATCGTATGTCTGCATCACTTCACTCATCCGCGATGGTTCGAGGAGCGAGGAGCATTTCTCCGGGCGGATGCGCCGCAACTTTTCGAACTCTTCACGTGGGAAGTAGCGAAAGCGGTGGGGGACCTTTGCCGTTTCTGGGTCACCTTCAACGAACCCAATGTTTATGCGGCCTGCGGATACGTGCTGGGCGAATTCCCGCCGGGCCGCAAGGGGCAATTGCTCAATGCTCTCAGGGTCAATCGCATTCAGGCCCGGGCGCATGTGCTGGCGTATCGCGCCCTGCACGAACTGGTGCCAGACGCGCAGGTGGGATGGGCCCAGCATTATGTGGTGTTTGAGCCGGTGCGGGGATTGGCCAACCGATGGGTAGCTGCTTTGCTGGACCGCCTGTTCAATCACACGTTTTTCGATCTGATCGAAAGCGGCCGGCTGGGGTTTCCATTTGGCTTGCTCAATGGTCGCGACCGCGAGGCCATGGGTTGTTGTGATTTCGTGGGGCTGAACGTGTACAGCCGGTTCCATGTCGCTTTCGACATCCGTAACGCCAGCACATTTTTTGCCAACGTGTTTGTGCCCTCGCATGTTCCGCAGGGAGACCCGGGCTTTGAGCGGCCTTACGGGGAAGCGTATCCCCAGGCCATCACCCAGGCGGTAAAGCGTGCGGCGGGGCTGGGCAAACCGATTTACATCATGGAGAACGGCGTGCCCGATGCTGAAGACCAGATTCGTCCCTGGCTGATTGTGAGTGCCTTGCGCGAGCTGCATGGACTGATCGCGCAGGGCCACGACATCCGCGGCTATTTGCACTGGACGCTCACCGACAACTTCGAGTGGAACGAGGGCTGGACACTCCGCTTCGGCCTGGTGGCGCTCGATCCGGAAACGCAACAGCGCACCCTGCGAAGCAGCGCGAAACTGTTCAGTGAGATTGTTCGCGGCAATGGACTGGCTTCGCGTCATCCCCTACTTCTGTCATCCTGTCTCTAACGACGGTGTGCCCTGTCAAGAGTTCTGTAGCGACACTACGGCGTGGACGCGGTGAGTGGCGCCATTTCGCTCTCGTAGAAGGTATTTGACTCCCAGACCAAGGTCGTCATTCGATTTCAATCTCGCAGTGGAACCTCAGGTTCCACCATCCATCTCTTCGGGACTAGCTCCCATGATTGCTCAGTTCGATCTCCCTGACCTTTTCAGGGAGGCAGGCTGCCCACTCAAGCGCTCGGCTCTTAGTGGCCGGCCACAGAATGACTCGGGCTCACCTGCATAACGGCCTGACAGAGTTGCGTGTACGTCCAGTCTTCGCGCAACATCAGGTACAACCGCGTGGCCAGTTTTCTGGCCACGGCCACCTTGGCGACGCTGCGATTCTTGCGCGCCGCCAGGCGACGATAGAAGCGTTTCAGCTGCGGATCCAACCGCGCCGCGGTCTGTCCCGCTTCCACCAGCAAAAAGCGCAGAAACGAACTGCCCTGTTTGCTGATCCTGCCCAGCCGCTGTTTTCCGCCGCTGGAATCTTCACTGGGAATCAGCCCGAAGTAGCTGCCCACTTGCTTGGCCGATTCGAATCGGTTGGCCGGTCCCAAGGTCAGCACCAGGGCCAAGGCGGTCACCGGACCGACTCCCGGATGCGTCATCAGCCGCACCGCCTCCGGCCGCTGCCGCGCTTCGTCCGCCACTCGCCGGTCCAGTTCGCTGATTTCCGCTTCCAGTCCGTCGAGCGATTGCAGCAACTGCTTTCGCCGCTGGGCCGCATACGGCAGCAAGGGCAACTGCTCCATCTCCTCGCGCCCTGCCTTCGTCCACAGCTTGTATTTTTTCTGCACGCCCTGGCTCAGCGCCATGGCCTGCAGCTGGTTCTTGGTGCGCGTCCGCGCCTGCACTTGCTTGTGGCGATGCACCAGCAACTGCCGCACGTCCCGCACTTCCAGACTCGGCACCCAGATCTGCGGAAATCGATTCTCGCGCAATAGATCCAGCAAGTGTTCGGCATCCCGCCGGTCCGTCTTCTGCTTGCGCACCACCGAGGCTCGCACCTTCGCCGCATCGCCGAACCACAACTCGAAGCCCAGCTCCGCCAGCAGCCGCTCGAACCACGGATAGTGCCCGCAGGCCTCCATCCCCACCCGCACTTCCTGGCCCGCCAGCCCGCGGTAAAACTGCTCCGCCTCGGCGCGGTGCTGTAACCGCTTTTCCTGAATCTCACCCGTTAAGTTGTCAAAGATCGCGACCTGCTGAAAGCCAGGATGAAAATCACAGCCTATAATCAGCATGACGTTGGCTCCTCTCACGAGCCTTGGTCGTGTTCATCGCATACCACTCTACTCGCGACGAGCCAACGTCGTTATCCAATCAAGCGCAGGTGGACATTTCGCTGGCGAAATGTCTGCCGCAGTCGAAGGACCTCTATGAGCGGATGGCGTCCCGGTCGGATAGGGGTCCCTCGAGTTGCTCTCTCGGCGCCAGCGCGCCTCGAGGCGCGCTCGGGATGACTCCGTCTTTTTGTTCGTAAGGTTACTTGTATTGGTAACGTTACTTGCTCCCCTTGCCTTTAATTCACGAAAAATTCATAGAGCGTTGATCTTGCCTTAAGGCGCAGTTGAGATGCTTATGGTCGATACTGATCAGGAGGTTGCCATGCACGACCTCACCATAGTTTTTCACGACGCGGGCGGGGGACACCGGAGTGCCGCGGGAGCACTGAAGACGGTCCTCGAACAGCAGTATCATCCCTGGAACGTAAAGCTCCTGAACCTGCAGGAATTGCTGGATCCGATCGATTTTGTCCACCGGGCTACCGGCCTGCGCATTCAGGATGGATACAACCTGATCCTGAAGAAGGGTTGGACCCGGCTCACCCCGCCCCTGCTGACTCTTTTTCAGCGCACCATCCAGCTGCATCATTCGCGCATCGTGCGCATCTTGCGGAATTACTGGGCTCAACATCCGACTGACCTCGCTCTTTCCGTGATTCCGCATTTCAATCGTTGCCTGGCGCAAAGCATTCGCGAGGAGATGCCGAACGCGGCCTTCGTGACGCTGCTCACCGATCTGGCTGACTATCCGCCGAACTTCTGGATTGTGCCGGAATCGGAGTTCATCATCTGCGGCAGCCAGCGCGCCAAAGAGCAGGCGTTGGCGATGGGTCATGACCGGCGGCGGGTTTATCAGACCTCCGGGATGATTCTTAAGCCATCGTTTTACCGGAAACCGGAGGTCGATCGAGCGGCGGAAAGAATCAAGCTGGGTCTGAGGCCTGACTTGCCGACCGGCATTGTAATGTTTGGAGGCCAAGGCTCGGCGTCGATGCTCGAGATCGCGAAGAGGCTGGACCAGAGTTCGAACCAGCACCAGTTGATTTTTCTGTGCGGCCACAACCTGGAATTGGCGACGAAACTGCGTGGCCTGGGGCTGACCAAACCGGCAGTCATCGAGGGCTTCACCACTCAGGTTGATTACTTCATGGCGCTGGCGGATTTCTTTATCGGCAAGCCGGGACCGGGCAGCATCAGCGAGGCTCTGCAATTCGGCTTGCCGGTGATCGTCGAGCGGAACGCGCGAACCATGCCGCAGGAACGCTACAACGGAACCTGGCTGATCGAAAAACGCCTGGGCATAGTGGTGCCGGACTTCCGGGAAATTGGTACCGCGGTCGAGCAATTACTCACGGAAGCGACATTCGCGGAGTTTGAGCGGAACGTCAGCGCTTACAAGAACTACGCCATTTTCGAAGTGCCCCTCATTCTGGACCAGATGATGGCCGAGAAAGCCATCGAGAGCATGGGCGTGGTTTCGCCGCTGGCGACTGTAGATCCTTTTGCTAATGTGGCCTGGGCGGGGTTGACCTAGAAGCGGGATTTGAGGAGTGTAAGCGCACAACTTCGGGCAACGAGTTTTGGGACAAGCATTTTATGTGCAGCGGGTTGTGGAAGGGCACGACTTCAGTCGTGCCGATCAACCCCTCGAACCCGGACGCGCTTTAGCGCCTGGGGGTGTGCTGCCGAGAAGCTCACCTCGAGCGCTAAAGCGCCACCGTATCTTCAGATTAGTGGCACGGCTGAAGAGGCTGCGGAAAAACTCCATTTGCCCGGACGAAGCGACCAGGGGGCTAAAGCCCGCACACATTTCTGACGACTTACGCGGCCCTGAAGGGCCGCTCTTCCACGGAAGAGCCAGCGTGTGCGAGTTTTTCCGCAAACCTCTGAAGCCGTGCCCTTCCACACAATCTCAGCGCAGCAGGATGCCCACAATCGAAGCCGACATCAGATTGGCCATGGTGCCGGCAATCATGGCGCGGAAGCCGAGTTTCGCCAGCTCGCTGCGCTTGTTGGGTGCCAGGGCGCTGATGCCTCCGATCTGAATTCCGATCGAACTGAAGTTGGCGAAGCCGCATAGCGCGAAAGTTGCGATGGCGAAGGAACGGGGATCGAGAATGTCTTTCTGTGCGCCCAGCATGCCGTAGGCCACCAGTTCGTTGATCACCATTCGCGTTCCCAGAAGATTGCCGACAATGCCACACTCGTGCCAGGGAATGCCGATCACAAAAGCGATGGGAGCGAAGATCACGCCAAAGACCTGTTCCAGGCTCGACGGGAACCAGTGAAAGATGTGGTTGTGAATTCCTCCAAAGATGCCGTTGACCAGGGCAATCAGCGCGAGGAAAGAAATCAGCATGGCGGCGATGTTCAAGGCGAGGTGCAGACCGTCGATGGTGCCGCGGGTGATGGCACCGAGAACATTCTCGTCTTTGGGTAAGGCCTCAGGATCAATGTCGGTCAGCGAAGGGATGTCCTCCTTCTTCGTATCTGACTTGCCGTGCGGTTTTGTAACTGGCTCTTCGGTTTCCGGCACGAACATTTTCGCCATCAAAATCGTGCCGGGGGCGGTCATGATCACGGCGCTGAGCAGGTTCTTCGCCTCGACGCCATAGAGAATGTAGGCGCCCATGATGCCGCCGGAAACGTGGGCCATGCCCGCGGTCATGACGGTCATCAGTTCAGAGCGGGTCAGCGACGGCAGATAAGGACGGATGGTAAGCGGCGCCTCGGTCTGGCCCATGAAGATGCTGGCAGCCACGTCGAGCGATTCCGCGCCGCTGGCGCCCATGCGGATCATCACTTTCGCCATCTGGCGGATGATGAACTGCATCACGCCGTAGTGATAGAGCACGGCGAAAAATGCGGAGATGAAGATGACCGTGGGCAGCACCTGGAAGGCGAAAATCATCCCCAGCGAGCCGCCCTTCCGGCCCAGTTCCCCAAACACCAGCTGGGAGCCGGCGAAGGAATACTCCAAAAACTTCTCCGCGCCGTGGCCCGCCCACCCCAGCAGGGCCTGGCCGAAGTTGAAACGCAAGACGAAGATGGCAAATACAAACTGCAGGACGAGTCCCAAGGCCACGGTCTTGAGCCGGATGGCGCGACGGTTGCTGGAAAACAAATAAGCCAGGCCCAGCATGGTGGCCAGGCCCAAAAGTCCTGTCAGACGGCCCATTCGTGCCTCCCGTTCGTGCACTCTGAAACTTCGGTGGCCCCAAGCCCCTGAACCGCGAAAATGAAATCGCAGCCGTTGGTTCGACCTTCGCTCGTCATGCTTGCGCTCCCTTTCCGGAAATGACGCGGTGGATCAATGGCCGTTTCTCCGCCGAGGCCTTCGCGCCGACACGATACGCCTGTTGCAGCAGGCTGTGCGCGCTGCTCAGCCGGGCGTCGGAATTGTAATGAACCGTGCAGAGCGCTTCGCCTTCCCGAACGGGGTCGCCGACTTTTTTGTGCAGGACGAGCCCCACTGCGGGGTCGATCAGGTCTTCTTTCTTTTCACGGCCGCCGCCCAGCATCAGGCTGGCAATTCCCACCTGCTCGCATTGAATGGATTCTACGAAGCCGCTGGCTGGACTGGGGACTTGCGTCTGATGCTGCGCCTGGGGCAGGCGTTTGGGATCATCAATGGCGCGCGGGTCGCCGCCCTGCTCGGTGACGATCTCGCGAAACTTCTTGAAGCGCAGAATGATCGCGAATCAGCTTGTCCGCCAGCTCGCGGCCCGCGTCTATGCTCGGCGCACGGGCCGCGAGATAGAACATCCACGCGGCCAGTTCAACCGAAACCTCGCGCAGATCGGCGGGACCGCCGCCATTCATCACCTCGATGCACTCCTCGACTTCGAGAGCGTTGCCGACCTTCAGGCCCAGAGGCTGGTCCATGTCGGTGATGAGCGCGACCATCTTTTTGCCCATGCGTTCACCGGTTTCGACCATGAGTTCGGCCAGGTGGACGGAATCTTTTTCCGTTTTCATGAACGCCCCGCTGCCGGTTTTCACATCCAGGACAAGGCCGTCGATGCCCTCGGCCAACTTCTTGCTCATGATGGAGGCGCAGATCAGGTTGGGGCTTTCGACGGTCGCGGTCACGTCGCGCAGGGCGTAGAGCTTTTTGTCGGCCGGGGCGATTTCGGCGGTCTGGCCGATCAAGCCGCAGCCGCAACTCTTGAAGACGCGGCGAAACTCGCTCAACGACAAATTGATGTTGAAGCCTGGGATGGATTGCAGTTTGTCCAGCGTGCCGCCGGTGTGGCCTAGGCCGCGCCCGCTGATCATCGGAACCGTGACGCCGCCCGCGGCGACAATGGGCGCGATGATGAGCGAAGTCTTGTCGCCGACGCCGCCGGTGGAGTGTTTGTCCACCTTGGGGCCGGGAAGGTCAGAGAGATCCAAGACTTCGCCTGAATGCAGCATGGCTGCGGTGAGCGCGCTCAGTTCGGGACCAGTCATTCCCCGGATGAGCACAGCCATCAGCCAGGCCGCCATCTGGTAGTCGGGGATTTCGTCGTTGGTATAGGCGCGGACCAGGAACCCGATCTCATCGGACGACAGTTCGCCGCCATCGCGTTTCTTGCGGATGAGGTCGAGGGGGCGCATGCTTGCGGCTGGCGGAGATGAGGTCAGCTTGGCTGGGCTCTTGGACATCGTGGGTTGCGTCGGAACAGGGAAGCTTACATTGCGGGGTGGGGTGGTGGAAAGGGTTTCCTGCGCAGAGTCTGGTGCGCAGATAGGCGATGGAGGATGCGCTCTCGCGTGCGCTGCGGAGCTTCGCTCCGCTGGACAGCCGGGGGCGGCTGTCCCCACGTGATTCGTCAAGACGCTAGCTTTGATAGTATTTCCGGAATGCGATTGCTTGTTCTACTTCTTACCTCGGCTTTAGCGCTTGCGCAAAGGACCCCGGGCAGCCCGCTTGATCATTTGCCTCCTGATATCGAGGTCCTGACCCATTTCGGGGAACGCGCAGACATTTCTCCTGACAACCAACGTGTCGCCTTCATGACCAAGAGTTTTGGCGACGCCATGGTGATTGACCTGAAGTCGCGCGATCATTCAGTGCCTGACCTGCAACGTCCCCGGCGCCGCTTTTCTACGGGTGATGCATCTTGTGACCGGGGACTACATTCTGATCGGTCCCGACCACTTCGAGGATGTGCACACCAGCCGCACCCGCGACAACGAGCTCTGGTTTCTCAGCAAGGAACCGGGAGCCAGGCCGGTGAAGCTGGGCCAGAAGATGAGCGAGGGCGCGGCGATTTCCAAGAAGACCCTGAAGATTGCGTTTTCGCAGGTGGCCGCCCAGGCGCCGGATCTTGCCCCGGAAGCTTCCCGACTGGTGGTGGCGGACCTGGACCTCTCCGGCGTTCCCCGGCTGGTGAACCAGAAAACGGTTTACGAGAGCAAGGACCGCAGCTGCGTCATCGAAGCGCAGGACTTCTATGACAACGACACCAGGATGACGTTTACCTGCTACGAACCGGAGGGCCGTGCCTCAGTAATGGGCATTGATCTGAAAACAGGCCAGGTGACGAATTTCTCAAAGGCGCCGGGATCGTATAACGAAGTGGAGGGAATTTTTCCCGATGGCCGGTACACCGCCGTGGAGGCGGACCGGCAATGTGAGCAACTGGGCGGCACGCGCGGCTCGGGAAACATTGATATCTGGAAGCTGAGACTCGACGGAACCGGAAAGGATTTTAAGCGCCTGACATTCTTCAATAATTACGACGGGGGCAAGGCATCGAATCCTGTCATTTCTACCGACGGCCGGTTTATGGCCTTTCAATCCGCCAGGACGAGCGACGCCGCAGGCGTGGGCTACGGCATTCTCATCTATTGGCTCAAAAAGTAGCGGATCACAAGCGAAAACCCTCGGGCAGCAGCTTGGTAATCGACCATCTGCTCGGTACCCGTCTGACCACGGAACAGAACCACGGCGTCGGGACCAAATTCAAAAATGACCTGGCGGCAGGCACCGCAAGGAGCGCATGGACCGTCGCGCTCGGTGGCCACGGCAACCGCTTTAATTCTCATGCCGCTTCCTTCGGCGGCGACGGCCGCAAAAATAGCATTACGCTCGGCGCAGATGGTCAGGCCATAAGAGGCATTCTCCACGTTGCAGCCGTGATACATGGTGCCGCGCTCGGTGAGGATCGCTGCTCCAACCTTGAAATTTGAATAGGGCGCGTGGGCATTCCTGAAAGCAGCGCGGGCGGCGGAGAGCAGTTCTTCCTGTTGGGCGGGTGAAAGGGTCATGGGCATGGAGCGATCTCCGTTCTGGGAAACGAATAAGCTTTGCAACCAGTGTACCTATTAAAAACTCTGTCATCCCGACCGGAGCGAGCGCAGCGAGCGGAGTGGAGGGACCTGTTTCTTGCGTTTGTGCCGCCAGGGATTCGGATCGACCTCTCGCCTCAGCATACCTTCGCGACCCCCGGCAGAGCGAAGACGAAGTGACCTGCGGTTGTTCATCTCCCCGAAAGCAGGTCCCTCCACTCCGCTCGCTGCGCTGCGCTCCGGTCGGGATGACAGGATCGGTTTCCGGTTGCTAAATCGCGGGGCAGGCGCCTCGTTTGATGAACTCTCCCTGGCCGGCGCGGCCCAGGAATTTTTCGCTCTCGACCAGGACGCGCCCGCGGGAGAGCACGACGTCCGGCATGCCGGTCACCTTGATGCCCTCGAACATGGAATAGTCCACGCGCATGTGATGGGTCTTGGCGCTGATGGTGTGCTCGCGTTTCGGATCGAAGATCACCAGGTCGGCGTCGCTGCCCACCGCAATCGTGCCCTTGCGGGGATAGAGGCCGAACAGCTTGGCGGGCGCGGTCGCTACCAGTTCGACGAAGCGATTTACGCTGAAGCGTCCCTGGGCGACTCCGCCCGAGTACACCAGGCTCATGCGGTGTTCGATGCCGGGGCCGCCGTTGGGAATCTTGGTGAAGTCGCCAATGCCCATTTCCTTCTGTTCCTTGTAGCAGAACGGGCAGTGATCGGTCGAGACCACCTGCAGATGGTCGTGGGTCAACCCCTTCCACAATTTTTCCTGATGCCATTTTTCACGCAGCGGCGGAGTGAAAACGTACTTGGCGCCTTCGAAGCCGGGCGCGTCCATGTTTTCGAGTGATAGGTAGAGATATTGAGGACAGGTTTCGGCATAGACGGGCAGGCCGCGATCACGGGCCTCGCGGACTTTTTCCAGCGCGTCGTTGCAGCTGAGATGCACGATGTACACCGGCGAACCGGCCATCTCGGCTAGACGCGATGGCGCGGGCCGTGGCTTCGGCTTCCGCTGTCGTCGGGCGGGTGAGTGCGTGGTACTTGGGCGCGGTCTTGCCCTCGGCCAGGGCCTGCTTGACGATCACGTCGATGGCGCCGCCATTTTCCGCGTGCATGCAGACCATGGCCCCGGCCGCGGCCGACGTGCGCATGGCTTTGAAGATGCTGGCGTCGTCGAGCATGAAAACGCCGGGGTAGGCCATGAACAGTTTGAAGCTGCTGACGCCTTCGCGGACCAGTTGCGGCATTTCCGCCAGTTGCGCGTCGGGCAGGTCAGTGATGATGCAGTGAAATCCGTAATCGGCCACTGCTTTCGACGACGCCTTCTGCATCCAGGCATCGAAAGCGGTGCGCAGTGATTGGCCCTTGTACTGGATGGCGAAGTCGATCAGCGTTGTGGTGCCACCGAAAGCGGCGGCGCGCGTGCCGGTTTCAAAATCGTCGGCGCTGGTGGTGCCGCCGAACGGCATATCGAGATGGGTGTGGACGTCGATTCCGCCGGGGAATACGTACCTGCCGGCAGCGTCGATAAGGCGCGTGGCATTTTCGCGCGGCAGGCTGCTGCCCAGGGCAACCACCCGGCCGCCTGAAATGGCGACGTCCGCCGGAGAAGTATCGGCAGCCGTGACCACGGTGCCGCCAGTAATGATGGTATCGAACCCCATTGGCTAATCCCCTGGCTGCTTGGGCCCTCTCGGTCGGGGCTGAAGCGTGATGTATTCTATGCTAGCAGGCTGCGGAAAAGCGGCGGCGAGTTAAGCAACAATCGGTTTGGCGCATCTTGGGAAGGGCACGACTTCAGTCGTGCCACCAATAATTGGAAATGGGTTTGCGCTTTAGCGCCTGAGGTTTGCCGTTCGGTTTCTAGTTGACCGTGCGGCTTGCTGCTATCCCATAACGCGAAAGGGAGACATGAAGTTCGGCATCACCCTCAAACCGGATATTTCCGTGGAGCGCATTGTCGCGCTGACCCGGCAGGCGGAGGCCTCTGGATTCGAATACGGATGGATTTTTGATTCCCATGTGCTGTGGAAGGAGCCTTACCCGCTCCTGACCCTGATGGCGAACGCGACCCGGAGCATGCGGCTGGGTCCGTGCGTCACCAATCCCGCCGTCCGCGACCTCACGGTCACCGCCAGCCTTTTTTCTACGCTCAACCTTATTTCGGGCGGCCGTATGGACTTGGGCATTGGACGCGGCGACAGCTCCAGGCGCGTACTAGGCAAGAAGCCGGTAACTCCGGCGGAGTTGGAGCGCGCCGTCATCACTTTTCGCGAACTCACCGCGGGACGCGAAGTGCAGTACGATGGTCAGCCCGCCCGGCTCGCCTGGGCGAACGGCTCCCCTCCGGTCTGGATTGCGGGTTACGGGCCGAAGGTTTTGAGCCTGGCGGGACGGATCGCGAATGGCGTGATTCTGCAATTCGCCGATCCCGACCTGATTGAGTGGTGCCTCGGATTCGTGCGGCAAGGCGCGAAGGAAGCGGGCCGCGATCCCAGGGCAGTCGAGGTCATGGCCGCGGCCCCGGTTTGGGTGTCGGACGACCTGGCTGTGGCGCGGCAGCGGGTGCGCTGGTTTCCCGCGCTGGTATCAAATCACGTGGTCGATCTGGTATCGCGCTACAAGCCAGAAGAGCTGCCGGCGTCGCTGACTTCCTACGTGCAGGACCGTGCCGGATACGATTACCAGCATCACGCCGAGGTGGGCAGCGACAATGCCCGCTTCGTTTCCGACGAAGTGGTGGACCGGTTTTGCCTGGTCGGTCCAATCGAGGCGCATCGGCGAAAACTCAAGCGACTGGCTGAGGTGGGAGTGACCCAGTTCAATATTTATCTGATGTGCGGGGACGAAGAGCTGACCCTTGAGTCCTACAGGCGGGACTTGTTGCCTGGGTTTCGCGCGGGGGGTTGAGGGGACTATTTTCAGTTTCCAGTTTGCTGGTTCTCGGTTCTCAGAGACGTTATGAGAAGTTTTTCGTCAAATACTAAGGGGTCAATGTTTCGAGATTTTACAGCACTTCTTGCAGGCTGCAGCGTAGCCCTTTTGAGCGCATGCTCGGGGACCAAGGCTGAGGCGCCGCGCATGAGCGCGGTTCCAGTGCTAGTGGCCACGGTGGAGAAAAGATCCGTTCCGCTGCAGGTGAAGGCGATTGGTGCTGTCGAAGCCTACTCGAATGTTTCGGTGAAGACGCAGGTCACTGGGGAACTTACCGGAGTGCATTTCAAGGAAGGGGCGGACGTCAGCAAAGGGCAGCTGCTGTTTACGCTCGACAAGCGGCCGTTTGAAGCAGCGCTGAAGCAGGCGCAGGGCATGCTCTCGCGCGACCAGGCGCAAGCCGCCAATGCGCGAAACCAGGCCAATCGTTCGCGGGCGCTGAACCAGGCAGGCGTAGTTTCCAAAGAAGAGTATGACCGCATGCAATCCGAGGCGGATGCCCTCGACGCCGCCGTCCTCGCCGATCAGGCAGCGGTTGAGAACGCGCGAGTTCAGCTGGTTTACTGCAGCATTTACTCGCCCATCAATGGCCGCACCGGCCCTTTGCTGATTCACCAGGGCAACATGATCAAGGCCAATGACACGCCGTTTCTGGTGAGCATTAACCAGGTGCAGCCGATTTATGCGACTTTTACCGTGCCCGAGCAGAATCTGGCCGACATCAAACGCTATTCCGGCCGGGGAAAGTTGCGGGTGCAGGCATTCATTCCCAACGACACGGGTGGTCCGGCTTCAGGCTGGCTGAGCTTCATCGACAACACCGTGGACCAGGCCACCGGCACCATCAAGCTGAAGGGCGAATTCCCGAACGCTGACCGGCGCCTCTGGCCGGGCCAGTTCGTGGACGTAGTCCTGACCCTGGCGCAGCAGTCTAACGCCATCGTCGTGCCCTCGCAGGCCCTGCAGAACGGTCAGCAGGGGCAGTTTGTTTTTGTGGTCAAGCCGGACATGACGGTCGAAGCCCGTTCCGTAATTCTCGATCGCAGTACGGACGGACAAGCGGTCATCTCGAAGGGGCTCACCCCGGGCGAACAGGTGGTCACTGACGGCCAGCTTCGCCTGGTTCCTGGAGTGACCAAAGTAGAACTCAAGGAAGTCGCAGCGCCGGCTGCGAACCCTCCCCGGGCCGGGGGCTAGTCACCATGAACGTTGCCGAAATCTTCATTCGCCGTCCGGTCATGACCACTCTGGTGATGCTGGGCATTCTTATGTTCGGCATCATGGGCTATCGCCTGCTGCCGGTGAGCGATCTGCCTAACGTGGATTTCCCCACCATTCTGGTTTCGGCCAGCCTGCCGGGCGCGACCCCGGACACGATGGCTTCGGCTGTGGCCATGCCGCTGGAGAAGCAGTTCTCCACCATCGCCGGCGTGGATTCGATGACTTCGTCGAGCACCCAGGGCTCCACCCAGATCACGCTGCAATTCAATCTGAGCCGCAATCTGGATGCGGCCGCGCAGGACGTGCAGTCCATGATTGCGAAAGCGGCCCGCGATCTGCCGCAGAACCTGCCCAGCCCGCCGTCCTATCAGAAAGTGAATCCTGCCGACCAGCCTATTCTGTATCTGAGTTTGAACTCGCCGACGCTGCGCCTTTCCGACGTGGATGAATATGCCGAAACCCTGATGGCGCAGCGCATCTCGATGGTGAGCGGCGTGGCCCAGGTAAGTGTTTACGGCGCACAGAAGTATGCCGTGCACGCCAAGCTCGATCCCAAGGCGCTGGCCAGCCGTCAGATCGGCATTGATGAAGTCACGAATGCCATCCAGACCGGCAACGTAAACCTGCCCACCGGCATTCTGTATGGAACCCATCAGGCGTTCACGGTGCAGGTGAATGGTCAGCTCACCAAGGCCGCGGACTACGGTCCGCTGGTGGTGGCGTACCGCAACGGCGCTCCGGTGCGGCTGCGTGATCTGGGGGAAGTAGTCGATGGAGTCGAGAACGACAAGACCGCGAGCTGGTTCTACGACGCCAAGGGCTTGCGGCGCGGCATCATCCTCGCCGTTCAACGTCAGCCAGGGACCAACACGGTGGAAGTGGTTGACTCCATCAACCAGCTGATGCCCAGCTTCCGCGCGGTCATGCCGCCCTCGGTAAATGTGGACACGCTCTACGACCGCTCGGTTTCCATCCGCTCCTCGGTGGACGATGTGAAGTTCACCCTGTTCCTGGCGCTGGTGCTGGTCATTCTGGTCATCTTCCTGTTTCTGCGGAACCTGTCTGCGACGGCCATTCCCAGCATGGCGTTGCCCATGTCGATCGTGGGCACGTTCGCCATCATGTATCTGCTGGGATATTCGCTGGACAACCTGTCGCTGATGGCGCTGACCCTCTCGGTCGGCTTCGTGGTGGATGACGCCATCGTGATGCTGGAAAACATTGTGCGCCACATGGAGATGGGCGAGCGCCCGATGGAAGCGGCCTTCCGCGGCGCAGGCGAAATCGGCTTCACCATCGTCTCCATGACTCTATCGCTGGCGGCGGTGTTCATTCCCGTGCTGTTCATGAGCGGCATTCTGGGACGCCTGCTGCACGAATTTGCGGTGACCATCAGCGTGGCCATTCTGGTCTCCGGCGTGGTTTCGCTCAGCCTCACGCCCATGTTGTGCAGTCGTTTTCTGCGCGCTTCCAAGGAAATCGAGCACGGCCGGCTGTGGCGGCTTTTCGAGAGCTTCTTCGACGCCCTGCTGCGGCTTTACGATCGCACCCTGCAGGTTACGCTGCGGCACAAATTTGCCACCATGGCGGTTTCCGTGGTGGTAATCGCGGGGACGGCCTACCTGTTCATCGCAATTCCCAAAGGCTTCCTGCCGGATGAAGACCAGGGACAAATCTTCATTTTCACCGAAGGCCCGCAAGGCATTTCGTTCGACAACATGGTCGAGCACCAGATGGCCTTGAACAAAGTGGTGATGGCGCAGCCCTACATTGATTCCTTCATGTCCACGGCCGCAGGGGGAAATGCAGGCCGCCTGTTTGCCCGGCTGAAGCCGCGGAACCAGCGGATGTCAGCGCAGGAGATCGTTCAGGATTTGAGGGTGAAGCTGGCTGCCGTTCCCGGTATCAATGCCTTTCCGCAGCTGTTGCCGCCCATCCGCATCGGCGGACAACTGACCAAGAGCCAGTACCAGTTCACGCTGCAAGCCCCGGACACCAGCGAACTCTACCAGGACGCGCCCAGGCTGGAAGCGAAACTGCGCAGCGATCCGCAATTGCAAAAGCTGTTGCAGGACGTCACCAGCGATCTGCAGATTACTAATCCGCAAGTCAATGTGGACATCGACCGGGACAAGGCTTCGGCACTGGGTGTCACCGCCAACCAGGTGGAAGACGCGCTTTACACCGCCTACGGACAGCGGCAGATTTCGACCATCTACGCGCCCAACAACGCCTATCGCGTGATCACCGAACTGGAGAACCAGTACCAGCTCGATCCCTCGGCACTCTCGATGCTGTACGTGCGTTCCTCGAACGGGCAGCTGGTGCCGTTGAACGCCGTGGCCAGACTTACGCGAACCCTGGGCCCGCTCACCATCAATCACCTGGGCCAGCTACCTGCAGTAACCATCTCCTTCAATCTGCGTCCGGGTGTCTCGCTCGGCGATGCCGTCAATGCCGTAGGCAAAGCAGCGCGGGAAATGCTGCCGGCAACCGTCAGCACCAGCTTTCAGGGCACGGCGCAGGCGTTTGAGTCGTCCATCAGCGGGCTCGGCCTGCTGTTAGTGATGGCCATCCTGGTGATCTACCTGGTGCTGGGCATACTGTACGAGAGCTTTATACATCCCTTAACCATTCTTTCCGGGCTGCCCTCGGCCGGTTTTGGCGCGCTCATTACGTTGATGCTCTTCCACCTTGAGCTCAACCTCTACGGCTTTGTGGGCGTGATCATGCTTGTCGGCATTGTGAAGAAAAATGCCATCATGATGATCGATGTGGCTCTGGAGCGGCAGCGCGACAGCAACGCCGCTCCGCAGGAGGCGATCTATCAGGGAGCGTTGCTGCGCTTTCGTCCCATCATGATGACGACAATGGCGGCACTAATGGGCACGCTGCCCATCGCGCTGGGCTTTGGCGCGGGCGCGGAATCGCGCCGCCCGCTGGGGCTGGCCGTGGTCGGCGGACTGGTATTTTCTCAACTGCTGACGCTGTACATTACTCCCGTCTATTACATCTACATGGATTCCTTCCAGAACTGGCTCCGCTCCCGCAAGAAACGCAAGGCGCTTCCGGAGAGTGAATTCGAAAGGGAACCAGCGCTCGCGGGGAAGGCGAGCAAGTAGGGCACGACGTGGTCGCGCACTTCGAAGTCGCTGTCTCTTTGATGGCGTCATGCTGAGCTTGCGAAGCAACTAGCGTGGACCACATCTGCGGCTGGCAACCCGTCGCATTGTGCAGGCCAGGTTCTTGGGGAATGAAGTCTTAGTAGCGGGTCAGTTTGAAACTCTGATCCTTGACAGCCCGAGTCATCCTGAGCGAGACGGCCTCTTCGCTGGCGAAGAGACGGTGGAGTTGAAGGACCTCTGCCCGGTACCCCACCTTTTCGGAGCCGCAGTCTGATTCATAGGGCCGGGATCATGGTGACGGGCCGGATAGCGACACGCAGCCAACTGGGTCCTGGGGGTAGGGGTCCTTCGACTTCGCTCAGGATGACTCGTCCTATTAAGTCCAAACTGACCCACCACTGAGTCCCTGAGGATGACGTCGCGGAGTGGTGCCAGTTCCTGACTTCGAGCCCATCGATTTCGCGCTATCGGGTAACATGTCCGGTTGGGTGCGAATACATCTTGGATTCGAACGCCGTTGAGATCGACACTGCTTTGGACAAAGCCCCACCACCGGCGTGGTTTCGATTTCTTGCTCCCTCCATCACCGACCTGATTTTCATCATTCTGCTGTTTGCCATGAGCAGCGGGGCGCTGGCGCCGCGCCTGCTGGGGGATGCCAGCATTGGGTGGCACATACGCAACGGCGAGCAGATGCTGCGAACGCACTCGATCACGCGCACCGACCCGTTCTCCGTCACCATGGGCGGATACACCTGGTACGCCTGGGAATGGCTCTACGATGCAAAGATTGCGGGCATCCACCATTGGATGGGACTGAACGGCGTTGTCTTCTTCACCGCGGTGATCATTGCCCTGACTTTCGCTCTCACGCTGCACCTGTGCTTGCGACGCGGCGCGGACCTTCCGGTTACGGCGCTCCTGCTCGCCTTGTCTTTGGGCGTCTCCATGATTCATCTGTTTGCCCGGCCCCATGTGCTGAGCTGGTTGTTCACCGTGATCTGGTTCCAGGTTTTGGACAGCTCGGAGAGCGCGAACGATGCTGCAAGCCGCCGGCGCTTGTGGTACCTGCCCGCACTGATACTGCTCTGGGTGAATGTGCATGGCGGCTTTGTGCTGGGCCTTGCACTGCTCGGCTTGTATCTGTTGAGCGCTGCTATACGGTACTACCGGGGCCGCGATGGAGAAGAGTCAGGAAGCTTGGCGCAGCAGGTGAAAACGCTCGGAATGGTGACTGTGGCTTCACTGGCGGCCAGCCTGATCAATCCGTACGGTTATGAGCTGCACGTTCATGTTTACCGATACCTCACAAGCCGCTGGCTGATGAACCACATCGACGAATTTCTTTCGCCCAATTTTCACGGCGTGGCCCAGCAATGCTTTGTTGCGATCCTGCTGATCACGATTGTGGCGTTGGCCGTGGCCCGCACCAAGCCGTCCCTGTCGCGCGTGTTTGTCCTGCTTTTTGCGACCTACAGCGGTTTGTACGCCGCGCGCAGCCTTCCGGTTTCGGCACTGCTGCTCACGCTGATCGTAGCGCCGCTCTGGACACAGGCGCTCGGCGAGGCCCGCGACAATCCGGATCTGTCCCCGCGTCTGCGAGCTTTTCTTTCGCGGTGGCGGGCATTTACCACGCGAGTGGGGCAGATTGAACTGGGCTTCCGCGGCCATTTCTGGCCTGTGGCTGCGATATTTCTTGGACTGCTGGTATGCACGCATCAGGGCAAGCTGGGCTCAACGCGATGGATGAACGCGCATTTCGATCCCAAAAACCTGCCGGTACAGGCCACGGATGCGATCGTGCAACGCGGCCTCCGCGAACCCATCTTCGCCCCCGACTCCTGGGGTGGATACCTGATTTACCGTCTCTACCCACAGAACAAGGTTTTCGTTGACGACCGGCACGATTTTTACGGGGTGGATTTTCTGCGCGATTACCTGAGGGCCATTCGGCTCACGCCGGACTGGGACAAGTTCTTGAATGAGAAGCACGTCAACTGGGCGTTGCTGCCGGCCGGGTCATCGTTGGCCAACATGCTCGAAGAAACCGCGCAGTGGAATGTGGTGTATCGCGATGGAACCGCGGTTTTGCTGGAACGAAAGCAGCTTCTGGCTACTGGCTCCTAGCTTCTAGCTTATCGACCAAGATCGGATCGATGCCAGGACGCCAGCAGCTAGTGTGCCGCCTCAGAAATACATGGAATATCGAGATGCAAACGGAGCAGGTCGGGTTGAACTGAAACAGCAGGTCCCTCCACTGCGCTCGCTTCGCTCCGCTCCGGTCGGGATGACAATAAATAAGTCAACGAATTTCCGGGACAGGACACCAGAAGTCAGCAGCCAGAAGCCAGAAGCTGCTTCCTAATATTGATCGTTGGTATCGATGTTGAAGCCGAGAATCGCGTTGACCTCAATCGGCTCGTTCCCGCGCAGCACCGGACGAAACTTCCAGGTGTTGAGCGCGGTCAGGACTTTGCTGGTCATCACTGCGTTAGCGGGTTCGAGCACGTGAGGGCGGCGCAGCAGTCCGGAGCGGTCGAGGACGCAGGAGATCACCAGGCGCGCCTTGGGCAGGCCGGTGGGAAGATCGGAGCGCATGGCTTGAGGAGCAGTGAGGTCTTCGGCGTAGCCGTGTGCGGCGGAGGCCGGGTCGGCAAACTGCATTACGGCCGTGCCCAGCGCGGTCTCAATGTAGATGGTGTAAACCTTGTCGCCCTTCAGCTTGCCGTAGAAATCGAATGCACCACCTGAACGTGAAGTGGCGACTACCGTAATATCAGGCCCGCGGTTCTCGGGACTGGTGTTCGAACGTCCCGGGCCCCCTGCCGCCTTCCCGCCGGAACCAAAGCTGGGCAGGGTCACGACGTTGCTGCTGCCCCCCTTGACCGAAACTCCGGGCAGGGCCGGAGTGCCGCTGGTACCCGTGCCCGCGCCGCCGGAGCCGGGATAGGGAGAGATTCCACCGCGCGCCATAGGGTCTGATCCTGGGCCGGTGCCTTCCTTGCCCGCGCCCGTGCCGGGGCCGGAGAAGCCGCTACCCGGTCCGTCGCCGCGTCCGATGCCACCGCCACCGCCCGATCCGCCCAGTCCGGCCTTGTCGCCTCCCGAGGGAGACATCGCCAGGGCGCCGCTGCCGCCGCTACCGGGCAGACCAACCTTCGAACCTGGCTGGCTCGAAACCACCACGCCCGAAGTGCTGCCACCGCCGTTGCTGCGGGGAGGCGCCGCAGCCAGACCGGCGTCCAGAGGTCCGCCCAACCCAGCGCCGCGATTGCCTGTGCCGTGGCCGGTAAGGGAACCGCCGCCCGAAACCGAGGGAGGCGGCGGGACAACAGTCGTAGCCGTGCCGTTGCCCAATCCACCGGCCATGGAACGCTGCGCCGCTCCCGCGCCTAACTGGACGGCGGGAGGGACGACCGAAGCGCTGCCCAGGCCGCTGATGTTGCGGCGTTGAGCTGAGTCATCGTTAACCTGGACCGGCGGCGGAACCACTTGTTTCTGCAATTCTCCGGGCCCGAAACCTGGCCCCATCGTCGCCACCTCGCGAGTCATGGTGGGCGGCGGCGCGACGACCCTGGGCGCCGGGATGGTGAGCCGCGGATTCAGGTTCGTCAGCTGTTCCGGGGCAGAAACCGGAGGCGGAACCACTTGTACTGCGTTCGATCCGGGAATGCGAAGAGTGGAGACTTCGCGTTGGGGCGCCGCGACGCTGGGCGGAGCTGCTCCCACGTTCAGCTGAGGCGCGGCCCGCAGCTGGTCGGGTACCTGCGGAGCGGGCGCGACTACGGTCTGAGGCAGGACCGGCGCCCGTAACGAAGAACGCATCCCCTCCGCCGGAGCCGGGCCGGGCAGTGCCTTCAAGGCCAGCAAGTTCGCGACTGCGGAATTGGACCTGGGCAGGTCAAGCTTGGGCGCGTCGGCCACGGTTTCCCGCAGCGTGCTGCCGCGCGCCACCCGGATGGTTTGCGTGGGATGCTGCGCCTCGCGCCCGCCGGAGTGCCCGGAGCGGCCCGCCTCCGCGCCGCCAACGTCCTCGGTACGCGGCAGTTCGTTGCCGGAATAGTAGATGACGTCGTACTTGGGCTTGGGCGGCGGCTCGTAGGGCTGCATGCTGGCCAGCTTCGCCGGGACCACGATCACGGCAACCAGCAGAAGCAGTTCAAACGCCCAGGACAGTAGAATCCCCCACCACGGAAACAGGCCAACCTGGGCCTCGCCAGCCAGACGCTTGGGCGACTTGCCCATCGCCGGACCAATGGCAGTCAGGAACTCGTCCCACCGGGACGGCCATTCCACGAGAAAATTGGGTGCTTCGTTCACTCTTGGCCTGCCTGTCCCAAAGCAATTTCAATCTTGTCGCCGATGGCGGTTTGGGTGGAACTCAAAGTACTGCAGGGCAATTCCAGCACGGACGTTGCCTTCAAGCGCACTGGAGCAAGGCGCCACGGTTTCAGGTTTTCTTCCAGGTGAACCACAACTTTGTCGCTATCCAGGTAAATGACGTCGATGGGAAAGCGCATAGCGAAGGTGTGCACGCCGCGCGAGGGCACGATCCACAAGCCTTGTCCAGCAGGGAAGCTGCCGGCATCGCTGCACATCAATCCACAAAAGCGCGACCAATGGGTCTCCGCGATACGGAGGTGCCGTGCCAGGTAAGCCTGGCGCGTTCGATTGAGAGCGTATCCCGTGGGACCCGGTACCGGCATCACAACTCCTGGGCTTGACCTTGCAGCAAAGGCATTTTCAGTGTGCCCCTGGCGCCAGGATACGAAACAACTGGATGATGGCCGGACCCAGCGTCACGAAGATGATGGAGGGAAGAACGAACAAGACCAGCGGGATGATCATTTTGATGGTGGTTTTTGCGGCCTGCTCCTCGGCCCGTTGGCGGCGTTCGGTGCGCAACGACTCCGAGTGAATGCGAAGCGCCTGGCTGACGCTGGTGCCGAAGCGGTCGGTCTGTACCAGGGTGGCGACCAGGGCGCGCACGTCGTCAACTCCGGTGCGATCCACCAGATTTCGCAGCGCCTCGGCGCGCGGTTTGCCCGCCCGCATTTCGAGATTGACCAGATGGAATTCATCGCTCAGATCAGGATGGGCATGGCGCAGGTCCTCGCCGACCCGCATCAGCGCCTGGTCCAGCGCCAGGCCGACCTCGACGCAAATTACGGTGAGGTCCAGAGCGTCAGGCAATGCCAGGGTGATGCGCCGCTGCCGACTGCGGATCCTGCGTTTGAGCACAAAGCGGGGGATAAAGAAGCCAAAGCCACCCACTCCGATCATCAGGAGAAGATCCAGGTTGCCCTTGACCGCGATCACACTCACCATGCCAACCAGGGCCAGCAGCACTCGTGCACCTACATAAATCGTCAAGTGGCGCGGCTCGCGATAGCCAGCCTGAATCAGCCATTTTCGCGTTCTTGAAACTTCACTCGGAGACAGGGGCAGGGCTCTGCTGAGGGGATCGAGTGCCTGTTCCAAGCGGTCCTTGAAGGCCGGCTTTTCCTGGGGCTGCGCTTTCTGCCAGCCCAGGGCGCGCAGGCGCGAGCCCAGCACCGAGAAAGGCGCGTAGGCGGCGGCCCCGAACGAAAATACGACCAGGGCGATGGTCAGAAACAACAGGATTGCCAGTGCCAGAGCCATGCTTTACACCTGAATCTGAATGATCCTTCGGATCACGAAATATCCCACTGTCTGCAAGGTGATGCCGACCACGATCAGCAGGTGTCCGATGGGATCGTCAAACAGCGGCTGAACAAAAGTGGGGTTCATGACATGCATGGTGACCACAATGATGGGCGGCAGCCCCATCAGCAGCATCATGGTCATGCGTCCCTGAGCGGTATGCACCCGCACCTGCCGCATGATCTTGAAACGCTCCCGGATCACATAGGACAGGTTGTCGAGAATTTCCGCAAGATTACCGCCGGTCTCGCGCTGCAGCATTACCGCGGTGACGAAGAACTTGACGTCCACCAGGGGCATGCGTTCGGTCAGATTGATCAGCGCGTCGCGTACCGGCAGGCCGAATTTTTGTTCTTCATACAACTTGCGGAACTCGGAAGCCACCGGCTCGGCAATTTCGCTGGCAATCAACTCCAGGGCCGTGGTGAAGGCGTGACCGGCGCGAACGGCGCGGGCCAGGGTGTCGATGGCCTCGGAAAGAGTTCTTCGAATTTTTCGAAGCGCTTGGACCTCTTGTAGTTGGCGTAGGAGTAGGGAAGAAAGGCGCCAATGAGCAGACCCAGCCAGGCGAATTGGGGAAAACCGCTGAACAACAGAACAATGAGCCCCAGCCCGGCTCCGCTGAGCAGGCACAGGAGCAGGACGTTGCCAGCGCGGCTCTTTACATCGGCCTGCTCGAGCAGGGTCTGGAAGTTCGAGATGCTGGAAGAGCGGCGCAGCAGGTTGTCGAGCGCCGGGATCTTGCTCAATACTTCATCGCGCAGCAGGGCCAGTTCCTGGTTGGACTCGCGTCCCCAGCCTTCTGCACGGTGGAGAGCCGTTCGCGCAGCAGCCGGGCCTTGGAGCTGCGTTCGTCCAGCAGGGAAGCGCCGACAAACACGGCCAGCGCCACCACCACAAAGACCGCAATGGAAATCACGATGAACATACGATGTCAGCAACCGAACTTCGCGGCCGAAGCCACTGGCGCTAAAGCGCGACTCAATTCAATCACTTGTGGCAC
>CAWBPS010000003.1:0-64131 GCA_963790645.1 Terriglobia bacterium | reverse complement strand
GTGGGCAGGATGCCCACCCGACAGCCGGCGGGACGCCGGCGCTACTGCACCTCTCCGTATGGGTCGCGCAGATATCCCTCAACCGCAAAATCTTCGCCGAAACGGTGCAGCCTGATCGCCTTCACGTATGCCGCTTCGCTCATGCGGGCGAAGCCGGGGCCGGTGGCAAAGGGAACTGAACCGGTCCCGGCCAGAATCTTGGGCGCGTAGTACAGAAATACCTTGTCCACGATGCCCGAAGCCAGGGCCGCGCCGTTGATCATGGCGCCGCCCTCGACCAGCAGGCTGGTGATCTCCATCGTCCCCAGGCGACGCGCGATTTGGGCCATGTCCGGACGCCCGTCCCCCACTCCTACCGGGACCTGCTCCACCATAATGCCCTGGCCTTGCAGTTCGCGTTTCCGTTTCTCCTCCGCGAATGAGCACAGCACCAGCACATCTTCCTTTGCCGTCTTGACCACGCGCGACTCCGGCGGCAGCCGCAGCCGCGAATCAACAATGACCCGCAGCAGTGGCCGGCGCCGTGGCAGGCCGCTGCGATCAGTCAGCAAGGGGTCGTCCGCGATGATCGTGCCCACTCCCACCATGATGGCATCGTGGCAGTGACGAAGCTGCTGCACATGGGCGCGGGCCACATCGCTGCTGATCCATCCCCCGGTTGCGCCCCCGCCGCCGAGCGCCGCGGGATGATGCAATTCGCCGGGAGGAGGAGCGATTTTGCCGTCCAGCGTCATGGCCGACTTGAGCGTGATCAGGGGGGTGCGCTGGCGGATGAATTTTGCGAAGGCTTCATTCAGCGGTTTAGCTTCTTCCTGCAAAATGCCTGAAGCCACGGAGATCCCGGCATTGCGCAGGCGCTCAAACCCCTTACCGGCGACCAGCGGGTTGGGGTCCTGCATGCAGGCAACCACCCGGCGTACGCCGGCCGTGATGACAGCGTCGGCGCATGACCCGGTTCGGCCCTGGTGCGAGCAAGGCTCTAGGTTGATGTAAAGAGTTGCCCCGCGAGCTTTGTCGCCCGCCTGCTCCAGCGCCAGGACTTCAGCGTGCTTGATGCCCTCGAAGGTGTGCGAGCCCTCCCCAATGATGCGGCCGGCACTGTCCACAATTACGGCGCCCACGCAGGGGTTGGGCGAAGTTAAACCGATGCCTTTACGGGCCAGGCCAAGTGCGCGCTGGAGAAAGTATTCATCGCTTTCGCGACTCGACGAATGGGGGCCGGCCGGGCCCGGGGCCCCGCGCGCCGTTTTACGGCTTTCGTGTTCGATCGCTTTCTTGGAAGTCATCAGGAATCTTCGGCCCAGGTAAGGTTTGATGCCGCCGCAGGCTAAACAAAGAGCGAATCCACAAAATCCCGGGGATCGAAGGGCAGCAGGTCGCCGGCTTTTTCGCCCACCCCCACGTAGCGCACTGGAACCCCCAACTCACGCGATATGGCGACCACCACGCCGCCCTTGGCCGTGCCATCGAGCTTGGTCAGGACGATGCCGGTCACGCCCGCTGACTCAGTAAACATCCTCGCCTGTTGCAAACCATTCTGACCAGTGGTGGCATCCATGACCAGCAGCGTCTCGTGAGGCGCGCCGGGAATGATGCGTTGCGCGGTGCGCCGCATCTTCTCCAGTTCCGCCATCAGGTTGGTCTTGGTGTGCAGGCGGCCGGCGGTATCGACGATCACATAATCGGTGTGCCGTGCCGACGCGGCCTGCAGCGCGTCGTAAAGCACGGCGGACGGATCTCCGCCCGCTTTGGTGCGAATGACTTCCGTCCCGGTCCGCTGTCCCCAGACCTCGAGTTGCTCGATGGCGGCGGCGCGAAAAGTATCGGCTGCACACAGCAGGACCGTCTTTCCCTCCGCCCGCAGCACCTGGGCCAGCTTGCCGATAGTCGTGGTCTTGCCCGTGCCGTTCACCCCCACCACCAGAATCACCTCGGGCGTTCCTTCCACGCGAGCTACCGGTTGAGAATCGGCAGTATTCAGGATGGCGAGGATCTCTTCCTTCAGCAGCCGCTTGAGTTCATCCACGTTCCCGATTTGCCTGCGATCGGCCTTCTCGCGAAGCTTTTCCAGGACTTCATGAGTGGTGGTCGTGCCCAGGTCGGCTCCTAGAAGAGTAGCTTCCAGGTCATCCAGCGTGTTCCGGTCGATATCCTTGCCAAAGGAAACCACCTCTTCGATGCGCTCGCTGAGATTTTCCCGGGTACGGGTCACCGCTTCCTTCATGCGATCAAGGAAGCTGGGTTTCTGCTGCTCGTCGAGGCTGCCGAAGAGAGTCTGAATCATGGAATTTCAGGAAACTGGAAGTGCTGAATCAATTATAGCGGGCGGGAGGCTGTGTTCGTCGCGGCTTCAAGATCAAAGAGCTCTTAACCGCAAAGGCCGCAGAGAACGCAAAGAACGCAAGAACTGAAACCCGTCGCCCCTTTGCGTTCTTTGCGGTATCTTTGCGGCCTTTGCGGTTAAAAGCTCTTGGCTGCGAACATGCGGAAAGCTATCGTCCTGATTCCGCGGCGGCCAGGGCGGCCCGTGCCTCGGGAGCGGATGAGGGCGTGACCGAACTTTGAGCGGGAGCCGCCTGCGCCGAAGCATCGGGGACGTTCACAATCGGCGCCTGTATGCGGATTTCGCCGCGCTTGTAAATCGCAGTCAGAGCGGCGACCGCGGTGGGATCAAGCCGCTTGCCGGAAAGATTATGGATGATGCGCAATGCAGCTTCAGGATCGTGTGCCTGCTGATAAGGACGGTTGGTGGTCAGAGCGTCAAAGGTGTCCGCCACCGCAATGATGCGCGGCAGCAGGGGAATCTCCGCATCCTGCAGGCCTCGCGGATAGCCGCGCCCGTCGAGTGATTCGTGGTGCAACTCGATTCCCGGAATCATGTCTTTCAGCTGGGCCACCGGGCGCAGGATGTTGGCGCCCTTGGTAGTGTGGGTCTTCATGATCTCAAATTCTTCCGGGGTCAGCGCTCCCGGTTTTTTGAGGATGCGATCTTCAATGCCAATCTTGCCTACGTCGTGCAGCTGTGCGGACACGCGCACGATCTCCAGAAATTCCTCGGGATGACCCATTTCGCGCGCGATCATCATCGAATAGCGGGTCACGCGGTCGGAGTGTCCACGAGTGTACGGGTCCTTTTCGTCAACCGCTCCGGCCAGCATCTGAATGGAACTCATGAATAGGTCGCGATTTTCCGTGGCCGCCCGTTTGAGGTCGAGCACGAAATGCTCGAGTTCTTCGGACATGGTGTTGAAGGTTGAGGCCAGTTCCCCGATCTCGGTGCGGCTCCTGAGTTTGACCCGTTGCGAGAAGTCGCCGCGAGCGATGGCGCGGCTGGAAGCAGTAAGAATCTCCAGCGGATTGGTGATGCGGCGGGCGGCAAAAATGCTGATGCCCACACTCAACAGAATAGCCAGCATCGCCAGAAGGCGGGCGCTGCGCTGCATCTCGTACACTCCGCGGTAAGCCTCGTCACGCGGTTTCTGCACGATCACTGCCCAGTCCAGGTTGCCTACCGGGCTATAGGTGCCGAGCATCTTGGTGCTCTTCTTGCCCTCGGTGACGCTGAATTCCCGGGTGGCGGCCACCAGCTGAGACCGGCCGCCCTGCTCCAGGAAGTTGCGCACGATCTCCGAGTTGGTCAAGTCCTGGCCGGTGGCGTAGTCGGGGGTAGCGCCGGCCACCAGCCGGCCCTCGCTGTCCACCACATAAGGCGTGAGCCCGCCGCGATTGACTTCCTGCAGACGGCGGATCAAAAACTGCAGGTCCTCCACCGCTCCAATCATTCCCAGAAAGCGTCCGCCATACATCACCGGAGTGCTGACCAGCATCACGGTGCGGGCCGACTTTCCGCTGCCCACGACCAGTGCCTGGCCGCTATAGGCGCGGCCTTCGCGGGCGGCGTCATAGGCCCGTACCAGGTCGCGCTGCAGAAACGCGTCGGGAGCGATGCGGCCAGCGGAAATTCCCTTGGACTCCGAGTTCACCAGGGTGGCATACGCCAGGTCTGCGGACGAAGAAACAAAGTGCTCCAGCAGGGCGCGCAGTTCGGGCGCCTCTACGTGCTCCGCGGTAATGTCTCCGCCGCTGGCTACTTGCAGCGCGGAAGACAGGTTGGCCAGCATCATGCGCAGCGATTCCTGGTGCTGCGAGATGTCGTCAGCCAGGGAGCGGGTCACCGTATTCTGCAGCAGCCGCTCGTTGGTGATCAGGCGTTCCCGGTTGATTGCCTCCACGTGCTCCGAATAAAAATACATCGGCACCACGCTGATGAGCGCGAGCACACTCAGGATGACGTACAAAATGGGAACGCGTGATGGAAGGGGTAGTTTCAAGACAAAGTGGCCCACCGCTGGCGGCTACAACAACTCCTGGAATTTTAACGGGTGAGGCCGGTCATGAGGTCAAGACCAAAGGCCATGTCTATTACCAAAGTGCCAGTAAGATTCTCCGGTCAGGACGTCAGCCCTCAGCTCTAACTCATTGCAAACAATATAGATGCCGCCAGCCTTTCGGTTCCTGACTGTGACAAGAGCCGGTAGCCAGATTAGCAAGGCAGAAGGTAGCAGCCAGAAGCCAGAAGCGGTAGCTGGAAGCTGATAGCTGACAGCTGACAGCTAAGGCCGTATCTCACTCTTGACGCTGCGCGTCATCAGTTCGTGGATCGCTTCCGCCGGTGGCTTGTCACGATGCAGAATGGCATCCATCTGCCCGGTGATCGGCATTTCGACGCCATGAGCGCGAGCCAGCCCGACAGCAGCCTGGGTGGTGAAGACACCTTCCGCGACCGCCCCGTGCATGCCGGCGATGATGTCCGGCAATTTGCGGCCGCGGCCCAATTCGACGCCTACGCTGCGATTGCGCGAGAGTCCGCCGGTACAGGTGAGCACCAGGTCGCCCAGGCCGGCAAGTCCGGCCATGGTTTCCTGGCGGCCACCGCAGGCCACAGCCAGCCGCGTGATCTCAGCCAGGCCGCGGGTGATGAGAGCCGCAACCGAATTGTGGCCCAGGCCCAGTCCGTCGCACACCCCGGCGGCGATGGCGATAACGTTTTTCAGCGCTCCCCCGAGTTCAACTCCGACCACATCGTCGTTGGTGTAAAGCCGGAAGCGGGGATCGCTGAATTCGCGCTGCACCGTTTCCGCCAGCTCAGAATCCTTCGACGCCACCGTGATGGCCGTAGGATCGCCCCGCGCCACTTCCTTGGCGAACGACGGCCCGCTCAGCGCCGCGATGCGCGGCGCAAACCCACATCTCAGTTCGATGACTTGCGCGGCCACTTCGGTCATCCGCAAAAGCGTCTCCTCTTCCAGACCCTTGGTTGCGCTTACGAAGAGAAGCTC
Source organism: Terriglobia bacterium (assembly GCA_963790645.1). Lineage (GTDB taxonomy): Bacteria > Acidobacteriota > Terriglobia > Terriglobales > Acidobacteriaceae > JAIQFF01. The sequence continues at coordinate 58,792 of CAWBPS010000003.1, read as the reverse complement.
GGGCTTGAGGAACGGGAACATCTGTTGAAACAAATGGCGGCAATGCTGCGAAGGCATGACGCTGACCACGATTTGAGCGCCGTCCAAAGCTTCCTGCAGACTGCCGGTTGGCGAAACCGTTGCCGGTATGGACACGCCGGGAAGAAAGGGTTCATTTTCACGACGGGTCGAAATCGAATCGCCGGACTTCCTTCTCGTGCGCCCAGAGCCGCACCTGGTGATGGCCGCCCCGTCCCAGCACGATGGCAAGACCCGTGCCCCACGCCCCCGCGCCGATGACGGCAATCCGGCTCATCGCTGCCTCCATTGAAAGCGAGGTTCAGTCCCGGCCAGAAGCCGGCGGATATTCTGGTGGTGCCTGGCGATGATGAGCACAGATGCAACCGCCATCAGGACGAGCACCTGCGGCGCCTCGCCGTACTCGTGCAAGAGCCATGCGAGAACGGGAAAGAGCGCAACCGCCAGCATGGAGCCGAGAGAGACCTGACGAAACACCAGCACCACCGCGACAAAGATCGCCAATGCCAGCAGCAAGGCTTTGGGCGCAAGCAGCACGAAGGATCCTAACGCCGTGGCCACGCCCTTGCCTCCTCGAAATTTCAGCCAGACTGGAAAGATGTGTCCCACGATCGCGAAAAACGCAGCCAGGCCAGCCAGCAGGTTGTCGCCGGGAAAGAAGGCGCGAGTAAGTGCCACCGCGGCCAGCCCTTTTAATGCGTCAAGAACAAGTGTCAGCAACCCCAGGGCGGGCGAAGAGCGCGCCACGTTGGTGGCGCCGATGTTGCCGCTGCCGGTCAGACGAACATCCTGTCCGCGAAAAATGCGGACCAGAATGAAGCCAAAGGGAATCGATCCCAGGAGATAGCTGAAGGCGGCGGTGAGAAGAATACTCATCGATTTTGTATCGCCGGGTTGTTTGGCCGCGGGCGACTCGCCCGCGAACTGTCGTGACCGCCGCTAAAGAATGGGGACCAGGTCAAACGTATGGGGTGCCAGCGGTCTGCCGTGCTCGAGCCGGCCGTCGCGGGCGAGTCGCCCGCGGCCAACCACAACCCGGCGCTACTCCAATCCAAAGCGTGCAATCTTGGTGTACCGTGCGCCTCCCCGCATCGGCTGGCTCTGGTACAGGAAGAACTCACGGGCGCTCATCGTACCAAACTCGAGCGCTCGCATCGCCGCCAATTTCTCCTGCAAGCGCTGAAACACCGGGTTAGGGCCGTCGCCGGGGCGCCGTTGAGGCGCGCCGGACCCGCCGCGACGGGCCAAAGTAAGGTGCGGACTGAACTCGTGTTCTTCTCTTGGAATGCCCAGGACAGCCGTAGCATCATCCACCAACTTTGCCAGAGCGGCCAGCGGGGGGCCGGCCGCAATCCCAATCCAGAAAACACGCGACGCCTTCGCAGTCGGAAAAAATCCATAACCGTGAAGTGAAATCTCGATGCTGCCAGCCCGTATGCAGCCCAGGGCCTGCTTGATCTCATCCACCGCCTCCGGGGATTTCTCCCCGATGAACTTGAGCGTCACATGCATCGACTCAGGAAGCACCCAGCGCGCCTCGGGCGCAAATCCGCGCACCCCGTCCAGAAACTGCTCCAGACGCGCCCGAATGGCATCGTCGATATCGAGCGCAACAAAAATGCGCATAGAAAAGTCGTCAGTCGTCGGTCGTCGGTCTTCAGAAAACACGCGTGGGGACAGCCGCCCACGGCTGTCCAGCCGGGCAAAGCCCGGCCGCCTTGCTGACGACTGAATACTGACGACTGACGACTGAAGTCCGACGACTGCTACATCAGTTTTCTTCTGATCATGTCCAGCGCCAGTTGGCTGGCGAACCAGCGGATACGTTTGCGATCGCCGGAAAAGTTTCTCTCCACCACCTCGGTCCCTTTTTCGCTGGCCAGGGCGAGAAAGACGAGGCCCACCGGCTTTTCCGGCGTGCCACCCGCCGGGCCGGCCACGCCTGTAATCCCGATTCCCAATGTCGAGCCGCAGCGCTTGCGAATGCCCTCGGCCAGCGCGGAGGCTACTTCGCGGCTGACCGCGCCGTGCTTTTCGATCAACTCCGCGGGAACATCGGCGAAGGCAGTCTTCAGTTCGTTGGAGTAAACCACGGCTCCGCCCAGGAAGTAACGCGAGCTGCCGCTGACCGAAGTGATGCGCTCGGCCAGCAACCCGCCGGTGCAGGATTCGGCCACCGCCAGCGTGGCATTGCGCATCTGCATGAAATATCCGACGATCTGTTCCAGCGAATCTCCGTTGTCGGAAAAAACATTGTCGTCCAGTTCCTCTTCGATTTCTTCCGCCAGCCGGTCCACACGCTCTTGCGCCGCCTCGAGCGATGCCGCACGGGTTTTCAAATGCAGCTGGATCTCTCCCGCACCCGGCCAGAATCGTGGTTTGCACATCGGTATAGCGCTTGTAGATGGGCGCGACCCGCGCATCACACTGCGACTCCGCCATCATGGCAATTTTCAGGACCCGGGTCGCTATGAATTGCGGCGGCAGCTTGGCTCGCAGCCGGTCCATGCACTGCTCGTCGAACAGCGCCTTCAATTCATGCGGCGGGCCGGGCAGGAGCATGATGATTTTTTCTTCGCCTTCATACTTGCCGCTGATCCACTGCCCAGGCGCGCTGCCATTGGCGTTGGGCAGGACCACGGCGCCGGCAATCACGTCCGCCTGCTTGAGATTGTTAGGCGACATGTTCTTCCAGCCTCGCGCCGCGAAGCGGCGTTCCAGGCCGGCAACAATCTCAGGGTCGCGGCGCAAGTCCAGGCCCAACGCGTCGGCCACGGCTTCACGCGTCAGGTCGTCTTCGGTGGGTCCCAGTCCACCCATGAAAATCACAATGTCCGGCGCGCGAGAGAGCGAGGCTGGCCGCACCCGTGAGATGTTCGCGGCTGTCGCCCACGATGGTCTTGAAAATCACCTCGACGCCCAGCAGGTTAACTTTTCCGTCAGGTAAAGGGAATTCGTGTCCTGCCGGAAAGGAGTCAGCAGCTCCGAGCCAATGGCGATGATCTCGGCATTCACGGCTTAGAGTGTAAATGAACCACGGAGGACACGGAGGACACAGAGGTTTTGACGAGACGGCACAACGGTAAGCTGTGTCTGATACCTGATAGCTATCCTTCCGGCACCAGCGGCGCTCCCTGCACTCCCCACGAAAGATGATGTACGGCGCCGGTGGTGGCCAGCACTGCGGAGCGGCCGGGCGCGAAGGCGAGGCCCACCAGTCCCGGACCAGCCACTTCGAGCGAGGCCTTGGCGTCAGGCGTGATCTTCACGATGCCGCGCTTCCCGGAGAGAGAAGCTGCCACATAAAGATTGCCGTCGATATCGAATGCCAGGCCTTGGGGCCGTCCCAGACCGCGGTAAAAGGTTGAGACACTGCCGTGCGAGTCGATCTTGTACACAGAATCGAAACTGGAGGTCGTGGGTCCGGTGACAAACAGGTCGCCGTGCGGACCGAAGGCCATGTGATAGGCAGAAACGCTGGGCTCGAGCGTGGCGAAAACAAAAATCTGGCGATCTTTGCCGATCTTGAAAACCGTCCCGCTGCGATCGCCGACATAAAGGTTTTCGGCGGGATCGAACGCAATGCCAGTGGCCACTCCCATTCCCTCCGCATAGGTGGACATGGTGCCGTTGGGTGCGACCCGGTACACCGTCCCGTCAAAGCGCGAGGAGACGTACATCTGTCCGGCGCGATCGAAAGCGATCGCCGTGGCGTTGGTCATCTCCGCCAGGAAAGGTTTGACATTGTAATTGGTGTCGATCTTGAAAATGGCCACGGGGACTTTCTGGCCCCGCGACCCTGAGAAAGTGACGAAAATATTGCCCTCGGCATCGAGCGCGGGATTGGTCACCGGATGCAGGTTTTCGGCAATCGGAGCGGCGACTTTGATCGGATGCGGGTTGCTGGACAGGTCGTTGGTGGACACGACGACACCGCCGGAAGAAGCGCCAGGCGGAACACGGGCCACCAGAAAATCGTCCGCGCTGATGACCACTGCGCCCTCGACGTCGCCAAAGCGGACCTGCGGCCGGCGCAGTTCGTGAGGTCGCAGGCCGCGGCCCACGATGCGCACCTCACCGCCGGGCAAGGCTGCGCCGGGATGCACAGCCTCAATGTGGGGATGGCCGTTGACGTTCTTCTTGCCCAGCAGGCGGTCGGAAATTCCCATGGAGTCCAGCTTCTTAAGATGCGGCGTCCTGCTATCGCGGCAGCCAGCCGAAATGCAGCGCGATCTGCATCACCGCCAGCCCGTAAAGACCGGCGGCCACGTCATCGACCACGATACCCGCTCCCTCAGGGAGGCGTTCCAGGCGGCGCACCGGCCACGGTTTGACGATATCGAACGCTCGGAAAAGTATAAAGCCGAGCAGAAGAGATTGCCACGCAATCGGCGCCGCAATCAGGGTGATGAGTTGGCCGGCAACTTCATCGATCACCACAAACTGAGGGTCTTTCCGGCCGCTGGCCCGGGCCACTCGCGTGGCCGCTGGAATTCCGGCAAGAATCGCCGCCAGAGCAAGGCAAACCGCTATCCAGGGTTGCCAGGCGGGCACGATCGAGCGCGCCAGAAACCACCACAGCAAGACGGTCGTCGCTGAACCCCAGGTGCCCGGTCCGGGACGCAGATGTCCGATTCCGAAAAACGTCGCGACCAGAGTGGCCCAGAGCGGCACGCGCGGGCGGGACGCCCCCGCGGCAGCCGGCGGGACGCTGGCGCTACGCTCGGAAGCATGGTCCCGCGTCAAGAAGAAAGCCCCGGTTTTGGTAGCGCCGGCGTCTCGCCGGCTGTCGGGTGGGCGTCCCGCCCACCCACCCATACCCACCGCCAATTCCCCAAACCAGCCTTTTCTGGATTCTCCGCTACATACCTCACAGCCCGCTCGAATTCACTCTCGTTCCTGATCAGGTGATCGTAGTATTCCCGCTGCCAGAAACCGCCACCACTGTTCAGGAGATTGTTCGCGCGCTTTGCGCTGTACGATTTCCATGAATGAATGACCTCCGCCAGCGGGTGAGCAGGAAACACGCGCACGACAACGTGCACATGGTTGGGCATAATGCACCAGGCGAAAAGGCGGTAACGCTGATTGTCGAAGTGTTGTAGTGTCTCCGCCACGACGCTGGCAATTGCTGGAATCCTGAGATGGCAGTCGCCTGCTCCATTGTCCAGGTATTGCTCGATGACCTTGGTCGAAAGTTGTTGGATTTTTTTGCGCTCGCTGGGGCTCACTTCGCGGTGGAGTTGCTTTGCCGTCCTGACTACGCTTTCCCGCTCCGACTCGATACGTTCCAGGACTGACTTGGGCAGGGAATCATGCAGCCTGAACGTGATGAAATAAGTGGCGCTCTCCTTTTCCCAGTGTGGAAGGCGGCCGCGGTCTCGAATCTTCACCTCGCCGAAGCGCGGGCGGGACGCCCCCGCGACAGCCGGCGGGACGCCGGCGCTACGGTCGGAAAGCCCCGGTTTTGGTAGCGCCGGCGTCTCGCCGGCTGTCGGGTGGGCGTCCCGCCCACCCTCAGGAGTTCTCATCGGAATCTCGAGAGAGATCTTCCAGGCCTTCGCCCGTGTCCTGCACCGGCGACGAGATCACATACGCGCCGCTGGCCCACTTGCCCAGATCAATCAGGCGGCAGCGCTCGCCGCAGAAAGGGAAATCCGCATCCTGGCTGGTTACCGGCTTCTTGCAGATGGGACACTTCAGCTTGAGCTTGCGTGCCATGGCCTTCCTACAAGATCCTGGCGACGAGATCGTAGTCGTGGGCCTCGGTGATCTGGCAGCGATAGAACTCGCCCGTCTTAGGTTCCACCCCGTCAGGGACGTCATTGACGAAAACCTTGCCGTCAATTTCGGGCGCGTGCATCGGGGTCCGGCCTTCCAGCAGCAGATCGCTCTCGTCGGACACGCCTTCGAGCACCAGATCAAACTCCCGACCCACCAGGGCCTTCTTTTTCCGTTTGCTGATTTTGCGCTGGATCCCCATCAGGTGTTTGCGGCGGCGTTCAATCTCGCGCTCCGGCAACTTCTTCTCCTGAGAGAACGCAGCAGCGCCTTCCTGGTCGGAGTAACCGAACGCGCCCATCCAGTCAAACTCGGAGTCGCGCACGAACTGACAAAGTTCTTCAAACTCGGTTTCGGTCTCCCCCGGAAACCCCACGATGAATGATGTCCGCAGCGTAACTCCCGGAATCGTGCGCCGCATTTTCTCGATCGAGCGCAGAAAGATATCGCCCCCGGCGCCTCGTTTCATGCGTTTGAGGACCCCCGGCGAAGCGTGCTGCAGCGGCACATCGATGTAGGAACAAATCTTTTCATGGGAAGCGATGGTGTCAAGCAGGCGGCCCGTAATCTTGTTGGGATAGGCGTAAAGAAAGCGCACCCAGCGCAGGTCTTCGATTCCCGCCAGTTTCTCGAGCAGAAGTGCGAGGCCGTCTTTCAGGCCGAAGTCCTCGCCGTAGCAGGTGGTGTCCTGGCCGATAAGCGTGATCTCGCGTACGCCGGAGCGGGCCAGCCGTTCCGCCTCGGCGATTACCGACTCAAAACGCCGCGAGCGAAACTGCCCGCGCAGCTGGGGGATGATGCAGAAGGTGCAGGGATGATCGCAGCCCTCGGCAATCTTGATGTACGCAGTATGACGTGGAGTCGCCAGCACGCGGGGCGTGGCTTCGTCGTACAGATAGTTTGGCAAGTCGGCGATAGCGCCGTCCCAGCTCTCGCGCGAGAAACGGCCTTGCTCCGCGCGAGCGTCACCTTCGGCGCGCGATTGCAGAATCTTGAAGGGAGAATCAACCGGCGGGGCGGGAGCGATTCCAGCGGCTGCGAGTATTCCCTCCAGTTCTCCCGTTCCAACCACCGCGTCCACTTCCGGGATGTTCTGACGGATATCGTTACGAAATCGTTCTACCAGGCAGCCCGCGACCACCAGCTTGCGGGCGCGCCCCGTGCTTTTGTGTTTCGCCATTTCGAGGATGGTGTTGACCGATTCCTGCTGGGCGCTGGCGATGAACGAGCAGGTGTTGACCACAATAACGTCGGCGTCTTCGGCGCCCGAGACCAGTTGGGCGCCGGCCTGTTGCAGAAGACCCATCATCACTTCGCTGTCCACCAGGTTCTTAGGGCAGCCCAGGCTTACGAAGCCCACCCGGGTCGGGCCTGAAGCTACGGGTGTGTCGCTCTGAACCGCGTCCTGAGTCGCTACAGATGGGGTTTTCGTGGGCATGCAATCTATTGATTTTAACACTCTTGCTGGATAGTTTCCCGAAGCCGGAGGCGGGATCAAACGAGGCATCCCTTTCCCCAATCAAGCGCGCGCGGCGCGTGCTAACCTTAGGCACAATCTCACAGGGAACTTCGCGGGGGTGGAATGGCACGCACACTATTTTCAGCTGCGGTTCTGGTGTTGCTGGCGGGCCTGATCTCGGCGGCCAGGGCCCAGGAAAAGAATGAGCTCTCGGGACTGATCGGCCGCACCTTCGTTAGCGACCATGCTGCCATAGACACCAGCACTCCCGGTGCTCTGCTCACTTCGGGGGCCGGCTGGAGCGTCGAAGCCAACTATGGGCGCCGGCTCATGGACCTGGGCATTGTGGGGCTGACGGCAGAGGTGCCGTTCGTAGTTAACTTCGACGAAAACGTCCATTACAATTTGAACCTCGTCCCCAAGGACTACAAGTCGTTTTTCGTTACGCCCTCGCTGCGCGCCAACCTCTTTCCGGACAGCGGATTGTCGCCCTGGGTGAGCGCGGGCGGAGGCTTTGGGTATTTCAAGGCAAATTCCACATTGGAGTTTGGCGGAACCAATCCCGGCGAAACCGGTAACACGACCGCAATCTTTCAGATCGGCGTGGGACTCGATGTCAGGCTGTTCAGCCGCCTCAGCCTGCGCGGCGAGGCGCGCGACTTCTACTCCGGCGTGCCTCAGCTGAACGTGGATATCGGAAAAAGCCGCCAGCACAATATCTTTGTCGGCGCCGGTGTCGTTTACCATTTCTGAGAAATCTGCTGACGGTCCGGTTCTCAGCGGCCTTTGCGGCTTTTCTTTGCGACCTTTGCGGTCAAGCTTTTTTGTGATGCTTGCAGAGACCAAAACTCTTGACCGCAAAGGACGCAAAGACACCGCAAAGAACGCAAAGTAACCCGCGACCGCGAAGTAGTCTTCAGCGGCGACTTCCTGAAATCTCCTCATACAACTCGGGCAAGCGCAGCACATCTTCGACAGAATCATCGAAGCGCGCGCTTTGATAATGCCGGGTAAATTCCGCGACCCTCTGGCGGACCGCGGCATCCTCAATCCGGGCCACGAACTCGTCGGGAGTCTGGGTCGGCGATTTGCGCCAGCCCCGCCGCGCCACATTCTCGGTCATGCGTTCGTACCACATGGTGGCTGCCTTGCGAGGCGACCGCTCCGGCCGCGCCGCCAGTTTGAATTTTTCCAGGGCCAGCAGCAGCCGGGGCAGCTTGACTGCAAACAGAAGCAAAGCGGCCGTCAGTATTCCTCCCAGGCCCCAGCGCAAGGGGGACCCGGCCACGGCACTCCCGCTACGTCGGGCCGCCGCTGTCAGGATTTCATAGTGCCGGTGCCACCAGTGCCGCAAAACCGAAAACCAGTAGCGGCTGCGGCTGCCGGCGCTGACCGCCAGCGCCTGCTGGTGGACCACGTCGTAGTTGACGATCCACTCCCGCCAGAACGAGGCCATGGCATCGGCGTACATGGATATCCGGCTCCAGCCCGTATTCATCGCGATCGATGCTCCCGGAGTGGGATCGAAATCCACCCAGCCGTGGCCCGGGAAGTAGGCCTCCACCCAGGAGTGGGCATTGCTCGCACGCACCACGTATTGCGAGGTCAGATCGTTGAACTCGCCGGTACGAAATCCGTTCACCACACGCGACGGAATTCCCAGGGTCCTCAGCATCACCGCCATCGAGGAGGCAAAGTATTCGCAGTGTCCCTGCTTGCGCTCGAAAAGGAAATTGGCCAGGGGATCGTGCGGCACCGTGCGCGAGAGTTGCAGGCTATAGCCGAAGTGGGTGCGAAGGTAAGTCTCCAGCGCCGCTGCCCGGTCGTAGTTGTTGTCGGTCGAAGCCGTGATTTGTCTGGCGAGTTCGGGAATGCGACTGTCCACCGCGGGCAGGCCGAGGTAGTTGGAAAGTATGCCAGGCGGATAGGCCTGGCCGGCGCTGCGCAGGCTGCTGGCCGGAGTTTGAGCGATGTCAGAAGTCGCCTCGTAGCGGTTGACCGGATGCTCGGGATCCAGATTGAACACCCCTCCGCCATCGTCGATGGCCACGTGTCCGTAGTTGCCTTCCAGACTTTCTGGAGTGGCGGCGAGGAAGAAGACGTTCATCCCCACCGGCTCCATGACCACCCGATAGTGAATTGGACGGGGCGAGCTACTGTGTCCACCGGCACGCGGCGGCAATACGAAAAGACCATCCAGCCGGGGAAACAGCGGGCGCTCGTCCCGGTTGTTTGACCAGGAGCGGCCGTCGAAATGGCTGAGCGTGACCCCGCGCCATTTCAGGTCGAAGCTGCCCCGGTCGTCACCATCAATCCGGATGTGCATGACCACCGATGCGGACTGCTGGATCTCGCCGATGCGTCCCAGTTCGACGCGGTCGCTGAAGCCGCTGGTAATTTCACCGCCGGGCGCATACGCCCCCAGATAGCCGGCGGAGGCCCGGGGAAGGAGGAAGAAAATTCCGGCGGCACCCAACAGAATACAAAGCACCAGGATGGGTGAGGTCACAGCCAGCGACGCAGCCATGTTGCGGTAGGTCATCTCCATGCCGGACTGCCGCCAGTTGACTCCGGCCTTGGCCGAGATATGGCGCATCTCCATCAGGATGAAGCTGACCACCGCGGTCAGCATGAAGACGGCAAAGGACAACAGGAAAACGCTGTCCACCGTGAGCAGCGCGGCCGAGAGCACCATCAGAAAGGCGATGACGGAGAGAAAATAGAAATCGCGATCGCGCCGCGCCGAGAATAAACGCACCACCATCACGAACAGAACCAGATGGACCGTGGCGTCGAGAAATCCTCCGGAAATCAGAAAATAGTCGGCCAGGTAGAACGCCACATAGCCCACCGTAAGCCAGGCAGTCCAGCTTTCCGGAATGAGCCAGGGACGACGCGCGAGCAGCAGGTATCCCCGGACCAGCAGCGCCGCGGTGACCAGCAGCGCCGTGACGATGCTTAGTCCCCCGGTGGCGACCAGGGTTCCAAAGCCGGTAAACACCAATAGATAGAGGGCGATCTCGAAGTAGCGCTGAAGGGCGCTGGCCAGCCGGGTCGTCGTGGGTCGCAGCTGGCTCGCGGTAACCATGGCCCTATTGTTAGCCATGGCGGCAAGGAATGGAAGAGTACCGTGGGTAACGTCAGTCGTCAGTCATCAGTCGTCAGTCATTAGTCGTCAGAAAGACTGGAGTCTGGTGACGCCTGATTCTTATGAGTTCTTTATTTTAGTGGTCAGTCATGAGTTGTCAGTTCTCAGAAAAACCAAGATTCTGCTGACGACTGACGACCGACGACTGATGACTGCTGCGCGGATGTTAGAATCAAAAGCGGTCAGGCATAGGCCCCGCGCGACGCACTCTCGCCAACCCCGCCAGGTCCGGAAGGAAGCAACGGTAACGAGCTCTTGCGTGTGCAGTGGGTGTCCGGTGCCTGGCTTTTTTCTTGCCGGGTCTCTCACCGGCCGCACCCACTACACCACGAAGTTCAAGAGCTGGTTGGAGAAGTTGGGCAGATTGGGGAAGATGGCCGGTAAATCCGCCGTGGGCACTCCAAACCAGTTTGCCAGAGTTCCCGCGTACTGATCGAGGGAGGTCGTGGGAATCCAGCGTCCTTCATCGCTGGAGTCGTCAGGACCCGCCAGCGCGAGCGTGGGGAAGGTACCGTAAAAATCGCCGCCTTTGACCGCCCCGCCCATGATCAGATGGTGCCCACCCCAGGCGTGGTCGGTTCCGGAAGTGCTGTCCGGAGCGTAGGTCCGGCTGAAATCCGATAGCGTGAAGCTGGTCACCTGCGAGGCTGCACCGATTTCGGCGGTGGCCTGATAGAAGGCATTCATGGCCTGGCTCAACTGAGGGAAGAGGCTGTTCTGCGCCGTCAACTGATCGCTGTGGGTATCGAAGCCTCCAATCGAAACGAAGAAGATCTGCCGCTGCAGCCCCAGCGCCCCACGTACCGAGATAATCTGTGCCACCTGTTTGAGCTGGTTGCCCAGGCCGGTATTGGGGAAGACCGTCGCCATGGCAGGACGCGCTGCCAGGGCATCGGCCAGCGCCTTGCTGTCCTGCAGGGCATTGGTCGTAGTGCTGCTGGCCGCCTGAATCAGGGACACGCCGGTGTCGAATGTCAGCAAGTTCTGCAACGCCGCCATCCGGCTCTGGGACTCAGCCGAAGTGCCGAAGCCCGAGAGCAGCCGCGTGGGATCGCCGCTGGACTGAATGGCGCGGGCGGACAGGCCCTCGCAAAAGATATTGGTCCCGGCCAGCGAAATAATAATGGGGAAGTTCGCTCCGTAGATGGATTGAATCCGGTCCGCCGTTCTCCCCGCCCATCCCGTATCGCCGTTGCCGGCAGTGAGGGTTGCGGTCTGCATCTGTGCCTGCTGGTCTTCGTGGGAGAAGAGGTTTCGCGGGAGCTGGCTTTGTCTCTGCTGAATTTGAGTGCGGGTGGTGGGACGAACCAGCGTGCCTACGTTGGCCAGTACCGCCAGATGCTTCTGATTGAACAGGGCCTGCATCTCGGGGAATCTGGGATGGAAGCCAAACGAACCCGCGCTGGGCGGCGCGATGGGCAGCAGACTGGCCTGCGGCAGGGCCAGCACCGAGCGGACCTGCTGGTACGAGCTGTATCCGGCGCTGCTCAAGGGGACAACCATGTTATTGCTGTCGTTGCCGCCGAACAGGAAGACGCAGACCAGGGCTTTGTAGTCCTGGGAACTCTGGGCCAGTGCGTTCACCATGCCGAACCGGTTGAAACTGGCGGCGGCGAATCCCGCAGCCGCGCTGCAGCAGCTCCTCTTCAGAAAGTCTCGTCGTGAAAATGCCATGGCTGTTCTCCCCTTTAGTGTTCGACCTGGAACTGTGATGAGCTCCCCATCAGATAGAAGGCGGCCCGGGTGCGCCGGGTATTATCGGGAATTCCGGAAAGCGTCGTGACCAGAGTGCTGCGCATGCTGTCTGACACCGGGCCGTGCAGCATCACGGCTGCGACCGCCGTAACCAGTTGATCGGGATTGGCCGCCAGCGGCACGTATCCCGAGAGATCCACGGTGGTGGTGCCGCTCACCGATCCGTAAACCAGCGTGTTCACAAAATTGATCCGGACAATGTCGGTGCTGGTGTCGAAAATCTCGAATTCAGGGCCCACCAGCGTGGTGCCTTCGATCACGTGGTCGGGATGGTAGAAGTTGAAGACCGTCGGCGAGAAGAACGGCGGCTGCTTCATGTCCGAAGCGCGGTCCGACAGTGACGCGCCGTCCGACACACCATTCATGGCGCGCAGCAGGTTGGTAATGAACAGGACGGGCTCTTTGAGCTTTCCGTCGTTGGGCTGCGCCTGCGCCGAATCGTCGCCGCGGCGCGCCTCCGGGTCAAGCAGTATGGCTGCCACCACGGCTTTCAGGTCGCCGCGCACGCCGCTCCCGTTTTCGGCGAATACGGCGGCCACGCGCCCGACGTATTCGGGACTGGGATTGCTCGTCACCAGGCGCTCGATGAGCTGCCTGGAGATGAAGGGACCGACGTTCGAGTGATTGAAAATATTCTGCAGCGCCGCCGTGAGATCAGATTGGGCGGTTCCGCCGGCCGGCAGGGTGACTCCGTTCAGCAGGACTTTCGAGCCAGTGTCGTGATGGCTGTCAAAGGGCTCCATGGGCCCGCCGTAGTACTCAGGGTTGCGCCACTTGGCGGTCGCGCCTGGTTTGGTCGGGTACGTCCATCCCGTAAAAGTGTGGGCGAAACCTTCGATCGTGTCCTGGTCGTAGGTAGAGATAGGATTGCCGCTGCCATCCAGTTGCAGTGTTCCGTCCGGATTCATTTGCTCCAGTCCGATGGAGAAGAGCTGCAGAACTTCCCGGGCGTAGTTCTCGTTGGGGGCAACCCCGTTCCCCGGCTTGTCATTGTTGACCATGTCCAGATAGTTGCCCATCACCGGGCTCAGAGTGACGTCGGTCAGCAGGGTGGAGAAGTTGCCGAAGGCGTCGTTCTGGAACATGTTCTGCCACGCCACGAACGCGCTGGGATTGTTGATCTTGACCGCCGAGGCCACCATGATCTGCGATAGACCCCACGCCACTCGCTGGCGCAACTGGTCCTGTCCGGTAAGTGCATTGGTGAAAAAGCGCTTTTGCACGAACGACATATCGTCATCCGTTGCGGGAGCGGGGAAGGTCGAAGCTGGCGCGGCGAACTGCTCGTTCAGGAAAGCCTGCATGCCCACTGCCTGCACGTGCGACAGGGACGCCGGATTTACACCCCAGGTGGATTGTTCGAGCAAGCGTGCCGCCGTGGCCGCGCTCAGAGTATTGGCTGCACTTCCCACCTGCAACGCAAAGGCGTTGGAGGTCTTCGAGCCGGGATCGGGATTGATCACCTCAACCTGAACCGTACCCGCTTGTGCGCTGGTGGCAGTGCCGGTGGCGGTGAGCTCGGTGGCGGAGATAAACGTGGTAGGCAGGAAGGTGCCGCCGAATGACACCACGGCGCCGCTGGCAAATTTCTGGCCCGTGACCACCAGGGTAAAGTCCCCCACTGCAATCGTGGTTGGCAGTACGGCGGTCACCACCGGCGCCGGATTAGTAATCGTCGCCGTTCCCGTTGAGGTTGCGGTCGTGTCCGCCAGACTGGTGGCCTGCACCCGGATGGTATTAGGAACCGGGACCGTGGCCGGAGCCTGGTAGATTCCACCCTGTGAAATCGTTCCTACCGTCGCATTGCCGCCTCGTATTCCGTTGATCGCCCAATTCACCGCGGTATTGGCGCCCGCTCCGTTCAGGGCTGCCTGGTACTGGAACGTGGAACCGGCCGTGATCTCGGTCGTGGCCGGAATCACCAGCACCGCCACCTGGCCGGCTGATCCCACTTGCACGTTCATGGAAGCGGCCGAGTTGCTCTTGCCCGGGTCAGGATTTTCGACCGTGATCTTGACCGTTCCTACCTGGTCCGCGGTGCTCGTTCCCGTGGCCGTGAGCCGGGTGGGACCCACATACGTGGTGGCCAGCGTGGTTCCACCAAATATCACTTTCGATCCATTGACAAAGTTCGCGCCGCCCACGGTCAGCGTGAAATTGCCCACCGGCAGGAAGGTTGGGCTCAAGTTCTGCAGTACGGGTATGGGATTCTGGAGGCTCACGGAACTGGCGGCAAAGCGTGTTTTGTCGGAATTGCTGACGGCTTTGATGGTGACGGAATGGGGCGTGGGCAGGGTGGCGGGCGCCCGGTATTTTCCGGTTTGGTCGATACTGCCGAACTCTACACTCCCGGTTGCCATTCCGTTGACGTACCAGGTGAAGGTCTGGCTCATGTTGCCGGTGCTGCCGCTGAGCTGGGCAGTGAACTGCGTGGTTTCGCCGGAGCGCATTGTGATGCTCGAGGGCGTGACCGTCATACCCTCGGATTTCGAATCCGGGCCCGCGACCGCCAATCCGCCGCCGCAACCCGACCACACCAGAATGACAAGCCCAAGCACCATCGCGCCGGCTAACTTCGCGCCTGAAGATTTTGATGTTCCGATCATCTCTGATCCCCTTTCCTGAAGATCCGAGCACTGAATGAGCGTGCATGAGCGCGTCGCAGGGGCGCGTCGAGAGTTTTTGAGTGGCTGGTGAAGCGTAGTAAAACGACGCCTTTAAGCGAAGGTCACCGTGGTTCCATTACGAGACTGTGCCGATTCGGCACCGCAGCTGGGTTTCGGAAGCACTAATGATTTGGCTTCGTCACGACTCTGCCTTCCGCACGGACATGTACGGGGGTAATGCGCGGCCGCCGCATTGACGCCCTGGACTCTTCTGACCGCTATCCTTTGCGGCACCTGCGGTTGGACATTGCTGCGTGGCTGGGTCAAAATAGGCGGTTCGACTTCGCCCCCGAAATTAAATTCTGGAGAACTGATCGAGTGAGCCAACTGGTGCGCGCCAAGATTACGGCCCTGGGTACCTACGTCCCGCCCCGGCTTCTGACCAATGATGATCTGGAAAAGCTGGTGGAAACCTCCAACGACTGGATTGTGGAGCGCACCGGGATCCGGGAGCGTCACATCGCGGAGAAGGGTGTGGCCACCAGCGACCTGGCCACCGAGGCCGCCCGGCGCGCCCTGGCCGAGCGCGGCCTCGAGGCCTCCGAACTGGACGCGATCATCGTGGCCACGGTCACGCCGGACATGTTCTTCCCCTCCACTGCCTGCCTGGTGCAGCACAAGCTGGGAGCAAAAGGAGCCTGGGGATTTGATCTCTCCGCGGCTTGCTCCGCCTTCGTGTACGCCCTGCAGACCGGAGCGCAATTTATTGCCACCGGTGCCCACAAGAAAGTGATGGTGATCGGGGCGGACGTGATGTCCTCGATCATCGACTACACCGACCGCGCCACTTGCGTGATCTTCGGCGACGGAGCCGGCGCCGTGATACTCGAGCCCACCGAGGATGACTCGGTGGGTTTGATCGATTTCATCCACGAAGTGGATGGCTCGGGAGGATGTTCGCTCTACATGCCGGGCGGCGGCAGTCTTCATCCCGCCAGCCAGGAGACGGTGGAGAAGCGGATGCACTACGTCCATCAGGACGGCCAGGCGGTCTTCAAGTTCGCGGTCCGCAAGCAGGCCGAGATTTGTGAAAAAATCCTGACCCGCAACCACCTCAAGGGCAGCGACATCGATACCTTCATTCCGCACCAGGCGAACCTGCGGATCATCAAGGCCACGGCGGAACGTTTGGGCATGAAAGCGGAAAGCGTGGTGGTCAACATCGATCGTTACGGCAACACCACCGCCGGCACCATTCCGCTGGCCATGGAGACCGCCCGGCAGGAAGGTAAGCTCAAGCAGGGCAACCTGGTCTTGTTGGCGTCGGTGGGCGCCGGTTTCACCGTGGGTGCAACGCTGTTGCGGTGGGCCCTGTAAAAAGGTTCTCTCGCGCCGGCGCAAGGCTCAGCCCGGCGGCTGCTCATAAATCCTATGGACGAACTCCTGAAAATCCAGGTCCGCCACATCTTCGACAGTGCCAATTTCGTTCGCGATCTGGGCATGCAGTTGACCCGGATCGAAGACGAATACTGCGAAAGCACCCTGGTGCCCGCCGAGCGTCATCGGCAGCAGCACGGCCTGATTCATGCCGGCGTGCTGGCCACCATGGCGGACCATACTTCCGGTTGTGCGGCCCGGGGCGCCGTCGGACTGGACCACGATGTGGTCAGTGTCGAGTTCAAGATAAATTTTCTGCGTCCAGCCGTAGCCGACCGCTTGCGTTGCCGCGGCCGGGTGCTGCGCGCGGGTAGGACGCTGGTCATCTGCGAGGCCGAAGTCTTTGCGGAAAAAGATTCAGAAGAAAAGCTGGTTTCCAAGGCCATGGTCACGCTGGCCGTGAAGCGCGCTTTCTAGTAATTCCCGCGTCGCTTCTGTCATCCTGAGCGGAGCAGACCGATTCGTTCCGAATCGGTCTGCGTAGTCGAAGGACCCCTATTTTTCCGGAGCGGCAGTTTGCCGATGTTGGTACTTCCGCGCTCGCGCTGTAGCGCCACGAACCCAGCGCGAGCGAGGACGCTCGCGCCCACCCCTGGCGGTGATCCGCTTACAGGGGTCCTTCGACTCCGCCTATTGATTCGCAAGCGAATCAACCGGCTGCGCTTGATTGGATAACGACGTTGGCTCGTCGCGAGTAGAGTGGTATGCGATGAACACGACCAAGGCTCGTGAGAGGAGCCAACGTCATGCTGATTATAGGCTGTGATTTTCATCCTGGCTTTCAGCAGGTCGCGATCTTTGACAACTTAACGGGTGAGATTCAGGAAAAGCGGTTACAGCACCGCGCCGAGGCGGAGCAGTTTTACCGCGGGCTGGCGGGCCAGGAAGTGCGGGTGGGGATGGAGGCCTGCGGGCACTATCCGTGGTTCGAGCGGCTGCTGGCGGAGCTGGGCTTCGAGTTGTGGTTCGGCGATGCGGCGAAGGTGCGAGCCTCGGTGGTGCGCAAGCAGAAGACGGACCGGCGGGATGCCGAACACTTGCTGGATCTATTGCGCGAGAATCGATTTCCGCAGATCTGGGTGCCGAGTCTGGAAGTGCGGGACGTGCGGCAGTTGCTGGTGCATCGCCACAAGCAAGTGCAGGCGCGGACGCGCACCAAGAACCAGCTGCAGGCCATGGCGCTGAGCCAGGGCGTGCAGAAAAAATACAAGCTGTGGACGAAGGCAGGGCGCGAGGAGATGGAGCAGTTGCCCTTGCTGCCGTATGCGGCCCAGCGGCGAAAGCAGTTGCTGCAATCGCTCGACGGACTGGAAGCGGAAATCAGCGAACTGGACCGGCGAGTGGCGGACGAAGCGCGGCAGCGGCCGGAGGCGGTGCGGCTGATGACGCATCCCGGAGTCGGTCCGGTAACGGCCTTGGCCCTGGTGCTGACCTTGGGACCGGCCAACCGATTCGAATCGGCCAAGCAAGTGGGCAGCTACTTCGGGCTGATTCCCAGTGAAGATTCCAGCGGCGGAAAACAGCGGCTGGGCAGGATCAGCAAACAGGGCAGTTCGTTTCTGCGCTTTTTGCTGGTGGAAGCGGGACAGACCGCGGCGCGGTTGGATCCGCAGCTGAAACGCTTCTATCGTCGCCTGGCGGCGCGCAAGAATCGCAGCGTCGCCAAGGTGGCCGTGGCCAGAAAACTGGCCACGCGGTTGTACCTGATGTTGCGCGAAGACTGGACGTACACGCAACTCTGTCAGGCCGTTATGCAGGTGAGCCCGAGTCATTCTGTGGCCGGCCACTAAGAGCCGAGCGCTTGAGTGGGCAGCCTGCCTCCCTGAAAAGGTCAGGGAGATCGAACTGAGCAATCATGGGAGCTAGTCCCGAAGAGATGGATGGTGGAACCTGAGGTTCCACTGCGAGATTGAAATCGAATGACGACCTTGGTCTGGGAGTCAAATACCTTCTACGAGAGCGAAATGGCGCCACTCACCGCGTCCACGCCGTAGTGTCGCTACAGAACTCTTGACAGGGCACACCGTCGTTAGAGACAGGATGACAGCGGTGGGCTTGCTATCCGTTTTTCTGGCGTTCGAATGCTTTTTGCAAATACTTGCGGGCTTCATCCAGGGCGCCCTGGGTGTTGTCGTTGGTTTGTATGGCCTGGCGGTATTCGTTGGTGGCGCGCTCGCGCTGTCCGGTAACGTCGAAAATCTTACCCAGCTGGATGTGGCTCCAGACTTCGGTCCAGCGCGGTTCGCCATCGCCGTTCAGGCATTCGCGGTAGGCGTTGGCGGCGGCCTGGTAGTTGCGCTGGAGAAAAAACACTTCGGCGATGCGATAGTGGGCCAGCGAGCTGTTCTTGTTGACGTCGAGTGCCTTGTTGAACTCGAGCAGCGCACCGGCAAGGTCTCCCTGCTGGGTCAGACCCTGGCCGCGCTGGATGGATGCTCTCAGCCTGATCTGGGATGAATTCTTCAGCACGCGGTCATCGGGATCGACCACGATCCGGCGCGGCTTGCCGTAGGTTTCAATGTTGAACGCGGAATTGGTGCCCACCACTTCGATGCGCTTGTTTTCGGTCTTTCCGTCCGTATCGATCTTGAGGTCAATCGGCATGCGGAAGAGATCGAGGTCTTGCGAGATCTGCCCCACCACCCGGAAGCCTTTGTTATTGCCCAAACGGTAGATGGTGTATTTGGTCTTGAATTCCGGCGCGCCCGTGGAGTCGAGCCACTGGGAGAAAAACCAGGTGAGCTGCTGGCCATAGTTCTGCTCGGCCAGGGCGCGAAAATCGTCCAGCGACGCCGACTTCCCCGCATACTTGGCGGCGAAGGTGCGCATGGTCTGGTCATACTTCTGATCGCCCAGCACCCAGCGCAGCATGTGCAGGATCATGGCGCCCTTGTCGGTCACCAGAGACTGGAATTCGGGCGAGAAGATATCAAGTTTCCCGGCGCTCGACAGTGGGACAGTGTCGTAAGCCAGCGCTCCGACTGACATATCTTTGACTGTCTCCTCGAGACCGGCCTCACCCGCGGCCTGTTCGACATAGCGCGCTTCGGAATAACGCGCGAAGCCGTCACTCAGCCACCAGTCATCGCGGGAAGCGGGACTGACCGAAGCGCCCCACCACTGGTGTGCGATGGTGTTGGCCAGCAAACGGTAGTTCACCTTGTCGGTGACGGCCCGGCTGGCGATGGCGGCGATTTCCGGCGCCCAGGCCGCGGGCACGGTGTCATCTGGAATCTCGACTACTCTTAGCGTGGTCGAAGGCGCGGGCCCGTAGAGGGTCACGTAATAGGTGAATTCCTTGACCGCGGTGGTGGCGTACGTGGCACCCATAGCCTGATGGGCAGGCTTGAAGAAGACGTGAAGATCGAGTCCGGCCTCATCGCTCTTGAATTCCTGAAAGATGCCGGCCACGATGGTCCCGGGAAAACTGGGTTTGTCCCAGGTGAAGGAGAAGGTCTTGGTCGGCAGAGAACCGACCGGCCGTTTGGCTGCGGGGGCGCTGACCGGAGATTCCTTTCCGCTGCCGATCACGATCATGTGCGCCGGCACAGTGATATTCATGGTGGCGGTGAAGCGGTTGATGCCGTATGCGTTCACCGGAAACCAGCGGCCGGCGTACAGCAGGTAGCTGGTGTCATCGCCGATGTAGGCCAGCTTGAGGCCCTGCACCGGACTGTCGTCGGCGGAATCAAGCACGCCTTCGTAGTCGAATGTGAGCGTGGAAGAGGTGTCTTTGGCTACTGGCGTCGCCAGCGCGACCCGAACCGTCGAGTCCTGGGTCACGCGCTCGGCGCTCAGCAGTTTGCCGGCCGCATCGACCACCTTGGTGACGCGCAGACCATTATGCAACTCGAAGGTGGCTATATTCAGATCCTCGAGCGCGGTAAATTTCACCTTTGCCTGGGCAGTAATTTTGTGGGTATGCGGAATGAGCTCGGCGTCAATCTGGTAGTCATCCACCCGCAGCCGCATGGTCTCGGCTGCCCACGCCGGTAACGACATCAAAAAGAACGAGAAAGCGAGGCCCAGCCACAGGACCCGACGCCGGCGCCAAGGTTGAGAAGAGATCAAAGCAGCTCCTGACACTAGTACGATAATCCGTAAGATGAAGATTGTGGCGCAAAAGATGCTGGCAGGACAAGGTTTAGCCTGATTTTGACACAACGGCTGCTTCCCAAAGCGACATGACGGCCTGGGCCGCCCGGTCCACGGGATGAAGTCCTTCCTCGGTTGGGCCGCTGAGCCGGGCTTTGACTTCACCCAGTCCGCTGATCATCTTGTTGCGGGCCGGGCCCTCCACCAGGATTTCGTTGAGCCTGGTCACAACGTTTTCAGCGGTGAAGTCCTGCTGTACCAGCTCAGGCACAACTTCTTCTCCCGCAATCAGGTTCACCATGGCAAAGTACGGCACTTTGACCCGCGGACGCCCCACCGCGTAGGTCAAGGGCGAGACCCGGTAAACCATCACGAACGGCGTTTCCATCATCGCTGCCTCGACGGTGGCGGTGCCGCTGGCCACGATCCCGGCGCGCGACTGGGCCAGCGCAGGCAAGGTTTCCGGAACCATGCGGATGGGGGGCTGGTCCGCAATCGTAGATTGTTGGATGAGTGATTGTAGAAAACTTCGATCCAGCGTGGGAGCCACCGGGAGCAGGAATTCGTATGCTGGACCCAATCTGGCGGCTGACTCCAGAATCACCGGCAGATTCATGCGCACTTCTTTCAACCGGCTGCCGGGCATGAGCGTGATCCAGGGCTTGGCGGAGTCCAATTGGTGCTGCCTGGCATAGGCTGCGCGATCAATCTCGGGGCGGGGAAGGTCGGCAAGTGGATGGCCGACGAAAGTCGCATCCACTCCGCGATCGCGATAGAACTTTTCTTCGAAGGGAAAAATCACCAGGGCTTTGTCCACATATTTCCGCAGCAGGCGGACCCGTCGCTGCCGCCAGGCCCAGAATTGCGGACAGACGTAATAGACCACCGGAATGCCGCGCTTGTGCATCTGGCGCGCGACACGCCAATTGAAGGCAGGAGAATCGATGACGATGGCCAGATCAGGCTTATGCCGGTCCGCTTCAGCGATCAGCTTGTGAAACAGGAACCAGATTTTAGGCAGGTGACTGAGGATTTCAGAGATCCCGACTACGGAAAGATCTTTGGCATCGACCACAGTGTTGCAACCCGCCGCCCGCATGCGGTCCCCGCCCACGCCAAAGAATTCCAGCTTTTGACTTAGTGTGGCGCGGGCGCCCTCGCCAGCGAGCCGTCGCAGGCCCTCGATGAGCAGCGCCCCGTACATTTCGCCGGAGGCCTCCCCAGCGGAGATGAGAATTCGCACGGAGGCCATTGTAAAGGCAGAACGTGTGGTCGCGGGCGACTCGCCCGCGGGTAGCGCCGGCGTCTCGCCGGCTGTCCGGCGGGCGTCCCGCCCGCCGCTATGAGCGGAAGTCGAAGGGATGCCGGCGCTACGAGGGACACGTGGGGACAGCCGCCCCGGCTGTCCAGTCGACTCGAAGAGTCGACCCGGCTTTCGTGGAAGAGACGCCTGACGGGAAAGATCCCACGCCTGGCCAGCTTGGCTTTGCAGAACCCCTCGGCCGAGCTTCGCTCGTCCCGGACAGCCGAGGGCGGCTGTCCCCACGCGGGTTCAGTCGTCCGCGCCAGCCGTGACCTGTCCGCCGGCGCCGACCGGAATCTCCTGGTCTTTGTATTGCAGCTGGTAAAGCTTGTAGTAGATCCCGTGCTGGGCGAGGAGTTGCTGGTGCGTGCCCACCTCGCGCACCTGGCCCTTGTGCATGACAATAATCTTGTCGGCGCGCTGGATGGTCGAAAGCCGGTGGGCGATCACCACCGAGGTGCGGCCCTCCACCATGCGGCTGAGGGCATCGCGCACCCGCGTCTCGGTTTCGGTATCGACGCTCGAGGTGGCTTCATCCAGAATCAGGATCTTTGGGTCGTGCGCCAGCGCCCGGGCAAATGAGATCAGTTGCTTCTGGCCGGTGGAGAGCGTTGAGCCGCGCTCGCGGACCTCTTCTTTAAACCCTTGCGGGAGCGCTCGGATAAAGTCGGCCAGGTTCACGTCTTCGGCGGCTTTTTCGACGTCCTCGTCCGTAATATCCTTCGTGCCCAGACGAATGTTGCCCTCGACCGTTCCGGTAAACAGAAACGGATCCTGCAGCACCACGCCGTAGCGGCGGCGGAGTTCGGACAGGTCCATCTCTTTTACGTCCACGCCGTCGATTTTGATCGCGCCTTTTTGCACATCATAGAAGCGCATGAGCAGCGAGATGATGGTGGTCTTGCCGGCCCCGGTGTGGCCGACGATGGCGACGGTCTCACCGGGTTCGATGGTGAAGGAAACATCGCGGAGAATCCAGTCTGGCTCGGTGGAAACAATAGCCGAGCTTTGCTCGGCCTGGACGGGTCGGAGACCCGTCCCCACATGGCCATTGCCGGGTTGTGTGGCGCGGGCGCCCTCGCCCGCGTCTGTGCCCGCGGCGACGTTGCGGTAGGCAAACCACACATGGTCAAACTCAATCCGCCCAGGCCCAGTAGGCATTTTGGTGACCGCAGGCGAAGTAATCTCGGCGGGTGTATCCAAGAGTTTGAACACCCGTTCGCTGGCCGCCATCGCGGATTGCAGAATGTTGTATTTTTCGCTGAAATCCTGAATGGGCCGGAAGAAGCGCTGGGCGTACTGGATGAAAGCCGTGAGAATTCCGATGCTCACCACGGTATGGACCACCTGGAATGAAAGCAGGTGCTGGCTGGAGAAATCCACCGCGACGCTGCTCACGGTGAGCTTGCGGATTATGTCATTCCCGCCAAACCAGATCACGCAGGCGATGGCCGTCGAGGACAGAATTTCGACCACCGGGTAATAGACCGCGTGCGCCATGATCGCGTCCTTGAAAGCTTCCATGTGGACGGCGTTCACTTCCGAAAACTTGTCGAACGAGCGCTGCTCGCGGTTGAAAAGCTGCAATACCACCATGCCGCTGACGTGTTCCTGCATGTAGGCGTTGATGCGCGCAATAGCGGTTCGAATGCGGCGGTAGGAATCGCGCACCCTGTCGCGAAAAAGTTTAGTGGCGTAGGCGATCAGCGGCAGCACCGCCAGCGTGATCAGCGCCAGCTTCCAGTTCATGCCCAGCATGATGGCGGTAATGCCGGCCAGCACAAACACGTCTTCGAAAATGGAGACCACGCCGGAGGTGAACATTTCGTTCAAAGCATCCACGTCGGAAGTAACGCGTGTGACCAGGCGGCCGACCGGGTTCTTGTCGTAGAAGCCGATGTGCATGTGTTGCAGGTGGCGGAAGATCTGCTTGCGCAGATCGAACATCACCATCTGGCCCGCCCACTGCATGAAATAAGTCTGGAGATAGTCGAGCAGGAAACCGAGCGCGATCAGGCCCACGTACATGGCCGCGATTTGAGCAATCCCAACGTAGGGATTCGCACTCAGAAAAGAATCGAACGGCGTGGTCCTGGGCACCGGCACCAGGTAGCGATCGATCTCGATGGCAACCAGGTAAGGCCCGAGGACATCAGCCACGGCCTTGATAAGAATGGAGACCAGGGAAATGCCGACCGGCCATTTGTAAGGGCGCAAATACTGGAGCAGCCGCTTCATCAGGCGGCTGTCATACGCTTTCCCTAGTACCTCTTCTTCTTGGGCCATCGGCTATAGGACAAAGATACCCTAAATAGATTAGGAAAGAAGCGGCGAGGATGGAAAAGGTTTGGGGTGCGACGGACCTGCGTAGGCCCGGACGCCCTCGTCCGGGCGGGCGAGCGCAGCCTCGCCAAGGTTTTCGCGTTCGGCCAGGTAAGGAAGCCAGCGGAGCGCTGCTCCGCCGGGCGGGTGAGGGCACCCGCCCCTACGTGTTCCCCGGTACCCTACGCGATTTTTTTCAGCACCAGCGCCGAGTTCTTTGATCCAAATCCTACGCAGTTGCAGATGGCGCGCTCGATGCTGGCTTTGCGCCCAATGTCGGGAACATAGTCCAGATCGCACTCCGGGTCGGGCGTGTCCAGATTGATGGTGGGCGGAATCTTGCCGTGCTCCATGGCAATCAGCGTGGCCGCCAGGCTGGCCGAGCCGCAGGCGCCCTGGGCGTGTCCGATCTGTGATTTGAGCCCGGACATGGGAATCTTTCTGGCGTGCTCTCCCAGGGCCAGTTTCAGCGCCCGCGTTTCCACCCGGTCATTCATTTCCGTGGAAGTGCCGTGCAGGTTGACGTACTGGATATCTTCCGGAGAGAGGCTGGCCTCTTCGAGCGCCAGCGTGATGGCGCGAGCGGGTTCATCGGGCGAGTCGCTCATGCGCACCCGGTGGAAGGCTTCGCAGGTGGAACCGTAGCCGGCGATTTCCGCATAGATGTGCGCGCCGCGAGCGCGGGCCCGCTCGTAGTCTTCGAGGATGAACATCCACGAACCCTCGGCGATCACGAAGCCGTCGCGGTCCGCGGAAAATGGACGGGACGCGCTTTCCGGAGCGTGGTTCCACGACTGGGTGAGCGCGCGCAGCAAGGAGTAGCCCTTGATGATGCCGGGGGTGATGGGCGAATCCACCCCACCCACCAGAAACATGGGCAGCACGCCGGCCTGAATATGCTGGTAGGCGTAACCGATGGCGTCGGTAGAAGACGTGCAGCCGGCAGTCACCACGTGGCTGTAGCCGCGAAATCCAAAACGCATGCTGATTTCGCTGGGCAAAGTTCCCATGGTGCCGCTTGGAATGCAGAAAAGGCTGACCTGCTTTACGTGTCCGCTATGCCAAAGGCGGTATTGCTCTTCGGAAAATTCCTGGGCGCCGCCCCCGGTCCCGAGAATCACGCCAATCTCACGCTTCTCCTCCATGGACATGGCGGCGGGATCGAGTCCGGCGTCCTTGATCGCTTCCGTGGACGCGGCTACCGCCAGCGGCACCACGCGGGAAACGTGTTTGCGTTCGCGCGCGTCCACCCAGGCCAGTTCGTCAAACTCGGGAATCTCGCCCGCGATTTGTACCGGCAGGGATGAAGGATCAAAACGCGAGATGCGTTTGACGCCCGATTTGCCGGCGAGAAGAGCCAGGCAAAACGCCTCTTTGCCTATGCCATTGGGGCTGACCACGCCCAGTCCAGTGATGACGACCCGAGGAGCCATAAATTATTTCTGTGTCATCCTGAGCGAAGCTACGGCTTCGCGAAGCGAAACCGTAGCGCAGTCGAAGGACCCCTATAAGCGGCACCAGCCTGTAGTTGCAGAGTACTCATTTCTACGCCGCTAAAATCCTGCGCCCCAGCGACTACCTTGGAGCTATAGGGGTCCTTCGACTTCGTGGCCGCTTTCACAAGTGAAAGCAGCCACTCCGCTCAGGATGACAAGTCATATATTCAGCGCTGTCCACCTTACGCGAAGTGGGATAATTAGTCACGATGTCCCTGGGCCTCTACATCTCAGTGCCGTTCTGCCGTACCAAGTGCACCTACTGCAACTTCGCTTCGGACGTCTTCTCCCGCGCAGTGTTCGAGGGCTACGTGGAACGGGTGACCGCGGACATCGGGCATGCCAGTGAAACCTCGCAGCAGATGGGCGGCGTGTACGAAGGCCCGGTGGATTCCATCTTCCTCGGCGGCGGCACACCGTCCATACTTGATATAGCGCAACTGGAACGGCTGTTTGTCACGATTTCGCAAACTTTTGCGGTGGAGCCGGATGCCGAGATCACGGTTGAATGCGCGCCCGGCACGCTGACTCCCGCGGTGCTCGAAGCCTTCCAGCGCTGCGGGGTGAATCGCGTGAGCCTGGGAGTGCAGTCATTCGTGGACCCGGAGGCCGCATCCGTGGGACGCCAGAATAAGCGTGCCACCGTGCTCGACGACATCGCGCGCCTTCGCGCTTCCGGCATTGAAAATATAAACATCGATCTGATCGCAGGTCTGCCCCACCAGACTGCCGAAAGCTGGGAATTTTCCGTGGCCGAGGCGATTGCCACCGGTGCGCCTCACGTCAGCGTGTACATGCTGGAAGTGGACGACGATTCCCGCCTGGGTCGCGAGCTGATGGCCGGCGGCACAAAGTACCACGCGCACTTCGTTCCCAACGATGAGCTGACCGCCGATTTCTACGAGGCAGCCTGCCAGCGGCTGAACGCGGCGGGAGTGTTCCAGTATGAGATCTCAAACTTTGCCCGGCCGGGAAAAGAATCGCGGCACAACCTGAAATACTGGACGCGGCAGCCTTATTTGGGTTTTGGCGTGGACGCTCATTCCATGCTGTACAGCTCCGCAAACGCGGGCGAAAGTGTGCGTTTCTCGTCGCCGGATTCGCTCGAGGAGTACGTTGCCGGCGCGCCCCCCAAAAAAATATTGGTTTCGGCAACCGCCGCGCTCGAGGAAACTTTCTTTTTAGGTCTCCGTTTGACCAAAGGCGTGGACCTGAAAAAAGTCGCGGCGGATTTTGGCGAGCCGGCGCTGCGCGCGTTCACAGAAATGATTTCCGAATGCGTGGATTTGGGGCTGCTGGAGTGGGAGGGGGGCGTGATTCGGCTTGACCGGGCGCGGCAGACTCCTGTCCAACGAGGTTTTCGAACGATTCATTCAGTGTGGGTCGGGCACTTCTGTCCGACGCGGTTGATGTTATTTTTTTGGCTGGTGATTACGGGTGGCAGAACCTTGTCTCTGTGAAGATCAAGGTCAAAAGCGGCGGGCGAAGGCGTCCGCCCCACAGATACATTTCATCTCCCGCCGGTAACTTTGTCCGCCTATATTCCTGTGTTCTAATCCACATGTTAGACCGGAGAGAGCATCTTGGATTTCCAACTGAACGATGAGCAGCTGCAGCTGAAGAAAAGCGTACGCGAATTTGCCGAGCGCGAAATCGCGCCCCACGTAATGGAGTGGGACGAGGCCGGCGTCTTTCCGTTGGCGACCGTCAAAGAGCTAGGCAAGCTCGGCCTGCTGGGCATCGTGTTTCCGCCCGAGTACGGCGGCGCCGGCATGGGCTATGTGGAGTACGTCACCGCCATCGAAGAACTCTCGCGCGTGGACGGTTCGGTCGGCATCATCGTCGCGGCGCACACCTCGCTGTGCTCGAATCATATTTTTCTTGCCGGCAACGAATCCCAGAAAAAGAAGTACGTCACGCCGTTGGCTTCGGGCGAAGCCATCGGGGCCTGGGGCCTGACCGAGCCCTCGTCTGGATCAGACGCGGGCAGCGCGCGCATGACCGCGGTGCGCAAAGGCAACAACTGGGTGCTGAACGGAACCAAGACGTTCTGTACCAATGGGCACTACGCCGATTTTCTGGTGGTCATTGCGGTGACCGATCGCGCCGCCCATACTCACGGGCTGTCGGCTTTCATCGTGGAGAAGGGAACCAGGGGCTTTCGTCCCGGCAAAAAAGAGAACAAGCTAGGTTTGCGGGCCAGCGACACCGCCGAACTGATTTTTGAAGACTGCGTCGTTCCCGCTGAAAATCTTTGCGGCAAGGAGGGTGACGGCTTTATCGACGCTATGCGCGTGCTGGATGGCGGACGCATTTCCATCGCGGCCTTGTCGTTAGGCATGGCGGAAGGTGCCTACGAGGCCGCGCTGAAGTATTCCAAACAACGCAAACAATTCGGCAAGGCCATCAGCGACTTTCAGGCCATCCAGTGGAAACTGGCCGACATGGCCACCGAGATCGAAGCCGCGAAGATGCTGACGCTGCGCGCTGCCGCCATGAAAGATGCGGGCATGAAGACCACCCTGGAGTCGTCCATGGCCAAGCTCTACGCCAGCGAAGTCGCGGTGCGTTGCGCCAACGAAGGGGTGCAGATCCACGGCGGCTACGGGTTTATCAAAGACTATCCCGCGGAAAAGTTTTATCGCGACGTGAAGCTGTGCACCATCGGCGAAGGCACCAGCGAGATTCAGCGGCTGGTGATCGCGCGGCAATTGCTGAAGGACTAGCTGGCATTGTGGAAGCGTGGCGCTTCAGCGCCACGGCAAAATGTGTCCTCCGAGCGGGGCTTCAGCCCCCTGGTGGCGCATCAGGCTGCACAGGGCCTGAAGGCCCTGCTGTGTCGTACTTTAAACGCAGGCCTGAAGGCCTGCTCTTCCACGTCGGCGCTTCCACCGCGGCTCTCCCACAACGACGGAGCAGCGGTTTCGGTTTGTCCGACCTCTGCTTTACACTGAGAGGCCTGACAAACAATTTCCAACCTCTGATTGATCAACTCCGTGCCGGCGAACCCCGCGCCCTCGCGCGGGCCATCAGCACCGTCGAAAACCGGACGCCCGGCTGGTCAGAGCTGCTAAAAGCCCTCTTCCCGCACAGCGGGCGGGCGCGGATACTCGGGCTCACCGGTCCGCCGGGCGCCGGCAAAAGCACGCTGGTGGATCACTTGGCCCGCCACTATCGCAAGGAAAATCGCACCGTGGGCATCATCGCGGTCGATCCCACCAGTCCCTACACGGGCGGGGCGATTCTGGGCGACCGCATCCGTATGCAGCAGCATTTTTCGGATCCCGGAATCTACATTCGCAGCATGGCCACGCGCGGCTCGCTGGGCGGACTGGCACGCACCACGGCAGATGTGGCGACCGTGCTTGATGCCTCGGGACGCGACCTGGTGATGATCGAGACGGTGGGAGTTGGACAGGACGAAGTGGACATCGTGCGCCTGGCCGATATCACCATCGTCATTCTGGTGCCGGGCATGGGCGACGATGTGCAAACCATTAAGGCCGGCATCATGGAGATCGCCGATATTTTCGTGATCAACAAGTGCGATCGCGACGGAGCCGAGCGCGTGGAGCGGGAAATCCGCGCTCTACAGTCGCTGGCTGTGCGCAGCGATCAATGGACTCCTCCAATTGTGAAGACCGTCGCCAGCCAGGGCGCAGGCATTGCGGAGCTGGCGGCGGCGATTCGCGAGTACGAAGCCTACCTGCAGAAGGAAAATCTGGTGGTAAGGCGTAAGGCTGAGAATTGGCAGAATCGCCTGCTGGAGATGTTGCGTGATGCGCTGCTGGAGCGGGCCCAGCAACAATTAGGAGACGGAACAATTGCCCGTTACGCCGCCGAGGTCGCCGAGCATAAACGCGATCCTTACTCGCTGGTGGAAGAGATTGTGAATTCGCTCGGCAAGTGAAGCGTTTACTGGAGGACGGGCGTCCCGCCGTCCGGCACGAGCGGGACGCTCGCGCCCACATTTGAGATGGAGATCCTCTGATGTTCAGCATTGACCATATCGGAGTGGCAGTGAAGTCGCTGGCGGCGGCCAAAAGCATCTACGAGAAGCTGGGACTGAAGCTCTCGCCTGAAGAAACAGTCGAAGCCGAGCAGGTGCGTGTGGTGATGGTGCCGCTGGGTGAGACCCGGATGGAGTTGCTCGAGCCTACCTCGGAGAACTCGGTCATCGCGAAATTTATCACCAAGAAAGGCGAGGGATTGCATCATGTCTCGTTGCGCGTGCCTGACTTGCCGGCCACAGTGGAACGGCTGAAGCGGAGCGGTGTGCAGCTGGTTTCCAACGAAATCAAGGTCGGCGCAGGCGGGCATAAGTATATTTTTGTGCATCCCTCGAGCGCTGGCGGAGTACTGCTGGAGCTGGTGGAAGCGGTACCCTGACTTTGCGCGTGTGGCGCGGGCGCCCTCGCCCGCGGGGTTCGAAACTTAAAGTCTTCAAAACCTAAAGTCAAAGGCCGCGGGCGAGGGCGCCCGCGCCACACGTGCACGGATCATGCTTCTTCTTGCCGCTGACACTTCGGGCAAACACGGCAGCATCGCGCTGGCGCGCTGCGATCCGGGCGATTCCTGTGGTGTGATCGAAGTAGCACCGCTTGAGGGCGGGACCTTTTCCGCGCAACTGGTGCCCCAGATCGCGGCGCTACTCGCCAAGCACGGCTTCCACAAGAACGATATTGGCGGGTTCGCCGTGGTCGCAGGTCCGGGGTCATTTACCGGAGTGCGCGTCGGTCTGGCGGCCATCAAGGCACTGGCGGAAGTCTTGCAGAAGCCGGTCGCGTCCGTATCACTGCTGGAGGCGATGGCTGTTTCTGGCCGGTCGCAAGGCCGATTGACAGCGGTGCTGGATGCGGGGCGGGGCGAAGTTTATGCGGGCGAGTACGAAGTTCATGATAACGCGGCGCGCCTCCTGCGGGAGCGGTTGCTGACTCGTGCAGATTGGCTCGAGGCGGCGGCCGGATCAACCATCGTGGTGGCAGACCAACGCCTCGCCGAGGCGTCCCGAATGGCGGGATTGCCGGTGGATGAGATTGAAATTCCGAGTGCGGATATGATTGCCCGCCTGGGATGGCAGAAGATCCAGGCCGGAAAAATAGTTTCGCCAGAAGCGCTGGACGCGAACTATCTCCGTAGCTCCCATGAAATCTTTTCCAAAAGTTCTTAGTTTGTGGTTCTCAGTTCTCGGTTGAGGAATGTAGGGTGAAGCTCTCCATCCGTTCCGCCGCCTCCGCCGACTTGCCCGCAATGATGTTGCTGGAGAAGCATGCGGCCACGGCGGCTCACTGGACTGCGCAACAGTATGAGGCGCTGTTTCGTGGGCACAGCCCGGAACGAAGGGCACTGATCATCGAGGACGAGTCCGGGCTCCAGGGATTCGTGATTGCCAGAGTCGTGGATCGGGAATGGGAGATTGAAAATATTGCCGTCGCCGGTCCGGCCCGTCGCCGTGGCCTGGGCACGCGCCTGCTGGGAGAGTTGCTCGACCAGGCCAGAGGCCGGGGCGCCGACGCAGTATTTCTCGAAGTCCGCGAATCCAATCGCGCCGCTCGGGCGCTCTATGAGAAGTGGGCATTCCTCGAAAGCGGGCGCCGCCCCGGATACTACAACGATCCTGAAGAAGACGCGCTCCTGTATCGCCTTGGCTTTACTTAGCTTTGATCCTGCACCAGGGGTGGTGCAGAATTGTTCACTATGAAATACCATTCATCTGTGGAAAATGGGATTGAAGCGGTTGGGGCGGTGTGGTAGGTTAAGGCCTTAGAAACGCTCAGGAGGGTCTCCTGGATGACTCCAAAGGACCAGCTCCTGGTCAGCAACGATGAGTTCCGCAAGCTGGCCCAGGAGCACACGCAGTACGCCGAACGTCTCGAATCACTCACCCAAAAGCGCTATCTGACGGAAGACGAAAAGCTGGAAGAAGTCCGGCTCAAAAAGCTGAAACTGCGGCTCAAAGACCAGATGGAATCAATTGAGCGGCGATTTCGGGTGGTCGTGCAGCAGGGCCAGGTCGCGTAATTTCGTTTCCTCCAATTGATCGCGGCAGTGGCCGTCTGCAGGTTTAATGTGCTCCTAACCCGGCGCTGACAAGCGCCTTTTTTGTTATCAGTTGGCTTCCAGAGCGACCGCCCCGCCCCGCCTGAACTATAATTCAGGCTTCCCATGGTTCCCGATGGCTACTATTACGCGCTTGCTCTGGCTGGGGCTGCTGCCCTGGTAGGTTGGCTGGCTGGGCCTTTATGGGCGTTGCCGGCGCTGCTGCTGGCGCTGTTCTTCCTGTGGTTTTTCCGCGATCCGGCGAGGGTGATCCCGGACTACGCCGGCGCCGTGGTTTCGCCCGCCGATGGCAAGGTGACCGACGTGTCATCCGTCCTGATGAATGGTGTACCGCGCACCCGGATCAGCATTTTTCTCAGCGTCTTCGATGTGCATGTTAATCGGTCGCCCCTGGCGGGCGTGATCCGGGAGGTCCGCTATCAGAAGGGAAAATTTCTCAATGCCATGAACCCGGCGTCGGCCGAGCACAACGAGCAGAACGCGGTCACGGTTGAAGGAGACGGCCAGACCGTAGTGTTCAAGCAGATCGCGGGACTGCTGGCGCGCCGGATCGTATTCAACAAAAAAGTCGGCGATCGCGTGGGGCGGGGAGAGCGCGTGGGCCTGATCAAGTTTGGTTCGCGAGTCGATGTTTTGCTGGATCCCTCCGCCGCTCTGCAAATCAAGCTGGGAGACCGGGTGAAGGGCGGATCCAGCGTGTTGGCCCGCCTGGAGCGCGTGACTGAGCCCCTGACCACCGTCGGAGCTACTCGGCAAGGAGCGCGGTGATGGATCCCGAGGTCCCGCAAATCCCGGCACTGCGTAAGAAACAACCTCCGCGGCGGTTGAGCAAGGGCATGTACATTCTGCCTTCGCTGTTCACCACGGCCAATATTGCCTTCGGCTACTATGCGATTCTGCAGGTCACGCATGCCACGGTTGCCGATGCCTGGCACTTCGACAATGCCGCCAAAGCCATTGGCTTCGCCGTGATGTTTGATGGTCTCGATGGTCGCATTGCGCGCATGACCGGAACCAGCAGCGATTTTGGCCGCGAGCTGGACTCCCTGGCGGATGTTGTCACCTTCGGCGTAGCCCCCGCCCTGCTGGCCTGGACCTGGGGATTTCGACAGTTGCCCACCAATCTGGGCGATCTATCCACCAAGCTGGTGCAGTTCGGCGCGATTGCCAGCTTTCTATTTCTGATGGCCGGCGCCAGCCGCCTGGCCCGCTTCAATATTTCCAGCAACCCGCAGCCCTCGAACCCTGGCCGTCCGGGCAAGAAGTACTTTGTCGGGATGCCGATTCCGGCGGGCGCGGGTGTGATCGCCGCGGTCGTACATTTTTCCAGCGGCGATCCCATTGCCTCCTGGTGGACCGCGCTGACCTGGATGTTGATGGTGGTGGCGGTGGGTTATCTGATGGTCAGCACCTGGCGTTTTTACAGCTTCAAGGACATTGATTTCCGTTCCCGGCAGCCCTTTCGCCTGGTGCTTCTGTTTGGATTGTTGTTTGCCGCGATCCGCTTCTACTCGCAGTGGGTGTTGTTTCTGATCGCATTGCTCTACGTGTTTTCCGGCGTGTTCTGGCGGTTGAAATGGATCTTCCGGCGGAAGGGAAGCCCGCCGTCCCCCCCGGCCTACACCGAGGCGCCGCAGACTTCATGAGCTCGAATTTCAAACCCGTGCCGGTGGCGCACCCTGAGCCGGCGCGCGCGGCAGGCCTTTACCGGCTGGCCATCGTGGGCGCGGGCACGCTCAAGGGGAAAGAGGTCGCCGAGGTCCTTGGCGACCGCAATTTTCCTTCGCTGGATATCAAGCTGCTTGACGACAACGAATCACTGGGCAAACTGGAATCAGTGGGCGAAGAGGTGTCGTTCATACAGAGCGTGCGCTCGGAACAATTTGAGAAAATCGATTTCACTTTTTTCGCCTCCGACCAGGAATGCACCCGGCAGAACTGGAAAAAGGCCCAGGCCGCGGGCAGCGCCATCGTCGATCTCTCCTACGCTTTGGAGGATGAACCCAATGCGGACGTGAAGTCGCCGTGGATCCAGCGTCAACTGGGCCAGTTGCTCACTCCGGAGCTGCAACCCGGGCCGGCGGTGGTGGCGCATCCGGCGGCGGTCGTGCTGGCGCTTCTGTTGTTAAGGCTAAAGAAAGCCGGGGCAGTGAAACGGGTTGTGGCCACGGTCTTCGAGCCGGCGTCGGAACATGGGCAGAAGGGCATGGACGAGCTTCACGAGCAGACGGTGAACCTGCTGTCGTTCCAGCCGCTGCCGAAAAAAGTGTTCGATACCCAGGTGGCCTTCAACATGGTGGCGCGCTACGGCGAGCAGTCGGTGCCGGCGCTGAATACGGTAGAGCAGCGCGTGCTGAAGCATTATCAGCGGATCGCCGGCAAAGACGCGCCCCTGCTCTCGCTTCTGCTGCTGCAGGCGCCCATCTTCCACGGACACGCGTTGACCCTGCATGTCGAAATGGAAAAGCCGGTCGAGATCGACGGCGTCTCCAGGGCGCTGGCCGGGGAACATGTGACCATCACGGGTCTGGCGGAAGAGTCGCCCAGCAACGTGAACGCTGCCGGACAGGGCGATGTCCTGGTTTCGATCCAGCCCGACACCAGCCTGGCCAACGGTCTTTGGTTGTGGGCGGCCTCGGACAATCTGCGAATCGCCGCCGCCACCGCCGTCGAATGCGCGGAAAACATGGCCGCCACCCGCCCCATAGGAAAAATCCAATGAGCCGCAGGGCTGCTGAGCTTGATGTGGTCGCGGGCGACTCGCCCGCGAGAGGCCGGCAAACCTCCGCCCAATTTTCAGGGACAAGTCGATCGCTTTTCCCGACGCTCGTGATTTTGATCTTCACCACGGCCTGCGGATATCACACTGCCGGCCATTCCATCTCGCTTCCCACAAACGTCCAGACCATTGCCATTCCCGCCTTCGTCAACCGGACGCAGACGTACAAGATCGAACAGAGGCTGACCTCCGCCGTTGTGCGGGAAATGGTGACGCGCACCCATTACCACATTCTGAACGAAGCCAGTGATTCCGCCGATGCCACGCTGCGCGGCGTGGTGATCAGCACCTCGACCTCGCCTTTGACCTACGACTCACAGACCGGGCGGGCCTCGAGCGCGCTGGTGGTCGTGACCGCAAAAGTAACGCTCACTGACCGCCAGGGCAAAGTGCTGTACGAGAATCCCGCATATCTGTTTCGCGAGGAGTACCAGGTCTCGCGCGAGCTTTCCAGTTTCTTTGAGGAAGACTCGCCCGCGCTGGAGCGCCTGTCGCGCGAGTTCGCGCGTACCCTGGTGAGCAATGTGCTGGAGGGGTTCTGAGTATGGAGGGGTTCTGATGCGGGCCTTCGCCCAAGCCGATCGTTTCGTCTCCGAGGTCGAAGCCCGGAAGCTGGGTCCCGTCTATGTTTTCGTTGGCGACGAAACCTTCTTCCGCAAGCGCTGCCGCGAGGCCCTGCTCAAGCATCTGGTGCCGGCCGACCTGCGCGATTTCAGCCTGTTTGATTTCGATCTCTCAGACACCGATCTGGCCGAGGTGCTCGATCGCGCCCGCACGCCCTCATTGATGGCGCCCTTTCAGGTCTTTTTTATCCGTGGAGTCAAGACCCTGTTCGGGCGGGGATCGAACGAAGAGAAGCTGGCCGCCATCGAGGCCTACAGCAAGGACCCCAATCCCGATGCAGTGCTGATTTTCGTGGCCGACCACATCAGCATCCCGGCCGATGCGCGGCGCATCGACATGACCGACAAAGAACGCTACGAGCGGATCCGGGAGACCTTGGGACAGTATTGCGCCATTGTCGAACTGGCGCGGGTGGAGGAGAGTGAAGCGGTGCGCTGGATCGGCGAATACGGCAACACCCGCGGGGTGAAAATCGATGCCGACGCTGCCCGCGAACTGGTGGACGCGCTCGGCGGCGACATGATGATGGTCTCCAACGAACTGGAGAAGCTGATTCTCTACGTAGGCGAGAAGAAGCGCATCACTCTGGGCGATGTAGAAACCATGGTGCTGGCCGCGAAGCAGCGATCGCTCTACGAACTGACTGACGCGATTTCTTCCAAAGACCGGGTGCGCGCCCTGCAAATGCTGAATGCCATTCTGAGCACCGGCGACGGCGACGAGGCCGCCATCGGGCATCTCTACATGCTGGCCAAAACTTTTCGCCAGATGCTGGTTATCCTGGAACGAAATGTGCGCGACCAGCGCATGCTGTGGGCCGCGCTCTGGCAGGGATTTCGCGTGCCTCCCTTCGCCGCCGATGACATCATCCGGCAAGCCCGCCGCTACAAATCCAAGCGCGAACTCACGCGCGCCATTCGCCTGGTGGCAAAGACCGACCTGGCCTTGCGCTCCAATCCGCCCACCAAGCGCTTCGTGCTGGAAAAGCTGATCCTCGATCTCACTGCCGAGGTCAAGCCTGAAATTCCCGGATGGTCCCAGGAAGAACTACCCGTGTAGGAACGGTTCGATGACAATCAGAGACGTATTCCACCTTCTGTTACTGATTCCCTGGGTCATATTCCTGATTTATTGGATCATCGGTGCGTTCAAGACGCGCCCGACCCGTGAAGAAGAGTCTCTCGCCTCACGATACCTGGTCGTATTGCTGGAAACCGCCGCGTACCTGCTGGTATTCAACCATTCAACAGAAATCGGATTTCTGGGAAAGCGATTCATTCCGCTCACCCTGACCGGGGCGGTTTCGGGGGTGTTGCTGACCTGGCTTGGAATCGGGTTGGCCATCTGGGCCCGATATCATCTGGCGGAGTACTGGAGCGCAAGGGTAACGATTAAAGAGGCCCATCAGCTCATCCGCACCGGTCCGTATGCTCATTTCCGGCACCCCATCTACTCTGGACTGGTTCTGGCCACGATTGGAGCGGCCCTGGTAATTGGCAAGTGGCGGTGCGTGCTGGGATTTCTCCTGGCGCTGATCGGGTATTGCATCAAAGCCCGGAAGGAAGAGGAGATGCTGACGCAGCAATTCGGCGACGCCTTCCGCGAGCACCAGGAGCACACCGGCTTCCTGATCCCCCGCTTTCGCTGAGGTTGTGTGATTTCGCCAACTGTATTTTCTGAATATCTCCAGCGCATCGGGTACACCGGCGGGTGTGAGCCCACGGCGGAAACCTTGCGCAATCTGCATCGCGCCCACATACTCTCGGTCCCCTTTGAGAACCTGGATATTTCACTGGGCCGGAAGATTATCTGCGAGGAAGAAGGCTTTCTGCGCAAGATCGTCGAACAGCGTCGCGGCGGGTTTTGTTACGAACTGAATGGCGCATTCGCGGCCTTGCTGCGCGAGTTGGGATTCAGAGTCACACTGCTTTCGGCTCGCGTGCCGCGCGAGGATGGAAGTGCCTCGCCGGAGTTCGATCACCTGGCGTTGCGAATTGATATGGAAGAGCCATGGCTGGCCGACGTAGGCTTTGGCGACCTGTTCAATGAACCCCTACAACTTCACGCCGGAGGGGAGCAGGAACAGGATGGGCGAAACTTTCGCATGGTCGAGCAGCATGGGCGTTTGCAGCTTGATCGCACCGAGCCCGACGGCAGCTGGAAGCGGCAATACTCTTTTACCCTCGTCCCCAGGCACCTGGATGAGTTCGCGCCGATGTGTCACTACCATCAGACCTCGCCGGAATCGCCATTCACCCGCAAAAAGGTTTGCACTATGGCGACTCCCGACGGTCGAATCACCGTCTCTGATAGAAGGCTGATCATCACCCGCAACGGTGAAAAGAAAGAACGCCTGCTCAACTCAGAGGATGAGTGGCAGAACGTCCTCCTGGAATATTTTGGAGTAATTCTGGGCTAGAGCCAGCAGCCAGAAGCGCTTTTCTACTTCAGCGCATTCACCCGCGCGTTCAGGCGGGACTTGTAGCGCGAAGCGGTGTTCTCGTGGATCACGCCCTTCTGGATGGCCTTATCGAGGGCGGAAACGGTCTGTCTGAAAACCAGCTCGGCGCCGGACTTATCGCCCTTGGCCAGGGCTTCACGCAGGTCCCGCAATGCGCCACGCAGGCGGGAGCTATTGGCGCGGTTGCGCACGGTTCGAGTCTCGGTTTGACGGGCGCGTTTGAGCGCCGAAAAATGATTTGCCATCTCTGCTTGTTACCTTCGTTTCTATGGAGAGGTATTCCGATTGCTCTGGAATAGGCTATTTTACGGGAGTAAGTCGTGGCTGGTCAAACTTTATGGTTGACACCCTCGAACGGCTGAAGGTCCTGCTGAGCTCTTCTACGCCCATTGTGGTGATGGAAACGGTGGAAGAGATGCGCGCGGTGCGCCTGGTGCGGGCGGCCTGCTCGTCGTTGAGCCTGGCCACTTTCGAGTGGAGCATTGCCAGCGGGCTGGTTCGTTGCGGCAGCGAGGTCGGCGAACTGGTCCCGGAAACCGGTTTTGCCGGCGGCCCGGGTCACGATCTGTCGGGTGCTCAGGGGCTTTACAACAGCAAGGAACCCGCCCAGGCGCTCAGCAACCTGGAGGCAATGTCTCTGGAAGCGGCATTCGTGCTCAAGGATTTTCATCGTCACATGGATGACCCGGTCGTGGTGCGCCGCCTGCGCGATGTTGGGCAGAAGTTTTCCACCAATCGCCGCACCGTCATCATCACCGCGCCTTCGATTACAATCCCGGCGGAACTGGGCAGCCTGGTCGAATTCCTGGAACTTCCGCTGCCGGACAAGCAGCGGCTGCGCCAGATCATCGACGAGATGACGGTCAGGGTAGGGAAGACACGCACCCTGAAACGCACTCTGGATGCTCCCGGCCTCGACGCCATGGCGAACAACCTGCGAGGCTTGACTGAAGAAGAAGCAGAACGCGCCGCCTCCCAGGCGATCGTGACCCGCTACGGAATCACCGCTGAAACTGTCACCGATGTGTTGCAGGCGAAAAAGGAACAGCTGCGGCATTCCGGAATGCTGGAGTTCATTGACGCATCGGAAAATCTCGGCAGCGTGGGCGGACTGGACAATATCAAGCGCTGGCTGGCCCAGCGGCGCGGCACCTGGGAAGATGCCGCACGCGAGTTTGGCCTGGAGCCGCCGCGCGGCGCCATCATTCTGGGAGTGCAGGGTTGCGGCAAGAGCATGTGCGCCCGCGCCATCGCGGGAGAATGGAAACTTCCGCTGGTGAAGTTCGATACCGCCGCCATCTTCGACAAGTACATTGGCGAAACTGAAAAAAGGATCCAGAAAGTGTTTCGCGTGGCCGAGGGGCTGGCGCCATGCGTTTTCTGGATTGACGAACTGGAGAAAATATTCGCCGGAAGCGGACCGGATTCGGCGTCGGTCGATGCCGGAGTGTCTTCGCGTATCCTGGCCGCCTTCCTGTCCTGGATGCAGGACCGCAAAGCCCCGGTTTTCGTGGCGGCCACCTGCAACAATGTGAGCGCGCTGCCTCCGGAGCTGATCCGCAAGGGACGCTTCGACGAGCTCTTCTTCGTCGATCTGCCCAACCATGCCGAACGCAAGCAGATATTTGCCATCCACCTGAAGCGGCGGAAGAGGAATCCCGCAGAGTTTGATCTGGACCAGGTGGCGGCTGCAGCCCGGGGGTATTCAGGAGCAGAGATCGAGGCCGCGGTGCAGACGGCTCTCTATGCAGCATTTTCCAGCAAACAGACCGTCAGCACGCTTGGCTTGCTGGACGCGCTGAAGGCAACCGTGCCGCTCTCGGTCACCCGGTCCGAGGAAATCGAAGAGCTGAGAACCTGGGCCAGCCAGCGGGCGGTGCCGGCATCGCTGGCGGACGGAAAAGCAGAGGGAGCCTAGCCCGTGTGGCCTGTCATCCTGAGCGGAGTGGCTGCTTCGCGCCGCGAAGCAGCCACGAAGTCGAAGGCCCCCTTTAGCCGCACGAACCCTGGCTGATTTGTTCTGAGAACTAACCAGAGCCCAGGAAATCCCGGGAGAGACGCGTCGTTTCTCAATAGGGGTCCTTCGGCGCGTCTGCCCCTTCGCTAGCGAAGGGGCATCCTTGCTCAGGATGACAACGGCAGTTGATTACTTCAGCAAATTCCGCAGCACTGCGACCTCGGCTTCAATTCCCGTATGCAGCGCGGGATCTACGTCGGGAGCAAACAGGGGGGAGTGATTGGAAGGCAAGTGTGTCCCCGCCGCTTTCGCTTCCGCATACTTCGCCGGGTCCGCTCCACCCAGACTGAAATAGAAAGATGGCACGCCCTGGGCCGTGAAATAAGAAAAGTCTTCCGAAGCCATTCCCGGGTCTTCGACCACCACGTTGCCTTTGCCCAGCGCCGATTCCAGCACGCCCTGCAAACGCTGTGCCAGTGCCGGGTCGTTGTACACGGCGTCCGTGGCCTCGTAGTGCTCGATCTTGGGCTCCTGGGTTGCGCCCGCGGCGTTGGCCTCCGCCCGGGTGATGCGTTCAATGGCGGCCAGGACCTGTTTGCGGACTTCAGGTTTATAGCTGCGCACGGTGAGCCCCAGTTCCGCGTGGTCGGGGATGATGTTGTTCTTGGTGCCGGCCTGAATGTATCCCACTGTGACGACGGCCACTTCGCCGGGCTTTACTTCCCGCGCCACGATAGTCTGCAGAGTCACAACGACGCGGGCTGCAATCACGATCGGATCAATCGTGAGGTTGGGCATGGAGCCATGTCCACCCTTGCCGTAGATTGTGATGCGCAGGGAATCAGCGTTGGAGAAGCGATAGCCGGGTCCGAGCCCGACTTGGCCGGCGGGAAGCTCGTTGCCGACGTGTAAGGCCACGGCGACGTCGGGCTTGGGAAAGCGGGTCATGAGGCCGTCATCGATCATCCGTTTAGCGCCGGCGATAGTCTCCTCGGCGGGCTGGCCGATGAGGATGAGGGTGCCATGCCATGTGTTCTTGCTGTGCGCCATGACGGCCGCCGTCCCGAACAGAGAAGCCATGTGCACGTCATGTCCGCAGGCGTGCATGACGCCGACTTCGCGTCCTGAATCGTCTTTGGTGTGGACCTTGCTGGCGTAGGGCAGGCCGGTTTTTTCCTCCACAGGAAGCGCATCAAGCTCGGTGCGCAACATTACCGTTGGGCCGGCGCCGTTCTTCAGGATCGCCACCACTCCCGTCCCGCCTACGTGTTCGGTGACGGTGTAGCCAAGATTTCGCAGATGACTGGCAAGCTTCTCCGCGGTTTGGGTTTCATGCGAAGAGAGTTCCGGATTCTCGTGAAGATCAAGATAGAGAGAGTGGGCCTCGGGATAGACGGTTTGCTCCTCCGCATTGGGCGCGGAAGTTTGGGCCCAGGCAACGGTGGTCAACACAACGGGCAGGAACCAGTATGTCAGTTTCATTGTGGCCCGCATGATATCTGGAGTAAAGGACAAGCCGCAATGTGAGTGTGTGGGACGCACACTCCCTTCGACTTCGCTCAGGGCAGGCTCTGTCCGTCGCTTTTGACTTTGAGTTTGACTTGAATTTTCCCCGATGGATTTAGGCGTTGCTGGAGAATTTCGTCCCCAAAATCAAAGTCAAAGAGGTCGGACAAGAGTGTCCGACCCACACCTTCCTCTCTCGGATTCTGCCTGGTTCCCCGACAGTAACCGAGCCCGTTTCGCCGCCATTGACTCCTGTCGGCGGGCAGCGGTACCCTTTACCTCAATGGCAGTTGCCTGCACTTCGGGGCGAGCATCCTCGGCTGGTTCCACCTCCAGACATGAGAATCGTTGGTATGTGCCTGCAGGGCAGTGTTCTGCCCTTCGTGCACAGGCAACTCAGCATCTAAAGCGCCGGAGGAAGCGCGAATACTGAATGAAGAAGAGCATTGAGATCAGCCCCAACATCGAAACCCTGTTCGGCACGCGCGACGAGAATGTACGCCTGCTGGAAGATGGCCTGAATATCAATATCGACCTGCGATCCGATTCCATCGATCTGGACGGGGCGGCCCGTGATGTGGCCCGTGCCGAGCAGGTTTTTGCCGACTACGACCACCTGCAGCGCTCCGGCTTCACCTTCAATAATGGCGACCTGGGCAGCATGTTGCGGGTGGTGCTGGCCGACCCCAAGACCACCCTGCGCGGCCTGGCCGAGGCGGGACGGCAACGTTCATTCGGACGCCGCACGGTGCAGCCCAAGAGCGTGAACCAGCGGCGCTATCTCGAAGCCATCGAGAACCACGACATGGTATTCGGCATCGGGCCGGCGGGCACCGGCAAGACTTACCTGGCCGTGGCCATGGCGATCTCCGCGTTGCTGGCAAAGCGCGTGAACCGGATCATCCTGGCGCGTCCCGCGGTGGAAGCCGGTGAGCGACTCGGATTTCTTCCCGGGACTTTGCAGGACAAGATCGATCCTTATCTGCGTCCCTTGTACGACGCTCTGTACGATTTGCTCGAGCCCGAGAAGGTCGATCGCTACTTGGAGAAGAACGTGATCGAGATTGCGCCCATTGCCTTCATGCGCGGGCGCACTTTGAACGATTCGTTCGTCATTCTGGACGAGGCCCAGAACACGACTTCGGAGCAGATGAAAATGTTCGTCACCCGCCTGGGATTCAATTCCAAGGCGGTGATCACCGGCGACGTGACCCAGATTGATTTGCCCAACGCGCGGCGCAGCGGACTTCTGGAAGCGGCAGAGGTCTTGAAGCACGTCGAAGGTCTCACCTTCGCCTACTTCGACGATACCGACGTGGTGCGTCATCAACTGGTGCAGCGCATCATCCGCGCCTATGATGAGCACAAGGCCAGAGCAGCGGAACAGCTACCGCTGCTGGATCCCAAAACGAGCGGCAAAGCCAATGGAACAGAGATGGCGCCCGGCCCGGGCATCAGCGTCTCCTCCTCGGAAGTAGAAACCAGCGAGTAGAGCAGGTAAGATTGAACAGGAGGGCGCCCGGATGAGGCCCTCCTGTTTGATTTTGGCCTTGCCGGAAGAGAAGCCTTTAACCGCAAAGGACGCAAAGAAACCCGCAAAGTGCGCAAAGAAGAAGAACTTGGTAATCCTTCGCAAACCCGTGGCTGGATTGAGTGATACCGGATTGGCGAAGTTTGTGGCGCGGGCCAGTCGTGCCATCAAGCTCACGGGCACAGTCAACGTGCTGGTGACCGGCAGTTCCGAACTGCGCTCGCTGAACCGGCGCTTCCGCGACAAAGACCAGCCCACCGATGTGCTCTCCTTTCCGCCCGGGCCTTGCTTCGTGAACGGACTGGCCGGCGATATCGCGATTTCAGCGGACATCGCGAAAGAGAATGCGCGCCGCCTTGGTCATCCCGCAGCCCAGGAGATCAAGGTGCTGGCGCTTCACGGGTTGCTTCACCTGGTGGGCTACGATCATGAATGCGACCAGGGCGTGATGGCGCGCAAGGAACGGCAATTACGACGGACGTTGGGTCTGCCTCTGGGTTTGATTGAGAGAAGTGGAATGCCGCAGATGCCTCCTAAAAAGCCACAAGCAAAGGCAGCGGGCGGGGGCGCCCGCTCCACACGGGCTACACGATCTCGATGAATTATGCCATCGCAGCTGCGTTGCTCTTGTTGCTTTGCCTGCTGACGCTGGTTTCCTACGCGGACCGGGTGTACACCGAGATCGGAAGATTTCTCTCCCGCGAGTTCCAGGACAACATCGCCACCTTCGAGCAGAGAGTCGAGCCCCGGCTGGGGGTGGGCCGGGCGCGTGCCGCGCTCTCCATGGCGGTGCTGACGCAGCTCATTACCGCTGCCATCGCCCTGCTGGTCGGCTTCGCGGTGTTTCGTGAACGTGGCTGGGGCCTGTATGAGATTCTTCAGGCCACGCTCAGCCTGGTGCTCATCATCATCCTGTTTAACCGATTCCTGCCGTTTGTCTTTTTTTCGAGGACCCGCGGCGAATGGCTGGCCCGTTGCGCTGTCCTGCTGCGAATACTGATCTACGTCGTGCTGCCGGTCACCCTGGTCATCGGGTTCCTGCAATCGGTCACAGCGCTTACCAAGGAACATGCGGACGAGACGCCTGAGACCCAGGCGGAAGCGGTGGACGCGCTCATCGAAGCGGGCCAGGAGGAAGGCATCCTGAATGAAAGCAATCGCGACCTGATACAGTCGGTGGTGGAGTTCAGCGAAAAAACCGTCCGTGAAGCCATGAAACCGCGGCCGGAAATTGTGGCCGTCCCTACCCACACCACGGTCGAACAGTTTATCGAACTGCTGCGCACCAAGCCCTTTTCCCGGGTGCCGGTTTTCCAAGGCACCATTCATAACGTCGTAGGCATTGTGTTTGCCCAGGACGTACTGCAGGTTCCGGACACCGAAGCCCACATGCGCACGGTGGACACCATCATGCGCCGCGACGTCTATTTTGTGCCCGAGAGCAAACTGGTCAGCGATCTGTTGCGTGACATGCAGCAGAACAATATTCGCATGGCCATCGTCGTGGACGAATACGGAGGCGTAGCGGGCCTGGTCACCATCGAAGACCTGGTGGAAGAGATCGTGGGAGAGATCCGCGACGAGCACGAAAAGCTCGAAGTGGTTCGCGAGAACGAAACTTCCTATATTGTCCCCGGCAACATGGATGTGGACCGGCTCATGGAGATGTTCGGAATACGCCCCGAGGGCAAAGAGTCCGCCACCGTGGCGGGACTGGTAAGCGAACTGGCGGGCCGCATTCCTCACCGGGGCGAAGTGATCGAGGAAGACGGTCTGCGCTTCGAGGTGCTGGAGTCAACCGAGCGCCGCGTGGAGCGGGTAAGGATTTCCGTCGCCAAACCGACGCAGATGAAGCTGATATAGTCAGGTCTCCTGTAGCGCCGGCGAGACGCCGGCGCTACGAAATTCTTATGGCCTTTCACTCCGGTTTCGTCTGCATTCTGGGTCGTCCTAACGCCGGCAAGTCCACCCTGCTCAATGCCCTGGTGGGCGAAAAGCTGGCCATCATCAGTCCCAAACCCCAGACCACGCGCAACCGCATTCTGGGAATCATCCACGTGCCCAAACAGAAAGGCAAACTCGGCGGCCAGGTCGTCCTCATCGACACTCCGGGAGTTCATCGCCCCGACACTTCTCTGGGCCGCAAGATGATGGCCGAGGTGCGGGAAGCGATGGTGGGCTGCGAACTGGTCC
The DNA here is from genome assembly GCA_963790645.1 of Terriglobia bacterium. Taxonomy (GTDB): domain Bacteria; phylum Acidobacteriota; class Terriglobia; order Terriglobales; family Acidobacteriaceae; genus JAIQFF01. Next base: position 14,261 of record CAWBPS010000003.1, on the reverse strand, counting down.
TGCTCATCGTCGATGTCACGCGCCGCTTCACGCGCGAAGATCATTTCGTGCTCGAGATGGCGAAGAAGTCAGGAACGCCGGTTTTCCTGCTGCTCAACAAGATCGACCTCTTGCGCGGGACCAAAGAAAAATTGCTTCCCATCATGGATGAGTACCGCAAGCTCCACGAGTTCCGGGAAATCATTCCGCTCTCCGCCCGAAAACACGAAGGTCTCGAAGTACTCCTGGACAAGGTACTCCGGTTCCTGCCCGAAGGTCCGCGCTATTTTCCGGAAGACCAGGTCACCGACCAGCCCGTGCGTTTCATGGTGGCGGAAATCATCCGCGAGCAGGTCCTGGTGGAAACCGAGGAAGAGGTCCCGTACGCGACCACGGTGGTGATCGAGCAGTTCGAGGAAGGCACAAAAGTGACTCGCATCGCGGCCATGATCTACTGCGAACGCAGCGGACAGAAAGGCATCCTGGTGGGCAAAGGGGGGCAGATGCTCAAGAAGATCGGCACCGCGGCCCGCCTGCAGATCGAGAAGATGCTGGGCAAGCGGGTTTTTCTCGAACTCTTCGTCAAGGTCAGAGAAAACTGGCGGGAGTCGCACGAGTTTGTCGAGGACCTCGATTGGCGCCGCCAGGTGGATCGCCTGGCAGGCACCGGGAAGCCATGAGCCTGAGTCACTTGGCTCCTATGCAGTGATACCTGTAGAATCCCCCAACGCGGGCGCGCATCCAACAAATAGCAAATAAATCACGAAGCGAAAGCAGGTCCATGACCGAGAACCCGGAGTCGCACAAGTTCGAGACCGGCAAGTTGAAGTTGAAAATCACGCTGGCAGCGGACCGCAACGCGGTGGATCCGGTGGTCCAAAGCGTAATGGAACTGGTGAGAGAGGTGCATTGCGACCCGGAGAAATACGATGCCATCGAACTGGCCCTGACCGAAGCGCTGGCCAATGCAGTGGTACACGGGGCCAAGGCTGACCCGTCGAAGATTGTGGAGTGCGACGTGGTTGCTAACGAAGACAAGAGCATGCTGATCGTGGTGCGCGATCCCGGCACCGGATTCGACCCGGGCCAGATCCCCAATCCTCTCCGCGGCGAAAGCGTATATTCCGACCACGGTCGCGGCATCTTCCTGATCAATCAGCTCATGGATGAAGTGAAGTTCCTCAAGAACGGCACCGAAATACACATGATCAAAAAGTAGTTTTGTAGCCCCGCCGTCCCGGCGGCTGTCGCGGGGGCGTCCCGCCCGCGCCGCGGTGAGGGCAAGATGCCCTCGCGACAGCCGGCAAGATGCCGGCGCTACTTCACTCCTTAACGGCAATTCCCAGCGTTTTCATCTTGCGGTACAGGTGGCTTCGCTCCAGACCGAGGACTTCGGCGGTGCGGCTGATATTGCCGTGGTTGTCATCCAGCTTCTTTAAAATATAGTCGCGCTCGTAGGCGGCGCGGGCCTGGTGCAGAGTGGAAAATTCGGCCCCGATGGATCGCCGGGTGCCGTCGCGGTGTACCAGCGGCGGCAGGTGTTTGCGGTCGAAGCGGGTAGTGGTGGGATTCATGATGACGATGCGCTCGATGACGTTGCGCAATTCGCGAACGTTGCCCGGCCAGGAATAGCGCATCAGGGTCTCAATGGCGTCGTCGGTGATCTCGCGCGGCCTGCGCCCGTAGGTGGCGGAAAATTCCTTGAGAAAATGACGGGCCAGCAGCGGAATGTCCTCCTGGCGTTCGCGCAGCGGCGGGACAGAGAAGGGGATTACGTTAAGACGGTAGAACAAGTCTTCGCGAAAATTGCCTCGGGAAATCTCTTCGTCCAGGTCCTTGTTGGTGGAAGCAATCAGCCGGGCGTCCACGGTGACGGGTTCGTCGCTGCCCACGGGCGTGAAGCGCTGTTCGTCGAGCGTGCGCAGAACTTTCGATTGGGTTTTCAGGCTCATGTCACCGATTTCGTCGAGGAAAAGCGTGCCCCCGTGGGCGCGATGAAACTTTCCCTCCTTGTCGGCGGTGGCGGCGGGGAACGAGCCTTTGCGATGGCCGAATAGCTCACTCTCGATCAGGTCCTCGGGAATCGCGGCACAGTTCAACTCGACAAACATCTGGTTTTTGCGCAGGCTCTGCGCATGGATGGCGTGGGCCACGAGTTCTTTTCCCGTGCCTGACTCGCCGTAAATCAGCACCCGGCCGTTGGTCGGCGCCATGAGCAGGATCTGCTGGCGCAGTGCCTTCATCGGGACGCTTTCCCCTTCGATCACGCTGCGCGGGGCGAGCTGCTTCTTAAGCTCACGGTTCTCCTGCCTCATCTGCCGGGCATCGACGGCATGCTTGATCAGGGTGAGGGTCTTGTCGATGGAGAGCGGTTTTTCGAGAAAATCGTAAGCGCCCATTTTGGTGGCGCGCACTGCGGTTTCGATGGTGCCGTGGCCGGAGATCATGATGACTTCGGGAGCATTGTCGAGGTCGCGGATCTTGTGCAGAGTTTCGAGGCCGTCCATCCCGGGCAGCCAGACGTCAAGCAGCACCACGTCGAAGGAGCGCTTGCGCAAAGTGTCCAGGCAGGCCTCGCCACTGTCGGCGGCCGCGGCCTTGTAGCCTTCATCTTCGAGCACGCCCTTGAGCGATTGCCGGATGCCGGATTCGTCGTCCACGATGAGGATGTTATGCATGCTGGCGGGCGGGGGCGGGAGCGGAGATACTCTCCGCGGCGAGCGGCAACTCCACCACGAAGCGGGTGCCGACCGGCTGGTTTTCCTCGACTCGAATGGAGCCGCGGTGGTCTTCGATAATCCGGCTCACGATTGCCAGGCCCAGTCCAGTCCCTCGCTTCTTGGTGGAGAAATAGGGCAGGAAGAGTCTCTCTTTCAGTTCCTGGGTCACGCCGTGGCCGGTGTCGGCAACGGTGATTTCAACCGCATCGCGGCTGCCCACCAGCGTGGTGGAAATCTGGATCTCGCGCACCAGCGCGCCTTGCATGGCCTCGGCGGCGTTGTCCACCAGATTGGCCAGGGCGCGCTTGATCGCTTCCGCGTCCGCCATCACCTTGGGAAGATCGGGGGCCAGGAACGTTTGCACATGAATCCCGTCCAGCCGGCCGTTAAACATCGCCAGCGTATTTTCCACGATGGAGTTGACGTTCGCGGGCGCCGGTTGCGCCGTGGGGAAACGGGCCAGGGTGGAAAATTCGTCCACCAGGGTGCGCAGTGTTTCCACCGCTCCGCCTATGGTTTCGGCGCAACTGTGGAGAACGTCGAGCGAGGCTGCATCCGGTGGCGTGCCGCGTTCCAGGTGACGGCGGATTCGCTCCGCCGAAAGCGCGATGGGAGTCAACGGGTTTTTGATTTCATGCGCGACCCGGCGCGCCACTTCCCGCCAGGCGGTTTGTTTCTGGGCCTTGAGCAGGTCGGACAGGTCTTCGAAGACCAGAACATATCCCAGTCCCTGGCCGGCATGCTGCAATGTGGCCACGGTGACGGCAGCATTGAAGCGGGAGCGATGCAGTGCCACTTCCAGTTGCGTGGTGGTCGTGCCCATGCGGTCAGCGCGCCGCAACAGAGGTTCCAGGTCTTCCAGGATCTCCTGGGGAAATACTTCCCGCAGCGCGGCGCCGATCACGATCAGGTCCGCGGACTCAGTTCCCGAAGGGTTGAACATGCGAATCAACGCCTGGTTGACGTGCGTAATCCGGCGGTTGGCATCGAGCGACAGAACTCCAGTGGGAATGCTCTCCAGAATGGTCTCGATGTGCTGGCGGCGCTGTTCCAGCGCGATGTTAGCCGCGCCCAGATCGTGGCTGGAGGCTTCGATCTGGCGGCGACTGGTTTCGAGTTCCTCAGCCATGCGGTTAAAAGATCGCACCAGGTCGCCGATTTCGTCGGCCGCGCTCACCTCCACGCGATAATCCAGACGCCCGCGCGAAATCTCCTGGGTAGCTTCGGCCAGCGCCACCACCGGGCGGGTCACCAGCTTGGCCAGGTACAATGCCAGCCAGGTGGTGGCAAACAGCACCAGGACCGTTAGCAGGAGCAGCAGCTCCATGTAGGTGCGACGCAGCAATTTGCGCTGGCGGGCGAGTTCGAAATAACGCTGCTGGCTGGCATCGAGTTGCTTCACCGTCTCCGAGAACTTCTGCGGCAAAGGCATGGCCACGACAATCAGGCCGCGATCGCCCACGGCGGCGCCACTCAAAATGTAGTCGGTGTTCTCCCATTTGAAAGGGACAATGGCGTCGGAGGTCAGGCGGTCCAGCGGGATTTTTGCTTTGAGCAGCGGCCACGAAGCGGGAGCGTCGATGCTGGCTTCGGCGTTGCCCGCTTCGAGCGCCAGGGCGAAGCCTCCCTGCAGGGTGGTTTGGTGCCGCCGGAATTCATTCATCACGCCGGAAAAACTATGACCGGCGAAGGCCCGTTGCGTTTCCGGCGATGCCGCGATGGCCTCGGCCTCGGCGCGAGCGTTCTGCGCCGCGTACTTCTTCACCAGCGAGGCGACGGCCGCCGTGTCCTCCCGCACCTCTTCGACGGGACGCGAAAACCACCGTTCGATCGAATTATTCATCAGCCCGTAAGCAAACCAGAACATCATGATGACCGGCAGGAAGGAGAGCAGCAGCCCTCCCACCACCAGGCGGGTGCGGAACTTCGAACCCAGAACTCCCAGCCGCCGCTCCGCAAACAACTTCAGAAGGTTGCGGGCCAGAACGAACGTCAAGGCCACGAACAGCAGAAAAATCAGGATGGTAAGCGCGGCAAAAAACAAAAGCGGAAAGCGCTGCTGAATGTCGGCGTTAAAAACGTCGAGATTCAAAGACGACTGGGAAAGAAGGATCCCGAAAGACACGGAGATCCCGATCGCCAGCAAGATAATGGCTTTCTTGCGGCTGGTGGTTTCCTTATTGCGGGTTGGATCGGGAGCAGCCACTTTACGGACCGGCCCGGCGGAGCACGGAATCCATTCTTCGGGCCTGAGTGCCTCATTATAAGCCTCGCACCGCGAGTTTGATCGTGGCGGGGAGTGTGCTCCTCACCGCGAAGCTCCTCTTCTGTTGGGGTGCTCCTGAGAGTCACTGAGGTGGAGTAACCACCAGGGCGCTGCCGACAATTTCAATCAGTGAATCGCCGGGAATCCATTCGAGAGCCATGCAGGCACGGGACGGGGCTTTGCCCGGAGAGAAATAGGTGCCGTAGATTTTGTTCAACGCGTCGTACTGCGCTTTATGCGCGTCGAAACGGGCCTTGCCGGTGGGCGTGGGAACAGTGTCGGCGAGAGGCAGGCACAGAAAGACGGTCAGGTGGATGATGCTGTCCATGGTGCAACCGGCCCGCTCCACCGACTTTTTGAGCGCATCCATGGTGCGGGTGACGTGCTTTTCGAAGGGATCGGTTACCAGCACGTGATCGTCTTTGGGATAGCCGTCGTTAGAACCCGTTCCCGAGAAGTAGAAGATTCCATCAACGGTGTGATTACCGCTGCGACGGGTCGTATCTCCGCCCGCGGGTGCGCTGCCGGACTTGGGCGCAACCGAGGGAGTTTGCTGAGCGGAGAGTTTCATCGCTCCGATTACGAAAGATGTCATCGCCGCGATCACGCCAAAACAACTGCGTCGAGTGTTGATTTTCATAATTCTCCTTGGAGTCTTGTGTAGCAACCAACAGAAAGCATCCTTGAGGGTGCCCCGTCCAAGCTTTGCTTGGGCGGGGTTTCCTGTGGGTGGGCCCACTTCACAAATTGAAACTATCCGAAGTTGCTTCCGCTTCCGTGGTGTCCGCCGCGACTCGCTCTGTGCCTTTTCCCCATCACCGCCCTGATCGTAATGATGAAACCTCTAAGATCCCGCCCAAGCGGAGCTTGGACGGGGCACCCTCGGGAGTCGGATAAGAACAACTACTGAAACGTATTGCAGGCTGAGATCGATCCATTCTGAAAGCCGCGCTGGAACCACTGCATGCGCTGGGTCGAACTTCCGTGGGTGAAGGTTTCGGGATTCACCGTGCCTCGGGACATGCGCTGAATGCGATCGTCTCCGACTGCTGCCGCGGCCTTCAGGCCTGAGTCCACATCACCGGGGTCGAGGAGGTTGCGCTGCTCGGTGGAGTGGCCCCAGACACCGGCGAAACAGTCAGCCTGCAGTTCCAGAGCCACCGAAAGCTGGTTGGCCGCTCCCGGATTCTGTTGCTGCGCCGCGCGCATTTTAGCCTCGATGCCGAGCAACTTCTGCACATGATGTCCAATTTCATGGGCCAGCACGTAGGCCTCGGCGAATTCGCCGGGAGCGCCGAAGCGTTGTTTCAGTTCGTCGTAGAACCCGAGATCGATATAAACTTTTTCGTCCTCGGGACAGTAGAAAGGGCCGGTCGCGGACTGCGCCATGCCGCAGGCGGAATCGTAGGCGTCGCGAAACAGGACCAGCTTGGCGTGGCGGTAGGGCACTCCTTGCTGCGGCAGGATCTGGCTCCAGGTGTTCTGGGTGTCGTTCAGGACAAAAGTTACGAACTGCACCAGCGGTTGCTCCTGCTGGTCGCGGACAGGATCGGATTGAGCGACGGTTGTGCCTGTGTCCATCGAGCCGTTGCTTACCAGCGAGAGAAAATCACGTTTGAAGATCAGGCTCAGAATAAACAAGACGACGATGCCACCCAGACCGAGATGAATGCCTCCGGGGCGAAAGCCGCCTCCGCTTTCGGAGCGGCGATCTTCTACGTCATCACTGCTGCCACCTGGGGTCCAGCGCATGTTTGCTCCCGCCTTGGTTTTGCGACGAGCCTCGCGCTTGGTTGCCATTGCGCAGGGCGACCGTCACACAGGGTTTCCGCTCTCTCGATCCCTATTTCTACACCCAACGGCTCAAGTCAAAGGCGTCGGACAGGAGTGTCCGACCCACACAGGCTTCCGCTCTCAGGCGTTCTTGGGGCGGATCATGTGATAGAGGGCGAGCAGCACAATGGCCCCGAGAACCGACATGATAAAGCCGGCGGCCTGTCCTTCCTGATACCAGCCCAATGCGCGGCCGGCATAGGTTGCGACGAACGATCCTGCGATGCCGATCAGCATGGTGATGATGATTCCACCCGGGTCCTTGCCGGGCATGAGAAATTTCGCTACCGCACCGATGACCAGGCCGATCAACAGCGTCCAGATCAGATGCATACCGTTTTCCTCCAGCGCTAGGATGGCTTCCGGACGATCGCAGTTGTTTGTGTCAGACCTCAGGCCCGAGGGTCTGAGGTCCGACGCCCGAGGCCGTTTTTAAGCGGCAGCGGGAATGACCAGCTTCTGGCCGACTTTGATCTTGTCGGGATCTTCCAGATTATTGGCTTTGGCGATGACGGGATACTTGTTGGCATCGCCGTAGAAGTGCTTGCTGATCTTGGACAGGTTGTCGCCCGGTTGCACTGTGTAGTCCTGCGCACCCTGGCGGGCTTGAATGTCGTGTTTCAGGTCGGCAAAGGTTGGATCGACCGCCTTGATCGCATCCCAGATGCGGTTCTTGCTGCCCTCTGAGACCGCCGTCGCCTTCAGGTAAAGCTGGTTGCCATCCAGGTTCAGGTTCTGCAGCTCTGCGCCTTCCTGCTGAATCTTGGTTAGAACGGGCTGGTATTTTTGCTTGAGTTGCTCAAATTGATCAGGCATGTGTTTCTCCTCTCGAAACGATTATTAAACGAAGTGGACACGCTACACTCCAGCGTGCCTTTGCAGGTCCGCCCGGGGAACTTTGTAGGCCTCAAACGATATACCTTGAGGGTTGTGCAATACAACCGTGTGTGGCGCGGACGCTCCCGCCCGCGAACGTCGAGTTCCACATCAAAAGCCGCGGGCGAGGGCGCCCGCGTCCACACATTCAGGCAGCTTTCGGTATACTAGAAAGGTATGTCGGTGCTTCAGAACATTGCGGCCATCGCCAAAGGTATGAGCATTACCTTCAGGGAGATGTTTGAGCCTACGGTGGTGGAGAACTATCCCGACGGCCCGGGCCCGCTGAAAGGGGCCATGTTTCAGGAGCGCTATCGCGGCGTGCACGTGCTGCAGCGCGACGAGAGTGGCCTGGAAAAGTGTGTGGCCTGCTTCCTGTGCGCGGCTGCCTGTCCCTCGAATTGTATTTATATCGAGGCGGCGGAGAACACGGCCGAGAAGCGGGTGAGCGGAGCGGAGCGCTACGCTCATGTCTATAACATTGACTACAATCGATGTATTTTCTGCGGCTATTGCGTGGAAGCCTGTCCCACCGACGCCATCACCCACGGGCACGGGTTCGAGATCGCCAGCTTCAATGCCAGCAACCTGGTGTACCGCAAAGAACAGATGCTGGCCCCCATGCCGGCGCATATGGGAGCCAACGCAGTATTCAATCGCGATGAAGTGGGAGCTGGCGCACCTTCGTTACCTGAGCAGGGGAGCTAAACTTCAATAAGTTCTGTCAGAGGATCAGACGCCGGTCCCACCGCGGGCCGGCGTTTGTTTTAGTGCAGAAACCGCCGTCGGTCCTTGGCCTTTGGTCGTTGGCCAAAATCGACCGCAGCGCCGAATGAGCGTAAGAAGATTTTGACCGAAGCCAACGACCAACGACCAAGGACCAACGGCAGCTTTACAATGTCTGACTTTCTCCAAACCGTGCGCGACCGCGTCGTCATTTACGACGGCGCCATGGGGACGAACATCCAGTTCCGCAACCCCAGTGTGGACGATTTCTGGGGCAAGGAAGGCTGCAACGAACTGCTGGTCCTCAGCCGCCCCGACATGATCAAGGACATCCACGCTGACTTCTTCAAGGTCGGCTGCGATGTGGTCGAGACCAACACGTTCGGCGCCACCCGTGTTGTTCTGGCTGAGTACGACTTGCAGGACAAGGTCGCAGAGATTAACACTGCCGCGGCGAAGATTGCGAAAGAAGTCGCTCAACAATTCTCCACCAAAGACAAGCCACGCTTTGTGGCGGGATCGATCGGGCCGACTACCAAGCTGCCTTCGCTGGGGCACATCACCTTCGACAACATGGTGGCCGGTTACACCGAGCAGGCGGCCGCGCTGATCGAAGGCGGCGTGGACATTCTGCTGGCCGAAACCTGTCAGGACCTGCTGCAGGCCAAAGCCGTGCTGGTAGGCATCTTCGACGCCATGCAGAAAACCGGCAAGCGCCTGCCGGTGACCGTGCAAGTCACGCTCGAAGCTACGGGCACCATGCTGCTCGGCACCGAGATTGGCGCCGCGCTCACCGCGCTCGAACCGTTCGACGTGGACGTCATCGGCTTGAACTGCGCCACTGGTCCCAGGGAGATGAACGACGCGGTGCGCTTTCTCGGACTGAATTCGAGCAAGCTGATCTCGATCCTGCCTAACGCGGGATTGCCACACAACGAAGGTGGGCGCGCGGTGTACAAGCTCAGCCCTGCCGAGCTGGCTCAATATCACAAGCGTTTCGTCACCGAATACGGGGTGAGCATAGTAGGCGGATGTTGCGGCACTACGCCCGAACACCTGAAAGCCGTCGTCGAAGCCGTGGGCGGCCTTGAACCGGCCAAACGCGAGGTCAAGCCTGCGGCGGCCGCTTCGAGCGCCTACACCTCTGTCCCGCTTGATCTCGATCCCAAGCCGCTGGTGGTCGCCGAAGAAATGAACACCACCACGCGGGTGGAAAACTTCCGCAACCTGGTGCGCGGAAAAAAGTACGACGACATTCTGGCCATGGCCAAGAAGTTGGTGAACGAAGGCTCGCACATGCTCGACTTGTGCTGCGCCATCGTCGGTGAAGACGAAAAGGGCTACATCAGCTCCATCCTGGAAAAGGTCGCCACCCGCGTGCCGGCGCCCATCCTGGTGGATTCAACCGAAGCGGATGTGGTCGAAGAAGCACTGAAGCGCATTCCCGGCAAGGCCATCATCAATTCCATCAACCTGGAGGATGGCGAGAAGCGTACTTCGAAAGTCCTGCCCATGGCGCGGCGCTACGGCGCGGCGGTGATTGCTTTGACCATCGATGAAGACGGCATGGCCCTTACCGCCGATAAGAAAGTCGCCATCGCCAAACGTATCTACAAACTGGCGACGGAAAAATACGGTCTGCGCGGCATCGACCTCATCTTCGATGCCCTGACTCTGCCCATCACGACGGGCCAGGAAGATTACCGCTCGGCTGGAATCGAAACCCTGCAAGCGGTGAAGCGCATCAAGCACGAACTGCCCGACGTGAAGACCATTCTTGGAGTCAGCAACATTTCTTTCGGGCTCGATGCCTATCCGCGGCGCGTGCTGAACTCCGTGTTCATGCACGAAGCAGTAAACAATGGCCTCGACATGGCCATTGTCAACTACTCCAAAATCTATCCGTTATACAAGATTCCTCAGGAAGAAGTTGATCTTGCGCTAAAACTGATTTATCGCGACGCCGCCTCCGACGGCGACCCGCTGCAGAAATATATGAACCACTTTGCCGGCAAGAAAGGCAAAGGGCAAACCGAAACCACCGCCCATGTGGAAACGCTGTCGGTCGAGGACAAGCTGAAATTCGCCATCATCAACGGCGAAAAAGCGGTAGGCGAGGGCGCGCATAAGAAGAGCCTGGAAGAAATACTGGAAGAAGCGCTGTCGCAATATTCACCGCTCGACCTGATCAACAACGTCCTGCTCGACGGGATGCGCACTGTGGGCGATCTGTTTGGCGCGCGCAAAATGCAACTGCCCTCGGTGCTCGACTCCGCCGGGGTGATGAAGCAGGCGGTCGCCTATCTCGAGCCCAAGATGGAGAAGAAAGCCGGCTCACAAAAAGCTACGATCGTGCTGGCCACGGTGAAGGGCGATGTGCACGACATTGGCAAAAACCTGGTCGATATCATTCTCTCGAATAACGGCTATAAGGTCGTCAACCTGGGGATCAAGCAAACCGGCGACGTCATCATCAAGTCCGCCATGGAACACAAGGCGGACGCCATCGGACTGAGCGGCCTGCTGGTGAAATCCACTCTTGAGATGAAATACGTGATCCAGGACCTGGAGCGCCAGAAGTTGGAGTTTCCGGTCATCTGCGGCGGTGCGGCGCTCACGCGCAAATACGTGGAAGACGATCTCCGGCGCGAGTACTCGAATGCCGTGTTCTACGCCGACGACGCCTTCGCCGGCCTGCACATCATGGAAGACCTGGCCACGGCCAATGGCAAAAAGCAAGCCCGCCTGCAGGAAGGACGCACGGTCAAGGAGTACGCCAAGGCGTCCGCGGTCGATGAAGAAACCGGGCCCGTGTTCGCGGAGAGAAGTCCGGTGGTGAAAGATGCCCCGAATATTCCCGTCCCGCCGTTTTGGGGGGTAAAGGTCCGCAAGGATTTCGAGCTGCGGGAACTGTTTCCTTTCATCAACGAAACCGCGCTGTTCAAGAACCAGTGGCAGCTTAAGACTGCGTCGCAGGAAGACTACCTCCGCCTGGTGGAAGAAAAATTCCGTCCCATCAAGAAGAAGCTGGAAGAAGAAGTGATGGCCAGCGGAATCCTGGAACCGAAAGCCGTGTACGGATATTTTCCCGCGCAGAGCGAAGGCAATGACACTATCGTGTATGACCCGAGTTCCATCCTTGGCCATGTGGGGACGGGTCTTCGACCCGTCCAGGCCGAGCAAGGCTCGGCTGGGGAGATCTCGACACAGCCTCGGGAGCTTCTGCGCTTCACCTTCCCCCGCCAGCGCGAAGGCCGCAAACTTTCCATCTCCGATTTCTTTGCTCCGAAATCATCGGGAAAAATGGATGTAATCGGACTGTCCCTGGTCACCATGGGTGCCAGGGCATCAGTAGAAACGCAAAAGTTGTTCGAAGCCGGGGAGTACACCAAGTATCTATACCTGCACGGCCTCAGCGTCGAAACCGCCGAAGCCCTGGCCGAATACCTGCACAAAAAGATGCGCGAAGAACTGGGCATCGCGGGCGAAGACTCGCCCCACATCCGCGACTTGTTTCATCAGAAGTATCGCGGCTCGCGCTATTCCTTCGGCTACCCCGCGTGTCCGAATCTGGAAGACCAGACCAAGCTCTTTGCGCTGCTCCATCCCGAGGAAAATATCGGAGTGCGCCTGACCACCGGCTTTTTGCTTGATCCCGAGCAGTCCACATCTGCCATCGTGGTGCATCATCCAGGGGCCAAGTATTTCGTGGTGTAGGCGCGCTTCTGCGGCGCTACGGGCGCTGGAAATATCTAAGTGGATCGACGGCGGATGGAAGATTCGTCTTCGCAGCCGTCGGCGTAGGCGATGCCGACATCGTGCAGATGGACGGGCTTCTGCAATAACATGCCTGCCGTGAATTCTGTGTGGGGCGGACACTCTTGTCCGACGATTTTGACTTTGATAACTGCCTGAATGAGTAATGTGCGAATCGGAATCAGGCAGAATCAGGATCAAAGGCAAGACTCAAGAACGAAAATACAACACCATCAACTCTTCATCCACGTACTCATCGCCGATTTTCAGGGCGCGCTTTTCGCAACCGTAAACCTCAAATCCCAGAGACTCGTACAGGCCCTTGGCTTCCGCATTCTGACGGCTGACCGCGAGCGCAACCTGTTCAATGCCGGGCAGAAGTTTCACCAACCCGATCAACTCTGCCAACAAGTTCCGGCCCACGCCCTTCCCGCGACACTCTTCCGAGACGTACACCCCCCAAATCCCGCCGCGGTGCCGGACCTTCTCCCCGGGGCGACGAAAAAATCCGGCCATTCCGATGAGTTGGCGATCGATAAAGGCCCCAAGGACAAAGCTGTCGTCCGCGGTGACCAGGCGATCTCTGATCTTCTCCAACCTCATCGCCTGATGCTCGGCTACGGATTCCGTGAAGGCTTGCGGCTCCCGCTCCAGCGCTTCGTGGCGAAGCTGCCGGTAAGACTCGGTATCGAGGTCGGTGAGGCGGCGGATTTCCATGGTCAGTTGCCAGTTAAGCAGTTCCTGGTTCTTGGTTCATGACAATTATAGCGGCGCGATTCATGCGTCGAAGGTCCCTCAGTGTCAAACCGGCATTGCCTCATGTGCATCTCAATGCCGATGATCCGCAAACTCAAATCCGGACAGTATCGCTTGTACTCGAGCAAGAAGAACCCTAAGACTGGTCGGCGACGGAACCTGGGAACGTTCGGGAGTCGCGCAGCCGCTGAGAAACACGAGCGCGCGGTGCAGTTTTTCAAGAGAGCGTAAACCGGTGCCGGCGGTGCCTCACAAATTTACCGCAGTTGCTCTCTCATCCAGGCCGTGACCAGGGGCACCAGGTCGTCGTGAAATTTTCCCCTCACGGTAAAGCCGTGGTCCATGCCCTCCACCTCCACATAACGGGCGCGGCCGGGATGGACCTGATTGACGATCTGAGCAATCGCTTCGCTGTCGGCGCGGCTCATGATCTCATCCGCGCCGCCGCGGATAACCAGCACCGGCGCACTCACTTTCTGCCAGGCTTCGCCCAGGTTGAGCGCCTGCAGTTGCTGGTAAAACGCTGCCGGGCGGCCGTATTGTCCATCCGGTGCGTCATACCACAGGCTCTTCCATTCGGGATGCTGAGCGACGACCTGCCCCGGGGTCATGCCCCTGATCAGATACAGGTTGTAGAAATCGGCGAAAGCTTTCACCGCCGCATTCACTTCAGACGGCGGCTTGCCCTCTGCCGTGAGCCGCCGCCGTTCCAGTTCCAGCATGTGCTCATACCAGGTGCGTCCCCAGGAACCGGCAGAAACAAATCCGCGCACGGAATGATTTCCGGCAGCCAGTGGTGAGAAGCCGCCGCCGTTGCTCAGGCCTACGACAAACACGCGGCCGGAGTCGATGAACTCATATTTTCCCAATGCGGCGAAGGCCGCCCGCCAGCCTTCCATCTCACTGTTGAAGTCTGCCTTCGAGCAATCGCCCTGGCTCTCACCCACGCCAGGTTTGTCCATGCGCACCGTGGCGTAGCCCGATTCATCAATCAAGCGCCGCATGAATTTGCCGAAGCCGTCGCGGGTATTGGAGTCGGGATACTCCATGGTGTCGCAACTGAGCCATCCCACAAAGAAAATGACGGGAACCTTGCCGCCGGCGGCTGTGGGGCGAGTGATGAAGGTACGCAGTTTTTGTCCCCTATGGTTCACCACCCAGTCATAAGACACGGTGGCATGTGCAAAACTTTCCCGCCGAGATGTTTGGGCTGCGCCAGACAGCGCGAGAAATAGGAGGAGGGAAGTAATTGTGATCTGACGCATAGCGATAAGCCTCGCCAGATTTAGACGAAAACTAAGGAGGACGGTTAGGGCAGGACAGCTCAAAACCAGAAAACAAAAATGGCG
>CAWBPS010000002.1:0-302280 GCA_963790645.1 Terriglobia bacterium | reverse complement strand
GAACAATGGCTCTTCGCCTCTCCGCTAGATGGGGGTGCCCAGCACTTCTCGCTTTCCTGCTCGTGCCAGGTTGTCTTGTTGCCCTCTTGCATTCTCCAATCTGGCTAGTCATTACACCCGCCATTTTAGTATGCCTCATGTTCGCAGTCGCGGCTCTGAGTACTAAACGGAAGATCACGCCACAGGAATGGGCGAATCAGTTGGAGAGGCACCTACTCGGAACAGAGGGCCTTACGATTGGGATGACACAACATCCGTCACTCTTGCTGATGGGCGCCTGGAGAGTCTTCGCTCTCGGGTTATGCACGATTTTGACATGCTAGACACGCCCGAAAAGCGGGAGGAGTTTCGGCAGATAATCGAAGCACTCCGAAATCGCTAAGAGGTTCCCTAAGGTGTAGTTCTCGAAGACTTAATTCTTAAAAAAATCCCGCAAACGCCGACACCACTTCCCCGGCAACCCTGTCCGCACCGCTTTCCCCTTGAATCCCAAATCGTGCCCCGCCCCATCCACCACCAGCAATTGGGTCTTCGCCGGAATCATCTTCATTGCCGCCTCCATCTCTTCGATCAGACCCAAAGGATCCCGCGTCCCGTGCACGAACAGCGCCGGCATCCGCAACCCGGGCAAATGCTGCACCCGAAGTTGTGCGGGCTTGCGCGGCGGGTGTAACGGATAAGAAAGCAACAGCAACCCCGCCGCAAGATCAGCGCTCCTCGAGCGCACAGCATCGTGGCTTGCCGCCCGCCGTACGAGTGGCCACCCAGAAATATCCGCTCACAACCGAGATTTCTCATTGCGGCCACAGCACTCCTGAGCCCTTCACGATCACGTTCGGCGTCTCCCGGCCGCGGCGGACCAAAAGAACGATTCTGCCGAAACGGCAGATCGCAACGCAGCACGCTAATACCGGTTCTGGCGAACGCTCCGCCAGCGCTATCAACAGAGCAGTATTGGAATTTGCGCCCGCTCCATGCGTGAGCACCAGCCCACGCCGAATGCCGCGTTCCGGACGGATGAAGAAATCCGCGTACCGGAACGCTCGATGAATCGATCGCGAAATGCCTGGAACGCCGCCGTCATGAAGATCAACTGAGAACCGCGAACTAACAACTGGCAACTGGTTTTCTAAAACTCGAGTCGCAATTCTCGAGGATAGAACTTAGATTATCCGACGCTCATCTCGCCGTCCCTTCGCGCCTCTTGCGCTGGCCGTCTTTTTGCGGCTTCGGCGGAATTCCACGTTCTTCTTCCTCTGTCACCAGATGCAGGCGCATGAAGTTGGTCGACCCGGAAGCCATCTGCGTTCCTGCCACCACTCCCAGCACGTCCCCGGTCTTTACCCTGCCGCGGCGCACCAATTCCTGCTCCGCCGCGCGCAGCATTTCTTCCGCGGTCAGCGCCTGCTCGCGCAGTACCGGCTGCACCCCCCATAAGAGGTTCATGCGATTGCACACCGGCAGGGCGCGGCAGAAGGCATAGATTTCCGCCTGCGGACGGTACTTCGAGATCAGAATCGCGGTGTTTCCGCTTTCGGTGAATACCGCGATCGCCCCCATGTGGAGATCCTCGGCGGCGTGGGCGATGGACTCGCAAATGGCCTCTGCAATCGAGAGACGGCGCTGCTGGCGGCGGCGCGGCTGGGTGAACTCCGCCATATTGCTCTCCGCCTCCACCACGATCTTGGCCATCATGGCCACGGTTTCGCGCGGGATACTGGCCGGTGGCGGTTTCCGCCGACAGCATGACCGCATCGGTGCCGTCGAAGACGGCGTTGGCCACGTCGCTGGCCTCGGCGCGCGTGGGACGCGGATTTTCGATCATGGACTCGAGCATCTGGGTGGCGATGATCACCGGCTTGCGCCAGTCTGCAGCGCGCCGGATGACGTATTTCTGAATCACCGGCACTTTCTCCGGCGGCATTTCCACGCCCAGGTCGCCGCGCGCCACCATCACTCCATCGGAGGCCTCGAAAATTTCTTCCAGTTGCTTCAGCGCCTGCGGCTTTTCCAGCTTGGCGATCACCGGCACGTCCGGCCCTGGCTCGGCGATGATCTGCTTCACCGTCCCCACGTCTGCGCCGAGCGCACGAACGACAGAGCCACCATGTCCACGCCGTTCTTCAAGCCCAAATTCAAGATCGGCGCGGTCTTTGGCGGTAAGCGCGGGAATGGAGAGCGCCACTCCCGGCAGGTTGATGCCCTGATGCTCCCCCAGCATGCCGCCGTTGACCACTTCGCACTCCACGTCGCTGCCGCGCACCCGAATCGACCCGCAACTCGATCAGTCCGTCGGAGAGCAGAATGCGCGCATCCCGGCCGCACTTCCTGCGCCAGCCCCGGAAATGTGGTCGAGATCAGCTGGCGGTGCCGGCGACATCGCGGGGTGTAATGGTGACCGTGCGAACCGGTCTTCACAGCACCGGTTCATGGCCCTTGAGCCGCCCGGTGCGTATTTTGGGGCCTTGCAGATCCTGCAGAATGCAGATGGTGCGGCCTTCCTGTTTCGCAGCCCGGCGCAGGCGCGCAATATTACGCGCGTGATCCTGATGAGTGCCGTGGGAAAAATTCAGCCGGGCCACGTCCATGCCCAGCCGCATCATTTCGCGCAGCATGGCCTCGGTATTGCACGATGGGCCGATGGTGCAGATGATCTTGGCGCGCCGGATGGTCGCGATGGCAACGTCCGCCGAAAGCTCTCCGGAACAAGATCCGAGTTTGCCAGGTTTCAAAATTCAATGTAGGCGCGAGCGTTCGTGCTCGTGCGTCTCGTCAGTTTGAATGCTGCTGGTCTACAGATTGTAAGCGGTGGGATGTCCAAACTTCAGCGCCGCGAGCAGTCACCGAGCGATCTAATCCTGAAGCGAAACTCGCGCTACACGGCTTTCTTAGATGAGCGTTGGTCTCGATCAGCTCGATTCCCAGCCTTGCCCGCGGGAAAAGCATGGCGTTGAACTCCGCACCCACCAGCACCACCAGCGAAATCATGTACATCCACACCAGCAGGGCGATGCCCACGCCCAGCGAGCCGTAGAGGATGCTGTAGTCCGCGTAGCGCTGCAAGTACCAGCCAAACAGCGTGGTGGCGACAAACCACAGCGCCGAGGCCAGCGTCGCGCCCGGCAACACGCTATGCCAGGGCTGGGTACGCGGCACCGCATTGTGATAGATCAGGGAGATGACCGCGATGCTGGTAAGCCCGGCAATCAGCCAGCGGATCGCCGTCCACATCAGCAAAATGAAAGGGCCGAATTCGTGGCCCAGTTGAAACAGGATCCGGGTTTCGATGCGATTGCCGAACGCCACCAGCACG
Organism: Terriglobia bacterium; assembly: GCA_963790645.1. Taxonomy (GTDB): domain Bacteria; phylum Acidobacteriota; class Terriglobia; order Terriglobales; family Acidobacteriaceae; genus JAIQFF01. Next base: position 298,967 of record CAWBPS010000002.1, on the reverse strand, counting down.
GTTGAGAAAGTCAGCGGGATGCCGGCCAGAATCACCAGCGAGAACGCGATCAGCCGCTCCTTCACCAGCCCCCAGCTCTTGGGCAGCTCATAGCAGCGGCGAAAGCCTTCCATCCAGGAAACCATGACGCCGGATGCCGTCCACAATGTGATCAGCGAGGCGGTGATCAGCACGCCGACCGAACGCTGGGTCGTGCCTCTTAGATAGGCCAGCGCCGTAGCGCTGCCCGCGGGCAGAATTCTGCCCAGCGCGTAGGAAATCTCACGCAGGTATTCGTCGGTCTGACGCGAGGTGGCCAGGACCGCGCCGATCACCAGCAAGGCGGGAAAAAAAGTCAGGATGGCGGAATATGCCGACGCTTTTGCGATGGCAAACGCGTCATGTTGAAACGCACGCCAGAAGGCCAGTCGAAGCAGGCGCAGAAAACGCAACATGATTGGCCCCAGAGTATTGCGACGGGGCACGGCATGCAACTGCGAAGTAGATCCACGTTCCTGATCTTGCAATCGCTGTGGGTTTGCGTGCATGCGGAACTCCAGAAGCAGAACGGAAGCAGCGAAGGGACGGATTCGCCCGCCCCTTCGCTCTTCCCGACTATTACTCCGCCGTCAGTTCCTCGGTTTCGCCTTCCGTACGCATCAGCTCGAGCGCGCGCTCGGCTTCCTCGTAGGCGTGCGAAACTTCCTCTTGCACCTTGGCTGCGGCCTCTTCCATCTCTGGCGAGAGCCGCACGTTGCGGTAGTACTCCATGCCGGTGCCGGCCGGGATCAGCCGTCCGACGATGACATTCTCCTTCAGGCCGCGCAGGTGGTCCACCGCGCCTTGAATCGAAGCTTCGGTGAGCACCCGCGTGGTCTCCTGGAACGACGCCGCCGAAATGAACGAGTCGGTCGAGAGCGAAGCTTTGGTGATACCCAGCAGCAGCGGCCGGCCCGTTGCCGGACGTCCACCCTGCGCGATCACGCGCTCGTTCTCTTCCGCAAAGCGGAACTTGTCGATCTGCTGTTCCAGCAGGAACTGCGTATCGCCAACGTCTTCCACCTTGCGCCAGCGCATCATCTGGCGAACGATCACTTCGATGTGCTTGTCGCTGATGTTCACGCCCTGCAGCCGGTACACTTCCTGGATTTCGTTCACCAGGTAAGACTGCAGTTCCTTTTCGCCCAGCACGGCCAGGATGTCGTGCGGGTTGAGCGGACCGTCCATCAGCGGTTCGCCCGCCTTGACGCGCTCGCCTTCCTGCACGTTGATGTGAACGCCGCGCGGTACCGAGTATTCCTTTTCGGTGCCGTTGTCGGCGACCACGTACATCTTGCGCTGGCCCTTCGAGACTTCGCCGAACTTCACCGTGCCATCGATTTCGCTGATGACCGCGGTTTCATGCGGCTTGCGCGCCTCGAACAATTCCACCACGCGCGGCAGACCGCCCGTGATGTCCTTGGTCTTGGTGGTCTCGCGCGGGATCTTGGCCAGCACATCGCCCGGATGAGCGGTGTCGCCGTCCTGCACCATCAGGTGAGCGCGTGAGGGCATCAGGTAGCGCTTGCTGCGCCTTGCCCTTGATCACGATGGCCGGCTGGCGCTTCTCGTCGGGCGAATCCGCCACCACGTGACGCGACAATCCGGTCACTTCGTCCACTTCTTCGTGCAGCGTGACCCCTTCCTGCAAGTCCTTGAACTGGATGGTGCCGCCGATTTCGGTCAGGATCGAGAAGGTGTAAGGATCCCACTCGACCATGACCTGTCCGAGCTGTGACCTGATCGCCTTCGTTGACCTTCAACTTGGCGCCGTACACGACCGCATAGCGCTCGCGTTCACGGCCCTTGTCGTCGACCACCGCAATCGAGCCCTGGCGGTTCATCACCACCAGGTCGCCCGACTTCGCCTTCACCGTCTGCAGATCCGATGAAGCGGACCGTGCCGTTGCTCTTGGCGTCCAGCCGCGACTGCTCGGAGACTCGCGATGCCGTACCACCGATGTGGAAGGTACGCATCGTGAGCTGGGTTCCAGGTTCGCCGATGGACTGTGCCGCGATGACTCCCGTAGCCTCGCCCAGTTCGACCAGCCGGCCCGACGCCAGGTTGCGTCCGTAGCACATCACGCAGACCCCGCGTTTCGATTCGCAAGTCAGCACCGAGCGGATTTTCACCCGTTCGATACCGGCAGCCTGAATCGCGCCGGCCAGGTCTTCGGTGATTTCGTTGTTGATGTCGACGATCACGTTGCCGTCGTAGTCCTTGATCTTCTCGAGCGATACGCGGCCCACGATGCGGTCGCGCAACGGTTCGATGATCTCGCCGGCTTCGACGATACCTGCGACGTAGATGCCGTCCACGGTTCCGCAATCGTATTCGCTGATGATTACGTCCTGCGCCACGTCAACCAGACGCCGCGTCAGGTAGCCTGAATCGGCCGTCTTCAGCGCCGTATCAGCCAGACCCTTACGAGCGCCGTGGGTCGAGATGAAGTACTCCAGCACGGTCAACCCTTCACGGAAGTTCGCCGTGATCGGGGTCTCGATGATTTCGCCCGACGGCTTGGCCATCAGTCCGCGCATACCGGAGAGCTGGCGAATCTGCTGTTTCGATCCGCGAGCGCCGGAGTCCGCCATGACGTAAATCGGATTCATCGCGCCTTCCTTATCGCGCTGCTGCATCTGACCGAACATCTCGTCTGCGACCTTTTCCGTAATCGCCGACCAGATTTCGATGACCTTGTTGTAGCGTTCGCCGTTGGTGATGGCGCCGTCCAGGTATTGCTGCTGCACGGCGACGCCCAGCTTCTCGGCGTCTTTCACCAGGGTCTTCTTGTTGTCCGGGATGACCATGTCGTCGATGCCGATGGACAGGCCCGCTTGGTGGCATAGCGGAACCCGAGGTCTTTGACCTCGTCCAGCATCTTGACCGTGACTTCGAGACCGAAGCGCAGGTAGCAGTAGGTCACCAGCTGTCCGATACCCTTCTTCTTGAGCAGGCCGTTGATGAACGGCATGCCTTCGGGAAGGTGATCGTTCAGGATGGCGCGTCCCACGGTCGTGTTCAGGAACCCGCGCTCCGAGTTCACCGGCTCGGTGTGGATCATTTCCTGATCGTCGTACGCGGTCATCAGGTCGATCACTTCGCCGGTGTAACGCAGCCGGATCGGGCTAAGCGTTTCCACTTCGCCCGCTTCGAGCGCCAGCAGCACTTCTTCGATGTTGGCGAAGGCGCGGCCTTCACCCTTGGCGCCCGGCTTGCCCTTGGTCAGGTAATAGAGTCCCAAGCACCATGTCCTGCGTCGGAACGGTGATCGGCTGGCCCGATGCGGGAGACAGAATGTTGTGCGACGACAGCATCAGCACGCTGGCTTCGACCTGCGCTTCCGGAGACAGCGGAATGTGTACCGCCATCTGGTCGCCGTCGAAGTCGGCGTTGAACGCCGTGCAGACCAGCGGGTGGATCTTGATTGCCTTGCCTTCCACCAGCACCGGCTCGAAAGCCTGAATGCCCAGGCGGTGAAGGGTAGGAGCGCGGTTCAACATCACCGGATGGTCTTTGATGACCTCTTCCAGGATGTCCCAAACGATCGGCTCCTGCTGCTCCACCATTTCCTTGGCTTGCTTGATGGTGGTGCAGTGCCCGGTCTGTTCCAGCCGGTGATAGATGAACGGCTTGAACAGTTCCAGCGCCATCTTCTTCGGCAGACCGCACTGGTGCAGCTTGAGTTCGGGACCGACCACGATCACCGAACGTCCGGAGTAGTCGACGCGCTTGCCCAGCAGGTTCTGACGGAAGCGTCCCTGCTTGCCCTTCAGCGTGTCGGAGAGCGACTTCAGCGGACGGTTGTTGGCGCCACGCAGCACGCGGCCACGGCGTCCGTTGTCGAACAGGGCGTCGACCGCTTCCTGCAGCATGCGCTTTTCGTTGCGCACGATGACTTCGGGAGCGTGCAGGTCCATCAGCTTCTTCAACCGGTTGTTGCGGTTGATGACGCGGCGATAGAGGTCGTTCAAGTCGGAGGTGGCAAAGCGGCCGCCGTCGAGTGGAACCAGGGGACGCAGCTCCGGCGGAATGACCGGGATCACGTCCAGAATCATCCAGTTGCGGCTTGTTGCCGCTCTTGCGGAAGGCCTCGACCACTTTCAGGCGCTTGGCATACTTGAGCCGCTTCTGCAGCGAGTTCTCGTGCTTCATCTTCTCGCGCAGTTCGCCCGACAGACCTTCGATATCGACGCGCTTCAGCAGTTCCTTGATGGCTTCCGCGCCCATCATGGCCTTGAAGCCGGTCGGGACGGTACTGCTGGTCCAGTTCGCGGTACTTGGCTTCGTCCTTGATGACTTCGCGCTCTTTTACCGGCGCGTCGCCGGGCTCGACGACGACGTAGGCTTCGAAGTAAAGAACGGATTCCAGGTCGCGCAGCGAGATGTCGAGCAAGTGGCCGATACGGCTGGGCAGTCCCTTGAAGAACCACACGTGCGAGCAGGGCGAAGCCAGCTCGATGTGGCCCAGGCGCTCGCGGCGAACTTTCGAGAGCGTGACTTCCACGCCGCACTTGTCGCAGATCACTCCGCGATGCTTCATCCGCTTGTACTTGCCGCAGAGACACTCCCAATCCGTTACCGGACCGAAAATGCGCGCGCAAAACAAGCCATCGCGCTCCGGCTTGAACGTACGATAGTTGATGGTTTCGGGCTTGGTTACTTCGCCATGCGACCAGCTCCGGATCTTTTCCGGAGAGGCCAGGCTGATGCGGATGGCGTCGAAATCGGCGATCGGATTTGCCATGTCAAAGGGGCTAGAACGGTACAAGGTGGTCCTCCGCTTCCTGCGGTCGTACGCCGCCGCTAGCGGCTCCGAAAGCCAGGTCGTTGCCGTTTCCAGTTTCGTTGGCCAATCCAGCGCTTCAATCCTGCGATCCAGCCGCCCGAGAGCTGTACGCCGAAACTTCGATTCCTAAATCTTCGCGCCGCTCAGCGCGCGCCAGCATCACGCTGACGACCGAGACTGACGCTGATGCTTCTTAGTCCGCTGCCGCGCTCAAGACCGGCTTCTTCTCTCCGGCCTTGATCAGCTCCACATCCAGGCAGAGCGACTGCAACTCGCGGATCAGCACGTTGAACGATTCCGGCACGCCCGGCTCCATGGCCGCTTCGCCCTTGACGATGGCCTCGTAAATCTTGGTGCGGCCATACACGTCGTCGGACTTCGCGGTCAGCAGCTCCTGCAGGATGAAGGCCGCGCCATACGCTTCCAGCGCCCAGACTTCCATTTCTCCGAAGCGCTGCCCGCCGAACTGCGCCTTTCCGCCCAGCGGCTGCTGGGTGATCAGCGAGTACGGCCCGATCGAACGCGCGTGGATCTTGTCGTCCACCAGGTGCGACAGCTTCAGCATGTAGATGTAGCCGACCGTGACCGGCTGTTCGAACTTGTCGCCGGTCATGCCGTCGTACAAGTAGGTTTTGCCCGATGCCGGCAAACCCGACTGCTCGAGCAACGCCTTGATCTCGCCTTCGCGTGAGCCGTCAAACACCGGCGACCCCATGAACACGCCCTTGCTCAGGCTCGGAGCCACCGCCATCAGCTCCTCGTCGCTGAGGTCGGCGATGGTGTCCGCCAGCGTCGTGTCCTTGAACAGCGCCTTGAGTTCGCGACGGATCGCGTCCTCTTTCGTGTTCTCGGCCAGCATCTCGGTGATCTTCTTGCCCAGCTCGTGTCCGGCCCATCCCAGGTGGGTTTCGAGAATCTGTCCGACGTTCATACGGGAAGGAACGCCCAGCGGGTTGAGCACGATCTCCACCGGCGTGCCGTCTTCGAGGTACGGCATGTCCTCGTCCGGCAGGATGCGGGCAATCACGCCTTTGTTACCGTGACGGCCGGCCATCTTGTCGCCCACGCTCAGCTTGCGCTTCATGGCGATGTACACCTTCACCAGCTTGATCACGCCCGGTGGCAGTTCGTCGCCCTTGGTCAGCTTGTCTTTCTTCTCGTTGACGATCTTCTTGAGCACGTCGATCTGACGCGAGGTCATTTCTTCGATCTCGTCGATCTGCTCATTCACCCGCGGATCCTTGTCCGCATACTTGATGCGTTTCAGGTTGCGGGTGGAGATGCGCTCGATCGTGTCGCGATCAAGGACCGTGCCCTTGGTCAGCAGGCGCTTGTTGGTGCGCTCGTCGTGCAGGTCGGCCTGAACTTCCTTGCCGCCCAGGATGTTCTCCAGGCGCTTCAGACGCTCGTCGGTAAGAATTCGGATCTCGTCCGAGAGGTTCTTTTCCAGCTTTGCGATCTGCGTGCCTTCGATGACCTTGGCGCGCTCGTCCTTTTCCTGTCCCTTGCGGGAGAAGATCTTGACGTCCACGATCGACGCCTTCGATACCCGGCGGACAGTAGAGCGAAGCATCACGCACGTCGCCGGCCTTTTCACCGAAGATGGCGCGCAGCAGTTTCTCTTCCGGCGTGAGCTGGGTCTCGCCCTTGGGCGTGACCTTGCCCACCAGAATGTCGCCCTGCTTGATCGTGGCGCCGATGCGAATCACGCCCGCTCTCATCCAGATTGCGCAGCATCGATTCGCTGACGTTGGGAATGTCGCGGGTAACTTCTTCCGGCCCCAGCTTGGTGTCGCGGGCTTCGATCTCGTACTCCTCGATGTGCACCGAGGTGTAGTAATCCTCTTTCACCAGCTTTTCGGAGACCAGGATCGCGTCTTCGAAGTTGTAACCGCGCCACGGCATGAAGGCCACCAGGACGTTTCGTCCCAGCGCCAGCTCGCCCGTGATCGGTGCAAGGACCGTCGGCAATCACCTGCCCTTTCGTGACCCGCTGGCCCTTCTTGCACCATCGGCTTCTGGTTGATGCAGGTGTTCTGGTTGGAGCGCTTGAACTTGGTGAGCTGATAAATGTCGCTGCCCACTTCGCGCGAAAGCTGCCCGGGATGATGCTCGCCTTCGACGCGCACGATGATGCGCTCCGAGTCGACCGAATCGATGATGCCGTTGCGCTTGGCCAGAATCACCGCTCCGGAATCGCGCGCGGTGACGCCTTCCATTCCGGTGCCGACGATCGGAGCTTCCGCGCGCAGCAGAGGAACCGACTGGCGTTGCATGTTCGCGCCCATCAGTGCGCGGTTGGCGTCGTCGTGCTCCAGGAACGGCACCAGCGAAGCGGCCACCGAAACCAGCTGCTTCGGGCTGACGTCGATGTAATCGACTTCGTCGCGGCTGACCAGCACGAAGTTGCCGGCCTTGCGGGCATTGACCAGTTCGCCGACGATGCGTGCCCTTGTCGTCGAGTTCCACGTTGGCCTGCGCGATGGTGTGGCGGTCTTCTTCCCACGCCGAAAGATAGAACGAGAACGGCTCGAGTTCCGCCGCCCGCTTCTTCTTGTCTTTCAGCTCGGCATTCAGCTTTTCGGCTTCGTGCTTTTCCATGTGGTCGCCGACCTTGTGGTCGCTGTCGCCGGCATTCACGATGCTGACGTAGTCGAGCACGCGGCCGCCCTTCACCCGCCGGTAAGGCGACTCGATGAAGCCGTAGTCGTTGATGCGGGCATAGCAGCTTAGCGACGAAATCAGTCCGATGTTCGGACCTTCCGGCGTCTCAATCGGGCAGATACGTCCGTAGTGCGTGGGGTGAACGTCGCGGACTTCGAATCCCGCGCGTTCCCGCGACAGACCGCCCGGCCCAAGGGCGGAGAGACGCCGCTTGTGCGTGATCTCCGACAGCGGGTTGGTCTGGTCCATGAACTGGGACAGCTGCGACGATCCGAAGAACTCGCGGATCGCGGCCATCACCGGCTTGGCGTTGACCAGGTCGTGCGGCATGGCCGTCGACATTTCCTGGTAGACGCGACATCTTTTCCTTGATCGCCCGCTCCATGCGGACCAGTCCGATGCGGAACTGGTTTTCCAGCAGTTCGCCGACCGCGCGCACCCGGCGGTTGCCCAGGTGATCGATGTCATCGACCGCGCCGATGTTCTTGCGCAGCTTCAGCAGGTAACGGATGGTGCCGTAGAAATCCTCCGGCTCGAGGGTGCGGTTGTCGAGCTTGCGTGGCGTCCTGGTTCTCGAACAGCTTGATGTTGAACTTCAGCCGGCCTACGCGCGAGAAGTCATACTTGCGCGGGATCGAAGAACATGCCGTGGAACAGGGCGGTGGCCGTGTCCAGGGTCGGCGGATCGCCCGGACGCAGCTTGCGGTAGATTTCGATCAGCGCTTCCTGCGGCGTCTTCACCGCATCGCGCTTCAGGGTCTGGCAGATGACCGTGCCTACGTCGTCGCGCTCGGGGAAGAACAGGTTGAGTCTCGACCACGCCGGACTCGAGAATCTTCGAAACCTTGTCGGCAGTCAGCTCGGAGTTGGCTTCGAGCAGAACTTCGCCGGTGGTGGTGTCCACCACGTCGCTCGCCACCCATGCGCCTTCGAGGTCGGAGACATCGATCTCGATCTCGCTGATCTTCGCCTTCTGAATTTCCTTCAGCGTGGCGGCATTGATCTTGCGTCCGGAGTGCGCGATCTCCTCGCCCGACTTCGACTTGATGCTGTGGGCCAGCTTCATGCCCAGCAGGTTGGTCGGCTTCTCGCTGGCCGGATCGAGCGTCCAGAAAAGCTTCTTGTCGCGGATGGCCAGGCGGTCGACGGTGTAGAAGGTGCGCAGAATGTCTTCGCCGGAACGCAGACCGAGGGCGCGCAGGAAGATCGTGCCCAGGAACTTGCGCTTGCGGTCGATGCGGACGTAGAGCACGTTCTTCTGGTCGTACTCGAATTCCACCCACGATCCGCGGTAAGGAATGATCTTGCCCAGGAAGTAGGTGCGGTTGTTGGCGGTTTCGAAGAACACGCCGGGCGAACGGTGCAACTGGCTGACAATTACGCGCTCGGTGCCGTTCACGATGAACGTGCCGTTCTCGGTCATCAGCGGAACGTCGCCGAAGAATACTTCCTGTTCCTTGATGTCGCGAATGGAGCGGTTGCCGGTCTCGGCATCCTTCTCGAAGATGGTGAGCCGCATGGTGACCTTGAGCGGCGCGGAGTACGTCATGCCGCGCTCTTCGCACTCGCTCACGTCATACTTCAGCTGCAGGCCGACCGGGTCGCCGCACTTGTTGCAGAAGTCGGGAGTGTTCGCGTTGTAGGTGCCGCACTTGTGGCACAGCACATCGCCGGGATGAAACGGATCGGTGATGACCGTCGAGCCGCAGTTCTTGCAAGTGGTACGCAGGTGATGCAGACCCTTGAGGTGTCCGCACTTGCACTCCCAGTTGCCAATGGCGAAGTCCACGAACTCCAGTTGGGAGACGTTGCGGAAATCGCTGATCGGGAACACCGACTGAAACACGGCCTGCAGGCCGGCGTCGTCGCGCTCGCTGGGCAGCCGGTCCATTTGCAGGAAGCGTTCGTAGGAGCGCTTCTGCACCTCGATCAGGTTCGGGATCTGGATGGTGGCTGGAATTTTTGAAAAATCAAATCGCTTACGGTAGGCATTGTTCTTCGACATTCAGAAGGCTCCCAAACTTTCAGCGCAGCGCTGGCTGCGTAAAGGCACGTTGCGTGGCGACGAGACCGGGTCCCGTCCGGCAGATCGCCGGATCAGTCGACCCGCTTATGTACGGTCACCGAGCGAGTGCGCTACAGACACGAATACGCCCTCGGGGACATAGCTCCCCGCGGGCGCCAGTTGCGGCGCATTGCGTCAGTTGAATTTTTTCTTTCCGCGCCAGTTCTCAGGCCTGTTTCCGTTCCGCTGCCCGCGAAACAGTTTGCCAACTCGTGTGCGACTCATCTCCGCTTCCCCGGATCGTTGGAGTGGAGAGTCGCCTAACCGTGAAGTGGGAAGCAGACGATATATAGATGCTACCATCGCCTCCCAGGGTTCACCAGTAAAAATTGCCGACAAGGCCATTTCGGGACGGTCCGCGTTCATCCGACCCCCGCCCCTGTCATCCTGAGCGGAGTGGCTGCTTCGCAACGCGAAGCAGCCACGCAGTCGAAGGACCTGCTCAGCCGGCAGCGCCACCGCCCGACCGGTCTACTTCACTTCGACGGTCGCGCCAGCATCGGCGAACTTCTTCTTGATGGTCTCCGCCTCTTCCTTGTTGACGCCCTCTTTAATGGTCTTGGGAGCGCCATCCACCAGGTCCTTGGCTTCTTTCAAGCCCAGGCTGGTGACTTCGCGGACGGCCTTGATAACATTGATCTTATTGGCCCCAACCGCGGTCAGAACGACGGCAAACTCGGTCTTTTCCTCAGCCGGCGCCGCACCGCTGCCGCTCCGCCGCCACCGCAACCATCACCGGGGCCGCGGCCGCCGCCGACACGCCAAGCTTCTCTTCCAGCCGCTTCACCAAAGCTGCCGCGTCCAACAGCGACAAGCCTACGATTTGATCTTCCAACTGCTGCAAATCCGCCATTTGTCTAGTCTCCTCGAATTTTTCGGTCTATCTATTTCGTTAATCGCAAGCCAGGTTTCCAGTGCGCTCAGCCCTCGTTTCGCCGTGCCAGACAACACGACTGCCAGGACCGCGCAACCCCCGCTCTTGATACCTTCCGGACTCGTGTGGCGCGGGCGCCCTCGCCCGCGTGTTGCTGCCACCAGAAATCGTGCCTCTTGATCGCCGTCGCGGGCGAGGGCGCCCGCGCCACACAGGCCTACGCTTCCTTGAACTTGTTCTTCTCCACGCCCTGGTTGATGACCACCGCCAGGTCCTTGCCGACGGCATTCATCACCGTGACCAGGCGCTGCGCCGGGGCATTCATCAGGAACAGCAGCTTGGAGTAAATCTCTTCCTTAGACGGCATGGTGGCCAGCGCCTGAATCTCTTTGATCGAGATCACGCGGCCTTCAACCACGCCCGCCTTGAAGGTGAATTCCGGATTGTCCTTGGCGTACTTCGAGATCGCCTTGGCCAGCGCCACCGGATCGCCCTAGGTGTAGGCCAGCGAAGTCACGCCGGAAAGCTCGCTCAGCGCGCCTTCCGCGGCCGTTCCCTTGGCCGCCAGCTTGGCCAGGGTGTTCTTCACCACCCGGTACTTGGCTCCGGAGCTGCGCAAGGTCTTGCGCAATTCGTAATCCTGCGCCACCGTCAGTTTGCTGTAGGTGGCGATAATCAGGCTGGAAACATTCTTCAGCTCCGCTCCCAGCTTCTCCACCTGCTCGACTTCTTTCGCTCTGCTAACCGCCATGATTCAATCCCTCGATCTTTAGTACTGCATCCTGTGCGAGGACCGGGCGTCCTCGTGACCCGGCCGGACGGCGCGAGCGCGCCATCGCGCTCAGGCCGCTTCCTTATAGCTTTCGCCGCCGCTTCCACCTGGGCCGTATCAATCGAAATTCCCGGCCCCATGGTCGAACTCAGGTAGCAGCCCTTGATGTATTTGCCCTTGGCCACGGTCGGCTTGGCTTTGATCACGCTGCTGATGACGACAGTAGCGTTCTCCACCAGCTTGTCGGGCGTAAACGAAATCTTGCCCACCGGCACATGCACCAGAGCCGTCTTGTCGGTGCGGAACTCGACTTTGCCGGCCTTGACTTCCTGCACCGCCTTGGCCACGTCAAAGGTGACGGTGCCGGTCTTCGGATTCGGCATCAGGCCCTTCGGGCCCAGAACTTTGCCCAGGCGTCCGACCGACTTCATCACGTCGGGAGTGGCGATCAGGGCGTCGAAGTCGGTCCAGTTCTCTTTGTTGATCTTTTCGACCATCTCTTCGCCGCCGACGAAATCGGCGCCCGCCTGCTTCCGCTTCCTTAATCTTGTCGCCGCTGGCGATGACCAGAACTTTCTTGGATTTTCCCAGCCCGTGCGGCAGAACGACGGTCCCGCGCACCATCTGGTCGGCATGCTTGGGATCGACTCCCAGCCGCATGGTGATTTCCACGGTCTCGTCAAATTTGGAGAATTTGACCTTCTGCAGCAGCGGTACCGCGTCTTTCAGCAGGTAAGGACGCGCTTCGACAGCCGCGCGCGCCTTGGTGATGTTCTTGCCTGCTTTTTTCATTGCTTCTTCCTGTCTCCCACCGTCCAGCCCTGTTCCGATGGACCGTAGTATTTTCGACTTTGTTGCGTAATTGGTAACTGGTAATTGCGAAGCTTCGCTGCACGACTGCTCAATTCCCGTTCTCAATCCTAGCCAACTACTTCAATGCCCATGGAGCGCGCCGTCCCGCGCACGCTCTTCATCGCCGATTCAACCGAGGCCGCATTCAAGTCCGGCATCTTCTGGCGGGCAATGTCTTCCACCTGCTTGGCTGTGACTTTGCCGACCTTATCTTTGTTCGGCGCGCCCGATCCCTTGGCGATCCCCGCCGCGCGCTTGAGCAGAATCGAAGCCGGAGGCGTCTTGGTGATAAAGGTGAACGAACGATCGCTGTAAACCGTCACCACCACCGGGATGATCAGCCCTTCCAGTTCCTTCGCGCCGGTGCGGGCGTTGAACTGCTTGCAGAACTCCATGATGTTGATCTGCGCCTGACCCAGGGCCGGACCCACCGGAGGCGCCGGAGTAGCCTTGCCCGCCGCAATCTGAAGCTTTACTGAACCTGTCGCTTTCTTCGCCATAATCTCTTTTCGCCTTCCAGAAACTAGAAACCGGAAACCAGCAACTGTTTCTTAAGCCACTTTCTCCACCTGATTAAATTCCAGCTCCACCGGCGTCGAACGGCCGAAGATCGTGACCATCACCTTCAAGGTCGAGCGGTCTTCGTTGACATCGTCCACCACGCCCTGGAAGGTGGCGAACGGACCCTCGGTGACCCGCACCGTCTCGCCTTTTTCAAACTTGACCTTGAGCTTGGGCTTGTCCTTGGCCTCGCCGACGCGGTAGACGATGTGCTGGACTTCTTCCTCGGAAAGCGGCGTGGGCTGCTGCCCGGTGCCCACAAATCCCGTGACCCGCGGCGTGGACTTCACCACGTGCCAGACATGATCGTCCATGTCCATTTCGACCAGCACGTAGCCGGGATAGAACATGCGCTCGACGGTGTACTTCTTGCCGTTGCGGACCTCGGTGACCGCTTCGGTGGGGATCAGCACTTTGCCGATCTTCTCCTGCAGCCCAAAGGCCTGGACCCGCGACTCCAGCGACTCCTTCACCTTGCGCTCAAATCCCGAATAGGAGTGGATGATGTACCACTTCATATTGGGATTGCGCGGCGGCTTCGAGTGCGCCAGCGGCCTCGGGCGAGAGATTCTCTCCGCCTGCTCCGGCTTCGTTTTTTTCTTCGTCCTGCATAGATTCCGCACTCATTGGCTGCAACACTTCGCTTCCTTCCTCGAACTCAGTGATGCCCGAAATAACGGAACACCGAGTCAATCCCGTGCCCGATCACCAGGTCCACCGCCCAGAAATACGCAGCGAACAGGAAAACCGTGACAATCACCACCACCGTCGTGGCCTGCACTTCCTTGAACGAAGGCGCAGTCACCTTCTTCATTTCAGTGCGCACGTCGTTGTAGAAAGTCTTGATCCGCTCCGGCCAGGACCTGATGGTCGCCGTCAGCGTATTCTGTTCCGCAACGCTCGCCATGGACTCTTCCCGCTTTCCTTCTTAACTCCCGTTCGCTACCTTCGGCGCCCAAAAAACTGGCAGGGGCGGAGGGATTCGAACCCCCAAGTTCGGTTTTGGAGACCGACAGTTTAACCGTTGAGCTTACGCCCCTGTGTTCATTGACAGAATTGGATTTCGATTTGCAATTCGAACAATTCTGTAAATTCCACAATCCAATCTCAATTATTTCACTTCCTTGTGCGGCGTGTGCTTGCGGCAGACGCGGCAGAACTTCTTCAGCTCCAGACGCTCCGTCATGGTCTTCCGGTTCTTGGTGGTCGAATAGTTCCGCTCTTTGCAATCGCCGCACTGCAAGGTAATGATCTCTCGGGGCATAAACAGCTCCTAGCTTCTTCCTCTTAGCTTCTAGCTCAATCTCTGAGAACTGAGAACCAGCAACTGATGACTGGTTTTAGCTCTTCATCTACGCAATGGAGCCGGGCGTCCAGCCCAGCGCGACGGGCGAGACGCCCGTCCTCCATCGTCTATTACTGAATAATCTCGCTGATGGTCCCGGCGCCCACCGTATGCCCGCCTTCGCGGATGGCAAACCGCAAGCCCTTTTCCATCGCCACCGGCGTGATCAGCTCAATCACCAGCTGCACGTTGTCGCCCGGCATCACCATCTCGGTCGCCGCCGGCAACTCCGCCACTCCGGTCACATCCGTCGTCCGCAGAGTAAAACTGCGGCCGGTAGCCCTTGAAGAACGGCGTGTGCCGCCCGCCTTCTTCTTTGGTCAGGATGTAAACTTCGGCTTTGAACTTGGTGTGCGGCGTGATCGATCCACCCTTGGCCAGCACCATGCCGCGTTCCACATCTTCTTTCGCGATGCCGCGCAGCAGCAGTCCGGCATTGTCGCCCGCCATGCCTTCATCCAACTGCTTCTTGAACATTTCGACGCCGGTCACCACTGTCTTGCGGGTATCGCGGAAGCCGACGATTTCCACTTCTTCGCCCACCTTCACCTTGCCGCGCTCGATTCGTCCCGTGACCACCGTGCCCCGGCCCGAGATCGAGAAAATATCTTCGATCGGCATCAGGAAGGGCTTGTCCAGTTCGCGCGCCGGTTGCGGCACGCTCTTGTCCACCGCCTCCATCAACTCGTCAATCTGCTTTTCCCACTTGGCTTCCCCGTTCAGCGCGCCCAGCGCCGACAGCCGCACCACCGGCACATCGTCGCCCGGAAACTGGTACGTCTTCAGCAACTCGCGCACTTCGAGTTCGACCAGGTCCAGCAGTTCGGGATCATCCACCGCATCGCACTTGTTCAGCGCCACTACGATGTAAGGCACGCCCACCTGCCGCGCCAGCAGCACGTGCTCGCGGGTCTGCGGCATCGGACCGTCGGTCGCGGCCACCACGAGAATCGCGCCATCCATCTGGGCCGCGCCCGTGATCATGTTCTTGATGTAGTCGGCGTGGCCGGGACAATCCACGTGCGCATAGTGCCGGTTCGCCGTCTCATACTCCACGTGCGCCGTGGCAATGGTGATGCCGCGCGCTTTTTCTTCCGGCGCGTTATCAATCGAGTCAAACGACCGGAACTGGATCTTGGGGTTGTGCTTGGACAACACCTTGGTGATGGCCGCCGTCAACGTGGTCTTGCCATGATCAATGTGACCAATCGTCCCTACGTTGCAGTGCGGCTTATTACGCTCAAATTTCTCTTTCGCCATATCCTCGCTCGTTGTTTCCTTCCGTCAGTAATAGCGATAAAGCTGCTGAAACTTGGTCCGCAGCCCGGGCTCTACTTCTTCCACCCGGGACAGGTAGAACTCCCGCATCTGCGCCTGGTCGGAAACGGTCAGCGCCTGATACAACTTTTGCGCTCCCAGTTTCGCCAGCGTGTCGTCAACTTTTTCAAATACGCCTCTGGCCAGTATCACTTCCAGATCGCGTATCCGGGCGCCGCTCCTGCGCACCCGCTTGAGAAACTTTTCAACCCTCTCCGGGTCCAGTGCGCGATCGATTGCGCCCTTCAGTTCCTCGAACTCCTTTTCCTTCTCAACCCGTATGACACTTGGCTGAAAGCTCACCATCACGCACCTGCGTCACAAAACTCTGGAGCGGGAGACGGGAATCGAACCCGCGACCAACAGCTTGGAAGGCTGTGACTCTACCACTGAGTTACTCCCGCTTTTGAAACCCAGCCATCAGCTATCAGCCGTCAGCCCTCAGCAAAGTCCGTGGCCCCCGGCCGCCGATTTCCATGCGCTCAGACTTCACCAACCCAATTTCTGGAGCCGATGACCAGGATTGAACTGGTGACCTCTCCCTTACCAAGGGAGTGCTCTACCAACTGAGCTACATCGGCTTGAACCAGCCCTCAGCTATCAGCCGTCAGTCCTCAGCAAATCCCTGGCCTGGCCCAGCCGACGCCCACTTACTCCGCTTCACCCTCGCGGTCCGGATGCATCACATCGTGGCGACGCAGCCAGGTCTTTAACGCGAACATTGCCAGGACCGCCAGCGTGGCGTAGCGCAATTTCGGATCGCTCAAAGTCGCCCACGACAGCGCCCCCAAAACCACGAAGGCGGCCAGCGCCATGTAGAGACGATTCATTTCAAGTCTCTGGTGCACAGGGAAGGATTCGAACCTTCGTACCTCCGAGGAGGGGCAGATTTACAGTCTGCTGGCTTTAACCACTCACCCACCTGTGCAGAACTGCAGAACAGTTCGGCCTTACCTGCTTGTCCGGCATTCCTCGCAGACATGCACGCTACGGAAGATCGTTCAGGCGGACTCTTCGATTTGATGCCATCGAAAGTGACGAACAGAAAAGCGCGCGAATATGCCTCGCACGCAAACACCACACTTGGAAAATTCCCTTATGGAGTGCCGTTGGAAAAATCTGTCAAGCCGCCGCGCCGAATCTACTGCCTTCCGGAACCAATGCTGGAGCTGGCGAAGGGATTTGAACCCCTGACCCTCTGATTACAAATCAGATGCTCTACCAACTGAGCTACGCCAGCAGGTCTAGATCGGGCCTCTCCCTTTTTGGGGACAAGACACCCTCTGATCCCTTCCTGATGTCCGGGACAATTCTAAAAGTTACCATAACGGCATTTTGCGTGCAAGCGGGGTGTGTGGGTCAGACACTTCCTTCGACTTCGCTCAGGGCAGGCTCTGTCCGAAGCCTCTGATTTCGGACGGTGGATAGTAAATCGGCGGCCCAAGGCTGGGGGCCGGCCGCAGCAAGCCTACGACCAGAACCAAAAGCAAGCCAAACCAACTTCAAAAGCGTCGGACAAGAGTGTCCGACCCCACCAATCTGTGGGAAACTGTGTTCCATGGCCAAGCGCAATCTTCGGATCGTCAAGCGAGTGAAGAACGTTCCTGTCATCGGCATCTGTGAAGCCTGCAAAATGCAGTTCCAGGCCGAGCACCAGCCTGCCGGCCAGCAGGCCCGGGCGCAGGCTGTGATCCAGCAGCAGTTCAACGCGCACAAGTGCGAGGCGCCGGCCGCAGAAACTCCTCACTTAGGCTGAATCTCGAGCGGGCTCGGAAGCTGGATGGCGCTTTGCGATCCGCCCACCACGATTTTTTCACCGTGGGCGGCGTATTGTGCGATCACGGCGGGCTTCGACCAGTCCAGGTCCCAACCATTCTCGATGGCAATCGCCGTATAGGCGCCGGGAATCACGCTGCGGAAAGTGAAGGTGCCGTCGAGGTCGCTCTGGTCGCGGCGGAAGAGTTCACGGTTGGCTTCCGGATTTTTGGGAACCAGGACGATCATGGCTCCGGCTGCGCCCTTGCCCGCCCGCTGCGCCAGGCCATTCACAGTCGGCGGCGCCTCCCACCACTCTCAACGAGAGCGCCAGGGCCGTGCCCGCAGGAACGGTGAGCGAGCGGCCGGAGACCGGAGAGCCATTCACCACCATGGAGACAACTGAATATGCGCGCGACGCGGCCCCGGCGAGGACCTCGTAGTTTCCCGGAACAAGGTCTGCGAATGTGACTTCGCGGGCTGGGTTCATCGGCCCCCAGGCGACGACGCGGTGCTGCGCGTTGCGCAGCGCGAATGCCATTTGCGGCGGAGGCGCAGCCTCGCCCATCACTTCGACCTTCGCGGTGATGGTGCTGACGGCCTGTCCGGCGGAGGCGTCGAGTTCCTGATTGTCCTGGCTGATCTCGACCTCGCTGCTCTGGCTGGGCTCCTCCGTCGTGTTGCGGCAGGCGCAACTCGTATTTGCCGGGGGCGGCGGTGATCTCAAACACACCGGGCGCGGTCATCTGCACCTCGGGTTGAAGGGCCTGCTGCGAGCCGTCGAAATCGCGCTTGAAAAGCATGGGCATCTGGAAGCCCTGTCCGTCTTGCGGCGGCGGGGTACGCAGGATCACGTGCAAGGCGGGCACGGGCGTCAGGCGGAGATCGAAATCGAGACGATCGCCGCCGCGAATAAGGATAGGCGAGGCATCTTCAACTTCGGTAGCTCCGGCGTAGTACGTGGGCAGGTAAACCACGTCCAGCGAACGATCGACCTGGGTGGGAGCATCGTGTCGCGCCGGTTTGCCGGACCGATGGCGGGTGCATGGCATACCACGGCTTGGCTACGGCGGAGACGAAGTAGGTGCCGGCATCGAGCGGCGCGAATTCGAACGAGCCCAGATCGTCGGACTGATCGGTTCGATAGCTCACGGTGCGGCTGACGCCCGCGCTGTGGTCGTCGCGCCAGAGCGTGACCGTGGCGGCGCGGACCGGTTCTCCGGATTCGTCGAAGACGTGGCCGGTGAGCACCGCCGTGCGCACCAGCCGCAGCGTGAGGTTTTCGGTGTCCACACCCGCGCCGGTCACGATGGCAGTGGAAAACTGCTCGTGCTGGTCGTAGGCGGCGCTGATGTATCCCCGCTTGGCGCCGTTCAGGGAATATTTTCCGGCAGGAAGGTTGCGGAATTCGAAGTGGCCGTCGTCGCCGGTGACCATGAAAGTCTGGTTCTGGCGGTTCCTGACGTCTTGCAGAGAAACCCGCGCGCGGGAAAGTGGATGACCCTCCGGGGCGCTGACGATGGTGCCGGCAATGCGGAAATGGCCGACGCCCACGGCAATTTCTTGAAGGGGTTGCGCGACCAGGGTGACGTTCGCAGCCAGGAGCAAGCAGCCGAATGTCATGCGCGCTATCAGGCAGCGAGATTTCTGTTGCGGCATTCCACGTCCTCCACCGAGTCCACGCAGGCCGTGATTCCCTCGTCCGGGCAGTCACTGCCCGGCACCGCCAGGCGCAAAGTTTTACCGGGCAAAACCGCATCTGCCCTGGACCCTCTTGTCTTCTTGAGCGCGAGAATCGGGCTCACTTGCGAGTCCGCTCCCGAAGACCTGCAGTCTGCGTGCGACACCGTTGTTGCCTGCCGCCAGCAGGTCCCTCGACTCCGCGGAATCGCTCGCGAGCGAGCGATTCTGCTGCGCTCGGGATGACAGGATGATCTTAAGGGCGGGTGAGGCCCCCCTACGCAAACATGCTTCACTCCTGCGTTGAAATCAAAGTCACGCGCACGTGCTCGGTCTGCCCCGGGGCCAGGCGGACGACCGGGCCTTTGTCGTCATACCGGCTCATCGCTTCTGCATTCTGATATTCGAGTTCGCTTTGCTGGCGATCGAAGGCCAGCACGCGATAGCCGCCCGGAGGGAGTTGCTGCAACTGAAATGTCCCCTGCGGCGAAACCCAGCTTGCAGTGAAGCGGCCGGGAGAATCCGGCAGGGGAATGCAAAAGACGTATGGACCCGCAGCCATGGCGAAGGGCCCAGACCTTATCGTCATCGTTGGGCTGCGCCGTTCTGCCCGGCACGGGAGGCATGCCTTCGACGGTCCCATCGATCGCGGCACTGTCGTCGCGCAGCACGATGTCAATGGGAAGGCTCGCGCCGCCCGGACCGACCACAAGAGGCTGGCGCAGGAGATCGGCGCTGCCCGCCACCGCCGAGGCGACATATCCGCGGTAGGGGGTGACCTTGAGCCAATAGCGGCCGGGCCTTACGTTCTCCAGCACCAAGTCGTTGTCATTGGGCTGGCGGGGCGGGCGAAGGGAGGCGAATCCTCCGGAGCCGAAATCATCGGCGGGCTGCAAAAAGACGTCAGCCTTTTGCTCCGCGCGTGAAGGCTCCCTGTCTGAAGGACGCGCTCGATCGTTCTCCGCTTCCTTCGTCCTCTATATTCACCGGAATCGAGCCATTGGGCAGGACCGCCATGGACGCGTTCGTCACAGGAGCATCTTTCACAGTGATATTCACGCTACCGGTCGCCGTCTGCTGGCCCTGCTGCAGGGTGGCCTCGACGGTATAAATTCCGTTAGGCAACATGCCTTCGATGCCCTCGCCGTTGTATCCCAGAGAATACCCCGGGCCTTTGCGTCCCTGGAGTGCGACCGAAACATCCACGCCGTTCTGGGCCGGGAAATTTGCGACAGCGATCCTTACCGGGTAGTAAGGCTGGAGCACGGGAGAAAGTTCGACCTGGAAGGTTTTGCCGGCTTCAAGAGTAATGGCGGAGGCCGAGGCAAAATCCGTCGCCGCCGGATAGTAGATAGGTGGATATCCGTAGAGCTGGCCGCGCGGATCGAAGGTGATGGGATCGCGGTCCATCAGTTCGCTGGTGAAGATCTTGTAAGTACCCGCCATGAGGTTGGCGATGCGAAATTCGCCGTTGGAGCGCGTGGTGGCACTCGCGCCGGGAGCCCAGAAGGCCCGCCCGTCGCGCACCTGGCGTTTGTACACCTGCACCGTGATCCGGTCAGACTGATTGGAAGACGGGAGATTCACCCGGCCGACAATGAGAGATTCCGGAACAAGCGCGATCGTGATGTCATCGCCGGCGGCGCTTCGAGGCGGTGAAGCACTCATGCCGGAGTCGAGAAAACCCGGCTTACGGGCCATAAGCTGGGCGGAAACGTTGTAGAGCGCCATCCCCTCGGCGGGCCTGTTCGGGTCGGATTCCATGCGCGGAAGCTGGAATTCAAAGCGGCCCTGATCGTCGGTGAAGGCCGCAAACCGGTTGTCGGCAGTAGCCACGAGGGCGCGAGCAATGGGTTCGCGGGTCACGCTGTTGATGACAGTCCCGCGCACGCTATTCGAGGCGGCGTTCGGGTCCTGCGCATCCTGGGAGTGAGCCGGTTGAAGGTAAAGAAAAGCAGCAACAATGAAAGCTGGCAGCCAAAAAAGCGGAGAACGCTGCGGGCGGCAGCGGAGAACAGCGGGAGAAGACGTACCATCCCTCACAACACGGCTCCGAAGCTTTTGTATTGTGGCTGAACAGGAAAAGGAAAAGCAAATTATCCGGGCTGGGCGTCCATGCAGTGCTGATCAACTGGGCGGGCTTCCTTTGCGAACTTTGCGGTTCCTTGGCGTCCTTTGCGGTAAAAGGCTTTGACCTCTTCCGGGTCGTTCAAAAAATCTTAAACCGCAAAGGTCGCCAAGAAAGGCCGCAAAGGACGCGAAGGGTGCTGAATGATTTTGAACTCCTCTTGATCGGACGGCGGCAGGATCCCATCGTGGACAGTCAGGATTCAGTTTTGCTTGATCCCGGTTTTCTTACCGGTCACAGCGAATAGGCACCTGGTGGACCACGCCGGCAGAATTCGTGTGCTGGTAGATCGCGTAGTGGCCCAGGCCGGAGTATTCGTCGCCTACCTTGTGCATCTCGGCGCGGTCGGCGGGGCAGGAGATCGACGTCGGGCACGCGAAAACGAGCGTTGCCAGGCTTAGTACGGCGCACATCAACTTCAGGGTTTTCACAGATGATCTCCTTACTGAAGTTCATACCATGAAGTCTGACGGAAAGAGACTTACGGTAGGAGCCTGGCGCAGGGTTCCCCAAAGTTATGTACTTCCGAGTAGAATTCGGGCGTCAGACGTCAGACGTTCCAACCGCGGAAACCAGACTTTGCTGACGTCCGAAGTCCGACGCCCGACGCCCCCGGGAGGTTGACATGTTTGCTCGTCACGTTGCCGTCAAACTAAGACCCGACACATTGGCCGAATTCATAAGAGTGATGGACGATGAAGTCCTTCCCTGGCTCCGAAAACAAAAAGGCTTTCTGGACACGATCACGCTGGCTGTCCCCGGCGGCAAGGAAATCGTGTCCATCAGTTTCTGGGACCAGGAAAAAAACGCGGAGGTTTACAACTCAACCAGTTATCCGCAGGCTTTAGAGATACTGAAGAAAATCTTGGCGGGAACTCCCCAGGTGAGGACCTTCGATGTGGTCAGCTCGACCCTGCAAAAAATTGGTTCTGCAAATTCTGCCCTTTCCACCGGTCGGGCACGCCGACACCAAGGGGACACCACGACCGCCGCAAATCGAAGCCATCGCGTGTGAGTTGCGGCGGCGCCGCAAGCGCAGCGTCAATATTCCGCTCTGATGATGTCTGTGTGCGCCATCGGTGCTGAGGGTGCCCGGTCCTTGCGTTTTTTTTGCAAGAGCCTGCCCTGAGCGGAGCCGAAGGGGCGGGTAACGATGCTGCCGACACAACTTTTGTGGCTCTGCAACCCGGTCGCGCATGCGTTCCAGATTCCCGCCCTTTGCAAAGTGCGCAAAGGACGGGGCACCCACCATGTTTTTGGCGCCAGCGAGGTCAAAGCCTGGGCCACCCGCCCGGAGCCACTATACTGGACACCTCGAAGTGCACCGTACTCGGTCTGGGTTTGTCCAGAATGGAAACGAATCAGGATGAAACCGCACCCAAACGCATAGTGGGCTATCTCACTCGGCTGAAAATAGCCTGGGCGAAGACGGCTGCGTGGAACAAAGTGATGGTGATCTTGACGGGAATCCTGGCCGCGTCCAGTTGCCTATACACCTACTATGCTCGGCAGCAGTTCGGGATTATGAACGCGCAGCTCACAGAAATTCGCAACTCTGGAACGGACACTCACACCTTGGCCCAGGCCGCGCTCGACAGTGCACGAACCGCTAAGGACACCCTGCGCGAAATTCGGAACGAGGAGCGCCCTTGGATGGTGGTCAAGGATGCGAAGGTCACGACTCTAGAAGCTGCCAGACAGGCGCAGATTGATATTGTGTTTTCCAACTTCTGCCACTCTCCTGCGCTCGACGCGAAATTCATCGCCAGCTTTTTTGTTAGCAGCGATCCGAAAGCTGACCTTCCCCCACCGGCCAAGATGGATGAGGAGGCAAATCGTGGCTTAGTCGCGCCCTCCATGGAAATGCACCTCCGAGTGCACACGTTGCAAACGCTCACGGCGGAAGAAGTGGAACGCGCAAAGCAAGCGGACGTCCGGTATTACTTCTATGGAAACGGGAGCTACAGGGACACAACGACCAACCGCGAAATCCACCACACTCAGTTCTGCATGTTCCTGACTTACGGCGTTGCTGGGGTGACGCCGTGCGTTGGAAAGAAATACTCCAACACAGCAGACTAGTGGGCGGGTGGCCCACCCTTTGATAATGTCTGTTTGCGCCATCTATGGTGAGGGTGCCCCGTCCTTGCGTTTTTTGCAAGGGCGGGTAACGATCCTGCCGACACAACTTTTGTGGCTCTGCAACCCGGTCGCGCATGCGTTCCAGATTCCCGCCCTTTGCAAAGTGCGCAAAGGACGGGGCACCCACCATGTTTCTGGCGCCAGCGAGGTCAAAAGCCTGGGCCACCGGCCGATTTCAACTCCGCAAGCGCGTCAGTATCAGTATTGGATACGCGCTGCACGATCGGCGTAGGCGGCTCCCCATTGCTGCAGGCTCTTGACCAGCGTGGCCGGGACGCCGGCGTCCCGGAATTCTTTTGCTGACTGCCATACGTTCCCGCCACTTATGTCGCCGTAGTACCCGGGTTGAGTGTAGGGGCGCCGCGGCACTCCGACCGGCAGGTGCTTCGTGATCGGGTATTCCAGGTTCTTTTCCATCCACGCGGCCAGCATCGATGTGGTGAGGGCCTGACGTACCTCGGCTGGCAGTGGTTTGAAGGTGGGCGCCCACACCGGACTGATCATGATGCGGGGATCGATGTTGTCGTTCGGCCGCCAGCCCTGCTTGATGTTATCGGGACCGAGCCTGGGATCGGACGACTGCAGCGCCTTGGTTACAGCCACCAGCAGTCGCGCCGGTTCCGGCTGGTGGGTCTGCGCCTGAAGGTCGAGAAACCCGGCAATCACATATACCCAATCCACCGGCTCGCGCTCCCGGTGTTGATGATTGCCGCTATTCAAAATGATCTGCAACTCGTACCAGGCTGCGGTGAGATATTCGTTGGTCAAGGCGCTGCCGCCCACTCCGGCCGGTCCGTTGGGGATGTGGGCAGCGGCCGGAGCGGCATCTCCCGGAACCGTGTTGCACCAGGTGCGGGAATCCGCGGTTGCGCCAAAGAGGTCGCGGCCTCGTCCTTCGAGCCCAAATTCCTGTGTCATTTCCCACGTCTTCACCAGTTGCCACAGCTGGGCCGAGTACACCTTATTAGTCAGCTCGGGCGATGCCGCATCTGCTTTGCCAAAGCGTCCGAGGAAGGAGCGCCGGGCTTCAGACCATTGTGCGAATGCGGCCACCACCGGGCGAAGGTCGTGACTCGCAGTTTGGGACGAAGCCAGGAGCGGGCGCAGCGGCAGTTTCTTTCCTCCCTTGCTCTTGCCCTCCGGAGTCTCTCCATCGTATAAGGCGGCGAACTCGCTCTGGCTGAAAGCTGGCCCCCATGCGTCCTTGGGATGTACGCGAGGCAGCCATTGGTTCCAGTCCGGAAGTTGCAAGGCGATGGGAATTTCATGAGCATTGAGGTTGCCATCGGGGCGAAAGATCTCCGGAGTGATCTGCACGGCAAGGGCGCCGAGGTTGGAAACCTTCCCGGCCGGATTTGGCACGGCGCGGTGCCGGGCAATCAGATAGGGCACCGCGTCCGTGTCCTGATCGAGTACCCAGGCGAGTCCGGCGCCGGCCGCCCAGTTCGAGACCGGTTGATCGTCAACTCCAGGGCCGGGCTGGTACGGAGGATTCCACGGGCGACCGGGACTCGGTAGCGGCAGGCTGCGAATGTAGCTGGCGATCTGCTCGCTTTGCAACTCGGACAGGCCGTGGAAGCGGGCGCGGGCAATAATACTGGCGTTGGAGAAGTTGAAGTATTTCAGGTCGCGTCCATCCTGCGCGTGGCAATCGGCACAGCGCGCCTGAAGGGTTGGACTGTTGGGCAGGCTGCTTGCCGCCAGCGACGCGCCATGCCAGAGCTCTTTGCCCGCCTGGATCGAAGCTGCGTCGGGCAAAGGTGGCGTCCATCTTTCCGGCGCGTCCTCCACAAAATCGTTTGCCGGGAGAATCTTCTTCCCTTCGGCGTCTAGAAAATTAAATGCCAGGACGCGATAGCTGCTGACAAACCCGTCGGTGTGGTTGAACCGGAAGCGGATGGTGTTGTCGCCAGCGGCGACGGTGTCGTCCGGGAGCGCAAGAGTCATCGCCAGGGTGGCGAAGCCTCCGCCGATTCCGCCGTAAGTCTTGCCCGGCTCGGCGATGGTGACGCTGTTGTTGTTCAGAGGCATCCAGGCGCTGGTATTGACCTGGACGCTGGCCTGATCTGCATACCGCAGACCATGTATCTGCAGCCAGAGAGATCGCACCGGCCCAGCCTGCCCTGCTGGCAGCGTGACGCTCCGGCTCACCACCGTGCCGTCTGCCCCCAGGACTTCGATAGGCAGCACGATCCGGTCGGTGGCGGTATCCGCAAATCCAATGGCAATGGTTATGGCAGCCAGGAATAAGCCCACCAGCGCCTGGCGCCACTCCGCTACGCGCACGGTCCACCGGAGCCACTTCCAAAACGGTTGCGCGAAGTCAGCGAGTGTTCCCCGGGCTGACTTCTCTTGTAGTGCAACATCGCTCGGGCGTGCGGCGGGGCGCGGAATTAGCTGGTTGTCGCCTGACATGTCCACGTCTCTCCGATGATAGGGCCGTGGCCGGGAATTCGTGCAGGTGTAATTCTCTGACGATCAAAGTCCGCTGTCACGCTATTTTCTAACGGGTGGGTTCATTGTCCGGCGACGGTCTCACGACTGGGCAATTTTGAAGCTGAGGTGTTGCGGTTGCAGACCGGCGACCACATCCAGCAGAGCTCACATCGCGCTCTCCAGCCCAACGGTGCCGATGTAATCGCCCGATTGCAAATTTCCTGCGGAACTAGTTTCGCCTGCCGCCAGGATCATTGACAGCCTGTAAAGTCCAGCGTCGCTGCGGTCGCACCAGTCCCTGGAGTCACTGACAGGGTTGCGTTGTTGCTGGTCAGACTGGTCTGCAGGTTCGACGGACTGCAATCTGACTGGCCCGCCGATCCGGGGGCGAACGCATTCGCGTCAATGGTGTAGTTCACCGAGCCGGAAGCTGGTACCGCCGGACTTTGATTACCGCCTGAACTGAAGGCTCCAATACTCGGGTTCGCGCCCGGAATGCCGAGTGTGTAGCTGACACAATCGGTATTGGCCGGGCAGGCGCCGCCGGGCGCGGTCGTGAGGGTTGCGGTGGCAGCTGACTGCTGAGCCAGAGGAACTGTGGCCAGTACGTTGCTGCCGATCGACTGCAGCGCCGAGGTAACCAGATCGGCTGCTGTCCCGGCGCTTCCCGTGCTGGTCGTGATCTGGCCGGCAATCGAGGCCGGCATACCCGCCGGAGTAAGGGGCACCGTGCCCAGCGAGTTGCCCGGCTGAACCCCTGTGATCACCGTGGCTGCATAAGTATTTCCCGATCCGTTGATGGCCACCGCGACTACGTCGTAGGTTCCCTGCGGCACCGGGCAGAAGGCAAATCCCCCGTTGGAAGTGGCTACTGTTTCCATCACAACCCGGTCTATGCCGGCGCTGTCTTTTTGTTCCAGGGCCACGACCGTATTTCCACCGATCACCGGCTGTTGCGTGGCGCCATCGATAATGGTGCCGCTGATAGCGGTTGAAGCCGCCTGGGTGGAGACTTCACCCGCGTGCAGCACCGGCTTCAAGCGATACTGTCCGTTGCCCTGAACGACCACCGAAGCGCAGGCGTTGAAATCGATGTTCAGGTCCTTGGTTTCTCCCGAACCCACGGTGAACTCTCCGCCGGCAATTTGTCCCGATGGGATCTTGATTCCGGTGTTGGACTCGGACGAAAGCTGCAGAGGCTGCGGGGTATTGCTGGGATCGCTGGTCAACATGATGCAATTGGCCGCGCTGCCGCACTTGTTCCCGTTCACGCTTACGCTGTTGTCGCCCAGGATGATACGAATCTGCTGATAGTGGCCGGCCTCGATTTGCTCCGATCCGAGCATGGCGAGGAAGCACTGGTTTGCGACTCCAAGCAGGTCCACTTGCACTGGATTGTCCTTGAGGCCAGGCGCCAGATCCAGCCATCCCGAGTCGCTGGCCGATGCATTGCCGCTTTGATGAATCTTTACGTCGGTGACCGTCACATAGATATGACGGAACGGCCCCTGTGGCGCGGCGCAGGTTGCAGGATCACTGAGGCTGACATGGACGGTGGCGGGTTGAGTGCTCCCCCCGCAACTCATGAGAAAAATCGCCGCTGCCGTGATCGTCAAAGCGAAGCCAAAGGGTGCCTGCCAGCGCATGGGGGTCCTCCAGTTAACCTGATCTTTTTGCCTGATAATTAAGTCCGACCAGAACATGGCGCCTGTACCGTGTTCTTTTCATCAACCGAGCGTCTTACCGGCTAGTCTCGGCCGAACCAGAACAAATCCACAATTCTTTGTCCCGGGTCGAGCAGAATGATGCGACCGCTCAGCACCACACGTGACCAGTCCCTGGGCAATCGAGGCAGGCGAGCGACGCACGAACCGGGCAAAGGTTGCACCCGCTTCTGCAATCCTGGAGGAAGGGTCCCGTTGCGTTGTAAGTGCCGTTCCAGTCCGGGAGGCAAGCGATCCTTGTTCGCGAGGCCCGGTGGCAGACCGGCGCGGTCGTTCACAAAACACTCGGAGATGATTTGCCGGTCTCGATCTGAAAAGCCGCTGGGTTCCCGCCCCTCATAACTTTCATCCCGATCGTCATCTCGTGAATACCGCCGGTGGTCGTTGTGCTCTTCCGCTTCGGCTACAGGTTCGCTTCTGTACGGCCGCGAATCTTGTTCCGGCGTGGATGCAACCGCCCGGACCCCCTGCCCCAACCACACCAGCACCATTTCCGCCTGCACTTCCGCAGGCTTCTTGCCGGTGCCCGCAGCCACTCCTGTGCCGGCTGCGGCTCCGACGCCGGCACCAATGGCCGCTCCCTTGCCGCCGCCCGCGATGGCGCCGATCAGAGCTCCCATGGCAGTGCCGCCACCGATTTTGGTGACGTTAGACTTGGTGTGTGAATCGCCCTTGACGAGCAAGGTTTGCACGGAGACGGAATAGGTGCGGCCGCCGGTCCGAATGGTTCGCAAGCCTAGTTCCAATTCTCCAGGCCTGCTGAGGCGTCCCGACCGTTCCACGCTCACTACTTCCCCGATAACGATGGCTCCCCTGGGAAACAATGTCCTGCCGTTGGCCACGACCTTGGCCGCGAGGCTTCCGTGGAATATCTGGCCTACGTTCGCAGTCTCGCTGCTGAGATTCTCGTCGATCCGGACCTGGACCGATGTGCCCGCCGGAATTTTGACATTCACCGCTGCCATCGTCGCCAGGGCACCAAATATCACCCATAGCGAGACGGCAATTGACGCTCTGAAATAGCGATTCATCAGTCGCTCCTGGTTCTTAGGACTCTCTTCCTACCCCTATGCTAGGCGGAGACTGCGGGCGAGGGCATGTATCGGAAGGCCATGTCCACGCATATGGCTGGCGATGGCAGCAAGCGGAAGAGGATGTGGGCAGGTCACAGGAAAAAGCAAGAGCTGAGGATAGTCGAACGGGTCCGGCCTGGCCGGGGGCCCATCGATAGGCGGTCCAACCCGGTTCAGACCCTCGAGCCCCGGGAGCAAATATTTGCAACATTCTCAGGCCCAATGCATGCCTAAATCCCTTGACACACTGCACTCAAAACGCCATGCTTATGCAGCTTTTACGGAGCGCTCATGGCCGAGGCTGAACCCGAGAAGCGGGCTACACGCCGTTTTGCTTTGCGCTTGCCCGTGGCCGTCACCTACTCAGATAATGGATCGCAAGAAACGAGCGCGCAGACTCGCGATGTAAGTGCGCGTGGCATTTGCTTTTATGTGGACTCGGCCATCGCCCCGGGGTCGGTCATTGAATTCACTCTTACCCTCCCGCCTGAAATTACTCTGACGGAAAGCATTCGCGTCCGCTGCAAAGGTAAAGTCGTGCGCGTCGATGACGGCGACGGCAAAGTGGCCGTAGCCGCGGTGATCGACGAATACGAATTTCTGGCCGAACCGTGAAGCAGACCTCGGGCGTCAGACCTCGGACCCTGGCACCTTCGCTCTCAGCTACAACCACAGGAAGTAAGTACCTCAGGGGCTGAAGCCCTGACTTGTTTGCTTATTGCAGGGCCGAGGCCCTGCTCCACCCGAGTCAAAGTTCCTCCCGCGAATGCCAGATTTATCGGCTGAAGTCTGAGGTCCGCCTGACGTCCGACCTTTGTTACTTCTCGGACCCAACTGGCAGTGATATTGTTGCAGCTATAACCCCGGTCTCCGAGAGATGAAGTCTTTGCCGCGTATCGGCTGCCAATTTGTGTGGTCCTCGCTGCTGATGGCTACGCTGTGCGCCGGCGCTGGCCTGGCGCAAACGCCCGATGATCTCCCTGTCCCCAAAGGCCCCCCAGCGATCCTGCGTTCGGTGAAGATGGTTTCCGACGCCGAAGGTCCGGCACTCGAGATCGTTTCGAGCGAGACTCCCCAGCCCGCGATCGAGTTCCTCGACAGCCCGCCCAGACTGGTCATCGACCTTCCGCATACCCTGGATCGGTTGCCGAGCAAGCGGATCCAGGTAGGCAGCGAGCAGGTGAGCGCGGTGCGCATAAACCAATTTCAGCAGGCTCCGCCGGTGGCCCGCGTAGTTGTGGACCTGGTCCATCCTGTGGGCTACAGCAGCGATACCCAGGGTCAACGTCTGCTGATTCGCATGCATCCCATGGCCGAGGCCAGGCGGAACATCGAGACTCCCTCGGTCCCTGCTTTCACCAAGGGAGTGCAGCCGGCCTTCGTGCCGGTCGTTCCCGGAGCTACGGGGACCGTGGTAGAGGCGGGCAGCCGGCTTTCCGGGGATTCCGCAGTTACGGCGGGGCTGGAGACTACAATTTTGCGTCTGGCCCGGGGCGGCGAAGTGCGGGTTTGTCCGAAGACAACTCTTTCGGTAACGCCCTCGCAGAATGGCCACGACCTGATGCTCGGTATCAGCACTGGGGCGCTCGAAGCCCACTACACTTTGAATGCATCCGCCGATTCCATCGTGACGCCGGACTTCCGCATGCTGCTGGCGGGGCCGGGCGAATTCCATTACGCGATCAGCGCCGATGCCCGTGGGGATACATGCGTGCGGGCCTTGCCAGGGAACACGGCTTCGGTGATTGTTTCCGAACTGATCGGCGATGGCACTTACCAGGTGAAACCCAGCGAGCAGGTTTTCTTTCGTTCCGGAAAGCTGAACCAGATGGAAACCACGGTTCCCGACGATTGCGGTTGTCCGCCGCCGCAAATCCCGGCCATGCGAGCGGCGGTACCGGCACCCACGGTTTCCGAGAAAGACCTGCCGCCAGCGGTGCATCTGGCGCAACCAGGAGAAGAGGCCGCGCCAGCGCCGGCGTCAACTTCCGGCATGACCGCGCAGCAGGAATCTCCGTCCCAGATCACACTGACCATCGCTCCTCCCGGCACGGAGAACCTGCCAGCCCCTTCGCCCAACGCGCCGCACGCGCAAGTGGATGCCCCATTCGTCTTTCGCGCCAGCGATTTGCCCCCGGCATCGGCGCCCGATCTTGGGGCTGGAACTCTGCCGATGTCTCGCGCTACCACGCCCGCGCCGGTGCTCACCATCGCCGAGCCCCCACCAGACTCGCGCAAGGGCGTCATCGGCAAGGTAAAGGGCTTCTTCGCATCGCTTTTCAAGTAGGACCTCGGGCGTCAGACCTCGGGCGTCAGACCTCGGACGTCAGCAAGGTTCCGTAGCGCCGGCGTCCCGCCGGCTGTCGCGAGGGCATCTTGCCCTCGCCGCTGCGAGGTCTTTGGCAAGGTCCGCCGTTCGCGCGCAGGTATCCTTTTCCCGCCGGTCTGCGTCTCACTAAAAAAATCATCCCGATGGTTACGAGGGAGCGACCATGACGGCGAGCACACCCACGTCGGTTTTCCCCGGGCTTCTCAGCGACAACCACGGTCTGTACCGCACTCGGCCGGAAAACTTTCTGGCCTCATTCCTCGTCCATGCCATGGCGTTGGCGATCGTCTTCTGGCTCGCGACCTGGATCACGGATCGTCCCAATGGCCCCAACGTGAGCCATGCCATCAGCGTCGGTCCGATTTCGTTTCTGCCGCAGGAGCCCGGTGGGCATGGCGGAGGCGGAACCCGCGATCCTCTTCCCGCATCTCGAGGCGCCTTACCGACGTTAACCCTCGCCGACCAGCTGACTCCACCGGAAGCTGTGCCTCTGAACCCGGATCCCAAGCTCCCCGAGCCACCCAGCGTGATGGCTTTGTCAGACGTCAAACTTCCCCAACTGGCGCAGTTCGGTGACCCTCTCGCCGCGGTTCAGGGGCCGCCGTCGAATGGTCCGGGCGGTGGCGGCGGAATCGGCAGCAATTGCTGTGGGGGCGTGGGCCCGCACAGTGGGCCCGGCTTTGGGCCCTACGATGCCGGCAACATTTTCCGCCCGGGCATAGGTGGTGTTACTCAGCCGCGCGCTATCTATGATCCGGACCCTGACTACTCTGAGGCTGCGCGCAAGGCGAAATATCAGGGCTCGGTGGTGCTGTGGCTGGTGGTCGGTACGGATGGACTGCCGCACAACCTACGGGTGCAGCGCTCGCTGGGGATGGGCCTGGGCGAGAAAGCGATCGCAGCCGTAAGCACCTGGCGCTTTCAGCCCGCCACCCTCAATGGAAAGCCGGTGGCGGTAGAGATCAACGTGCAGGTGAGTTTCCGGCTCTACTGAGAACCGGGCATCAGGCGCCGGACCCTGGGCCGGACTTCGGGCGTCGAACTTCGGACCTTGGACTTCTCTTCGACCTTGGAGCGGCGAGGGCAGGATGCCCTCGCGACAGCCGGCGAGACGCCGGCGCTACAAGAGCGACGCCTGACGCCCGAGGTCTGACGTCTGCTTTACCGGCGGATGGCTTTGGCCAGGGGAGCTACTCTTTCCCGGACTTCGTCGGCGATTTCGGCGCCGCGTTCCATGGCTTCTTCGGCGAACTCCTTGGCGTCGTCCGTCCACTCATCCACGGTTTCGCGGGCGCTGTCAAATTTGCGCCGCAGGTCTTTTCTCATCTGCTTGCCTGCTTTGGGGGCCAGCAACATGCCGAGCAGGGCGCCGGCGCCCAGCCCGATCAGCAGAAAGGTCACGGCGGTCCCGGCGGCATTGCCGGCTTCTGAAGCTTCATACTTTCCAGTGCGCATAGAAAAATCCTTTCGAGTTCAATTTATCGGTAGGTTTGATTCTAGCTGCCGGGCCCGCGTTCCCGGCTTTCTTTATTCTTTTTCTACGTGACTCCTGGGGCCCGGTTCCCAAATCAGTTCAAGCCCGTGTAAAATAACGAGTTGGATCCTCGTATCCGGCGGGAAATGTGGTCTGCCGCCTTCCGCCGATGCAATCGCAATAGTTTAAGGAGAATTACCCAGCAATGGCTATCCCCGCCACCCAGCTTCGCCCCGGCATGATCATCAAGCACAACAATGATCTGCATTCCGTGTTCAGCGTCGAACATCGCACGCCCGGCAACCTGCGCGCCTTCATCCAGGCCAAACTACGCAACCTGCGGACCGGCGCCATGTTCGAGCACCGCTTCCGTTCCCCCGATCCCATCGAAAAGATCGTCGTGGACGAGGTCGAGATGGAGTTTCTGTACGCCGATGGCGACAGCTACTACTTCATGGACACCACCAACTTCGAGCAAACCCACCTGACCCGCGAGATTCTGGGCGATGCCGTCAATTACCTGATTTCCAATCTGCAGATCAAAGTGGAGTTCTTCGACGGGAAGGCGGTGGGAATCGAACTGCCGCAGACGGTCGAGTTGACCGTGGTTGAAACCGAGCCGGGGCTGAAAAGCGCCACAGCCTCGAGCGTGACCAAACCGGCCAAGACCGAGACCGGCCTGGTGGTGCACGTTCCGCCGTTCATCAACGAAGGCGAGAAAATTCGGGTGGACACGGCGGAAGGCGCATATTTGTCCCGAGCGTAATGTCATCCTGAGCGGAGCAGAAAGTTCGCGACGCGAACTTTCCGCGGAGTCGAAGGACCCCTATCGTGGGAGTGCTGCAGGCGCGGGCGGGTTTTTGAAGCTGGAAGTTTCTGAGTCAGCGTGCACAATAGGGATCTTTCGACTGCGCAGCTGCTTCGCTTCGCGAAGCAGTCGCTCCGCTCAAGATGACAGGGTTTCAGGAATGACTTCGACTGAAAAAGCTACGCAGGCGTGCCGCTTCATCGTGCGCGGACGGGTGCAGGGCGTGGGCTTTCGCTGGTTCGTGGAGCGCGAGGCGCACATCCTGGGCATCGCCGGATGGGTGCGCAACAATGCCGATGGCAGCGTGGAAGTCCTGGCCATGGGATCGCGCGACCAATTGACCGGGCTGAGATCGCGCCTGCGCGCCGGCCCGCGCGCCGCCCGCGTGGATGACGTCGAGGAAACCGAAACCAAGCCGGTCGCCGGCCTGACAAATTTTCGCATCGAAGGAGCCTGGTAAATGTCGAATCCCGCGCCCCAGCGTCTCAACTGCGAGCCGCTGAAAAAGCTGATCCGCGAAGTGCCGGATTTCCCCAAGAAGGGCATCCTCTTTTACGACATCACGACCCTGCTCAAGGACCGACTCGGCCTCGCCATGTTGATCGATGCGCTTTCCGAACATTACATCAAGGCCGGGATCGACCTGGTGCTGGGCATGGAAGCGCGCGGATTCATCTTCGGTCCGGCCGTCGCCTATAGATTGAATGCCGGCTTCGTCCCTCTGCGCAAGCCCGGCAAGCTGCCCGCGGCCACTGCCAAGTTCGACTATGCCCTGGAATACGGCACCAATACTCTCGAGATCCACAAGGACGCCATCCAGAAAGGCCAGCGCGTGCTGATCGTTGATGATCTGCTGGCCACCGGCGGCACCGCCGAGGCTACGGCCAGGCTGGCCCATTCCCTGGGCGCGGAAATTGCCGGACTGGGGTTCGTGGTAGAACTCGATTTCCTGAAGGGGCGCGACAAATTGAAGGAGTACGACGTGTTTTCGCTGCTGCACTACGGGGAGTAAGAAACAGGCAGGCCAGATGAAGTCTTCGATAGCCGTCCTAGCAATCGGCGCGATGTTTGTCCTGACCTGCGAGTGTGCCCTGGCGGCGGACAAGCAGCAGGAAGGCGCGGCCCTCCTCGCGCACGCTTCGCAGCTCACCAACCTTGAACGGGAGAGTGATCCTCCATTTCTTCTAAGTATAGATTGGACTGCCTCGACTCTAGCAGGCGGACCTGCTCGGGGGAAATACGTTCTGCATTGGGCCAGCGCTGAACGCTGGAGAGAAGAAATCAGTCTCGCCAACTTCACCGAAGTCGTGGTACGCGGGAAGGACAGAGTCTGGAGCAGGCGAAACCTCAATGCCGTACCCTATGCCGTGCGTCAGATGGAATTGCTAGTCGAAAATCTCTGGAACCTCGCTCCGACGGATGATGAGACTGTCGCAAAAATCTCCAGCCGGTCCCAACACGGCCTCCCATTAAAGTGTGTGGACTTGCAGAAACAGAATCACGCTAAGCGTGCTTTTTGTTTTGCTCCTTTAGGAGAGATCGCCACCGTAGACCGTACCAGCTCCGAACCAGCTTACGAATATTCCGACTCTGCCCCCTTCGGCAGCCGGTCATTTCCCCGGAAGATGCGAGTGACCAAACGCGGTATTCCGTTGATCGACGCAGAGGTCGAAGATCTGGCGAACGACAACTCTCCGAACGAACTCTTTTCGCCACCGGTCGGAGCTAGCGAAAGACCGATCTGCGCCCATCCCATCGGCCCCAAGCTCGTCACAAAAGTGCCCCCAATCTATCCAGAGTCAGCCCGCCAGCAACGGCAGGAAGGGAGCGTCACACTTTTCGCCGTTATCGAGACAGACGGGAGCGTGCAGAATGCTACGGTGATTCAGACCGCAGGCAAGGACCTGGACGAAGCTGCTTTGACTGCCGTGAGGCAATGGAGATACAGCGCGACGATGTGCGGCAGCATTCCGATACCGGTGGAAACTGAGCTCACAGTAAATTTTACGCTTTATTGATTTTGCCGAGCCGAGTCATTCCCGAACTTCCAGCTCGCCTTCCTTCGGCAAATAACCCTTCCTCCGGAACCAATCCTCCATCGCCGCTTTCAATTCCTGCACCGGAACCTGGGTCCCGATCTCCATCACTCCATCGGCGATGGGCAGGGTGTTGTCAAAGACGCTGGCATTGGTGAAGTTGCGCATGGCAAAACTGTCCAGCCACTTCAGCGGGCAGGGCAGGCGCCGTCCGTTGTGTTCGTACTCCACGCGAATCCTGCGGGCAAACATGCAGGAGCAATTTAACCACAGAATTCACCACAGCCCGCGTAGGGGCGGACGCCCTCGTCCGCCCGGCGGAGCATAGCTCCGCTATTTTCGGCGCATGCCCAACCCGGGTCGAGCTGCGCTCGACTGGCCGGACGAGGGCGTCCGCCCCTATAGGGAAGCCTAGGGAGATCGTAACCCCCAGAGTCGTTCAAGTAATAATCCAAGAAGACGGGCGGGAGCAAGCAGAGCTGGAGGGGCCAGCGGGGTTGAAGTTGCTCGACGATCTGCCAGGGCGAGAGATTTTGTTTGTGGGTATTGGGGCGGACGAGGTTGAAGTAGAGCTGATAGGTGTGAGCTTTGGCGAGGAAGTCGCCGCGGCCGGAGAACGATTCCAGATCGAAAAACTCGTCTTCGACCAGGCGGTGGACGGTTTCGACGTCGCTCTGGAAGGTGTGAGCGGCGGGCGGGATGCGGACGTGCTGGCTGTCGCCTAAAGCGGCGGGAAAGCCGGTGCGGCGGCCCTGGCGGTCGTAGCTGCCGATGAACTCGCCGCCGTTGTCGGTCTGCCAGACCAGATCGCGGAGCGAAACCCCGTAGCGTTGCAGATGTTGCTGGATGCGGGCGGCGAACAGGGCGCTGGCGGCAGCAGAACGGCGCTGGGCAAAGGCGAGGAAGAGCAGGCCGCTGCGCACCTCGCGGGCCGTGTATTCGATGACGGGCAGATCGAAGGTCTGGGCCTGGGGCCAGTAGTGGGGGATATCGTCGAGGTCCTTGGTGTCAGCGGAGATCTGCTGGAACAGACGCCAGGTGGCTTTGATGTGGGCCAGGTCTTGTTTGCGTTGATACTTTCTGCGGCGGGGATGGAGCAGGCCGTGGGCGCGCCAGATGCGCTCCAGGGCGCGGTGGCTGAGGGGGAGATCAAACTCGCGGATGAGGCGGCGAGCCCCGAAGGTGGGCAGTTGTTGACGGAGAGCGACGACTTGCTGTTCCAGGTCGGCAGGAGTTTTGCCGGGCTGGTGATGGGGGGCGCGGGAGAGTTCGAGGAGGCCGCGCAGACCGTGCTGCTGATAGCGGCGCAGCCATTTGCGCACCGTCGGGACAGTGGTTTGAAACAGACGCGCGGTGGGCTTAATGCCATGCTGGCGGGCGTGAGAGACCAGACGCAAGCGATGGTTGTAAGCGCTCCTCATTTCCCGCACCAAGGTGAAGTAGGGAGTGGGCACGGCAGCGGATTGTAGTCCCGCTCGCTGGCCTCCCGGCTTATGCGGAGCCGTCCGGCCAGCTCGCTACGGCGCTTCTCACTCATGCCCTTCAACCTCGCTAGGGGGATACGATGTGGGTAGGCTCTTCCAACGCGGTCCTCAGCTTGACAGGTGGCCCTGCCGGGCATACGCTTCCGCGGCTGCATCTGGAGGCACCTATGTTCGTGGGCGGCGGTTTGATCTACATCATCCTGGTGGGACTGATCGCGGGCTGGGCTGCGGGCAAGATCATGAAAGGCGCGGGCTACGGCGTGATTGTTGACATCCTGCTCGGCATCGCCGGCGCCATATTCGGCAGTTGGGTGCTGCGCGTGCTGGGTATCTACACCAGCGGCGGGCTGATTCCCACCATTCTGGTTGCGATTCTGGGCGCCGTGCTGCTGGTGGTCATCGTGCGCGCTCTGAAACGGGCTTAGCAAAAACTGTCGAGCTGCGCTCGACCGGGCGGACGAGGGCGTCCGCCCCTACGTGGAAGGTGGTGGACTTCGGCTACTCCGGTCTTCCTGAGCCGATCTGCACCAGGTCGGCTGGGGCGGGCGGCTGGGAAGCAAGCGAGTGCCAGCGTGCCGGCATGACCGAGCCTGAGCGCAGGCGATTCATCAACGAACCCACTGCAGTCGAACCTCGCACCAGGTGTCCGATGCTCAGGGGGCCCACCAGCTTGCGCTGCTGCACATGATGCAGGCCGCTGGAGACGACGCAGCCGCACTGGCTGCAATCCGGCGTCCCTCCGAAGATGCAGGGCTCGACGCGCGTCGTCAGGTCAGCCGAGAAGTTCGTGGACATTTTGGAGAACAAACACTCCTGCGGATTCTTCGGCGGCTCGAGAATAGCTTGCGCGATCCCGGGATTCATCAGCAGTTTCGGATAAGCCTCCCGCAGGCCCGGCAATTCCTCCGCCACTCGCTGCCGCTCTTCCAGTGTGAGCATTTCCGGCGTATTTTCGCCTTGCTGCGGACTGTAAATACTTACCCAGATCCGCTTTACTTCCGGACGCGCCTGCCAGAACGCCAGATATTCTTCCAGGTATCCGGCGCGCTTCATCATCGGCCCAGTGATGGTCCAGTGAATGTTAACCTCGCGACCCGCGATATTTTCCAGAATCCGCCCGTAGGTAGCCGGCTTGCGGCGGGGATCGTGGTGCTCGGGCAGTCCATCGATCGAAACCGCAACCCGGTTCCGCCGCAGTCCCATCCATTCCATGGGGATGGGAATGATTCCGCTGGTCACCACCATGCTGAAAATATTCCGCTGGCTGAGTTCGGGCAGGATGCGGCTGAGTTCGCGGTGCCGGATCATGGGTTCGCCGCCCACCAGCGAAACATGCAGCGGCCGGTGCTTCTTCACCAGCCCCATCACTCCCACCACTAACGCGTCGCCGCGCAGGTCGGAGAGTTCGGTCAACTTCTTCTCGCCGCCCAGATGCGAATCGCCGTAGGCATAACATCCCGGACAGCTCAGCGGACATTCCCGGGTAATTTCGATGGACAACATGGGAGCCCGGCCGTTCAGGATGCTTCCCCAGGCGGCAAAGAGTTCTCCGACGGTCATTCCAGGACGTGATTGGGACGTCATAAGATTAAATTGTGACACTAGTTGGGGCTTTTTAGACTTAGATGCGGGGGGAGACTGAATCGCTGAAGAAAAGAAACTATGAAGAACGGAAGGACCAGGGTCACTTCCGGCGCGGCAGTGGAACCAGCGCCGACAACAGGCCGCGGAGGATAAACCTAATTCTCACAGTTCATTACGCATTTTTGCGGCGCCCCGGAAATCTTCCGTCCGCAAGCAATTTCGCTCGCATCTCTGGCAAAATGGAAGGTACGATAACGCACATCGCGGAACCTTGAGCCTGCTTCCGTTTCCCTGTTCAGGATGGCTATGAAAACTGCACGATCGCGCGGGCCACTCACGCGCAATATACATCTCGTCAAGTGGGTCGAGAAAACAGCCGAGTTGACCAAGCCCAAAGACATTCACTGGGTGGACGGCTCGCAGGCGGAGTATGACAAGCTCTGCCGGGAAATGGTGGCCAGCGGATCCTTTACAAAGCTGAATGAGGATTTATGGCCCGGCTGTTTCCTGGCCCGCTCCGACCCCAGCGACGTGGCCCGGGTGGAAGACCGTACCTTCATCTGCTCCCTGTCGAAGGACAACGCCGGCCCCACCAACAACTGGGAAAATCCCTACACCATGCGCCGCAAGTTGAAGGAAGTATTCAAGGGCTGCATGCAGGGACGCACCATGTACGTTCTGCCCTACAGCATGGGCCCGGTGGGCGGGCCGATGTCGCAGATCGGTGTGGAACTTACTGATTCCCCTTATGTGGTCGTGAACATGCGAATCATGGCTCGCATCGGGATCGACGTCTTTAAGGAAATCGACAAGGATGAGCAGCGCGTCGTGCCCTGCATCCACAGCGTGGGCGCCCCGCTGGCTCCGGGACAGAAAGATGTCCCCTGGCCCTGCAATCTGGAGAAATACATAGTCCATTTTCCCGAGACCCGCGAGATCTGGTCGTACGGTTCCGGCTACGGCGGAAATGCGCTGCTGGGCAAGAAATGTTTTGCGCTGCGCATCGCTTCCAACATCGCGCGCGACGAAGGCTGGATGGCAGAGCACATGCTCATCCTCGGAGTGGAAGATCCTCACGGCAAAAAGACCTACGTCGCGGCGGCCTTTCCCAGTTCATGCGGCAAGACGAATTTCGCCATGATGGTGCCGCCAGCGGGACTGAAAGACTGGAAACTTTGGACCGTGGGAGACGACATCGCCTGGATCAAGCCCGACGCCCAGGGCTGTTTGCGCGCCATCAATCCCGAGGCCGGGTTCTTTGGCGTAGCCCCGGGAACGTCACAGAAAACCAATCCCAACGCGATGGCGACGCTCTCCCGCAACACCATCTTCACCAATGTGGCCCTTACCCCGGAGGGTGGCGTGTGGTGGGAGGGTATGAGCGACGAGCCACCCGCCGAACTGCTGGACTGGCAGGGGCACCAGTGGACGCCTGAGATTGCAAAGAAAACCGGCGCCAAGGCGGCCCATCCCAATGCGCGCTTTACCGCTCCGGCTTCGCAGTGTCCGACCATCGACGCCGCCTGGGAAGATCCCACCGGAGTTCCCATCAGCGCCATCATCTTCGGCGGCCGCCGGGCCAGCACCATTCCGCTCATCTACCAGGCTTTCAACTGGAGTGCCGGGGTATATGTCGGCGCCACCATGGGATCGGAGATGACCGCCGCCGCCGCGGGAGAAGTCGGCAAGGTGCGCCGCGATCCCATGGCCATGCTGCCCTTCTGCGGTTATCACATGGGCGATTATTTTCGCCACTGGATCAAGATGCAGCGCTCGCTCAGCCGGACGCCCCGCATCTTCCACGTGAACTGGTTCCGCAAAGATGCGGACGGCAAATTTATCTGGCCCGGCTTCCGCGACAACATGCGGGTGCTCAAGTGGATTGTGGACCGCGTCCACGGCCGCTCTCAAGGGAAGGAAACGCCGATCGGCTGGACCCCGCATTACGAAGACATCGAGTGGAAGGGGCTGGACTTTCCCAAAGAAAAATTCGACAAATTACAGTTCGTGGACCGGGCGGCGTGGAAGTCTGAAGTGATCGGGCACGAAGAGCTGTTCATCCTGCTGCACGCCCACCTGCCGCCGGAGATGATCTATGAGAGAGAACTGCTGATCTGCCGCTTGTAACTTTGAGGAATGGAGGACGGGCGTCCCGCCCGTCGGCGCCGCGCTAGACGGGCGGGACGCCCGTCCTCCATCTTCCATCCAA
This sequence comes from Terriglobia bacterium, assembly GCA_963790645.1. Classification (GTDB taxonomy): domain Bacteria; phylum Acidobacteriota; class Terriglobia; order Terriglobales; family Acidobacteriaceae; genus JAIQFF01. The sequence goes on along the minus strand of CAWBPS010000002.1, from coordinate 258,847 downwards.
TTACTCCACCGGTTGGGCTTCGGGCTGCTCCGCCACGGCTTCGAGGTGCTCCAAAGTATCTTCCACGGTCAGGGAATACATTTCCCGGCCCACGCCCTCGCCGGATTGGAGCGCAGTCTTCAAATAGTGCCCCGCGATTTCGACCGCGAGCTGGTCGGTGATCACCTTGCCGGTACGCTTTTTGTACTCCACCCAGGCAGGATGGGGCAGCGCGACCCACACCGTGCGCCCATCCACCAGAAACTTGATATCGACGGCGTCGGCGTGGCGGGTGGCGATGGCCACGATCAGCGCCTGATAGATGCAGTGCACATTGTTTTTAGTCCAGCGATCGACAACGTGGAAATCCTGATACATGGCTGTAAAAACTATATCCGACCTGATAGATGCGGGCAAATCGCCTCTAGCGCCGGCGAGCAGGTTTCCAAATGTAGGCGCGAGCGTCCCGCTCGTGCTCCTTATTCTCGAATCGGAAGAAGCTGCGGGGGCAGGATGCCCCCGCGACAGCCGGCGGGACGCCGGCGCTACATTCGATCCGCGTGGCGCAAACGCGCCCTATGATGAATAATCATTAGCCGTAACCATGAAGAATCTTGGCATCCTCCTCTCCGGACGCGGCTCGAACTTCGAAGCCATCGCGAAGAACATCGCGGCGGGCAAAATCCCTGACGCGCGCATCGCCGTCGTCATCTCCAACAAACCCGATGCCGCCGGCCTCGAGGTCGCCAGGCGCATGGGACTGGAAGGGGCAGTCATCGCGTCCAAAGGCAGGCAGCGCGAAGAGCACGATCGCGAAGTGGTGGGCGCGCTGCAGCAGTACAAAGTTGATCTCGTCTGTCTGGCGGGATACATGCGCCTGCTCTCGCCCTGGTTCGTGCAGCAGTTCCCGCGGCGCATCCTGAATATTCATCCCTCGCTCCTGCCGTCGTTCCCCGGTCTGGAGGCGCAGGAACAAGCCTTCGCTTACGGAGTGAAGGTCACCGGCTGCACCGTGCATTTCGTGGATGAAGAACTCGACCACGGGGCCATCATCGTGCAGAAAGCAATCCCGGTGCTGGACACCGACGACGAGCACACGCTGGCGGCGCGCATCCTCGAGCAGGAACACGAGGCGTACTCGGAAGCGATCAATATTGTGCTGCAGGGAAAGTACGAGATTGTGGGAAGAAGGCTGCAGCGACGAACCACGTAGGGGCGGACGCCCTCGTCCGCCCCGCCGAGCGCAGCTCGGCAGTTTTCGCACGCTTGCCGACTTTGAAACATGACGAGCTGCGCTCGTCTGCCCGGACGAGGGCGTCCGGGCCTACGTGGGCTGTGCTGCCGCTATAATCTTTAGCCTATGCCCACCTTCCCTCCGGTTGACGAACAACTCGCCTACATCAAAAAAGGCTCCGCTGAAATCGTGAAGGAGTCCGAGCTTCGCGCCAAGCTGGAGAAGTCGCTCGCTTCCGGCAAGCCGCTGCGGGTCAAAGCCGGATTCGATCCCACCGCGCCCGATCTCCATCTCGGCCACACCGTGCTCTTGCGCAAACTCAAGCATTTTCAGGACCTCGGCCACACCGTCATCTTTCTGATCGGCGATTTCACGGGCATGATTGGCGACCCTACCGGGCGCTCCGCCACCCGTCCGCCGTTGAGCGCGGAAGAGATCATGCGCAACGCGAAGACCTATATGGCGCAAGTCTTCAAAATTCTTTCTCAGGCCAAGACCGAGACCCGGTTCAACAGCGAGTGGTTCGACAAGATGAAGCCCGCGGACTGGATCCGGCTCACGGCCAAGTTCACCGTCTCGCAAATGCTCGAGCGCGAGGACTTCCACAAGCGTTTCCAGGAAGAAAAGCCCATCGCCCTGCACGAACTGCTCTACCCGCTGGCCCAGGGATACGATTCGGTCGCGCTCCAGGCCGACGTGGAATTGGGCGGCACAGATCAGAAATTCAATCTGCTGGTGGGACGCGAGATGCAGCGGTCCTACGGCCAGGAATCGCAGGTGGTGTTGACCACGCCCATCATCGAAGGCCTCGACGGGGTACAGAAGATGTCGAAGTCGCTGGGCAACGCCATCGGCATCCAGGAGCCGCCGCTTGAAATGTACGGCAAGGTGATGTCGATTTCCGATCCGATGATGTGGAGGTATTACGAGCTGTTGACCGATGTACAGTTGCCGGAAATTGAGAAGATGAAGCGCGAGTCGCATCCGATGGAGGCAAAGAAAGATCTGGCGCGGCGGATCGTAACTGACTTTCACTCAGCGGATGCGGCGGGCAAGGCGGCAGAGGACTGGGCGAAGCAGTTTCAGAAAGATGAGGTTCCCCAGGATGTCGAAGAGGTGGAGGCATCGGTAGAAGTGACCGCGGAGGGACTGGTAAGGATAGACAAGCTGCTCGCGCGTGTAGGCCTGGCGGACTCGGTGAGCGAAGCGGTGCGGAAGCTGAAGCAGAAGGCCGTGAAAGTGAACGGCGAAGTGAAGACGGACTCCATCGTTTCGCTGGATCTCAAGCAACCAATCTTGTTGCAGGTGGGAAGAAAAATTAAGAAAGTTCGTGTTACGGGCTAGGTGGGAACAATATCCATCCAGACGAAGCTGTCATGCTGAGCGGAGCAAACCGATTCGCTTGCGAATCGGTTTGTGAAGTCGAAGGACCCCTACCCTCATTCGAACACTTTCAGAAAATAGAACGCCAGGCAGACGAACCGCAGGCATTTTGCGTGAGGTAGGGGTCCTTCGACTGCGTGGCTGCTTCGCGAAGCGAAGCAGTCACTTCGCTCAGGATGACAGCCGCGACCGAGAACTCCCCATCGCACGAGCGAGGACGCTCGCGCCTACACTTACGGCAGCAGACCAAATACGCCCACGCTATTGGTGGTGCCCACATACACTTTGCCATTTACCACCGTGGGGGTGATGAACTTGTTGCCGGACCCGAACTGATCGCGGCTGCCGCTGGCCTGGCTGCTGTTGTAGAGTTCGTGCAGATTGCTGGCATCGTAAGCGTGCAGCACCGCTGGATTGGAATTTTGGGCAGCCCATACAATCGCGTTGCTGGTGCCATTCGCCGAAATGCTTGGAGTCGTCCCGGGATAACCGAACGTGTTGCTGCTCTGGAAGGCGGGACCGCTCCCTAACTGGGCGCTGGTAATCTTGAAGGCTTTGATCGCGTCTCCGACCGCGCCGAAATAGAGCGTTCCGTTGAAGTACGCCGGCATGCTGAATACTCCGCCGCCCAACACTCCGGTCAGGTCCTGGTAAATATTGTTGCTGCTGGCGTTGAACTTGCCCATCGCGTCCCGGTTGACCACGTAGATGTGGCCGTCTTTGCCCGCGCCCACGGCCAGATGCCGCACATTGCCGCTGCCATCGGTGAGGTCGGGCAGCACCAGCGCTCCGCCGGATCCGAGATCGGCGTCGGAAGCATTTTCCTGCGCCTGATTGCTCATCTCGAAGTAGTCCGCCACCGACAATCCGCCTGTGGTGGAGATCTTCAGGAACGCGTTTCCATAGTTGCCGTTGCTGGGAAATCCGCTGGCATCGAGCGTGGTGCCGAAATCTCCATTGGCATCGAGCAGATAGATATTTCCAGCGCTGTCCGCGGCCGGCCCGGTGTCGGCCATCCAGATGGCGCCACCGTTGCCGTTCGGGACCACATTCAGAACCGTGGTCTGGGTCAGCGTGGTCTGGTTGTATCCCATGATCCAGCCGGTGTAGGGACGAATGTCGCAATGCGATGCCCAGGTGGTGTACACCACGCCGTTCAGCAGGAGCAGCGCCGCCCGGTCTTTATATTGCGCCGGATCGAAGACTACGCGCCCGTTGCTGCTGTTGTCGCCCGTGCCTGGAAAAGAGGCTTCGATCAATTTGGGGCCGCCAAACATTTCCGCGCCGGTGGTGACGTCGAGCGCGTGCAGTCGCTGGAAGTAAGTGGACCCGGATTTTGACATGGCTACGACATAGATCACACCGTGCGCTCCTGCATTGCGGTCAATCACGGGCGTGGCTGTGATTCCGATCTCTGGATTTATCTGGTCGCAGCCTCGGGTGTCGCTGGTACTTTCGCCCGAGCCCAGAGTCGAAATCTTCCACAACTGGGCGCCGGAATCGGCGTCAAAGGCATAGACGCTGCCGTGCTCGGTCGCGACGTAGAGCACGTTGTGGGTCCCGCCCGCGATATTGGCGAGGCTGGACAGGTAGAGCGGTTGAGCATCGACTTTTCCATCGACCGCAAGGGAGCGGAGCTTGCCGAAGGAATTGGAGTTGACGTTGGCCGTGGTCAGTATCGTCTCGTTCAAATTCTGTCCGGTGCGGGCGATGTCGTTGTGATAGGTCACCACGTCAACCACGCTTGGTGGCGGGGGAGGCGTGCTGCTCACGGTCAGGGTCGCCGGATTGCTGGTGGCGCTGCCCAGAGCATTGCTCACGACCACCAGGAACTGGGCACCGTTGTCCGTCGTGGAGACTGCAGGCGTGGTGTAAGTGGTCGAAGTGGCACCTGAAATTGGCGCCTGGTTCCTCTGCCACTGGTAGGTCAAAGGAGGGCTCCCCGTGGCGGTCGTGGAAAAGGTCGCGGTCTGGCCGGGCGCCACAGTCTTACTGGAAGGATGCGACATGATCCTGGGAGCCGCATTGTTGGAAGGAGGAGGGGAAGTAGATGTAATGTCCCCGCCGCAACCCGACAAGATCGCAGCTAAACTCGCACACAGACACACCGCAACGTAAGCTGACAGACGCATGGCTGGACGACTCCCCCAGGAAGTGGCTGGGGACAGGGGCGTTAGCGTTAGGCCAGGTCGGAAAGTATGCCACTTTTGCCGCTTAAACTCAAGGCAACCCCCGGAGAGTGCGATGGCTCAACCTCCAACAAAATCCTCGAAAAACGACGCGCCAAAGTGGCAGGCCCCCTGCGTTCCTTCGACTTCGTGCAATAGAGTTTGTTAATCTCGGTCGGCGAAAATGCGCGCTGCTGCCATCCTTGGGTTGGGCTCGTCAGCCAGGCATCTGCAGCCCTTCGCGCGCTGCTCGGATGCTGTCTGGCAGCTGGGCATGCCGGCGGACGCCAATGAGGCGGATGCCATTCTGGTTTTCGGCGGCGACGGCACGGTGCACCGTCATCTGCCGCAACTGGTCAGGCTTCAGCTTCCGGTGCTGGTCGTCCCGCATGGCAGCGGCAATGATTTTGCCCGGGCGCTGCGACTGCGCAGAGTGGACGATGCGCTTTCGGCGTGGCGGCAATTCGTATCCGGCCATGGCAGTGTGCGCCAGGTTGATTTGGGCGTCATCGCATCGGTCGTTTCGCCGGACGCGGGCGGGGCGCCCGCGCCACACGGGCCTGGAACGGGTCGCTACTTTGGTTGCGTTGGCGGGGTGGGGCTGGATGTCGAGGTCGCGCGCCGCGCCAACCGCCTTCCCCGCGCTGTCCGCCGGCGCGGCGGCTATCTGCTTAGTCTTCTGCCTGCCCTGTCCGGCTTCCATGCCGTAGGGGTAAAGGTCCAGGCCTCACTCGGCGAAGCCGCCTTGAGTACTCGCTACGCTGGATCCGCCATGTTAGTGGCCTTCGCCAATACCCCAACCTATGGGGGAGGGATCAGGATCGCACCAGACGCCCGGCTCGACGATGGGAGGCTGGAAGTCTGTGTAGTCGAGTCCATGGCAAGAGTGCGCCTGCTGCGGCTCTTTCCGTCGGTCTTTTCCGGCCGTCATTTGACCCTTCCGGAAGTCAGGTATTTCCAGGCGGAACGGCTGCGAATTGAAACCGAAGAACCATCCGAGGTGTATGCCGACGGCGAATATGTCTGTTCTACCCCGGTGGAGGTGAGGGTTGAGGGGGGCGCGCTGGGGGTGATCGTGCCCTGAAAGGCTTCCTGAAAGGCCGCCGAGTCACTATACTAACGCTGCCAATTAAAGGGATGGCGTTCGCCGGTCAATCTGTTCTGAAGGCCTGTCATGCCTGATATAAGGCGCAATATAACCCGCTACGCTGTGGCGATACTGGCAACAGTAACCGCTCTCTTGCTTCGCAAATTACTCGATCCCCTGATCGGGCCTCAATACCCGTACAACACGATGTTTCTGGCGGTCGTCGTGTCCGCCTGGTACGGCGGGATCCGGCCTGCCATTGTCTCCATGGTGCTGGGAGCGGGTGCCATTTTGTACTGGTTCGTGCCGCCTTACCACTCGTTCGCGGTCCGGAGTTCGGCCGAAGCTTTCGGGCTGCTGGTCTTTGTTCTGTTGTCCGCGGTCATGGCGGCCCTGGGAGAATCGACGCGGCGCCAGGTGGCTCAACGCGAAACCGCTGAAGCGGCCCTGCGAGAGAGCGAAACTCGCACCCGGTTCAGTCTCGAAGCGGCGAATGTCGGGACCTGGGAGTGGAACATGACCACGGGCAACGTCCGGTGGTCGGACAATATGGAGAGGGTTCATGGACAAGCTCCAGGCTCGTTCGGCGGTAATTTCGAAAGCTTTCTGCAGGGCGTACATCCTGAAGACCGGGAAACCATTCCCCGGCTCATCCAGCAGGCGATTGCCGGCGACGGACGGTACAGTGTTTTTTACCGTCAGTGCCGGACGGATGGCAGCTTCGGATGGATGGAGGGAAAGGGGCAAGTCTTCTACGACCGTGCCGGCAAGCCCACCCACATGCGCGGGGTCTGCACTGACGTGACAGAGCGCAAGCAGGCTGAAGACGAGCTCCGCAAAGAACGGGAGAACCTTGAGGCCCGCATCATCGAACGGACTTCAAGGCTGAACGCCGCGAACCGGAGCCTGCGTGAGCTTTCCGGACGATTGATGCAGATTCGAGATGATGAATCGCGCCGTCTGGCCCGTGAACTGCACGACAGCATTGGGCAACTGCTCGCCGCCCTCAGTATGAATAATGCAGCGGTGGGTGCCGAAGCCAATAAGCTGAGTCCGGAGGCGGCGAGGGCATTTTCTGAAAACGTGAGCCTGGTCAACCAGATAAGCGCGGAGATCCGCACTATTTCGCACCTCCTGCACCCGCCGCTGCTGGATGAAGCCGGCCTGCCTTCGGCCCTGCGGTGGTATGTGGAAGGGTTTTCAGAACGCAGCAGGATCAAGGTCGATCTGGAGATGTGCCCCGAACTGGCGCGCTTGCCGAAAGAAGTCGAAATTTCGATCTTCCGCACGGTACAGGAGTGTCTTACCAACATTCACAAGCATTCGGACAGTCCTACGGCGACAATTCGTGTCATCCAGCAGGGCGAGAGCCTGAGACTCGAGATCGAAGATGCGGGCAAAGGGATACCGCCTGAGAAGCAGTCGATGCTGACCTCGCCCGGCGCCGGCGGAGTTGGAGTGAGCGGAATGCGAGAGCGCCTGCGGCAGTTGGGAGGCAGCCTGGAGATCCAGTCGGACGCGAATGGAACGCGGGTCACAGCCACTTTGCCGGTTGAGAGCGCTGTACCGCAGCTGCGAGAGACCGCTTGAGGCCGGCCTCCGTTCTTGATGGGAGTCCGTTTACCGGACCGCTTCTTCGATCGCCTTCATGTCCTGAGCCGAGAGGGAAATCCCGGCGGCCTTCAGGTTCTCTTCCAGATGCGCCACCGATGACGTCCCGGGAATCGGCAGCATCACCGGACTGCGGTGCAGCAGCCATGCCAGCGAAAGTTGCGACACGGTTGATCCGTGCCGCTTTGCCACCTGATCCAGTTTGCCGCCCGGTTTTGCCAGTTGGCCGGCAGCCACGGGAAACCATGGAATAAACGCCAGTCCGTGCTGCTCGCAGTATTGCAGCACGTCTTCGTGCTGCCTGTCGCCGACGTTGTATAGATTCTGCACGCTCACGATCTTGATCACTTTGCGGGCCTGATCAATCTCCTTCGGCTTCACCTCGCTGAGTCCGACGTGGCGGATTTTGCCCTGACTCTGCAGCTTCGCAATCGCTCCCAGCGATTCTTCCACCGGAACTTTCGGGTCAATCCGGTGCAACTGCCAGAGATCGATGACGTCGGTTTTGAGATAACGCAAGCTCATTTCGACCTGTTGCACCAGGTACTCCGGCCGGCCCAGCTGGGCCCATTTGTCCGGCCCCTGGCGGGTAAAGCCGGCTTTAGTCGCGACCACCAGCCCTTGGGGAAAAGGCGCCAGCGCCTCGCCAATCAGCGGCTCGCTCACCGCGGGCCCATAGCTGTCCGCGGTGTCGATAAAGTTCACCCCCAATTCGACCGCGCGCTTGAGAACACGCCGGGCCTCGCCTCGGTCTTTCGGCTCTCCCCAAACACCTTTGCCGGTCAGCCGCATGGCCCCGTACCCCAGGCGGTTGACTTCAAGATCGCCGCCAATTTTGAAAGTCTTTGCTGGTGTGCTCATAGGCTCCTGATGTCCCGGCGTCCCCATGTGGGTGCTGCTGAGGAATCTTCCCAGGACTCATACTATTGATGCGATTGCCGGGCATCCGGTTCACGGACTTCGAAAATGGCTTGCGGCAGAGGACGAAGCGGAGAAGGTCCGGGTCTTGAAACCAGAAACTGGAAACCAGAATCGCGATGCCTCTCATGCATGTGTTCGGCTGAGCAGCCGAGGGCAAGATGCCCTCGGGACAGCCGGCGAGACGCCGGCGCTACAAAACCCGGAGCTCCGCCGGGCGGGTGCGGGCACCCGCCCCCCTACGTGGGTCTTCTGATCCCCATTACTCTCGAACCAGCTCCACGCGCCGGTTGCGGGCGCGACCGGCGAGGGTGTCATTGGGCTCTTTGGGACGGGTAGCGCCAAAACCCTTGGGGGTGAGGCGTTCCGCGGCAATGTGATAGCGAGTGACCAGCGCTGACTTCACCGCCTCGGCGCGGCGTTGCGACAGGTCCATGTTGTATTCATCGCCGCCAATATTGTCGGTGTGGCCTTCCACCCGCAGCTTCCAGGTGGGATTGTGCTTGAGCGCGTCCGCGATCTCACGCAGCACTGGCTCGGATTCAGGCTTGATCTTGTCGCTGGCGAAGTCGAAGTAGATGCCATAGACCTCTGCTTGTCCCTTCTGCTTCAACTCCTGCTCGATGTGCTGGGCGCCGCCTCCGCCCGCACCCGCACCCGCACCGGCGCCGGCCCCAGTGCCCGCACCGGCAGCCGCGCTGGATGAAGCAGCAGCCGGAGAGGCGGCCGGTGGCGGAGGATAAGAAATTTTCACCACCTGCAGGGTATCGCTGCCAGTCAGTTTCCAGGCCAGAGCCAGAGGATTGTCGAGGTCGTCGAGGAAGTAGAAATCATTCAAGCCGTCGTCGGTGGTGCATTGCGCATGCACGGCGGGCAACGAAACCCGCCGGTCATTAAGTAGCACCGGAAACGAAGTCAACCCGCTGCCCGCGCGCTTCAGGGTGCATTGCCCTTTGCCCATGTCAGCCAGGTCTTTGGTCTCCTTGGGAGCACCCGCGGCACCGCCACCCGCCATCTGACCCAGAGCGCCAAGCAGGGATCCCGCCATGCCCTTCAGCCCTCCGATGCGGAAGCTGAATTCGGTTTCTCCCTTGTCCTTGAGCTCGGACAGCACCTCCCGCGAAACGCTGATGGCAGTTGACCCGGGCATGACTTCGGGCTGGTTGGGGCCGAACCATTGCATGTAGTCGTGCGCGCTCCGCAGGTCCTCGGTGCGGACCGTGCGCGAACCGGTCACCGAGCCGCTGGATTTCGGGGCTTTGTCGCCACTCAGCTTCTGCAAGCCCTCCAGCGGATTAGGAACATTGTCGGCGCGGTAAGAGAGGCGCACTGCGGACGCGCTGACCTGCTGGATCTGCTTGATGGATTCGTAGTCTCCGCCGAACTGGGCGATGGCGGTCACGACGGTCAGTCCAGGACGCAGGGGGATTTTGCCTCCGGATTCAGCCAGAGAGGAGGGCGTCCAAGCCGGGAAAGAAAGGGGAGCCGAACTGGAGGAACCGCTGTTTCCGCCGGATCCCTGGCTGCCCGTCTTCGAAGATCCCGCTCCCAGCGCTCCTGCCAGTTTGTTCAGGTCGTTCGATTTGTAAGCCTGACTGATTTCATCGGCCTTCTTCTTGGCCCGGTAGCCGATGTAAGCACAACTGCCCAGGGCGGCCAGAACGATGAGCAGGATGAAAACCAGGCAACCTACAAGATACTTAGTCAGCGCGCTGCTGCCCTGCGCGGCGGGTTGGGCTGCCGGCTGCGGAGCGGGTGCCGGAGGAAGTGGAGGCTGGGCGGCCGATTGCACCGTAGGCGGGGGAGCGGAAGGCTGGGCCAGGCGGGCGCCACATTTGTCGCAGAAATTGCCTGCGCCGACCACCGATCCGCATTGTCCACAAAACGGCATATTAAGGATGCAACTGCCGGCGGCTGCGCACAGCCGACCTCAGGCGCTAAAGCGCGACCACTTGCTCCCCAGTACGGCACGACTGAAGAGGTTGCGGAAAAACTTCATTTGCCCGGACGAAGCGACCACGGGGGCTAAAGCCCGCACACATTTCTGACAACTTACGCGGCCCTGAAGGGCCGCTCTTCCACGGGAGGGCCGACATTGGCGATTCCGCAACCACTGAAGCCGTGCCCTTCCCAGTCGTGTCGTTGCCGTCTGAATTCGTGCCCTTCCCATTCGCCCAGAGCGCGCCATTCCACGCGATCGCGACTACAAGCGGCTGGCGATCTTGCTGGCCATCTTTTTGGCCGCGTCGGCGCTCACCCCGGATTCACGCAGGTCGATGTTTACCATCACGTCGCCCTTGCGCATCATGAGGGCCGAGTTCCCCGGGGCGAGATAGGTCTCGTCGCCGATACCTTCAACGGTGGTAAATGTCTCCATCCCGGCGATATGTTTCATGGCGCCGTGTGCGATTCCCATGGTGATGCCGCCGTTCTCCCAGGTGTATTCGACATCGAAGTGCTGCCCATTGCCATAGGAATACTCGCAAGCCGTGGTGCCGCGCTGCTCCACCGACTCGACCGGCTGGCCCAGGGCATCGGCCGCCTCGCTGGTGGTCAACATGGCACAGGGCTGCCGCTTGCCGGTGTAGGGCTTGGCGTTAGTGTGCATCGACTCTGAGAACTCGTGGGTCTTCTGTTTGACCCGGTAGGCGATATAGGCACAGCTGCCCGCCACCACCAGGATCAGAAACACGAAAAAGGCCAGAACGCCGATAAGGATTTTCATCCCCGTGCTGCTGCCCTTGGAAACCGGAGCACCTGGCGCCGGGGGCATTACCGTTCCCACCGGCGCCGCCGGCGGGGCGGGCTGAGTGGCGCCGCACTTGGTACAGAATTTCGCTCCATCGGCCAGGGGGTTTCCACAACTTACGCAGAATGCAGCCATTGCCTTCCCTCCGTTAGATCTTTCCCGCTCCATCACACATCGCAGGATTTCGTGGGCGGTATCACGATGGTTTTTTCCTGATGAAAAATGTCCTTCGAAACTTTGCCTTTGTCCTTACCCAGAATCGTGGCATTCGCGCCCACTTGAATCGTCGTGATCAGCCGCGCCTTCTGGCAGGGTATGAGCGACCCCGCTCCCGCCGCAATGGTCGAGGTGGTAATGATCACCTGGGCGTAGGCCGCGCCCGTGGTCTTCAACTTATCCGACACTGCCTGCTGGATCTTGCTTCCAAACGGGGTCTTCTTCAGCAGGTTCAAGGCAGCGTCAGCGAGGCCGGGGGGCGCGAATTTCTTCACCACTTGAAAGACCGTGTCCGTGCCCAGCTTCAATTCGATCCGCGGCATGGCGACAGCCGCGACAAACCCCACCGGCGCGATCGGCGAAAGCGAGAAGTTGTCCACGATCGAACCTTCCGCGTTGCCCTGACCTTCCTGGTTCACATTTCCCTGATCGAGGCTGAATCCCTGTACCCCGTTGTAGGCCACATTGAAGCGGCCGCGAGCAACTTCCTTGCCGCCCGTGAAGGCGGGATGAAGCAGCAGCGCCTCGCTGACTTCGAGCGAAAACGGAAGCCCGCCGATGGGCAGAGGAATGCTGAAGGACGAAGGCAGCTTGATCCTCTGCTCCGCGGCTTCGACCCCGGCTTCGTCCTTGGCCGCTTCCCACCCGAAGTTCACCTGCCCGTTCAGGTTCTTGTTCTGATAGTCGAAATATTTGAGCTGGCTGTCCTTGATCATGATGGTGGCAGCCGTCTCGAAATTCTGCACGTAACCCGAACCCGTCACCTTGACCACCAGGCCGTTGTATTTACGCGAAACGTCGAGATCGAGGTTGAGCTTGTCGGGCAGCGGCGAGGCCTTGACGGTGTAAGCCCAGCCATCATCTTCGCCCGAGAGACTGAAGCCGCCGCTATCGGCATGTACCGTGCCGCTCAGGGCGCCCATAATCTGGCCGGAAAGAGTCAACGGAGCTTCGGGAGCGGTTTCAGGAATGGTGGCACTCGCTCGCGCCACCGCGGCAAAATTTACCGGTGCGCTCCACTTGATGTTGGCATCCTTGAGGGCTTCAAGCAGCGGCGCGTCTTCGGTGACCACCACCAGGTTATTTTCCTGCCGGGTCGCGACATCGACCTTGCGCATCGCTACCCCGGGCACAAACAGGATGCTGCCCTCATGCAGCTTCGAAGCCGCGTCGTCGGAGGAATCAAAAACAAAAGTGGCGTTGTCGCTGCTGATGCTGCGGATGGACTTGATGAACGCAGCCTGCTCCATCTTCACCACTTTGTCGGTGAAGGTAGCCTGAAAAAAATTCCCTGGCTTTGTCGTCAGATCGGCCGCCAGGTGGAGCGCACCGGCCGAGCCGGGCCGGGAGGCAGCTTCCTGGGATGATTCTGTTCCTGGGTTCTTTCGCGAGCAGGTGGCGAACAGTAAAACCGTCGCCGCCAGGACCAGCAACCGAGCCAACTTCCAGCTACGATTCATGACCTTCCCTTGGGGCGCCTGCCGCAAAGTCAGTAGGGGCGCACAATGTTACGAAGCTCCCGAGCGCCCGTCAAGGGGGGAAAACAGTTTCTAGTCTATGGTTTCTAGTTTCCGGGATCGCAGATTGATGATGTTCAAACGTCACAGACAAGTCTCGGTTTCTAGTGTTTAGTTTCTGGCAGGGGCGACGACACCATGGGATGCTCATATCGAGATTTGATTGTTTGGCAAAAGGCCACGGCCATGGTGACTGATATTTATCGTTCCACCCAGCACTTTCCTCGGGAGGAAATGTTTGGCTTGACCAGCCAGCTAAGAAGATCAGCAGTATCTGTTGCCAGTAATATCGCCGAGGGACAGGGCAGATTGTCGAAGGGAGAGTTTAGGCATTTCCTCGGGCAGGCGCGAGGCTCTCTGATCGAGTTGGAAACCCAGGTGTTCATAGGAGGGAACCTGGGGTATCTGAATCCCGAAGCGGTCACAAGGCTGTTGGAAAGCTCAGGAGAAGTAAGCCGCCTTTTGCACGGGCTGATCAAGTCCCTTCAGCCCATCGAGCCCAAGGCGAGAACCAGAGACTAGAAGCCAGGGCGAGTTCCAGGTGTCTGGAAACCAGAAACCGGAAACTGGAAACTGATCCAGTGCTAAACTTATCCATACCGTATGGCTGAAAACGGACGTTCGCGCACATTTCTCTGGATCGTAATCGGGGGAGGGGCCTTCTTCCTCTTCGTGCTGGCCGTGTTTACCCTGGTCTATCTCTCCCTTCATGCAGGGGGAGATGAAACCTCGTTCCGCGCCAGTTTTGGGGACAAGATCGGTGTGGTCGAACTGGAAGGCGTCATTCTCGATCCCGGCACGGTGGTGCAGCAGATCAAGAAGTTCGGCGACGACGATTCCATCAAGGCCATTATCATCCACGTGAACTCGCCGGGCGGCGGAGTGGCTGCCTCGGAAGAAATTTATCGCGCCGTCAAACGCGTGCGTGATGAAAAGAAGAAGCGCATCGTGGCTTCCATCGAAACCGTGGGCGCCAGCGGCGCTTACTATGTTTCTTCCGCCACCAACAAGATCTATGCCGATAACGGCAGTGTGGTGGGATCGATCGGAGTGATCTCCGAATGGGTCAACTACGGCGACCTGCTGCGCTGGGCCAAGCTGAAGCCGGAAGTGCTGACCGTTGGCGAATACAAGAGCACCGGCGATCCCACGCGCGATATGACTCCCAAGGAGCGCGCTTACCTGCAGTCGCTGATCGACAATATGTACGGCCAGTTCGTCAAGGCCGTCGCCGACGGCCGCCACGCCAAGGTGGAAGACATCAAGGCCGTGGCCGATGGCCGGGTATGGACCGGTGAGCAGGCGCTTTCCATGCACATGATCGACCAGATCGCCGACTTCGAAGCCGCGGTGGACGATACCGCCAAGGCGGTCGGCATCACCGGCAAGCCCGTCCTGGTGCACCCCGAGAAGGACCGTAAAACCGCCCTCGATCTGCTATTCGGGGATGTCTCCCAGTGGCTGCCCACCCGGGAAAAGCTGATGGACCAGCACACCGGGTTTTACTATTTGTGGAAGTAGAAGGTGATCGCGGCCGGACGGCAACGGGTGGAGCAGCGCTTCAGCGCTGCATGACGGCGGCTTTTCCGGTTCAGCTCCGCCGCTGGGTTACCAGTTGTTTGCAGGCCTGAAGGCCTGCTCCGCCCTTCGACGCAAACTATCACCGGAAATGCCGCTTGCATAAAACCCCTGAAATTTGAGAAGTTTATACAGGATTGCGGCTCCTAATGATGCCGCTATCCCGTATAATCCAGACGGATTGAGGAGCGTATGACAAAAGCTGATCTGATCGACGAAGTCTCCAAACTGGCGGAATTAACGCGCAAAGACAGCGAAGTGATCGTGGAGACCATCTTTGACAGCATCGTGCGCTCGCTCCGCGTGGGCGACAAGATCGAGATTCGCGGCTTTGGCAGCTTCCGTACCCGCCAGCGCAAACCCCGCGTCGGACGCAACCCAAAGACCGGCGAGCGGGTTGAAGTTCCGGCCAAAAAGATTCCCTTCTTCAAGCCCAGCAAAGAGTTGAAAGACCTGGTCAACACCGGAGGCGGCCAGGCGCCGGCGCCGCCGGCTCCGCCTCCCGCGTAGGATCATCACCGCACGCGTAGGGGCGGACGCCTCGTCCGCCCGGCCGAGCGAGGCTCGGCTACTCAGCTCCTGGCAAAATCTCAACAATCTCGGCGGAAGCTTTGGCGTCTTTTACTTGCAGCCGTCCAACGGTCACCGGCAACCGAAATCGTCTAGGCCCCGCGCTCCCCGGATTAAAATAGAGCACACCGTTCTTCATTTCCTGCTTGGCCACATGGCTGTGCCCGTAGACAACAACATCGAATCCCGCCGATTCGGGCTTCAAATCCAATTCGTCCAGGTTGTGGAGCATATAGATGGAAAACCCGCCGACCTCAAGCACATTCGTGCTGGGAATTTCCCGCGCCCAGCGGTCCCGATCCACATTTCCGCGGATCGCTGTGACTGGCGCAATCTCCGCCAGCTGTTTCAGGATGGCGGAATCGCCGATGTCGCCGGCATGAATGATGTAGTCGGAACCGCGCAGCGCGGCGAGAGCCTCGGGACGAAGCAACCCGTGCGTATCGGAGATGACGCCGATGATCACAGGCTATAACTTGAACTGGGAATCGGGGATTGGCAAGACCACAGTGTTCTTGACTATTCGCCTGGGATGACAAGAACCTAATCTTTCGTAACTTTTCGGTCTAAATAATGGGTGGGTAATATTTGATTTTGGGTCGCTTATGAGACATCTGGCTGCATTCATTGTCCTAGTTTTGCTGGCTGCGCAGGCTCCTTCCCAGCAACCGGATCAGAAGCCACAGGGTACTCAGTCCAAGGACGGCGGTGGTGCCATCGTCTATTCGGAAGGTGGAGCTTTCCTAATCGAAGGGCCAAAAGGCTGGACGACGGATCACGAGGTTGGACAAGAGCTGGGCGTCTGTTGTGTTTTCTATCCTGAAGGTAGCACCTGGGATAACGCCCAAACCGTGATGTACCCCAATGTCGTGACGAAAGGTCCGGGGCAGAAGACCCTCAAGGAATTCATGGATCACGATGTGGCCGATTTTCGCGAACACAATCCAGGTATGACGTATGTTGACGGGGAAGACGTCCCATTGAACCGGAGCCGAACGGCAAAGTTGCGATACTTCTATGGGGTCAACAAGAATTCAGTCGAGGCGGTCGCTTACGTGGATGAAGACAAAATTATCGCGGTAATTGTCGCGAGTTCGAGGACAACAAAGGGACTAAATGACTCCATCCCATTGCTACGCACAGTCTTGCTGACATACGCCTATATAGACGTGAAATTCGCAAAAGGTGCGAAGCCCGCCACTGGGCAATCGTTCAAATTACCGAACGACTAGCTCGGGCTCGTCAGACCGTTGCATCCCCTGAGCGAGCGGAACGACGATACTCGCGCGGCTGCTACAACGCCGGGGTTTTCTCCGCAATCAGCTTTCTGATCTTCGCCACAAATTCCGTCGCCGGCATGTCTTCCGTCTTCTCTTTCCCGCGAGTGCGGACGTTGACTTTCCCAGCCTCCGCTTCTTTATCGCCCACCACCAGCAGGAACGGCACCTTCTGCATGGCGTGCTCGCGGATCTTCGCATTCATCTTTTCGTTGCGGGAATCCACGTGTACTCGAACCCCGACTTCCTTTAACTGCGAAGCAACTTTGTTGGCGTAATCCGCGTGGCGCTCGGAAATTGGAATCATCACCGCCTGCACCGGCGACAGCCAGACCGGGAAAGCGCCCGCGTAGTGCTCGATGAGCACACCGAAGAAGCGTTCGACCGATCCGTACAGCGCCCGGTGCACCATCACCGGCTGCTTGCGCGAGCCATCTTCGGCGACGTATTCCAAGCCGAAGCGTTGCGGCAGATTGAAATCGAACTGCACTGTGGAGAGCTGCCACAGGCGCCCGATGGCGTCCACCAGCTTAATGTCAATCTTCGGCCCGTAGAACGCGGCTTCTCCCGGGATGGTGGTGTATTCGATGTTCAGTTCCTTGAGAACTTTTTCGAGCGAATGCGTGGCCCCGTTCCACTGCTCGTCGCTGCCCACGAAATTTCTGCGGTCGGCAGGGTTCCAGGTGGAAAGCTCGGTCTGGAATTTATCGAAGCCGAAATCTTTGAGCACGTCGCGGGCAAATTCGACGCAATCGGCAATCTCTTTTTCGATCTGTTCCGGCGTGCAGAAAATATGCGCGTCGTCCTGGGTGAAGCCCCGGACCCGCAACAGGCCGTGCATCACGCCCGACCGCTCGTAGCGATACACCGTTCCTAACTCGCCCAGGCGCACCGGCAGGTCGCGATACGATTTCAGCGAGTCTTTATAAATCAGGATGTGGAAGGGGCAGTTCATCGGCTTCATGCGGTATTCGGCGTCGTCGAGCTCCATGACGTCGAACATGTTCGAAGCGTAGTAGCCTTCGTGCCCCGAGGTCTGCCACAACTGCCGCCGCGCCACGTGCGGCGTGTACACCAGAGAGTAGCCGCGCTTCAGGTACTCGGAGCGCATCCAGTCTTCCATCTCCTTGCGGACGATGCCGCCCTTGGGATGCCAGAAAATCAGTCCCGGCCCCGCCAGCTCCTGGATGGAAAACAGATCGAGCTGCTGGCCCAGCACGCGATGGTCGCGCTTCCTGGCCTCTTCCTGCTTGTTGATGAAATCGTCGAGGTCTTTCTTCGAGAAAAACGAGGTCCCATAAATTCGCTGCAGCTGCGGATTCTTCTCGTCGCCCAGCCAGTAGGCGCCGGCAATGTTCAGCAGCTTGAACGCCTTGATCTTGCCGGTCGAAGGGATATGCGGACCGCGGCAGAAATCCAGAAACTTGCCGGTTTTGTAGATCGAAATCTTTTCATCCGGCTTGGTGAACTGCTCGATGAAGTGGCACTTCATGAAGTCGCCTTCGCCCTTGAACTTGGCGAGGCCCTCGTTGCGCGGCAGGAATTCGCGCGCGTAGGGGATGTCCTGCTGCACCAGTTCGTGCATCTTCTTCTCGATCTTCTGCAGGTCTTCCGGCGTAAACGGCGTGGGACGATAGAAATCGTAGAAGAACCCGGTGTCGGTGGGCGGCCCGTGGCCCAGCTTGGTCTCAGGAAATAATTCGAGCACGGCAGCGGCAAGAAGATGCGCAGACGAATGCCGGTACACTTCGAGCGCCTCGGGATCGCGATCGGTCAGCAGGCGAAGGTCAGTATCTTTTTCGAGGGGCCGAGTGACGTCAATGAGATCGCCGTTGGAGCTTTGTTCTGACGGCGCGATGGGTCGCGCCTTGGCAACTAGAGTGGCATCGGCCAGACGCTGGCCGATCGATTTGGCGATATCGAGCGCGGTCGTCCCCTTGGGGACTTCTTTCACACTTCCGTCAGGAAGCTTGACCTGGATGCTGTCTGCCATAGGTTAGGTTCGAAGTGGAATGTTTTCAGTTTATTGGAGGGTGGGGGGTGGGTCAAACGGTGTCCTTGAGCTGGATCAGGCCTCTTGCAGGTAAACTTGTATTGTCAGTGATGTAACGAACACCGCGACCAACCCGGCTGCGGGTGGGATTCGTCATTACACAGACATTCTGAGCCCACTTTTTTGGCACGACGATTTCTATCGGTGTGACCGAATGTTCGAGTGGCCTGCACATTGGTCCGGGCAGCGGGAGTGAAGGACACCGGTTGGGACTCATACAACGAATCCCTAGCTCTGCTGGATGACCTGAATCACCTCCGACAATTGACACTACCGACGGAGACCTTCCCGTTTCCAGAACAAACTCGAGCAAGGATAGCGCTGATCTCTTACTCTCACGTAGTTGAAATGGGGTTCCCATACGAACTCTTAGCAAATCTCTTGCGCCTGCGAGTCGGGTTGAAATACTCCATCAATCCGCTTTCACACTTGGACCGGCCGGTCGAGAAAAATGTAAATGGGGTGAGAGTGGTGCAAAAACTCATTCCAGCAAGTCCGGGAAAGAAGATCAAGGAAATCGAGGAATTATCCACGAAGGCGGGCCTGCCAGAAGTCGGAACCGCTCTCAGAAGCATTTATAACCCAACGATCAGAAACGCCGTTTATCACTCCGACTATGCCATCCACGACAACAGTATGCGCATTTTGTCGGGTGGCTTTCTCTCGAAGAGGACTGGCTTGTATACACGCCTCATTCCTTTCGAGGAACTCGCGGAAATAACGAATGGCGCGTTCGAGTTCCACTCTGCTCTATTGGCGTTGTGGAAGAGGTCGCGAAATACATTTACTGACTTCCGCGAGCGTTTCTTGCCTTATGACCATCACTATAAGGGGATACTCGAATTTACCTTCGAAGCCGATACATTGACGGGTTTTCGGACCTATTGGCCCAACGAAACAGTAGGCGTGTGCTACCGTGCGCTGAACGGTCAGAGCTATGCTCAGAACATTTCTTTCAACTCAGATGGGAGTATCAACTTCATGGCTGGATTCTTGGCGAGTAAGCCGGGCTCGTTCTCGCCCTGTGTCGAAGCGGGGAACGAGCCGCTTTATGCGGTGGTACCTGGAACTGAGAAACGGCCCTATTGGCCGAATACGCTTCGAGCGTACAAAATATAGGAACGGCCCTCCTCCTCTTCTTCGATCGCCAAAGAGTCTCCCACTGCCAATGCTCGCTACCAATGACGCCCGCCAGGTCCTTATTTTCGCGCTTCTACCTTCTTAAAGACGGAGTTCACCAGCTTACCCGCGTTCCCTCCAATACCCCGGCCTACGTCGGCCATGAGCTACGGCAAAGACTACGATCTCAGAAGAGAAATCCTGGTACACGATGCTGAAGGGAAATTGCCGGAGAGCGTATCTTCGGAAGTTGGCGACGTAGACTGGCCAGCGCTGCGGCGCTTCTCTGATTCTTCTTATCGCTTGATCAAAAGCACTCTCAAAGTTAATCGCTGCAATCAGGCTGCGCTCTCGATACCATGCCAGCGCTGTCAAATACTCTTGTTCCGCTTGAGGGTGAAACCGAAGCGGCTTACTTGTCATGCAGCAGTTTACGTCCCTTCTGCTGGACCTCTTGCCAAGAGATAGTTTCTACCTTGCCGGATTGAACGTCATGCAGGCGGCGCACGACCTCTTGCTGCCAGGCTGTATCCACGTCCTGATCGACGGTTGAATCGAGACTGGCGATCAAGTTGCCGGCCAGCTCCGCGCGTTCGTTCTCAGGCAGGGCCAACGCCTTTTGCAGCAGTTCGTGGGCTTCTTGGGTCATCAGAAAAATTATACTCTCCGCTGCATTTGGCTTACTCCCCCACCACCATCTTCCCCTTCTCATCCTTCACCACATGAGCCCACGGCAACTTCGCATCGTGAGTAAACATGGTGAGCCACTTTTCCGGCAGGGCCTGGGCGTAATAACGCTTGCGGCTTTCGATGGTCTCGAGCGGGTACAGGTCGTAGGACATTACCCAGTTCAGATCAAGATGCGCGCTGGTTGGAATCAGGTCGGAGATGTAGCATGCCATCTTCCCGCCGCTTTGCACCAGGATCGCCTGCATGGCGCGGGTGTGGCCGGGATAAACGCGGACTGATATGCCGGGAACGATTTCCGCGTCGCCGCGCAGCAGGGTCATTTGTCCGCTTTCGACCAGGGGATCGTAATTCTCCGTGATGTAGCTGACGCCGTCGCGCTGGTTTTCGTGGGCGTGTTTCCACTCGCCTTCCTGCACGTAGTACTTCGCTTTGGGGAAAGTGGCGGCAATCCTGCCGCCCTGGCGGACGGTGTTCCAGCCGCAATGATCGAAGTGCAGATGGCTGTTGATGACGATGTCCACGTCTTCCGGCGCGACGCCGGCTGCGGCGAGTTTGTCGAGCAACTCCGCGGGCTGGCCGTAGATCTTGATCATTCTTTCGGAGAGCTTGTTGCCTGCGCCGGTTTCGATCAGCACGGTTTGCGAGCCGGTGCGGATGACAACTGAATTCAATCCCAAGGGGACGAGATTGTTGCCCTCCGGCTTTACCTTGCGTTCCCACAGGCTTCTGGGGACAACGCCGAACATACCGCCGCCATCGAGGTGGTAGATGCCGTCAGAGACCGCAGTAAGCTCGAAGTCGCCCAAAGTCATACGCTGCATGGAATCAGTCCCTCGTTGAAAGCCTACCACTGCCCGCGTAGGGGCAGGTGTCCCACCTGCCCGGCCGAGCGAAGCTCGGCATTTCTTAAAAGCATGGATGGCGCCCGCGAAAGCAGGTCCCCATTCGACTCCCCCTCGTGTGCACTCGGAGTTCGCTCAGGGCAGGCTCTCCACTGCGCTCGCTGCGCTTCGCTCCGGTCGGGATGACAATGAGAATTCAGGGGGTTACGCGGGCGGTCTGCTCAGGCTATAATGAAGCAGGAATGTTGACGGATGCGCCATCAGAAGCCCAACTCGCACCTGCCCGTATGCTGGCTGCACTTCTTAGTGTGCCCGCGCCGGTATCTGGCAGTGTTGCCCTCGCAGGCGCGTCCCAGTCTGTTCGGTAGCGACTAGTTTCCCCCATCCTCCCAAATGATGTGGCTTGAGGGCTGAATCCGCCTTTTTCGGCGCGACCGCCCGGCCGACGACTGAAGACTGACGACCGACGACTGCTTTTCCGGAGGATCCAATGACCACCAAGACTCTTGCAGGACCCAAAATCAAGACCGCTCTGCCCGGCCCCAACGCCAAGCGCGTTCTCGCGGGCGACGAGAAATACCTTTCGCCGTCTTATACCCGCTCCTACCCGTTGGTGGCCAAACAGGGCCGGGGCATCGTGGTGACGGACGTGGACGGTAACGAGTTTTTCGATTTCTCCGCCGGCATCGCCGTGACCTCGACGGGTCATTGCCATCCCGATGTGGTGGCCGCCATCCAGAAGCAGGCAGGCGAACTGATCCACATGTCGGGTACGGACTTTTACTACGAGAGCATGGTCACGCTGGCGGAGCGGCTGTCGAAAATCGCGCCGATGCCGGGACCGCACCGAATTTATTATGGCAATTCCGGAGCAGAGGCGGTGGAAGCCGCGCTCAAGCTGGCCCGCTACCACACCAAGCGGCAGAACGTGATTGCCTTTTTCGGCGCGTTTCACGGACGCACCATGGGCGCGCTCTCGCTGACCGCGTCGAAGCCGCAGCAGAAGCGGCGTTTCGGCCCGGGAGTTCCGGGCGTGACGCACGTGCGCTATCCCGACGTTTACCGCGGTTGTGAAGGCGGCGCGCAGGATGCCGAAGCCTTCGCGCTCGGCTGTGCCCGCTTCATTGAAGACAAATTGTTCAAGACGACGCTGGCTCCGGAAGAAGTGGCGGCTATTTTTGTCGAACCGGTGCAGGGCGAAGGCGGATACGTAATTGCGCCTACGGTGTTCATGAAGGAACTGCGCCGCATATGCGACAAGTACGGCATTCTGCTGGTGGCGGATGAAGTCCAGAGCGGCGCTGGACGCACCGGCAAGTGGTGGGCGATTGAGCATACCGGGGTGCAGCCTGACATTATCTGCTCCGCAAAGGGTATCGCTTCGGGCATGCCACTGGGCGTCATGATCAGCCGCGCCGACATCATGGACTGGGTTCCGGGTTCGCACGCTTCAACTTTCGGCGGCAATCCGGTCTGCATCGCGGCTGCGCTGGCCACGCTCGACGTCATCGAGAAAGAGGGATTGCTGGCGAACTCCGCCGAGGTGGGCAATCACATGCTGAAACGCATGGCGGAATGGCCGCGCAAACATAAACTGGTGGGCGATGTACGGGGCCGCGGATTGATGATCGGCGTCGAGATCGTCAAGGACAAAAAGACCAAGGAGTACGCTGCGGAAGAGCGCGACCGCATTATCGAGCTGGCTTTTGAACGCGGCCTGCTGTTCCTGGGCTGCGGTCCGAGCACGATCCGCATCGCGCCGCCGCTGGTGGTCAGCAGGGATGAAGCCGACGTCGCAGTCGATGTGCTCGACGAATGCATCGCCCTGGCCGGCAAGTAAGCATGTGTGGCGCGGACGCCTCGCCCGCGGCCTTTGATGTTGGTGTTTGGTGGCTCTCGCCAATCGGCGTACCCAACCTGGCGGGAGCCAAACATCCTGCAGGACATGTTTTCGGGAAAAAGGGGCAAGCCTTAGCGGTGCTGGACGCCGCCTCGCGGGCGAGTCGCCCGCGACCACACTCTTCCGGTGTCGAGGAATCTTCATGAACTCAGGAACCATCGAACTCATCTACATTGCCCCTGCCGCCACTGCGACGACGCTGTCGGTGAAGCAGGCGATTGCCATTCCGGGTTCCGGCCTCGAAGGTGACCGCTACGCTCTGGGCCAGGGAACGTTCTCCAAGCCTGAACCCGATTTCGAACTGACGTTGATCGAAGCCGAATCCATTGAAGCGCTCAAACGCGATTACAACGTCGAGGTTGCTCCGGGTGAAACGCGGCGCAACCTGGTGACACGGGGCATCGCGCTCAATCATCTGGTGGGACAGGATTTCCAGATTGGCGAAGTGAAGGCGCACGGCATTCGTCTGTGCGAGCCTTGCGACCATCTGCAGCGTCTGGCAGGACGCGAGGTCATCAAGGGCCTGCGTCATCGCGGCGGCCTGCGGGCGCAAATTCTGACGCGCGGAGCGATCCGGGTTGGCGATTCGGTCATTGCCCATAAGGACTAGCACTTGTGGGTTTGTCCTTGACACCACAACTTGGTGGAGCGAAACTCCGAATTAGAGAATCTCTCTAAATTTTTGCATGGATCATTACTCCATCCTGGACAATAACCAGGCGGGGCTGGAACCTGCTCCGCCGAACCTTGTCTCCGCCCATCTGGCTCCGGCAAGCATGCCGGCCAAGGCACCGGCGCCGCCGCTCGGCTCCTCGGTGCGCGAGGCTTTGCGCTTTCCCGGCGAGGACGGTGGCAAGTCGCTGGGTCAAATGGCGCAGCGCGACCTGGATGCCACGCTGCAGTTGCTGGCGGAGCGGGCGCAATACATTACGGGAGCGTCGGGAGCGGCAATCGCTCTGCGGCAGGGCGAAAACATGGTCTGCTGCGCCAGCGCCGGCGCTTCGGCACCGGAAATGGGCGCGCATCTGCAGATCGATTCCGGGCTTTCAGCCGAGAGTGTGCGCACCCGGAAGATCCTGATTTGTGAAGACGCGGAAAACGATTCGCGGGTCAACCGCGACAGTTGCCGGGCTTTCGGCATCGCGTCGGTGGTGGTGATGCCCCTGGTGCGCGAGGAAGAAGTGTATGGGGTCTTCGAACTGCTTTCCGGCCGGCCGCGCGCCTTTGAAGAGCGGGACTACGTGGCCCTCAACCGCCTGGCGGAAATGATTCAGACCGCGGTGGAACATGCCGAGGCTGCGCGCCGCGCCGAAAAGGAACTGGGGCAGGATGGGAATGCGCAGGCGGTGATGGCAGGCTCGACCAGCATCCAGACTCAGGAACCAGAGCTGGTGGCCGGATGGGGCCGCCCTGTTCTCGAAACAAACTCCGAAGGATTGGAGTCTGAGACAACGGCCAAGGTAACAGTGGAGCATGACGCGGTCCCGGTGCTGGCGGTGAGTTCGACGGTGATCGAGATGCCTGCTCTAGTGACGAACTCCCACCCGCATCCGGTTGAGGCTGATCCGTCCACTCCGGATACCACCATCGCCTTCGGGAATCTTCGCAGATGCGAAGCTTGCGGCTTTCCTGTGTCCGAGGGCCGAAGGCTGTGCCTCGATTGCGAAGCCGCTACCCCGGACGCGGTCGCGACTGCCGACACACAAGACATGTTTGGCGAATTGTCCGACTCCAACACCAGTTGGGTGAGGTCGCATGCGTATCTGATCGCAACCGCGCTGGTGGCGATCGCCACGATCGCTTTGCTGGCCTGGCGGCTGTAGGACGCGGCAGAAACAGATTCCGGACGTCCAATTGGAACGTGTGGTCGCGGGCGACTCGCCCGCGGCTTTTCACTTTAGCTCTCGCGGGCGAGTCGCCCGCGACCACACAAGCCCACCCCCACAGCCAAAGGAAGCCTCTACCCCACTTCTACCAGGCCATAGGTTTTCTGCCAGTGGGTGCGCATGTGGCGCAGGGCGCGATCGATTTCTTCTTTTGAAACTTCTTCGTTGGGACCGTCGAGCACAGCCGCAGCTTCGCGCTTTGCGGTTTCCAGTAACTGGCGATCCCGCACCAGGCTGGCGACCCGGAAGCTGGGCATACCGGCCTGGCGGGTGCCGAAGAACTCGCCCGGGCCGCGCAGTTCGAGATCGAGTTCGGCAATCTTGAATCCGTCGGTGGTGCGGACCATGGCGTCGAGGCGGCGGTCGCCATCTTCCGAGACCTTTCCCCCGGTCATGAGAATGCAGAACGACTTCGCAGCGCCGCGGCCGATGCGTCCGCGCAGTTGGTGCAACTGGGAGAGGCCAAAGCGCTCCGCGTGCTCGATCACCATCACGGTGGCGTTGGCCACATCGACGCCGACTTCGATCACGGTGGTCGAAACCAGAATATCGACCTCGCCTTTCTGGAACCGGCGCATGACGTCTTCCTTCTGATCAGGGTGCAGGCGGCCATGCAAGAGTTCTACTCGCCGGTCGGGGAAGATCTTCCTGCTGAGCTCCTTGTGCATTTTGAGCGCGGCCTTGAGTTCGTTCTCCTCGTTCTCTTCGATCACCGGATACACGACATAGGCCTGGTGGCCGGCGGCAACCTGCTTGCCTACGAATTGCCAGACCTCGTCCGCCCGGTCATCGGAGACGCGGCGGGTGACGATGGGCGTGCGCCCGGGTGGCATTTCATCGAGGATGCTGATATCGAGATCGCCGTAGAGGGTCAGGGCGAGGGTGCGCGGGATGGGAGTGGCGGTCATGACCAGGACGTCGGGTTCGCCTTGAGGTGGCGAGCTTTGATTGGCCGAGCTTTGCTCGGCTGGGCGGACGGGGCCTGTCCTGAGCGAAGTCGAAGGAGCGTCCGCCCCTACGTGGGTGTCGGCGGATTTCTTCATCAGCTTGAAGCGTTGCATCACTCCGAAGCGGTGTTGTTCGTCCACGATCACCAGTCCCAGTTTGCCGAACTCGACTCTTTGTTCAATCAGGGCGTGGGTTCCGATGATCAGCTGGGCGTTGCCCTGGGTGATGTGGCGGCGGATCTCGCGCTTGCGGTCTTCTTCCACCGAGCCGGTGAGGAGGACGATCCGGTATCCGGCATTTTCCAGGATGCGCCGGGCGGAAAAATAATGCTGCTGGGCCAGGATTTCGGTGGGCGCCATGAGCGCGACCTGGAATCCATTCTCCATCGCGATGATGGCGGCCTCGAAGGCCACGATGGTTTTGCCCGATCCGACATCGCCCTGCAACAGGCGCCGCATGGGGGCAGGTCTCTTCATGTCAGCAGCGATTTCCTTGAGCACGCGCTTCTGGGCCGCTGTGGGGTGGAAAGGCAGAATTTTCTTGATCGCATCCCGGGCGCGATTGTCGAGGGTGAAGGCGATTCCGGTCTGCGCCTTTTGCTGCCGCCGTTTCAGCTCGAGGCCCAGCTCGAGAAAGAAAAGTTCTTCAAAGATCAGCCGGATGTGGGCCGGAGTGCGGAAGGCCTGCAGATCCTGAAAGCTCTCGCCGGGATCGGGCCAGTGGACCTGGCGCAGCGCGTCCTGCGGCGAGATCAGGTTCAGGTGACGGCGTACTGCGGCCGGGACCGGGTCCGCGACTTGGGGTGGAAGATTCTCCAGAACACCGTGGATGACGCGGCGGAACCAGCGCGGGGTCAGGCGGCCCTGACCTGTGGACTCATAAATGGGGACGATGCGGCCGACTTCGAGCGACGAGGAAGCTTTCTGTTCGCCCCCTTCAGTCTCGTCGGAGGAGTCGCCGAGAATTTCAAACTGGGGCTGCACCAGCTGCAATTCCCCGCCGCGCTCTTCTTCCACCTTGCCGTAAAGGGCCACCAGTTGTCCGGGCTTGAAACGGTCGCGCAAATAAGTCGCATTGAACCAGATGCACTTCAGGCGGCTTCGGCCCTGTCCGGCCGTCATCTGAAAAATGGGCATGCGGCGGGTGCGGAACAATCCTGACGTACGGACTTCCGCGATGACTGTGGCCATCTCTCCCGCACGCAGTTCAGAAATTCCACGCGGGTTCAGGCGGTCTTCGTAGCGAAAGGGCAAATAGTGAAGCAGATCATCAACCGTATGGATGCCTTTGGCTCCCAGAACCTCGGCCAGGCGCGGGCCGATGCCCTTTACGTACTGCACCGAAGTGGAAAGCTCCAGCATCTCAGCGATGTTAGCAGGAGGCAGGGCGAGTCGCCGTTGGTCGTTGGTCGTCGGTCGTTGGTCGCTGGTCGTCGGTCGTTGGCCAAGGCAAGACAGGTTCGTTGGTCGCAACCATCCAAAACGGTCGGTGCATCAGCCGGAGGCTAGGGTTTTGGCCAAGGGCCAACGACCAGCGACCAACGACCAAGATCCAATGGCCAACGACGAATTTCGAAATGGCGGGACTCTCTCACGTTACTTTCGGAACCTCAGCCCCCGCCCCGGCGCGGGTTACAATCCGGCTGGCCCCATGCAGAAAATCGCCATACTTTACGACGCCAGCCAGGCGGTATTGTCCACGTTTGACCTGGACGAAGTCTTGCAACGCATCCTGGTCATCGCGCGGGACTATTTTCACCTGCAGAACGTCGCTATCTTATTGCTGGATAAGGATACAAACCAGCTCTGCATCCGGTCGCAGATCGGCGGCGAGCCGGGATTTGACAGCGTCCGGGTGAGCATCGGGACGGGTCTGATCGGTACCGCCGCCCAGAAGAAGCGCCCTCTGTACGTCCCCGATTTCGCCAAAGAAACGCGTTACCAGCCGTGGGGAAAAAAGACCCGTTCCGAACTGGCAATCCCGCTTATGGTGCGAGACGAAATGGTGGGCGTGCTGGATTGTCAGAGCGAAAACCCCGACCACTTTGATTCCGAAACCGTGGACCTGCTCACCCTGTTTTCCACCCAGGCCTCGATGGCTTTACAAAATGCAAAGTTGTATTCGCTGGAGCGCCGCCGCGCCTCGCAACTGGAAGCGATCAATGCGGTCGCGCGAGAGACCACGGTCGTGCTGGACGTGAAAGAACTGCTGTCGAAGGCCTGCCGGAAGATCCGGGAAGCGTTCGAAGTCTCTCATGTCACGATGCTGGTCAAGGAAGACGAAGACTTGAAGTTGCAGGCCCACCATGGCAACCTGACGTTGCGTATCCCGGAAGGCGGAAAAGTGCCGGCGGGAGCAGGCTTGTGGGGACGCGCGCTGCGCGAGAGCAAGACGGTGATCGAGAACGAGGCCGAGGCGGACCCGGATTGCGTCGGCATCTATCTCGAGTCGGTTGCCCGCATGTGCATTCCGCTGGTTTCCTTTGGGCAGACCCTGGGGGTCCTGGTCCTGGACAGCACTCGGCCGAATTCCTTCCTGGCCAGCGATATCCAGTCGCTGGAGTCGGTCGCCGACATCTGCGCCACTGCCATCCAGAATGCTCACTACGTGGAGCGCGTCAAGCACCTGGCCTATCTGGACGGGCTGACCGGAATCTTCAACCGGCGTTATTTCGAACTGCGAATTCAGGAGGAACTGGAACGCGCCCGGCGATTTGACAGCGCGATGGCAGTGATCATGGTGGATATCGACCAGTTCAAGAGCCTGAACGATGAATTTGGGCACCTGCTGGGTGATGAAGTGCTGCGCCAGGTTTCCTCGATCTTTTCGCAGCAGCTGCGCAAGATCGATGTGGTCTGCCGCTACGGAGGAGAAGAGTTCGCCATCCTGCTTTCGCAGACCAGCCAGCAACAAGCCCTGGCCGTGGCCGAAAAGCTGAGGCGGATGGTCGATAGCTGGCAATTTCCCGGGGTGTCACGGCCCGTCACCATCAGCGCCGGAGTGGCCACCTGGCCCGATCACGGCAACACTTGCGAGGACCTGGTAAGAGCGGCCGACGCCGGACTGTATGCCGCCAAACAGGGAGGCAGGAACTGCGTGCGGGAAGCATCAGCGGCCCTGTGGGGGTCGGACACTCCTGTCCGACGCTTTTGACTCTTGTTTTTGAGTTGAGCAATCCGAAGCAAGAGCCGCAATAAAAATCAAAAGTAAATTCAAAGGCGTCGGACAGGAGTGTCCGACCCACACTTCTATTACCCACACTTCTATTTCAGTGGGCTAGATATCGGCGCCGGGCTGCCAGGACTTGCGTTCCTGGTCTTTGAACTCGCGTTCCAGTTCGCGCATTTGCTGCTGCAGTTCTTCTTCATGGTCGCGCAATTCTTTCGCGGCTTCTTCCATGCTGGGCCTTATGACACGGACGGCGCGTTCGATTTCGGGCTTCAGGCGTGCGATTTCAGATTGGACCTCGCCCAGGTCAATCACGGTTTCGGCGTCAGCGTCAGGAAGGTCAATATCCTCATCCATATCGAGAAGCTGCGACTGGTTGCGGTCGGGCACGGTCAAGGTGAGGTTCTGCTCCTTCCGTTCGCGAATGATGTTGACGGTGACCGAGTTGCCCTTGCGCCCGCGGACGGCATGAGTAAAATCGCCGCTGTCACTGATCGATTCTCCGTTGACTTTCACAATGACGTCGCCGGCGCGGAACCCGGCTTGCTCGGCGCGGCTGCCCTTTTCCACCGAGCGCACCAGCACTCCCTTGCCATCTTTTGCGCCGAAGTAATCACCCAGCTGCGGAGTCAGGTTTTCCACCATCAGTCCGCTGCGGGCCGAGGAATGCACCACCACGATGGAGACCGGCATATCCATGTCCGGGACAAACGGGGTAGCCGGGACGGCGGGCAGGGCCGGCATGGCCGGAATCGCAGGCATGGCGAAGGTGATGGCCTTGCCCGGCCGGGCCAGAGCAAATGTCTGCCGGCGGTCCGCTAACCGGGTCTTGAGAGTCATCAACTGGCCGGCGCGGCTGATTCCGAGGTTCACCGTGCGTCCCGGAGGAATCTCGCGGATCATGCGGCGCAACTGCTCCACGCTTTCCACCTGGTTGCCGTTGAGGGTGAGAATGACGTCGTGCTCTTTGATTCCAGCCTTGCCGGCGGGAGCATCCTGATCGACCAGGGTGACTTCGACGCCGTGTTCTTCCTTCAGCTTAAGATCGGCCAGACGATCGGCGGTGACGTCACGCGTGTCAACTCCCAGATAGGATCCGCCGCCGAAGTCTTCGCTGGAGTATCCAAAGGACTCGCTGAAGGGCTCCTGCGAGCACAGCTGCCCGCCGCTTGCGACCGCGGCGAACATCGGCAAAATCAGTATGGCGAGGATTGTTGTACGCATGTCGTCCCCCTTTTTATCTAGTGGAGGCCGGGCGTCCCCGCCCGGCTGGACGGGCGAGACGCCCGTCCTCCATCCCAGCGTCAGCGGCTGGCCAGAAAGGTGATGTCTCCGGTGGTGGTGCGCACTTTCAGGATTGGACCGCCTCCGTTCAAGCTACCCTCGGCGGTGGCGGTGCCGGGACCCCACTCGCCGCCCTCGCTGGTAACGCGAATCTCGGAAAAATCGGATCGGATGCGATGTCCATTGGCCAGGTCGATGGACGCTCGGATGGTGATGCCCAGGTTGGGCGCCAGGTAAACCGTAATGTCTCCGGCGGATGTTTCCAGGACTGAATCCGTACGGTCAGTTCCGGATACGAACTTGGCCACGATACCGCCGGCTCCGGTTTCCGCCCGGGCCGCGGGCACGCCGTTGAGGGTGATACTGCCGCCGCCGGTTTCAGCGCGGACCGCCCCGGTGGCCGAGTTCAGGCGAATGCTGCCGCCGCCGGTTTCAATCTCCGCCGGGCCCGCGATCTCGCCTAATTCGATGCTTCCGCCTCCCGTGGTGACTTTAAGGGACCCCGAGCAACGTTGCACCTCGATGCTGCCGCCCCCGGTTTCCAGCACGGCGCCCTGCATCCCGGAGATCACCACCACGCTGCCGCCTCCAGTCTCGGCGTTAATCTTGCCCTTGGCGGAAGACACCTTGATGCTGCCGCCCCCGGTGTGCAGCGTCAGGTCGCCGCCGACCGTGCCTACATCGATGCTGCCGCCCCCGGTCTCGGCACTCACCGCTCCCCCAATGTCATCGAGATGAATGCTGCCGCCCCCGGTTTCTCCCTCGACCCGCCCGCCCACGCCGGTGGCGGTAAGATCGCCGCCGTCAGTTTCCACTTTCACCAGCTCAATATTGCGCGGAACATCGATCACAAATTCGCTGGAGGAGCGGCGCGGCCTGCTGCCTTCCCATTCCGCCACCACCCAGGCCGTGTCTCCACGGACGTAAGCGTTGACCTTGTAGGACTCGAACTCGCGGCGGGCTTTCTCTTCCGACGAAGCGTAGGAGCGACTATTGATGACGTAGTGGATGGCCTGCTGCGCGCCGCCCACAACTTTCACCACGCCGGAATCTACTTTTACGTGCAGATTCTTTGCAGTGGCCAGAGAGCCGGTAATCTGGCGCGACCATCTGCCGTTGTCCTGATAGACCCGCGTCTGTTGGTCAGGGCGCGCTTCCTGGGCCACCGCCACGGACACCAGCAGGAGAAACAGCGCTGCGATTTTGGGAAATTTATTCAACTGTCACCTTCCGATTTCTGATGTTCCCGCGCCCATAAGGGCTCGAACCGCGGGTCAAACGCCGTTCCAAAAAGTCTCAATCGATCTCCGCCGTCTGGGCCAGCATATTGCGCGCCTGAGAGCGGATGTACAGGTTCTGATCGTTTTCCGCCAGCTTTTGCAGCACCACCCGCACGCTGCTGTCGGCGCGGCACGGTTCGAGCAGATGCAATGCCTGGGTCCTCAAGCCGGGATTGGAATCGTTCACGAGGGCCTCCAGAACGGCATTCCGGACCCGGACGTCATTTTTTACATAAGAGCCCAGGCCCTCGATCGCCTTCAGCCGCACTCCGGGATTCGAGTCGTAGCGCAAGGCATACAGCAGCGCCTCGCGCACCCGGGTATCGTTCGGAGTCTGGGTCAGCAGGTCCACTGAATCCATGCGCACGCCTGAGTTGTAGTTGTTGCGGGTGGCGAACAGCAGCAACTGCTGGATACGCTGGTCGTTGAGCGATCCCTGCGCCTCCTGGGTGGAAACTGTGTTGTAGCGGATGCTGATCTGAGAGGAACCGGGCTGCTGCGAGATGGATTGGATGCCGGTGATGGATGATTCCGTGGGAGTCGC
Source organism: Terriglobia bacterium (assembly GCA_963790645.1). Taxonomy (GTDB): domain Bacteria; phylum Acidobacteriota; class Terriglobia; order Terriglobales; family Acidobacteriaceae; genus JAIQFF01. Next base: position 226,846 of record CAWBPS010000002.1, on the reverse strand, counting down.
GCTGCTGCTGAGATCGACCGGGTTGCGTCCATTCATCACTTGATAGGTGGCCCCGATTCCGCCGGCAAAGCCCACGATGAAGATGGCCGCGGCCAGCGCCGGAGCCAGCCTGATGGGGCGAAGCCAGGCCCCCGGGTCGAACACCAGGCGCTGCCAGAAGCCGCCCTGCTCGGTAGTTTCGAGCTCCTCTTGCAGACGCATGCGCGAAGCGGTCACCAGATTGGGAGAGGGCTCCTCCACGGGGAACTGGGAGAGCGTGGCATGAAGCTGGCGGGCTGACTTCAGCTCCGCCGCGCAATCCGTGCAGCGCGCCACGTGCTGCTCCAGTTCGTAACGGGCGTCGTCCGGCAGTTCGTTGTAGATATGCAGCAGAATATTTTCGTGGACCCATTCGCATTTCATAGTTTCACCCCTTCAGCGGGGGAGTGTGGGACGGACACTCCTGTCCGTCGCCTTTGACTTGCTCTGTCTGCCGCCCTGCGGACGGCCTGGACGGGCGGGACGCCCGTCCCTCCATAAAAAACTTTCTTCATCGCATGTCCGCCAGGGAGCCGCGCAACTTCTGCGTGGCCCGGAATAAAGTATTTTTCGCCGTTTCTTCGGTCGTATTCAAAATCTCGCCTACCGTTCGCAATTTCAATCCCTGATAGTGCTTCAGTTCAAAGACCATGCGCTCGCGGGGCGTCAGCTTGTCCAGAGCGTGGTTGATGCGCGTTCCCAGTTCGCGGCGCATCAGGTCGCGTTCCGGGTTCGCGCCCGACCGTCCGTCCGGAACCTGCGCCAGGACGTCATAAGCCTCGCCCTGCGCATCCACGGCGACCGGCGCGTCTTCCTTGCGCACCTGCTTTTTCCGCAGGTGATCCAGGCAAAGATTGGTCACGATGCGGTAAATCCAGGTGTAGAACGAGCACTCGAAGCGAAAGTTGCCGACACTTTTGTACGCCTTCAAAAAGGCGTCCTGATAAATGTCCTGGGCTTCGTGCTCCGAGCCGGTCAGGTGCATGGCCAGCCGGAGGACAGCCTGGTCGTAGTGCCGCACCAACTCCTCGAAGGCGGCGCGATTGCCGCGCTGCGCCTCGCGGACCAGCAACGTGTCATCGATACGGCCTAAACTGTGCCCAGCCATTTGGCCCCGAGGGAGGGGGTCCTGGGATTCGTCGCTTCGTTCCACCCCGCGACTCGCGTCCGGATCCGAACGCCCGCGAACCGCCAGTTGTACTGCCCATGCATCGGCCGGCATCTCTCGTTGTCCTCGACTAAAGCCGGGTGCCCTGCCGTTCTTCCCGGTTGCATAGCTATGGACGTGGCAGCAAAAGAACCGTGAGCAGGAATTATAGGAGTTTGGCCCTGTCCGTGCATGGGGTTAGGTCCGGGGGAGAGCTGTTTTTGGAATAAACCACGTAGGCCCGGACGCCTCGTCCGGGCGGGCGAGCGCAGCTCGCCGTGGATTTTGGGACGGTACCAATCAAAAGCCTTGCGGAGCTGCGCTCCGCCGGGCGGGTGAGGACACCCGCCCCTACGTGAGGCGTGCTTATTCCGCCGCTTCCTTTTCGATGACTACTTTCAGGTGGGTGGTCACGTCTTTGTGCAGCTTGATGGGGACGGTGAATTCGCCCACGGTCTTGAGCGGTTCGTGAATTTGAATTTTCCGGCGGTCGACGTCAAAACCCTTTTTGGCCAGCGCGTCCGCGATGTCGCCGGAGGTGACGGAGCCAAAGAGCTGATCGTGTTCGCCGGAGCGCCGGGTGAACGAAACCGACACGCCTTCGAACTGCTTGGCCAGGGCTTCCGCGCTGGTCTTTTCCTTGGCGGAGCGCCGCACTGCCGCAGCCTTCATCTGCTCGATGACCGCCTTGTTGCCCTTCGAGGCTTCGATGGCGAGCTTATGCGGCAGCAGATAATTGCGTCCAAAACCTTCGGCGACTTTGACCACGTCGCCGCGCGAGCCCAGTTTGGGCACATCTTCCTTCAGGATGACTTCCATGATTGCTCCCTATAGAAATTCTATTTGCCACGGATTCACGCGGATTTTCACGGATTTTTTATTTCTTGATTTGATCCGTGAATATCCGCGTAAATCCGTGGCCGAATTCTTTTTACGAGGCGCGCCCGGCAAACGGCAGCAGCGCGATGTTCCGCGCCTGCTTGATGGCCAGCGACAAACGCCGCTGGTGCGGGGTGCAGACTCCGGTCAGGCGCCGCGGGACGATCTTGCCGCTCTCCGCCACGAACTGCGCCAGCAGCCGGACGTCCTTGTAGTTGATGGCCTCAATTTTCTCCACGCAGAATTTGCAAACCTTCTTGCGGCGAAAATATTTGCGCCCACCTTCGCGGCCGCCGCCCGGTCCGCCCGGACGTGGAGGACGGCGTTCCCGATCACCATATGAGGGCCGGTCGCCGGAAGGGCGATCTCCACCCGCCGGACGCTCGGAACCTGCCACTGCTGTTGCTCTGGTTTCTTCAGCCATGATGCTCCTTAAAATCAGTCGTCGGTCGTCAGTCTTCAGTCGTCAGGAAGCCGGTTCTCAGTCATCTTGCTGAAGACTGCAGACCGACGACCGACGACCGTTACGCTGTGACTTCTGCCGCTTCTCCGCCGGTTTCCGCGACCGGGGCGGGTGGCGGGGTCTTGCGCTTGGCGTCGCGGATCGCCTTGATCTTGTCGAGACGCTTTTGTTCTTCATCGATGCGCACGGTGATGAATTTGATCACCGGTTCGGTGACGCGCAGGCGGCGCTCCAGTTCGTGAATCAATCCGCCCCCGCCTTCCACCGTAAGCAGCACGTAGATGCCGTCGTGGAATCTGCGGACCATGTAGGCGAGGCGGCGCTTGCCCATTTTCTCCACGCTCTTTACGTTTCCGCCCGAAGAAGTGACCGCGGTTTCCAGCGTGGAAATCAGCTTGTCCTGCTCCTCTTCCACCATGTCGGGGCGGACGATAAACATCAACTCATAAGTGCGGTTCATTTTCTCTCCATCCACCACGTTCGATTTTCAATGTAGGCGCGAGCGTCCTCGCTCGTGCGGCGTCACCTGTGCTCCCTGCACGAGCGAGGACGCTCGCGCCTACATTGCTTCGGCCTTCCGGTTGAAGCGGTTCATCGCGACAGCCGGACCTTCTTTCAAAACCACGCTTACCGCTTCGGCGGCGCTGTCCAGAACTTCGTCCACTTTCTTGAGTTGCGATTTGCGAAAGGGAGTCAGCACAAACTTCACGCCATCCGCAATCTTCCGCTCCGGCGAAATTCCCAGCCGGATGCGCAAAAACTCCTGCGTGCCCAGCGCCGCAATGATCGACTTCATGCCATTGTGGCCCGCCGAACTGCCGCGCTGGCGAATGCGAATCGTGCCCAACGGCAAATCCAGCTCGTCGTAAATCACGATCAGGTCCGCCTCCGGGCTGATCTCATGCTTCGCCACCAGTTCACGAACCGCCATGCCGCTCAGGTTCATGAAGGTCTCCGGCTTGGCCAGCAGGACCTGCTCGCCACCGATTTCTGCCCGCGTCGTAAGCGCATGACACTGGCGGTTTCTTACTTCCACGCCGCAATCGTTGGCGATGCGGTCAACGGTGAGGAAGCCCAGATTGTGCGGCGTGAACTGGTATTGAATGCCCGGATTGCCCAACCCGACAATCAGTTTCACGCCCGATCATTTCTCCCCACAATGCCTGCGTGGGGACAGCCGCCTCGGCTGTCCAGCCGAGCGCAGCTCGGCAAATTCTCCGCCCGAACCGAAACCCAAAAACCAGTCGAGCTGCGCTCGACCAGGACGGGCGAGGGCGCCCGTCCCTACGTGGTCCGTGCCTACTTCTTCTCTTTCTTCTCGGGCTTCTCCGGCTTTTCGGGAGCGGCTTCTGCACCCTCTTCGCCTTCGACTTCCTGCTTGCCCTTCTTGATCACTTCGGGCTCGGCCGGAGCAGCAGCAGCGTCCGCGGCAACCGCGTCGGCAGCCGGCGCCACTTCTTCCTTGACCGTGGTGATGTGGGCCACGGGCTGGTTGGCGTCGGTGATGAACTCGATCTTCTTCTCGTCGTGGATCAGGTCCGAAACACGCAGAACTTTGCCGAAGACCAGTTCGCTGACATCGGCTTCGATGGCGCTCGGAATGTCGCCCGGCAGGCACTCGACTTCCACTTCGCGCAAGATCTGCTCCATGATGCCGCCCTGCTGTTTGACTCCGGCGGCCTCGCCCTTGAGCACAATGGGCACGCTGACCGTGAGCTTCTGGTCCATGGCGATGCGCTTCAGGTCGATGTGCAGCAGGTGGCTCTTGATGGGCTCATACTGCCAGTCCACGATCATGGCCTTGGTGCGTTCGCCACCCTCGACCGCGAGATCGAAAATGGTGTTGTGCCCGGTGGCGGAATGGAGAATGCGCGTGACCTGGCGGGGATCGAGGGTAACGGTCAACGAGTCCTTGCCGGCGCCGTAGAGCACGCCGGGAATCTTGCCGCCCATGCGCACCCGGCGGGCCACATTCTTGTTGCCCGGAGTGCGCGGTTGCGCTTCTAAGACGTTGCTTTCAGTTGCGGTTGCCATAAATTTTTAGTCCTATAAGAACAATCTGCTGACCGACGTTTCTTCGTGAATCGACTGAATTGCCCGTCCGATCAGGCCGGCGATGGTCAGTACCTTGATTTTCGGCTCCCGCCGGGCGGCTTCGCTCAACGGGATGGTGTTGGTCACAACCACTTCGCAAATGCAGGACTGCGAAAGATTCTGCACCGCCGGACCCGATAGAACCGGGTGCGAGGCGCAGGCATAAACTTTACTGGCGCCGTTTTCCATAAGCGCGGCGGCGGTCTTTACCAGCGTGCCCGCGGTGTCGATCAGGTCGTCGATCACCAGGCAAGTGCGGCCGCTCACATCTCCAATGACATTCATCACTTCCGCGACGTTCATCTCCACGCGGCGTTTATCCACGATGGCCAGCGGCGCATCGATCTTTTTGGCAAAGAACCGGGCGCGCTCCACTCCACCCGCGTCCGGCGAAACCACAATCAGGTTCGGCAGACTCAAGCGCTTGAAGTAATCCACCAGCACCGGCGACGCGAACAGGTGGTCCACCGGGATATTGAAAAATCCCTGGATCTGCGGCGCGTGCGGATCAATGATCAACGCCCGGTCCGCTCCTGCGGTAGTCAGCAGGTCGGCCACCAGCTTCGACGATATGGGAACGCGCGGCTTGTCTTTGCGGTCCTGCCTTGCGTACCCAAAGTACGGAATCACCGCCGTGATGCGCCTGGCGGAGGCGCGCTTGAGCGCATCGATCATCAACAGCAACTCCATCAGGTGCTCGTCCACCGGATGGCAGGTGGGCTGGAGCACGAAAACGTCCGCGCCCCGGACGTTTTCCTGAATCTGGACGTAAGCCTCGCCGTCGCTGAAGCGCGTGACTTGCGCCTGGCCGCGCGTCAATCCAAGGAAGGCGCAGACTTCGTCGCACAGCGGTTCGTTGGCCGTGCCACAGAAGATCTTGAACTTATCGTCCACCCGGCCGCGCTGAGGCTTGCGCTCAGCTTTCTCGTCGGCGTTCATCTGGGCCTTCTTTTCGGTCGCTGTCGCAAGAGTAGCCATAGAATCAGCCTTTAGCTATTAGCTCTTAGCCTTTAGCTCGAATCCACAGCTGTCGGCTCTCGGGCTACGGCTAAGAGCTAAAAGCTAATGGCTAAGAGCTGTTTTTCTGGCTGGGCCGCTAGGATTCGAACCTAGACAAAGTGCTCCAAAGGCACTTGACCTACCATTAGTCGACGGCCCAGTGTTGATTGCAGATTTGCGATTTCAGATTGTAGATTGAAACGCCCGGATTCGAACCACAAATCACCAATCTGCAATCTAAAATCTTCAGTCTGAAATCTTCTTCCAGTACTGCCGTCGCGTCAGGGTAGTGGTGACCACTGCCGGCACACCGTGCCGCTGCAACCTGACTGCTGCCTTCTGGCCCGCTGTCCGGGAGGTAAACAGCCCGTACAGCGTCGAACCGGAGCCTGAAAGCGAGGCATAAAACGCCCCGGCCCCTTCAAGCACACTCTTGACCTCGCGCAATTCGGGATATTTCGGAAAGACGACCTGTTCAAAGTCGTTTTCGATCCCGGTACGGACAAGGTCGAGAAGCGAGGTCTCGGCCCGGCCCCTGCCTTTTTTCACAGGGACACCGGATAAAGGTTGACCACTCAGCCACGCAGAAACCGCGCGACCGAACTCAACCATTCTATCGGAGGGTGGAGAAGGCGTCAATTTTGATGCTCGTGTGGGGACGGGTCGGAGCCTGTCCTGAGCGAAGTCGAAGGGACCCGTCCGGGCCGAGCGCAGCTCGGCAGTTCCCTCAGCGGCTAAAGCCGCCTCACCTTGCGGGGCAGTGCTGGCACGACTGAAGTCGTGCCCTTCCCGTTCGTGCCCTTTCCACTCGTGCCGTTTCCAGTCGTGCCCTTCCCGGTCGCGCCCCTCCCGGTCGTGTCCTTCAAGGTCGCTAGTCCCGCGCGGGCCTTCTGACATCATCGCATCCCAATCCGCAAACGCCTTGGGGGTCGAAACCCCAATTTCCGGCGTCGCCACCACGCAGCAAACGGACGGCAAATCCGGCAGCGGATAGACCTCTTCCCCGTGCCCCACTCCCAACACCGTCCCACCCACCAGGAACAGCGGCAGGTCCGAGCCCACCTCCGCCGCGATGCGCAGCCTCTCCGCGCCCGGTAACTTCTTGTTCAGCGCGCGTTCCAGGGCCAGCAGCGTAGCCACGGCATTTCCGGAACCTGCACCCAGGCCGCCTTGCACCGGCAATCGCTTGCTGATGGTGATGGTTACGCGCACGCGGGCCTCAAGGGCCGCCATGGCGCGTTCCGCGATGCGGTAGCAAGTGTTTGTCTGGTCCTTGGGAACACGCGGATCGTCACAACGAATCTCAATGCCGGTTCCGGCCCCCACCTGCAGCCGGATGACGTCGTGCAATGCGATGGTTTGATACACGGTGAGCAGATGGTGAAAGCCGTCCGCCCGAAGCGCGCCGATACACAGGCCGAGGTTGATTTTGGCGAAGGAGCGGACCGTGACCATGGAGTGATGATTTAACCACAGAGGACACGGAGGACACAGGGCTGGCACGCTGGAGCTTTATCCGCGTGATCCGCGCAAATCCGTGGCTACGTCCTTCTCTTGTGGTAGATCGTGAACTCAAACCCGGGGTTTGCCGGGAACAGCTCTGCCACTTTCTTCAACCGCTCCGCCATCTGGGACGGAGCCAGCAGGGGGTAATCGCGCTCGCGCAGGTCGTGATAATCCACGTCGATAAATAACGACAGCAGATAAATGGAGATGGCGTCGGAAAAGCTGGCGGCAAAATATTCGTTCTTGTACTTTTCCGCATCCGGACCGGACTCAGTCGCCAGCTTGCGCGATTCCCAGGCGTCCAGCGAAGTCTCGCCGCGCGCCTTGTTCTGCACCTGCTTCCATACCAGGTCGGCGAAGGCCTGCGATACTCCGGCGCGCTCCACCACGGCGTGGCCTACGTTGATATAGAACTCAAAGGCCACCGAGAATTTGTCATCCATCAGGCGGGTGGAAATAAAAACGCATTGCGAATCGCCCAGGTCGAGATTGCGGTGGCAGACTGCGTTATCGCTCAGGGCCACGTCGTAGCGGTCGGCGATTACCGTTTCGTCGCCCTGATTTACGGTGAGTGGAACAAAGTAGTAGGCCTTGCGCTTCAGCGCGGCCGCGGCGGCATCGGGCACGGCGGACACCATGCGCCGCAGGTCGGCTTCAGGGACCGTGATCTCGCCCGAAGCGGCATAGCAGATGCCATTGGGAGCCTGGGAGACGGGGGTCAGACGGACGACCTCCGCGGGTGGACGCGTAATCGGCGGCGCAGCCTGGGGCATGGGATGTATTCTAGCCCAGCCGTCAGCTATCAGCTATCAGCTGTCAGAGACTGCCCATAACTCAAACCGCTACAATCAGGAAGGAATGCTTTCTGCCAAAGCGCCGTCGCCATTGGTTCGCTGGCTGCTGGTCCCGGTGCGCGTGCTTCTGGTGGCCTTTCTGCTGGCGCTGCTTACCTTTGCGGTGTGCCTGTTTTTGGGGATCTTCGGGCTCCTGATCAGTGCCAGCGTGCGGGGTGTTCATCCCAATATGACGGTTGCATACCGGGAGATCGCGTTTCCCGCGGCTGCGGTAGCTGGAGCGATAGCCCTGCTGGCGGCGATTGTCCTGGAGATCCGGCACCCTCGGCGTGAAGGAATCAAGCACTCGATGTAGGCGCGAGCGTCCTCGCTCGTGCAGGCGCAAACAAGAATTGATGGTTGATATGAAGTGGCCAAGTGCCGAGCGATGCTCGGCCATCACGGCGACGCCCGCGCCTACATTGCCTCGTGCTAACTTACTTGCTCATGATTGTCGGCACCGGCATCGACATTGCGGAGGTCCCGCGCATCGCGCAAGCACTGGCTCGCCACGGCGACCGCTTCCTCCACCGCGTGTTTACCGAAGGCGAGATCCGCTATTGCGATTCCAAGGCCAATCGCGTGGAACGCTATGCCGCCCGCTTTGCAGCCAAGGAAGCGGGCATGAAGGCGCTGGGCACCGGCTGGAACCATGGCGTGCGCTGGCGCGACATTGAAGTCTGCCGCCAGCCCGGAGGCCGGCCTACCATCACCTTTCACGGTAAGGCGGCTGAGTTTGCCGCCCGCCTGGGCGCGAGCCACGTAGCGCTTTCGCTCTCACACACCGCCGAGCAGGCCATCGCGCAGGTTATTCTCGAGACTTGAATGTCAGGAGCTGACTCCGTCTTCTGTTAGACTGGCCGCGTTCCAGGCAAACCTTGCGCGATGAGTGAGACATCCCTCCTGACCGCCATCAACAGCACAGACCGAATTCCGAATCGGGCGATGCTTTACGGCATGGCGCTGTGCAGCTTTGCCGCCCTGCTGCTTGAACTGGCGCTCACGCGGCTGTTTTCCGTGGTGCTGTTTTATCACTTCGCGTTTCTGGCGATTTCGATTGCCCTGCTCGGCCTCGGCGCCGGAGGCGTTTTTGCCCATTTGAGAAAAGACCGCCTGGCGCGATTCGAAACTCGCGCCCTGGTCTCGAGGCTATGCTCGGTCAACGCACTGATTGTGCCGGTCGTGCTGGTCATCGTGCTGCGCATCCCGGTCTCGCTGGAAATCTCGACTGCGAATTTTCTTCGCCTAACGGCGATTTACCTGGCTTCCGCCGTTCCTTTCTTTATCACCGGAGTCGAATTCTCCGTCGTCTTTGCGCGTGAAGCCAGTCATGTTTCCCCGCTTTACGCAGCCGATCTGGCCGGTGGCGCGCTGGCTTGCCTGGCCATCGTGCCGTTGCTGAACTGGCTGGGCGGCCCCAACACCGTGTTTTTCACTGGCGTCTGCATGGCTGTCGCCGGGACCATCTGGGCGGTGGACCGCAAGGCGCGAAGGTCCGCCGCGGGGCGGGCCCTGTTCATTCTGGTACTGATCGCGGTCAACTACTCTTTCAACCTTTTCGACATCGTTTACGCCAAGGGAGGGTTTCGGGATTCCGCCTGGGTGGAATTTGCCCGCTGGAATGCCATTTCCAGGGTGGAGGTGGATTCCCAGGGCAAGGGGAAGGCGATTGTGATCGACGCCGATGCGTCCACGTATCTGATGAACGTCGATCCCAAACACTGGCAGGGCGGCTGGGAGAAGAATCTGATGTCAGCGCCTCCCGCGCTGGCCAATGTGCTACGGCCCCACGGCGACTTCGCCATCATCGGACCGGGCGGCGGCGTGGACGTCCTGCGCGCGCTGGGCAGCGGCAGTCCCAGCGTTACCGGAATCGAGATCAATCCCATCATCGCCAACACCATCATGCGCGGCCGTTACGCGGACTACACCTTCCATCTGTACCAGCAGCCTGAAGTGCACATCCACGTGACCGATGGCCGCTCGTTTGTGCGCAATGCCCGGCAGCAGTTTGACGTGGTGCAGATGACGCTGGTGGATACCTGGGCGTCCACGGCCGCGGGCGCCTTTGCGCTCAGCGAAAACAGTCTGTACACCGTGGAAGCCTTCCGGGAATACTTTGAGCACCTGAAGCCCGATGGAATGATCGCCATTACGCGCTGGGAGTTTCAACAGCCACGCGAAGCCCTGCGCGTGGTTTCGGTTGCGATGCAGGCCCTGCATGAAATGGGAGTGGCGAACCCAGCCGGCAATTTCATCGTGGTTTCGGAAGGGCACCTGGATGCGGATGGCATTCCGGTGGTGGTATTGGCCAAGCGCAGCGCGTTCACCGCCGAGGAGGTGGACCAGGTAAAGCAGCACCTGGCGGTCTATCCCAAATTATTTCTGCTGTACGCTCCATCCAATCCGGCTTTGGCTGCCGGCAATGTGCCAGCGCGCTATTCCGCCAGCGCCGAATCTTTCAGCCAACTGATTCAGGCGAATGATCCCCAGAAGTTTGCGGAGGGCTACCCGTACGAGGTGTCTCCCGTAACCGACAATGCGCCGTTTTTCTTTTTCACTTTGAAGCTCGAGCAGATACTCCATCCCCAGGCCCTGCAGCGCGGCATGGACTGGAAGAATAATCTGGGCGTGGCCGTGCTGGTGATGGTGCTGGCTATCTCGCTTCTGGCCGTGCTGGGATTTCTGGTGCTACCCCTGGCCATGGGGGCGCGGGGACAGCAGCCGCGTCCGCTGCGCCTGCTCTATTTCATCGCGGTCGGGCTGGGGTACATCCTGGTCGAGATCGCATTCATCCAGCGCTTCGTCCTGTTCCTGGGCCATCCGGTCTATGCCTTGACGGTAGTAGTGTTCCTGCTTCTGCTTTCGAGCGGCGCGGGCAGCATGGTTTCGCGCTGGTGGCTGGCGGAGACCAGCCGGGTGTGGCTGCCTCTGCTGCTCATTGCCGCCGCACTGCTGCTGTATGTAGGCGTGCTGCCCAGCCTGCTGGGACGGCTGGTGGGCTGGCCCTTCATGGTTAAACTGGCGGTCAGTGCCGGGCTGCTGGTCCCCCTCGGCTTCGCCATGGGCATGCCTTTCCCCGCTGGTTTGCGGGCCCTGGCAGGCACTGGAGGCGGTGAATTGGCGGTTGTACCAGCCGGCCAAACCAGCGGAAATATGGTGGAGTGGGCCTGGGCCATGAACGCGGCTTCCAGCGTCCTGGGCTCGGTGCTGGCCATCATCATCGCCATCCAGTTTGGCTTGAATGTCACATTGGCCGCCGGAGCCGCAGCCTATCTGTTTGCGCTTCTGTTGGCGACAACGTTGCGTCCCGCCTACCGGATGGCGTGATGCGGCCACGGGGTCTGCTATTATTCTGGGCTAACCCGTGCCGGTGCCACGGAGAACGACCTTTGCTCGGGAGAATGCGTGCCTAGCCAGAAGCAGTTGAAATGGTCTCAACTGAAGGTAGGGCTTACGGTGCTGGCGGCCAGCGTCACGCTGATGTTCCTGATCTTCCTCATGAGCGGTACGGGCGGTCTGTTCACCAAGAAAATTCAGCTCAAATCATACGTTGACAATGCCAACGGCTTGCGCGAAGGCGCGCCCGTGCGCCTGGCCGGAGTGGACATCGGCAATGTGACCAAGATCCTGGTGGTCCACGATCCCACCAAGCAACTCACTCCGGTACGAAGTTACGATGAAGGTGAACACCCGCTACCTGTTTAACCTGCGCAAGGATTCCCTGACCTTGCTCTCTACCGCAGGCGTGCTGGGCGAGACTTACATCGACATCGACAGTTCGCAAGCCACCGGTCCGCAGGTGCAGGATGGAGATGTGTTGCGCAGCCGGGAGGTACCCGACTTCGGGGACATGGTGCGCGCCGGCCAGGGCACGCTGCAAAACATGGATGCATTGCTCAAACGGTTGGATCGGATCGTTGCCTTCGTCGAAAGCGGCCAGGGTTCAGTCGGCAAGCTGCTGTATGATCCCACGCTCTACAACCGGCTGAACGCCACGGTGAGTGAATTTCAGGGACTGGTGAACCGGGTGTCCCAGGGCAAGGGCACGCTGGGCAAGCTGTTTTCCGATGAAGAGTTGTACAACAAGGCCAACGCCACGGTCGATAAGTTGAACGTAGTAATTGACGACCTCAATGCGGGCAAGGGCAGCGCCGGGAAGTTCCTCAAGGACCCAGTACTTTACGATAACGCCAACGCGACCATCGCCAACGTGAGGAAGCTCACCGACGATGTGAACGCCGGCAAGGGTCCGATCGGCATGCTGGCGAAAGATGAAGAGTTTGCCCGCAAACTGCGAAATACGATGGACAAGCTGTCCGCCATCTCCGATCGCCTGGAGGCAGGCGAAGGCTCAGCCGGCAAGCTGCTGCGCGATCCCTCTCTTTACAACAACGCCGATCAGATGCTGGTCGAGACCCGTAGCCTGGTGAAGTCCATTCGCGAGAACCCGAAAAAGTATCTGACCATTCACTTCAAGGTCTTCTGAAATGTAGGCGCGAGCGTCCCGCTCGTGCGTCCTCTTTTCCACTAGATTGGTGCACCCCGCTGAGGGCAGGATGCCCTCAGGACAGCCGGCAAGATGCTGGCGCTACTGGCTTGCACGAGCGTGGACGCTCGCGCCTACACTGTTCTGGTGGACTCCGCCTGCTCGTGGGCGTGGTAGCTGGAACGCACCAGCGGTCCGGATTCCACGTGGCGGAAGCCGAAGCGAAGTGCTTCTTCCTTCAGGTAGGTGAATTCTTCAGGCGTATAAAAGCGGGAAATGGGGAGGTGATCGCGTGACGGGCGCAAGTATTGCCCGACCGTGAGAATATCCACGCCGCGGGAACCCAGGTCGCGGAAGACTTCTATCAGTTCGTCCGAGCTCTCGCCCAGGCCTACCATCACTCCGGACTTGGTCACTGTGGCGGGGGCAAAGGTCTTGGCCTTTTCCAGCAGACTCAGGGTGCGTTCGTAGCGTGCACCCGAGCGCACCGAGCGATACAGCCGGGGCACGGTTTCGGTGTTGTGGTTCAGGACGTCGGGCTGGGCGTCGAGTACGATCTTCAAGGCTTCATCGAGACCCTGGAAGTCAGGAATCAGGACTTCCACCCGGCAGTCCGGTACGAGTTCGCGAATCTGGCGAATGGTTTCAGCAAAAATTCGCGCGCCGCCCAGGTTGTCGTCATCGCGATTCACGCTGGTCACGACCGTGTGCTTCAGGCCGAGTGTGGCGACGGCTTCGGCTACGCGGCGGGGTTCGTCCCACTCAATCGGGCCAGGCTTGCCCTTGGGCACGGCGCAAAAGCCGCAGCGCCGGGTGCAGATGTCTCCCAGCAACATGAAAGTTGCGGTGCGATGGTTCCAGCACTCGCCGATGTTGGGACACTGCGCCGACTCGCACACCGTGTGCAGTCCCAGGCCGCGGGCCAGTTTTTTGAGATTGTGAAAATTTTCGCCAACCGGGGCCTTGGCCCGGAGCCACTCCGGCTTGGGCTGCCGGACGGGAGGACTCAGTTCGATCTGCACCAGTGGGGAAGTGGCTGCCATTGCGCATCTTCGATTTTACATGCAGGCACGCCGATTCCCCAAAGCGGCCGACTGTGCGTGGATCCCCTTTGCGAACTTTGCGGTTTTCTCTGCGTCCTTTGCGGTAAAGGGTTTGACCTGGCCTGCATCACGCAAAATCCTAAACCGCAAAGGACGCAAAGAAGGGCCGCGAAGTACGCAAAGGGTGCTCAGTGAGGGTGCGGCCGGCTAGTTTTCGAGGTAGGCTTCGATCCATTCCTTGATGCGCATGCGGCGTTCATCTTTGACGTCGAAGCGGACGCCAAAGGTCTTGTCGGGTTTGCGCCAGCTGACGTTTGCCCGCACCCAGATGCGCGGTAGAGTCAGTAAAGCGAAGGAAACTTCCAGCGCCATGCCGACCTGGACATCTTCGGGGCTTTTGACCGACATCCCTCCCGTGCTGAGTTCCTGGCTGGTCGCAGTGAAACGGCGGCTGTCAGCCGAGACCATGGAGATTTCGGTAATGATGGGAATGCGAATGTAGCGGCGAAATTCGTGCAGCACCAGCATCTGGGTGGCGCGCACCAGTTTGAGCGCCGCCTGACGTTCAAGGGGTTCATGGAATACGGCGTTCACGCCGTAGCGGGAAAACTTCATCGCCTCCTGGGCGCTGCCTCCGAGACCGTATATCACCATGCGGTTGTTTGATGCCGAGGTGCGCGCCGATTCCATCACCGGCACGGCTTCCGGCGTCAGGTGCACCACGCAGGCCTCAAGCTTTTCCCGTTGCAACCGCTCAGGCACATTGCCGGTCATGATCACGGCTTCGATCCCGAATTGCTTGAAACAGTCGGCCAGCAAGGAGCGGGCGGGTTCCTTGATGTCAACCAGGGCGACCCGGGCAGAGGCCTTTCTGCTGCGAGGAGGCGGCGCGAGAACCAGTCCTGACGATTTTTGCATGTCCTTGGAGAATGCCTTGAAACTCCATTTTGGCCTGCCTTCCGGCGCTTGGCAAAGGGATAGAAGGCCAATATGCAGGTACCAAGGTGCCATTACCCAAAATGGACTGAAGGCACCAATCTGGGCCTTGCAAAGTCAAATTCTTGAGGGAGTTAGGCGGACGATGTAGGCACGAGCGTCCCGCTCGTGCAGGGCCAGGAGAACCACCAATCTTCGGAAAAACGAGGGAGGCGGCACCCATTCTGTCGCCCCGTTGGGGCTCCGGCGTTGCCGCACCGGACCCACGGCTTACGCCGTGGGCCGCATTCTTGCGCCGCTTCGCGGCTTGACGACCGACGACCGACGACTGACGACTGATCACTCGCTCCAGCGCCGGAACAGCAGTGCGCCGTTGGTCCCACCGAAGCCGAACGAATTCGACATGGCGTACTCCACTTCCGCTTTGCGCGCCGTGTTGGGGACGTAGTCCAGATCGCAGTCCGGTTCGGGGCTCTCCAGATTGATGGTCGGGGGCAGGACCTGGTCGCGCAGGGCGATCAGAGTAATTCCAGCTTCCAGTCCGCCCGCTCCGCCCAGTAGATGCCCCGTCATAGATTTGGTCGAACTTACCGCCAGCTTATAAGCGTGGTCACCAAACGCACGTTTGATGGCGATGGTTTCGAGCTTATCGCCAATGTCGGTCGAAGTGCCATGAGCGTTGATGTACTGGACCTGCTCGGGCTGTATCTTGGCGTCGCGCAGAGTGTTCACCATAACGCGGTAGGCGCCGTCGCCGTTTTCGGCCGGTTGCGTGATGTGAAAAGCGTCCCCGCTCATGCCATAGCCCACGACCTCGGCCATGATGCGGGCCCCGCGGCGGCGGGCAAACTCCAATTCTTCCAGCACCAGGATGCCGGCGCCCTCGCCAATCACGAATCCGTCGCGTCCCGAGTCCCAGGGCCGGCTGGCTTTTTCGGGATCATCATTTCTGGTGGAAAGCGCGCGCATGGCGGCAAACCCGCCCACCCCCATGGGAGTGATGGCTGCCTCCGTACCGCCGGCAATCATTACGTCGGCGTCACAACGGGCGATGATCTTGAAAGCGTCTCCAATGGAATGGGCGCTCGAGGTGCAGGCGGTGCAGGTGGCCTCGTTCGGTCCACGGGCGTGGTAGCGGATGCTGACGTGCCCGGCGGCCAGGTTCACGATCGCCGCCGGAATAAAAAATGGAGAGATTTTGCGCGGCCCGCCGCTCAGCAAGCTGATGTGCTCGCGCTCGATCACGTCGAACCCGCCGATTCCGGACCCGATGTGGACTCCCACGCGCTCGGAAATCTCGGGCGTGACCTGCAATCCCGAAGCCTTCATGGCCTCATCCGCGGCCGCCATGGCCAGGTGGATGAAGCGTCCCATCTTCTTCAGTTCTTTTTTTTCGATGAATTGCAGGGGATCGAAATTCTTGACTTCGGCGGCAATCTGGCAGGCAAACTTGGGCAGGTCTTCTTCCTTGAACGCACCCTGCTTAACGGCCTCGGTGATGCGGGCCACGCCGCTCTTCCCCGCGAGCAGGTTCTTCCACACCTCGGGCGCGGTGTTGCCCACTCCGCAGATCAGGCCGATTCCGGTGACTACAACCCTACGTCCCAACTACTTCCCGCCTTTCGCGTGCTTGCCGATGTAATCGACGGCGTCCTGCACGGTGCGGATTTTTTCCGCGTCCTCGTCGGGGATTTCGATCTCGAAAGCTTCCTCAAAGGCCATGACCAGTTCCACCGTGTCCAGCGAGTCGGCGCCCAGGTCGTCCACGAACGAGGCGTTCGAGGTGACCTCGCCTTCGTCCACGCCCAGCTGTTCCACGATAATCTGTTTCACCTTGTCGTCAACGGCTGCCATTGGTTCTCCTCGCGTGCAGTCTTTTTGGTTACGGGCGTTGTACGGACGGCAATCCTCCCCGGGTTCGTACAGGATATGAGTTCCTGGCTGCTGGCTCCACGCCTGATGTCATCCTGAGCGCAATCAGTTCATTCGCTTTGCGAATGAACTGATGGAGTCGAAGGACCCCTATAGCAGCTGAAATGCCAGAGCACGCCCGGTCGCCGGAAGTCGCGGTCACGGACCGATCTCTACTTGCTGACCTTGGCGTGCTTGTCGATATAGGCGATGGCATCCTGCACGGTGCGGAGTTTTTCCGCGTCTTCGTCCGGAATCTCCACCCCGAAGTGTTCTTCCAGGGCCATGACCAGTTCGACCTGGTCGAGCGAGTCCGCGCCCAGATCATCCACAAACGACGCGCTGGGCGTGACTTCGTTTTCGTCCACGCCCAACTGCTCGGAGATTATCTGCTTCACCTTCTCCACAATCTCTTTTTTTTCTTCGGCAGCCATGAATCCAACCTCCTGAATTTAGGGAACGAATAGTGTACTGGCCCGTGCGAATCGCTGTAAAGGAAGAGCGGAAGGAAACGGCTTAGCCGCCTGATCGCCCACAGGGAATCCTACTTGCGCCAGCCCATGGGGTCAACGCCGTTGCCAGTGTGGGTCGGACACTCCCTTCGACTTCGCTCAGGGCAGGCTCTGTCCGACGCCTTTGACATGGTCTTTGTTCTTTTGTTGTTTGCCCAGAGTCCAGATGAGCTTTGGATACTTCAACACCCAAGTCAAAAGCGTCGGACAGAGCCTGCCCTGAGCGAAGTCGAAGGGAGTGTCCGACCCACACCACACCTTCTGACCCACACAGGAGTGTCTGACCACCCCGGCTACCGGGAATATCTGTCTCGCAGCTCTGTCTGGCGGCTCTTCATCGGTACTTCCTGTCCATTGATGAAGACTCTTTTCACGTCGGTCTTGACGTCCAGCGGGTCACCGTTCGCCACCACTACATTGGCCGTCTTGCCCACGTCGAGCGAGCCGAGTTGGTCCGCTACGCCCCATATTTCCGCGGGATTCAGAGTGATGGCCTTGAGCGCCTCATCGTGCGGCAGGCCAAACGCGCTGGCGAAGCCCGCCGCGTAGGGCAGGTTGCGCACCGCGTGCGCATCGTAGGACGCGAATGCAATCTTTACCCCGCGCTTGTACAACTCCCCCGGCAGTTTGTACACCGCATCGTAGCGTTCGTAGTTTTTGGGGTCTTCGTAGATGGGCCCCACGATCACGGGGACTTTCAGGCTCGCCACATAGTCGAGCACGGACTGTGAGTGGCTGATGTGATTGAGGACGAATTTCAGGTTGAATTGCCTGGCCAGTCCGACGGCAGTCTCCAGGTCGCTGGGCTCCTGGGCCGCCAGCACGATGGCCTTCTTGCCCTGAAGATAGGGAAGCAGGGCTTCCAGTTTGAGATCATGCTTGGGCGGCGATGGCGGGCCCTTCTTGTCGTCGGATGCGTCGGATTTCTTCTTTTCGTACTCGGCCCAGCGCTGGGAATAGTCCTGAGCGTCCATGAAGGCCTGGCGCAGTTGCGCCGCCAGTCCCATCCGGGTTTGGGGAAACTTTCGCTTCTCCCAGGACTCATTCCGCCGCTGCTCGCCGGTAAAGTTCAGGGGCATGGCGATGTCGCGCACCAGCAGCATGTCGTTGGCCGACTTGCCGTCGAGTTGAATAAACGAGTCCTGGCCGGGCAGAGTGTCCTGGCTCTGCGGCGCCACAATGGCGTTGGTGACCCCATTCAGGCGCGCCACCGGAATCAGTTCCGACTCGGCATGGAAGGCGTCATACACATGCATGTGGGGCATGATCTCATCGCTGGTTTCGATCAGATCGTTGGTGCTGCCCTCGGCGGAAATCTCGGTAAGTCCGAGGTAGCTTTCAGAGTCGATCAGTCCGGGATACACCGTCATCCCAGTCACATCGATCACCTCGGCGTCTTTCGGGACCTTCACCGAACTGGCAGCGCCGATGGCACTGATCTTGCCCGCGGAGATCACGAGCACTCCGTTCTCAATCGTGCCATGCGAAATGGTAAGCAACTTGCCGCCCTTAAGGGCGACAGTCTTCTGCTGGGCAGAACCCGCCACTGACCAGAAGCAAACGGCCAGAACAAGGAGGAGTTGGCCAACGACCAACGGCAAACGGCAAACGACCGAATCTGACGACTGACGACCGACGACTGATGACTGAATCATTCTCCCTCCCGGTAGTGCGGCATGCCGAAGCCCGGCAGCGAGCGGTCAAAATAAACGTCGCCATCGATCAGCACTTTGTTGGGAACGCCAAAACTGGAGAGAGGATAGCCATCCCAGAGCACCAGGTCGGCGTCCTTCCCCACCTCAATCGATCCCACGCGATCGTCAACGCCGATGATCCACGCCGGATTGAGCGTAATCATTTTCAGGGCCTCTTCCTCGGTGGCGCCGCCGTAGCGCATGGTCTTGGCGGCCTCCTGGTTCAGGCGGCGGGCAAAATCCTCCGAGTCGCTCTTGATCGCCACCCGCACGCCCTTTCGCATTGAGATGACTGCGTTCCACGGAATCGCGTCCCAGGCTTCCTGCTTGTAGCCCCACCAGTCGGAGAAAGTGGCGATGGCCACGCCCTGCGCGGCCAGTTGGTCCGCGACCTTATAAGCCTCGAGCGCATGGTGAAACGCCCGTACCTTGTAGCCGAACTCTTTCGCCATCGCCATCTCGGTCAGCAGTTCGTCGGCGCGATAGCAATGTATCTGCACCATCAGCTTGCCGCGCAAGACATCGGCCAGCGCTTCCAGTTTCAGATCGCGCTTAGGAGCCTTGGCATCCTTGTCGCCGCGCTTGACTTTGGCGTCGTAGTCGTCCCATTCGCGCATGTAATCCTGCGCTTCCACCAGCGCCGCGCGCTGCACCGCAAAATTTCCCATGCGGGTGGAAGGCAACTGGTCCCTGCTGCCATAAACGCGCTTGGGGTTTTCTCCGCTGGCGAACTTGATGGACCGCGGCGCGCCGGGAAACAGCATGGCGTCCCGGTTGGCTCCGTACTTGTGTTTGATCACAATTGCCTGGCCGCCAATCATGTTGGCCGAGCCGTGCAGGAGCAACGAGGTGGTGACGCCGCCGGCCAGGCCGCGATAGATGGCCTTGTCCTGATAATCGAAGGCATCCATCATCATCATTTGCGGCGTGACCGGACTGGTAGCTTCGTTTACATCGTCGTCGAGCGCAATGTGCGAGTGGGAGTCGATGATGCCCGGCGTGAGATATTTGCCTCCGGCATCGATCACGGTGGCGCCTGCGGGGGCGCTTACGTCTTTCCCCACGGCGGCAATTTTTCCGTCCTTGATGTAAACGCTGCCGTTCTGAATGTCGCCGTGGGTGACGGTCATCACCACGGCATTCCTGATCAGAACTTCATTGTGCGATGAAGGCGCTGGCTGCTGGGCCAAGGCCTGCAATGACGCCAGTCCGACAACCGCAAGCGTAGCTAAGCTGGTAATCCGGCTCATGCTGACGAACTCCCACCAGTTGATTTCTGGAAACACAGAACTCGGGATTCTATGAGTCACAGCTGCCAGGCGTCAATCCGGACGGGCGGGACGCCCGTCCTCCATTACGCTGCAGGCGCGGTATTATTCGTCCGGAGGAAACAACGTGAAAGCTTGCCTGCTCGCCGCCTTGTTTGCGATGCTGCCCGTGTGGGGCGGGCGCCCTCGCCCGCCGCTTTTGAACTTGATGTTCGCGCCGACCTGCCCAACCCATCAGGCCAAAGACGGCAACGCCCTCATCCAAATCGAGCAATCCTGGGCCCGGGCGCTCGAAGTGCGCGATGCCGACGCCGTCGGCTGCATCCTGGCCGATGAATTTCAGGACGCCGATCCTAACGGCCAGCTTCACAATCGCGAGGAAACTCTGGCGCAGATTCCCCACCGCCGCCCCGGGAAGAACATCCTGAGTGAACTCACGCCGCATGTGTTTGGCGATTCCGGCTACATTCGCGGGCTGGCCACCCTGGTGGACGGCCAGGGCAAGACCGTGGCCCGAGTCCGCTTCACCGACATCTATGTCTATCGCGACCAGCGCTGGCTCGCAGTCGCCGGCCAGGAGACGCTGCTGCCGGAAGCGGCGAAGTAAGCCATGCGCGCCGTCGTGCAGCGAGTAAGCCGGGCCCGGGTAACTGTTGGCAACGACCTCGCCGGAGAAATTGGCTCTGGGTTGCTGGTCTTGCTTGGCGTCTCGAAGGATGACACCGAGGCCGACGCGGACTATTTGTCTAACAAAATCATCGGACTGCGAGTTTTTGAGGATGCCGGGGGCAAGATGAACCGCGCCGTTGCCGAGGCTGAAGGAAGCGTGCTGGTGGTATCGCAGTTCACGCTCTATGGAGACGTGCGGCACGGCAAGCGGCCATCGTTCGATGCCGCCGCTACGCCGGAAAAAGCCCGTGGTCTCTACGAATATCTTGTGGGGCGCATTCGCGCCGCAGGCCTGCGCTGCGAAACCGGCAGGTTTCAGGAGATGATGCAGGTGGAACTGGTTAACGACGGGCCGGTGACTATCCTGCTGGATTCATCGAAAGCCTTCTAGATCGTTGGTCGGCGCCGGCTGCTTCAGGCTGCCCGCCCTGCAGGATCCGCAGCACATCGTTCCAGTTGTCGGCGCGTAAATCCGCAGTCTCCCTGGCGTTGTGCGGTGCGGTGAACAGAATGCCTGTGCCCCGGAACCCCTTGAAGTGCCGCGACCGGTCATCGATCAGCACATCGGCGTGGACGATGTTCTTGTCTCCGCAAAACACAATGCGGCTGGGCGGAATGAAAGGGAAATGCTTTTCCATCCACTGGAACTTGTCCGCGAACGATGAAGGAACATCCATGGCGGCGCTGGTGATGTAGATGTCATGATGGCGCGACAATTCCAGCAGCGCCTCCTGGCTGCCGGCGATGACTTCGAGGTCAGCAAAAAATCCAGGCGCGTGCGGGATGGCGTTGAAGTGGTCGCGGCGTTCGCCGGGAAGCAGTTCGGCCAGTCCCCGTTTGCTGATCATTTCAGGCGTTAGGCCCACGCCCGCCCGCTGATTGTAGTGGCGCAGATGCTTGCTGAAGGAGTCGGCGATGACTTCGTCCATATCGACTGCGATGCGCAGCCGGCGCGTTCCCGCGTTCAGCTGTTTCGGCCGGGGGGTGGCCTTCAGCACAATGGATATCAACACCAGCACCGCGGCCACTCCGTTCGCCCACATCATCGCCACGGCGTGAATGCGGATGCCGTAGGCCAGCCACAGCAACACTCCTGCGAGATAAAGAAACAACATGGCATACGACAAGCCGCGGCCGCCCTGCTTGCGCAACTTCACAATCTGCGGCACAAACGCCACCGTCGTGCAGAAAGCTGCCACGATGCCTATGAAGGCGGTTACCGACATACCGTTTACCTCTCGTCTAATAGTAGATGACCCCGGGAGATGATTCGTCCAATGAAATGTTTGGAAGCCTGTGATAACTTCCGTTTATGGCACTGGAAACCCAGGAACTGGCGTCCTTTGCCGTGCTGGCCGAACAACTGCATTTTGGCCGGGCGGCGGCGCGTCTCCACATCTCGCAGCCCGCTTTAAGCAAGCGCATCCGGAGCCTGGAAGAAAAGATTGGCGGGCCGCTGCTGGTGCGCAACCGGCGCGGAGTCGCCCTGACCCTGGCCGGCGCGATGTTCTACAAGGAGTCGCGCAGAATTATCCACGACCTGGAGGCGGCCTTTGAGGCCGCGCGTGGCGCCAGCAGCGGCGAACGGGGGAAACTGCGGCTCGGCGTGGGCATGTCCACCGTGCACAGCCTGGTTCCCCGCGCCCTGGTGAAGTTTCGCGAAAGCGCTCCCGGAGTTGAAATCGAGATCGCCGACATGCCCACGCTCCGCCAGATCGAGGCGCTGATCGACGGCCGCCTCGACGTCGGCTTCGTGCGCCTGCCGGTCAAGCATCCCCTGGTCGCGGTGCGCAAGGTACTGACGGAACGTCTTACGATTGCTACTTCGGAGAGGTTCGCCGGGTCCCTGACCATGAAAGGGATTCAGCAACAGCCCTTCATTCTGATCGATCGCGGAGTCTCGGCCACGTATCACGATCATTGCATCAGCCTGTGCGACCGGTCCGGGTTCACTCCCAGGATTGTCTATGAACCGAACGACATGTTTACCATCCTGAATCTGGTGAGCGCCGGGATTGGCGTATCGCTTGTGCCCAAGGCGGCCCGGGCGATGCACGTAAGCGGAGTGATGTTCGCTCCTATCCACAGCCGTTACGCGGAGTGGGACATAGGCATGGCGTGGAACAGGAAGCTGGAATCTGAAATCATCCGCAAGTTTGCCGACGCATGCCGCGCGGAGTAGCGCCAGCTTGAAGCCTTAGCTTGCCAGGTCGGCGATCCGCGCCGTGTCGGCGCAGGCGCGGACATCATGGGTGCGGATGATGTGCGCCCCCTTCATGATGGCCACGGCTTCCGCCGCCAGGGTCCCGTAGAGCCGGTCGGTTACCGCTGCGTCGGTCCCATTGCGCGCCAGGGCGCGGCCGATGAAAGACTTTCGCGAAACGCCCACCAGCAGCGGGAAGCGAAGCTGATGGAATTC
Source organism: Terriglobia bacterium (assembly GCA_963790645.1). Lineage (GTDB taxonomy): Bacteria > Acidobacteriota > Terriglobia > Terriglobales > Acidobacteriaceae > JAIQFF01. The sequence continues at coordinate 203,966 of CAWBPS010000002.1, read as the reverse complement.
CTCGAGCTGCCTTAACAATGGATAGTTCTCTTCCCGGTTCTTGCCGAATCCGAAACCGGGATCGATCACCATGCGCTCCCGTTTCATGCCCGCAACCACGGCGGCGTCGGAGCGCTCCCGCAGTTCGCGCTTGACCACGGTCACCGCGTCGATCAGAGGCGGCAAGGTTTTCCATTCCTGAGGACGCCCGCGCATGTGCATCAGCACAGCCCCGCACTTCAATTCAGCCAGTGTCTTCTTCATTTGCGCGTCCCAGAGAAACCCGCTGACGTCGTTGACGATCTCCGCTCCCGCTTTCACGGCGGCCCGGGCCACGGCGGACTTGTAGGTATCGACCGAGATAATGGCCTGGGGATTTTTCTTCTTCACACCGGAAATCACCGGGATGACCCGTTCCAACTCTTCCTTCTCGCTCACGCCGGCTTCGGTCGCAGAGGCTACTTTCGCTCCCGGACGCGTGGACTCTCCGCCTACGTCGATGATGTCGGCGCCGTCCTGCAACAGCTTGAGCGCATACTCCACAGCGCGGTCGCGGTCGTAGTTAGCTCCGCCGTCGGAGAATGAGTCGGGAGTGACATTGACCACGCCCATGATGAGAGTGCGCTTACCCAACTGCACCGCACGGGAACCGATCTGCCACTCGAAGACGGGGCGCATGCCAGCGATTCTAACCCCTGCCGAAATTTGTATGGGATGTGAGTGTGTTGGGATGTGTCCGCGTGCCAGCCACACCTTCATGGCCGTTGGTCGTTAGTCGTTGGTCATGGGCCTTTGCGTCCTGCTCACCATCGATTGAGGTCCGAGCCAACGACCAACGACCAATGACCAATGAAGCGAATCTGCGGTGCTACAATCAGCTTGCCATGCGCCGTATGCGCCTATTTTCGCGGCTTGCGCTGTGCCTGCTGCTGTGCACGCAGCTGCAGGCCGCCTCGCATAAAGCGCTCGATAAACGCATCGCCGCTGTTCTCGACCCTGCCGACCTGGCGCGTGGCTTCTGGGGAATCGAAGTAGTTTCGCTTTCCACCGGCAAGGTGCTTTACGCCCGCGACGCGGACAAACTGTTTACGCCGGCTTCCAACACCAAGCTCTTCACCACCGCGGCGGCCATGGCGCTGATCGGGCCGGACTACACTTTTCATACCACGGTCGAAACCAACGGCACCCTGGACACCCACGGCCGTCTCACGGGAGACCTGGTGCTGGTGGGACGTGGCGACCCCAATCTCTCCGGCCGTGAGTTACCCTACGCTCTGCATACCGAGCGCAATGACCATCCCATACGCGTGCTCGAGCAACTGGCTAACACGCTGGCGCAAAAAGGCGTGAAGTATGTGGACGGCGACATCGTTGCCGACGATTCCTATTTCGCCTTCGAGCGCTACGGCGAAGGTTGGACGCAGGACGATCTGGTGTGGGCGGACGGCGCTCCGGTTTCCGCGCTCACCATCAACGACAATGTGATTTTCGTGAATATCCTGCCGGCGGACCGCGCCGGCGATCGCGCCTTTGTCAGCATTACTCCGTTTGCCGATTACTACCACATCGACAATCGCATCATGACCACGCCCGCGGGCACGGGCAGGAAAATCTTTATCAATCGCGAACCCGGTGCCACCACCTTGACTCTATGGGGCAACATGCCGCTGGGAGACGCCGGGGCCAACGAGGCGCTCGCCATCGAAGATCCAGCGGAGTTTGCGGCGGAGTTGTTTCGTCATCTGCTGGAGGTGCGCGGCATTGCGGTGTATGGCAAACAGAAGACGCGGCACACGGAATTGTCCAGCCTGTCCACTCTCACCATTACGGCTTCGGCCGCTGCACGCGGTGGCGACGAACCCTCACGCGTTTTGCCGAACCAGCCTCTGGTGCTGGCCAGCTATCAATCCCGGCCGCTGATTGAAGATGTGCGGGTCATCAACAAAGTCAGCCAGAATCTACATGCGGAAATCCTGCTGCGGCTGCTGGGCCGGGAAAAGGGCACCGCGGGCACGGTCGAAGGCGGCCTCGAAGTGCTTCGCGGATTCCTCAACCAGGCCGGCATCACGGGTGATCAATACGCGTTTTACGATGGCTCCGGACTCTCGCGGCAGAATCTGGTGACGCCGCACGCCGTGGTCCAACTGCTGCGCTACGCCGACTCGCAGTCCTGGGGCGCCAGCTTCCGCGACACCCTGCCGCTCTCCGGCACGGACGGTTCTCTCTCCAGTCGCTTCAAGAATGTGGACATGCAAGGGCGAGTGCAGGCCAAGACCGGTTCGCTCGGCGGAGTCAAGACGCTCTCCGGCTATGCCACCACCAATCGCGGCGAACGGGTGGCATTTTCCATCCTGTCGAACAACTTCAACCTGCCGGACAAACGCATCAACGAAACCATCGACAACATCGTTGATGAAATCCTGGACGACGGCAAAGCTAAGAAATAAAGTTGCGGGTGGTTACCGCGGCATGCGCTTGGCGTGGCGATGGCGCAGCGCGCGCACTGCGCCGGGGCCGGTGCCGGTGGGCGGCTTGCGCATTCCGTCCAGCAGTTCTTTCAGGACCACGGCGTTGTTGTGCTGCTCATTCCTGGAGGCGTACAGCAGCGTAAGATTCTTCTTCCGATGAGCTAGACGGTACAGCTCATCAAGAGCCTTCGCGGCTTGAGGCAACGCCAGTTCCTTGAGATAGCGTTTGCGGAAAGTCAACCAGCTTTCGGGACGGGCGTGAAACCATCGCCGCAACTCGTCGGAAGGGGAGAGGTCGCGCAACCAGCTATGCAGCGCGGCCTGGCTTTTGCTCAACCCGCGGGGCCAGAGCCGGTCCACCAGAACGCGATAGCCGTCGCCACGAGCGGGCTTCTCATAAACTCGTTTGACGGTGACGCGTTTGACGGCGGCGGGCATGGGGTTGCTCTACTATTGTACTTCCGTGCCGCGCCGGCAGTTGTCAATTAGCAATTGGCACTTGGCCAATTCCTTTTGGCTGCGCCGAGTGCCGAGTACTGCATCAGATGATCGAGGAACGAATGGCATCAGCTTTCAGGAATTGGCAGGCTCTCGCCGTGGTCGCTGTTGCCTTGGCCCTGTCCAGCGGTTGCGATGTGCAGCGCCGAAAGAGCGACGCTGAACTGGGCTTGAACCCGCAACAGGCCGCCGGCCGGCGGCTCTACGACCAGTACTGCGATCGCTGCCACGAGCCTTACTCATCCCGCGACAAGAAAGCGCGCAGCCTGCAGGGAGTATTCAAGAAGCAGTTTCTGTCGGAAAGCGGAATGCCGGCGAACGACGAGCGCGTCGGCGAAATCATCGTGACCGGCCGTAACATGATGCCGGCCTTCGGCCAGACACTGTCGCAATCGCAGGTCCAGGATTTGCTGACATACTTGCACACGCTGTAAATCAAGACGGATCGTTTGGGGACGGGTCTCGGAACCGTCCGGGTCGAGTGCACCTCGACATTTGTGTGCTGGCAACAAATGCGGGACGGGCGGGACGCCCGTCTTCCAGGCTGGCCAAATTGACTTGCTGCAGCCCGCAGCCTAACATTGCCGACCTACTGGAATTATGATCGGGAAAACCATCTCGCACTACCGCATCTCGCAAAAGTTGGGCGGCGGCGGCATGGGGGTGGTGTACGAGGCGGAGGATTTGCGCCTGGGGCGGCGCGTGGCCCTGAAATTCCTGCCCGACGAACTGGCGCGCGACCCGCAGGCGCTGGAGCGATTTCGTCGCGAGGCGCGGGCCGCGTCCGCGCTCAATCATCCCAATATCTGCACCATCTACGACATCGGCGAAGACGAAGATCGTCAGTACATCGTGATGGAATATCTCGATGGGACGACGCTGAAGTATCGCATTGAAGGCAAGCCGATTTCGATTGATCAACTGGTGGACTTCGGGGTGCAGATTGCAGATGCGCTGGATGTAGCGCACGCCGCAGGCATCGTGCATCGCGACTTGAAGCCGGCGAATTTATTTCTTACCAAGCGCGGCCAAGCCAAGATTTTGGACTTCGGCCTGGCCAAGGTTGCGGGCCGGCCCATGCCCGAACTGGAGCCTGTGGGAGCGTCTTTCGCGACGGCGGCGGTGGATGCCGCAAACCTCACCAGCCCGGGCAGCACCGTGGGAACCGTGGCTTACATGTCGCCGGAGCAGGCGCGGGGTGAGGAACTCGACACCCGCACCGACCTGTTTTCGTTTGGCGCTGTCTTGTATGAAATGTCCACCGGGCGCCAGCCCTTCACCGGCAATACGTCGGCGGTGATCTTTGACGCCATCCTGAACCGGGCCCCTACCGCGCCGGTACGCCTGAATCCCAATTTGCCGGCGGAGCTGGAACGCATCATCAACAAAGCTTTGGAGAAGGACCGCGATCTGCGCTACCAGGTTGCGTCGGAAATGCGCGGCGACCTGAAGCGGCTGAAGCGCGAGATTGATTCGGGCAGGAGTTCGTCGGTAAGCGTGTCAACTCCGACGGGCTCGTCGCCTTCGGGACCGGTTGCCGTGGCGGCGCCGCCGCCCTCGGCTCCGGCGGTGCAACCCGTATCCGCGATCTCGGGACCGGCTTCGTCTTCTGCAGCTCTGGTTCCGGCGGCTGCAAGTCGAAAGCCGTGGTACATCGCTGCGGCCATATTGCTGGCGGTAGCGATCGGCGTCGGCGGTTTCTTCTACATTCGCCGCGCCGGCGCACTAACCGAAAAAGATTCCATCCTGCTCACTGACTTCGTGAACACCACTGGCGATGCGGTTTTCGATGGCACGCTGAAACAGGCGCTGGCGGTGCAACTGGAGCAGTCGCCTTACCTGAACGTGTTTCCGCAAGAGCGGGTGCGGGACACGCTGAAGTTTATGGGCCGTTCGCCCGATGAACGGCTCACTCCCGACCTGGCGCGCGATGTCTGTCAGCGGGAGGGCATCAAGGCTGTCCTGAATGGAGCCATCAGCAGCATCGGGACCCAGTATGTGGTGGATGTGAATGCGGTGAACTGCCAGACCGGCGACAGCCTGGCGCATGAGCAGGTGTCGGCGGACAAGAAGGAGCAAGTGTTGGGAGCGGTGGGCAAGGCGGCGTCCAGTTTGCGCGGCAAGCTGGGAGAGTCGCTGGCTTCAGTGCAGAAATTCGATGCGCCGGTGGAAGAGGCCACGACCTCCTCGCTGGAAGCCCTCAAAGCGTTCAGCCTGGCTGAAACCGAACGGAACAAAGGGTCTGAGTACGCTGCCATTCCGCTCTACAAACATGCCATCGAGCTGGACCCTAATTTCGCCATAGCGTATGGGCGCCTGGGCCAGGCCTACGCCAACACCGGGCAGAGCGCTCTAGCCGTCGAAAGCACGAAGCAGGCATTTGAGCGACGGGAGCGAGGCAGCGAACTGGAAAAGCTCTACATTTCCACGCACTATTACGAAATTGTCACCGGTGAAATTGACAAGGCAATCGAGACCTACCAGCTCTGGAAGAGGACCTATCCGCGGGATTCCATTCCCCCCAACAATCTCGCCGTGGAGTATTCGTGGACCGGCAAGTTTGAACAGGCCCTGGTGGAAGCGCTGGAAACCATGCGCCTGGATCCGAATAGCACGTTTAGTTATGGAGTCCTGGGTGGCGCCTACATCGGACTGAATCGCTTTGCCGAAGCTAAAGCCATTCGACAGAAAGAACTAGGCCTCAAGCTGGGCGGGATGAATGACCACGCCGACCTTTACATGCTGGCCTTTCTGGAGGGCGACCAGGCCGCGATGCAAAGCGAGGCGGATTGGGCAAAGGGCAAGCCGGATGCGTTTGTCATGCTCGAAGCGATGGCCGAAGTGGCGGCATCCAGCGGAAAGATGCAGCAGGCGCGCGAGTTGTACCAGCAGGCCGTTGAAAGCGCACAGCAGACGAAGCTCACGGACAACGTGGCGGGGATTATGAGCCGTCAGGCGCGGACGGAAGCCGAGGCCGGTAACGCGGCGCGGGCCCATGAAAGTGTGCGGGCCGCACTGGCGATGGGTCGAAACCGGTTCGAGTTGGCCTCCCTCGGCGTGGCGCTGGCAACCGCCGGCGACGTCGCCCAGGCATCCGCCATCGCGGACGAACTGAGCAGGCAATTCCCGACCGACACCCTTGTCAACATTGTCTGGGTGCCGTCGATGCGGGGTGCGGTCGAGGTCAGCCGGGGCAATCCGGCGAAGGCGATCGAGTTGCTCCAGTCCGCTGTTGCCTTCGAGTTTGGCTGGCCGGCGCGGGTTATGCCCAGTTACGTTCGCGGGCTGGCCTATCTCCGCATGCGACAGGGGAAAGAAGCCGCGGAACAATTTCAGAACATTCTCAATCATCGCGGAGTGTGCGGGACTCTGCCGACTTGTTCCCTGGCCCGCCTCCAACTGGGACGCGCCCGAGTTCTCTCCGGCGACAATCCCGGAGCGCGCACCGCGTACCAGGATTTCCTGGCCTTGTGGAAAGATGCTGATCCGGATGTTCCCATCCTGAAAGAAGCCAAAGCCGAGTACGCCAAGCTGCAGTAATTGAATTTTGGCCATGTGGCCATGTGGCCGCGGGCGACTCGCCCGCGGTTTTGCGGCTGGGCGACACTGCTACTCAGTTTCCTGCTTGGATCCAAGACCTCGCGGGCGAGTCGCCCGCGACCACGCGAACCGATCACGCGAACTGACTACACGAACCCTACATGTCTTTGATGTGGGTCGCGATGTACCACTTGTTGCCGAAGGGATCGATCACGCCACCGCTGCGGTCGCCGTAGGGTTGATCTTTGGGCTCGGAGATCGATGTCGCCCCGGCGCTGATGGCGCGCTTGTACAAGGCATCGCAATCTTCGACGTACAGGTAGAACATGGTCGGCATGGGCTGGTAGGGACCGTGAGCTTCGCCCATCTCCATATAGGCATTGCCAATTTTCAGGGTGACGTGGTGGATCACGCCATCGGGTGTCGCGTGCCGCCCCAGTTCCTGCGCTCCGAAGGCACGCTTCACGAAGTTGATTACCGGTTCGGCGCGCAGCGGATGCAGACACGGCTGCAGCGTGGGCGCTCCCTCCCATCTGTAACTCTCGCCCTTGTAGGTCGCGATGTACCATGAGTTCCCGGCAGCGTCTTGCACTGTGGCCGAGCGCTCCCCGTAAGACTGGTCGGCGGGCTTGTCGATGGAAGTCGCTCCGGCCTCCAGGGCGCGGGCGTAGGTGGCGTCGCAATCCCGGACGTAGATGTGGAACGCACTGGGCATTGGAGTGCCGCGCCACTCCATTCCGGCACCGCCGCCGCCTACCATCAGCATGGAATCGCCAATGCGGACTTCGGCGTGCAGGCCGCCCTCTGACCCCGGGCCGCTGCGGAAGGTTTCTTCCGCGCCGAAGGCTTTGGTCAGGAAGGTAATCAAGCCGTCGGCATCCTGCGCCACCAGATACGTGGTCAGCGTCGAGTAGCCCTTGGGTATCGGATCAACCGCGGGCTTCCTCTTTTCTCCACCCGTCATTGCGCGGAAGCGGCGGTGCATTTCCTCGACCGACATTTCTTCCGTGACCGTAAACACGCTCCACGGGTAACCGAAGGGGTCAACGAGATTGGCATCGCGCCTTCCGTAGAACTGGTCGGCGATGGGGCGTTGCAGCTTTGCGCCGGCGGCAATGGCACGCCCGGCGAAGGCGTCCACGTCGGGCACCTGGATAGTCATCGCTACCGGCGAATTGCCTGTGGTCTCCGGACTGTAGCGTCCGCCCTCGGGCCACTCTTCCGCCAGCATGACGACGGAATCTCCAATCCTGATCTCGGCGTGGGCGATACCTTTTCCAATCTCGAAGCGGAAAGTCTCTTTCGCTCCGAAGGCACTCTTGTAAAACTCGATTGCTTTCGCTACATCCTTGAAAGTCATGCGGGGGGATGCGACGGTACGAACAGAAGCAGCAGTTTCGGTCATGGTTGCCACGGGTGATTTCCTCTGCAAATCGGATTTGAGTCTTGCCTTGAAATCTTCGCGCGGAAGCTGGCGCAACTCGGCGGCCACGCGCAGCAGCGGCAGCAACTCGGGATCTTCCGTGTGAAGCTTCGCTTTCGGAGCCGCCAGAAGCTGAGTCACGGCCTGGTCGAGTTTCTCGATCGCCTGGCGATTGGGTAGAGAGCGCTTAGGCATTGGCTCCCTCCATGCGGGCACGCAGGTTTTGCAGGGCGCGGAACTGCAGCTGTTTTACTGCGCCCTCGCTGCGTCCCAGAGCTTGCGCGATTTCACGAATGCTTTTCTCCTCGGCGAAGCGCATTCCGATCACGCGGCGTTGATCTTTCGGAAGCTGGTCAACCAGGGCAAAGAGCCGCGCGCACTGATCGGCTTCTTCCAGTCTGGGCCGTTTATCCATGTCAGGCAGATCAGCAAGCTCCTGCCCTGTGATCTCTCTGGTCCCGCGTTTTGACCGGTCCACGATCATGTTGGCGGCAATGCGCAGCAGCCATCCGGCAAAGGGCACGCCGCGCCATTCGAAAGTGTGAATGCTGGCCAGGGCCTTGTGGAAGACGTCGGAAGTCAGGTCCTGGGCCGCATCGCGATCGCCGACGCGCCTGGCGATATAGGCATAGACGCGCGCGAAATTCAGTTCGTACAATTCGGCGAAGCGGCTGGGGTCCTTTTGCGCGGCTTCCACCAGCAGGCGGTCGTCTCCCGCCAAACCGGACGCCTCCTTCCGGGGGCCTTTCGCTGGTCGCCTGAGGGCCATCGTGCCTCTAAACTATATAAACTTTCAGGGAGCAAAAAGGTTACGGGGAGATTATTCCCGGTCTGACGGGACGAATGCACAGGCGCTATTTCAGGCCGAGGTGGCCATTGTGCTGTTGCATGATGCCGTAGCACTCGCAGGACAGAGCTTCAAGTTTCTTGCGGTTGACAATGGTCACCGCGCCCGGCGTATAGCGGATGAGATTCTTCCGGCGTAAAGTCGCAGCGGCCAGGCTCACGCTGGATCGATTGGTGCCGAGCATGGTGGCGAGAAAGTCGTGGGTGATGGGCAGCACCCCGGAGTCCACCCGGTCCTGCGCCATCAGCAGCCAGCGCGTCAGGCGCTGCTCAATCTCGTGCAACCGGTTGCAGGCGGCGGTCTGGGCCACCTGCATGCCCTGCACCACGGCAAAGCGGCTCAACAGCAATTGCAGATGCGGGGCCGATTCCAGGGTCTTTCGCAAAGCCTCCACCTCGACCCGAAATCCATCTCCGCTGATCTGCACCACCGCCTGCAACGGGCTCCGGCTCAGGCCCACGGCCGCCGGTATTCCGGCAAAGCCTTCGTTTCCCACCACGCCCGCTTCCGCAGTCTTGCCATCTTCCATGGCGACCACAAAGGAGATCAACCCTCGATTTGGGAAGTAGGCAAAGTCCAGTTTGGCTCCCGCCTCGTGCAGCACCAGATGGTCGGGCAGTTCGACATATTCGAGATGAGGACGAAATAAGCCGTATTCACTGTCAGAGATCGAGAGCAGTATCACGTTGCCGACGGGTTTACCGGCGGCATTGGTGCGCTCGCCCGGCTGCACGATTTGTAGGTTCTTGCTTTCCACGAACCATCCTCAAAAGAGTTTCGGGGCATGGCCTGAATCCTTACGCGCCCCCAATGCGGGCAATCTGATCGCGAAGGACTGATATGGGATGCTGCTTAGTGGCCCAGGACGTTGCTCTTATTTTCGACAAAATCAGGCTGTAGGGAGACTAGTCGGCCGGCTTGGGAGCTGGTGAGTTCCCTCTGAGTCGCCGCTCCTTGGCTTCCAGCAAGCGGTTGATTTCAGCTATGAGCGCCATCAGTTTTTCAGGGTCTTGTTCCGTCGCCGCCTGCTCACAGAGTTGCATCCATCGCTCTCGCTGTTCTCGCATTCGGTCTCCCCGGTAGGATGGATACCACATTCGCCATCTTTACAGTGTTCGATGCCGGACAATTGACCTCAGCGCGGCCGTCGCCGCGTTGTTTTGTGCGGTCGCGTACTGACACTCACTGCTCAGCGGGAATTTCATTGACGTGGTGGCGAGTACCCTGAAGCGCAGTGGCGAGGCGCGCGGCGGAACAGCCCTTCCGGGGACCCTTGTGCTTCACTCCGCGTGTTAGACTTTACCCAAGAAAGCGTGAGCGAGAACCCAGGTTGATTGAACTCGCACCCTCGATTTTAGCGGCTGACTTTGCCCACCTGGCGGACCAGGTTGGTGACGCCACGGCAGGCGGAGGCACGGTTGTCCACGTGGATATCATGGACGGCCACTTTGTCCCCAACCTGACCATGGGGCCGCCGCTGGTAAGGTCCCTGCGCAAGGCGACCGAACTGCCGCTAGACTGCCATCTCATGATCGAGAATGCGGACCAGTTCATTCCTGAGTTTTGCGAAGCTGGGGCCAACTGGATTTCGGTGCATCAGGAGGCCTGCGTGCACCTGGATCGCACCCTGCATCTGATCAAGGACCATGGATGCCGGGCGGGCGTAGTAATTAATCCGGCAACGCCGGTTGAAACCCTGACCGAAGTGCTCGACCTGGCGGACTATATACTGGTCATGTCGGTGAATCCCGGCTTCGGGGCGCAGAAATTCATTCCCGGAGCGGTCCACAAGATCCGCCGGCTGGCCCAGCTCAGGCAGCAGCGCGGTCTGGCCTATCGTATTGAGGTAGATGGCGGTATTGACCTCGGCACAGTGGCCGAAGTGGTTCGGGCAGGAGCTGAAATTCTGGTCGCAGGCAACGCCATCTTCGGTAAAGGCGATCCAAAGGTTAATGCGCGAGAATTGTTGAAGACTGCAGTGGAGGCCACGCTGCAGAAAGTCTAAAAGCAGTCGTCAGTCTTCAGTCGTCAGCGAACCTGGTTTTTCTGACGACTGACGACCGACGACTGACGACTGCTTCTCGAGGTTCCCCTATGTCGCGTCGTATTCCGGTCATTATTCTGCTGGGCGTGCTGGCGTTTGCTGTCGGCTGCACCAATAAGAAGGTCAATAATCCGCTGGCGAACGTGGGCTCCAAGCAGCCCGACAAGGTGCTGTTCGATCGGGCCATGGACGCCATGAAGCACAATCGCTTCGATGTGGCGCGAATCACGCTGCAAACCCTGATCAACACCTATCCGGATTCGGAATACATCGCGCGCGCCAAACTGGCGGTGGCAGATTCCTGGTATGCCGAGGGCGGAGGGACCGCGCTGGCGCAGGCGGAGATCGAGTACAAGGACTTTGAGACCTTCTTCCCCAACATGCCAGAGGCTGCCGAAGCGCAGCTGAAAATTGCCAACATCCACTATCAGCAGATGGAGAAGCCGGACCGCGACTACACCCACGCCATGCGCGCGGAGGAAGAATACCGCCAGCTGATTCTTCAGTATCCCGACAACAAGAAAGTGGTGGCCGAGGGTAAACAGCGTCTGCTGGAAGTGCAGGAAGTGATCGCGGAGCGCGAATTCCGGGTGGGGCGCTTCTACTACCTGCGTCAGTCGTATCCCGCGTCCATCGCGCGGCTGCGTTCCCTGATGGACAAATACCCGCTGTACAGCAAAGCGGATGAAGCCCTGTATCTTCTGGGACAAGCCTACGAAGGCGAGATCGCGATGCTGCGGTCGCGGCCGGGCAATGAGGTGTACAAGGCGCGCATGATCGAAGACTTTGCCAAGAATGCGACCGACGCCTACTCCCGCATCCTGACGCGGTATCCGCTGATGGAACGGACAGTGGACGCCAAGGCGCGGCTGGAAGCGCTACATCAGCCCATACCGAGGCCGACCAAGGCGGCGCTGGCGCAAAACAAAGCGGAAGAAGAGAGCCGAAGGGAAGCCAGCACGGTTTCCAGGCTGATGGGAAATTTCCAGAAACATCCCGATGTGGCCGAGGCTGTCAGAGTAGGTGAACCAACTCTGGTGGATCCACAAGTGGTCAGCGCCACCTCCGTAGTGCAGGAAGCGACGCGGGCCATGATGGGCGGCGCGGCAGCAGGGGACAAGAACTCAGTGGCGATTGAAACCGTGGGCAAGGGCGCCGCCCTGGCCCCGGACCAGCCGGCTCCGCGTTCGGACACGCCCGCGCCGGAGACTGCCGTGACCCCAGCAGACAACCCGGCACCGGCCGCCGATGCTAATGAACTGACGCCGAACGTGGCCGCCGACCCCAACGAACTCAAGCCTAACGTGGATAATGGCGCCCAGGCTGTGCCGCCCCCCACCCAGGTCAACGAACTCGATCCCGCGACGGGCGGGCAAGCCGCCGCCGGCGCCAATGGCACCACCGCCGCCGGAGCCTCGGCCCCCGCCGACGACAAAGACATTGAGGCGGCCATGTCCTCCAGCAAGCACAAGAAAAAGAAGGGTCTGCAGAAAATCATCCCCTTCTAGAATCGGTGGCCCAGGAGTCGGATCGCGAGTCAAGCCCCATAAGCAAATCAAGGGCCGTTGCCCCCACTTGTCACTGACCAGTGGTAACATGCTTACTCTCTTCTTGTCATTGACTTACGATCCGGCACCAATTAACTTCAGGCTGTCTCCCCCTCACCAAAGGAAATCCCTTGGCGCGAAGAGTACTGCTTGCCGACGACAGCGTGACCGCCCAGAATATGGGCCGCCGCATCCTTACCGATGCCGGCTACGAAGTTGTCACCGTCAATAACGGTTCGGCGGCGCTCAAGAAGATCGCGGAAAACAAGCCCGACATTATCGTCCTGGATGTCTATATGCCAGGCTATGGCGGCCTGGAAGTTTGCCAGCGGGTCAAGGAAGCTGCGGAGACGGCGCGAATTCCAGTGTTGCTGACGGTGGGCAAACTGGAACCCTTCCGGCCCGAAGAAGCGCGGCGCGTGAACGCGGATGCATTCATCGTCAAGCCCTTTGAAGCCACTGAACTTCTCACCGCCCTGACCAAGCTCGAAGACAAGATTGTGGCAGCCCCGCAGCCCCAGAAGTCGGGCCGCTTCGCCAAAGCCCTGGCGGCGGTCGAGGGGGCCGATTTCGGCGACAAGGAAACCGGCTGGAAGAATCGCCTCACCATCCCTGGCCCGAACGCAAAAGCCAGGCCGGCGGAAGCAGAAGCGCCGCCGGAGGTGGTTGCCGGATCGTCCCGCGATTTCGCACGCAGTGAGAGCGGTCAGCCGGCGGACCTGAAGCAGGAGTTCGAGCGTCCGATTCCAGCCGGCCTGCCGGCTGACATCACGTCCGAGGAAATCGCCGCCATTACTGCGGCGGCAGCGTCATTTGACGGCAAGGCCGGACACCCGACCGTGATTGCCGAGGGATCCGCATCGGACTCTGCCGCTGCCATGCAGGCAGCCTCCGCGGAGACTACCGCGGTCGACCCGAGTGAGCCGGCTGCCACCCTGGCTTCCGCGACAGAATTGGAACAGGCGCCTCCGGCGGAAGTCGCCGCCGAGCCCGCCCCAGTGGCGGCTGAGGCCGTTGCCGAAGCCGTTGCCGGCAACGAAGCTGCGACGAAGGCGGAAGAAGTTCCAGCCGCAACCGAATTACAGGCGGCCGTGGCGGAAACTGATGCCACGCCTCAGGCCGCGTCCGTGGCCCATGTCACCGAAGACGAGAAACCCTCCAGCCGCGATGCCGAGGTCATGGCTGCGATTGCATCTTTGGCGCCCTCCAATGGCCAGGGCAGCGAAAGTGCGGCGCCCGCGTCAGGTGCGAACGGAACCTTTCAGGAAGTTACCGCCGGCACTGCTTCCGTGGCTGCTGCCGAAGCCGCGATCACCGGACCGCGATGGATTGCGGAATCGGTCGCGGTTGCGGTGGAAGAATCCGCAGCCACGCTGGATCAGGAAATGGAACGGGCTTCCGCGGCCAGAGATCTGGCTCCTGCCGCAGCGGTTGAGCTTGCCGCGCCAGTCCCGGCCGTCGAAACGGCCGAACCGGTAATCGCCGAGGCAGGAACCGTCGCCGAGCCAGTGAGCGTCACCGAGCCGGTCGCCGCCGCGGAACCGGTCCCGGCTTCCATGGCTGCCGAGACCAGTAGTGTCGAAAGCCCGGCGGTTCAGGAAATCGCTCAAGCCGTGGCGCAAGAACCGGAGCCCGCGCCGGCGAAGGAAGAATCGGCATACGCAGCCGCGGCAGCGGCAGGTTCTGCCTCGGAACCCGTGTCCCAGTGGAAGCGTTCTTCGCCCACCGTCGCGCCAGAAATCTCGGAGAATGTGCCCGTTGCCAGCGTGGAAGTGGCGCCGCAACACGAGGCGGAACTGGCAGCAGCCTGGCAGAACTGGAAGCAGATACGCGAATCATTTGTAAGCACACCGGCTTCCGCACCCGTGGCGGAGGCTCCGGCCGCCGAAACCAGCGCTCCGCAAAGTGTCTCTCAGGAGGACGCAAGTGCGCTAGCCCCGGTTGCAGAAGATGTTGCAGAGCCGGACCCAGAAACCTCCGAGGTTGAAGCGTCCGCCGCTGAGACGCCCGGAGAGTCCACCGCGATCGCCAGTATCGTCGATACCATGCTGGCCGAGTTGAGGCCCAAGCTGGTCGAAGAAATTGCCAGGAAGATGAGCTCGGAAAAAAAAGACAAAGAAAAAGAGAAAGACAAAAAGAAGAAGAAGTAATCCCGCCTTAGCTTCCCAGTTCAACCCGTTCAATCTGTTGTGGGACGCATCCGCCCCCGGCGGTGTAGAATGCCGAGAGTTGGGGTCAACAACCTCCCCTGCGCCAGTCGTTCCCCCTCTGGTGATCGTGGCGAGTCAAACAGGTTTGACCTCGCGCTGGTCATGAAAAGCTACAATCCTTTCTCTGCGACACCGCGCCGAAGCAGGCGTGGGAATGGCCGCTTTGTAACCTTGCCCGCGCTGTGCCTGTTGCTCGCGGCCAGTGCAATGGCCCAGGTTGTCGGCGGCCGCTTCAGCTATCCCGATCCCAATACTTCCAATGTCCCTACGTACAACACTCACGGCTCCGTTCTTCTGCTGACCGTGGGCCGTTCTCCCAAGGGTCATCTGGACCGCCAGGCAGTGGTCAGGCTGCTTAACCGGAATACGGGAATCATCGTCTGGCAAACGACCAATGACCGCGGCGAGGCCTCCTTCGGCGACCTGGACGTGGGATCTTACGATCTCGAAGTAAGTGCGGTGGGATATCTTACGGCGCGCAAGAGCGTCAAGGTGCAGGCTTCGCTCATTACTTACCACGAGGAGATGGCGCTCGAACGGGATCCCTCGAGCATTAACCTGGAGGCAACTAGCAATGCTGCAGAATGGTCGAAGAAAGCCCGCAAGGCAATCCAGCGCGCCGTGGCGGCCCTTAAGTCCGCGAATTACAAGGAAGCGGAAAAGCAACTGAAGACTGCGGTAACTGCAGCCCCTGATAGTGTTGACGCCAATTTCCTGTCAGGCTATCTGGCTTTTGAGCAGAAGCGGTACGATGCTGCCAAGGGCTATCTGCACAAGGCACTCACGCTTGATCCCCACAACGTGCAGGCCGCTCTTTTGCTGGGGCGCACCGGCCTGCAGCAGGGAGACTACAACGCGGCGAAAACGGCCCTGGAGCAGGCAGTCGCGATCGATAGTAAGGAGTGGATGCCGCACTATCAGCTGGCCGAAGCTTATCTGAAGCAACGCGAGTTTGAGAAGGCGAAAGAACAGGCGCAGTTGGCCATTGCCTCTAACCAGGTGGCAAGCACCCCGGCGCAGCTTGTGCTTGGCGAGGCGCTGGCTAATCTGGGGCGCAGCGACGAGGCGATTCAGGCCTTCAAAACCTTCCTGGAGAAAGATCCTGAGAACCCGGTGGCGGCCCAGGTCCGCGAGTTCATTCCGCAGCTCTCGCGGCTGGCTGCCGAGAGGGCTGCGGGGCAAAGCGTGCCGTCGGCGGGACCACTGGTGGCTCCTGACTCGCAGCTGGCCAGCGCCGGACCGCAGTTTACCGTGAAGGACTGGCAACCGCCCAGCGTCGATGACTCCAAACCTCCGGTAGCTGCGGGTGTCGCCTGCCCCACCGAAATGGTGGTCAGCCTGGCCGGAAAGCAGGTCAAGCAGCTGGCTGACGATGTGGCGCGGTTTGCTGCCATTGAGGACCTGGTGCACGAACGGCTCGATACAGTCGGTTATCCCATCACCCGGGAAACCCGCAAATTCAATTACGTGGTTTCGATCACGGACAATCCGCCCAACGGTTTGGAGTTGAGCGAATATCGCAGCGAGCATTCGGGCCCGCCTGAGTTTCCCGACAATATTGCCAGCAGCGGGTTCATCTCGCTGGCCATGGTTTTTCATCCTTCCTTGCGTGACGAGTTTCAGATGACCTGCGAAGGCCTGGGGGATTGGCACGGCCAGACGACGTGGCTGGTCTATTTCAGGCAGCGCACCGATCGCCCCAACCGGCTTCACTCTTATGTGCTGAATGGCAAAGGGTACCCGGTCGGTTTGAAAGGGCGGGCGTGGATCAAGACCGATTCCTTTCAGATCGTTCGCATGGAATCGGACCTGGTCAGCCCGGCTCCCGCGATCCAGTTAGCCAGCGAGCATCAGATCGTCGAATATGGTCCAGTAATGTTCGCCAAAAAGAATGAAGAGCTCTGGCTGCCGCAGAGCGCGCAACTCTATTTCGAATTCCGCAAACGACGGTACTTCCGCCGCCACAGTTTCGATCACTTCATGCTGTTCTCGGTGGACGCGGCCGAAAAGCGCAATGAGCCCAAGGAACCGGCGCAGGAACCCGTGCCAGTTCCCAACTGAAGCTGGAACAACGGGGCTGAGATTCGGCCGGGTGCCCCTCGCATCGTCGACTTTGCGATGTGCGGGCTTACGGACGGATTGCGTCATCAAGCGCGGGTAGAGTGAATATCCGGTGGACAAATGGTCAAAGGTTTGTCCTTGACACCGCCTTCGCTCCTATCGAGGGGCACCCGGCTGGGACAAGTACCCCGAGGTCACTGGGCCCTTAGCACCATTACGGGGCACGGTGCATGGCGAAGTACTCCCTGCGCAACGCTACCTAACAGGACAGTGGCAACAGCATTGCGGCCATGGGTGCCCATCACAATCAGGTCGGCGGGCCAATTCCTGGCGGCATCGATGACCTTCGTTGCAGGTTTGCCCTCTTCCAGGAACTGAAGGGGCGGAGGTGCAATCGCGCTGCGTGATGCAAAAGCGTTCAGCAAGGTCTTCGCGTCGCGCTTCAGCATGGCGAGCCACTCGGCTGCGGGAACCCCAGAATCTGCGGCGTAGGGCATCGCCGCAGCGTCGACCACCGTGACAAACGCCACTTCCGCCCCGAGTTGGGTGGCGAGGTCTGTTCCGACATCTGCGGCGTGCGCTGCAAAGGTACTCTCATCGATGGCAATTAAGATCTTCTTGAAAGTCATGGTTCACATCTCCTAGATGCGAAATCTTCTAAATATCGGGACCTTCACGCTGTCCAACAGAACCAGAAAGACTGCAAGGATCGTGAGGAGTTCGGCCAGGCTCCACCATGGAAGTGCAGCCATCAATACTCCGCGAACCGCCATGGTGCTCACGATCGCGATATCTATACCGGTGCTGAGCAGAAGCAACCGGCTTGGTCGCGAATGCCAAAAGTGTCTGCGCTCGCGCACCAGGTATACGACTCCCTGGCCGCTAAAGACCAGCATGACGAAGACGAGGGTCTGGAGTTGGGCCAGTTGAAAATGAAGAACGTTGCGTGCCAGGAAGAACACCGTTAGCGAGAACAACAGCAGGAGCGACGCCAGTGAACTCGCGGTCAGCATCAGGGTTTGGATATCCCATCGGTCAGGGCGGGGCGAGGCTGACACGTTATCCGTCGCGATCGACATGGTAACGAAATCATTCGTGAACAACAGGAGCACAATCAGGAACGGAGTAATCACAAAACTCCGAGTCAACATCACTCCCAACGTAAGGAATACGCCTATCTCGATCGTTTTGATGATCTTGTTCAGCGTGTAGGTCAGCATACGTTGGTAAATTCGCCGGCTTACCTCGATGGCAGCCACGATATCGCCGAGGCCCGGAGTCGTAAGCACCAGGCTCGCTGCGGCCTTCGCTACGTCCGTTGCATTGGCCACGGCAATACCGGTCTCGGCCTGCTTCAAGGCAGGCGCATCATTCACGCCATCGCCCGTCATGCCGCAGACATGGCCTTGCGATTGCGCGGCGCGAACCAGCGCCACCTTATCCTCTGGATAGACCCCGGCGAAGATGTCACAGTCGCCTAGCTGGATCGAATCGATGGGACGCGAGTTCCCCGTTTGGCACAGGCGGTTGCCTATACCAACCGTCTCGGCTACGGAAATTGCTGTGGCAGAGGAGTCGCCCGTGATCATCACCACGCGCACACCAAGATTCTGCAATCGGTTAACCAGATCCTTGGAGTCGGTTCGCGGCGGGTCCTCGAAGGCGATCAGACCGGTGAGACTCAAAGTCTGACCGACTACCCCAGATGCGACTGCGATGACTCGATATCCCTTGCCTGCAAGCCTCTGGAAGTCTGCTTGCCATGCAGAATTAGGCATCGCTTTTTCGACTACGGAAGCGGGAAAGCCCTTCACCGCATGGAACGCCTCGCCGTGGTCGGACACGAAACCTTCACTAACCTTGGTTGCAGGATCGAAGGGAAGGAACTGGGTTCTGTGCTCCGCTGAGACATTAATGCCGCGTTCGCTGCAGGATCGCAGAATTGCCAGGTCGATAGGGTCCTGATTTCCTGCATCGCTCGCATACGCTGCGACGCGTATCAGTTCCGCTGCGGACGATGGCGCATAGGCAACGGTTTCCTTCACCGACAATCGATTCTCTGTAAGGGTACCGGTCTTGTCGCTGAGGAGAATGTCCATCGCCGCGGCTTCCTCGATTGCAGAAAGCCGGGTTACCAGCGCGCCCGCCCGGCTTAACTCCATGGATCCAAGCGCGGTCGCCAGGGTAAAGGTCGCCGGCAGAGCTGCTGGTACCGAGGCGATTAATAAAATCAACCCAAACGGTATCATCTCTCGCAGAGGTAGGCCGGTCACCCAGGCGAAGACAACGAGCGCCGCCACTAGCGCAAGATCCAGGATCACAAGATATTTGACGATACGGAAGATAATCGCTTCGAGATGACTGACAGTCTTGGCCGTGCTCACCAACTCCGCGGTTTTACCGAACGATGTGTTTTCCCCGGTTGCAATGACTTCGGCACTCGCCTCCCCGCGGACTACCGTTGCTCCCGCGTGCGCTGTCTGGCCCCCGGCAAGATCGACCGGCTGAGACTCCCCGGTGAGCGTCGACTGGTCAACGGAAATTTGCCCTTCCGTAATACGCGCGTCGGCAGGGACGATATCTCCCATACGCAGATAGATCGCATCGCCCACCACGATCTCGTGGGAGTCGATGACCTGCCACTCGCCATCCCTCTTTACACGAGTTCGTACAGGTAAGCTCTTCCGCAGCAGAGCCAGCGCGTTTGCCGCTTTACGTTCCTGCAGAAGGCTGAGGAAACCGTTGAAAATCAGAAGGGCTCCGAGGATGACCGCCTCGGCCCGTTTGCCAAGAATCAGCTCCAGTGCAACCGTGGCTTCCAGCATCCAGGGCACGGGCGCCCAGAATTTGCCTAGCAGTAAGAGGAGTGGATGGGAAACAGGTTCGGGAAGAGCATTTGGACCTGACGCCAGGAGTCTTACATGTGCCTCATCACTACTGAGTCCCGTGGAGGCTTGTCGAAGACTCGCTGTAGATCTTCCAGGGGACGTGCGAGATTCCTCTTTCGAGACCTGCTGGTCCACGCAACGATGATACTGCAATCGCCGGGTGCCCCACACATCGCGCACCGCGACGTGTGGGGCAGCCGGCAAGACCCACCCTCCGCAAAAAACGCGGAAGGATGGGGCACCATGAACTCTCTAGTGGGCGCCCGGCAGAGATGCGGAGGCCTGGCGGGCAATCAGGAGAAAGCCCTTGCCGCGGGCATCGGATTCGAGGCGGTCCAGGCGAGCGCGGGCGGCGGCGGGTCTGCCGGCGCGGAGTTCGGCCCGCCCCAGTAAGGAGGCGCGCCTCAAGTTCGAAGACGGCGTAGCCGTCATGCCTGGGGGGCTGGCCCACCTTTTTACCCGGCGGTATTTCAATCTGAGGCTGCCCCACCCTTGCGCTTTTTGCAAGGGTGGGAATAAGGATGCGCGGCAGGGCGACTCCACTCTTGCTTTTTCCGGGTTGGCAGGATCGTTTCGCGTGAGCCACCGTTCCCCTCCAGATTGCGAAACTTCATTTCGGTGGGCTGCTGCTCACCGACGAACACCGGGACCAGCTTCGTCATAGGCGTAGTGTCGAAAACTGCTCCACGGCCATTGCTCCGGCTCCCGCACCAACCCACGCTTGACCGGATTGCGGTGGATGTAGCGGAGCTTCTCCAGTCGCTTGGCGTGGCTCCAAACCACGAAATCGTAGAAGCGCCGCTGCCACGCGTGTCCTTCCGCCAGCCCTTCGTCCCAGAGTTGGCCCTGGGCTGGGTCTCCACAAGCCCGTAACCGTTTTAGAATTTTCCGGGCAAAGCGCTGCTTCGGCACTTGCATCACGGTCGAGGGCGTCCCCTTCTGCGGTTCGCTGATCAGTAAATGGAAGTGCTCCGGCATGACCACATAGCCGACGACGACAAACCTGTAGCGGCGGCGCACCTGCTCGAGCACTTCCAGAAACAGACTGCGCCGCAGGGCTGTCCCCAGGATCGGACGACGGTGATAACAGCTCGAGGTAATGAAATGCAGGTAGCCCCCGCCATAACATCGTCGGAGACGTTTGGGCATGCCCCAGCGTAAACTCTGGTTGGCGGAAACGCTGTGACGGATGAACATCTCCCACCCTTGCAAAATGCGCAAGGGTGGGGCAGCCTCAGAATGGGTCAGATTTAAGGAAAGGGTGGGCCAGCCCGCCTCGTGGCTTGGATATTGGTGCCGCGATTGAGCAGGGGAGATACATCTCATTGGACGCTGCCGAAACGCTCTCGACATTCATGGTGAAGGATCAGCCTGATCCGGTTCGATTCCAGAAAGCCGTGAGCAATACCATTATGGCAGCAGCGAAGGCTGCAAAGGGAGAACGTCCGCGTGTTGTCGCCTGCGGAGAATGTGCACCTCTGCTTTGGGCGCGAGGCAATGCAGAGGCGGCGATTCGAGTCGAACACCTCTGGGACGAAATAGCCAAGACATACAATTTTGACACTCTGTGTGGATACCCACGCGGCAGCCTCCAGGCCGAGCCAGACAGCCACATCTTCCAACGAATCTGCGCAGAGCATTCAGCGGTTCATTCCCAGTGACACAGACACTAGGCGAACATAAAACATAAAATTGGATGTTCTTTACCCCACTGCCCGGAGGGAGTCAGTTCCTCTGAGAGGCACACGAGCGCGGATCGTAGTGCCGGAACCGGGCTGCGACTTGATGGAAAGCTCACCGCTCACCAATTGCATTCGCTCCCGCATGCTGATGAGCCCGAGGCCGCGACGGTGGATGGCGTCTTGCGAGTCAAAGCCAACTCCCAGGTCGCTCACGGTCAGTTGAATCTCTCCCTCTGTACCGCACAGTTCCACTTTGAAGTGCCGCACGCCACTGTGCTTCACGGCATTCTGCAAAGTTTCCTGTAAAACTCGGAACAGACAAAGCGAGATTTCCTTGGGCACACTTCGCGGTATGGCCGTATGGCTGAAGTCAATTTCTACCTTCTGTTGCTCGGACAACTCGTTGCAGAAGCTCTTGGCCGCTGCCACCAGGCCCAGGTATTCGAGTTTTGAAGAATGGAGGCGGTGCGACAGGGCCTGAATGTCGTTGGCGATGTCCGAAAGACGCTGGCTGGCGTGATGGATGTGATCGTGAAATTCAACTGCCGAGGGCGGAAGTTGTTGGTTCCATCGATCCAGTTCGATTGCCAACAGTGCCATCCGCTGATTGACGTCGTCGTGGAGCTCTCTCGCGATCCAGGTACGCTCCTCCTCGTGGGCTTCAATCAGCCTCCGCCCAACGTCGGCAAGAGATTCCTCCGCAAGCTTGCGCTCGGTGATGTCTACAGCCATGCCGAGCATTCGCATGGCGTCACCATTGGCTGCGTAGTAGAACTGTCCCCTCGCGTTAATCCAGCGCACGGTTCCGTCAAGGCGCAAGACCCGGAACTCTGCGGCGTATGGTCCCCGGCTTTGCTTGGCATCCGCAACCGCTTTCCCGACGAGTGCTCGATCTTCCGGGTGTACCCGGCTGTAAAAGTCCTCCTTGGGTCCGGAATGGGTATCCGATTGGATCCCGAACATGGTCTGCAAATCGCCGAACCAACGGTCGTGCCCGGTCTTGGCGTCCCAGTCCCATCCCACACATTTCCCAACCTCTACTGCATCACGAAGCCGGTCATTAGACAATTTCAGTTCAGATTCTGTCGTTCTGCGCCTCGCCCGCTGCCGCAATAGTCCAAAAATGAGCAGCGTTTGCAACAAGAGCAAGACAATGCCACCGATGATGTACCACTGGTACAGTTCCCAGACGGTGGGCTGTCGGTTGAGCACAATGCTGCCTGCGGGTAGGTTCTTTTCATCCAGTCCCCACCGCTTGAGCGCCTGCCAGTCGAACATGTAGACGTGGTTGCTCGTGACGACGGGGATATCCTGGGGCTTCTCGCCGTTGAGAACCCGCACAGCAATCTCTGCTGCGCTGCGAGCGTCGTCGGCCCAGTTCACCAGATCGCCACCCACTGTTCCTGCTCTAAGATCCACATCGTCCATTACAAAGACAGGAGCATTCGCTGCACTGGCCACCATCGGTATCGATTGAGCTGAATCGATAAAGCGGTCTCCCGCTGGATCTTGCGAGATTGAAGTGTGATAAACAATAGTATCGCTGGGTAGATGCTTGAGCCTCTCAAGCAGTGCGGGCATGGTCAAGTCGAAGAGATACGTGAATTCAAGCTTCGATTCGTAGTTGTGGAAACTCTGCTTAGCGATGGCTTCCCATCCTTCGTCAAACTTACCCACTCCACCGACGACTACCACGTGCTTGGTGCTGGGCAGCAAGTGCAACGCCACATTCAGGGTTTCCTCGGGGTGTAACTGGGCGACAACACCAGTAAAGGGAATGCCGTGCATTAGCTCGTCCGGAATTCCGCTCCAAATTGTGCAGAAGACAACTGGGGTACCTTGGAACTTGTCGTGCAGCGTCGCGATGAACTTCAGGGATTCTGGCCCGGCGGCAATGATCACGTCGGGCTTGCGGGCTGTGTATTTTTGAATAATCGCTTCTCGAAACCTGTCTTGCGAAACTCGGTCTGGGAATAGGATGAGATCCAGGCTCTCCTCATAGAGCTCGATCCGGTACGGAGATTTTTGTAGACCAGTGAAGACTGCCTGATCGATTTCAGCGAAGCCGGGTGACGAGACACCGCCAATTTCGTTAATAATGAGCACGCGCCGGACTTCCTTTACAGCTTCTCCGGAACTTGCCTGCGGCGGCAGAAAGGGTGCCACTACTACAACTACAACGCAGATCAACCGTACGGCTCGTCTACGCACTTGTCGGCCTCGTGGTTTAGGGCCTCATCGTCCTATTCGCGAAACTGTACCACAATGAGGTTATCTCCCCTATAATCCTCAGCGAGTGAC
Organism: Terriglobia bacterium; assembly: GCA_963790645.1. GTDB lineage: Bacteria > Acidobacteriota > Terriglobia > Terriglobales > Acidobacteriaceae > JAIQFF01. Next base: position 180,478 of record CAWBPS010000002.1, on the reverse strand, counting down.
AGTCAGGCCCGCGCCCCCTACTATGAAGGGGCTGATCACAATTTCCGGCTGATTGAGAAGGCTCCCTCTCCGTTAAGAACTAGCAGCGTCAATATCTTTATCAACAACGATTACAACTCCCACGCAGGTGATAGAGAACCGCGTGCACTGAAGAAGAGTCGTGGCGCGAGGAACAAGAGACTGAATCTAAGTGAGAATCTCACAAGGAGACCTAAATGCCACAGTAGCGACCGCAGCACCCTCAACGCCCACAGGGCCAGCCTGCGGCTCAACTCAACGCGCCGCGTCTACTCAACGCATCTCCAACGCCAACTCAGCTCCACTCCCACTCTCACATTTTTTTTTGGCCAGAGCCGCGCCAGCGCAACGCAACGCAACGCAACCCAGCACCAGCGCAACCCGTCACCAGGGCCCGCGTCAACTCAACACAACTCAACTCAACGTCCCGCCAGCTCAGCACAGCTCAAGCGCGAGCGAAGCGAGCGCACCGCGCGCCAGATCAACACCAGTGCGTCGACGGTGTCAACGTCAGCTCCCGCTGAAAATGCATCTCGCTGTCGACTTTTACTACTTAGTTACTATGATGTGTCGTTTCAAAGTGCTCTGTCTTCGAACCCCCAGTCGTTTGACCCTTGTTTTCTCCGGCCTGTAATATCGAAGTAACCAGCTATCAGCCTTCAGCACTCAGCCTTCAGCCTCCGAGCACTTGTGATGGAAGCAGGCGTCGCGGGGACATTTTCGTATCCGTTAAACGGCTGACTGTTGAGGACATAGTGCAGCTGTCAGAAGCCATGCCTCACGACCTTCCCAAAGCGTATGAGCCGGGCGCGATTGAAACGCGCTGGGCCGAGTACTGGGTCACGGAGAAGCTTTTTTCCGTGCCCACGCCGCCGCCGGGCCGTTCAGAAAAAGAGACGCGGCCGGTGTTCACGCTGCTGCTGCCGCCTCCGAACGTTACCGGGCGCCTGCACATGGGCCACATGCTCAACCAGACGCAGATGGACATTATCGTGCGCTGGCATCGCATGCGCGGATTTCTGACTCTGTGGCTGCCCGGCACCGACCACGCCGGCATCGCTACCCAAATGATGGTGGAGCGGCAGCTGGCGACGGAAGGCAAGAAGCGGCGCGATCTGGGACGCGAAGCTTTCATCGAGCGCGTGTGGGAATGGAAGCGGCATTACGGCGGCGCAATTCTCGACCAGATGAAGCGGCTGGGGGCGTCGGTCGATTGGGACCGCGAATACTTCACCATGGACGAAGGGCTTTCGCGCGCCGTGCGCGAGGTTTTCGTCCGCCTGTATGAAGAGGGGTTGATTTATCGCGGCAAGTACATCGTCAACTGGTGTCCGCGGTGCGAGACGGCGATTTCGGATCTTGAGGTCAAGCACGAAGAAGTCCAGGGCAAACTGTTCGAGATCCGCTATCCGGTGATTGGCACGGATGAGTTCATCACCGTGGCCACCACCCGTCCGGAGACGATGCTGGGCGATACCGCGGTCGCGGTCAACGAGAAGGACGAACGCTACAAGCATCTTCAGGGGAAGAAAGTGTTGCTGCCGCTGATGAATCGGGAGATTCCGATCATCACGGATGAATTGGCGAATCCGGAGTTCGGCACGGGCGCGGTCAAGGTGACACCGGCGCACGATCCCAATGATTTCCAGGCCGGGCTGCGCCACAACCTGCCGCAGATCGACATCATGGACGAGCACGCTCACATGAACGAGAATGCCGGTCCTTATGCCGGCTTGAGCCGCTATGCCGCGCGGGAGCGGGTGCTCGAAGACTTGCGCCAGCAGGGATTTCTGGTGGGCGAGAAGGATTACACCATTGCGATCGGGAAGTGCGATCGCTGCGGGACCGTCGTCGAGCCGCGGCTTTCGACGCAGTGGTTCATCAAGATCAAGCCGCTGGCCGACCGCGCCACGGAGGTCGTCGAGAACGGCGAGATCACGATTGTTCCGGAGAACTACAAGCAGATTTATCTGAACTGGATGCACAACATTCACGACTGGTGCATCTCGCGGCAGTTGTGGTGGGGGCACCGCATTCCGGCGTGGCACTGCAAGTGTGGCGAAATTATTGTTGCCCGCGAGGCGCCGGCGAAGTGTTCGAAGTGCGGCGCATCGGAACTGAAGCAGGATACGGATGTTCTCGACACCTGGTTTTCTTCCGGGCTGCTGCCTTTTACCACGCTGGGCTGGCCGGAGACGACGCGGGCGCAGGAAGTTTTCTATCCGACTACGCTGTTGATTACCGCTTACGAAATCCTGTTTTTCTGGGTGGCGCGCATGATCATGTTCGGCTGCCACTTCATGCAGGGGCACCAGCAGGACCCGGCGCTTAAGCAGGCCAGCGGATGGGAGGACAAAAAAGACGACAGCGTACCCTTCCGCCAGGTTTATATCCACGCCCTGGTGCGCGATGCCGACCGACAGAAAATGTCGAAGACCAAAGGGAACGTGATTGATCCGCTGGAAATAATTCAGCGCTTCGGAACGGACGCAACCCGCTTCACGCTGGCGGCGATGGCGGCCCCGGGAACCGACATTGCATTCAGCGAGAGCCGCACCGACGGCTACCGCGCCTTTGCCAACAAGATTTGGAATGCGGCGCGGTTCATGTTCATGAATGTGGATCGAGCTGAGCAGGCTGGAGTGTGGAAGCAGCAGGAGTTTCTCAAGGGATTGGAGGCGGGTCTTCGACCCGCCCTGGCCGGGTCCCTTCGACTTCGCTCAGGGCAGGCTGAGACCCGGCCGCACACGGGTATTGCCGGGTTTCAGCCCTTGACCCTCGAAGATCATTGGATACTTTCGCGCTTTCACCGGGTGACCAAGGACGTTAACGATGCCTGGCAGACCTATCGTTTCCATGAGGCGGCAAACCGCATCTATGATTTCTTCTGGGGCGATTTCTGCGACTGGTACATCGAACTGATGAAGCCGCGCCTCGCGCCGGAGAACGGAACTGGGCAGGAATCCGCGGGCATTGCGTGCGGCAACCTGGTCAGTTTGTTTGAAGCATCGTTGCGGCTTCTGCATCCGGTCATGCCGTTTATCACGGAAGAAATATGGCACGCGGTTTACGACGGCAATCCGCCGCTGAAATCGATTGCGCTGGCCGCCTATCCGCAAGCAGATGAGAAGCAATTCGATCTCGAAGCGGAAACGAGTATGGCGATCGTGCAGGACCTGATCGTGAGCGTGCGCAATTTGCGGGCGGAATTGAAAGTCGAGCAAAAGCAGAAAGTTCCCATCCAGGTTTATACGCAGGATGCCAAGATCAAGACCCTGCTGGAGGAGAATCTCGGCGCCATCGAGCGGCTGGCCGGCGTGACGGATATAGCTTTCGTGGAGAAGCCGTTGTCGCAGATGGCGGGGGCGCGCTCCACGGCGCGATTCGATGTCCACGTAATTTACGAGAAGAAGATTGATGTGGCCGCCGAACGGCAGCGCCTTACCAAAGAACTGGAGCAGATGGAGAAAGAGATTGCCAATAGCACCCGGCAATTGGGGAACGAACAATTTCTGGCTAAGGCCCCGGCCAAAGTGGTCGAAGGCATGCGAAAACGGCTGGCCGAGCTGGAAGTCTTACGGGAGAAGGTCCGGAGCAGCCTTGATCAGTTAGAGCGAACTGGGAACTGACAACTCAAACTGTGAACTGGATTTCAGAAGACAGTTGTTGGTTGTCAGTTCCCGGTTCTCAGATTTGGCGCACTATGGATTGGAACGGCCGGCGAATTACCGGGATTGTCGAGAACGCATTGCTGGAGGACCGCGCCACCAGCGATGCCACCAGCTATGCCTGCATTGATCCCGGCCAGCGCGCCTCGGGCACCATCATCGCCAAACAGGAGTGCATTCTCGCGGGATTGGGCTGTGTGCCCCGCATCCTGGACGTTTATGCGCTGCTGGATGGAGCTGTGACTTCGCACTATGAGGTCACCAGCCATCCCGAGATTTTCGACGGCGTACGCCTGCACGACCGCCAGACCATTGCGGTGCTGAGGCACAATGCGCGCGTGGTGCTTTCCTGCGAGCGCGTGATTCTCAACTTTTTACAGCGGTTGAGCGGCATCGCCACCCTGACACGCCAATTTGTGGATGCGGTTTCCGGGACCCGGGCACGCATCCTCGACACCCGGAAGACCGCGCCCGGCCTGCGGATACTGGATAAGTACGCAGTGCGTTGTGGCGGCGGTCAGAACCATCGCCTGGATCTTTCCGACGGAGTGCTGATCAAGAACAATCACATTGCGCTGGCGGGGAGTATTGCGGCTGCTTTGGAAAGGGCGCATCGTAACCGTCGCGGTTCACAGCCTATCGAGGTGGAAGTCCGGACGCTGGCGGAATTGGACGATGCACTCGCTCACGGTGCGGAAGCGGTTCTGCTGGACAACATGCCGGTGGAACATGTGAAGGAGGCAGTCGCGCGCTGTGCCAGGGCGGAGCGGCATATTCCGGTGGAGTGTGCCGGAGGCATTGGCCTGGAAAACGTTCGGGCCTATGCCGACACCGGAGTAGATTTTATTTCCGTAGGAGCGCTGACCCACTCGGCTGTGGCCGTGGATATGAGCCTGCGGGTGACACCGGTGTAGGGTTGGAGGACGGGCGTCCTCGCCCGTCGCGCACGGACGATTCCTGACGGGCGGGACGCCCATCCCCCATCAGCGCCGATTTGTTCTTTGTCCCTGCCTCCCGCATAATTCTCTGCATTACCGAAGAAGCCACAGAGCGGGATTCCAGCAAGACTGCGCGGGCGAATCGCCCGCGGCCACACGATCCGGTGCCGCAGCGGACGGACCTGCGCCTGGGGCGGATTGTGCGCTTGCTGATGGACCACGCCACCGTGGTCGTGAGCGGCACCAAGATTGCCGACGAGATCGGTACGGGCCGCTCTGAGGTGTGGCGCCTGGTACAGCAACTGCGCGCGCTGGGAGTTGAAATTGCCGGGCATCCGGCGACCGGTTACCAGCTCAAGGCTGTGCCTGATCTGCTGCTGCCCGACATGCTCGCGCCCGCCCTGAAGGGCACGATTTTCGGCGCAGATGTTCATCGCAACTATCATCACTATTATAAGGTCGGTTCTACCAGTGTCGAAGCCATGGAAAGCGCCGCCGCAGGCGCTTCAGAAGGCAGCGTCTTCGTGGCAGAGGAGCAAACCGCCGGGCGGGGACGCGGCGCGCATCAATGGGAATCAGCGCCTTCGGCGGGGATCTACTGCTCAGTCGTGCTGCGCCCGGAGTTGCCGCCTTCGGAGGCGCTGGTGATCTCGCTGGCAGCGGGCCTCGCGGTGCACTCCGCGGTGCAGCAGATTGATTCCGGGATCTCTCCTGATCTGAAATGGCCTAACGATCTCCTGGTCGGAGGGAAGAAGTTTTGCGGCATTCTGACGGAAATGAACGCGGAAGCCACGCGCGTCCGCCACATTGTGGTGGGAATTGGGATCAACGTGAACCAGACGAAGTTTCCGGCCGAACTGCACCCGGTCGCAACCTCCCTGCGGCTGGTGAGCGGCACGGAATGGTCGCGGGTGGAGCTGTGCGCGGGTTTGCTAAAATCGCTCGACCGCGAATATCGGGACCTGCTGGAGAAGCCGGGTGCGCATGAGTTGATTCTGCGGCGATTTCAGGATGCCTCGCCGTCATCCCGCGGCCGGCGGGTGCGGGTAGAAGAGAATGGCGGTTTTGAAGGGGTGACTGAGGGGTTGGATCCACGCGGATTTTTGCAGGTAAGGACCGAGGAGGGCTTGCGGACGGTGTTAAGCGGGACCGTGAAATTGTTGTAGGAAGTGGCGCGGTTCGTGTGGGGGAGGGTCTCAGACCCGCCCGGCGGGCGAAGCCCGCTCGACTGCCGCCGCACAAACCGCGACGGCCGGGTCCCTTCGACTTCGCTCAGGGCAGGCTCCGACCCGGACCCGCACAGACCACGGATTTTTGCGAAACGGATTTTCTGACTATGCTGCTTGTTCTTGATGTGGGCAATACGAATACAGTGCTGGGAGTGTTCGCCAAAGCTGTGCCACACGGTCACGCTGAGTCACAGCACTACGAGTCGCTGGTGGCCAACTGGCGCGTGGCGACCATTGCCACCCAAACCGTGGACGAATACGGCGTGCTCTTCCGTAACTTGTTTGCCATGGAAAAAATTGAAGTCCAGGGTGTCCACGGCATCATCATTTCTTCCGTGGTGCCGCCGCTCGACTCCACTTTGCGCCAGGTCGGCGAACGTTATTTCAACACCAGGCCGCTGTTTATCGAGCCCGGGGTCAAAACCGGCATGCCCGTGCTTTACGAGAATCCCGCAGAGGTTGGCGCCGATCGCATTGTGAATTCGGTGGCTGCCTTCGAGAAATTTGGCGGCCCCTGCATCGTGGTGGATTTCGGCACGGCCACAACCTTCGACTGCGTGTCCGCAAAAGGCGAGTATACGGGCGGCGTGATTTGTCCGGGCATTGGGATTTCCGCCGACGCCCTGTTCCAGAAGACGGCACGCCTGCCGCGCGTGGCCATCCGCAAACCGGTGCGCGTGATTGGTACGACTACCGTCGGCAGTCTGCAATCCGGGCTTTACCACGGCTACCTCGGACTGGTGGACGGCATTCTCGAGCGCTTGCTGGAAGAAATGGGAGGGGGAACGACGGTGGTGGCCACCGGCGGACTGGCCGCACTGATTGGAAAGGGATCGAAATACATCAGGCACGTTGACGATTTGCTTACTCTGGACGGCCTGCGTCTGATCTGGGAACGGAACTTGGAGGCGAAGTCCGGGCGTGAAGGCGGCGCAGCCCCGAAAGATTCTCCCCCCGCGACGCCCAGCCGCAAGCCGCGCTCTCGCTGAGCCGTCGTGGAAAACTACTTCAACTACTTCACCGAAATCGAAGAGCAGTTTCAACGGCGACGGGGTGGCATCCTGCTGCTCTCGACCCTGGACTGGGCGTTGATCGAAACCTGGAAGGACGCCGGCATTCCCCTGGAAGCGGTCCTGCGCGGGATCGACGGGGCGTTCGAGCGCTATGAGAAACGTCCTACGCCGCGCAAGGTCAACAGCCTGGCTTATTGTGCGCAGGAAGTGCTGGCTGCCGCCGAAGAGATGAAAGAGGCGGTGGTGGGCACGTCGAGCAGCGAACCGCCCAAAGCCAAGCCGGCAGGCTTTCAGGCGGCTGACATCGTGGCTTTTCTGCGGCGGAACGCCGACCTGCTGCTTACCGCAAAACTGCCGGAGCGGCCCGAAATTTCAGGGACGGCGGCGGCGCGAGCTACGGCCGGCACGCTGCGTGAGCTGGCGTCGGAGATGGAAATCACCGCGCCGCGACTGGAAGACCTTGAACGGCGGCTGACGGTGCTGGAAGAGAAGTTGTTCGCGGTGCTGCTGGCGGCCACGGGCGACGACGAGATCGTCGCCGTCCGGGCCGAGGCCGATCGCGAATTGAGTCCCTATCGCCGCAAGATGCCGGCCGCGCAGATCGACCAGTTGCAGAAGCAATATCTGCACAAAAAACTGCTGGAGAAGTACGGGCTGCCCCGGTTGAGTCTGTTTTATATGTGAATCGTCGGTGTGTGGGGTCGGACACTCTTGTCCGACGCTGTTGAATTTGAATTTGGTTTTGAGTTCTGTGCACATTGCCGAGCAAGGGCGCTCAATTCAGGACAAGTCAAAGTCAACCGCGTCGGACAAGAGTGTCCGACCCACGCTGTTCCCTTCTGCGGTTGACCCTGCATCGTGACCGGTCTAGACTCGCTCTCGATGGAGCCTCCTATGAAACGCATTGCCGCGGTGCTCGCTGTAATCTCGCTGATTGGAGTGTTCGTGCTCGCCGACGAAGGCCATCACCACGAAGATCTGACTGCGGAACAACTGGGGACCGTGCACTTCCCCGTTTCCTGCTCCTCGTCTTCGCAGAAGGCGTTTGCACGCGGGGTCGCGCTGCTGCATTCGTTCTGGTACGAGGAGGCGGAAAAAGAATTCGTGCAGATTGCGAAAGATGATCCGACCTGCGCCATGGCTCATTGGGGCGTGGCCATGAGCCTGTGGCACCAGCTTTGGGACCAACCCAATTCCGCCACCGTCAAGCGGGGAAGGGCCGAACTGAAGAAGGCGCAGTCGCTGCATCCCGGCAGCGATCGCGAGCGCGATTACATCGCAGCCTTGAGCCTATTTTACCGAAAGAAAGGCGATCACGAGGAGCGCGCCAGGGCCTACTCGCGGGCAATGGAAGGCGTCTATCAGCGGTATCCCAGCGATCTCGAGGCAGCGGCATTTTACGCGCTTTCGCTGCTGGCGTCGGAAGAGGACGGCGACACCACGTTCGCCAACCGAAAGAAGGCGGCGGCCGTGCTGGAAACACTTTTCAAGCAGGAGCCCGGCCATCCCGGAGTGGCGCATTACCTGATTCACAGTTACGACAAGCCGCAACTGGCAGAACTGGGCCTGCCCGCGGCGCGCAGCTATGCCAGGATTGCTCCCGCTGCGCCACATGCGCTGCATATGCCGTCGCACATTTTTGCGCGGCTGGGGCTGTGGCAGGATGACATCGATTCCAATCTGGCATCCATCGCCGCCACCCGCAAGACTGCAGCCATGCACATGGGCGGCGAAGGCCATCAATTTCATGCCATGGACTTCCTGGTCTATGCCTACCTGCAAAGTGGTCGGGAGGCCGATGCGCAAGCGGTTATCGCCGAAGTGAAAGCCTTGCCGCCAATGAACGACATGTACGGCGAAGGCTATGATCCGCACGCCTATGCGTTGTCGAAGTTTCCCGCGCTCTATGCCCTGGAACTTCATCACTGGACGGAGGCCGCTGCGTTGACTCCCGCGCCCGGCGCTGATTCCGGCGACAAGGCGATTACGTACTGGGCGCGCGCCATCGGTGCAGCACGGGCTGGGAATGTGGCGGAAGCGCGGAAGGACATTGCCGAGCTGGAATCGCTTCGCAGGGAAATGCTGAAAAACAAGAAGTCGTCGTGGGCCAACGTGGTGGAAGACGCACAGAAAGAAGCCGGCGCCTGGGTGGCGCATGCCGAAGGCAAGGACGAAGAGGCGATCAAGACCTTGCGTGCCATCGCCGAGGAAGAGGAATCCACCGGCGACGAACCTGAGGACATTCCGGCGCGGGAGATGCTTGCCGATCTTCTGCTGGAGGCCAAACACCCGGACCAGGCGCTGGCCGAATATGAGACTGATTTGAAGTTCAATCCCAATCGCTTCAACGGGCTCTACGGCGCCGCCAGCGCGGCCGAGATGGCGGGGAAGAATGAAAAGGCCGCCGTCTATTACGCACAACTGGTGAAAGCCTGCGCAGGCTCAAATTCCGATCGGCCCGAACTCGGCCGGGCCAAGGCGTTGCTGGCGAAGAATTAGGCAAGTCTAAGTGTGAAGTGTGGGTCGGACATGAGTGTCCGACACGAAACAGTGGCTAGTGCCATAGCAGCATTTTGGCCACTACCGCTGCCAGCATCGCTGCCGCTCCCAGGGTGGCGTTGTACTCACGGTGCTTCCAGTACAGCGCCCAGCTGAAGACTCCGCTGCGATTGCCGGATGCGCTCACTCGCGGGAACAGGCGAGGCACCCGGCGGGAATAATCTTCGAACTGGGGGAAGCGCTCACGCAGAAATTCTTCCTCGGCACGGATCACGGGAAGATAGATGGCAAAGAACAAGACAATGATTCCGCCGACGATCCACCAGCTGCGCGCGGCCAGCGCAAATCCGACCGACAGAATCAACGACCCGAGGTAGAGCGGATTGCGGGTGTAGGCGTAAGGCCCCGCAGTGGCAAGCTGTTCGTTTTTCTGCAACTGGCCGGAAGCCACTGCCCGAATCAGAAGTCCCGGAATCACCAGAGCGGCGCCGAGCAGGATCGACTGCACGGTAGGTCGAGCCAGCCAGAAATAGAAGATGGCAAAAGCAAAGCCCAGCGGGACGCGGACGCGGCGCGCAATCGCAGACCACCTAGCCATGACGCTCCCCCAGCAACTGGCGGGCCGCGGCAACCACTTGCCCGGAGCTGATTTCAAGCAGGCCACCGTCGGACTGGAATACATGCTGGTAGCTGGTGTTGCTGGACGGACTGCGCAACACGATGGCGCGGGTGCCGAAAGGGCCGTTGCGCGCGGGATCGGTCGGCCCGAAGATGGCGACGACCGGAACTTCGAGGGCCGCCGCCAGGTGCATGGGGCCGGTATCGCCGCCGATGAACAGCCGGGCACGACGCGTGAGCGCGATCAACTGGGTGAGCGAACCGCTGAAAGTCTCGGCAGCGCCGCCGCTGGCCGCTTCCACTGAATGCGCGAGATCTTTTTCTCCGGGGCCGACGTTGATGAACGATTTCAAACCATCTTGCAGCAATTGTTTTGCCACCTGCCCGTAACGTTCGGCGGGCCATTGCTTCGCTCCCCAGCCAGCGCCCGGGTTGAGCAGTACGAACTCCTGCCTGCCTTTCGCTCTGAGCTGCTGGTCGCATTCCTGCTCGGCGGCATGGTCGCGTGGAAGCTGGACCGGCGGTATCTTCAGGGGACGGTGGGCAACCGCTTCGGCGAGTGCAAGATTCTGTTCCACAATGTGTTCGCCACCACCGATTATCTGACGCGTGTAAAACATGGTGGCCAGGTTTTCGCGAGGCTGGGCTGATCCGTAAATGACGGGCGCTCCCGACCACCGGGCCAACAATGACGAGCGCACCGCGCCCTGCAGGTCGATGGCAATTTCATAACGCGCGGCCCGCAAATCGCTCAAGCTGGCGGCGACGCGTTCCCAGGTTGCCGCCGAAAAAGGCGCGCGCCGCCACTGCCGGGTGTTCACCGTGTGGACCCGGTCCACCAGCGGACGTTGCGCCGACCGCGGGCCCGAGCGCGGCGTGGGCAAGGTGCACAGTAATTCCGCCCAGCGCTCTTCGATGAGCCAGCCCAGCATCGTATCGGGAAATGCCTGGCGCAGGGCGGCCGCGGCGTGCAGGCCGTGAATGACGTCGCCCATGGCGCCCAGGCGCACGATCAGCATCCGGGCGATTGCGGGCCGTGCCATCGTAAACTCCGCCACATCTTGAGAATGAGTTTCAGCTGGCGAGGGTGTGCTCACGAACGCGTCCGCCCCAGGCGGGAGCGAATCATCTCGGTGGTGGAATGGTCTTTAGGATCGCCCACAATTTCCACTCGTCCGCCACCGGCGATCACTTCATCGCGCTCGGGAACAGTCTCGGCGGTGTAGTCCGTGCCCTTGGCATGCACATCGGGGCGGAGTTCGCGAACAATGGCGCGCACGTCGGGTTCCGGAAAGATCACAACCGCGTCAACATCGGCCAGCGCAGCCAGAATTTCGGCGCGTTCCCCGGCCGGCATCAGGGGGCGGCCTTCGCCTTTCAGGGCGCGCACGGATTCGTCCGAATTGACGGCCACGATCAATCGTCCGCCCAGAGCTTTGGCCGCGTGCAGGTAACGTACGTGGCCGACGTGCAGCAGATCGAAGGCGCCATTGGCCAGGATGATGGAGTCCCCCGCCTGGCGCCATTTCGCCACCTGCTGTTGCAGTTCTGCGCGATTGAGAAGTTTGTGTGCGATCGTCTTTTTCCTGAATGCTCTCTCCGCACCATGCGCGGACGTTGAATTAGGCGGACCACGTGGGGACAGCCGCCCTCGGCTGTCCCGCGGAGCGAAGCTCCGCAATTCTGGCCTCGGCACAACACCGGCGAGCCTGGCTCGCCTGGACAGCCGAGGGCGGCTGTCCCCACGTCGTCAGTGTCGCGATATCAGTGAGGTCGTACCACCGGCGGCGCCTGGTCCAGCGCCTGCAACAATTCCTGCTGCGATGCGGTTGCCGTCCCTCGCTTCATGACCACGATGCCGCCCGCGTAATTCGCCAGGTGGGCCGCGTCTTCGGCGCTGGCTCCGGCGGCGAGAGCAGCCGTGAATGTGGCGATCACGGTGTCGCCGGCGCCGGTGACGTCAGCCGCCTGGTCGGACCCGAAGATCGGGATGTCGGCAGGCTTCTGGCGGCGGGTGAACGCAACCATGCCATCGCGCCCGCGCGTGATTACCAACGACTGCAGCTTCATTTGCGACATGACCTGTTCGGCGGCGGCGCACAGGATCCGCCAATCGTGGCCGATGCGCACTCCCAGCGCCTCTTCAACCTCGGGCTCATTCGGCGTGGCCGCGGTCACGCCCGAATATTGCAGCATGCGGTAGCGGGAATCGAGAACCACCGGCACTCCCTGGAGCCTCCCTTTATAGCGGACCGCATTCAAGATCGCAGGCGTGGCGGCTCCATAACCGTAATCTGAAATGAGCAGGACATCCGAGACGCGGGCGTACTCACGCGCGGCCAGCACCAGCTCGCGTTTCAGATGACGATTGGGTTCATGCTCAGGTTCGCGATCCAGACGAACCACCTGCTGCCGCGCGGTATGGGCCATGCCGGCGAGGATGCGGGTTTTGGTGACGGTGGCGTAACTCTTGTCCTTCAAAACACCGCTCACGGGGACATGCTTGTGGCGGAAGGCCTTGAGCAGCAGGCGGCCGGCCTCGTCGTCGCCGACCACCCCGACCGGCAGCACGTTGACGCCCAGGTCCGCGAGATTGCTGACCGCATTGGCTCCGCCGCCGGGCATGATGCTGCGTTCGCGATGTTTGAGAATCAGCACCGGAGCTTCGCGTGAAACCCGGGAGATTTCGCCGAAAATAAATTCGTCGGCCACCAGGTCGCCGAGCACGGTGACGGTCACCTTGGGAAAGGACTCGACGATCTTTCTCAGTCGCTCCGTGACTTTGAGGTGCTTGCTCATGCGCGCTCAGGCGGTACTTTCAACTTTGGGCGCCGAGGGCGAGACGCCCTCGGGACAGCCGGCAAGATGCCGGCGCTACAAAATCAATACCGATTTTCTCACGGCTGGCAGCTTCGTTCCGCAATCCTGGCCAGCATGGTATCCACAGCGTTAGCTGCGTCGGTCAATTCCATCTTGACCGGGACGACCGCCAGCGGATCGAGCGCGGCCAGGTACCCGCCCAGGTTGACCGCATCTTTTTCCGTGGTCACAAAGCCGTCGGCCTCGCTGCGCTGTCGCAGTGCCAGCAAATCGCGGATGTCCTGCTCAGAGTATGCGTGATGGTCACGGTAGAAAGCTTCGGCCACAGGTTCGATGCCGGCGGTGCGCAGTTGCGTGGCAAAGTTTTGTGGCCGGGCGATGCCGCAGAACACCACCGGCCGGGACGGAACGTCGGCGGGAATGATTCCACGACGCGCCTTCCAGACCAGCTTCTGGTGGAGCGGAAAGGCGCTGGCAGAAGCGCCACCGGTGAGCACAACTGCATCGGCGCGGCGGAGCGAGGCCAGCGGCTCGCGCAGTCGTCCGGCGGGAAGTAAGCGGTCGCGAGCATCTTCGGGAGTGACCAGCACGATATCAAAATCGCGAGCGAGTGAGCGATGCTGAAAGCCATCGTCGAGCAAGTGGAGCTGCGGTCCAAACTTCTCTTCCGCAAAAACGCCAGCGGTGTGGCGGTCTTCGCCGACGATGACCGGGACCTTCAAGCGCCGCGCCATCAGGAGAGGCTCGTCGCCGAAATCGGGCGCGGAGCCGGCGGGATCGACCAGGGACACGCCCCGGGTCTTGCGCCCATAGCCGCGCGAGAGAATGTCGAACTGGATCTTTCTTTCTTTCAGCAACTCGCCCAGAAGCAGCACAAAAGGCGTTTTACCCGATCCGCCAACGGACAGGTTTCCCACGCTTACCACCGGGCCGGCGAGCCTCTGGGCGCGAGCGATGCCACGGTCATAAAGCGCGTTGCGCGCGTGAACTCCGAGTCCGAAGAGTGAGCTAAGCGGATTCATGTCAGCACCGTGCAGGGACGGGTCGGAGCCTGCCCTGAGCGAAGCCGAAGGGACCCGTCCGGGCCGTGGCGAAGCCCCGGCTGGTGTTCGCACCTTACAAATTCTGGCACTTCAAACCCTCTGCCATGGCTTCGCCATGGCCGGGGCGGGTCAGGGACCCGCCCCTACGTGAGCGGTGTCGAGCAATTGTTCCAGGGCCCGCAGCGTCTTTTCCGTGGCGCCCATCTGCGACCGTAAAGTCTCCGCTCCACGGTGGCCCAGCGCGACTCGTTCGGCTTCGTTGGAAAGCAAATCCATCAGGACCAGAGGAAACTCCGCCGCTCCCACCACGCGGATGGCGTCCTGACTCTGAAACAAACTGATGATGTCGCGAAAATTCTCGGTGTGATTGCCGACCATGATGGCCACGCCGTGCTGCGCCGGCTCAATGATATTGTGTCCGCCGCGGGGGACCAGGCTTCCGCCCACGAACGCCACATCGGCCAGGGCATAGAGTGACGCGAGTTCGCCAATGGTATCCACCAGAAAGACGCCGCCGGAAATCGCATCGCCGCCCCACAGCGAGCGCCGCCAGAAGCGGATGCCCAGATGTTCCAGCAACTGCGCAACTTCTCCGAAACGCTCCGGGCGGCGCGGCGCCAGAATCATTACCGCACGCGGATGGCTGGCCAGCACGTTCTCGAAGGCGCGCAACAGCAGCCCCTCTTCGCCTTCGACCGAACTGCCACAGACCACGACCGGCCCCGCCGCGGCCTGCTGAAAAGCTGAACGCAGGCTGGCGACAATCGCAGGAGCGCTGGGCATAGTCACGTCAAATTTCAGATTGCCGCTTACCTGCACGCGCTCCGCGGGCGCGCCAATGTCGCGCAAACGGGATGCATCCTGTGTGGTTTGCGCCAGGAACAGATCGACATTCCGCAAAACCTTCTTCAGGATGGGCCGGAAGCGCCGGTAGCCCGGCCAGGAGCGGTCGGAAATGCGCGCATTCACCACAGCAACCCGGGCGCTGGCATGCGCCGTGCTCAGAAAATTCGGCCAGAATTCAGTCTCGGCGAGGACAATCAGCCGCGGCCGCAGGGCCGCGAAATACGGGCGCATCGCAAACCGGAAATCCAGGGGGAAGTAGAAGACGCTGTCCTCTCCAAAGTGTTGCTTTGCCAGTTTCTGGCCCGTGGCCGTGGTGGTTGAAACCGCAACACGGTATTGGGGGAAGCTCCGCCGCAACTCCTTTACCAAGGCGCTGACCGCGAGTACCTCGCCCACCGAAACTGCGTGCACCCAGATTGCTGGACCGGGGTGTGGTTTTAGTCGCGGAGGTACCTTGCCCAGGCGCTCGCCCAGGCCTTCGCGATACTTGCCGTGGCGCCGGGTCAACATCCAGTAAGGCAGGCTGAGCAACAGGCCTGCCGCCAGAAGCGCGCTGTAGAGCAAGTACATGAAGGAAGAGACATTCTAACCGCAAGGCACCACTACGCTGGCGGGGCGCATCCTATAATCAACCATCATGTCTCGATCAGCTTGGAGGATTCCTGGTTTCCCGGCGGTCGCGGTTGCCGCCATCGTTCTGGTTCCGCTATTGTGCCGCGCGGCCAAAGACTTTGTCATGCCCCAGGCGCAGCCGGCCAAGACATACCCCGCGCATGACGAACATCCCCTGGAATCGGTCGCGGTCGCGGTGGATCCCTACGACCTGGCAGAAAAGACAAACATCTTTTCCGTCAAGTACAGCGAGATCGGCTTCCTGCCCATCTTCGTGGTGGTTACCAATGACGGCAACCAGTCGGTCCAGTTAGCCGGCATGAAAGCGCAACTGGTCACCGTAAACCGCGCCAAACTTTCTCCCGCGGGCCAGGAGGACATCGCGCGGCGGCTTAGCCGTCCTTCGGCTAACACCAACCGTTATCCGATTCCGTTTCCCACCAAGAAGGTGAAGGGCGGGCTGAGCAAGCAGGCCAGCGAGGAAATACAGAATGCCCAGTTTGAGGCCAAGGCGGTGGAGCCGCACAGCTCACAATCTGGATTTTTGTTCTTCGATGTCTCGGGCATCTCCGTGCCCCTGGCGGGCGCGCACTTCTACCTTACGGGCGTGCGCGACGCCAAGGGGAACGAGTTGATGTACTTTGAAATTCCTCTGGAAAAGTACCTGAGCGCTCCCAGTCACTAGAGCCATATGTAGGTCGGGAGTGTCCTGATTCAGCACTTTTAGCGTCCTTTGCGGACGTTCTTGACGAACTTTGCGGTCTAAGATTTTGAACGATTCAAGCGAGGTCAAACCCTTTACAGAAAAGGGCGCAAAGATGGGCCGCAAAGTTCGCCAAGGTAAGACCGCACAGTAGGACAAGAGTGTCCGACCCACACGGGCATTTATAATGATGGATTATGGTTGCTACGACTGAAGTCTCTCTGGCTGCGGGGTCCAAGTACGAGCCGGTCATTGGGCTCGAGGTGCACGTCCAGCTGCTGACCGCGACCAAAATCTTCTGTTCCTGCTCCACCCACTTCGGCGACCGGCCGAACACCAATGTTTGTCCGGTCTGCCTGGGGTTGCCGGGAGCGCTGCCGGTGCTGAACCGCAAAGCCGTGGAGTTCGCAACCCTCGCCGCCATGGCGCTGAACTGCCGCATCAACGAAACTTCGATTTTTGCCCGCAAGAATTACTTCTACCCCGACCTGCCCAAGGGATACCAGATTTCGCAGTACGACAAGCCCCTGGCGGAGCACGGTGCTATTGAAATCAAGGTGGGCGGCGGGAGTAAGAAGATCGGCATCACCCGCGTGCACCTGGAAGAGGACGCGGGCAAAAGCCTGCACGAAGGTTTCGCCAACTCTTCCGAGACCACCGCCATCGACCTGAACCGCAGCGGAGTGCCGCTGATCGAAATCGTCAGCGAGCCCGACATCGCTTCACCCGACGAGGCTTACGAATATCTCACACGCCTGAAGGAGATCATCCTTTACACCGGGGTAAGCGACTGCAACATGGAGGAAGGCTCGCTGCGCTGCGACGGCAATATCAGCGTGCGGCCGCGGGGACAGAAAGAGTTTGGCACGAAAACGGAAGTCAAGAACGTCAACTCTTTCCGCTTCATCCGCGAGGCGCTGCAGTACGAGATTGAGCGCCAGGTCGGCGTCATAGAATCCGGGGGCAAGATCACGCAGGAGACTCGCCTGTACAACTCCGTCGAAGGCAAAACTTACGGCATGCGTTCCAAAGAGCAGGCCCATGACTACCGCTATTTTCCCGAGCCCGACCTGCTTCCGCTGGTGGTGGATGCGAAGTGGCAGAAGGAAACCCGCGACACCTTGCCCGAGCTTCCCGAGGCCCGGCGCAAGCGGATGGTTGCCGACTACGGCATCACCGAGCAGGACGCGCAGGTGCTCACGCTCACCAAGTCCCTGGCCGACCAGTTTGAAGCGGCGGCCAAGGCGGCCAGGAGTCCGAAGCGGGTTGCGAACCTGGTCCAGAGCGAACTGATGGGGCGCCTGAAAGCCAAGGGCCTCGAAATCGAGCAGTCGCCCATCTCGATGAAAGGTGTGGCCGCCTCCGCGGACCTGGTGGAGAGCGGCGCTATCTCGGGCAAGATGCTCAAAGACCTATACGACCTTGCCTTCGAGCGCGAAAAAGACTTTTCCGCCGTCTATGAAGAAGAGGGCCGCCCGGAACAGTCCCGCGACACCTCGGCGCTGGAAAAGATCATCGATGAGATAATCGCGGCCAATCCCAAGCAGGTCGAGCAGTACCGGGCCGGCAAAAAAACAGTGGTGGGATTCTTTGTCGGCCAGGTCATGAAGGCTTCCAAGGGCCAAGCCAATCCGCAGATGGTGAATGAGCTGCTGGCTAAAAAGCTGGAGTAGGGGCTGGCGTAGGATTGCTTGGGAGTCTTCCTATCCTTTAACTCCCAAACCCCCAGCGGCCTTTCAGGCCGCCTGACCGGGTCGGAGACCCGGTCCCACACAATCTCAGCAATACACACAGTAACCGCGCGGTCAGTGACTTCCGTCATGTGAGCCTTCCGGGACTGCCTCAGTAACATAGAGAATGGCAAGCCCGAGGTGCGCGATGAAGAACTGGAAACTGGACCGCATCATCAGCGTGGCCACTCTGGTCACGTCGATCATTGCGCTCTTTCTGGTGCTGAAAAAGCCGGCGCCAGTGGCGCCGCCGCAGCCGGCTGCGACCGCTGCGGTCAATGCCCAGTCCTTTCAGCAAAAGGTGCAGCAGTTGGACCAGCCTAAGGAAGAAGGCAGGCCTCCGGCTGAAGTCCGCATCAGTTCTGACGAAGTAAGTGCAGCCCTCGCGCAGGCGGCCGGGCAGATTCCGATGGCCGCGGCATCCCAGGCGATTTCCGGGCTGTCTTCTCCTGATGCGGCAGTTGCGCCCGGGCAGCCCGAGGTCAAAGACTACCAGGTGAGCTTCGACGGCGACGTGGCCCATGGCCAGTTTCTTACTCAGATCGCGGGCAAGGATGTGTGGGTTACGCTGGCCGGGCATCTCGGGTCGAAGGACGGCTATGCCACGTTTGATCCCACCGAGTTCAAAGTTGGCGACCTGAATGTTCCCGTGTCACTGGTGAACGATGCCTTGCAGAAGAAACTCGCTGAGCAGAGAGACCGGCTGAAGCTTCCTGACAACGTCGGCGGCATGAAAGTTGAGAATGGCGAACTGGTGATGACCCAGAAATAGACGGGCGGGACGCCCGTCCTCCATGATCTATTTACTGGCCCGGGGTGCCCTGGAACAGCGGCCACAGCCGGTCGCCGATCACGCGATATAGCACAAACGCGCTGCCCCCGTCAGACACCTGGCGAAAAAGCAGTTCGCCGCGCCCGTCGCCATCCGCATCCACTGCGTCGATCAGTTCCAGGCGAGATAAAACATCGAAATGCCCTGAGTCTGTGACACTGGCGAAGGCCTTGTGCAGGTCGCCGTAGGTATCGTCGCGAGCTACCAGCGTGATGATGTATTGCAGATCGGAGGCCGCATTGGGACGGGCCGGCATCCGCGCCTTCGCGGTCAGTACCAGCACGGGCTCGTTGCTGTTGGAGAGATCGAACGCGTGCAACTGAACATCTTCGAAGGTGGGTTGAGGAGGTTTTGCCTTCTTCGCGGTCCGGGACGCTCGGGGCGCAGGCCGCGCTCCAGTGGCTTCCGGCTGTGCCGCCCAGGCCCGCACTTCGTCCGCCGCCAGCGCCAGCATTTTCTTGCGCATAGTCTGTTCTTCGGCCGGCTTGAGGCTGTAGGCATAGGGACGTGGGTCGGGACCAGCGGCGTCTGAAATGGCAGGAATGAGCTGGATGGGGCTGGATGCGGCGGGCGTGGGAGCCTTGGACTTGGGTGATTCCTTCGCGGAGGTCGTTGACGTCGAGGCGCTGCGCTTCTTCAACTCCTCTGCGGTTGGCGCGCCCCGCTTCAGGACGGGGCGATCCGGATCGGCTTCAGCCTGCGCTTCGGCAGCGGCGGGCGAGGTTGCAGAGGCAGTCGGTGCAGCTTCAGTGGCGGGCCGCTTCAGGACCGGCCGGTCCGAATCTTCCTCTGACGTCGCGGGCGGAGGGGCCGAAGGTGCCGGAGCAGAACCTGGGGGAGCAGGAGACGCCGGGCCGGAGCTTGCTGGCGCCGCAGCTGGAGCATCCTCAGCCGGCTTCGGCTTCGCGCTGGCACGCCGCAAGACCGGCGGACCTTCAACCGGCTCGGGAGCAGACTTCGACATGACCTCCTTGCGCTTGGCGGCGGCTTCCTTCGCCGCTGCAATCGCGGCGTTCGATTGCCAGGTACCGTTCCCGATCCAGGTGTTGTTGCCTTGCAGGGCGCTGGTGACCGTAAACAGTCCCTGGGAAACCCCGGTACGCACACCTTCATAAACCGTTCCACTCTCGAGGGCCATGGGTACCGGAGAGGCCTTGTACGCGCCGGCATCGTAGAATTCGCCGTCGTACAGGATGGTGATGGGAACCAGCCGGGCTTTTCCATTGGGCAGCAATTGCACCAGTCCCAGCGCGCGTGGCCCCTTGGGTTTCTTCCGAGCCGCAGACTGGGCCGGGGCCAAGGGAGCGAGGACCACGGCCAATCCCGCCAGGATGACGGCCCGCCGTACGGTGCGATATAACTTGGTGGGACCAAGCTTCGCAGAACCAGGTTTTGAAAAACCAGCTTTTGAAGAATTAGGAGACGCTGCCATGGCCATCGATATCAATGATAAAGCCCCCGACTTCACTTTGCCCGACCAGAATGGAGAAGAAATTTCGCTCAAGGATTTTCGCGGAAAATTTGTCGTGCTCTATTTCTATCCCCGAGCCGATACTCCCGGCTGCACCATTGAGGCCTGCGAGTTCCGCGACTCCTATAGGAAGATGCAGAATACCGGCGCCGTGCTGCTGGGCATCTCGCCCGATACTCCAGGCGCGCAGAAGAAATTCGAGGAAAAGTTCAAGCTGCCTTTCACCCTGCTGGCCGATGCCGAAAAGAAAGTTTGCCAGGCCTATGACGTGTACAAGGAAAAGAACATGTACGGGAAAAAAGTGATGGGCGTGGTGCGGACCACTTTCATTATCGGCGCGGACGGAAAAATCAAGCACATCTTCCACAAAGTAAAGCCCGAAGGCCACTCCGAGGAAGTGTTGTCGTATCTGAAGAGCGTAGCCAAAGGCGCAGCCTGACCAGGCACGACCCACGTAGGGGCGGGCGCCCTCGCCCGCCCAGCCGGGCAAAGCCCGGCAGGGGTGTCAGCTTGGACTACCTGCAAACCCAGGCGAGCTTCGCCCGCCCGGGTCCTGAGCGCAGTCGAAGGAGGGGGTCCGGGCCTACGTAGCGCCGGCGCTCCCGGTCATCGCGTGGTGAAGGTCAAAGCCGTTTCCACTGGAATTACAGCCTCTTCCTTTCCGGTGGCGACCGCCACACCGGTTCCAGCTCCGGCGCCAACGCCGGCCCCGATCGCCGCTCCCTTTCCTCCGCCAGCCAGCGCGCCGATCAGTGCCCCGGCGGCCGCTCCTCCGCCAATCTTCGTGGCATTGCTCTTGGTATGGCCCTTGCCTTTGACGAAATGGGACGTGGTAGAGATGGCGACCATCCGCCCAATGACGCGCACGGAAGTAAGCCGCAGCGTAAGTTCTCCCGGAGCGTGCAGCCGTCCGCTGGACTTCGCGGAGGTCACCTTGCCTCGCACCGGCGCCCCGACCCTGGCCAGAGTCTTGCCGTGGACCACAAGAGCGTGGGCCAGGGTAGCGTCAAACCTGTCGCCGGCCTTGGCGGTGCCGGAACTGATCTCTGATCGCACGCGCACCGTCAGCCTGGTGCCTGCGGGAATGGTCTGCGCCGCTGCGGCCAGCGCGAGTGGTGTGAGTACAGCAGCGATTTTAGCTAGTCTCCCCAGCATAAATCCTCCTTCAGGATTGGTGACCCGTGGCGCTATTATGCGGTGTGGCGACGAGGATAGCCAAGAACAGAAATTCGTCCGCACTGCTGCCGCTTTCCCGCGATTTCTACAGTCGCGATCCTCGCGCCGTCAGCCGCGACCTGTTAGGCAAAGTTCTGGTGCGGCGCCAGGACCGAAAGCTCCTGCGCGCGCGGATCGTGGAAGTCGAAGCCTACCTGGGAAAGGACGATCCTGCCGCCCATTCTGCCAGCGGCCGCACCGCCCGCAATTTCGTGCTCTTCGGCCCGCCCGGCCTGACTTACGTGTACTTCATCTATGGCAATCACTATTGCTTTAACGTCTCCTGCCTGCCTGACGGAGAAGCGGGCGGCGTCTTGTTCCGCGCCCTGGAGCCAATTTCCGGGATCGAGCAGATGGCGGAAGCGCGGGATATTGCGCTTGATGAAGCAACGGACCTGCGAAAGCTGACCAGCGGCCCCGGACGCCTCGCCGAGGCCTTCGGCATCACCCGCGAACGCGACAACGAAAAAGACCTGACCAGCCGGAAGTCCGATCTATTCATCGTGGACGACGGATTTCGGCCGCAGCGTATCGAGATCACGCCGCGCATCGGCATCACCAAAGCCGCAGAGCACCCACTGCGCTTCTTCATCACCGGCAGCAAGTTCGTTTCAAAATAAAATCACGTAGGCCCGGACGCCCTCCTTCGACTGCGCTCAGGACCCGGGCGGCGAACGCAGCTCGCCTTTGGCCACAAAACGAAAGCCGCCGGGCTCTGCCCGGCCGGGGGGCACCGCCTCCATAAGCGCTAACTTAACCTGTTTGAGTCGAAGTGCCCTGCCTACTTGCCTTGCCGGGAGGCAGTTCTTGGGACACAGTACGTATGGCCGACGACCCAGTCCTCACGGGTACGCGTCGGCTTTACATACCTTGAACTGCAAGGTATCATGGATTCCCGTGGCTGCGCGTGAAACAAATCCGAGCTTCATGAATGGAGTTCCAGAGCTCCTCATCCTCAAGCTCCTTCAGCAGGATGAAATGTACGGGTATGAAATCGTTCAAGCGATTCGCGGGCGCACTGGCGCGGTGATCGCTATCGGCGAAGGTGTGGTGTATCCGGTGCTGCACGGTCTAGAACGCGATGGAGCACTTCGGACCCGGCGCAAGAAGGTCAACGGTCGCAGCCGCATCTATTACTCGGTAACCCCTAGCGGGTCGCGACGGTTAGCTGAACTGTCTCGAACCTGGGTCAGTCTCACGACTGCAATCCAAGCGATGCTGATGGGAGCGCATTATGGCGACGCAATTCCATGAACTCAGAGAGCGGCTTCTGCGAGCTGGGGTCGCCCCCCGGCATGTGCGGCGGTATTTGAGCGAACTGGCTGATCATTTTGCGGACCTGACTGAGGAAGAACAACAGGCAGGTCGTAACCTGATTGAAGCACGATCTGCCGCGCTCGTGCGTCTCGGGAAGACGGAGAATCTCGCCAGGGCCTTCCTTGAGCAGAGGCAGTTTCAATCGTGGTGTGCGCGCGCACCGTGGGTGATGTTCGGTTTCGCACCTCTCATTTGCCTGGGTGCTGCCTATCTGCTTGCGTGTTTGTATCTCTGGTGTGGGTGGAAGTTTTTTCTACCCGGAGCTGATACACCCTTCGGAACCCTGGTAGCCCCTACCAATAGCCTCGCCAATATGTACTTTCAGGCTGGCAAGTTCTATTACTATAGCGCGCCCGTTCTTGTCGGTTGGATAATCGGAATCGTAGCCGTCCGGCAAAGGATAGGCGCCGTTTGGCCTACTGTTGGTCTGGTCCTGATTTCATGGATGGGCGCTACTGCGCGAATCCAGGCAGGTCGAACTGCCGTACCGAGTGGACTTGGACACATCAGCATGGATTTCTTTATCCTTGGTTCCCCCAGTCAGACTATTTCCCAGAGCATACTGACGACGTTCGTAATTTTCACTTTGGCGTTACTGCCATATCTCGTTTGGAGACTGCGAAGGGCCTTTGTGGGTCTTTGAGTCGCTCGTCCGGGGGTCTGTTGAACGAATCGAGATCACGCTCCCCAAACTACATGTCAAGTCGCGGTTGGCCGCATCCTTTACGACTGGGGTTAGCTTGCCACCAATTAGCCACAAAACGAAAACCGCCGGGCTCCGGGCGGGTGGGACACCCGCCCCTACGTGTTCAACGCGAGCACCATGTTATCGATGAGGCGGGCCTTTCCCACGAACGCTGCTACTGCCACGAGTGCGCCGTGGAATAAGTGATCAACCGGATCGAGGGTCTCCGGATCAACAATCTCAAAGTAGTCGAGCCGCACGGAAGGATCCTCCGCGAAAACCTGTTTACCCGCTTCGATCAACGCCTGCACCTTGCGTTCCCCTCGATCGAAGCGCTCTTGCACCGCCACGAGCGAACGATGCAGCACCAGGGCGGACAGTCGCTGCGACGCATTCAGATAAGCATTTCGCGAGCTCATGGCCAGACCGTCCGGCTCGCGCACGATCGGGCCGATCACAACCTGCACCGGAATGTTCAGATCGCGCACCATGCGGCGAATGATGGTGGACTGGGCGGCATCTTTCTGGCCGAAGAAGGCACGGTCGGGTTCCACGATGTGGAAGAGCTTCGAGACTACGGTGGTGACGCCGCGAAAGTGTCCCGGTCGCGAACCTCCGCACAGCTTGTCGCTCAGACCCTCGACCGTCACGTAAGTCACTGCGCCCGCGGGATACATCTCTTCCACTTGCGGCGCAAAAATGAAATCCACGCCTTCCCGCTCGAGCAGTTCGCGATCGCGATCAAAATCTCGCGGATACCTGGCCAGGTCTTCGTTGGGACCGAATTGCAGCGGGTTGATGAAGATTGAGACCACCACCAGATCACACTGGGCCTTGGCCAGGCGCACCAGCGAGAGATGCCCTTCGTGCAATGCTCCCATGGTGGGCACCAGACCCACAGTCCTGCCCTCGCGCTGCGCGGCGCGGCGGGCAGCGCGCATTTCGTCGATGGTGTGGCAGACTTTCATGGCACGAGGCCGGGGCTCAGGCCGAGGGGATCCAGTTGATGAGCACATGCATGCTCTCCAGCGTCCCCGCCACCAGAGCGCGGTTCTGGCGAATTTTCACGCTATCGTCGGCGGAGCCGCGCACGCCATTTTCGGTCACCGCCACCACCCGCCCGTAGGGCCACGCCGACGGCGGGAGATTGCCCAGCGCCTGAGTCAATTCTCCCGGCTTCAGGATGCGCTCCAGGTGGTTCTCGGGATCGAGCAGCGCCACCCCGTCGGCACGAATAATCAGATAGGGATTGCGCCAGCCCTTCATGTCCACCATGCCGCGGTATTTCTCAGGCGCGGCTGGAGGGATGGCCAGGATGCGCGCAGTAGCGCCGGCCTCGAGAGCTGCCGGATCGGGGGATTTGGGAGCGGAGCAGGAAGCCAGCACAACCACGACTGCCGCGATCAGCCCCAGGCGCGACTGTTTCATTCGGCCTCTAGCGCCTCATCGCCCGCTTGCGTTCCAGCACAGTTTCGAGCGCGGCACGCGTTTCTTTCGGCAGGTGATAGGACTCGTCGTCCGAGGGATACTGCCGCGCGGAAACATCGGCGCGGAAAGCCTGCACCGCACCGGTGATGGCGGCGCCCACGTCAGCATACCGGCGCACGAACTTGGCGGGATGGCCAAAGGTGAGGTTCAGCAGGTCGTGGAAGACCAGCACCTGTCCATCGCAATCTGGCCCGGCGCCGATCCCGATCGTCGGCGTCTTGACCTCGGCGGTAATCATGGCCGCGACTTCGCGCGGGATGCCTTCGAGATAAATACACGCCACTCCCGCGCGATCAAGAGCCACCGCATCGCGCATGAGTTGCTCCACGCCGCTGAGGTCCTTGCCCTGCACCTTGTAGCCGCCCATCACATTCAGCGACTGCGGGGTGAGGCCGATGTGTCCGGCCACCGGAATTTCGGCGTCGATGATGCGGCGGATCAGGTCGGAGCGCTTCTCCCCGCCTTCGATCTTGACCACTTCCGCGCCCGCTTCCTTCACGAAACGCGCTGCGTTCCGCACCGCGTCGCTGGGATCGGACTGATAGGACCCGAACGGCATGTCCCCGACCAGTAGCGCATGCTTCACTCCGCGATGCGCGGCCCGGGTATGGTGCAACATCTCATCGAGCGTGACTGAAAGGGTGTTTTCGTAACCCAGCATGGTCTGGGCCAGCGAGTCGCCGACCAGAACGATATCGATCCCGGCCTCATCGACCAGGCGCGCGGAGGAATAGTCGTACGCGGTGAGACAGGTAATCGGTTCGTGGTGGAGTTTCTTTTCGCGGAGAGAAGCGACGGTAATTTTGCGGCGAGGTTCGCCGATCGGAACCAGACTCACGATGTCCTCCAGTGCCCCTCCGCAACCCGGCGGATAGAGCCTGTCCACATCTTGGATGCTACGAAATCCATTGTAGCCGCAAAGAGTCCACCGGTCGATAGGGTAGTCTGCACGATAAACGCCCACGTAGGGGCGGGTGCCCTCACGCGCCCAGCCGAGCAAAGCTCGGCATTTCTGCGAGATACGGGCAGACGGAAACAAGGTGGTAAGACGCATATGATATGTCTTATTTTATGGTAAGATGAGACCATGGCAGGCTATCGCACCGTCGTCAGCTCCAAGGGCCAGGTCGTGATTCCAGCGGAATTGCGGCAGCAACTGGGCCTTGAAAAGGGCACCAGTGCCACCTGGAGCGAAGAGCGGGGCCGGCTGGTGTTGACCCCCATGACCGAAAAGCGGCTCGACGAGATCATGGGCTTCCTGAAGCCGGCTCCAGGCGAGCCTTCTATGTTCGACGAAATATTCGCGGAGCGCGAACGCGAACGCAGGCGAGAGAAATAGATAGTGGCTTCCGGTACTTCTCGTAGCCGTCGACGTTATGTGCTCGATGCCAACGCCCTGACCGGATTTTTCGAGGACCGGGGCTTGGTGGCCGAAAAGGTTCGCCACCTGCTGGGAGAGGCGCTGCGCCACGAAGAGCGTCTTTTGATGTCGGCAGTCAATTGGGGCGAGGTCTTCTACGTCTCATGGAGACGCCATGGCGAGGCCAAGGCGCGCGAAGCGGAAGGTATCCTGCGGGAGATGCCAATCACCGTTATCGCCGTGGACAGGGAAAGGGCTACCCGCGCTGGCGCTCTGAAACAAAGACACGGACTGGGCTACGCCGACGCCTTGGCCGCCGAACTGGCCATCGAGCGCGGTGCGTGGCTGGTCACGGCCGATCCTGAGTTTGCGAAAATAGGGAAGGGACTGTCGCTTTACCCGTTGCCGCGACACGAGAAGAAGTAGCGCGGCAGACACATCTTCCCACTGATCTCTACGCGCATGCGGCACGAGCGGGACGCTCGCGCCCACATTTCAAGAAGCCATTGCGCCGTGATCGAGGGCGGATCCCTTCTTTCTATTTCATCGGTCTCTCCCACGTTTGTTGACGCGCAGCCAGGCCGTGTATGCCGCCTCATCAAGCGAGCCGCCCGCGAGACCAAAGACGACCTGGGTGGCATCCTCCTCGCTTGCCATGAAGACGAACCCGTTGAGCTCAAGGAAAAGAACGCCCGCGACAAAACCAGTGCGCTTGTTGCCGTCAATGAAGGGATGGTTGCGGACGATGCCCGCCGTATAGAGCATCGCCATCTCAATCACGTCAGGCCGGCCGGCATAGGCATGGTGCTGGAGAGGGCGAGCCAGAGCAGATTGCAGAAGGCCTTCATCGCGCAATCCCGGGCGGCCGCCGTGGGCGGCCAACAGCCGGTCGTGGATCGCGAGGACATCGCGCCCCGCAATCCAGATCGGTTTTCTTCTCTTCACTTCTCTCTTTACTTTGCCAGGGCGCGCAGGGTGTTGCGATAGCGGCCCATAATCTCTTCGGCCTTCTTCATTTTCTTCTCGAATGCCGGATCGTAGGGGGTGAGGCGGTAGCCACCTTCCGCGTCCTCGATCAGGAAAAGTCGCTCACCGTCTTCGGTGCGTAAGCGATGGATGACCTCCCTGGGCAGCACCACACCCAGCGAGTTGCCGAACTTGCGGACCTTGAGTTCCACCATGGCGCTACTCCTGTGTTATTACAATTGTAATAACACTGAACGAATTACGCAAGTACCGCGGCAGGGCCTCACATTCTGAGCCCATTACGCTGGTTTCGCTTCCTCCCCAGTAACAAGTCTTCAGGCGCTACTCAGGTTCATGGAACAAGGGCGGCGTTTCCTTCAACAGTTCCCCCAGAAACCGTTCTCGCTCATTCACAAAATGCCGCACAATTTGTGCCGAAGAGGTCTCCTCGTAGTCGACTTCATGAATGCTGCCGCCGTCGAACGACAGAATCTGAGCCTTGGGATATCCGAGCAGAATGGGAGAATGGCTCGAGATAATGAACTGCGCATCCTTGTGCTTCAGCAGCACGTCGTGGATCAGGACTAACAAAGCGAGCTGGCGCTGAGGCGAAAGCGCTGCCTCAGGTTCATCAAGCAGGAACAACCCGTTGCGCCGAAACTTGAGATCGAGCAGAGTAAAGAAGGTCTCACCGTGCGAGCAAGCGTGAAGGCTCCGGCCACCATAAGAGGCGCTGATGGGTGGAGATCCGGAGGCTTCCTGATCGAGATTGTCTATGTACGAGGCGGTATTGAAGAAACTCTCGGCCCGAAGAAAATAACCAGCGCCAGTCCTCTTATCGAAAGACAGCCGCAGCGCCCGTACCAGTAGATCTACTGAGTGGTTGCTGGCAGTCGTATCGTTAGAGAAATTTCGGTTACCACCCTCCGGGCCGAACCCATAATGGGCAGCGATCGCTTCGAGGAGAGTAGATTTCCCAGTACCGTTTTCCCCAGCGAAGAAGCAAATGCGCGACCGCAGAACAAGTTCGTGGAGACTGTTGATCGTCGCGACGGTGAACGGATAACTCTCCCATTTGTCCACCCGATCACGTAGAAGTGTGATTTTCTTCAGCACAGAGTGGCTGCTACGCTGAGGCCGCTTCCTGGCTCCCCAGCGGCAGAAAATACTGCGTCCCCTTGATGGGCGCCGAGACCTTCCGCAGCAACTCCTGCAAGTCCTGGTTGCGTTCCACGAAATCAATCTCGGAGGTGTTCACGATCAGCAGGTCCGACGAAGTGTAGTGGAAGAAAAAGTGCTCGTAAGCCTTGATCACTTCTTCCAGATAGTCTTCGTTGATGGCTTTCTCTCCGGGCGCGTTTTTCTTTTTCAGACGCTTTTTCAGCACTTCGGGCGTGGCCTGCAGGTAGATGACCAGGTCGGGCGTGGGCAGTTGCTCGCGGAAGTGGTTGTAGTAGCGGTTGTAGATTTCGAGTTCCTGATCGGTCAGGTTGAGGCAGGCGAAGACCTTGTCCTTTTCGAAGACGAAGTCGGTAACCACGGTTTTCTGCGAACGCGGGCCCAGGTCGAGGGCGCGGAGCTGCTCGAAGCGGCGGATCATGAAGGCGAACTGCGCCTGGAAGCCGGCCCCGGCCTCGCCTTTGTAGAAGGCGCCGAGGAAGGGATTGTCCTCCGACTCCATGACCTGCTGCGCATTGAGCCGCTCGGCCAGGATTCGCGCCAGCGTGCTTTTGCCGACTCGTATGGGACCTTCGACTGCAATGTAGCGGGGCAGCTCAAAAAGATTAGCCATGGGTTAGAGAGAATCGGGATTCGCTTGCAGCATATCTTGCTTCTGGTCACGAGGCAATTGTGGAAAGAGTTAACAGGGGAAGATTGCAGATTGCCGATTACACCAGCAGCTGCCAGCAAATCTGCAATCTTAAATCTGCAATCTTAAATCTCCACTCTCTTCCCATTTACAATCGCGTGCAGCATGTACCGCTATCTTGTCACCGCCGCGGCTGCTGCCGCTGCATCGGCTGTGGGCTACCAGTCCATGGCGCCGACCGGGCAGTGGTTCGGCCGGACCTTCACCGGGCTGGGACGCGGCTCGAAACAACTGGCGCTCACTTACGATGACGGGCCCAACGACCCTCACACTCTGCGTCTGCTGGAAATCCTGGCCCGGCACAATGTTCACGCCACATTTTTCCTGATCGGCCGTTACGTCGAGCAGCGCCCCGACATTGTTCGTGAACTGGCGAAAGCCGGACACGTGATCGGGAACCATACTTTCACCCATCCTCTGCTTACCTTCAAGCGTGCACGCGAACTTCGCGAGCAGTTCGCCAGATGTGAACGTGCCCTGACGGAGGCCGTGGGCGAGCACTCCAGACTGTTCCGTCCGCCTTTCGGGGGCCGGCGCCCTGCAGTATTGCGCACAGCGCGGCAGATGGGGATGGAACCCATCATGTGGAACGTGACGGGCTACGACTGGAATGCGCCGTCGGTTGAGCATATCGAGCGCCAGGTAACGCGCCAGGTTCGCGGCGGGGATGTGGTCCTGCTGCACGATGGCGGGCATCTTCACTTCGGGGCCGATCGTTCATACACCGTCGCTGCCACCGGGCGATTGATTTCCCGCTACCTCGCGGAAGGTTATGAGTTTGTGACTGTGCCAGAGATGATGCGGAAGGCAGATGTCAGATCTTAGTTCTCAGATCTCAGTCAGGGCGTCGCCCTGGCGAATGCCTGTTTCGCGGCCGCGATGGTCTGATGGATGTCTTTTTCGGTGTGGGCGGCGCTGAGGAATGCGGCCTCGAACTGCGACGGCGGCAGGTACACGCCGTGGTCCAGCATGGCGCGAAAGAAGCGGGCAAAGGCTTTGGTGTCGCACCTGGCGGCCGAGGTCCAATTGGTGACCGGGCCTGCGGTAAAGAACCAGGTAAACATTGATCCGACGCGGTTGCAGCAGAGGGGCACGCCGGCGTCCCTGGCGGCCGCGGTAACGCCTTCGGTCAACTGTGCACTCAGCATTTCCAGACCGGTATAGATGGGCCTCTTGTGGCTGCGCAGGTAGCGCAGGGTGGCGAGGCCTGCAGCCATGGCCAGGGGATTCCCGGAAAGCGTCCCGGCCTGATACACCGGGCCCAGGGGCGCCACCATGTCCATGATGTGGGCCGGCCCGCCGTATGCGCCGACCGGCAGCCCACCGCCGATGATCTTTCCAAAGGTGGTCAGATCGGGAAGAATTCCGAATCGTTCCTGGGCGCCGCCGAAAGCCAGCCGAAAGCCGGTCATCACTTCGTCAAAAATGAGCAGCGACTGGTTGCGCAGCGTGATCTCGCGCAAGGTGTCCAGATACAGGGGCGCGGGCGGGACGCATCCCATGTTGCCCACCACCGGCTCCACGATCACGCAGGCAATCTGGTTACTGAACTTTTTGAAAGCCAGTTCCAGGGCGTCAACATCGTTGAAGGGAAGCGCCAGGGTCAACTGAGTGAATTCTTCCGGCACCCCCGCCGACCCGGGGATGCCCAACGTGGCCACTCCCGAACCTGCCTTCACCAGCAGTGCGTCGGCATGGCCGTGGTAGCAGCCCTCGAACTTCACGATGTATTTGCGCTGGGTATAGGCGCGGGCCAGGCGGATGGCCGACATGGTGGCCTCCGTGCCCGAATTGACGAAGCGGATTTTTTCCACGTGGGGAAAGGCCGAAATCACGATCTCTGCCAGATCGGCCTCGGCGGCGGTCGAGGCGCCGAAGCTCGTACCATGCTTGGCCGCGGCGCTGATGGCTTCAGGCACGCCGGGCGGGGCGTGACCGAGGATGAGCGGTCCCCAGGAACCCACATAATCGATGTACCTGTTTTCGTCGGCATCCCATAGATGCGAGCCCTGCCCGCGAACGATAAACGGCGGGTCGCCTCCCACCGAACCGAAGGCGCGTACCGGAGAACTTACGCCGCCGGGAATCATCTGCTCGGCGCGCTTCTGCAACTTGCGCGATGCTTCGTGCTGGCGGGTCATGGCATTAAAACCCATCAATATAGCATCACACGTGGGGACAGCCGCCCCCCGGCTGTCCAGCGGCGCGAAGCTCCGCAGGGTGGGGTGCATCCTGGTTACGGGTAAGTGACCACCCGATATTCACCGGAAATTCATTTGTCCGCAATATTCCTGCAACATGCCTGCACTATTGTGAACCCAGTGACATGCTCTTCTAACCGGGAGAGCCTTAAGGACAGTCTCGGGGGGCTCCGGGCTGTCTTTTTTCTTTGAGGTACCGTGTGGGACCGGGTCCCTGACCCGGTCAGGCCGAGCGCAGCCCGGCAGCCTACTTCTCCACCTTCACGCCCTTCCAGAACGCCACGTAGCCCTTAATCTGCTTCGCCGCCGGCTTGGGTTCGGGATAGAACCAGGCAGCATCGTGGTTAAGCTTTCCGGCAACCTCGACATCGTAATAGCTGGCCGTGCCCTTCCACGGGCAAACCGTGTGGGTCGCGCTGGGTTTGAAATGAGCTGTCCTGATCGCATCGGGCGGAAAGTACTGGTTCCCTTCCACCTCGACGCACTGATTCGATTCCGCAAGCACGGTGCCTTCCCAGATTGCTTTTGCCATAAGACCTGTTTAGATTGCTGAGCGGGAAGGCGGTCGCAATCATTTGAAGGCATCGGGCGAAGTGCGGGGTGTCGCGATCCATGGCCGGGCGTTTAACGGTCATTCCATGGTGGGGCGCCTGCAGCGAGTACTGGTGTGCACGCCGCGTGCCGCGGGATGGAACCAGCCGGGCACAGCAGGCCGCTGGCGGGAGCTGGGCTTCCTGCACGCGCCGGATTTCGCAGCCGCACAAGCACAGCATGACGAGCTTTGCCGCCAGCTCGAAGCCGCCGGGGCGGAGGTCTTCCAGCTTCTCCCAGCCTCCGATCTCTCGCTCGATGCGGTTTACACTCACGATCCCTCGCTGGCGTCCGATCAGGGATTGATCGCCCTGCATCCCGGCAAGCCGAACCGCATTCCAGAGGCGCAGCGCCACGTTGAATTCTGTGTGAGCCTCGGCATTCCCGAGTTCGGTCGAATCCAACCGCCAGGAAAAACTGAAGCCGGAGACATGGTCTGGCTCGATCCCACCACTCTGCTGATCGGCCAGGGCTATCGCACCAACCCGGCGGGGATCGCCCAGATGAGGGCGTTGCTTCAGCCGCGTGGTGTGGAAGTGCTTTCGGCGCCGCTGCCGTATGGCTCGGGACCGTCGGCCTGCCTGCATCTGATGTCGCTGATGAGTCTGCTCGACGAACAGACGGCGCTCGTGGATTTGCCCTGGCTGGCGGTCGAGACAGTGGAATTGCTGCAATCGCGGGGCTACCGGCTGATTGAGATCGAATATTCCGAGCGCGAGACGCTGGCCTGCAATGTGCTTGCACTGGGCGAAAAGCGTCTGCTCGCCCTGCAAGAGAACCAGAAGACCAATCAGAAGCTTCGTCAATCCGGGTTTGACGTACGAACTTTCCCCGGCTCGGAACTATGTGTCAACGGCGGCGGCGGCCCCACTTGCCTGACCCGCCCCCTGCTACGAACCACGTAGGGCAGGTGTCCCACCTGCCCGGCGGAGCGAAGCTCCGCTGGCTTTAATGTAGGCGCGAGCGTCCTCGCTCGTGCAAGGCTATGCACGAGCGGGACGCTCGCGCCCACATTGCCTCCCGCCCTGTTAAAATCAATATGCATGGTTCTCCCCTTCGTCCGTGATCTTTTCACGGACGTAGAAAAGTTGCCGGCCTTTTCGCGTGTGGCCTCCCATCTGAAAGAGGGCACGGGGCGGATTCGTGTCTCTGGACTGGTTCCAACCGGAAAAGCTTTGCTTTTAGTCCTGCTGCAGAAGGCGGCGGGGCGTCCGCTGATCATTGTGGTCCCGGACAATCGCGCCGCGGAAGACCTGGTTCCGGTGCTGCAGGCTTTTTGTGAGCTGACCGGGGCCGCCGACCCTGAGTCCGTGGTCTCCCTACCTAACCACGATGTGCTCCCCTTCCAGAATCTGTCCCCGCACCCAGAGATCCAGGAGGAGCGGGCGGTGGCGCTCTGGAAAATCGCCACAGGCGCGGCGTCTTTTGTGATTTCGCCGATTGCCGCGACCGCGCTGCGGCTGCGTTCGGCCGAGTACTACGCCGATCTGGCGCGGACCGTGCGCCGCGCTGAAGTGCTCAACGTTGACGCGCTGCTTCCCCACCTCAACACGGTTGGCTATCACTCCACCGACGTTGTAGAGATGCCCGGGGAATACGCCCTCCGCGGCGGCATTCTCGATGTGTACTCGCCCGAGGCCGAGCGCCCGGTACGCATCGAATTCTTCGGCGACGAGGTTGAATCGATAAGGAAGTTTGATCCTGCCACTCAGCGCTCTTCCAGTCCCGTGGATGAAGCTCTGCTGCTTCCGCTGACAGAAACTCCGGTCAGCGAAGAGCTTCTGGGCGCGGTGCATGCCCGTCTTTCCGGGAAACGCATTACCGGTAACGAAGAAATCATTGAGCAGGCTGTGCGCTCGGGCGGCGTCACCGTTT
The DNA here is from genome assembly GCA_963790645.1 of Terriglobia bacterium. Classification (GTDB taxonomy): domain Bacteria; phylum Acidobacteriota; class Terriglobia; order Terriglobales; family Acidobacteriaceae; genus JAIQFF01. The sequence continues at coordinate 146,870 of CAWBPS010000002.1, read as the reverse complement.
TTCCCGGGTGGGAGTTTTATGCGCCCGTGGCCGGCGCTAATCACACACTATTCGATTTACTGCCGCGCGCCCTGGTGCTGACCGACGAACTGGAAGTGCTAAGGACTGAGTTCGATCATGTCTGGTCCCGCATCGAGCAGGCGCATGAGAGCAGCGGCGTTGGCAACCTGGTGCGGCCGTCGGATCTCTATCTTGCGCCGGAAGACTGGTGGCCGAAGCTGCCGGGATTGCCCGGGGCCGATCTCGAACATCTTGACATCGAGCGCAGCGACGATTCCGCGGCGGCGATCTCATTCCACACTCAGCCTGCGCCCCGCTTCCACGGCTCGGTTCCCGCCATGCTCGAGGAAGTGAAGAAGCAGATTGGGGAGAGCAAGCGCGTCCTGATCGCCGTGCCTAACACCGGGGAAGTCGAACGCCTGGCCGACATTTTCAGCGAGTACGCCGTGTCTTTCCGTCTGGGCAGCCGGACGCGCAGCGGAGAAAGTTATGCCGACGAAACTTCCTATTTCTCCGGCGAAGTGCTTACCGCCACGCTGGCCAAGGCCTACGTGCCCGATGGTGTTACTTTTCCCGACGCAAGCCTCTCTATTCTTGGCGCGCGCGATTTGTTCGACGAATCAGATGCGGTGGTCTCTCGTCCGCAGCGCCAGAAATCGAAGACTTCGGCGTTTCTCTCCGATTTCCGCGACTTGCAGGTTGCCGACTATGTGGTTCACGTCGAGCACGGCATCGGACAGTACCAGGGGTTGAAGGAGATTAACCAGGGCAACGGCAACGCTGAATTCATGTTGCTGGAATACGCCGAGGGCGCGCGTCTTTATGTCCCGCTGACGCGTCTTGACCTGGTGCAGAAGTACCGATCGTCGGAAGGGGCCAAGCCGGTACTGAACCATCTGGGCACAGCGGCCTGGGCCAAGACCAAAGCGCGCGTGCGCAAGGCCATGAAGGACATGACCGACGAACTGCTCAAGCTCTACGCCGAGCGCAAGACCGCCCAGGGCCATTCCTTTTCTTCCGACAACGAATGGATGCGGGAGTTCGAAGACACCTTCGAATTCAGCGAGACCGAAGACCAGCAAACCGCGATCAACGACGTCAAGCGTGACATGGAATCCACGCAGCCCATGGATCGCCTGCTGTGCGGCGATGTGGGCTATGGCAAGACGGAAATCGCGATGCGCGCCGCTTTCAAAGCCATCAGCGACAACAAGCAGGTCGCCGTGCTCGCACCCACTACCGTCCTAGCTTTCCAGCACTACGAAACTTTCAAGCAGCGCTTTGCGGCCTTTCCCGTTGCCATCGAGATGATCAGCCGCTTCCGTTCGCCGAGGCAGCAGAAGGAAATTCTGCAGAAAGTGGAAGCGGGCAAAGTCGATATCCTGATCGGCACTCATCGCCTGATTTCGAAAGACGTGAAGTTCGCAGACCTCGGACTGCTGGTGGTGGATGAAGAACAGCGCTTCGGAGTGCGTCACAAAGAGCGCCTGAAGCAGATGCGCAAGCAGGTGGACGTTCTGACCATGTCCGCCACTCCGATTCCGCGCACCCTGCACATGTCGCTGGTCGGACTGCGCGATATGAGCGTGATCGAGACCCCGCCCAAGGACCGCATTGCAATACAGACAGTGGTCGCCAGCTGGGACGAGAAGCTGATCCAGTCCGCCATCGAGCAGGAACTCGAACGCGGCGGCCAGGTTTTCTTCGTGCACAACCGAGTGGACAGCATCTGGGAGGTCGCCGCCAAGCTGCAGGCCCTGGTGCCGCGGGCGCGTGTCATCGTGGGTCACGGGCAAATGTCTGAAGGCGAACTGGAAAAGGTGATGCTCAAGTTCATGCATCACGAGGCCGACATACTGGTTTCCACCACCATTATTGAGAATGGCCTCGATATCCCGCTGTGCAACACCATCCTCATCAACCGCGCCGACCGCCTGGGGCTCTCCGAGCTTTACCAGTTGCGCGGCCGCGTGGGCAGATCGAATCGCCGGGCGTACGCGTATCTGCTGCTGCCGGCTGAAATCGAACTGACTCCCATCGCGCGCCGGCGTTTAGCCGCGCTGAAAGAATTTTCCGACCTGGGCGCGGGCTTTAAGATCGCAGCCCTCGATCTGGAACTGCGGGGCGCGGGCAACCTCCTGGGCGGCCAGCAGAGCGGGCACATCGAGGCGGTCGGCTTTGAGCTCTACACCCAGATGCTCGATCGTGCCGTCCGCGAAATGAAGGGCGAGGCCGCCGCGGATGAACCCGAAACCCAACTCAACCTGGGACTCAATATTCGCATCCCAGTGGAGTACATTCCGGAAGAAAACCAGCGTTTGCGTATGTACAAACGGGTGGCCGGGGTAGAAAACGAGTCGCGCCTGAACGATGTTCGCGCTGAACTGGAAGACCGCTACGGTGAGCCTCCGGCTGCGGTGCGGAACCTTCTGGAATACGCCGCTCTCAAACTGCTGGCCATGCGCGTGGGTGCGACTGCTATTGAGCGCAAGCGCGATCTGGTGACGGTAAAGTTCCGGCAAAATGCGGAAATCGATCCGGGAAAACTGGCGAAGTTCGTTTCCTCCCAGCGCGGCGCGCAGTTTACCCCGGATGGCACTCTGAAGTATGTTTCAAAGGTAGTCTCTCCCGCCGAAGTCCTGACACAAATGCGGGGGCTGCTGGAAGAGCTGTCCCCTTCGGCACAAGCCTTGCCGTCCGTGCCGTCGTGACCTAAAACTCGAGGCGCTTTCAACTTAAAAAATGATCAAACCACTGCTTGCTCCCGGCCTTTGCCTTGTCATGCTGCTCACCCTCTCTCTTTGGGTCGCCCCCGCGCCGGCCGCGATGGCGGCTGCCACACCGCCCCAAACCGCGTTCAACTCCCTTGTGGATGAGTATTTCGATTTCTATTTTCAATTTCATCCCACCGCCGGCACGCAGGCGGGCTTCCACCAGTACGACGGAAAGCTCGAGGATTTCTCCCGCTCGGGTATGGACGCCGAAATCGCCGGGCTGCTGAAGTTCCAGAAACGATTCGGCTCGATTCAGAGCAACCAGCTGTCCCAGGAATCGGCCGGCGACCTGGAGGTCCTGACCTCTGCCATTCAAGCCCGCCTGCTGGAGTTGCAGAACATCCAGATGTGGCGAAAGGACCCTGACGTCTATATCTCCGACCTGAGCTACGGCGTTTTTCTCATCATGAGGCGGGATTTTGCTCCGGCAGCCGATCGTCTCCGGTCCGTAATCTCTCGCGAGCGTGAGATTCCCCGGGTGCTCGACGCCGCGGTGGAGAACGTCAGCAATCCTCCCAGGGTGTACACCCAGGTCTCGCTGCAGCAGATGCCGGACAACATCAAGTTTTTCCAGAATGATGTTCCGGAAGCGTTCCGCGAGGTGCACGACCCGAAGTTGCTGGCCGAGTTCAAAGCCAGCAACGCTGCGGCCATCGAAGCTCTGAGCAAGTATCAGGACTTCATGCGGAAAGATCTGTTGCCAAAATCCCATGGCGACTTCCGCTTGGGCGCGGAGAACTTTCGCAAGAAGCTGCTGTACGACGAGATGGTGGATATTCCACTGGATCGCCTGCTCGAGATCGGCTACGCCGACCTGCGGCGCAACCAGCAGCAGTTCAAAGCAGTTGCCGCCCAGATTGATCCTCACCGCAGTCCGGAGGCCGTGCTGGCCGATCTGCGCCGCGACCACCCGCCTGCCGACCACCTGCTGCAAACCTTTCGCGACACTCTCGGGGGATTACGCCAGTTCATCGAGCGACACAAGATCATCACCATCCCATCCCAGGTCCCGCCGATTGTGGAGGAGACGCCGCCCTTCGCGCGGGCCTTGACCACTGCTTCCATGGACACGCCCGGCGCCTACGAAACCAAAGCCACCGAAGCCATGTTCAATGTCACTTTGCCCGCTCCGAACTGGAAGCCGGAAAAAGTCGAGCAATGGATGCAGGGCTTCAACCGGGGGACGATCACCAGCACCGCCATTCACGAGGTTTATCCCGGACACTACACGCAATTTCTCTGGCTGCAGGCGGCCCCCTCCAAGACCCGCAAAGTGCTCTACAACGCCAGCAATGCCGAAGGCTGGGCCCACTACACCGAGCAGATGATGCTCGACGAAGGTTACGGCAATCACGATCCCAGGTTGAGGCTGGGACAATTGCTGGACGCGCTGCTGCGCAACGCGCGCTTCATTGTCGGCATCGAAATGCACACCGGCAAGATGACGCTGGAACAAGGGCAGGAATTCTTCGTGAAGGAAGGCTTCCAGGTTCCGCCCGTCGCCGAGGTTGAAGCCAGGCGCGGTACGTCCGACCCGACGTACCTTTATTACAATCTGGGCAAACTCCAGATCCTGAAGTTGCGCGAAGATTACCGCAAGCAGCAGGGCAGTAAATTTATGCTGCAGGAATTCCACGACCGCTTCATGCGCCAGGGTTCGGTGCCCATGAAGATCATCCGCAAGAGCATGCTGGACAGTGACGGACCGACTCTGTAGGTTTCACCGATTCGTCAGCGCGCGAGGTTTAGAATCATCCAGCTGATTTGTGGATCCATGCGGCGAAGAGGAAGTCAGGATGCCAAAAAAAGTTCGCAAAGCCGTTTTTCCCGCTGCCGGCCTGGGCACCAGGTTCCTGCCGGCCACCAAGGCGATGCCCAAAGAGATGCTGCCGCTGGTGGACAAACCCATCATCCAGTATGGCGTCGAGGAGGCGGTGGCGTCCGGGTGCGATCAGATCATCATCATTACCGGGCGCGGCAAGCAGGCCATCGAAGACCACTTCGACGTCAGCTACGAACTGGAAAAAATGCTGGAGGAGCGAGGCAAGACTGACCTGCTGCAGATCGTCCGCCAGATTTCCGACCTGATCCATATTGCCTATGTGCGGCAGAAAGAGGCCCTGGGCCTGGGCCACGCCGTCCTCACCGCGCGCGAACTGGTGGGCGACGAACCCTTCGCCGTCCTCCTGGCCGATGACGTCATTGATGCTGAGGTGCCCTGTCTCAAACAAATGATGGAAGTCTTCAATAGAATGCAGTGTTCAGTCCTCGCCACCCAGGTGGTCGAGGGTCCGGGGATTTCCGCGTACGGAGTGCTCGATGCCAAGCCGGTGCCGGGTTCGAACGGCAAGTTGTACGAGGTGATGAACCTGGTGGAAAAGCCGCGTCCAGAAGAAGCGCCTTCCAACCTCGCGGTGATCGGACGCTACATTCTCACTCCGACGGTTTTTGAGACCCTGTCAGACATCAAGGCCGGCGCTGGAGGCGAACTGCAGCTTACCGACGGCCTGAAGCAGCTTCTCAAGAAAGAAAAAATCTACGGTTACGTATTCGAAGGCAAACGCCACGACACCGGCGACAAGCTGGGTTTCCTGAAAGCCACGGTAGAGTTCGCCCTGAAGCGTGCCGACCTGGGTGGACCCTTGCGGGAGTATCTGAAGAGTCTGAACCTGTAGGCGTCTTAATGTGGGGCGGGCGCCCTTCGCCCGCCGCCGTTGACGTTGCTTTTGACATTCAGGACCGTGCAGGTCCCGTTGACTGGAATGCGCTTTCACGGTCAAAGGCGGCGGGCGAGGGCGCCCGCCCCACACTACATTTCTAAGACGCCCCTACCGTAATCTTCAGCTTTCGCGATTTTTCTTCCACGCTGTTGGCCAGTTTTTCTTTGTGGCCGGCCAGCTTTTTGGCCAGCGGGTCGCTCGACAGCGCCAGGATCTGGGCCGCCAGGATGCCCGCATTGGTGGCCCCGGGCTTGCCGATGGCGACCGTCGCCACCGGAATGCCGGCCGGCATTTGCACCGTGGCCAGCAGCGAATCCATGCCTTGCAGCGAAGTGGATGGAATCGGCACGCCAATGACGGGCAAGGAAGTGTGGGCGGCGATGACGCCCGCCAGGTGGGCCGCGCCCCCGGCGCCGGCGATGATCACGCGAACTCCGCGCGCGGCCGCCTTGCGCGCGAATTCCGCGGTGCGTTCCGGCGAACGATGGGCGGAGGTGACGTCGATCTCGTATTCAATCCCAAACTCCTCCAGCGCTTTCGCCGACTCGCGCATGATGTCGAGGTCAGAGTCGCTTCCCATCACAATCGAAACCCGAGGCTTTGTGCTCATGAATGTCCTTTTATTTGGATTGAAACCAGAAGCTATTTATTTCTAAAACCTTCCCAGACACGCCCCGGGACGACGTGGAAGAGCGGCCCTTCCAGGGCCGCGTCTCATCGCCCCTGACCTGGGCCTTCAGGCCAGGTGGCGCCACTGGGGCTGAAGCCCGGATCTCGTTGATCCGCGACGCGGCGCTGAAGCGCCGCTCTTCCACGTGGATCCCCAAAAACGCTGCGTGGGCGTTCGACTCGTTGCCGGGCGCGTTCCGAATCATCCACACCGCTGAATTATTTCTTAAGCGCCCTGGAGGCAATATCTTTACGGTAATGCGCTCCCTCGAAACCGATCTTCGATGCAGCCGCGTACACACGCTCCACCGCAGTCGCTAAATCCGCCGCCCGCGATGTCACGCCCAGCACCCGTCCGCCGGCGGTATAAAAGGCGCCGTCGCGGCGGGTGGTGCCGGCATGAAAGACCTTTACGCCCTCGATCCTGGCGGCATCTTCGAGCCCCATGATCTTCTTCCCCACTTCGTGAGTGCCGGGATATCCGCCGGAAGACATGACCACGCACACGGATGCATCCCGCGACCAGCGAAAATCTCCCTCGCTGACCCGCCCTTCGATCGAGGCCTCGAGCGCCTCCAGTAGATCGCTTTCCAGACGCATCAGGATGGGCTGGGTTTCGGGATCCCCAAAGCGGCAGTTGAATTCCAGCACCATGGGGCCGCGCGCGGTCATCATCAAACCGCAATAGAGGATGCCTTTGTACTCCGCGCCCTCCGCCTTCATGCCGGCCACCACCGGCCGGGCGACGTGCTGCAACAGCCATTGGGTCATGGGTTGGTCCACGATGCTGGCCGTGGAATAGGCGCCCATGCCGCCGGTGTTGGGGCCGGTATCGCCGTCGCCAATCCGTTTGTGGTCCTGGGCCGCCACCAGGGGTGCGACCCGCTCGCCGTCGCTCAAAACCAAAAATGAAAGCTCATCGCCTTGCAGATATTCTTCCAGGACCACGCGCCGTCCGGCCTCGCCCAGAATCTTGCCGCTGAACATTTCGGCTGCCGCCGAGGCCGCCTCTTCTTTGGTCCGGCAGATGACCACGCCTTTTCCCGCAGCCAGGCCGTCCGCCTTCACCACCACGGGTGCGTGAAAGTGCGGCAGGGCAGCCATGACTTCGTCGATGGAGTCGCAGATAGCGAAATGCGCCGTGGGAATGTGATAGCGCTGCAGGAATTCCTTGGCGAAACTCTTGCTCGACTCCAGCCGGGCCGCTGCCTTGCTCGGTCCGAAGATGCGCCAACCGCGGCGGGTAAATTCGTCCACCACTCCCAGGGAGAGGGAGATCTCGGGACCCACAACGGTCAGGTCCGGGCGGACTTGCTCGGCCACCGCCACCAGCGGCCTCAATGTTCTTTACGTCGGCAGGCAGGCACTCAGCCTCTTCCCCAATACCGCCGTTTCCCGGCGCGCAATAAACCTGGGAAACCCGCGAAGACTGCCGCAGTTTCCATACCAGGGCATGCTCGCGCCCCCCGCTGCCGATGACGAGGACTTTCATAGCCGGAGACTGACAAGGTTAGGAGGACGCGGGGGCGATGTCAAACCCGGAAAGACGATTTGAGATTGCAGATTTGGGCCCGAACGAAGGCAGAGTATTCCGACAATTCTTAGGGAAATCGTCGCCATGGAGTATGCCGCTATTTCATGAAACCTTTGGTGCCGATCTGTTCACCCCAAACCTCGCTGGCCTCGATGATTCGGTCGATCGCAACTCTGAGGGTCTTAATGATAGCCCTTGCATCGTCCTCTGTGAGGTGATCAGCAGGCCGCTTGACCTTGTTACCTTCAAAGCGGACATATAAGGCGTTCATCCGGCCAGAGATCGTCGGCTTTTCTATTTCGAGAAATGTCTCCAACTCCAAATCCAGATAGCGCTCGGCATCAGTCGACGCCCAGGCCATGCGTTTGATTTTTCTCTTATGATCTTTGAAATACTTCCAGAATGTTTCTTCCTTGATGAACCCAGTGAATACGTCAGCAGCCAGTTGGGATTTTGCAATCTCCTCAAGGCCAGTAAAGGCGAGAAAGTACGCACGTGCATATTTCTTGTTCGCGAAGAGAATCTCCGCCTCGGCCAAAAGGTCGACTGCGTTATTGTGCGCAATTCGGTAGAGCTCAAGGAACTTCTCTTTGTCTGGACTATTCATCAGTGTGGCCCCAGATAATACCCTCCATATGCAGTTTACGAGTGATCTGAGGTAGTGGATGACGGTCATTATTAGCGTCTCATCTCCTTAAGAACTACAGCCGTCGTCTTGAAGATCCCCCGCGTATCAAAGGGATCGACGACGAGGGGTTTTACGTTGTCAATTATCTTCGATGCTTCCATCCGATACATCTGAAGATAAAAGAGAGCATTCCCGGGATGGGTGCCCATCTTGATGAATTCCCGTAGTGCGGCCGGTCGATTGCCGTCGAACCAAATCAGCTTGAACCCTACAGTCTTGAATTGCACGAAACCAGAGTCCTGGGCAAGGATGTCCCCGAATATCCTAGTGCAGCTCGCGGCTGCTCACAGTTTCAACAATCTGAAATCTGCAATCCTCAATCTGAAATCACATTAACCATGCTTAACGTATAATGCTGTCTGAATGATCACCGTCTCCAAGGAAGACTATCTCAAGGCTATCCTCGAGGCCGAAAGCGAGGGCGAGACTGTCATCTCGGCCACGCTGGCGCACTGGCTTTCGGTCTCGCCGCCCGCGGTGACCATGGCGGTGCGGCGGCTGAAAAAAGATGGCCTGGTCCGGGTGCAGAACGGGGGAGAGGTCAGCCTCACGCCTGCCGGGCGCAAGATCGCGCGCAAGCTCACGCTGCGCCATCATCTGATCGAGCGTATGCTGGCGGAGATGTTTGGCATGGAATGGTACAAGGTGCACGACGAAGCCGAACGGTTGGAGCATGCGGTGTCTCCTGATTTTGAGGCCAAACTGCTGGCCAGGCTGGGACGCGGCGGGGCCTGCCCCCACGGTAATCTGAGTGAATTGGAGAGTCCCACCAGCCGGCGCCGGCGCGGCTTGCTGCTGTTGGCGCATGCCGAAGCGGGAGGCAATTACGTGGTGAGCGGCATCTACGAACGCGACCGGCGCCTGCTGGAATTCCTGGAACACCGCGGCATTCGCCCCGGGGCCCGGGTGCACGTTTCCGGGCGAAATTATGACCAGACCCTGACGCTCGATACCGATGCCGGAAGGGTAGGGCTGGGCGGGTCTGCGGCGGAGAGAGTCTGGGTAACGGCCGCCGACGCCCGCCTGAATGGAGGACGGGCGTCTCGCCCGTCCAGCCGGGCGGGACGCCCGGCCTCCACCACCCCTTAGCCGGGGTCATCGCCCAAAGTAATTAACCATAGTTTACTTTTTTGTGTATACTCGGGCTAATGGTATCGTCGCCGGAGTTGCCAGTCATCCCCAGCGCACAAACCAGCCCAGGTCAGGGCTGGCGGCATGCCGTCGCGCGCCCCAGCTTGCCGGAAATCTATCGCAGTCTGCCCATTCCAGCGTCGGCTGGCTTTCTGCGCAAACTCCTGGCCTTCGCCGGGCCCGGATACCTCGTGGCTGTGGGCTACATGGACCCGGGCAACTGGGCCACCGACCTGGCCGGCGGCTCGAAATACAATTACTCGCTGCTTTCCGTCATCATGCTGTCCAACCTGATGGCCATTCTGTTGCAGACCCTGGCCATCAAACTGGGAGTGGTGACGGGACGCGACCTGGCCGCCGCCTGCCGCGACCATTTCAGCCGGCCGGTCTCATTCATATTCTGGATTGGCGCGGAGATCGCCATTGCCGCCTGCGACCTGGCCGAAGTTATCGGTTCGGCCATTGCGCTCAACCTGCTGTTTCATATTCCCTTGATCTGGGGCGTGTGTCTGACCTCTCTGGACGTTCTGCTGATTCTGTTCCTGCAGCAGAAAGGCTTCCGCCTGGTGGAGGCCCTGGTCATCTCGCTGATCGGGGTCATCGGAGTCTGCTTCGGTCTGGAGATTCTGTTCTCCAAGCCGAGCCTGCTGGGTATCGCGCAAGGGTTCTTCATCCCCTCAGCGCAAATCATTCGCGACCCGGGAATGTTGTATATCGCGATCGGCATCCTGGGGGCCACGGTGATGCCGCACAACCTGTATCTGCACTCGGCGCTGGTGCAGACCCGGAATTTTGAGCGCACTGCCGAGGGCAAGCGCGAAGCCATCCGCTTCGGCACCATCGATTCCACCATCGCCCTCACCTTCGCTCTCCTGGTAAATGCAGCCATCCTGATCGTGTCCGCCGCCACGTTCTACAGCCACGGATACAACGACGTGGCCGAAATCAACGACGCGCACAAACTGCTGACGCCGCTGCTGGGCGTCACCGGAGCCAGCACCATGTTCGCGCTGGCCCTGCTGGCTTCCGGCCAGAATTCCACCCTGACCGGCACGCTGGCGGGCCAGGTGGTGATGGAGGGCTTCCTCAACATTCGCCTGCGTCCCTGGCTGCGCCGCATGATCACCCGCCTGGTTGCTATCGTTCCCGCGGTTATCGTCACCGCATTCTGGGGGACGGGCGGCACGGCCAAGCTGCTGGTATTCAGCCAGGTGATTCTGAGCATGCAGCTGAGTTTCGCGGTCTTTCCCCTGGTGATGTTCACCAGCGACCGGCTGAAAATGGGTGAGTTTACCAATGCCCCCTGGATGAAGGCCCTCGCCTGGATCACCGCAATTCTGATCGCGGTCCTGAACGTGTGGCTGCTGGCGCTGGCCTTCCGTGGTGCGTAAGGCGATGAGCCTGGAGAAGGGCCGCTTGAATGCTGCACGGCCTACCAGCGTCACGTCCACTCCATGCATGCTCGATCGGGCAAGGGATATTCACAGAGCAGGATGAAACTAGTAGCGAGAGAATTTGGATGACCTGGCCGTCAGCGCTTTTTGGCTCTGTCTTGCCACCCACTGTGATCGGGTTGCGGAGTGTCATTGGCCGCACGCTGCAGTGCCGGCTGGTCGTAATCGTGGGCCTCGGCGTCCGTCAACAGAGGGGCAGCGACACGCAGGGCCTCAACTTCGGTTTGCAGCCGCGACACCTCAAGTTCTTTCTGCCTCAGAACTTCATAAACATCCTTCATAGATAGGCACCTCGAAGATTGGAGCGATCAAGCTAACTTGGATTCCCGTCCGCTATTGGAGTTGCCCGCACTTTCTTCTGCGCTCCCGCAGTGACAACAAAACCATCTTGACTGGAAATGACGAAGTTTGCGGCGGGCGATAGGAGGCCACGACAATGGTCCGGCATTGTCCGCAGAACTGCAAGGGAGTCCCCCCAAGCCGAGCCTCTGGGGTGGCCTGATAGTCCCGGGACCATCGCGAAATGTGGTCAAAATTGAACAGTTTCAGCTATAGAAAAATGTGATCCTCTGGATCGGGTTTGCTCGGATAGCCAGCGCTTGTTGGCCGAACAGTACTGGGACTTTACCCGATTGCGCAGGGCTGGTTCGCAGTCCTATATTAGCTGCTTAAGTACAGGCAGCACGGGGATCAGGACGTGGATCAAGAGGCCAGGAAAGCTCAAGACAAGCCGGTTTTGAGCGCGGAAGGGTTTCAGCGCCTTCTGGCTGCCGCCTACATCTTGCAGACAAACGCTGCCCGTCGGCTCTCGCCCATTGAAGCGAGTGGCACGAATTCCTTCGCGGACGGGGCCATCGTCCAGAGAAGAACTCCTTCTGTGATGGTTCGAGAACCCCAGCTGCCGTCCCCGCCGAATACCTGGTCGGCATCGCGGAGGATGGTCGAAGCCCTCGCAATAGCTGCCATATTCTGCATGATGGTGGGCGCGTCGATCCATCGCCTTCCAGTTCTTCCCGGCCGTACGTCGCTTACCCCGGTTAAGCCCGAACAAGAAAACGCCCACGAGTCCGCGAGGCCGCAGGAAAGTTTTCTGGCAATGGCTCAGCAGCCTGTCGTGGCGCGAAAGGCACTCCCTCGGCCTGATGGCGACGAGGCAGACATCGTTGCCGAAGATGTCGTCATCCGGCACCAAAAACCTGTCAATTTCCTGCCCCAGGCGCCGAGAAAAACCACCAGCAGCCCTGTACAACGCCAATTCTTGACTCCGAAGAGTACGGCTTCGGAGCGGGGCATTCGATCAACCTTCGGCCGAGGCGCAGACATGGCCGCTGCCGACACCGTGGTTGAATACGGCGCTGATGTGAAAATGTGGTTGGGAAGTCCCAAGAAAGCCGGGCTTGATCATCCTGCGCATTGACTTTCCGGCGGAACTGGACCGTACCGCCGGACGTCCCCGATGCCAATCTGCCAGAACCGCGCGGCGGCAACACTAGATTCCCAGAAAATTCTCTACTAACTTCTTCCCTTCATCGGTCAGCACGCTCTCGGGATGAAACTGCACGCCTTCGACCGCGAACTTGCGATGCCGCAAACCCATGATGGTGCGTGTCCCGTCGCGCTCGGTGGTGTAAGCACTTACCTCCAGATCCGCAGGCAGGGTTTTCTCTTCGACGATCAGAGAGTGGTAACGCGTCGCCGTCATCGGGGACGTCAGCCCGCCGAAGATGGTTTTGCCATCGTGCTGCACCGGGCTGGTCTTGCCGTGCATCAGGTGAGGTGCGCGCACGACTTTCCCTCCGAACGCCGCGCCGATGGCCTGATGTCCCAGACAGACCCCAAGCAGGGGCACCTTGCCTGCAAAATGGCGGATCAGCGGGATGGTGATCCCTGCTTCCTGGGGCGTGCACGGGCCGGGAGAAAGCACGATCCGTTCCGGATGCATGGCCTCCACCTCCGCGGGCGTCACCTGGTCATTGCGCCGCACTTCGACCTCCGCTCCCAGCTCGCCCAGATACTGCACCAGGTTGTAGGTGAAAGAATCGTAATTGTCGAGAACGAAGACCATTCGCGGGACCAGAGTTTCTAGCTTATACCAGTTATTCCCTTTTTTCGTCGCATTGTCCGACACTTTGACTCAGCCCTCATATGCGCGACAATCGCAAAAGGCGCGATGTGTGGGGCATCCGGCTGCGTCCGTTACTGCCCTAAGGATTATTGTGGAGATGGTGACTTCCGAAGCCGCGACTATCCGACTCGAATCCGGCGCGATGAGTAGATGAGTAATAGAAGCCGCCGGATTGGTCAAATGTCAGCCGCGATTACCAACCCATTTGGCGCATCCGCCTGAGGATAATCGCGCTGTAGTTATTCATGCGCTCGGGTCGTCGCTTCAGGGGAGCCGGCAGAATTGCGGCGAGCCGCGCCGCCTCCTGCAGGCCGATATTCCGGGCTGCGGTTTCGTCGTAATAACGGCACGCCGACTCTGCACCATAAATGCCGGGGCCCCATTCGACCACGTTGAGGTATATCTCCAGAATGCGCCGTTTGCCGAGAACGAATTCGGCCACCGGTACCAGTGCGGCCTCTGCGCCCTTGCGGAGGATGGAACGGCCGGTCCCGAAGAACAGGTTTTTTACCAGTTGCTGCGTAATGGTGGACGCTCCGCGGGTACGATCGCCTTCCAGATCGTCCTGGGCAGCGATTTGGATCTCGTGCCAGTCGAATCCGTGGTGCTGGTAGAAGTGCGCGTCTTCTGCGGCGATTACAGCGTGCTGGAGATCGGGCGAGATTTGGCTGAGCGGGATGAACTTGTACCTTTCGCGATAGGGCCTGTGGTGGATCCAGGCCTGCAGGCGGCGCTGCATGTGCACCGCGGTGGTCGGTGGGTCGATCCACCGGGCGGCCACAAGGATCAACGCGGGCGGCGACCAGAGAAGCACCAGGCCGACGACAAGCCATCCAATATACGATCGGAGGAAGCGCGCCCGAAGCGGGGCCTTGGCCTGTGGGTTCGGTATTGCAGTCACGGTTCAAGAATAATAGCCCGGAGGAACCTCAGGCGTTTGCCCGTGCTCCGCGTGAGGCAAAAGAAAGGCCGCCCGGACTGCCGGGCGGCTGATCTCGTGCGAAGCCGACAATATTATTCAACGGCTTTTAGCTTCGCATTGCTGACAGGCTCGACGCAGTTTGTAATACCGCCTGTTCTTTCGACAAAGCGAGTGATCGGAAATTGCGGAGCGCAATCCACGTCTGTACCACTCAAATTACCCGTTATACTGGCCGCGACGAAGCCCGCGAAAGAGCCGTCTTCCAGGTGGACACCGTTCCCGGCGTTGCCTGTAATTGTTGGACCCCGAAATACTGCTGTGGAGCTGCCGAGGAGAGTCATGCCATCCCCGCCACTGCCACTGATCGTACCGCCCAGGAGTAGCACCGTGCCCACGCCCGCCCGTATGCCAACTCCGTTGTTGAGAAAGCTGGAATTGGAAGCCTCGAAGTAAGCGCCGGCCAGGTTAACCCCTTGAGCCGCATTGCCCTGGAAGACGTCATTGCTGCTGAACACTTGCGAAGCGCCGGTCACCATGGAGCCGCTGCCCCCATTGTTCTGGATCACATTGCTTTCCAGAAAGGCATGGGAACCATGACCTACGCCTACCCCAGTTCCCGCACCATCCTGGATCGTGTTGCCAGTCAGGTAGCAGACACTTGCGGAGCCACAATTCACGCCCCCGCCTCCGCCGTTGATGGTGAATCCCTGCACGGTCACGCTGCGCGAGTCCTCGATATCCAGAACCGCCAAGCTTCCGTTGGAGCGATCTGTGATCGAAGCGCCCTTCCTGGTGATCAGCAGCAGTCGATCCATACCTTGAATCACGAAGTTTCCTTTGCAGCTGCCCGAAACAGTTATCGTGTTCGGCCCTTGCGGATTGACAGTCGCAAGCAGGTGCAAGGCCTCTCGAATGGAATCGTGTTTGTCGCAATTGACGCTCAGATTTGCTGCCTGAGCGTACTGGCTTGCCACTCCCATTGCCAACAGAAAGAACACAAAAAAACTTGCCTTGTGCTTCATGATGTTCTCCTCTCTCACTTCAGTGAGCGTGGTGCGTATTGCAATTAGTCTCCAATGGCCCAGATCAACGATGCGTCTTACAAGTCGCCTTCCTTACTGTCGCGTGACTAGGCCGTGAGCGCCCGCAATGCAATCGCCCAGATAGAGGTAATCATCGAGTTCAATCTGCTGTGCCTCCGGATCCATCACTCCGGTCAGACCTTCCAGGCCAGTGCCTGAGTTTGAATACAAATGAACCACGTTACCGACCACCACCGCTCCATTTAGCGTGAAGGTCTCAGCACAGCTATTCGCCACGGTAAATGTTCCCGTTAACACAAAAAAACCGTGGCTATCTGCTGTAGTGGATTGGGTAAGCTGGGTAGAAATGCTGACTGTATTCCCAGCCCCTTGCATGGTCCCGGTATAGAGTCCGGTCAGAGGTTTGACCTTCACTCCGGTCACTGTGCCCGTATCTGCTGCCGCACACCCTCCGGTGAAATGATAACTTCCACTCGACAGAGATTCCCGGTCGAGTGCGAGCACACCGCTCAGGAACAGCACCTGGCCAGACGCCGAAGATGACTTGACCGATAAGTTGCCCTGAGCATCGATGGTTCCGGAAAGAGGGAGATCGTCGAAGAACGTAGGGCACGGTTTCGAAGTACCGAAGGATTGAAAGTGTGCCACCCCGACGACTGAGCCAGGCGACAGAGTAAGAGCGGCTTCGATGCCTGGTGAACCAGACGAGGGTGAGAAATGCCAGCTTTCCGCAAAGCTGGTCGGTGGCGGGATGGTTTGGCCTATGCCCCCGTTCCCTCCGCCCATCTGGCTACCGCCGCCGCAACCGACGAGCGTCGCCAGGGACAGACTCACCGCAAAACGTAACCGGGAGGATCGCATAAATGTCTCCTAATTGGGAGTAGGTCGTTCGGGCCGTTTCAACACGAAGGAATCCGGGTCGAGGACAGCGAGTGGTGTACTCGCAGTCATCTTTTCGCCGACGTTAGACAGTCGGGCTTCCTTCGTTTATCGTGCGCCGCAGAGAGACTGATTTAGGGTCGCCCCTACAGGTGGAGCGCGCGGGGAATGCGGCGCCCCTATCGTGGTGGACAATACTCCTTTGAGTGGTATAAACAAGTGGCCTAAAAGACCACCTTTAGGTCGAGTGATGCATGATTCGCTATCGCCTGGCGCGCCCCGATGACATTGCACCCTGCGTACAGTTCATCGCGGACCATCCGGTTCTGCGACCGAGATATGGGCCTGCCATCGAGCATTTGGGAACAGTGTGGCGCCGTTTTCTAGGCTCGGATGCCTTATTCAGCATCGTCAGCGAAGAGACTGGTTCAGGAACTGCCCGGACGATCGGCGCACAAATTGCCAGTTTCGTCTCTGAGGACTTTGCAACGGAGCTGGCTACACCACCACTCAAATGGATCGGGCCTGAACTGGTGAATCGTTGCATCCACGGCCCAGTTCCGGTATTGACAGACGCAGAGGTGCGCCGTGCCAACTCAATCCATGGTCTGAGCGTCCTGGTCTGGCCCACCGCTCCACGCCCCGGCTTCGAAGATCTTCCGGAGCTACTTCAGGGGAGTCAGGTTGTTTTCTTTGACGCATACCGCGGCTTCAACATCAACCGGATTCAGACGCAAGCGACTCATCCCATCGAAATAGCGATGGGGGTCAATAGTGGAGGATGGTGCCTGCTGAACACGCCGTCAGTTCACTTCCCGAGGGTCGAGGAGGCTCAGTCGGTGTTCCTGCAGCCTCACATGCTGGAGGCCACCAAGGAGATGGCGGCAAAGCAGCCTGGCAGCTGGGCCAACCTTTTCTTCGCATACCGCAAGCCGGTGATCGGATTCACGCCCAGCGAGCAGCGCTTGCTGTCGGCCGCCCTGCAAGGTGGAACGGATGGAGAGTTGTCTGATCTACTCGGCATCTCCTTGTCGGCGGTGAAGAAAATGTGGGCTTCCATTTATCTCCGTGTCCAGTCGCGCAACCCGTTCGGTGCAAGAGTCGAACTCGATGAAAGGATCGACGGTGATCGGGGCAAGGAGAAGAAGCAAAAACTCCTGGCGTGTCTCCGCGACCACCCGGAAGAGTTGAGGCCGTATTCGTTGAGGCTGCTGGAGAACGGCTCGTAGCTTGCGGTGGAATGCATTCAATGAAGGACGGACGGGTGGTACCCTTTGATGATGTCTGTGTGCACCATCTATGCTGAGGGTGCCCCGTCCTTGCGTTTTTTGCAAGGGCCTGCCCTGAGCGGAGCCGAAGGGGCGGGTGACGATGCTGCCGACACAACTTTAGTGGCTCTGCACCCCGGTCGCGCATGCGTTCCAGGTTCCCGCCCTTTGCAAACTGCGCAAAGGACGGGCACCCACTATGTTTTTGGCGCCAGCGTGAATAAGCCCGCGCCACTAGACGGATGTGGCAGGCGACTCATCGCGGGTTTTCCGCGCGCAAGGGCGAAGCTCTTCGGGATGCTCGCGTAGATAGGCAAGCAACCGTTGTTTCTTCTGCTTTCCACGGTCGCCGTTGCGGCGTTCTTCTTCTGTCTCGACGGCAAGGATAGAGTCAGGCAGATGGTCCGCTGCCCGATCATAAACAGAAGACCAGGCCTTCTTCACTGCAGAGAGAGAGATAACGAGTTCATCGGACAATTCCTCGTCAGTCCCCCCTCGCAATGCAGCTGATAGAAGCTTTTGTTCACTTCGAGAGAAGCCGATTTGGGGAGGATCGTAGTGAAAAAGAGAACTGATCCAGCTCATCCGACTATGTGCTAATTCGCGTGTCAGGCCGAATACGTGAGGAGTGGCAAGAACTTTGTCGGGGGACATGTCGATCGTGTTTACATACGATCCATTCGTGGGGCTAAGAAAAAACGCGCCTCCATCCATTGTCCAACCCGGCTCTTCCAGGAAAGTAGCTTGCAGTCCAATAAATTCCTTCAGACGAAAGCCGCGATGCATTTCGAAGAACGCTGCTGAAACCTGGGTGCGAACTTCATTGCGCTGCGTATCTTTGGCGTCGATGCAAAGTTGCCACAAGACCAGGTTGAGTCCCCCATCCGCATTCGCGGCCGCGACTTCTCTGTCGGAGAGCAAAGGAGACTCACCATAAGCAACACGCCTGGCTAACTCAGGACCGATCCAGAAAAACGGCGGTGCTTTCAACTCCTGAACAAACTTGTGACTGGTGAAGACACTTGCCGCTGCCGCAAACAGACGTGGAGTGTCTCCTTCGAATTCTTCAAATACGATGCCGCCAAACGCTTCGCATCCCAACAGTTGCAGCCAAGCCGAGTGGAGTTGATCGATCGAGTTCTGGTAGCGCGCTGCAATCACAGGATGGCTGACCAGAATTGCAGTGGCCCCAGCCACGTCCTTGGGACGCATGGCCCGGCAGCGTATCGTCACTGTAAGCTCCCATCTACGGCAAGGACCGGATTTACTGGCCTTTTAGGCCACCCGTTTATATCAAAGTATTAAGTAGTATTCCACCAAGCAAAGGGAACGCGGGGCGGTGGCCCACGCTTCGTTTTCTGAAGGGCCAGGATTCGACGGAGAGTGCCGCCGGCGGGTAGCCCAGGTTCTTGACCTCGCTGGCGCAAAAAAACTTATTGTGTGCCCCGTCCTTTGCGCACTTTGCAAAGGGCGGGAATCTGGAACGCATGCGTGACCGAGTTGCAGGGCCACAATAGTTGTGTCGGCAGCATCGTTACCCGCCCTTGCAAAGAACGCAAGGACGGGGCACCCTCACCATAGATGGCGCACACAGACATCATCCAAGAGTGAGCCACCCGCCAAATTCGCAAGAGATAGACTGATGTGCCAGCCGGCCGTCCTCTATAGCTATCCCCCTGCGCGTAGGGAAGCCTAGGGAGATCGTAACCCCCAGAGTCGTTCAAGTAATAATCCAAGAAGACGGGCGGGAGCAAGCAGAGCTGGAGGGGCCAGCGGGGTTGAAGTTGCTCGACGATCTGCCAGGGCGAGAGATTTTGTTTGTGGGTATTGGGGCGGACGAGGTTGAAGTAGAGCTGATAGGTGTGAGCTTTGGCGAGGAAGTCGCCGCGGCCGGAGAACGATTCCAGATCGAAAAACTCGTCTTCGACCAGGCGGTGGACGGTTTCGACGTCGCTCTGGAAGGTGTGAGCGGCGGGCGGGATGCGGACGTGCTGGCTGTCGCCTAAAGCGGCGGGAAAGCCGGTGCGGCGGCCCTGGCGGTCGTAGCTGCCGATGAACTCGCCGCCGTTGTCGGTCTGCCAGACCAGATCGCGGAGCGAAACCCCGTAGCGTTGCAGATGTTGCTGGATGCGGGCGGCGAACAGGGCGCTGGCGGCAGCAGAACGGCGCTGGGCAAAGGCGAGGAAGAGCAGGCCGCTGCGCACCTCGCGGGCCGTGTATTCGATGACGGGCAGATCGAAGGTCTGGGCCTGGGGCCAGTAGTGGGGGATATCGTCGAGGTCCTTGGTGTCAGCGGAGATCTGCTGGAACAGACGCCAGGTGGCTTTGATGTGGGCCAGGTCTTGTTTGCGTTGATACTTTCTGCGGCGGGGATGGAGCAGGCCGTGGGCGCGCCAGATGCGCTCCAGGGCGCGGTGGCTGAGGGGGAGATCAAACTCGCGGATGAGGCGGCGAGCCCCGAAGGTGGGCAGTTGTTGACGGAGAGCGACGACTTGCTGTTCCAGGTCGGCAGGAGTTTTGCCGGGCTGGTGATGGGGGGCGCGGGAGAGTTCGAGGAGGCCGCGCAGACCGTGCTGCTGATAGCGGCGCAGCCATTTGCGCACCGTCGGGACAGTGGTTTGAAACAGACGCGCGGTGGGCTTAATGCCATGCTGGCGGGCGTGAGAGACCAGACGCAAGCGATGGTTGTAAGCGCTCCTCATTTCCCGCACCAAGGTGAAGTAGGGAGTGGGCACGGCAGCGGATTGTAGTCCCGCTCGCTGGCCTCCCGGCTTATGCGGAGCCGTCCGGCCAGCTCGCTACGGCGCTTCTCACTCATGCCCTTCAACCTCGCTAGGGGGATACGATGTGGGTAGGCTCTTCCATATCCCCCTGCGCGTTGACTTGCTACTTCGCCCCACCTAACATGGCAGCCTCATCTTTTTCGCTTCGGCGGAAGCCATGATTGGACAGACCATTTCGCACTACCGCATTGTCGAGAAGCTGGGCGGCGGCGGGATGGGTGTGGTTTACAAAGCGGAAGACACGCGGCTGCACCGTTTCGTCGCCCTCAAGTTTTTGCCCGATGAAGTGGCCAAGAATGCCTCGGCGCTCAGCCGCTTTCAGCGCGAGGCGCAGGCGGCATCCGCGCTGAACCATCCCAACATCTGCACCATCTACGACATTGGCGAGGAGAATGGCCAGGCGTTTATCGCCATGGAGTATCTCGAGGGCGTGACCCTGAAGTACCTGATCGCGGGGCGTCCGGTGGAACTGGACACGCTGCTGGGGCTCGCAATCGAAATTGCCGACGCGCTCGATGCCGCGCATGCCAAAGGCATCATTCATCGCGACATCAAGCCCGCCAACATATTTGTCACCCAGCGCGGCCATGCCAAGGTGCTGGACTTTGGCCTTGCCAAGGTCACGCCGGCGAGCGGCAGCATGGATGCGGCGGGTGCCTTCTCGCAAGCCACCGCCATGAGCGAAGACCACCTGACCAGTCCTGGTTCGACGATGGGGACGGTGGCTTACATGTCTCCCGAGCAGGCCAAAGGCAAAGAACTGGACGCGCGTACCGATCTGTTTTCCTTTGGCGCGGTGTTGTACGAGATGACGACGGGCACTCTGCCCTTTCGCGGCGACACTTCAGCGCTGATCTTCAATGCGATTCTGGAAAAGCTGCCCACGCCTCCCATCCGGCTCAATCCCGATCTGCCGGCGGAGATGGAACGCATCGTCAACAAGTCGCTGGAGAAAGACCGCAATCTGCGCTACCAGCACGCCGCCGACATGCGCGCCGATCTGCAACGGCTGAAACGTGACACCGACACCGGGCGGGCAGTGGCGGCCAGTTCGGGGACGGTGGCATCAGTACAAGACTCGGCGTCGGCTCCCGCCGCGCCCCCGCCGGGATCCGGATCTTCGGTAGCGGCGGCCCGGCCGGTATCGTCCGCGGCGGTGCCGGTGGCCGAGGTTGCGGCCCAGCCGCCGCGTAAATTGTGGAAGATTGCAGTACCGGTAGTCGCACTGCTGGTTGCCGTCGCTGCTGGACTCTTCTTCTACACGCGCCGCTCGCAGGCCCTGACCGAAAAAGATTCCATTCTGCTGGCTGACTTCGTAAACACGACTGGCGACGCTGTCTTCGACGGAACCCTGAAGCAGGCGCTGGCGGTGCAACTGGAGCAGTCGCCGTATCTGAATGTACTTCCGCAATCGCGCATCCAGGCAGCCTTGCGCCTGATGGGCCGCTCCCCGGACGAGCGCCTGACCAACGATGTGGCGCGGGAAGTCTGCGTGCGGGACGGCGTGAAGGCCATGCTGACCGGCTCCATTTCGGCCCTGGGCAGCCATTACGTGATCGACCTGAACGCAGTGAACGCTCAAACCGGCGATTCGCTGGCCCGGGCCCAGGTGGAGTCTGACAGCAAGGAGCGGGTCCTGAAGTCGCTCGACAAGGCGGCGTCCGATCTGCGGCAGAAGCTGGGCGAATCCATTGGTTCGGTACAAAAATTCGCCACCCCGCTGGAACAAGCCACCACGTCTTCACTGGAAGCCTTGCAGGCGTTCACCCTGGGACAGGCAGAGCATTCGAATCTGAACGATGAGAAAGCGGTTCCTCATCTGAAGCGCGCCATCGAACTGGACCCGAATTTTGCCATGGCGTATGCCACCCTGGGAGTGGTCTATGGCAACCTGTCGCAAACCAACCAGCAACTGCAAAACTTGAGCAAGGCCTTCGATTTGAAAGACCGGGCGAGCGAACGCGAAAAACTCTATATTTCCGCTCACTACTACAGCGAGGTCACGAGAGAAGTCGATAAGGCGCTGGCGATCTACGAGCAGTGGAAGCAGACCTATCCCCGCGATTCGGTTCCATGGGACAACCTGGCGCTCGGTTACGAAGCCACCGGACAGCCGGAAAAGTCCCTGGCCAATGCCAGCGAAGCGATGCGGCTCAACCCCAAGGACAGGTTCGCGAATGCGAACCTCGCCGACGCCTATCGGACCCTCGGTCGCAATGACGAAGCCCGCACTGTCACGGAGCAAGCCGCTGCCCAGGGGCTGGGGTCTCCTACGGATGCCATTTCGCTTTATACGATGGCGTTCAGCCGTGGCGATGAGGCGGGAATGCGACACGCGATGGATTTAGGAAAAGGACCTTCCGTCGAGCCCATCATGCTCCTGCTCGAGGGCATGGGGCGCTGCACATTGGGCAAGGTACAGAGTGCCCGGCAAACCTTTGCCCAGGGAGTGAGTTCGGCTCAGGCTTCCGGGCTTAAGGAACTTGCCGCGGGCATTCGCACGCTCGACTCTTCTTGCCTGGCTGAGGTGGGCTATCCGGCGCTCGCCCGGCAGGTGGCGTTGCAGGCGCTCGCCTCCTCGGATGATCGCGATACCCGTGTGGCGGCTGCCGACGCGCTCGCCCGGGCCGGCGACGTCAGCCGCTCGCAGAAATTGATCGAAGAGCTGGCCCGGGAATTTCCTAGCGACACCTTGTTGAACTCGGTCTGGCTGCCGATCGCGAAAGCAACCAATCAGATCAGGGCCAACCAACCCGGGCAGGCGGTTGACACTCTGGAAGTTGCCGCGCCGTACGAGTTTGGATCGCCTCCGAATGGTGCCGTTTATTGGCCGATGTATGTTCGCGGAGAAGCGTATCTGCATTTGCGCAATGGGGGAAAAGCCGCCACCGAGTATCAGAAGATTCTGGATCGCCGCGGCATCGCCCCCAACAGTCCGCTCTATCCCCTGGCCCGGCTGGGGTTGGGCCGCGCGTTGGCGCTGCAGGGAAATAAGGCGAAAGCGAAAGAAGCCTACCAGGACTTCTTTGCCACATGGAAAGACGCCGACCCCGATGTCCCCGTCCTGAAAGAAGCCAAAACCGAATACGCCAAGCTACAGTAGCCCAATGTAGGCGCGAGCGTCCCGCTCGTGCAGGGGAGCAGCCAACCGCGAGGGCGACAAATCTTGGATGGATCGGTCATCCTGGCGCTGAGATCGAAACGAAAATGCGGTTATCGCCACGCCTGCACGAGCGGGACGCTCGCGCCTACATTGGGTTATGATTACCTTTCCCTGACCGTCGCGGCGCCGCCGTTGCGAGCGGTCATATTTCATGCGCATACGACGCAGACTCCCCATCTGGTTTGGCGTTGTGCTGGTCGCCCTGGCCATCGCCCTGGCAGTTGTGCTGCGCCAGCATGCCCCGCCGGAGCCTGCCCGCCTGCTGCCCGGCGCGGATGGCTATCTGTACGTCAATCTCAAGTGGGTGCGCCGCGCCAACGTCGCGGGCCAGTTGCCGGATGTGCCCCACGAACCGGAGTACCAGGAGTTCATCCAGGCCACCGGCTTCCAGTTCGAACGCGACCTCGACCAGGCCGCTTTCGCCATCCATTATCCGGTCAAGCGGAAGATGCAGCCGGCGATCCCGGGACCTCCACGGTTTTCGGAAGTGTTTGTCGGCAGAATCGATGGCGAGCGCCTGAGGGCTTATCTGGGCAAGATCTCAGGGTCGGTGGAGAACTACCGATCGGTGGACATATACAACATTCCGCTCGAGGGCCGCACTCTGCGGGTTGCAGTGCTGGGATTCGATACCGTGGCGGCGTCGAACCACGATGATCCCCTGGTGATTCGCGGCATCGTGGACCGCTCGCGCAAGGTAGCCTCGCCGTTTGGGGGACCGGCGCTGCTGCGGCGGTATTACAAGTATGTTCCTCTGGCCAGCCTGGCCTGGGCGGTCTTTAAGGTGGATCCGGTGGACGGTTCACCCAGCCGGAACGCCTTGTCGTTCTTGTTTACCAGTCCGACTACGATAGTGGCTTCCGCCCGCTACCTGGGGAAGGTGCACTTCCGGGCCGAGGCCTTTACCGGCAGCAAGGACGAAGCCCAGCGGCTGACCGAACAGCTGGGGACATTTCTGCAACTCTTCCATACGGCCGAGGGGACGGTTTCGACGCCGGGCAGCGATCCTGATGTAAAAGCATTCTTCGACGGATTGAAAGTGCAGCAGCGTGACGACCGCACCGTGCTGACCGCAGCCATTCCGCCCGGGTTCATTCGCAAGGCAGTGGCCTCGCCCCCGGCAGAAGTCCAGCCCGCGCCGGCGCCTCCTGCCGGAAAAACCAAATAACTGTAACCTTCCGATTCTCCGGCGCATCTCTGGATGTGGTCAGCGGGTCATGGATGGCGCTGTCCCGACGGGCGAGACGCCCGTCCTCCATCTTGTTATGGTTATCGTTTTGTAGGGGCGCCTGGCTGGCAGCGGGTACAATAAAACTACGGATGTCTAATCTTCCTCTTCCTATCGCTGCCTTCCTGGCCGGGCTGGTTTCGTTCCTCTCGCCTTGCGTGCTGCCGCTGGTTCCGGGCTACGTTTCACTGATCTCGGGAGCGGGCGTCGAGGAGCTGAAGACCCAGGAATCCCGCCTGCTGGGCAGAGTGATGCTGAATTCCATCGGCTTCATTCTGGGGTTCAGCGTGGTCTTCATTTCGCTGGGCGCGATTTCGACTGGCGTGGGACAGGTCCTGGCACGTTACAAATCTACGCTGGCCCAGGTGGCCGGCGTGGTCATTATCATATTTGGACTGCACTTGACCGGCCTGTTCAAGATCAAGGCGTTGTACACGGACGCGCGCCTGCATAGCGTGAAAGGCGGCAGCACTCCCTGGGGCGCCTTCCTGATCGGTTTTGCTTTCGCTTTCGGCTGGACGCCCTGCGTGGGCCCGATCCTGGCCGTCATTCTGGGTTTTGCCGCGGCCCAGGATTCCGTCGCCAAGGGAATCCTGCTGCTGGCGGTGTATTCAGCGGGACTGGCTGTCCCCTTCCTGCTCACTTCACTGGGGATCGAACGCTTTCTCAAGTTCTACAAGCGCTTTCGCATGCACATGCATGCCCTGGAAGTGGTCAGTGGCGGGTTGCTGATCGCACTGGGCGTGCTGCTGGTATTCGGACGCTTCACCATCATCTCGAACTATCTTTCGTTCCTGAATCGATTCGCGCTCTAAGAGGGAGTTTTTCGTGAAACGCGATCCAGTGGTCATTATCGTGGTCGCCCTGGTGGTGACCGTCATGATTGTGTTCGGGTTTCAGGTGGCGCGGCGAAACTCGGGTGCGGCTGCCAGCGCGAGCCCCAGCATGAATGGCCAGGCGGCGCCCGACTTCACCCTGGAATCGCTGGACGGCAAGACCGTGCATCTCTCTGATTTTCGCGGCAAGGGCGTCCTGCTGAATTTTTGGGCGACATGGTGCCAGCCCTGCAAGATCGAGATGCCCTGGTTCGCCGAGTTACAGAAGCAGTACGGGCCGCAGGGACTGCAGATTGTGGGCATCGCCATGGATGACGCCAGCCCCAAGGAGATCGCCGAGTTCGCCCATGACCTGGGCGTGAACTACCCTATCCTGATAGGCAAGGAAGAAGTTGGAAACGCATACGGCGGAGTGCAGTTTCTCCCCGCCACCTTTTATATTGGACGCGATGGCAAGGTGGTGGACAAGGTTTTTGGCCTGAAGGGCCGGGGCGAAATTGAAGACAGCATCAAAAAGGCGCTGGCCCAGGGGCAACCGGTACAGGCGCAAAAGTAACGTAGCCTGCGGCTCCCGGAAGTTCTAACATTTCTCTGATGTCGATTCTACGAAAGCTCGGTCCTGGCCTCGCCTTGCTGGCTGCACTGGCGACCGGGCACGATAGTCTGGCTGGTTCTTTCGCCAACCAGGATATTCCGGGAAGAAAAACTCCCTCGGTTTCCATGGCGCCCTCTCCGGTCATTACGGTCACGCGGGGGCGGCCCAACACGGTGAATCTGCGGTTTCGTGTAGGCGCAGGTTTTCACGTGAATTCGAACAAGCCCAAGTCGGAATTTCTCATCCCCACCGTGCTTAAGTTGAGCGCCCCGACGGACATCGTCATTGGACGGGTCACTTATCCCGCGGGCACCGATATGAGTTTCGCTTTTGCGCCAGAGGACAAACTGAGCGTCTATACCGGAGAATTCCCGGTGGCGGTGGATGTGCGTCCGCTGGCCGGCGTGATTCCCGCGCGCTATATGATTCGTGGAGAACTGAAGTATCAGGCCTGCGACAAGGCCGCCTGCTATCCCCCCAAGAAGCTTCCGGTACAGTTTGAGGTCAAGGTCATCAAGGGCCCGCCGGCGCATCGCCGGAATCCGGGACAAAGCCCGCACGTGCATCTGTAAGCCTGCGCCCCAGCCCTCCCAATCTCCGCTTGAAACCTCAGGCCAGCAGAGTACAATTGCCCCCAGCGCGACCGTACGTTGGATGAATTGAATGGCTCCTGTGCCCGGGCAGAACCCACGGAATCCGCAAGCCTCCACTGAGCTCTTGGCCCCTGAATTCTTGCCGCCCGCAACCATGCCGGAGCCGGATTTCGGCAACGCATCTGGCTGCGCCAGCCTGGCGGACTACGTCAGCCAAACCGTGTTGCGGACTTTGCCCAACGATCTGACCCGGATGATTTACCTGGCTTCGCTGCGGGACTGCAACAGCGGAATGTACCTGCATCCGGAGCTGTCACATCAGCGGGGAGTGCATGCAGCTGACGGGGCGCTGCGGGCCTGTCATGAGCAGGTTTTTCGCCGCCTGTTGACGACCCGATTGCCGGAGTACGTGATTCAGCTCCAGGAGTATGTTCGCTACACCCGGGGTGAGACCCCCACGGTGCTGAAGACCTGGAAGTCTCTACAGGCTTATCGGGCAACGGTGCCGGTCGATGCGCCAGCCACTTCGACGGAATTGTACTTTCTGAATGTCACGATCGCCCTGGAAGTGATGGGCAAGGAAGAGCCGGAAGAGCTGCAACCTTAGTGGGTGGCCCCGCCGTTGGATAACTGTTCAAAGGGCAGCCAGGCATTGATGACCCGCCCGATCACCGAAGCCTCCCGCGGCACCTTGAATCGCCTGACCGGCTGGCGGGAGAGCGGATAGGGCAACAGAGTCAGTTCTTTTCCTTCCATCTGGCACCAGCAACAGCTGTGCCCGTCGGTGTGCCAGACCAGGTAAACCGGACGTTCGCGAATGGTCTTCCATTCAAACACCTGGACTGCGTTCTGCATGACGTCAACTTCAACCAGAGAGCCGGGCGGAATCAACTCTCCCATGGTGTCGTCCTTCAGCCCGACCACGGCGTAGCGGTATCGTCTGGGATCAAGACGCTTGCGCAGGGCTGGAGGCAGGCTCGCCAACTCCTGCGGGTTCAATTTAAGCAGGCTGGTTTCGTGACTGTTGAAGCCGGCGTCGAAGTTGAGTTGGAAGCGGAAACCGGCTTCCAGCATCTGCGCTGTTTCCATTCGCGGCAATCCCGGTTCCGCCGGACCGGCGTATTGCCGCACCTCATTCAGGTCAATTCCGAAAACCAGCAGGAGTTCCTCGAGCGAAACTTTGAGGCAGGCGGCCAGGCTGAAGAGCTTGTGAATGCTGGGGACGGATCCAGTTTCGATATCGGCCAGGGTGGAGTGGGAAACGTAGAAGTCAGCGTTGCCCTTGATGTCCGCGATCGACCGGCTGATGCGCTCGATGTCGCTGGATTTGACAAATCGCTCGTCGCGCAACTCTCGAATCCATTTTCCCGAATCCATGTTAGTGGCCCTGTTTTCCCCTGGTCTCAACCGAATATTGCGAATCCGTGAGGACTTTCCCGCGGAACTGCCGGCACCATGCTAAAAGAGAACAGCAACTGCCTGCTCTTACAACCGCCAAACCTTTTCAATGGAGAAAGCAGAAATTCAACGATCGGCAGTTTGGCGGCGCTCCGCGCCACCTGGCTGTACCTTCAGCCCGCCATTAAAGCCTGCTTGAGGCCCCACTGCCGCTGCTGCCGAATCCGGCTGAGGTGCGTGAGCAATTCCTCATACGGCATTTCGACCGCCGGAAGCGATAACGTCCAGCCCGGGAAGAGCCACTTCAGCCATAAGCAGGGCTGAACCAGCGAAAAGTTTACCCGAAGCCGGAGAGCCCCATGGATTAATTCCTCCGCTTCCCGGGCCAGCCTGGGATCTCCTTCCGTTTTCGCCAGTTGCCCTAACTTCATCAACATAGCGGCATTTTTCCCCACCAAATCCAGAGCGACTAACGCCAAAGCCAGGCGCTTTCTTTGGAACGAACGGAATTCCCGCGGAGGCAGCGTCTGCTGCAGATACTTCTCTTCCGACGGATCGAGCAGGATGCGAAATACCTCAGGATCGACCTTGTGCCTTTTCGCTTCCCAATCTTCCAGACTCGTGATGGCGGGCAGCCCGGGACGGAGCACCGCCCACACCAGAAACAACGACAAACCACTGGCAAATAGAATTGTTAGTGTCGATACCATTTGTTTACGTGTTCCGTCAGTGCATTGTTCCAATTCGCCAGGTCGGTGCCGGGCAAACCACCGACTGGCTTTCCACCCCGGGGCCGAAGAAAATAGAAGGCCCAGATTGCAACGCCGAGATTATATGCCGCGGGCCTGAGTAACACAAAGGCTGCGTCCGATAAAACGTGGAGATGGGCACGAAGCTCCAGCAAAGCCAAGTCCAGAGCGGCATAGACGCCAAAACCGGCGGCGATTCCCACAGAATAGTGATGCCAGTCAAGGCTCAGGCGGGACATAAGTGCAGTCGCCACAATCAGCAAACACACTTGCAGGAACCTGGCGGAACGCTCCAGCAAGACAATCCACTCGAAGGCCCGGCCCTCCCCGTTTGGACCATCGGCCCAAAGCAAAGTGAGAGCTACAGCGCCCGCGACGCCGCCTATGATCCAGAGCACTCTCAGGAATAGTCTAAAGAATGGATATGGCCGGAGGAAATGCGAAGTAGTTTCAAAAATTACGGCCAGAGCCAAAAGCACCGCGACGCCGTCGCCCCACCAATAGACACTCGAATATATGTTGCCTGGATAGGGGAGAAAAAAGAGAACGGCATCGCGTGCAGGCAGCAGAACCGTGTAGCTAAAAAAAAAGGGGAACTGTCCAACTAGCCCACGACACAGCATGACCACGGCGATTACACACTGCATCGCCAAGGGGACGAACCAAAGAACGGACGTCGCCACGTGGGAAAAATTCATAGGCTGCACTGGCAGCCTACTCGGAAACCGCACTGCCCACAAGCGGGTTAGCTCTCAATAGCTTTGCTAAGCTTTGCTGTTCAATTCGCTTTGCAACGCCCCGGCGCGCACATTGGTGGCGGAGCTCCTCCGTCAGCAAAGGAAGAGATTGAGACTGCGCTTAGAAGTACCAGAGTTGCCAGCATCAGACGAACCATCTTCTTCATGAGAATCTCCTCCACGGGATTAGCGACCCGCTCGGGAACAACCATATTTTTTCTGAAAGAGGAAATCCGAAGTGTTCGAAAAACGCGCGATGATAAATGCGCGCCCGTCGGTATACCGACAAGGTGAACCGCAGTCCTGGTTGGGTTGAAGCTGGGCCTTGACGAATATTCCCTTCTTCTTCTGCCTGTTGCACGCGCCCCACGCGAATGCCGGGGTGAAGTTTGGGGTTCGCAATAGCCGCCGACTTTCGTCGGTCAACCGACGAAAACTCTTGATTCTCATTCCAGAAGGCCAAAAAAGTATCCTGAGTGCGCATTTCAAGCCACTCTGTCAAAACATGTGCGTTGCCAGGAGCATTGCTCGCCCCGCTGAGCCCTGCAGACCAGCGAGCGGATCCTTTTGGCTCGGTGAAGCATGATGTACCGGGAAGTCAAGTATCGCGGAGGTCAGCGCGCAAATCATTGGAGCGGGCGCGGCGATGCACCAAGAGAGGCAGCACGAAGTCACCGCTCACTAAGAAGGAGTCAGGCTAGTATCGATGGATGAACGCGACGGCAGCGGTTCGTGGTCTCTTCAGAATACCTCGCGCAGGACCTTCTCCTGGCTGGATCGAAGCCGGCGAAGATTCCGCACACCGGTGTGACTGGGACGCCCGGGCCGAGAACATCAAAAATGTTCTGGCCCGCTGCGGATACACCGTGACCCAGCTCTCCGCCGCCACTCGCAGGCGCCACGGAAGCCAGTCGCCATTTTTTATTCCAGTAACTTTCCTCTACAAGGTCAGAAGCGGGATCACGCCACATGTTTGCCAGATCGTGGCCTTGAGCGAGAGCACCGGATATCGCTTTAATGACTGGCTGGGGATGTTCGGCTTTGACCTGCGGGAAGTCCCACGCCTGCAAATTCGCCTGCACACAGAGCGCACCGTTCTGATCACACCCGACGAAGAATGGTTCCAGCCTTTGCCGCCGCCTTCGTCTTATCACGACGGAGTCTGGAGCGCATCCACCCGCGCTCAGGCGGAGAGATGGACCGGCAGCGGTCGCTACTTCTTCGCCCGGATCGGCACCGCAGACGCGCTGGTTTGCCCGCAGCTGATGCCCGGCAGTATCGTGCGGGTCGATCGCCGCTGTACCCGGCGGATGAAGGATGCCGCCCGCGGCTCCATGGACGATCGCTTCTGGCTGGTTGAGCAACCCGGCGGACTCACGTGCACCCAGGTGCGATGGATTGACGATCAGCAAATCGTGCCGCTGCCCTGCTGTCCGCCCAGAGGAAACTGGCCGCTGCGGCTCCAGACGGAAGCGCGGATTCTTGGCCTGGTGGATACCGATCCTCGTTCCACTACGTTGCCATACAACGCCGGGCGGACGGAGTTTGGATCGCCTGCACTGCCTTGCGGTGAAGGGAAAATGCGGTTCTCCGAATTGCTGCGAATCTCTCGCGCACGCACCGGCCTGACCCTCCGAATGGCACATGGCCTCACTCGCACCATCGCGCAGATTCTGGGGAACCAGGAACACGCAATCGCCCTGGGTTTACTGTCCGACTACGAAGCCATGAGCAAATTGCCGCGGCACATCGCCAAGATAATGAGCCTCTGCATCATCTATTGCATGGATATTCGGGACCTGATGCAGGCTTCGGGAGTGGGGATCGACGATTCTGCGAAATCGCCGCTGCCCATGTCCGATCACCGGGCTCAAATTCGCAACTTGGCGGATCATGTTGCACGGCGCGCTCCGCACGGTGGCTTCGGCCGCTACGCCGAATCTGCCGGCGGTCAGCCTTAGCGGGCCGGCGGCACACGATGCCGCACTGCGACAGCAGTTGGCTTCGCCCCTGAGGTCCCCCTACCTTTCCGATTCAGGAAATTGCTCCAGGCGAGCCGGCGCCGCGTGTCAGTAACCCGAGATTGGTTACTTACCAAAGTGTGAAAACATCGCTTGCGTCGTGTGACTCTGGTGCTTTGACGCTGGCGTGCAGTCACCCTACGATGATCGTTGCAAGGGGGGCCTCGCTCCCCGCCATTCTCTCCCAAAAGGCTTGTGGTCAAGGGCGTCGCTGAATGCGGCGGCAATGGAGGCTGGTCCGGGGAATGAGAGTGGATCACAAAATGCAGTTTTCGCACAGCGCTCCGATCAGGCAATCCGGTGCCCGCGGCTTCAGCCTGCTTGAAATGATGATCGTGTGCGTTCTGATTCTGATCGTGAGCGGGATCTCTTTCATGGCGGTGCAGCCGGCCCTGAAAGACGCCCGGGCGAACCAGGCGTATCAAGACGTGCTGATGCCCCTCCGAGTGGCCCGTCAACGCGCCATCGCGGAGCGCAAGCAATACATCGTATGCTTCGGCGTGGCCGCACCGGCGGGCTCTCTCACCCCGCTGGGCGCACCGACAGCGCAGAGCGTCCAGCTTTTTCGCTGGGATGCCGGCACCGCCCTCTCCTCGGCGGCGCAGATCTCGAACATCTCGCTACCCACCGACATGCAAATGCAGGTCATGGCCGGGTTGCCGAATACCGCGGCCACCGTGCCCGACGGTTT
The DNA here is from genome assembly GCA_963790645.1 of Terriglobia bacterium. Lineage (GTDB taxonomy): Bacteria > Acidobacteriota > Terriglobia > Terriglobales > Acidobacteriaceae > JAIQFF01. The sequence goes on along the minus strand of CAWBPS010000002.1, from coordinate 114,869 downwards.
TGGCAACGGGGTCGTGGCCATCGATTTCGACCAGGGTGTGGCCGGCGGCGGGATCAAGAACCAGGTCATGTTCATGCCCGACGGGTCGGCGCATGACGTGAACGGAAACTGGAACAGCGGGATTGTTTACGTGGTGCGGCCCGGAGACCTGTACAGCGCGCGCGCGGTCACTCTTTACGGAGCAACCGGAAGAATCCGGGGATGGCGCCTTCTGTCCAGTCCCGGAGGCCCCCAATGGTTTCAACAATGAGCAAGAGTAGCCACATGTCAGATTCAAGGAAACGCCCGCAACAGGGATTTGCCCTGCTTGAAACTCTCATCGCCATTGTGGTCCTGATGATTGGACTGCTGGCGGTGTTGGCGACCTTCGCCATGGCCCTCAGCAGCACTACCTCGGTGCAGAACGACAGCATCGCCCGCCAGAAGGCGGCGGAAGCGGTGGAGAGCATTTACACGGCGCGCCAAACCGGTCAGCTCACGTTTAACCAGATCCAGAACGTAGGCGCGGGCAACGGAATATTCAAGGTGGGCTTCACGCCCATGATGGACCCGGGTCCGGACGGTTTGGACAACACCGCCGACGACGTTCCCGCCGCCCCCGTGCGCTTGCCGGGAGCCAGCGGAGCGATCACGAACACTTCCGATGACGTGTTGATTGATCTGGGCAATTTCACGCGAGAGGTGCAGATTGCGAACGTACCGGGAAACCCCAACGTGCGACAGATTACCGTCAGCGTCCGTTATCCGGTGCCGCAGGGCTGGTTCAAGACTTATCAGGTGCAGGCTTTGATTGCTTCGTTCCGCTGAGGAGAAGGATGAGACCCACCCGACAAAAAATCCGCGGCTTCAGTCTGGTCGAAGTGCTGATCGCCGTGGCCCTGGGCCTGATCGTCCTGGCCGCCACGACGCAGCTGTTCAAGAATGGAATGGATGCGACACGCCTGGTAAGCCAGTCCTCGGAAATGCAGCAGAACGTTCGCGCCGCGCTGAACCTGATCGCCAAGGACGTGAGCATGGCCGGTTCCGGCCTGCCCTCCGGCGGCTTGTCGCTGCCCGCGGGCGCCGGGTCCACCGCTTCGTTCTTTGCCGTGGATCCTACCCAGGCATGGCTGGCCAACAATGGCTACCCGGGTAAGTTCATGTACGGGATTATCCCAGGAGCAGGCAATGGCATTGAACTGGGCGGGCCGGCCACGATCGCGGCCACGGGAACCGGGTCGGACGCAATCACAGTCATCTACGCCGACTACGCTTTTCCTCTGAATCAGTACAGCACCGCGATCCCGGCCGCGAACCCGCTGGGAGATATGGTCACGTTCACGCCCCCAGCGCCTCTACCAGTGGGTTTTCCGGCCATTCAGTCGCCCACCGGAATTCAAGTGGGGGACTTGATCCTGTTCAGCAACAATCTGGGCAGCGCAGTTGGGGAAGTCACCGGCATCGCGCCCGGAGCAGGTACCAGCACTGATATCAGTTTCGCCGATGGAGACCCGCTGAAGATCAACCAGACGGGAGCGGCCAGCGGGAACATCAAGTCCATCATAGGCGGGGGGGCCACCATTGGTACCCGCATTTGGGCGGTCACTTATTTCATCGAAGTTCCTGCCGCGGCGACCAGCCAGCCGCCGCGCCTGATGCGTCAGGTCAACGGCCAGAGGCCGGCGCCGGTAGCCGATAACATTATCAATCTCAAAGTCACGTATGACTTGTGCAACGGGGCCAATGGGCCGGGCTGCTCCGGTGTCGCCGACCCCCTGGTCGCCCCTTTCTCCCCCAGCCAGATTAATAAAGTGAACATTCAGGTGATGGGACAGACGATCAACTCTTACGGCAACAAGTCCAGAAGTACGATTCTGACCACCTCCGTAAGCACCCGCAGCCTGTCGTTCAAGGACCGGTACAACTAGAAATCGCTATAGAGGAGAGAGACGCGCGCTTTCGGAGATCACTATTATGCGTAGCATCAAGGGCCGATCACGGGGATTTACACTAATCGCGAGTTTGCTGGTGCTGGCATTGTTGTCCGCCATCGCGGTGAGTCTTCTGTTTATGGTCCAGGGCGCCGGTCAGGTTGGAAGCAACGATCTGGAGACTAACCGGGCGTATTACGGCGCCGAATCGGGCATGGAGCTGCTGACGGCGAACCTGGCCGCGCTTTACCAGCAATCGCAGTCTCCGACTCCAGCGCAGCTCACGGCGCTGGCCAATAATCCGCCAACCAGCGCGATGATCGGCTCTATGAGTTACCAGGAAAGCGTGACCTGGATTCCGGATGCCAGCGGGAACCCCAAAGCCAGCACCAGCGTGATCAGCGCAGGGACCAACGCGGGACTCACCGCGGAAATCATTCCCTTGACGCTCAAAGTCAGCGCTACGCGGCCGGGCGGCGCTTCGGTGAACATGACGCGGGGCGTGGAAGTGGCGCTCATCCCGGTGTTCCAGTTCGGCGTCTTTTCCGACAGCGACTTAAGCTACTTCGCCGGACCCGATTTCAACTTTCAAGGCCGAGTGCACACCAACGGCAATCTCTTCCTGGCCGAGGGCACCAACCGGAGTCTGGTGCTGGATGACAAGGTTACCGCGGTGGGAGAGATCCTCCGCGACCGCCTGGCCAACAACTTCCTGACCAATGCCAACTACACCGGGGAAGTTTATGTGCTCAACAAGACCGGCGGGTGCAACGGGAGCATTGCCACCGCGACGAATCCGGCGTTGAGTCCGAACTGCCTGAAATTCAGCGTGCCGTTGGCCAGCTGGAGTGGCGGTATTCCGGCTGCCGGCACGCAGACCAATGTTGCGACCTGGAAGAACACCTCGACCACAGTGTCGCCCACCACGTTTGGCGGCTTCATCGGCAACAATACCTCACTCGCAGTGCAGCCGCTGAATCTTCCGTTCGTGCAGGGCGCCAATGGATCGGCGCAGCAGATTGCGATTATCCGTAAACCTCCGCTCGGCGAAGCGCCGTCATCGGCGACGGGGTCGTCGCGCGAGTACAACAAAGCCACTGTCCGCATTCTGCTGGCCAGCACCCAGCCCGACTTGCATCCCGAACGGCCGGGCGTTCTGCCGGAAGACATTGACTTGACCGCCGGCGGCTGTACCGCATCACCCCAGGGTAAGGCAGTGGCGGTACAGGGCGTCGGCGGAGCTGCGTTAGGAACCACCCGGTTCGCCATGGCACAGACGGGAACGGATGCGGGCTGGGTCGGACCTCCGACCGGATCTCCGTGTCCTGCTGCCGGACCCTGGAACCTGGTGGACGGCTGGTTGCGAGTGGAGTATCAAAACGCCGCCGGGGCATGGGTCGGGATCACAACGGAGTGGTTGCAGCTCGGATTCGCCCGCGGGCTCTTTTCTCCCACCCGGCCGGTAGGAGGAGGAGCCGGGTCAAATCCAGTGCATCCGAACGCCATCCTGATCTTCCAGCAACTGGCTGATCGGGATGCGGTTTGCCCGCTGGGGGTTTGCACCGCCGACGCACCCAATAGCACGATCGAGGCTACGGGCGCCTCCCAATACAGTTGGTACCCCATCAACTTCTACGATCCCCGCGAAGGCTTCCCGCGCGACGCCGCCCCGGCTGGCATGGCCAACCCCGCTTGCTATGTCAACGGCATCATGAATGCCGTTGAGTTCGACGTAGGCAACTTTCAGAAATGGTTGTCGGGCACTATTCCCGGGGGAAGCGGGCCATTGGTCTCGTACAGCAGCCAGAACGGCTATCTGGTTTATTTCTCCGACCGGCGCGGCATGCAGCCCGACCCTAACAATGGAAACATCACTTCGGGAGAGTATGGGTTCGAAGACGTCATCAACTCAGCTTCACCCACCGGAACACCGGATGGGGCGCTGGAACCATCTGAGGACGTCGATCAGAACGCGGCTGTCAACCCGGCAGTTTCGGTGTGGGGCACCCCCAACGTGGGTGATGGTCTTCGGCTAGTTGGGGCAAATTCGACCAACGGTAATCCTTATCGGTCCGTAAATTGCGCGAGTCTGGGCCGGCAGAACATCGTGACCGGCGCCCGCCACGTAGTGAAGCTGGTGGATGGAGGGCTGGGGAACCTGCCGGTGCGCCCGGATACGGGTCTGGGTGGCTTCACGGTGGTCGCGGAAAATCCGGTTTACGTGCAGGGAAATTACAATTCCGACAGCACCGACCCTTTCTGGCTGAATCCTCCGCCGGCCGCGCCCGCGGACATCAACCACTCGGCCGCCGCGGTGATCGCGGACGCTGTGACTGTGTTGTCGAATAACTGGTCCGACACCAACAGCATGTTGAACCCCATGAACCTGGGCGGACGGGCCCCTAACACTCCTACGTACTATCGGCTGGCTATCGCAGGCGGAAAGAATATCAACTTCCGGCAACCAGCAGGGACCGGGCAGGACTTCGGCACCGACGGCGGAGTGCATAACTTCCTGCGCTACATCGAGGCCTGGGGCGGATCCGGCGGACTGTACTATCGGGGATCGCTGGTCAGCCTCTATTACTCGCAGTACGCGACCGGTACGTTCAAGTGCTGCAACCTGGTTTACGGTCCGCCGCCGCGCTACTACTATTTCGACACCGCATTCCTGGACCCGGCAAAGCTGCCTCCCGGCACGCCGATGTTGCAGGACGTAGTCAACCTGAGCTACTGGCAGGATTTCAAACCGTACTAGTTAGAAAGTGAAATGCGCCGGCCCAGTCTTGGGGTCGGCGCATTTTTTTGGGGGGCGTAGGCCCGGACGAGTCCATGGAGGACGGGGCGTCCCGCCCGTCTGGCACAAGTCTTCTTCTACAAGCTCTCTTCCAGACGGGCGGGACGCCCGTCCTCCATGAACTCGTTTTCCCCTACGTGGAGCGTGGGGTTTGGCGAGCGGCGGTGCGTTCGTTGAGCGCCAGCGTGACTACGCGCAGCATGTCGTCCCAGGGCGCGGGTTTGCCCGTCCAGATCTCGAATTGGCGGGCGGCCTGGTGGACGAACATCTCGATCCCTGGAATCACTTCCGCGCCGCGCCCTTTGGCCATTTTCATCAGGCGCGTCTCCTCGGGATCGTAAATCATGTCGAAAACGTAGCGCGCATTGATCTCATTTTCATTCAACGGTGACTCGCGGGTGTTGCCCATGCCCACGGGAGTGGCATTGATGATCACATCGAAGGTGAGCTTTTTCAGGTCAGCGCGTTTGGCGACTCTCGCCCTGGCCTGGTGGGCCAGCTTTTGCGCGGGGGCGGCAGTGCGATTCAGAATGTAAACTTCGGCGCCGCGTTCCTTGAGCCCGAAGACCGCGGCCCGCGCCGCCCCGCCCGCGCCCAGCACCAGTATCTTGGCTTTTTCGATCGTAATCCGTTGCTCAAGAGGCCGCACCACGCCCGCGGCGTCGGTGTTGAAGCCGTAAAGTTTTCCGTCCTGTGCCCGCACCACGGTGTTGCATGCGCCGATTTTTGTGGTGTGAGAGTCGGTGTTGTCGAGGTGCTTGAGGATGGCTTCCTTGTACGGCATGGTGATGGAGAGGCCATGAATCGGAATATCGCGCACGCAGGCCAGCAGGTCTTTCAGCGTCTTGGCATGAAGAGCTAGATAAACACCATTCACATTCTCCCGGCGCAGCGCGGCATTCATGATGGCAGGGGAGAGCGAATGCGCCACGGGATCGCCAGCCACGCCATAGATTCTGGTGGCTGCGTCCATCTGCTCGATGCGGTAGGTGTTGCGCAGTTCCTGAGCGGTGGTCTGGCCGGGCGCGGTCTTTTCATCGGGACTGACCGCGGCGAAAGTGAAAACGCTTCCCGCCCTGACTCCGAGCAAGCGGCTGATAATGCCTTGCTCCCCCATGCAAAGTCCGACCAGAGAATGGCGGTCGCCAAATTTCTCCAGGAATTTCATCATGGTGACGTTGTCATAGAGGGTGGTGGCCGTGCCCACGATCTTGTAGAAATCGGCCGGAATCTTCACCATCTTTTCCAGCGTCAGGTCCAGATTCTTGGTTGCCCGAAAATCATGATAGGAAAGGATCAGGGCGGACCGCGTCCGCAGACGTTTCACCTGTTCCGGCTTGCACTTGGCGGCGCTTTGCAGTTCGATGTCAAGCAACTGGCAACCCGCCGCGCCGGCCTTCCCCAAAATGTCCAACTGGGCGGCCAGGGAGCCCTTGAACTTGCCACCGCTGGCGGTGCGCCGGCAGGTGGCTATGGCAGTGAGGTGGGGATGGTATTCCATGAAGCGCTTGATCCTGGGGAGAGCAAGCGAAGGCCGGGGCAGGTAATCTAACCTGAACTCCAGAAAGGTGTTATCGCGAACCAGCGCCTCGGCCTTGTCCACCAGGGCGGCGGGATCAGTGTCGGTTACGGCCACGCAAACCCGGGGCAGACGCAGGGGCAGGAAGCGAGCCACGTAGCTGTTGGAGGCAGCAGTCATGATCGGAGAACGACTGGGGATATTACAGGCGCGTAATTGCAGATGCAACAACGGATTATCGGAAGTGGTCGAGGGCAAACTTTTTAACGTACCCGCGATAACACCAGCGTAACCTTGACCACCCCCTATCCCCTTGTTACTGTGCGACTTGAAAGCCCTTTACTTGTGGGATCAAGCGGGAGAAAGCCGGCGGGGCCCGGCCTCGATTTTGGAGGTAACATGAAGAAAACAGGACTGTTGCTGTTACTGTGCCTGACGGTGGCGGCAGCGGCGCAGCAAGCCGATTCCGCTGCAGCGGACCAGGCGGCTCCGCAAAATACCGAGATTACGACAGGGACTTTTCCGGTCGAGCGGATCCAGACCCCGACCAATGCGGACATCAATTGCGGCGGCTTCGTCAACAAAGAGCTGGTGCCGAACTCGAAGTTCGTGGCCGGTGGACTCGAGAGTCCCAACACCACCAAGTTTGCCACCAATGACACCATCTTCCTGGCAGGCCAGGGCTACCAGACGGGGCAGCAGTACGAGATCGTGCGCGAACTGGTGGACCCCAACAAATACGAATTGTTTGCCGGTCAGCACTCCATGCTGAAGGCCATGGGCCAGCCCTATTCCGAACTGGGCCGGGTACGCATCGTTGACACCCGGGGCCGGATGGCGGTGGCGCACGTCGAATTCAGTTGTGAAACCATTGTTCCCGGCGATATCGCGATGCCGTATGTGGAAAAGCCCACCGTCGCCTTCCACATGCCGGAGCGGTTTGACCGCTTTCTGCCAAACAACAGCAAAGCCAGCGGACGCATCGTGCTGGCCAAGGATTTTGACCTGCTGCTGGGAACGGGTTCGAAGATTTACATGAACGTGGGCGCCAACCAGGGAGTGAAGGTTGGCGACTACTTCCGAGCGGTGCGCAGCTATGAAGCTGACCTGCGCGATCCGGTGGATTCGCTTTCCTTCAAGGCATCCACGACCGACGACACGCAGAAGTATCCGCCATCGATCGAAGGACACATGTTCACCAAGACCAAGGGACCTTCGATCCAGGTAGCCGACATGCCGAGGCGCGCCGTGGGCGAGATCATGGTCATCAATACCACTCCGACAACCGCGACCGGCATGATTGTGTTCGCGCTGGAGGATGTGCACGTCGGCGACAACGTGGAACTCGATCAGGAGTAATTCTTCTTCGGGAGAAAACTGTTTCAGGGAGGCTTCGGGCCTCCCTGACTTTTTTGCCGTGTCATCCTGAGCGAAGTGGCTGCTCCGCTTCGCGAAGCGGCCACGCAGTCGAAGGACCCTCTAGGCTGAACACGCATTGTGCTACTACGGCATTCTCAAAGCTGCAGGCAGGAAATCCCAATATCGAGACTTCTCGGTGCGCATAGGGGTCCTTCGACTCGTCGGGATCGTCCGCAAGCGGACGATCCTCCTCGCTTGATTGGATAACGACGTTGGCTCGTCGCGAGTAGAGTGGTATGCGATGAACACGACCAAGGCTCGTGAGAGGAGCCAACGTCATGCTGATTATAGGCTGTGATTTTCATCCTGGCTTTCAGCAGGTCGCGATCTTTGACAACTTAACGGGTGAGATTCAGGAAAAGCGGTTACAGCACCGCGCCGAGGCGGAGCAGTTTTACCGCGGGCTGGCGGGCCAGGAAGTGCGGGTGGGGATGGAGGCCTGCGGGCACTATCCGTGGTTCGAGCGGCTGCTGGCGGAGCTGGGCTTCGAGTTGTGGTTCGGCGATGCGGCGAAGGTGCGAGCCTCGGTGGTGCGCAAGCAGAAGACGGACCGGCGGGATGCCGAACACTTGCTGGATCTATTGCGCGAGAATCGATTTCCGCAGATCTGGGTGCCGAGTCTGGAAGTGCGGGACGTGCGGCAGTTGCTGGTGCATCGCCACAAGCAAGTGCAGGCGCGGACGCGCACCAAGAACCAGCTGCAGGCCATGGCGCTGAGCCAGGGCGTGCAGAAAAAATACAAGCTGTGGACGAAGGCAGGGCGCGAGGAGATGGAGCAGTTGCCCTTGCTGCCGTATGCGGCCCAGCGGCGAAAGCAGTTGCTGCAATCGCTCGACGGACTGGAAGCGGAAATCAGCGAACTGGACCGGCGAGTGGCGGACGAAGCGCGGCAGCGGCCGGAGGCGGTGCGGCTGATGACGCATCCCGGAGTCGGTCCGGTAACGGCCTTGGCCCTGGTGCTGACCTTGGGACCGGCCAACCGATTCGAATCGGCCAAGCAAGTGGGCAGCTACTTCGGGCTGATTCCCAGTGAAGATTCCAGCGGCGGAAAACAGCGGCTGGGCAGGATCAGCAAACAGGGCAGTTCGTTTCTGCGCTTTTTGCTGGTGGAAGCGGGACAGACCGCGGCGCGGTTGGATCCGCAGCTGAAACGCTTCTATCGTCGCCTGGCGGCGCGCAAGAATCGCAGCGTCGCCAAGGTGGCCGTGGCCAGAAAACTGGCCACGCGGTTGTACCTGATGTTGCGCGAAGACTGGACGTACACGCAACTCTGTCAGGCCGTTATGCAGGTGAGCCCGAGTCATTCTGTGGCCGGCCACTAAGAGCCGAGCGCTTGAGTGGGCAGCCTGCCTCCCTGAAAAGGTCAGGGAGATCGAACTGAGCAATCATGGGAGCTAGTCCCGAAGAGATGGATGGTGGAACCTGAGGTTCCACTGCGAGATTGAAATCGAATGACGACCTTGGTCTGGGAATCAAATACCTTCTACGAGAGCGAAATGGCGCCACTCACCGCGTCCACGCCGTAGTGTCGCTACAGAACTCTTGACAGGGCACACCGTCGTTAGAGACAGGATGACATTTCCAAAGGTCCTGAACACGATTCACTCCGGGTCGGCGAAGACTTCGGCGGTGAAGGCTTCCAGCTTCGCACCCGTTTGCCACGCGTTTGGCGGCAAGCCGGCTTTTCTGCAGGTTTGTTCGAGGAAGGCGATGCGGTCCCATCCGTGCTCGATGGGCACTTGCGGCAGCAGCAGGCCGCGAGAGTAGCCCCGGCTGATCAGCAGGCCGTGGCGTCCAATTTCCACCTGTTCCGGCCGAAGCGGATGCAGCGGCGAGAGCACGCTGAGGAAGACTCGGAGTTCCGGGGCCTGGTCCCGGGTCACGGGCGGAAACCGCGAGTCGTCAAAGGCCGCGCCGCGTGCGCTTTCCGCCACCGTGCGGTAAAGAGATGTGACGGGAAACACGTAACCGACACAGCCCCTCAGGTCACCGCGGTAGTAAAGAGTAGTGAAGGCACCGCGGGGCTCGGCCAGGTGGGGAGAAGGCGGAACCAGCGATATTTCCGTCTGCTCCAAGGTTGCGGAAATTGCCTGGTGCGCGAGTTGAAGCAGCAGGCCGCGCTCCTGGGAAGAAAATTCCGCCAGCAGCGGGGCGCCGGAGGCGCAGGTCAGGCGAGAGGACGGATCATCAGGTGACGGGCACATCGCGTTTCCTCCGCCGGCTGAGGACGAAGGCGCGGCGGCGGCTCTTGACTACCTGGCGATCGATCTTTGACCAGAACGCAACAAAGTAATCGAGCGCCGACACCAGCGACAGAAAAACCATGAACCAGATGGCGACCACCGCAATCCAGTGGACCGGAAAAATGTACGGTCCTACCGGCCATTCTTTCCAGCGGTGGTCGAGGATGACGGCGACCACAGAAACAATCTGCACCAGCATCTTGAATTTGCCCAGATCGCTGGCCTCGATGGTGAAGCCTTCCGAAGCGGCAATCGAGCGCAGGCCGCTCACCAGAAATTCGCGGGCAATGATGAGCACCGCTATCCAGGCCGGAACCAGGCTGGGATTGAACTGGACCAGCGCGATAAACGCAGCCGCGATGAGGAGCTTGTCGGCCAGGGGATCGAGCAGTATGCCCATGGTCGTGATCTGGCCGCGGCGGCGGGCCAGGTATCCGTCGATGCCGTCAGTGATGGATGCGGCGATAAACAGGGCCGATGCCAGCAGCTCCTGTTCGCCATCAAACGCCCGGAAATGGTTGGTGGAAAGCAACCAGATCAGCAGCGGGATGCTGCAGATGCGGGTCAGCGTAATGGAGTTAGGCAGGTTCACCGCGGCACGGGCCGCCAGCGGGCAAGGTGAAGACTGGCGACGCCTCATTATCCTCTACCCGGAAGAGGGAATCAATGAAGCAAAAGGGCAATGGGAATCACGTGGGGACAGCCGCCCTCGGCTGTCCGGCGGAGCAAAGCTCCGCTATATTTGGCCCGGCAAAGGCTGTCGAGCTTCGCTCGACCGGACAGCCGAGGGCGGCTGTCCCCACGTGGTTTTAGTTTACGAATCGGTTCCGGTCTTGCCCAGTCCTAGATTCTTCAACATGCTCATTCCCTCTTCCAGCATCGACGAGTTCTGAGGGACCTGGCCGTTGGGCGTGAGTTTGTCGATCAGCATGGGCAGCAACTGGGCCAGGTGCGATCCCGCGGCGTCGGGAGCAATCCCTGCCCTGGCGGCGAGTTCCTTGACCTGATCGCTGCCCAGCACATGCTGAATCTGATCGGCGGAAATGGGGAGGTTCTGCCCCGTGCTGACCCACGAACTCACCAGGCTGCCCAGACCTTTGTCATGAAATTGCTGCACCAGTCCGGAAAGTCCTCCGGGTTGATTGTTGATCATCTGCATGATTGAGGATGCAAGCGGATTCGAGCTGTTGGCCAGCATGCCGCTGACTTCCTTGCCCGCCATATCTTCAAGAAAACTCATGATGCCTCCTTCTGGAACACGCGAATACGAACTACAGATGGAAGGGCACGAGTTCACTCGTGCCGCTATGGCGCTAAGGCATTTTGCCCTTCAGCGCCTGAGGTCCGCTCTGCGCACCTCATCCTTTTCGCGACCGAAAGCCGTGGCGCCAATTAAGTTCAAGAACAAACTCAAGGTCAAAGGCCGCGGGCGAGGGCGCCCGCGCCACACGTGCCCTCGAAATTCTGAGACTATTTTTGCCTGGCGATAATCATGTTCTTGATCTTGGCGTAGGTGGCGGCGGGGATGACCTTCTTGCGGGTCAAGTCCGTCTTTTTGGCGTAGGGGCGGCCGTCAATGATCTTCTGCGAATAGGCCTCGCCGATGCCGGGCAGCGCGTCCAGTTGCTCCTTGGTGGCGGAGTTGATGTCCAGCAGTTCGGCCGCCGGGGCCGCCATGGCGGAATCGGTCTTCGCCGGCTTGGCGCTTTTGGCGGCCGTGGTCTGGGCCGCGGCCAGCGTGGTCAGTAGTACTACGGCGAAAAGTGAAAACAGAATTCGCGTAATCAGGCTCTTGCTCTTCATAGTCTCTCCTTAGTCCTTTTCCGATGCTTTGTAGCCGGCGGCCTTGGCCTCCGACTCGCTCATGAACTTTCCCGTCTTGGTTTTGCCGTACCAGCGCCCGCCTTTGTGGTAAACGCCGCTATCGGTGTTGACCCAGACCATGCCGCCCGCCTTGGCAGCCGAGATCTGCGAATCGGAAGCGCTGGCGCTGGCGGTTGTTTTGTGGCTTGCCCTGGTCGCAGGGGGCGCCATTGAATTCGAAGGGGCAGTCATAGAACTGGCTGGAGCCGCTGCGGGTGCCGGCGCAGACGCTGTGTGAGTGGCCGGAACTGGGCTGGCAGCAGGGGCCGTCGCCACGGCGCCTGAGTCCATCGCAGACTTTTTGCTCTTGCGGGTCTTTTTGGTTGTGGTGGCAGTTGCCTCGGTGGGCGGTGTACTGGCCGACTCCGCAGCCGGAGCCGTAGCGCCGCTCTCGGCGGCTGCCTTCTTACTCTTGCGGGTCTTCTTGGTTGCGGCAGGTTCGCTGGCGGTTGTGCTGGCCGATTCTGTCGCGGCTTCAGCCTTCTTGCTCTTCTTGCTGGTTTTTTTCGCCGTCGTTTCGCTGCTGGCTGAACTGTCAGAACTGGCCGCGTCGGTGGCGCTGGATTCCGCTTTCTTGCTCTTCGTCGATTTTTTCCTGGCAGTAGTGGTGGACGCTGAAGTGTCCGCGGCCGCTGACTCATCGGCGGATGCGCTTGCGTCCTTCTTTGTTTTCTTCTTTTTCTTCTTGCTGGTTGTAGTGGAGGCCTGGTCGGCGGTGGAACTCGCCTGGGGGCTTGCCATGGCGGAAATCCCGCTCAACACAAAAAACATGCAGAACGCGACAGTCCACATACTGAGCCTGGTGTGCAGTCTGTTCATGATTTCCTCTCTCGTTCCGGACCGGTCGCAAGGAACTTCGGAAGCTTTCCTCAGGGGCGCTGAGTGCTTCCCGACTGGCCGCAAAGGGCGTCCATGATGACACTTCGACCCCTAGCGGTCAATCAGGGATTCCCTCTGGAAACGTGTGGGGCGGGCGCCCTTGTCCGCCGCCTATGACGTTGAAATTTGATCGCAGAACTTCGTTGGAGGAGAGTTACCAGCCTTTGACAGGCCCACGTATGGCCTCGCTAAGACAGGCTTTCAACTGGTGTGCAGGTGCGAGGCAAGCACAAACAGCGAGAGCGGCCAGTACGCGGCGAAGGGAAGGCCAATCAGCAACCAGAGCCCTCGACTCCTGAACTTGAACAGTCCCACCGCGAGGAGCACCAGCCAGCAACTTGCCAGAAATAGGCTCACGTAGATGGCGGGATCCATGCCTGCGCTAAAGAAAGAAGAGCCAAGAAAAGAAGGATAGAGAAGAGCGGCAATGGCGATGGCCAACGAGGCTGCTAGCAGCAATCTCATCTTTCAACTCTTGATGGCTTATTTTGCTACTTCTCCTGTCGCACCATTATTTCAAGTGTCAATCTCCAAGGCAAGTCAACTTCAAAAGCGGCGGGCGAGGGCGCCCGCCCCACATCGAGCGTCGTTCAGGCGTAGATGCCGCGTTGGCGGATGGTGTAGGCGACGCGATCGATGGCCAGCATGTAGGCCGCGATGCGATTGTTGACGCCGTGAGTTTCGGAGAAGCGGACCACATCCTCGAAGGCGCCCTTCATGATGTGCTCGAGTTGTTCGTTGACCACGGACTCTTTCCAGAAGTATCCCTGGCGGTCCTGCACCCACTCGAAGTAGGAGGTGGTGACGCCGCCGGCGTTGCACAGAATGTCGGGAATCACGAAGACGCGCTTGTCGGCCAGGATATCGTCGGCGGTCGCGGTAGTCGGACCGTTGGCGCCTTCCGCCAGGATCTTGCACTTGATGCGGTCGGCATTGCGGCTGGTGATCTGGTTCTCGGTGGCTGCCGGGATGAGAATTTCGCACTCCGAAACCAGCAGTTCCGCCGGGTCCTCGGCCATGGCGCCGGGGAATCCGTGGATGGTGCCGTTGCGCTGGCGGTATTCCCACAGCGCCTCCGTATCGATGCCGTCGCGGTTGACCAGGCCGCCATCCACTTCCACGATTCCGATCACTTTGTAGCCGGCTTCCGTCATCAGGCGGGCAGCATTCGATCCCACGTTGCCGAAGCCCTGCACGATGACCCGCGTGGATTCGGGATTGAGGCGGAGCTTCTTGACCGCCTCGTCGCAGACGATCATGATGCCGCGTCCGGTGGCCTCGCGGCGGCCGCGGGATCCGCCAATATTGATAGGCTTGCCGGTGACGACCGCAGTCACGGTCTGGCGCATGTGCATGGAGTATGTGTCCATCATCCAGGCCATGGTTTGTTCGTTGGTGTTCATGTCGGGAGCGGGCACATCTTTTTCGGGCCCGATGAACTCGACCAGCTCCGCGGTATAGCGGCGGGTCATGCGCTCCAGTTCACCCTGTGACATCTTGTGGGGATCACAAATTACTCCGCCTTTGGCGCCGCCGAAAGGGATGTTGACCACGGCGCACTTCCAGGTCATCCAGCTGGCCAGGGCGCGGACTTCGTCCAAAGTGACATCGGGCGAATAGCGCAGGCCGCCCTTGGCCGGGCCGCGGGCTATGGAGTGCTGCACCCGGAAACCGGTGAAGACTTCGAGCCGGCCGTTGTCCATCATTACCGGAATGTGCAGGATGATCTCCCGGGTGGGGTAGCGGAGGACCTTCATTATCCCTTCATCCAGGTTCAACTTATGGGCGGCAAAGTCGAAACGGGCGGCTTGCGCCTCCCAGGGATTGATTTCCTGTTCGAGGGAAATGGTCTTCAAAGCCATGGCGGTCTCCGTTGGTGCGGTCAGACAGTAAGATGCTGGCCGGCGCCGGGTGACACACCCGGAGTAGGCGGGCAAACGTTCAAAGTATATGCAGGGCCGGGCGGACAGGCAAGTTACCACACCAGCCCTCAGTTGTCCGGTCAGCAATGGCCGCTTTCCTGCAGCGAATCAAAGATATAAGCCGACGGTGCCCCATTCATTTCGCGTTCTTTGCGAAATGAGTGGGGGAAGCCACGCTCTCTCCCATTGGAATTTTGAGAGTTCAACACGAGCCTGCCATCAAGGGAGGGAAGAATAGCGGAGCCTTGCTCCGCCGGACAGCCGGGGGCGGCTGTCCCCGCGCGGTTTGTGGTTGCTTCCGGCGGTGATCAGCCTATAGGGGCCCTTCGACAGCTACTCCGCTCAGGGTGACAGGTCCTAGACTTTTATTTCCATCCCCTCGGCGGCCGCCCGCACTTTCGGATAGTGGTTGCGGGCTTCCTCAACAACTTTATCGATGCAGGCATCGTCGTGGTCGGGATCGTGGTGGAACAGGACCAGCTCTTTCGCGCCGCTTTCCATCACGACGTTGATGGCTTCGCGCCAGTGGCTGTGGCCCCAGCCGCGCTTGCGGGCTTCATATTCTTCCGGCAGATACTGCGCGTCGTAGATCAGGACATCGGCACCGGCCGCGAGCTTGCGCACATTTTTATCGAACAGCGGGTCGCCAGGTTCGTTGTCGGTGGCATAGACCACCACGCCTTCCTTGGTTTCGAGGCGGTAACCCATGCAGCCCTGGGGATGATTCAACCACATGGCTTCGACCATCACGTCGTCGAGCGGCACCCGGCCCTGCTCCAGGTTGTAGAAGCCGCGCTGGGCCTTCATCTCGCTCATATCGACCGGAAAATATGGGGCCGCCATCTGTTCCTCCATCACGCGCTTCAGGGTGCGAGTGCGACTGGAGGAGTGGAAAGAGAAACAGTTTTCCGGGTTCTCGTAGAGCGGTACGAAAAAAGGGATGCCCTGAATGTGGTCCCAGTGAAAATGGGAGACAAAGATGTGGGCGCGTATGGGCCTGTCTCCAGAGTCGCGCTGCAGCTGCTGCCCCAGGGAGCGAAGCCCGGTGCCGCAGTCGAAGACGTAAAGACTGTCGCCCAGGCGGACCTCGACGCAGGAGGTGTTGCCTCCGTAGCGCAGGTTGTCGGGCTGAGGAGTCGGCGTCGATCCGCGGACGCCCCAGAACTTGATCCGCATACGCCCCCGTGGCAGATTTGACCTGACTCGCCATCTTCCAACGGTTGCGCTCCCACGTCAATTCATTCGCTGGTTACTCTGGTTTGGGTTTGCCGAGATGGAGGACGGGCGTCCCGCCCGTCTGGTTTCGGACTGCGCACGACGGGCGGGACGCCCGTCCTCCATTGTTAGCTCTAAGAGGTCATCTCGATAACGTCATACGCATTCCGTAACGAGGCCGCAGTGTGATGCTGGGCAACGCAGCCACGGGATGTCCAGGAACCAGGCGCAACTGGAAGCGCTGCGAAATCGCCGCCAGGATCAGGCTGGCTTCCATCATGGCGAAGGAAGCGCCGATGCACAGGCGCGGGCCGCCTCCAAAAGGGAAGTAGGCGAAGCGCGGGAGGCGCTGGGCTGCCTCCGCGGTCCAGCGCTCCGGGTTGAATTGCTCGGGCTGTTCAAAAAAACGTGGATCGCGGTGCAGGATCCACTGGCTCATGACCACGTTCGCTCCCACAGGAAGACGGTAGCCGCCGAGTTCCACTTCTTGGGCCACGGTCCGCGCCAGGCTCCATGCCGGCGGATAGAGGCGCATCGATTCCTTCACAATTTTGTCGGTGTAGAGAAGGCGGGGCAGGTCTTCCAGTTGCGGAGTGCGGCCACCCAGGACCCGGCTCAACTCCTCCCGAAGTTTCTGTTCCGCCTCGGGATGCTGGCTGAGCAGATACCACGTCCACGAGAGAGATACCGCGGTGGTTTCGTGACCGGCCAGCAGGAAGGTGAGGATTTCGTCACGCAGCTGGCGGTCGGTCATGCCGCTGCCATCTTCGTCGCGGGCCGCCATGAGCATGGAGAGCAGGTCGCCGGTGTCCTCCGCTGAGGCTCGGCGCTGGCCGATGATGCGGTTCACAATATCGTCGAGCTCGCGCACCGCGCGCTTGACCCGCATCATCGCCGGCACGGGTATATGGCGCAGCGCGGGAGGCAGAATCATGCGTCCTCCCGAGGTGTGTCGCATCAGGATGTTGAGCGCGCCCGCCACTCTTTCCGTGTCTGCTTTTACTTCCACGCTGAAGAGCACCTTGGCCACGATGCGCATGGTGAGCTGCATCATTTCCTGATGGATGTCGCGGACCTCGCCGTCCTGCCATGTGGCCAGCATTTCTTCGGTATAGGCGGCCATGGTTTGACCGTACGCCGCCATTCGTTCGCGGTGAAAAGCGGGCTGGGACAGGCGTCTCTGCCGCAGCCACCCCGAGCCTTCGCTGGTCAGCAGGCCTTCGCCCAGAAACCAGCGGCTGTTCTGGATGACTTTGTCTTTGGCGAAATTCTGCGACTGCGATACCAGAACCTGTTCGATCAGGCTGGGGTGGTTCAGGAAGTACACATCCATCCAACCCGCCCGATAGTAAAAGATGTCGCCGAATTCACGGGCCCACCGCGTATAGATGGCCAGCGGATCGGGATCGAACAGGGGGAGATTGCCGATCAGAAACCGGGGCGGAGGGCCGGGCGGACGTCGCAGGACTGCAGGCATAAGAAGTCCGGAGATGATGGAGGACGGGCGTCCCCGCCCGTCTCGCTCAAGAGCTGGCGCCAAGGAGACGGGCGGAGACGCCCGTCCTCCATTTGATTTTACAGGCTCTCCCTGCTGAGGGGTCTGAGAGGCCTTGTCTATAATGACTAAACTCAGAATGACTCAGACCATGCTGCGTCCCGACTACAAGGAATTCTCCCGGCTTGCCGGAGAGGCCACGCTGGTGCCGGTGGTGAAATCGGTAGCGGCGGATCTGTTGACACCGGTTTCGGCTTTCCTCGCGATTGCCGCCGGTGAACCTGACGCTTTTCTGCTGGAGTCGGTAGAGCGCGGCGAGCAGATTGGGCGTTACACCTTTCTGGGAGCGCGCCCTTACATGCAGGTGCGAGCGCGCGGGGGCGAGATCGAACTGCGGCGCGGCAAGAAGAAGGAGAAGCGCCAGGGAAACGCGATCCAGGTCATTAAGGAATTGCTTCGGCAGCACCGTCCCGCCACGGTGCCCGGGTTGCCGCCGTTCACAGCGGGTGCGGTGGGCTACTTCGCCTACGACGCAGTGCGGCAGCTGGAAAATATCGGCGAACACGCCAAAGATGATTTTTCCCTGCCTGACTGCATATTGATGTTTTTCGATCGTCTGCTGGCCTTCGATCACCTGCGCCACCAGATCCACATCATTGCCACCGCCGACGTGTCGCGGGAGAGTCCGCGCCAGGCCTATGACCAGGCCGCGAAGGACATTGCGATCCTCGAAAAGAAACTGGCCTCGGGATTGCGGCCGGCGCACTGGAGCAAAGCCCCGCGGCCGGCTAAGGACAAATTGAAAGTTCACGCCGGGACCAGCCGGCAGCGATTCATCGATTCGGTCGAGCGCGCCAAGGAATACATCGCCGCCGGAGACATCTTTCAAGTCGTGCTTTCGCAGCGGCTGGATTTTACCCCGGCGGTCGAGCCCTTTGACGTGTACCGCGCCTTGCGCCGGGTGAATCCTTCTCCTTATTTATATTTTCTGCGCATGGGGGACACGCATGTTCTGGGCTCGTCGCCGGAGATGCTGGTGCGGGTCACGGACCGCAAGCTGGAATATCGCCCCATTGCGGGCACGCATCCGCGGGGTCATGACGAAGCTGAGGACCAGCGCCTGGCAGAGCAGATGCTGCACGACGAGAAAGAGCGCGCCGAGCACGTGATGCTGGTCGATCTCGGCCGCAACGATCTGGGGCGGGTGAGCGAATACGGCTCCGTCAAAGTGAAAGACCTGATGTACGTGGAACGCTACTCGCACGTGATGCATATCGTTTCGGCGCTCGAAGGCAAGCTGCGCGGCGACCTGGATGCGCTCGATGCCTTCGCGGCGTGTTTCCCGGCGGGCACGCTCAGCGGCGCGCCGAAAGTCCGCGCCATGCAGATCATCGAGGAACTCGAACCGACGCGGCGCGGGGTGTATGGCGGCGCGGTGCTGTATGCGGACTTTGACGGCAACCTGGACTCCTGCATTGCCATCCGCACCATGCTGATGCAGGGGAAGAAGGCGTTCCTGCAGGCGGGCGCAGGGATTGTAGCGGATTCTGATCCCGCGGGGGAATTTGAAGAGTGCATGAACAAGGCACAGGCAGTGTTGCGGGCGGTGGAGGCAGCGCGCGGCGGAGGCTAAGAACCACGTAGGCCCAGATGTCCTCATCTGGGCGGGCGAGCGAAGCTCGCCTGGGGTTTTGGGATGCCAGCAGAAACCTCGCCTGGATTGTTGACAGGCACCCGCAGAAACCTAGCCGGGCTTTGCCCGGCCGGGCAGGTGGGACATCCTTCGACTTCGCTCAGGACAGGCTCTGCCCCTACGTGGTTCGTGGTGGATTAAACTAGAAGTCAGGAAGGCAATCATCTTATGAACAGCTTTGGCAGTCGGTCGGCCCTGCGTGTGGGCAGCAAGGAATACGAGATTTACCGTCTTAAGGCACTCGACGAAAAGGGCATCTCCACGGGGCATCTTCCCTACTCTCTGCGTATTCTGCTGGAAAATTTGCTGCGCACCGAAGACGGGCGCAACGTGACCGCGGATGACATCAAGGCGCTGGCCGCCTGGAACAGCAAATCCAGGCCGGACAAGGAAATCGCGTTCACTCCCAGCCGGGTCCTGCTGCAGGACTTTACCGGCGTGCCGGCCGTGGTGGATCTGGCCGCCATGCGCGATGCCATGAAGCGGCTCTCGGGCGATCCTTCGCTGATCAATCCGCTGCAACCGGCGGAGCTGGTCATCGATCACTCGGTGCAGGTGGACGAATTCGGAACGCCGCGAGCTTTCCAGCTCAACGCCGAGCTGGAATTTATTCGTAATAAAGAGCGCTACGCGTTCCTGCGCTGGGGACAGACTGCGTTTCGCAATCTCGCCATCGTGCCGCCCGATACCGGCATCGTGCATCAGGTCAATCTGGAATATCTGGCGCGCGTGGTCTTTGTGCAGGAGGCAAACGGAAAGCGTACCGCGTATCCCGATACGCTGGTTGGCACCGATTCGCACACCACCATGATTAACGGCCTGGGCGTGCTGGGCTGGGGCGTGGGCGGGATCGAAGCCGAGGCCGCCATGCTGGGACAGCCGGTCTCCATGCTGATCCCGCAAGTGGTCGGCGTGAAGCTGACCGGCGAGCTTCATGAAGGCGCTACCGCCACCGACCTTGTGCTGACCATCACCGAAATGCTGCGCAAGCACGGCGTGGTGGGTAAGTTCGTCGAGTATTTTGGCCCGGGCCTGCCTGAGCTTTCGCTGGCTGATCGCGCCACCATCGGCAATATGTCGCCCGAGTATGGCGCCACTTGCGGCATCTTCCCGGTGGATAAAGAAAGCCTCACTTACCTGCGGCTCACCGGCCGTTCCGAGGAACAGATCGCGCTGGTCGAGGCCTACTGCCGAGAACAGGGCATGTTCCATGACGAGAAAACACCCGAAGCGGAATATTCCGAGCTGTTGACGCTTGATCTGCGCACCGTCGAGTCGAGCCTGGCGGGTCCGAAGCGTCCGCAGGATCGGGTGACACTCTCGCAGGCCGGAGAGTCGTTCCGGCTCGCGCTGCCCTCGCTGCTCAAGCCCAAGCCTTCCGCGCAAGTCTCTGCTCCCCCAGCCGTGGCTTCCGGCAACGCGCCTTCAGGCAGCGTTCCCAAGCAGGTGGATCGCTGGGAACAGGAAGGCGGCAGTCCCACCGCGATCGGCGTGGACAACCATAAGTTTGAAGAGCACGTTTCGCCCGGCGTGAAGCAGTCGCTGCGCCACGGCAGCGTAGTGATCGCCGCGATTACCTCCTGCACCAACACTTCGAATCCGTCGGTAATGGTGGCTGCCGGCCTGGTGGCCAAAAAAGCGGTAGAGAAAGGATTGACCGTTCCGCCCTGGGTGAAAACGTCGCTGGCTCCGGGATCGAAAGTAGTCCGCGACTATCTGGAGAAGGCTGGGCTGCTGCCTTATCTCGAGAAAATAAAATTCCACATTGTCGGTTACGGATGCACCACCTGCATCGGGAACTCCGGGCCGCTGCCCAAGGAAGTTTCAGAGGCGATCGATGAGAAAGATCTTGTAGTGGCGTCGGTGCTCTCGGGCAATCGGAATTTTGAAGGGCGCATCAACTCCGAAGTGCGGGCGAATTATCTCATGTCGCCGCCACTGGTGGTGGCGTTCGCGCTGGCGGGGCGGATCGATCTCGACCTGCGCAAGGATCCCATCGGCAAGGGAAGGGATGGCCAGGAAGTGTACCTGGCGGACCTGTGGCCGCCGCAGCGCGAAGTGGAAGAGACGATCCGGAAATCCATTTCTTCCGATATGTTTACCAAGAGCTACGGCGAAGTCTATGAGGGCGATGCCCAGTGGCGCGGGTTGCCCGTACCCAAAGGCGAAACCTACGCCTGGGAACAGGATTCCACATACATCCGCCGCGCCCCGTACTTCGACGGCATGACGCTGCAACCCGCGCCGGTTCAAGACATCAATCAGGCGCGCGTACTGGCTGTGCTCGGCGACAGCGTGACCACCGACCACATCTCTCCCGCTGGTTCCATCAAGCGCGACAGCCCCGCCGGCAAATACCTGATCGAGCATGGAGTGAAGCCAGCGGACTTCAATTCCTACGGATCGCGGCGGGGTAATCATGAAGTAATGGTGCGCGGCACCTTCGCCAACGTGCGGTTGCGGAACAAGATGGTCCCCAGCCTCGAAGGCGGATTCACCCGCCACTTGCCCGATGGAGCGGAGATGTCGATTTTTGAGGCTTCCGAAAAATACATTGCGGAGGGCGTGCCGCTGGTGATCCTGGCGGGAAAAGAGTACGGTTCCGGATCCTCGCGCGACTGGGCCGCCAAGGGCCCGCGCCTGCTGGGCGTGCGCGCCGTGATTGCCGAGAGCTATGAACGCATTCACCGCTCGAACTTAGTAGGGATGGGAATTCTGCCGCTGCAGTTCCTGGCCGGAGAGAATGCACAATCACTGAATCTTACGGGCGAAGAAGTCTTTGAGATTGCGGGCGTCAGCGATCTGGTGCGGAAGTTTGCCGCAGGCCGGCAGGTGAAAGTCCGCGCAGGCCAGAAAGAGTTCAACGCGCTGGTGCGCATCGACACTCCGCAGGAGGCGCAATACTACGCCAATGGCGGGATTCTGCAGTTTGTGCTGCGGCAGTTGATTGCGAGCAAGCCGGCGCCCGTGCACGCGTGATTCGGATCGTGCAGGCGCGAGCGTCCCGCTCGTGCCGCAGCGTTCGAAAAGCACAAGCGGGGCGCTCGCGCCTACACACGCTTATGCCTCTCGTTGAGATTCGGAAGCTTACGAAAGTTTTCCCTCTGGGCGAGTCGATGTTTGGGGCCCGCGCCTCCGGGGAAGTTCGCGCCGTGGACGATGTGTCGCTCGACATTCATGCCGGCGAAACTCTTGGACTGGTCGGCGAATCGGGATCGGGTAAAAGCACGCTGGGCCGCCTGGTACTGCGCCTGATCGAACCGACTTCGGGCAGCATGCGCTTTGAGGACCGCGACGTGCTGGCGGCCGGGCATGGCGAGATGCGCCGTCTGCGCCGCGACATGCAGATCATCTTCCAGGACCCGTTCGGGTCGCTCGACCCCAGAATGAACGTGGAAGACATCATCAGCGAGCCGCTGGTGATTCATGAAGCGATGGATGCAACGGCGCGCCGCGCGCGCATATCCGAGTTGCTGGGCGCAGTTGGCCTGGATCCGTCAGTCCTGCCCCGATTTCCGCATGAATTCAGCGGCGGGCAGCGACAGCGTATCGGAATCGCGCGGGCGCTGGCGCTGCGTCCGAAGTTCATCGTCGCGGATGAACCGGTTTCCGCCCTCGACGTCAGCGTGGGCGCGCAGATTGTCAACCTGCTGGCCCAGCTGCAGCGCGAGTTTGGCTTGACGTATCTGTTTATCTCGCACTCCATGCCGGTGGTGCGTTATCTCGCCACTCGTATTGCGGTGATGTATCGCGGGAGGCTGGTTGAGGTGGGCGATACCCGGCAGATCACGGAGCAGCCGCAGCATCCGTACACCCGGAGCCTGGTCGAAGCCACCCCGGAAATCGCAGGGTAGCCGTCATGAATTGCGTAGGCCCGGACGCCCTCGTCCGGGCGGGCGAGCACAGCTCGCCGGGTTTTGGCGGTCAGGCCAGCGGAAAACCGGGGGTGTTTTGTTGGCTCGGCCGCTGGAAAACCGGCCGGGCTTTGCCCGGCTGGGCGGGTGAGGGCACCCGCCCCTACGTGTTTTCCGTGAAATCATCTATTCTCTAACTGCGTTTCTGGAGGCAACTATGAAAGTGTGGTTTGCCGTACTTATGCTGTCAGCCGCTGCTTTTTCTCAATCATCCAAGAATCCCGTGACCGATGTCCTGCGCGACTCGCTGGCCGGCCGTCAGAAAAATACCGTTGCGGCCATCGAAGAAATGCCTGCCGACAAGTTCGGCTTCAAGCCCACGCCGGAGCAGATGTCGTTCGGCCACCTCGCGGCCCACATCGTTGAAGCCAACTACTTTTTCTGCGCCAAGGTCGGCGACGTTCCCCAGCCCAAGGTTGAGGAGGTGACGGAAAGCTCGTCCAAGGACAAGCTGGTCGCCGCGGCCCAGGCGTCGTTTGATTTCTGCGGCACTGCTCTGGCTAAAGCCGAAGACGCGAAGCTCGGTGATCCGATCCAGGATTTCGCCAAGAAGACGAAACCGCGCGCCTGGGCGGCGCTGGCTCTTGCCAGCAGCTGGGCTGATCACTACGGCGCCGCCGCTATGTATCTGCGGCTGAATGGGCTGTTGCCTCCAACCGCGCAGAAGAAGCCGGAAGAAAAGAAGTAATGACGGTGGAGCGCCCCGCCGGAGTGACTGCGGTGGCGGCTGCTTTTTTTCTGTCAGGGGCCTACCTGCTGATGGCGGGCCTCATCATGCTGGCCCGTCCCGGAGTGGTTGCGATGGCCGCGGGCGCCTTTTTGCTTGGCGGGCTCGAACTGGCCGGGGCCTACATGTTTCTCCTGGCAGCCGCAGTTGGTCTAACTGTCGCGCTCGGCCTCTGGAGGCTGCACAGATGGGCCCGGTGGCTGGCAATCCTCATCGCCATGATTGGTGTGGCGATGCTCCTGCCCAGTGTCTCCAGCGCCATGTTGGATTTTCGAATCGCCGGGCTGGCCTCGAGCGGGCTGGGAACGATCCTGCGAGTGATGATTGTCTGGTATCTCTTTCAGGAGCCGGTCCAGAATGCCTTCGCCGCTGGACAGCCTGATTAGTAGTTCTAAGTACATTCCATATCAATGCATAGAAGGTGATAAGTATTTATATAAATAAATCATCCATGGTATAATGAGCTATGGCCTTGAGCATCAAGAACGACGAAACTGAGCGCCTGGCGCGGCAACTGGCTCGCGAGACCGGCGAGTCTCTGACCGAAGCCATCCAGAAGGCACTCCAGGAGCGTTGGGAGCGGCTGAAGGCGAGGCGACGCAGCCAGGTCCTGGTCGGCCATGTGGAAGATCTGCTGCGGCGCGTCGATGCTCTTCCCGATCTCGACCCCCGGGCCGAGGATGAAATCCTCGGCTACGACGAGGACGGGGCGCCGCACTGATGGTGATTGATACTTCCGCGCTGCTCGCCATCTTTCTGGGGGACACGGAGCGAAAAGCACTCCTCGATTCCATTCTGCAGGCCGAAACCAGGATGGTCTCCGCCGCCAGCGTACTGGAAACCGGGATCGTGCTGGAAGCCAGACGTGGCGAATCCGCGGGACGGGAATTCGATCTTTTCGTTGTGCGCACGAACCTGCAGATCGTCGCCATGGATGGCGAACAGGCCGAGATTGCGCGTTCGGCCTGGCGCAAATACGGCGAAGGACGCCATCCGGCAGCTCTCAACTTCGGGGACTGCTTCGCCTATGCCCTGGCGAAGTTCGCCGGAGAACCCTTGCTGGCAAAGGGGACTGACTTCGCCGCCACCGACATTGAACTCTGCTCGTACGCTGGTTAGACCAAGGGCCTGACCGACATGCCGGAACTGCCCGATATCGCCGCTTACATCACAGCGCTCGAACCACGGATCGTCGGACAGCCCATCGAGCATGTGCGCCTGGCCAGTCCTTTTCTGCTGCGTACCGTGCAGCCCCCGGTAGCAGATGTGGAAGGAAAGATCGTTCGAGAACTGCGGCGCATCGGCAAACGCATCGCGATTGGAGTCGAAGGCGATCTCTGGCTGGTGCTGCACCTGATGATTGCCGGCCGGCTTCACTGGAAGCCTCCTCAGGCCAAGCTGGCAGGACGCAGGAATCTCGCAGCCTTCGACTTTCCCACTGGCTCTCTCGTGCTTACCGAGGCCGGCACCAGGCACCGCGCATCGTTGTCGGTCGTCGCCGGAGAGGAGGCCTTGCAAGCCGTGAATCCGGGAGGAATCGATGTATTTACCGGCGATCTCAACTCATTTCGCGATGCTCTTACGGTGGAAAATCGCACGCTGAAGAGAGCACTGACCGATCCGCGCATCGTAAGCGGCATCGGCAATGCGTATTCGGATGAAATTCTGCACGCAGCCCAACTGTCGCCTGTCACACTGACGCACAAGTTGCAGCCCGAGGAATGGCAACAGCTGTTCACCGCGACCCGGGACATACTCCGGCTCTGGATAGACCGGCTGCACGCCGAGGCGAAGGCTGATTTTCCGGAAAAGGTGACTGCATTTCGCAAGGAAATGGCGGTCCACGGGCGTTACGGAGAGCCTTGCCCAAGATGTGGCGAAAAGATCCAGCGTATTCGCTATGCCGACAACGAAACCAACTACTGTGCGCGATGCCAAACCGGAGGGAAGCTTCTGGCCGATCGCAGCTTGTCCCGGCTGTTGCGGTCGGACTGGCCCCGTACGCTCGATGCGTTGGAGGCCCTTAAGCGCCGCTAGAACCAACCCCCTGAACATGTGGGGCGGGCGCCCTCGCCCGCCGCCTTTGATCTTGATCTTGGGTTGAATCGTGGTCCGCAGCGTATCCCAAAGTCTTAAGTCAAAAGCGGCGGGCGAGGGCGCCCGCCCCACACAACACGAACCACTACTCTTCTTCTTCCTTCACATCCCCACGTGCCGCTTTGGCTTTCTCTACAATCTTTTCCTGCAGCATGCCGGGTACCGCGTCGTAGTGATGCATTTCCATGTTGAAGCTGCCGCGGCCCTGCGTCATTGATGTCAGGTCCACGCCGTAGGTGAGCATTTCGGCCATGGGCACTTCGGCTTTTACCACCGTGTTGCCGCCCTTGTTGTCCATGCCCTGGATGCGTCCGCGGCGGCTGTTCAGGTCGCCCATGATGCTGCCGGCAAAATCGTCGGGGACAGTGATTTCGACGGCCATGACCGGCTCGAGCAGCGTGGGTTTCGCGACTTCCATGGCTTTCTTGAAGGCGATGCGGCCCGCCATCTGGAACGACATGTCGTTCGAGTCCACATCGTGATAAGACCCGTCGTACAGGATCACGCGGAAATCGACCACGGGGAATCCGGCCAGATAGCCGCGGGCGGCCGCGTCTTTAATTCCTTTTTCGATGGCGGGAATGTAATTCTTGGGAATGGAGCCGCCGAAAATGTCGTTGACGAATTCGAACTCGCCGCCGCGCGGCAGCGGTTCCATCTTGATTTTGCAGTCGCCGTACTGGCCGTGTCCGCCGGTCTGCTTTTTGTGCTTGCCCTGGACGTCGGCCTTGCCGCGAATGGTCTCGCGGTACGGAACTTTCGGAGCTTTCAGCACCACTTCGGTGTGGTACCGCTTTTTCATCTTGGAGACGACTACTTCAATATGCTGCTGGCCGGTGCCCGCGATCAGGAATTCCTTGGTCTGGGGATCGCGGAAAAAGCGCAGCATGGCGTCTTCTTCCATGAGCTTGTGGATGCCGGGGCCCAGCTTGTCCTCATCGGCGCGGCTCTTGGGTTCAATGGCGAACGTGATGGCCGGTTCCGGCAGATTGACTCGCGGATATTGGATCGGTGCTGACTTTTCGCCCAGGGTATCGCCCGTGAGCGTGTCTTTCAGTTTGGCTACCGCGCCGATGTCACCGGCGTGCAACTCGGTCACCGGCACTGCCGTCTTGCCCTGCATGATGGAAATGTGCGCGAACTTTTCCTGGGAACCACGGCTGAAATTCAGCAGCGTGCTGTCGTTCTTCAGAACTCCGGAGAAGACTTTGAAATAAGAAATACGTCCCGCGAAAGGATCGGAAACAGTCTTGAACACATAGAGGGATACGGGCTCCGCGTCAGTTTCATGGCGGCGCGGGGGCTCGCCGTTGCTCGCCGACGCCGGATCGCCCTGCACCCATTCGTGCTCCGACGGTGCGGGCGTGTAATCGACGATGAAGTCCATGACCCGGTCGGCGCCGATGTTGCCCAGGCCGGAACCAAAGATGACGGGGAAAATTTTGTCTTCGCGAATCGCGTTGTGCAGCGCCGGGATCAGGTCTTCTTCGGGAATAGTCCCCTTTTCGAAAAATTCTTCCAGCAGCGCGTCGTTGCCTTCAGCCACCAGTTCCACCAGTTTTTCGTGCTGGGCCTGGGCTTCGTCCTTCATGTCGGCCGGAATCTCAACTTCTTTGCCTTTGCCGTTGCCGCCCAGTTCGTAGGTATAGGCCTTCATCGTGACCAGATCGACCACGCCGCGGAAGTTTTTCTCTTTCCCGATGGGCAGCTCGAGTGGGATCACGGCGCGTCCGAAGGCGTTGGTCAGTGATTCCAGGACGCGGTCAGCGTCGGCGCGGTCGCGGTCCATGCGGCTGGCCACGATCAAGCGCGGCGTCTGATATTCCTCGCAATAGTTCCATACCCGCTGCGTAACCACTTCGACGCCAGCCACGCCGTCCACCACAACAATCGCGGCATCGACGACCGGCAGCACCAGCTTGGCTTCGTGGACGAACATGCTGAAGCCGGGCGTGTCCACGATATTGATCTTGGTCTTGCCCCACTCCACGTGCGCCAGGCTGGCGGAAATGGACATCTTGCGGGCGATTTCTTCCTCGTCGTAATCGGTGGTGGAAGTGCCGTCGTCCACGCGCCCCAGGCGCTGGTTGGCGCCCGCCGCATATAGCATGGCGGAAACCAGCGAGGTTTTGCCTGCGTGTCCATGCCCAATCACCGCTACATTCCGGATGTTCGCGCCTTCGTAAGCCTTCACCGGTTCGCTCCTTGAGAAAAAGGCGGGCTCATATGGAACTTAGAGAAGAGGACAACTTATAGACCGAAGCCCGGCGGCCTGTCAAAACCTAGGATGCTACCACAGCGGAATTTGGCCGCTCAAGCGGGACAAAGCGCGGGGAGCCAAAGTGTGGCGCGGGCGCCCCCGCCCGCGAGGTTCCAGGTCAATGTCAAAGGCCGCGGGCGAGGGCGCCCGCGCCACACCGGGCACTTTACTTGATCCCGATCACCATCGAGTCGGGGCCCAGCAGGTGTTCCACGCGGGTTTCGCGGAAGCCGGCTTCTTTCATCCAGCCCATGCAATCGGCGCCGGTGTAGTCGAAGCCGCCGGGGGTTTCGATCAGCATATTCAGGCTCATGAGAAGGCCGAATGCATTTTTGGAGCGGTCGTCATCAATGATGCCGTCATAGACGATCAGCGCGCCCCCCGGGGGAATCGCGGCATAGGCCTTTCCTACCAGCATCTTCTTTTCTGCGAGGTTCCAGTCGTGCAGGATGTGTCCCATCATCACGACATCCGCTTTGGGCAAATCCGCTTCGAAGAAACTGCCGGCGCGAAACGCCACACGGGAACTGAGGCCGTTAGCGGCCACGTACTCTTCGAAAGTGGGAGCAACTTCGGCGAGATCGAAGCCAATTCCCGAGATATGCGGGTTGGCCAGCGCCACCTGCACGATCAGATCTCCCTGAGCGGTGCCGACATCCACGGCTGTTTTGTAGTTCTTCCAGGGAAACTTGCTGGCGATGAGGCGGTTGGCCCCGGTGCTGATCCCGGTCATGGCCTTGAGAAAAGCCTTTCAGGTTTTCGGGATCAGCGTAGAGCGCTCCAAAGAAATTAGGGCCGCCGCCCCTGGCCTCGTTCTGTAATTCTCCCGTCCGGAGGGCGGCGGTGAGATTTCCCCAGAAGTGGTAAAGCCGGCGATTCGCCATCTCCAGGATCCCGCCGACGTAGGTGGGCTTCCGCTTGTCCAGAAATTTGTCGGTCGATGGCGTGTTCGAATACTTGCCGTTGACCCGCTGCAGAAACCCGAGCGCGACCAGCGCATCCAGAAAATCGCGCGCCGCTCTTGGATGCAGCCCCAGACGGCCCTGCAGGGAGTTCAAGTCCTCGGCGCCTCGGGCCAGTTCGGTGAATACTTCCATCTCAATTGCGCTCAGCAGTGTCTTGGAGGCCCAGAATCCCAGGCCCACCTGCATGATGGCTTCTATGTTGGGCTCGTTCATGTTGACGAATTGTATCTCAGATCAAATTGGCGTCGCCGGTTCTAACCAGGCACAACCTCGGCGTCATCGTGAGGGACTTCAGTCCCGAAGAGCCTGCCCTCAGCGAAGTCGAAGGGATCTGGCGTGGAGCACGCCACCGCTTGCTGGCCACAGATAAAACTATGCACCAGATGCTTCGCAAGCTCAGCATGACGCCTGAGGCGCTAAACTGGAATTCCATGGGCGATGCCAATCCAGCCGATCGGCCAGTAAAAACCATTTCGCTTCTCGGAATTCCCTTCGACGCGAATTCTTCGTATCTGCGTGGTCCGGCGCAAGCCCCGCAAGCTATTCGCGATGAGCTTTACTCCGGTTCCAGCAATTTGTGGACGGAGGATGGCATTGACCTGGGCCGGCCGGGTTCTTTTCACGACGCTGGGGATGTCGCCCTCCCGGACGACGCTGCCGCGGCCTTCCTCGCGATTGAATCCGCCGTCGATCAGACTTTGAAGCTGGGTCATCCGCTGATCTGTTTAAGCGGCGATCACTCGGTGACCTATCCCACGATCAAGGCTTTTCACGCGCACTATCCTGACCTGGCCATCCTGCACTTCGACGCTCACCCGGACCTTTACGATGTGCTCGACGGCAATCGCCTTTCGCACGCCTGCCCCTTCGCGCGCGTCATGGAGGAACAGCTGGCCCGCCGCCTGGTGCAGGTCGGCATTCGCACCATCAACCAGCACCAGCTCTCGCAAGCCACCAGGTTCGGCGTCGAAGTCATCACCATGCGAAACCTCGATCGCTTTCCCAGCGTGAAGTTCGAGGGGCCGCTTTTTATCAGCTTAGACCTGGACGTGCTCGATCCCGCTTTCGCGCCTGGCATCTCGCACTACGAGCCAGGAGGAATGTCGGTTCGAGAAGTGCTGGGCTGCATCCAGGGATTGAAAGTCCCAGTCGTCGGCGCCGACATTGTTGAGTACAACCCAACCCGTGACCTCCACGGCCAGACCGCCATGGTGTGCGCCAAATTCCTGAAGGAAATTGCTGCCGCGATGCTTCGCCAGTACGAGGTCGCGCCCAGCAACTGGCCTTAGATTGGTCAGATGAGAGCTTACGCTTTGGGCACTCTTGCCTTATAAAAAGTCCAACTGCCTTTTGCCGATCCAGCAACCAGAAGCGATCCACCAGACATGGCCAACGCCACAAACAAACTCGTCCACTCATTTCCGTTGTGTGGCGCCGCAGCCACTCTGGGCAGGTGGAGGATGAGCACCCACAGAAAGAACATGAGTCCCAACAGAGTTGCGGACAGCCGGGCCGCTTTCTGAGTGGCGATAGAAAGCGCTGCCGCGACAAAGGCCACACCGACAAAATATGCCCAGAACAGGCGGCCCGGAATCCACGCCGGCACCAGGGTTGCAATGAAGCGGGCATACAGGAAATGTTGCACTCCGAACGCCAGGAGCGGCACGGCAAACAGGATTCGTCCCACTTTCGGTAGTCCGGCGAGAACCAGCGCCGCGCCGCACAGTGCCAGAAGTTCGGAGCCGCTGGTCCACGGGCCCGGATCGTGAATATTCGCGACCAGCCTGGGGACATAAGCCACCAGCACGCGAACGAAAAGCAGAATTGCCAAGGCTATTGCCGAGCAACGTGCCAGGGTTCCGGTGGCAATACCCGCCGCCGCGGCGAGCAGAACGATCGCGCTGAGGTATCCCCAAAAAAGATGCGCCGGAGACCACGGTGGCCCCAGTGGTGGCACCCCAGCGACCAGCGCATGAATCAGATATTGAAGGCCGAACGCCGCCAGCGCGGTGGCAAAGAACGCGCGGCCCAACTTGGTCAGTCTTTTCATAAATGTTCTTGGACTCTCCGCCTGCGGTCAGGTTACCTTGAAGCCGACATCCTAACCCTTGGGAGCAATCGATGAACAGGAGCACTTGGTTTGTTGGACTGGTTGCGGTCCTGGCCGTGGCAGTTTCCCGCGGACAAACCGGAGCACAGAGCACCGCCTGGCCGGCGCCGCAGGAAGGTGATTTCGTCGTCCACGATTTTCACTTTCAATCGGGTGAGACCATGCCCGAAGTGCGATTGCATTACACCACCCTGGGCAAGCCGGTGAAGGACGCCGGCGGGCGCACCACCAATGCCGTCCTCGTCCTTCACGGTACGGGAGGCAACGGACGAGGATTGCTGCAACCCATCTTTGCCGGTGTGCTGTTCGGGCCGGGCCAATTGCTGGACGCGACGCGCTATTTCATCATCCTGCCCGACAATATTGGTCACGGGAAATCCAGCAAGCCCAGTGACGGCATGCACGCACACTTTCCGCAATACGACTATACGGACATGATTGCCTTGCAGCACGAATTGGTCGAAAAAGGCCTGGGTGTGAATCATCTGCGCCTGGTCATGGGCACATCGATGGGCTGCATGCATTCCTGGATGTGGGGCGAAACCTATCCCGACGAGATGGACGCGCTCATGCCGCTGGCCTGCCTGCCGGTAGAGATTGCCGGACGAAATCGCATGTGGCGAAAAATGATCATCGACGGAATTCGCCAGGACCCGGATTGGAAGAATGGCGATTACAGCAGCGAGCCTCGCGCGGCATTGCAAATCTCGGCCGATATTCTATTGATCGCGGGCAGCGCACCCCTACACCTGCAGGAGGACCTGCCGGCACGCGATGCCGCCGACAAGTTCCTGGAAACATCCATGAAGCGGATTACAGCCGGGCTGGACGCCAACGATTTTCTTTATGCGGTAGGCGCTTCACGAAACTATGATCCATCGCCCCGGCTCGATGCCATTAAAGCGCCGGTGATGTTCATCAATTCCGCCGACGATTTCATCAACCCTCCTGAAATGGGGGTTGCAGAACGCGAAATCAGGAAAGTGAAGCGGGGTCACTTCGTGTTATTGCCTGCTTCCGAACAAACATACGGGCACGGCACACATACTCACGCCGCCGCCTGGCAGCAGTATCTCAAGCAGTTACTCGAGGAGTCCCAGCCATGACTGGTTCGACCCACCAATTTCCCGGTTCACCACTTCTTGAAAATCACGAACACTGCCGCAACGATCAGGACAAATCCCACATGTAGTTCCACTTGATCTGCTGGTCCAGATACAGCACCGAGAACACCGAGAAAACCGTCAGGGTAATGACTTCCTGAATCGTCTTGAGTTGGACTGCGCTGAATTCGTACGATCCGATGCGATTAGCGGGAACCTGGAAACAGTACTCAAAAAAGGCGATGCCCCAGCTGATCAGAATGACTTTGAACAAGGGCGCCTGCCGGAACTTCAGGTGGCCGTACCAGGCGAAGGTCATGAAGATATTTGAGATGGTGAGCAGGACGATCGTGGTCATAGCCGTTATGCTGCCTTAAAGGGTGGTCTCATTTCCAGTTGCGCAACGAAAAGTCGAGTTTGCGAGTCCAGTTGGCGACCAATTTGCTTTGAGGGTAAGATCAGCCGCGAGTTGGTTTGACCTATGTTTCCGCAGCTTACCCAATACTCGGACCTTGGCTTTCTGCTGCTCCGGCTCATGGTCGGCGTGGTCTTTATCACCAGTGGCTGGAATCATCTCAAAGACCCTGAAAAGCGCGGCCAGAGCATCGGCATGAGCAAGGGCTTTACGATTTTCCTGGGCGCCGCGGAGGTGGCCGGAAGCCTGGGCGTCATCTTCGGTGTCCTGACCCAACTGGCGGCGTTGGGACTCATCCTGATCATGTTGGGCGCGATCCAGAAGAAGGTTTTCGTTTGGCGCAGCGGGTTCTGGGGAGAGCAGAATTCCGGCTGGCACTACGATCTGATGCTGGTGGTGATGAACCTAGTTATCATGTTCACCGGCGGCGGGCGCTGGGTGCTGATGAAATAGATGACAGACCAATGTAGGCGTGAGCGTCCCGCTCGTGCGGCAGCAGAGTTGAAGCATGCCACCCGTAGCGGCAGCACGAGCGAGGACGCTCGCGCCTACATCCCCGGATAGATCAGCCAGGGCACTTGCGCGCGGGGCTTGCGTCCCCTATGCTTGTGACCAGCATTTGTAGCCTGACCATGCACCGCTTGACCGCCAGATGCTTGTTGGTGTTTCTGCTCGCCGGGGTATTTGTCCCCGTGGGCATGGCGATCTCCGCGCCTCTGCCGCATGCCTGCTGCATGCGCAAGGCGATGCACGATCATGGCTCCGGCACCCGTGAAATCGAGGCCGTGGGCGGACGAAACGGCAATTGCTGTCCTCCCGCCACCACTGCTCACTGGGCCGAACTGGGCTCGGGAATCGATTCCACGGTCCGTCCACTCGTCAGCTTCCTGACTCCGGATTCGCGTCCCGTCCTGCACAGCGACTACTCCAACTCCCTTCAGCCTGTCCGCGGCCCCCCGCTCAGCTAACCAACCTGCTCTGACTTTTGCGCCTGGTTGATTTACATCGGCTTGCTGGTTGCGCGTACGTTTCCGCATTTTTGGCGGACGCTGTGCGGGCACCGCTTGGCCTTGGCTGAGGGCAGCCTTTTTGGCTATGGGGAATGTCATCGCTTGCCCTTCGGGCGCGGGCGAGACGCCCCCGCGACAGCCGCCGGGACGGCGGCGCTGCAAAAATAGACGTCGGGTGAATGCGCATGTCTCGTGTGCTTTGGGCTGGTTTGATTGTCGTCCTGCTGCTGGGGATTGGCCTCTGGGTCTCAGGCCTGGTCTCGCATTGCTGCGGCGCGCGCCAGTCGCCGAGTCCCGCGGAAGCCGCGCTGGCGCGGCGGTTGCGCTCATGGTCGATGCCATCGGGCGCAAAGCAGCGCCGCAATCCGGTAACCAGTTCGCCCGAGGTGCTGCAGGAGTCCGCCCGGCACTTCGCTGATCACTGCGCTTCCTGCCACGGCAATGACGGCGGCGGCAACACCGAGATTGGACGGAATCTCTATCCGCCCGCGCCCGACATGCGGGAAGCCGCTACGCAGCAACTCAGTGATGGCGAGCTCTACTACATCATTCACAACGGTGTTCGCTGGACCGGCATGCCGGCATGGGGCGAACCCGGCAATGACAACGACCAGGACAGCTGGAAGCTGGTGGTATTCATCCGCCACTTGCCCAGCCTGACCGCAGACGAGCTTCGCGACATGGAACGTTTTAATCCGAAAAACGATGCTGATCGTAACGAAGAGAAGGAAGAGCAGGAATTCCTGAATGGTGGGCCGGCCGAGGATCAGGCCCCGAAATCGCGATGAATAACTTCAAGGAGATAAACATGAAAAAGCGGGCGTTGATGGTAGCTCGGATCCTGGTTTGCACTCTGCTGTTGGGCTCGCTGGCCTTCGCTCATGGCGGCATGGAGCACATTCTGGGAACGGTCACTGCAGTCACCGACCATTCTCTCTCGGTGAAGACCCGCGACGGGGCGGCCCGGACGGTGGAGTTCGATGGCGAAACCAAGTTCGTCAAGGGCGATGCGCCGGCCACGATCAAGGACGTACAGGTGGGAAGCCGGGTTGCAATTCATGCCCACCAGAATGAGAAGTCGCTGCATGCAACGGAGATCAAGATCGGCGCACCCGCAACTCCAGGTCAGCACTAGATCTGTGGATATGGAGGACGGGCGTCCGCGCCCGTCCTCCATCGGCATCGGGAGAAGAGCTATGACTTACAAGGGAACCTTTGCTCTTGCCGGGCTGCTGTTGAGCAGCCTCTTTGCCTTCGCCACCATCTTCGGCACGGTCAGTGGCCTCATCCACGACCCGCAGCACCGTCCGGTGCAGGGGGCGCAAGTCACACTGCACGCGGCCAATTCCGCCTGGACGAAGTCCGTCAGCAGCAACGACTCCGGCGAATTTCGTTTCGACAGCGTGCCCCTCGGCGAGTACTCGGTGACCGTCGAATTGGCTGGCTTCGCCACGGAGGAGCAGAAACTCGTCCTCAGCTCTGGCCGCGATATCCGCATCCACTTTTCGCTCACAGTTGCCCAGGCCAAGGAGACGGTTGAAGTTAAGGACGCCTCCATCGCAGTCAATCCCGAATCCTCTACGACCGCAACTCTGGTCAGCCGCCGGCAAATTGCGGAGACTCCAGGCGGCGACCAGACCAACAGCCTGAGCATGATCACGAACTACGTGCCCAGCGCCTACATGGTTCACGACCAGCTTCACATCCGTGGCGGGCACCAGGTCTCGTGGCTGATTGACGGTGTTCCCGTACCCAACACGAATATTGCTTCCAACGTCGGGCCTCAGTTCGATCCCAAGGACATTGACTATCTCGAAGTGCAGCGTGGCGGCTACTCCGCGGAATACGGCGACCGCACGTACGGCGTCTTTAACGTGGTGACCCGCTCCGGTTTCGAGCGCGATCGCCAGGCCGAGCTGGTGATCAGCTATGGCAGCTATAATCGCACCGAAGACCAGTTCAGTATCGGCGACCACACCGACCGCTTTGCTTATTACGCCAGTATCTCCGGCAATCGCACGGACCTGGGGCTGGAAACGGGAAGCACCGAGATACTGCACGATCAGGGTGCGGGGCTCAGCGCTTTCACTTCCCTGACGTTTAATAAGACCCCGAAGGACCAGCTTCGCCTCATTGCGTCGGCCCGCGGCGACCACTACCAGGTGCCCAACGATCCCGACCAGCAGGACCTCGGTATTCGTGACGTGGAAAACGAGCGCGATGATCTGGTCAATTTCTCCTGGCTGCATGTCGTCAGCCCGTGGACCGTCCTGACGGTTTCGCCCTTCTACCACTTCAACCAGGCCCACTACATTGGCGATTATGTCGGTCAGCCCGACCCCGACGTGGTGATTCCCGAGGACAACCGGGGCTCAAACTACATGGGGGGCGTGGTTTCTCTGGCCGTCAATCACGGCAAGCACAATTTTCATGGCGGTGTTCAGGTCTTCGGGGCGCGCGACAACCAGCTCTTTGGTGTGGTCACCAGCGATGGCAGCAATCCGCCCCTGAGCCAGCGCGAGATAGTGTGGGGAGACGTGGAAGCGCTGTTTCTGGAAGATCAGTACAAACTCACCAGTTGGTTGACCATCAACGGCGGCGTGCGGCTGACGCATTTCGGCTCAACGGTCAGCGAAAACGCGCTCGATCCCCGCATTGGCGCCGCCATCCGCGTGCCTCGCCTCAACTGGGTCTTCCGCGGATTTTACGGACGCTACTACCAGGCGCCGCCGCTGCTCACCGTGAACGGTCCGCTGCTGGAGCAGGCGGCGCAGCAGGGATTTGGTTTCCTGCCGCTGCGGGGCGAGCGCGATGAGCAGCACGAATTCGGTTTGACCATCCCAGTGAGGGGATGGACCTTCGATCTCTCCAATTTCCGCACCGGCGCAAAGAACTTTTTCGACCACGACATTCTGGGCAATTCCAATATTTTCTTCCCCCTCACCATCGAGCGGGCCCGCATCCGGGGATGGGAAGGGACGATGAACTCGCCGCGGCTCGCAGGACGCGCTCAGTTCCATGCCGCCTATTCTTATCAGTACACGGAAGGCGCCGGCGGGGTCACTGGCGGCCTCACCGATTTCGAACCGCCGGACGAAGGCTACTTCTTCCTTGATCACGACCAGCGCCATACACTCTCTACCGGGGTCAATCTCACGCTGCCGTGGCGCGCCTGGGCTGACTTCAACGCGAATTACGGCTCCGGTTTCGTCGATGGCGAAGGCCCGGAGCATTTGCCTTCGCATGAAACCTTTGATCTGTCGCTGGGGAAATCGTTTGGCGAGAAATGGGACGTTCGCCTCACCGGGCTCAACCTATCCAATCACCGCTATTTGCTGGACAACAGCAATACGTTCGGGGGAACGCACTACGTGAATCCGCTCGAGGTCTCGGTGCAGGTGAAGTACAGGTTCCGCTTTTAGGCGCGGGCGTCGGACGTCAGGCGTCGGACCTCGGCGTGCGGCAGAGTTGGAGAACAGGAGCACATGAGATTTGTTCTGGTTTTGCTGGCCGTTGTCGGTGTGGCAGTTTCCGCGATGGCCTTGCGCGAGCACTATCGCACTGACACCTCGCCCTGCAGCATTAATGAGAAATGGGACTGCGGGATCGTAAACCACAGTCCCTACGCCGTGCTCTGGGGCGTACCGGTGGCGACCATCGGAATCGCAGGATACCTGCTGCTCGGGGCTCTGGCGCTCAAGCGCTGGTATCTGGTTTTGTTGCCGCTGGCGTTGGGGGCACTCGCGTTTTCGCTTTATCTGGCCCACATCGAAGCCCACCTTTTGGGAGTCTGGTGCATTTACTGTGTGGCTTCACTGGGCGTGATTTCTTTCTTTACCCTGTTGGTTCTCGGGACAGTTCTGGTTCGAGGCTGGCGCAAGAGCGTAAACCACGAAGGGCACTAAGGGGCACCCAGGAAATTTCTGGTCGCGACGTAGTTTGAAGCTATACGAGAGTTCTTCTTTGCAGACTTTGCGGTAGTGCCACCTGAGCCCTTCAGCTCTGGGCACCAATCTTTTTCAACGCTGTCAGCAGTTCCTCATTATTGGGCGCCTGGTCCAGAGGATAGATCCTGGCGAACGCAATCTTGCCCATCTTGTCCACGATAAACACGGCGCGCTCACTGATGCCGGGAAAGGGTTGCTCCTTGCGGAGGACTCCAAAACGTTCCGAGACTTCACCGTGAGGATAAAAATCCGCGCACATGGGCGTGTGCATCAGGCCGATTTCTTTTTTCTGCCAGGCAATCTTGCTGGGGATCGAGTCCACGCTGATATCCACGACCTGGGCGTTGAGGCCCGCGAATTTGTCGCGGTCGGCGTCGAATGCCGGGACTTGCGCTGCGCATGTCGGCGTCCAATCCAGCGGATGAAAACTCACTACGACGTTCTTCTTCCCGCGGAAGTCGCTCAGTTTTATCTTCAAATGGCTTTCGCCTTCGACCGCGGGCAATTCAAAATCCGGGGCTGTGTCTCCCACCTTCAGGGGCATTTTTTCTCTCCTGTGCTCATGTTAACCCAACGGGTTCCGCGGCCATTGCGCCGAGTCTCCTTCGCTTTACCAGTATTGCGTCCCGGCAAAGTCCCTCAAAATTAACATTCCTTTAACACTCCCGAAACTGTCGCAGACTATTATTTCGCGATGCCGCAGGACCCTCTCGTCATAGAAGACGTCCCTGGGCCAAAGGAAGGGCAACGCATTCTGCGCCTGACCGGGCCTTTGACCATGACCACGCTGTTTGATTTCCAATCCAGAGTCCGTGCCGATAACTCGCGCGCGCTACTGCTGGACTTCAGCCAGGTTCCCTACGTGGATTCAGCCGGGATTGGGGCGCTGGTGGGCGCTTATGTCACCCACCAGAAGGACGGGCACAGTCTGTACCTGATCGGAGTGAACGATCGGGTCCACAGCGCGCTCAAAGTCACTCGGGTGGAGCAGTTCTTCCACTTTGTCGATTCGGTGTCTGCGGCGGAGCAGGCGCTCGAGGCATAGAGGAACGCCCCTATCGTCAGGCCTTATCATTTATCATGGGGCATGGTTCTCCGTCTTCTCGCCGCACTTTTGGTGCTTTCGGCTACCTCCTTCGCCGGCATCAGCGACGATGTGCGCGCGGCCCTGGCGCGGAATAACTTCTCCGCCGCCGAGACCGAACTGCAGAGCTATCGCGGACGCCAGGGCGCGACGCCGGACTACGTGGAAGCCCTTTCCTGGATGGCCCGGGCTAGCCTTCAATCCAATCAACTGGATCGCGCCCAGACCTACGCCCGCCAGACCGAGAGTCTGTCGCGGCAATTGCTGGCCAAGCGCACCCTCGATGCCGAACCACACCTGCCGACTGCTCTGGGCGCCGCCATCGAGGTCCAGGCCCAGGTGCTGGCCAGCCGGGGAGAACCTGCCCAGGCGGTCGCTCTGCTCCGTCACAGCCTGGTGGCCTACAGGAACACCTCCATCCAGGCGCGATTGCAAAAGAACCTCAACCTTCTGGCGCTCGTCGGACAGCCCGCGCCTGCTCTGACCATCGCGCCGCACATGGGCCCGAAGCCGGTGACCCTGGCCGAACTCAAGGGCTCTCCGGTGCTGCTTTTCTTCTGGGCACACTGGTGCTCGGACTGCAAGGCGGAGGGTCCGATCATTGCCCGCATCCGTTCTGAGTTTGGCGCGCGCGGTCTGATTCTGCTGGCGCCCACTACCCTCTACGGATACAAGGCCCGCGGCGAGGATGCTGAACCGAAGGAGGAATTGCCCTACATTGAACGGGTCTGGGAGCAATTCTATCCCGGGCTGCAGGCCGCTCCCGTTCCCGTCAGCAAGGAGAATTTCAAGGTTTACGGCGTCAGTACCGTGCCCACCATGGTTTTAATCGACCGCTCCGGCCACGTGGCGCTCTATCATCCCGACGTGATGCCCTACGAGGAACTCCGATCAGCTGTCGAAAAAGTTGTTCGCTGAGCTTAGAACCGGGAACTGTTATCTGAGAGCCGGCATTTCGTTCCGTTTTCCAGGTCCAGTCTCAAGGCCCAGTTTTAAGATTCCCTCCCGCCATCTACAATCTGCAATCGCATGAATAACGCTCGCATCGCGGAGTTGCTCGACCCGTTCCTGAGCGACAACAGCCGGAGGCACACGCCTGCACTCTCGGCGTCGCAAGTTGGGCTTATATCGATGTACGTCGATTTATTTCTTCGCTGGAACGATCGCGTCAATCTCACCGCGATCCGGGAACCGGAAGAGATTGTCACGCGCCATTTTGGCGAATCCATCTTCGCCGCCAGGCAATTGTTTCCCCAGCCCGAGCTTGAGGCGGGCAGGACTGCGCATGTGATCGACATCGGTTCCGGAGCCGGCTTCCCCGGCCTTCCAGCCAAAATATGGGCGCCGCACATTCGCCTCACCCTGATTGAGTCAAACCAGAAGAAGGCCACATTCCTGCGCGAGGTGGTTCGCCATCTGGGTTTGCCCAGTGTCGATGTATTTGCCGCGCGGGCGAAGACGTACCTTGGAACCCCGGGAGATGTGGTCATGTTTCGGGCTGTCGAGCAGTTCGAATCGATCCTTCTGGAGTCTGCCGGCTTGGTGGGACCTAGGGGGTGCCTGGCAGTTTTGGTCGGAAGATCCCAGTTGGATCGAGCCATTGAGCTCTTGCCGGGCCTGCAGTGGAAGGATCCGATCAGTCTTCCACTCTCGTCCAACCGCTACCTGATCATCGGAAGGCACGAACCAGGATAGTTACTAGCCAATATATTTGTGGGTAGAATATGTGGTTATTGGCGATGAGTGGAAGGATTACATCACCGTGGATCGCATTTGTGG
Source organism: Terriglobia bacterium (assembly GCA_963790645.1). GTDB lineage: Bacteria > Acidobacteriota > Terriglobia > Terriglobales > Acidobacteriaceae > JAIQFF01. The sequence goes on along the minus strand of CAWBPS010000002.1, from coordinate 74,503 downwards.
GAAGCTTCTCGCCTTTGCTGCCATCCAGCGATAACATCGCAGGTCAAGAACCGCGATGGTTAATCATGATAACCACAGCAATAACAAGTGGTAAATGACATCGTATTGGTCGTGGAATGCCGTCGCCGCGGCGGCATTTGTTCGCTAGAAGTGGGTACAGATGTGCAATTTGTTGAGGGGGACAGTCCGATCCGCGATTGATGCCGGGGCTCTGGGATTATGACTGGTGTTCCACGTGGAACACAGTCACCGTTTGCACAACGTCATAAACGGGCCCACCAGGACAACCTCCGGTTACCTTAAGATCGGTGCGGGCTCCGGTGCCGAGCCTCGCTCGGCCTGGACGGGTCGGAGACCCGTCCCCACACGATTAGTGCCGAAGACTTGATATCGATTGGCACCAGGCGAAAAGATTAACGCTGGTGTTCCACGTGGAACATCAGCGTCTCTGATTCCAATTCGAAGATGTTCCACATGGAACATTCCTGTGGAAGTTGGGCTTCGATTATTCTGCAACCGCCTCATTACTCAATGCGATGATGTCATTCCACGATTGCACCAAAATACGTCATTGCAATCGCGCATTACTTCGGCCTATTCTGCGAACATCTCTGGATTCTCCAAAATCTAAATGGGACGCATCATTGCCGTAGCCAACCAGAAGGGCGGCGTCGGGAAGACTACGACCGCCATCAATCTGGCCGCATCTTTCGCGGCCGCCGAAGTTAACACCCTGCTCGTGGATTGCGATCCCCAGTCGAATGCAACCAGCGGACTGGGCCTGGTCAGGGACCCGGAGCGGATTTCTACCTATCATTTACTGATGGGTGCGGCCGGACCGGAACAGGCGGCGCAGCCAACTGAGATCGAGCAGTTGTGGCTGGTGCCGGCGCACAAGAACATGATCGGCGCCAATATCGAACTGGTGGACGCCGAGCGCCGGGAGTTTCGTCTGCGCGACGCCTTGTCCTCTTGTAAAGAGCGCTATCAGTTCATCGTGCTCGATTGCCCACCTGCGCTCGATCTCCTCACCCTCAACGCCCTGGTGGCCGCCGACGCGGTGCTGATCCCGATGCAGGCGGAATATTTTGCGCTGGAGGGCATCAGCGAGCTGATGGATACCGTGGAACGCATCCGCAGCAGCTTCAATCCTGAACTCACCATCGAGGGCGTGGTCCTGACCATGCTCGACGAGCGCACCAACCTGGCTCAGCAGGTGATGGCGGAGTTGAAGCGGTTCTTTGGCGAGAAGCTCTGCGAGACCACGATTCCGCGGAATATACGGCTGGCAGAGGCACCCAGCCACGGCCGGCCGGCGCTGCTGTACGATCCGCGGTCCAAGGGGGCGGAGAGCTATATCCGCCTGGCCAAGGAGATTATCGCGCACCACTTGCCGGCGGAGGCTGCGGTGCCGGTGCAGGAGATGGACAAGACGGCTTAGTATATTGATATTCATCAATATTTAACATTGATGTTTATCGATTTAGTTTTGCACGCGGGCCCGTGTAGCCGGGCTTTGCCTCGGCCGGACAGCCGAGGGGGCTGTCCCCACGCAGGCATCGCGAGATTCGAGGACGCATGACAACGACGGCGGAGAAGGTGGTGAGCGAGACAGAGAAGGTCGCTCCTGACAAGCGGCGGGCTTTGGGAAGAGGACTGGATTCGTTGCTGCCGGGCGGGCCGCGGGTGGTTTCGCCTGCTGCGGTGAACCCTGCGGGCGCGGTGGCGCCGGCCCAGGCGGGCGGGGCGCCCGCTCCGCACACGCCCGGCATGTCCGACTCGCGGGATGCTGTCGTCCAGATTCTGCTGGAGCACATCGAAGAAAATCCCTACCAGACGCGCAATCACTTTGGTCCTGAAGCGCTCGAGGAGCTGGCCAACTCGATCCGGAGCAACGGCGTGGTGCAGCCGGTGGTGGTGCGGCCTGGTGCAGACGGCCGTTATCTGCTGATTCTGGGCGAGCGGCGCTGCCGCGCGTCGAAGCTGGCGGGGAAGACGACCATTCCCGCGATCGTGCGGCGGGTTTCCGACCAGCAGGCGGCGGAGATGACGGTCGTCGAAAACCTGCAGCGGCAAGACCTGAATTGCATCGAGCAGGCGGCAGCATTCTCCAAGCTGAGCCGTGATTTCGGATTGACCCAGGAGCAGATCGGGCAGCGGGTCGGAGTCTCGCGCGAGTCGGTGTCGAACTACATGCGCCTGTTGAAGCTGCCGCCTGCGGTGCTGCAGCACCTGCAGGAGGGACGCCTGGGATTCAGCGAGGCGCGGGTCCTGCTGCAGCTCATCGACCCCACCCTGGTCGAGAAAGTCGCCGAGGAGGCGGTGCGCAAGCATATGTCGGTGGCGCAACTCGAAGAGCTGGTGGACCAGACGAATGTTCCCATGGTGAAAGACGAGACCGCGCACCGGGCGCGCTGGGTCGATCCCAACGTGCGCGCCGCGCAAACCGAGATGGAGCGCGCGCTGGGAATGCGCGTGCGCATCCGCGATCGCAAGGGAAAAGGGAAGATCGTGATCGAATACTCCACGCTCGAGGACTTTGATCGCGTGGTGGAGATGTTGAAGGGGAGGTAGGAGCGAGTTTCTGATTTCCTGGAATCCTTAGCTCGACTGGTTGGACTCGAGCCGGGAGCGCTCATACTCTGCACCCTACCTGTAGAATCGAGGCTTGCGACTCAACATCGAGAAACTGGTTTATGGCGGGGACGGGCTGGCGCGGCTTCCCGCCGACGATCGTGGTCCCGGCAAAGCGGTATTTCTGTCGTTTGTCCTGCCCGGTGAAGCTGTGGAGGCAACTCTTCGCGAAGACAAGCCAGGATTCGCGCGCGCTCAGCTGGACGGAATTCTGACCGCTTCTCCCCGGCGCGTCGATCCGCGATGCCCCTATTTTCTGCGCTGCGGCGGATGCCATTATCAGCACACCGACTACGAACATCAGCTTGAGATCAAAACTGCCATCGTGAAAGAAAACCTGCGCCGCATGGCCCGGCTGGAATTGGATACCGGGCTGCAGGTGCATCCTTCTCCGCCCTGGAATTATCGCAATCGCTCCCGTTTCAAAGTGCAGACCGCGCCGGAGTTCGCATTGGGCTATTACAAGTTCAACTCCCACGAATTGCTGGCGGTGGAAGAGTGCCCGATCAGTTCGCCCCTCATCAACGGCGCGCTGGCTGCGATGTGGCAGTTGGGGCGCGCTGGCAGCGTTCCACCGGGGGTGCAGGAGATCGAATTCTTCGCCAATAGCGATGACACCGAACTGCTGGCGGAGGTTTACTGCTTGCCTGAAACCGCAGCCGAAGCATTTACGTCGGACCTGAAGCTCGCGCTGGCGGAGGTTTCCGGCGTTGTGTTGTTCGCGGCACGATCGGCGAAAGCCGAAGGCCAGGGCGAGCCGAAACTTCTCGGGGGCAGCGGCGACCTTACTTATTCGACTCGGCTGGCCTCTTATCGTGTCAGCGCGGGGGCGTTCTTCCAGGTCAACCGTCATCTGGCGGATGAACTGGTTGATATTGTTACTGGTCAGCGGGGCGGCGGGCGAGGACGCCCCCCGGACAGCCGGCGGGACGCCGGCGCTACCGGGACCGCGCTTGATCTCTATGCCGGAGTTGGGCTCTTTTCTTCCGTCCTGAATCGGGAATTTGAAAGGGTGATTGCCGTAGAGTCGTCACCGACTTCTCATGCCGATCTGCTATACAATTCGCCCGCGAACGTGAAAGCGGTTCGCGCCACCACGGAGCAGTACCTGGAAAATGTGGCGGGTAAATTGCGCCCAGAGTTGGTGGTCGTAGATCCACCGCGGAGCGGGTTGGGCGAGAGAGTGATTAAAGGGTTGGTGAAGTTATCGGCGCCTCGCATTACTTATGTTTCTTGCGATCCGGCAACTCTTTCGCGTGATCTGGCTCGCCTGCTCCAATCGGGATACAAGGTGGAGGAGGCGCACCTGGTGGATTTATTTCCGCAGACCTATCACCTGGAAAGCGTCTTCCACCTCGTCCGCTAGTACTGCTCACGTGGGGACAGCCGCCCTCGGCTGTCCGGCGGAGCAACGCTCCGCCAGCTTTTTCCGTAAACCAGGTCGAGCTGCGCTCGACTGAACAGCCGGGGGCGGCTGTTCCCACGTGAGCAGTGGTGAATCCACATTTGAATTCGGGTCCGGTTGCGCGGCGAGAATCAGGCGGGCGGCAGCCTTTGCTGTGGGCTGCGCTGGCCCAGGCTGTGGGAATTGCCGTTGGAGCTCACGCCTGGCGGCCGCCAGTGTGGTGGGTGGCGGCATGGGTTGTCTTTACCTTGTCGGGCGCATGCCTGTTACGGCGACGGGGCCCGCCCGCGTTCATCCTGGGAGCAGGGGGGCTCTTCTTTCTAGGCGCGCTCATGGTTCAAGTGCGCGTCCCGGATGACGCCGGTTCCGGCTTGCTGCGCTTCGCCGACGGGTCCGAAGTCATTGTTACGGCGCACGTCACCAAAGAAGGGGCCCTGCAAGAGGACGGTCCGGGCAGCGTCCGGCAGAGGCTGGAGGTCGAGACCGAAGTGATCGCCCGGGGTGACGAGAAGTTCGCCGTCAACTCCGGCTTGCGAATAAATGTTTATCAACCGCTAAAAGGCGAGCCTCATCAGGTAGCGAGTGCCGCGCGCCTGTTCCGTTACGGTGAGCGCCTGCGGTTTTCCGCCAAAATCTCGACTCCGCGTAATTACCGCAATCCTGGGGCCTTCGACTACCGGGGGTATCTGGCGGAAAACGGGATCGTCGCACTGGCCTCTACTAAAGCCGCAAGCGTGGAAGTTCTTCCCGGCTTTGCCGGCAGCCGGGCTGGATTCTGGCGGGCACGCGTCCATCGCAGCATCATCGACAAGATTCACGCCCTGTGGCCGCAGCAGCAAGCCGCGCTCATGGACGCCATGGTGATCGGCGAGGACGCCTTCATCAACCGGGCCACCCGCGCGGATTTCCAGCGCTCCGGCACCTATCACGTGCTGGTGGTTTCGGGGATGAATGTGAGCATTCTCGCCCTGGTGACGTTCTGGTTCCTGCGGCGGCTGCGGGTCAGCGATCTGCTGGCGGGCGCCATCACGGTTGCGCTCATGATGAGCTATGCCTGGCTGACCGCGCTGGGTGCACCCGTCTGGCGGGCCACGCTGATGCTGGCTCTCTATCTTGGGGCGCGCCTGCTCTATCGCGGGAAGTCCATGCTCAATGCCATCGGGGCGGCGGCGCTCGCTCTCCTCATCGTGAACCCGCGAGTCCTGTTCGGCGCCAGTTTCCAGCTGACTTTTTTGTGCGTGTGGCTGGTGGCCGCCGTAGGCATACCCATCCTGGAGCGGACGACGCAACCCTTTATCCGAGGCTCGAGAAATATCGATTCCATGTCCTACGATTTTGTTTTGCCGGCAACGGTGGTGCAGTTCCGTCTGGATTTGCGAATGATCGCCGGGCGACTGCGGCGCTTTGCCGGCCGCCGCATGCCCTTGCCGGTTCTGGCTGGGACTGCGCGCACGCTGCTGGGCGTGGGTGAACTGCTGCTGATCTCGGTGGTCATGCAGGTCGGGCTGGCACTTCCCATGGCCTACTACTTCCATCGCGCCACGGTGGTGGGACTGCCAGCCAACATGCTGGTGGTGCCGCTGATGGAACTGCTGATGCCGGCGGCGGTCGCAGCCATGGCGCTGGGTTATGTTTCGCACGCCTTGGCGAAGGTTCCTGTGCTGATAGCCGGCTTCGCCCTCGAGGGTATTGCGGGCACGGTGCGCTGGCTGGGCGGGCTGCGGATCGCCGATCTGCGCGTGCCCACGCCGGAGACCGCCGTGATATTGCTCAGCGCCCTGGCCATCGCGCTCGCCATGTTGCTGGTGCGGCGCCGTCCCGGGCTGGCGGCGGGCGGATTGGCGGCACTGGTCGCAAGCGCACTCTGGATCTCCGCGGTTCCGCCGCGTCCCCAGCTTCGCCCCGCGGTGCTGGAAATGACCGCCATTGACGTGGGCCAGGGAGACTCGCTCCTGCTGGTATCTCCCACCGGCCGCACTCTGCTGGTGGACGCTGGAGGTTTGCCGCAATGGGTGCACTCGGATTTGGATATTGGCGAAGACGTCGTATCGCCCTACCTGTGGTCGCGTGCCATCAGCCATCTGGACGCGGTGGCCATCACGCACGCGCACGCCGATCACATGGGCGGAGCTGCAGCCATATTGGCCAACTTCCGTCCGCGGGAGTTGTGGCTGGGCGATCCCTCGGACCCGGAGATGAAAGGCTTGCTGCAACGGGCGCAGGAACTGGGGGTGCGCGTGATCCAGCACCAAGCGGGTGATGAGTTCGACTTTGGCGGGGCGGAGGTGCGAATCCTGGCTCCCGGCGCGCAGGACCTGGCCGCGCGGCGCAACGATGAATCTCTGGTGATGAAAGTGGTTTACGGGAAAACCTCGGCCCTGCTGGAAGGAGACGCGGAGAAACGCTCAGAACAGCAGATCGCGGAGGAGCAACCGGAAGCCGATCTGCTCAAAGTGGCGCATCATGGCAGCGCGACTTCCACTATTCCCCTGCTGCTCGACCGGGTGCATCCCCGATTCGCAGTGATATCCGTGGGGGCGCGCAATACTTATGGTCACCCGCGCCGAGAAGTTCTGGCCCGGCTGGGAGAAGCCCACGTGATGACCTACCGCACCGATCTTGACGGAGCGGTCACCTTCTACCTCGACGGCAAGACTGTCATCCCTGGTTTTCCTCGGGCGGAAGTCCACTGATATCGATTTCCGCGGTCTCATCGCTGCCCGGGGCCTGGCGATATTCTTCAATCACCCGCCGCGCCCGGCCGGCATCCTCTTCGCGCACCAGAATAATGGTGCCGCCGACTCCCGGGAGAATGTCCTGCTGGGCATCGATGGATGTGATGTCGGAATCGATCCCGGTGGACTCCAGCAGGCCGTGCACCACCAGGGCTTCGGACTCCTGTTCCGTGTCAAAAACCCGCACCAGCCTTTCATTGGGATTGGGGCGCGCAGCGGGACGTTGGTTCATAGCTCCTCCGATCGGGGCGGCAGGCGGCGGCACGGATCACATACCACGAATCACATAAATGGATCAGCCCGCTTCGGTCTTCCGTCTGTCTTGCAGCACAGTGATTGTACCCCGGTTGGCCGGGGTAACCGAAGTCCTACACCCCGGAGATGTTGAATTCCCTCCCGAAAGCTCACAGAATAGGCGAATCGAGATGAGCGCAACGCCCGCTTGCGGCAGCGCATCGAAAAATACTGGAACCCAGTATTGGTTGTAGGTCCTGAACAAGTCCGGGGGGCGTAATGAGTGCACAGGAGCGGGCTGAACGGTCCGCGCACCTGACCGAGAAGGAACAGGAAGACAGAAACATCCGGCGCCTGCAGCTCATGATGAGCATGGTGATGTCGGTGATCAGCCAGGACGTCAACCTCACAGTAGAAGAAGCCTCAGAACTGGTAGCCGGCGCCAGGCGCGCCGCGCTGGCCATGTTTCCCGACAAGGAACTGGCCTACGACATCCTCTACAAGCCCCGATTGCAACGCCTGATGAACGAACGCTTCCGGCTGCAGTGAGGGTGTGGAATTCTGGGACAGCCGTCCGGGCGCCAGGAAACCAGCACTTCAGTCTGATGCGCCCTTAGCTTCCGGCTGAGAATCCACCCACATTTGCGACCGTGAGCCGCAAGTATTTGTGGGGATTTACCGGGGTGTCGTTGATGCGGACTTCGTAGTGAAGGTGAGGGCCGGTGCTGCGGCCGCTTTCGCCCACGAATCCGATGGTGTCGCCGCGATGTACGTGCTGGCCGGTCATGACGGCAAAGTTGGCCAGGTGGCCGTAGCGGGTGGTAATGCCGTGGCCGTGGTCGATCATGACGGCCCGTCCGTAGCCGCCCAGGAAATCGGCGAAGGTGACTACTCCGTCGGCGGGCGCCACCACGGGCTGCCCGTCTGTGGATCCGATATCGATGCCGCTATGGAACGCGCCTTCGCCGTTGAACGGATCGATGCGTTCGCCAAACGAGCCGGTCACGGGACCTTCAACCGGCCAGAGGTTGGGCGCTGAATTTGCCCTCAGCCAGTCCGCGGTGGTCACGTTACGCGTGAGTCCCAGGGAAAGGCCGGTCATGGTAGCGCCGGTCAGAGCGGAAGTCCTGAGCGCATAAAGCTGGTCGAGCGAAGAAACGAATTGAACGCCGGCCACGTTTTCTGAAGAGGCCGTTACCAGGTTGGGATCGGACTTCAGACCATACAGCGAAGAAACTTCGCCCGCCAGCGAGCCCAGCGAGGCCACCTGGATATCGCGCTCCTTGGCCACCTGCTCCAGACGGGAGTAACGGTTCCGGAGGTCTTCCCGCTCGGTGCGGAGCTCGTTGTAATGCGACACCTTCAGCAGCATGCGCAGATATGAACTGGCAATGCCGGTCAGGCTCAGACCCACAATCGACGCTCCTACCAGAAACACGTACAGGTAGTGAACGGGGATGGGGATCTTGCGCAGCTGACCGTCGTCACCGCGCGCCACAAAAAGGATGTAGAAGCGTTTTTGCAATTTATTCCTTCCGTTAGTTGATCAGGATCGGCCCAATGTGGGCGGCTCGCGGTTACGAGAGCCCCATTGCCATCCTGAATCCGGGCCAGCTTTGAATCTTGCAACTCCAGCCGTTTTACGCGCCCGAACCCTACCGGAACCGGGACGGCCTAAACTCGTGTCTGCAATCCCTACTGAATGCAGCACTTAGTTCGGCCACAAGTGTTTGGACAGCTTCGCAACGGTAACAAAGTAGGTTCCCCCCTGTCAACGTTGGCGGCCTTACCAACGCCGGGTACGGAGGACTGCCCAAAGGGACCTGTTACTCGGTGGTGACTTTTGAAGGGAGGGTAACGTGACCGTTGTGCCAGTCGTGCGGGGCCGGGTCTTTGACCCGGCCAGGTCGAGCGCAGCTCGACAGCAGTGCCTAAAACTGAGTCCTCAAGCTTGCCGAGCTTCGCTCGGCCCGGCCGGGTCAGAGACCCGGCCCCACACGGTTGTATATGATTGCGGCTGTGCCCCTGCCTGAGAGAGCGCTAATCCGCCGCATCCGCGGCCAGGTTACAAAACGACGTTCCAGGTTCCATGGCGTCGGCATCGGGGACGACTGTGCTGTGGTTCCCATCCCTCGCGGTCATCAAGTCCTGGTTACGACTGATTTCAGCCTGGAGAACATCCACTTCAGACGGGCATGGCACCCGCCGGAGAGCGTGGGGCACCGCTGCCTGGCGCGCGGACTCAGTGACATCGCTGCCATGGGCGGGGAGCCGCGGGCAGTGTTTCTTTCGCTCGCCTTGCCACGAAGTTTGCCGCAGAGCTGGGTGGATAGCTTCTTCAATGGCCTGCTGAAGCTGGCTGGCGACTTCAAAGTGGAACTGGCCGGAGGCGACACTGCCGAGTCTCCCGGCGGAATTCTGGCCGATATCATCGTGCTGGGCTCGGTGCCGAAGGGTAAGGCGGTGCTGCGTTCAGGAGCGCGTCCGGGCGACCGGATCTACGTGACCGGTGAGCTCGGCGCCTCAGCGGCAACGCTGGATTTGCTGTCCCAAGGAAAAAAGCTCCGGCCGCTGGACTATGGCCGGCACTTTTATCCCACGCCTCGGGTTGCGGTCGGGCGAGTTCTCCGCGAGAAGGGAGTGGCTTCTTCGATGATCGACATCAGCGACGGGCTCTCTACCGACCTCGGCCATGTCTGCGAAGAAAGCGGGGTGGGCGCCGAGATCGAAACCGATTCCATTCCCCTGGCCCAGATTGGGAAACCAGGGCGGAACATTGACCTCCGCTTTGCGCTGCACGGTGGGGAAGACTACGAGTTGCTGTTCACCGTGCCTGAGGGAAAAAAGGTTCCGCCTCGCATCGCGGGAGTTGCTGTCCGCCAGATTGGCGTGATCTCGCGGGGCGGGAAAGTCTGGCTTCGGGATTGCACAGGTGTCAGGCAAGCCTTGGCGGCGCAGGGCTGGGAGCATTTCAAAAAACCGCAGACCACGTAGGGCGGACGCCCTCGTCCGCCCGGTCGAGCGAAAGCTCGACGCGTTTGTCGGCTGGGGAATGCCAGCATCAAAGATACAGTCGAGCTTCGCTCGACCAGGGCGGACGAGGGCGTCCGCCCCTACATGGGTCGTTGTACATACCAAGGTCACCTCTTGTGCCTCTATTTTCAGCGAGCGAATGGGACTAAAGTATTCTCATGCAGTTTCTACGTATTGCTAGATTCGTCATTTTGGGTTTTCTACTCTCAGTTATCGCTCTGGCTCAGCAGGCACCGCCACCCGCCGCCGCGGTGGATGATGACTTCATCCAGAAGCAGTTTGGATCGACTTGCAAGCTCATGCCGGGGCCGCTACCCATGAAGGGGGACCTCAACGGCGATGGCATCGAGGACCTGGTAGTTGCCGCCCGTTGCACCAATCCGCTGGGAGACCAGGCCGAAGACAATTTTACGGTGATTGATCCTTACAACCACTTCTTCGGGTACGGAAGTCCGAAGGTCACCAGCCAATTCGCCTCCGAGGACCCTGCCACCCGGGGCCTGGTCCTGCTGGTCATCCACGGCGACGGCCTGGAGGCCTGGCGCGCGGCTGTGCCCAAGGCGAAGTTCGTGATCATCAATCTGCCTTTCAAGCAGGTCGCGGTGAAAAAGCTGATGGTGAAAAAGAAACCGATAATCGCCATCTATGCCGAAGAGACCGGCGGCGACCGCATGACCTCCGCGACCTACTGGGACGGCAAGAGGTATCGCTACCAGCCAATTGGTTCCAGCCTGGGGGATTGAACCGGCGCCGGACGTCGGACCCCGGACCTCAGCATGCCCTGGTTCTTGAGGTCCAAAGTCTGAGGTCTGACGCCCGACGTCTGAGGTCTGCAATGAATCTTGAAGAGAAGCTGGAAGAGTTAAAGAAGCGCGACCGCCTCGCTGCCGAGGGCGGCGGAGAGCAGCGCCGTGAGCGTCAGCACAAAGAAGGCAAGATGTCAGCCCGCGAGCGGGTGGAGTTTCTGCTCGACGAGGGCACGTTCGAAGAGACCGACAAGCTGGTCACGCACCGATCGAACGACTTCGGCATGGCCGAGCAGAAATATTTCGGTGACGGCTTCATCACCGGCTACGGGCGGATCGAGGGCAGGCTGGTGTTTGTCTTCGCCCAGGACTTTACCGTCTTTGGTGGATCGCTCTCCGAAACCAACGCCGCCAAAATCGTCAAGATCATGGACCTGGCCGCCAAAATGGGCGCGCCCGTGATCGGCCTGAATGACTCCGGCGGCGCCCGCATCCAGGAAGGCGTAGTGTCGCTGGCGGGTTATGCCGACATTTTTCTGCGCAACACGCTATACAGCGGAGTGGTGCCGCAGATTTCCGCCATCATGGGGCCGTGCGCGGGCGGCGCGGTTTATTCGCCGGCCATCACCGACTTCATCCTGATGGTGGAAAACACCTCGTACATGTTCATCACCGGGCCGGACGTGATCAAGACAGTCACGCACGAAGAGGTCACCAAAGACCAGCTGGGCGGCGCCCACACTCACAACGAAACTTCCGGCGTGGCGCACTTCATGGCGCATGACGATGCGGAATGCCTTTCCATGGTGCGCGAGTTGCTGAGTTTCCTCCCCTCGAATAATGTTGATGACCCGCCGCGACGCCCGTGCACCGATCCTATCGACCGCACCGACGCCGCCCTCGACCGCATCGTTCCGGATGAGTCGAACTTGCCCTACGACATCAAAGACGTAATTCACGCTGTCGCCGATGACGGCTATTTTTTCGAAGTGCAGGAGCACTACGCGAAGAATATCGTCGTAGGTTTTGCCCGGATGGATGGGCGCCCGGTCGGGATCGTGGCTAACCAGCCGGCGTTTCTCGCGGGCACGCTCGACATCAATGCCTCCACCAAGGGCGCTAGGTTCGTGCGCTTCTGTGACTGCTTCAACATTCCGCTGATCACGTTTGAAGATGTGCCCGGATTCCTGCCCGGCATCACCCAGGAGTACGGCGGAATCATCAAGCACGGCGCCAAGCTGCTGTTTGCCTTTGCCGAAGCCACGGTCCCGAAGATCACCGTGATTACGCGCAAGGCCTACGGCGGAGCCTATTGCGTGATGGCGTCAAAGCATATCCGCACGGATGTGAACTACGCCTGGCCGACGGCGGAAATCGCGGTCATGGGCCCGGAGGGCGCGGTGGACATTGTCTACAAGCGCGAATTGGACAGGTGCGCCGAAGCGCGAGGAGCTTCGCAAAGAAAAAATCGAAGAGTTCCGCGAGCGCTTTGCCAATCCCTACGTGGCGGCGGAGCGTGGATTTGTGGATGCCGTCATCCAGCCGCGGGAGACACGCAAGAAGCTGATCCAGGCTCTGGCCATGCTGGAAACCAAGCGGGATAAGAATCCTTTGAAGAAGCATGGGAATATACCGCTGTGAGTGCCTCTTAGATCTTGAGGTGAGGTGCACAGACGTGGGAGAGTTGACTCCGTGAGGCGAACAAACGACGGACCTCAGACAGGCCGCCCCCAGCGGCTAACGCCTCCATCCCTATAGCACCTGATCGGCAGCACTGAAGTGGTACCGCCCAGCCCAGTCAAAGACTGGGGCTTACCCTGCGGTTTGGCGGGCGGTGGTGGTGATGCGTCGTACAGCCACTTCCGTAATCTCCAACTCTTTGCCAGGCCGTTCCATACTGGGACAAATGCATAAGTAGGCATCTCAAACGCACCCTCTGAATGGCGCCCTCCCCTCCCAATACGCGTCGCTGGAAGCGAAAGCAGGTTGACCTGCAGGTCTTCGTCATCCTGCGCGACGGGGAATCCAAAGTTTTCGTGCCGGGTCGGCTCGCCGAAATCAGCAAGGGCGGCCTCGCCCTGTATGCCGGAATCAATCTGCAGCCCGGGGACCCGGTCGAGGTGGAGTTGCCGGCGCCCTACTCCCGGGTAAAAGGAACGATCCGCAACCGGGACGGCTACTGCTTCGGCGTGGAATTCCTCAGTTCGCTCTCATCGGCCGCCCGCCCGGCCAGCCGCAATCTGGCGCTCTTCCAGCAGCGGCATGAGTCCTACCTGCGCGAAAGTGAAGAGGAGATCAACCGCTTGCAGAAAGAGATTGCGGCGATGCGGCGTGCCGCCGCGCAGGCGGAGGGGATCAAGAAATTGTGATGGTTGGGGTAAGCGCCTATTTACGACAGTTACCACTAATGTGCCCGGTCCAGAAGTGCAGTGTCACTGGCGGACTGGGAAGCGCAGACTAAATGTGCAAGCGCTACAACTACGGGAAGTTCATGCCCCGCAGCACGGCCTGAAAACGCGGTTCTGATCGAAGCGGATCGAAGTTGATATCAACTTTCACATAAATCATATATTGATCATGTTCCTGGTAGGCCTGCTCCAACGCGGAGAGCGCACGTTCCCGATCGCCCAGCATAATATATGGTGGCCAAGTGAACGGGAGACACATACGTTTTCTTCGATCTCTGCACAAGTTCATGCAAGACCCTTTCCGCCTCCTGTTTCTTGCCCTGCCGCGCGTAAACCTGGCCCAGGCTTGCCAGATCATCATCTGACGGCGCCCCGTCCCCTACCGCTGCTTTCAGTTCGGAGATCGCCTGCGGGTAACGCCCCGTAGCCGTGTAGACCCAGGCCAGGCCGCCATGATCAGAGTAACGACGGAATATCTTCTCTGCCTGATCGTATTGGCGGGCAGTGAAGTAGGGATACCCTACCTGACGGGGTAGATTTACCGGGTCGAGTTGTGCGGCCTTTTCCGCCTCGCGCACCGCTTCCGCAGTGCGGCCTTGAACCTGCAGGAGCGTCCGCGTACTGGTTGTGGGCCTGCGCGGAATTGGGGTCTAGCTCAATGGCACGCTGATACTCTTCTTCGGCGCGCCGCCAGTCCCAATCGTGGAGTAGAACTACGTGGGCCAGAGAGACGTGCGCTTCGCTGAAGTCACTGGATAGCCTTATCGCATTTTCGGCCGCGGTCTTCGCCTCTTGCAAAGCCTGTTTGGGAGGAAGCCCACCGATCCAAGGCTGACCCAGGCTGATATAGGCGTCCGCCAATCCGGCGTGGGCGCGACCAAAATTTGGATTTCTGGAGATTGCCCGCTGGAAGTAGTCGATGGCAGTGCGAACGTCATTGGTCGTCTGTTTGTCCAGATAGTAACGGGCATGAAGGTAGAGCAAATAGGTTTCTGAATCCTGCGGTGAAATCTTCTCCTGAGCGGCGCTGTCCGCCTGGGAAGAAAACCGCAGCTGCAGCCTAGTGGAAATGTCTCGGGTAATTTCCTGCTGCAGATTTCCAATCTCCGAGAGTTTGCGATCGTAACCTTCTCCCCATAATTCCGAGCCATCGCGCACGTCTACCAGCGCCGTATCGATGTGAAGCTTGTCCCCTCGTTGCGCGACCGTTCCCGTAAGAACGGCCCCCACGTTCAAATCGTGTCCAGCCTTCTGGGGGTCGGCCTGCTGCCCCTTGAAGTGAAATACTGCAGCCCGCGACATGACCCGCAACTGCGGCACGCGGGATAGCGTGTGGATTAGCCCTGTGGTGATACCGTCACTCAAATATTCCGTGTTCGCATCCGCATTCGCAAATGGCAGGACCGCGATGGAATGAATGCGGGCGCTCTGTTGACCGCGGCGAAACTTCAGCCCCAGAACAGCGCCAATCAGAAGGATCACGGCCAGAGCGGAGGAAATCAGCATCCACGTCCAGCGGCGCGGACCCGTGTGAGGCACTACCGCCTGCTCGACTCGCGGCCTTTCCCCAAGCGTGCCCGGTGTTAAGCGATTACTCGGAGACTGAACCTCTGCTATGAAACGGTAGCCACGCCGAGGCAGAGTCTCCACAAAGCGGGGATTCTCTGCCGAGTCGCCCAGAGCTTCTCGCACACGGTTGATGGCGGCATTGAGACCGCTATCGAAGTCCACAAAGGTGTCGGATGGCCACAGCCGCCGCTGTAATTGCTCGCGGGTAACCAGATCGCCAGGATGCTCCAGTAAGATGACCAGAATTTGGAATGGCTGGCCTGTGAGCTTGACTCTTATCCCATTCTTGCGCAGTTCTCCTGAGGCGCAAGTCCACTTCAAACGCGCCAAACCGCACCACTTGAGAATTGGGAACTGGTTCCAGCACAGGTGAACCACAAGAAATCCTGTCAGTCTAGCATTGAAGTGCAAATAAGAATTCTCCCCGAGGCTCTACGCAGGCTTTTAACATGTTGGACTAACCGTCACATTTTCCATAACTTAACGGCTTGATTCCTTTCCAACATTCATTTTGATACCCAATTAAGCCTCCATCCATTGAGGTAGCCGGACTCTCGGCAGACGTTGTCCCTCAACGCGGCACTCCGCGAGGGAGGACAACGTGACAAGAACATATGGAAATCGCGAATCGTGCGCCGCCTGCAGACAACTTGTGCAGGCTACCGATCGAGCTCTGATTCTGCTGACCAGCGTACTGATGGTCATGCCTTTTGTATTCTCCGCATACCCACTTGCCGCGCAGACAAACGGCAATGCCCCCAAGCAGCACTTTGCCTGCAATGTTGGCTACACCCCGAGAGAGTGCCAAGTCGCTGCGACGGTCTTGAGAAAAGCTCTCGCGCGATACCCGGTGGATGCACTCGGCGAATGGACATGGGTGCTGGTGCGCACTGAGGATTGGAAACAAATTCTATCGGAAAGGAAAGTTCGATTCAGACAGTCCAGCGTTCAGCCACCTACCGAAACGAGAGACGTTTCTCGACGGCGCGTTAGTGGTCAGAACATCGATTCGCGGCGTGGAGCTTAGTGCGATATGGCGTATGCCCATCGAAGACTTGCTCGATCTGGCGATTCGGCACGAACTTGCACACGCTTTGTGTAACGATCGCGACGAAACCAAAGCCGACCGCGCAGCCATTGCCCTGAAAAATGGGACGCCATTGTCCTGCCGAGTTATCGAGCAGGCATCGGCTGCGAATCCGAAATGAACAAGCAGACACCGTCCCGATAGTTGGCGTAAAATCGCGATTTCACTCATTGACCAAGCCAAGACATCCCTTGCGGGGCCGAAATGCTGGATAGGGAAGGTCAAAAATATCATTGCTCCAACGCAACGACCATTGACCCACTAAAACGCTACCCTTCCAATTGGGTGCGACTCAATTGAGGGGGACTTACCGTTGCTGTGAGAATGGCTCCCCCGCTCACAGGCAATGCTCTTGGGTCGCACTCCCATCTAGATCGTGGAGATCGATTCCTTCGGCGCAGATGATGTTGTTGTAACATCGTCAATTGCACTCATCGACCTGATCTAAAGACCGCGCCGCTGCTCTCGGCCGTTCGGGATGTAGGATTCAACTAGACGCATCGCGATCTGGCGTGAATACCACGGAGGTAGCGTGAGTCGTACCGAACCTGGAACGCACAATTCCGTGGCCGGGAAAGTCTCACCGGCAAGCATCGGCGACGCCTTGCGAGGAGCCGCCAGGGAGCCGTTCAACTGGCTGCTGCTGGCGATGCCGGTCGCTGTGGGCCTGGAACTGTTTCATGTCAGCCCTCTTTGGAAATTCCTGGTGTCCGGACTGGCGGTGATTCCGCTGGCCGGACTGATGGGACGGGCCACGGAAAACCTTGCCGAGACGTTGGGTGCAGGCATCGGCGGGCTTTTGAACGCGACCTTCGGCAACGCAGCGGAGCTCATCATCGCCCTGCTGATCCTGTCTCACGGTCCGGAAATGTATCCCCTGGTAAAGGCCACCATCACCGGGTCGATAATCGGCAATGCCTTACTGGTTTTAGGGATGGCGATCCTTTTTGGCGGCTTGTCTCACTCCAGACAGGTGTTTAACCGCACTGCCGCCAGCATGGGTGCCACGCTCCTGGCGCTGGCATCGATCGGGCTGATCATGCCGACCGTGTATTACTACCTGTTTCGCGCCGGGGCCAGTCTCAGCCCTGCGGAGTTGCACAACGTCGAATACCTGAGCGAGGAAATCGCAGGCGTCCTCGGTTTTACTTACCTGCTGAGCCTGATTTTCTCGCTGCGGACCCACCAGCATCTATTCGGGGGAGCCGATGAAGAATCTAAAGACGGAGAGCACCAACAGGCCGAATGGAGCCGGACCACGTCGCTGATCATGCTGCTGGGGGCGACCGCAGGCGTCGCGGGGATGGCACACATACTGGTCGGCTCGGTGGAACTCGCCGGTCGCGCACTCGGCATGAATCAGGTGTTCGTCGGGGTGATCGTAGTGGCCATCGTCGGCAACGCGGCCGAGCACTCGACCGCCGTACTCATGGCCATGAAGAACAAGATGGACCTGGCCCTGCACATCGCGGTCGGCAGCAGCATCCAGATCGCGTTGTTTGTGGCTCCGGTCCTGGTCTTCGCCAGCATGTTCATGGGCCACTCGCGCCCCCTGGATCTACACTTCACGCCTCTGGAATTAATAGCTCTGGTTATCGCTGTGGCTGTCCTGGCGCTGGTCAGTCAAGACGGGGAGAGCCACTGGATGGAAGGGGCGATGCTGCTAGCGGTGTACTTCATCCTGGCGCTGTCGTTCTATCACCTGCCGGAAGGCTTCCGCTGAAGCTTCGGGAACGCTTTATTCCAGCCACTGCGGATTCTGGTACGTCCCGTCAAAGTTGTGTGACGTCTTGTAGAGTTCCCATTCGCCCTTTTGGGCCACCGGCGCGGTTCGGGCGAGAAGCGCCGCGACCTGCTCCCCGCTCAGCGGCTTGAAGGTTCGCGCCACTTTCAATGCCTGTTGCAGGATGGGGAGAGAATCGCAGCCGGTGATGACCACGCTGGTGGGCAGTGTGAGCGCGTACTGGAGGCACTCGACCGGCTCGGCCGCCTTGCTCTTGAGAATCAGGCCGTCGCCCATGGGCTTCATGCCCAGCACTCCGATGTTGTGTTTCACCAGCACGGGGAGAACTTTCTTTTCGAAGCTTTCGTAGTGGGCGTCCATCAGGTTGAGCGGCATCTGTACCGTGTTCAGCGTGAAGTTGCGGGCGAAAGCGGCGTTCAGCATTTTCAGGTGAAAGTCAGGGCTCTTGTGTCCGGTGAAACCGATGTAGCGGACTTTGCCATTTTTTTTGGCTTCCAGGACCGCCTCCATCCCGCCTTTCGGGGCAAAGATGAGATCGGGATCGTTGTCGCGAATCACTTCGTGGAACTGCAGCAGATCGATGGTGTCGGTCTGGAGGCGACGTAGCGACTCGTCGATCTGGCGGGCGGCGCCCTTGCTGGTGCGGGCGTCAAGCTTGGTCATGAGGAAAGCTTTCTTGCGGTATCCGTCGCGCAGCGCCTTGCCCATGCGGACTTCGCTGGCGCCGTCGTTGTAGTCCCAGCAGTTGTCGAGGAAGTTGATGCCTTCATCGAGCGCGGTGCGAATAATGCGAATGCTTTCCTGCTCGTCGCTCTGGCTCCCCAGGTGGTATCCGCCCAGGCCGATGCAGGAGACGTTCTCGCCGGTGTTGCCCAGGGTGCGGTAGGGGATGCCGTTTTTTACTTCGGCGGCCCAGACGCGCGGCAGCAGAGTGCCGGCCACGGTAACGCCGGCGGCAGTTTCCAGAAACTCGCGGCGGGTGAGCGGGGGCTTGGGGTCGGTCATGGGAGGTCCTCCTTCTCGGCATTATCCCACCGCCAAAGGTGGAAGCGCCACGACCTGCGTAGGGGCAGATGTCCTCATCTGCCCGGCGGAGCGGAGCTCCGCTATTTTCCGCGTGCGAGAAACCGGTCGAGCTGCGCTCGACTGGGCGGACGAGGGCGTCCGCCCCTACGTGGTTTGTGGTGCGTTGAGATCCAGTGTGAGGTTCGGGGTTTTCCCCGCGACAGAAACTTCGCTGCAGTTGTTCAGTACCCAATCTGCGCCGGCGGCTTTGAGTTCCGGATCCGTAACGGTGGTGCGGAAGGCGACCACTGTCGCACCGGCTGCCTTGCCGGCACGGATGCCGGCGGGCACGTCTTCGATTACAACGCAGTCGCCGGCGGGGAAGCCCAGGACAGACGCGCCTTTCAGATAGGGCTCGGGATGTGGCTTGCCGTTCTTGATGTCGTTTGACGTGATCATGCGTTCCGGGACGGGCAAGCCCGCGGCCCGCAGGCGGGTCTCGGCCAGCGGCCGGGTGCAGGAAGTCACGATGGTCCAGCGGTCAGGGGGCAACTCCGTGAGCAGCCGCAACGATCCTGGAAGGAGCACGACGCCCTCCAGATCTTCTATTTCGCGGCGCTCGACTTCACGGTTCTCGGCGGCGTGATCGGCATTGGGTAAGTATTCGCGCACCGTGGTGAGGCTGGGACGGCCATGCGCCCGCGAAACTACTTCGTCCGGGTCGAAGCCATGCTCCACTGCCCAGCGATGCCACACCCGGGCCACGGCGCGAGTGGAGTCGATCAGGACGCCGTCCAGGTCGAACAATATGGCCTGACATTGGATTCGAGGCATGTTGGAAGAGCGGATTGCAAAGTATACCGGAACTTTGCCACGGACCACGTAGGGGCGGACGCCCTCGTCCGCCTGGCGGAGCAAAGCTCCGCTATCTCCCAGGCACGGAAAACCTGTCGAGCTGCGCTCTACTGGGCGGACGATGGCGTCCGCCCCTACGCAACTCGTGGTTAGCCGGCGCTGCCAGCGGCGGCCTTTTTGGCTTGTGCGGGTTTGTCGGCCAGCATTTTGCGGATCTTGCGCCGCAGGTCGGCAGGGGTGAAGGGCTTCTGGATGAACGACACGCCTGGAACCAGCATATCGGAACGGACGAACTCGCCGCTGTATCCGGTCATGTAAAGGACTTTTATTTCCGGGCGAAGCGCGCGAACCTGTTTGGCCAGGGCGGGACCGTTCATTCCGGGCATGATCACGTCCGTCACCATTAGATCGATCACACCTTTTTGGCTGACGATACGCAACGCTTCCTGGCCCTGGGGCGCAGACAGCACGTTGCAGCCGGCGGCGCTCAGGGCCCCGCAGATCAGCTCGCGTAATGGTTCCGCGTCTTCCACCACGAGCACGGTTTCTCCCGAAAACACGGCTTCGGCGTTGTTGTCTTTTCCCGGTTCGACGATGGCGGCCGCCTGAACCTCGGCGGGAAGAAATATCTGGAAGGACGATCCCCGCCCCGGCGTGCTCTGGACTTCGATGTGGCCGTTGCTCTGCTTCACGATTCCGTAAACCGTGGCCAGGCCCAGCCCGGTTCCCTTGCCCACGGCTTTGGTGGTGAAAAACGGTTCGAATATGTGCGCCTGGGTTTGCAGATCCATGCCGGTGCCGGTGTCAGTCACTTCCAGCAGCACAAAGCGGCTCGGTGATGCGCCCGGGCTGGCTTGTGCATCCACCTTCTCGACATTTTTCGTCTGGATGCGGAGGCTGCCGCCGTGGGGCATGGCGTCGCGTGCGTTGACGACCAGATTCAGAACAATCTGTTCGATCTGCCCTGGGTCGGCCTTTACGCGATCCAGCTGCGAATCCAGCACGAACGAAAATTCAATGTTCTCCTTGATAAGGCGTCGCAGCATCTTGTCGAGGGCGCCGACCGTCTGGTTGATATTCAGGACAACAGGCTCGACCACCTGCTGACGGCTCAGCATCAGGAGCTGGCGAGTGAGCGAGGCGGCACTGTTGCCGGCCTGCTTGATCTGCTCCAGGCTCCGGCGCTCGGCGTCGGGCAGATCGGCACGCTCGAGCAGCAGATCGCTGTAGCCGTTAATCACGGCGAGCAGGTTATTGAAGTCGTGGGCCACGCCGCCGGCAAGAAGGCCGATCGCTTCCATCCGCTGGGATTGCTGCAGTAGTTTTTCGGAGCGGGCCAGAGCATCCTGGGCAACCGCTTTTTCGGCCTCGGCACGGTTGAGCACAAAGGCCAGGATCCAGACCAGGGTCATGAACAGCACGATCTGGGCAACCACCAGGCACGCGATGTTCAGGCGCACGTCACTTGAAAATAGGCGGCTATGGATGCACGCGCCGCCGAGCAGCGCGGGAACCAGCGCCGTCACCGGCAGCAGCCGGCGCGCCAGCCAGCCGCCAGGGTACGAGTTGGTGAGCACCGCCATCAGACCCAGGTCCGGCCGGCAGAACAAAAGCGAAAGAGAGCCGACCAGGAATCCCACCCCGGTGTGAAGCGCCATTGAGGTGTACTCGACAGAGCCGTACAGCAGGGGCACTCCGTACAGGTATCCTACGATGGCGAAAAGAGCGCTCAGCCCGGTGATCGCCGCCAGCGTCTGGGAAAGCTTTGCGTGCTTCTCAGAGAAGACGAGCAGCAGGACGCTCAATCCGGCAATGAAAAAGTTGAAGGCTGTAATGTGGGCCATCCTGCCAGGAAAGGACAGTTGCACCAGGTCCTTGAACAGCAGTTGGTCGATGCCCAGATTGGCGTGGAATACGTATTCGGACAACGTAAGCAGTCCGACCAGGCTGACCAGCGCCGCGGAAGCCGCACACCACAGTTGCGATCCGCGACTCTTCTTGGGCTGGGTCAGCAGGAAAAGGGCCAGGCCGAGCAACAGGAAGCCGATGGCGGTGTTCGGCTTCATGGTGATGCGCCCGGGCAGGACCGTGGTCAGGAATCCCACATTCCAAAGCCAGCCCAGTAGCACCAGGCTTCCCAGGAGCACTAACAGAAGAGCACCCAGGCGGGCGATGGTCCGGTAGGCCGTGTATGGGTCCTGGCTCATGGCGTGGAGTCGCAATCGGTTGCACGAAAGAGCCAGCTAACCGAGATTCAAGCTGATGCTCGCGCCGCGCACCGGAATGCCGGGTGCACACACTACCCGTTCATAGTGTCTATAACCGGGGCCGCGGGGAAAGAGTACAAAAGTAACGCGAGGGAACCGAAAAGCGCGTGGGGACAGCCGCCCTCGGCTGTCCGGTCGAGCGCAGCTCGATGGCGGGGTTGCCTGGAACCAAATAGCGGAGCTTCGCTCCGCTGGACAGCCGAGGGCGGCTGTCCCCACGTGCTCTCCTGCTAGATAGTTTTGTGGAAGACTTTCAGCTCTTTGGGAATGATGAAGACAGCTTCTTCCTTGGCCAGCTGAAGTTCGTGGAATTTTTCCTGGGACATCTCGACCTGGACTGGCGCTCCCCACTCGCTGAGCGCCTCAACTTTTACCAGAGGGCCAGCCGAGTTGATGTGTTTGATGATGGCGCGAAAGTTGCTTCCGCCGTTGGGATGGCGCTGAATTTCCAGCAAGTGCGGCCGCACATAGACTAGCTCCCCAGTCTCAGCTTCCTGGATAGCGGGGGTTTCGTCGTCCATGCGGCCGTGGAACAGGTTCACGCTGCCGAGAAAGTTGTAAACGAAGGGCGTGTTGGGGTGATGGTAAACCTCGTCCGGGCTGCCGACCTGCTCGATGCGGCCTTCGTTCATGACCGCCACCCGGTCGGAAACTTCCAGGGCTTCTTCCTGGTCGTGGGTGACGAAGACGCTGGTGATGTGCACCTCGTCATGCAACTGGCGCAGCCAGCGGCGCAGTTCAAGCCGGACTTTCGCGTCGAGTGAGCCGAAGGGTTCGTCGAGCAGCAGGACGCTAGGCTCAACCGCCAGGGCGCGGGCCAGCGCGACCCGCTGGCGCTGGCCTCCGGAAAGTTGTGAGGGGTAGCGTCCGGCCAAATTCTTCAACTGGATCAGCCGCAGCAACTCGTGCACCTTGTCGTGGATCTGTGCCTTCGACGGACGCACATTTCGGGGACGTACCTGAAGTCCAAAGGCAATGTTTTCGAACACCGTCATGTGGCGGAAAAGGGCGTAGTGCTGGAAGACGAAGCCCACCCGGCGATCGCGCGCGTTGCGGTGGGTGGTGTCTTCGCCATCAAACAGGATGGTCCCGGAGTCGGCGAATTCCAGGCCGGCGATGATACGCAGAAGCGTGGTCTTACCGGAACCGGACGGGCCCAGCAGCGCCACCAGTTCGCCCGAGGGAATTTTCAGACTGACGTTGTCGAGCGCGGCAAATTGTCCGAACTGCTTGCTGATATTTTTGGCTTCGATGCTCATGCGATTTGCTCTTCTCCATTCCAGCGGGCGGACTCCGCCAGCTGACGCCGCGCTCGCCATTCGACGACGGTCTTAACCAGCAGGGTGGCCAGAGCCAGCAAGGCCAACAGGGACGCCACCGCGAACGCGGCCGAGAATTGGTATTCGTTGTAAAGAATTTCGACGTGCAGCGGCATGGTGTTGGTGCGTCCGCGAATGTGTCCGGAGACCACCGAAACCGCGCCGAACTCGCCCATGGCGCGGGCATTGCACAGAATCACGCCATAGAGCAGTCCCCATTTGATGTTGGGCAGGCTTACCCGGAAAAAAGTCTGCCAGCCGCTGGCGCCGAGAGCCAGCGCTGCTTCTTCTTCCTCCTGCCCTTGTGCCTGCAGCAGCGGGATCAGCTCGCGGGCCACAAAGGGAAAAGTTACGAAGATGGTGGCCAGAACGATTCCCGGGACCGCGAAGATGATTTGCAGGTCGTGCCGCCCCAGCCACGGCCCCAACAAACCCTGCAAGCCGAAGAGCAGGACGTAAATTAATCCGGCGACGACGGGCGAGACCGAGAATGGCAGATCGATCAGAGTGATCAGCAGACTCTTTCCGAAGAATTCGAATTTGCCGATGGCCCAGGCGGCCGCCACTCCAAAAACGAGATTCAAGGGGACCGCGATGCCGGCGGCCAGCAAGGTCAGGCGAATCGCTGACAGCGCATCGGGCTCAAGCAGGCTCGCCCAATAGACGCCGATCCCTTTGGCGAACGCCTGGGAAAAAACAATCGCCAGGGGCAGGAAGATAAAGACTCCAAGGAAGCTCACAGCCAGGGCGATCAGGACCCAACGGACAGCAGAGGACTCGCCGGTCGCGGCAGTCGCGACTCGCCGGGCCGGCGAGAAGTTCCGCGTGCTGAGTGGAAGAGTAGTTGCCATCGTTAGTGGATCTCCTCGGCGACCAGGGCAGTTGTCTTCTCTTCCCGGCTGCTGCTCCATTTCTGCAGAAGATTGATGGGCAGCAGCAACATCAGCGAAAACACCAGCATGACCACGGCGATGGCCGTCGCGCCTGCATAGTCGAACTGGTCGAGCTTGGTCATGATCAGCAAGGGAGTGATTTCAGTGCGCATCGGCATATTGCCGGAGATGAACACCACCGAGCCGTATTCCCCGATCGCTCGGGCAAACGCCATGGCGAAGCCAGCCAGCGCGGCGGGCAAAATTGTCGGCAGCACCACGCGCGAAAAGGTCTGCCACCGGCTGGCCCCGAGGCTGGCTGCGGCCTCCTCGAGTTCCTTGTCCATGTCTTCGAGCACCGGTTGCACACTTCGGACCACGAACGGAAGTCCGATGAAGGTAAGCGCAATCGCCACTCCCAGCGGCGAGTACGCCGACTTGATTCCGATCGACGCCAGAGGACGCCCGAGCCAGCCGTTGGGCGCATAGATCGTGGTCAGGGCAATGCCCGCCACCGCCGTCGGCAGGGCGAACGGGAGATCGACCAACGAGTCAAACAGACGTTTGCCAGGGAAGGTGTAGCGCACCAGCACCCACGCCACCAGGACGCCGAATACCAGATTGATCGAAGCGCCGATCAGCGAGGCCCCAAAGGTCAGGCGATAAGAAGCCACCGCGCGCGGAGAAGCAACAATGTGCCAGAACTGGTCCCAGCTGAGGGCCGAGGCCTTCAGAAAAGTAGCAGCCAGCGGAATCAGGACAATCAGGCTGAGATACAGCACGGTGAAACCCAGCGCCAGTCCGAAGCCCGGCAGGTTGCTGCGTTTTTTGAAAGTGAAAGCCATAGGGCCGATCAGTTGGGCTGATAAATCTGGTCGAACACGCCTCCATCGGCAAAATGTTTCTTCTGGGCTGCCTGCCAGCCTCCGAAAACCTCATCGACGGTGACCAGCTTTATCTTCGGAAACGTAGAAGCGAACTTCCTGGCAACGGAATCAAGCCGCGGCCGGTAGTAGTTCCTGGCCGCGATTTCCTGGCCCTCGGGTGTGTACAGGTATTCGAGATAAGCCTGGGCCACTTTCCGGGTGCCTTTCTTATCCACCACCTTGTCCACGATCGATACTGGCGGTTCAGCTAAGATGCTGATTGAAGGCTCAACGATTTCTGCTTTTTCGGGCCCCAGCTCTTTTATTGACAGAAAAGCCTCGTTTTCCCAGGCAATGAGCACGTCCCCGATCTCACGTTGCACAAAAGTCGTGGTGGAACCGCGAGCGCCGGAATCGAGCACGGGAACGTTCTTGTACAGGCGTCTCACAAAATCCTGCGCTTTTTGTTCGCTTCCGCCGGGCTGTTTGAGGGCGTATGCCCAGGCCGCCAGGTAATTCCAGCGGGCCCCGCCCGAGGTCTTGGGATTGGGCGTGATCACCGAAATTCCAGGCTTTACCAGATCGTCCCAGTCCTTGATGTGCTTGGGGTTGCCCTTGCGCACCAGAAAAACAATGGTTGAGGTGTAGGGGGTGCTGTTCTCGGGCAGCCGTTTCTGCCAGTCCGCGGGGAGCAGCCCGCTGTTCTGTGAAATCGCGTCAATATCGTAGGCCAGGGCCAGGGTAACCACGTCGGCCTGCAATCCATCGATGACGCCGCGGGCCTGCTTGCTCGATCCGCCATGAGATTGTTCGACGTTCACTGTCTGGCCGGTCTTCGCCTTCCAATACTTCGCGAAGGCCTGGTTGAAATCCTGGTACAACTCCCGGGTGGGGTCGTAAGAGACATTGAGCAGCGTCACCTCGCCGCCGCCCTGCGCTCCGCCCGGGACGGACAACAGGAGTAGCAGTCCCGCAACCAGTAACCCCGTAACCACCAGAACTTTCCTCTGCATTACCTTCCCCTTTGAAGTTTCACGCGGCGCCACGAACCCGGTCGCCGGGCCGCAAAAAGCAAACGGCCCACGATTCTGATTCGTGGGCCGCTTGAGAAATTGAATGTCCTGGTCCGGCTACATTCCATCCCCACGTCCACGATGAGTGCGACACGTGCAACGACAGCACGTACAGATACAGCTCGTGGAGATGTGGTTGGCTGACATCGGAAAATAGTATACGACATAATTGCCACATAAGTCTACTAACATGATAGACATTATGTGGGTATTGTCAAGAAACGAGAGAAACTAGGGCCTCGGCGACGCGCCCGATCGCGAGCGCTCGCGCCTGGCTTCTTCTGCCCGCCCCAGATGCTCGTAGGCCTGGGCCAGCAGAGCATGGGCCCCCGCGAACTCAGGCAGCCGGCTGGAGGCAATCTCCAGGTGAATGACCGCAGTCTTGTAATCGCCGGTCTTCAGGAGACTGCCGCCCATCTCGTAGTGCGCCCAGGTTGAGTCGGGCTGGAGTTCTATGGCGTGGCGCAAGTACTCAATGGCCTTGGCATACTGTTGTTGCCGGGCCAGCACAGCCCCCATCACGAATTGAGCCAGATACATTTTTGATCCCGTCGCCATCACGGGTTGCAGTATGGCTACAGCCTTCTCCGGCTTCCCTTCATTCAGCAACGCCAGCGCGGAAAGAACTTTGTTTGCGTTGCCGATCCCATCTTTAGGATCCACACCCGTTGCTGCCGCGCTCGGAGCCGCGGATTTCTGCAAGCCGACATACCCCAGCGAGGCCAGCTTCTGCATTTCGCTGGAAGTAAGTTCAGGGCCTCCAGAGGCGCCGGGGCCGCTGAAGTGCCGGTCGAAGGCGTCCAGCTGACCGGCGATGGTTTCGAGCGTGGCTTTGGAAGTCTGCGCCAGGTTGCGCGTGGCCCCGGGGTCGGCCGAGAGATCGTAGAGCTCCGGCCGGGGTGCCTTGATGTATAAATATTTGCCCGCACGCCAGGATTCCAGCGGGCTCCATCCGAATGCGCGTTGCGGAAAGTCGCTGACCGAGTAAACCGGTTGATCGGTATTGATCTTCGAGATTCTCAACAAGGACTGTCCCTGCATCTGCGACGGGACCGGCACGCCCGCGATGGCAAGGACGGTGGGAGCAACGTCCACCAGCGAAGCCCGCGCGCTTACTCGCTTTGCCGCGCTCTGGTTCTGGGGCAACTTCAGCAGCAGGGGAACATGGATGGTTTCATCGTATAGAAAGATTCCGTGGGTCTCCTCGTCATGCTCGCCCAGGCCGCGACCGTGATCGGCGGCGACAACCACGAGTGCGTCGTCGTAAAGTTTCCGTGTGCGCAAAACAGCAATCAGCTTTCCCGCAGCCGCATCCGCAGAGGCCACAGCGGCATTGTAGGAAACCCCGGATGCAGCCTCCGGATCATTCAAATGGACCCACAGAAAGAACGGGCCTTCAGGATTGCGGGAAAGCCAAGCCACGGCCCGAGCGGCGACTTGCGCGGCTGACCGATCGGCTGAACCGTTTCGGCCCGGGGCAGGCTCTGGCGGCTGAAAGCCGGCGTCATACTCAGAAAATCCGCGGTCAAAGCCGGGAGCCAATCCGTTTTTCGGATCGAGCGCGATCGAACCGACGAAGGCGGCTGTGCGATATTCACTTGCCCGTAACAAGTCAGGGATGAAGGGCAGAGCGGCAGCCAGCCGGGAGCCGAATTCGGTGACCCGGTGCGTCTGGGGATAAGTGCCGGTAAGGATGGTCGCGTGCGAGACCACCGTCAACGGCGCCTGGGAGTAAGCGTGCTCGAAAACCATGCTTTGGCGCGCCAGGCCATCAAGATTCGGGGTGAGTCTTGCTTTCGACCCGAGGAATCCCATGCGATCGGCGCGCGTGGAGCTCAGAGTGATGAGGACGATGTTCGGCTTGCCAGCCGCTTGCGCTGAAGTCGCCCCGATGGCGAGCAGAAGAACGACCAGAAGTGCAGGACAAATCCGCCGAAACATACAGTTCAGTTTACCCCAGCGATCCAGGCACCGGAGGCACGCGGGCGAGGGCGCCCGCGCCACATTGTCGCGCCCATCGACTATCATGGAAACGAGGATCACAGCTTACCTTGCGCTTTATACGAATCCGGAGCCTGGGTCTCTTCCTGCTGGTATGCGTTGGGGCGGGTTTCCTGCTTTCCTGCCAGCCCAGAAAATGGCACGGCGATCAAAAGCTCATCATTCTGGGCATCGACGGCATGGACCCGCAACTGTTGAAGAAGTACATGGCTGAGGGCAGGATGCCGAATTTTTCGGCGCTGGCGGAAAAGGGATCGTTCCGCCTGCTCACCACCAGCATTCCGCCGCAGAGCCCGGTGGCCTGGTCAAACCTGATTACCGGAATGAACGCGGGCGGGCACGGCATCTTTGATTTCATCCATCGCGACCCCAAAACCCTGCAACCTTATTTTTCGGCTTCACGTGTGGAACCGCCGAAGCACGGCATTCATCTGGGAAACTGGGTGATCCCCATCGGCGGCGGCACCGCCGAGCAGCTTCGCCAGGGCAAGGCCTTCTGGCAGACGCTGGACGACTACGGCGTGCCCAACACAGTCATCCTCATGCCGTCGAATTTTCCCCCGGTCAAAACCAAAGGCCACTCTTTGTCAGGCATGGGCACACCCGATCTGCGCGGCAGCTACGGCACATTCTCTTTTTATACCGACGACCCCATGACCGCCGCGGGCCTGGTGGAAGGCGGACAGATTATTCCGGTCCAGGTGCAGGATTCACAGGTTAAAGCAAAGTTGATCGGACCGGACAACACGTTTCGCAAAGGATCGCCGCCGACACTCGAGCCCTTCACGGTTTCCGTCGATCCTCTGGAGTCTGTGGCAAGGTTTTCGGTACAGGACCAGAAATTCGTACTGCGAGAAGGAGAATGGAGCGAGTGGGTCCACATTCAGTTCCAACTGATTCCATTCATCGGCAACGTGAAAGGGATCTGCCGCTTCTATCTCAAGCAGGCGCATCCACGATTTGAGCTATACGTTTCGCCCATCAACATCGATCCCGCCGATCCGGCTCTGCCGCTTTCCACTCCCAGGAGTTATTCCCGAAAACTTTCGGAAGAAGTGGGCGAGTTCTACACCCAGGGTATTTCCGAAGATACCAAGGCCCTGTCGGCCGGCGTGCTCGACGATAAGGAATATCTGGAGCAGGCGAGGACGGTCCTGGCGGAGCATCGCCAGATTTTCGACGCCGAGTTTCCCAAGTTTCACTCCGGCGTTTTCTTTTTTTATTTCTCCAGCCTCGACCTGAATTCGCACATGTTCTGGCGGCTGATCGATCCGCAGCACCCGGAGTACGACGCCGCGCTGGCCGCCCAGTACGGGTCGGCTTTGCCCGAGTTTTATCAGCAGATCGATCAGGTGCTGGGGGAAGTGTTGCAGCGGATGGACGACCGCACAACTTTGCTGGTGCTCTCCGACCACGGCTTCGCTCCCTACAACCGCTCGTTCAATCTGAACACCTGGCTGGTGAACAATGGCTACATCACGCTGAAGAGCGAACCCAATCCCGATCAGAACCAGGCTTTCGCCAACGTGGACTGGAGCCGCACTCGCGCCTACGGGCTGGGATTGAATGGCCTCTATCTGAATTTGAAGGGACGCGAGCGCGAGGGGATTGTCGAGCCGGGCGCAACCGCAGATGCGCTGGCGCAGGAGATTAAAGAAAAACTGCTGGCCGTGCGCGACCCGCAAAATAATCTCTCGGCCATTACGCGGGTGGACCGGGCCAGCGAGGTCTATCAGGGCCCCTACGCGCAGCAGGGACCAGATCTTTTGGTGGGCTACAACCGCGGCTATCGCGCGGGGTGGCAAACTATTCTCGGCAACTTCCCCGCCGAAGTCTTCGAGAACAATACCAACCCCTGGAGCGGCGACCATTGTATGGACTACACGCTGGTTCCGGGTGTGCTGCTGAGCAATCGATCCATCGACGCTGCCAGCCCGGCTTTGACTGACATCGCGCCCACCATTTTCGCGCAATTTGGAATTCCTCAGCCGGGCAGTATGATGGGACATTCAGTTTTTTCATCGCAGCACTGACGCGCGTCACCGGTCAGAGCACCAGGAGGCGGATCAATGTCTTCGCAAAAGATCAAGATTGAAGGCGAGCTGCTGGAAAAGGCGAAACAGTGTGCCGAGGCTTCGGGCTATGCGTCCGTCGATGAGTTTGTGATCCATACGATTGAGAAGGAAGTGAAGCGCCTGTCGCCTGACCAGAGCGGCGGTAGCGAGTCCAAGGAGAAAGTGACAAAACGGCTGCAGGGTCTGGGCTACATCGAGTAGCCGCCTCGCGATTTCTCCTCGCACAATTTAATGGCGTCATCCTCCATCCCGGCCGGGTTTGCGCTTTTAGACTTCGCGGCCAACGCTCCTCTTCTATGGGTGCTTGCGATTTCCATCGTGATCGGGTTCCTGATGGTGATCGTGTTTCGCTACACCTCCGACCAGAAAGAGATCGGCCGCGCCAAGGACCGGCTGAAGGCGCACCTGCTGGCAGTCCGCCTGTTTCAGGACCAGTTGCCCGTGGTGATGCGCGCTTATGGAAAGATTCTGCGCGGAACCGGCAGCTACCTGCGCCTGGCGTTCACGCCGTTCCTGATTGCGATTCTGCCCATCACTTTCCTGATCGTTCAACTGGACCGCCACTTCGGCTGGATGCCGCTGCAGCCGGCGCAGACTTTTCTGGTGGAGGCGCGAGTCGAAGATCCGGGCGCGCTCAACCAGGCTTCGCTGCAACTGCCTCCGGAACTGTCGAGCTCTGCTCCAGCGGTCCATGTTCCGCAAGAAAAGGAGGTAGTCTGGCGCGTCGTGGCCGAACGCGCAGGAAATTACAACATCCGGATTACCGCTGCCGGGCAAACGTTTTCGAAGCAGGTGGTCGTGGCGCCGGGACTGGCGCGGGTTTCGCCGGTGCGATTAAAAGACAATTTCTGGGAGCGCATGTTTACCTCAGGCGAGCCCGCCCTGGCGGATAATAGTGTTGTGCAATCCATCGCCATAAACTATCCACCGCGTGAGATCACCTTCGCCTGGATGGAGTGGAATTGGATTGTCTTGTTCTTTGTGGTGTCGCTCATCGCGGGTTTCATTTTCAAGAGTGTGCTGGGAATTCAAGTATGAAGTGTCCCTTATTGCGACGAACGCGAACCGGCTTGTTCACGGCCCTGCTATTGATCATCGCGCTGGTGCTCCTGTTCCCTCAGCGGAGCGAAGCGTATGCCGGCCCGGGTGCGGGATTCGCTGTTCTGTCTTCATTCTGGACCATTTTTGTTGCCTTTCTCTACTCGTTCTACGCGCTGGTCACCTGGCCCATTCGACAACTACTGCGAATGTTCCGGCGCCGGAAAGCATACGGCAAGGCGCAGGTGAAACGCGTGGTGATCGTGGGATTCGACGGCATGGACCCCGAGTTAGCCACGCGCTTCATGAGCGAAGGCAAGCTGCCCAACCTGGCCAAGCTGCGTGAGAGCGGAACTTTTCGCCCGCTCCGAACCACGTTTCCCGCGATTTCTCCGGTGGCGTGGTCCACGTTTCAAACGGGAGTGAATCCCGGCAAGCATAATATCTACGATTTCCTGGCCCGCGATTTGAAGAACTATCTTCCTTATCTTTCGTCGGCACAGATCAGCGAGCCCAAACGGCATCTGAAGATCGGCAAGTACTCACTGCCGCTGGGCAAATCAGAAGTCAAGGGACTGCGCAAGGGAACTCCGTTCTGGCACTGGCTGGGCAAGGCTGGGGTATTCTGCTCCGTCATTCGCGTGCCGGTAACTTTTCCGCCGGAGAAGTTTCCCGGCGTGCTGCTCTCCGGCATGTGCGTTCCGGATCTGAAGGGAAGTCAGGGCACGTTCTGTTTCTGCACCACACGGGCCAGCAGCGACAAGTTTCGCGAGGGCGGCGTGCGAATTCCCATCGAGAAGAACGGTGCGGGCTTTCATTCCTACATTCCTGGTCCGGAAAATCCGCTAGGCACTGGCAGCGACCTGCGCGCCGATTTCAAGGTTCGCCCGGATGTAAAACGCGGCCAGGCACGGATTGAGATCGACTCCGAGACGTTCACCATCAAGGTGGGCGAGTACTCAGAATGGATTCCGGTGAAGTTCAAGGCGGGCATGGGATTCACGGCACGCGGCATCTGCCGTTTTTATCTGAAAGAAATCTCGCCCGAGGTCGAAGTCTATGTGACCCCGGTGAACATCGATCCCGGCCATCCCGATCTGCCCATCTCTCATCCGGTAACGTATTCGATTTACCTGGCAAAACTTTTCGGCCCCTACGCCACTCTCGGACTCGCCGAAGATACTTGGGCCCTGAACGAAGAAGTGCTCGACGACGATGCGTTTCTGGCGCAGTGCTACGGCAATCATGAAGACCGCGAGCGCATGTTCTTCGACGCCCTCGAAAAAACTCCGCAGGGCCTGTGCGCCTGCGTCTTCGACACTACAGATCGCGTCCAGCACATGTTCTGGCGTTATCTCGACAAAGATCATCCCGCCGTGCGCGACGTGCCGCAAGACCAGAAGCCGCGCGTGATTCAGGACCTCTACGACCGCATGGACACGCTCATCGGACGCGTCATGCAGCAGATCGACGATCAAACCCTGCTGCTGGTGATCTCCGACCACGGCTTCCGGTCATTCAACCGCTGCATGAACCTGAATGCATGGCTGCACCAGAACGGCTACCTGGCGTTGAAAGAAGGCAAAAGCGAAAGTGGAGACTGGTTTGAGGACGTGGACTGGTCGCGCACCCGCGCCTACACCATGGGCCTGAACGGTCTTTACATGAATATCAAAGGCCGCGAGCGCGAAGGCATCGTAGAAGCCGGAGCGGAAGCCGATGCCCTAAAAGAGGAGTTGCGCGGCAAGCTCGACGGGCTGGTCGATCCCGCCTCGGGCAGAGTCGGCATCACCGGCATGTTCGACTGCGATGCCGTTTACGCCGGCCCCTATATCGATAACGCCCCCGACCTGATCGTCGGCTACGGCGAAGGCTTCCGCGCCTCCTGGGATTCGGTGATGGGCAAAGTGACCACTGCAATTTTCGAAGACAACCTCAAAGCCTGGAGCGGCGATCATTGTGTGGACCCACGGCTGGTGCCGGGCGTTTTATTTTCGAACCGCAGGATTGCGATTGAAAAGCCTGCGATTGTCGATGTTGCGCCAACGGTGATGAAGCTGTTTGGGTTGGAACTGCCCACCTATTTTGATGGCAAGCCTTGGGCGGTGGCAGGGGCGCGGAAGTAGGCACCGACACTCAATCCAATAAAGCAACGGGGCGAGTATTCGGTTACTTGCCACATTCGCAGCAGAATGCCTTTCAAGTGAGGCCAAGTGGCAACGACGGTGCTTATCGTTATATTCAGAATCCAAACGCCGAGAAATCCTCCACGGGAAGTTGGCACTGGGAAAATTTGGTAGTTCTTGCCGGATTTCCTTCTCTTCTCAAATGCTTGAACATTGTCGAAGAACTTCGATCGGCAGAAGTCGCTTACCTCCAAAACAGTGTTCAAAACCGCGAAAGTGAACAATCCCCTTACAAAAAAGTCATGCCGCAGCACAACAGCGCCCCAAATCATGAAAAAGAGCGAAAGTCCCAACAGAAGATAGAAGCCCAACTTGAGATTATCAAAGAGTTGAGATCTTCTGCTGATGGGAGACAACCATTCAAAGTAGTAGTCTTGCATATCCTTTCGTAACTTACTCTCCAGCTCCGCCTTTGTATTCGAGGAACGACTGACCTTGGGGAGCAGCTTCAACTCTATGCAGTCAGCCTGTAGAACGTTCCACCGTACCAGGTTGGTATAGCAAAGAATTGCACGGACAAAAAATCGGAGAACGAACGTATAAACAACAACAGAACCCGCAAACATTATCGGCGTGGGATACTGTGACGAATTGCTGCCGAACGATAAACCAGAGATAGCCGCTGCAGCTATCACCATCGCCCAGTTCTTCATCTGATTCAGTGTTGTATACGCAAGGGTTGCCTCTCTACCGCACTCCTTATAGAAATCGTGGAGCCACGTGTCGTCTAGAGCTTCCGCCGGATTTAGGGGCGGTGGCGCTGGTTCTTCTGGCCTGACCTGAGTTCGATCGGTTTGGGAGCCATCATTGATCATTTTTTCCTCGCCAAGACGTGCAGGTATTCTGG
The DNA here is from genome assembly GCA_963790645.1 of Terriglobia bacterium. Classification (GTDB taxonomy): domain Bacteria; phylum Acidobacteriota; class Terriglobia; order Terriglobales; family Acidobacteriaceae; genus JAIQFF01. Next base: position 40,504 of record CAWBPS010000002.1, on the reverse strand, counting down.
TTCTTTCGTCGATTCTTTATGCAGAAACTGGAGGGTCGTAAATCCTACATTCTTGAGCAGTCGCTCCATTTGACCTCTTGTGTAGGATCGAGCAAAGGAGAGGTTGGGAGTCCTGAAGCCATCACCGCACCGAATGCCTTTGTTTTGCGCTGTGAGCAGATCCCGCGGTCCCCGAGCTGACAGAACTAGGCTGCCGCTGGAAGTCAGGTGTTCATAGACTCCTCGTAACAGCGCTGCGCGCACTGCAGGATTGCAAATGGTCTCGATGACAAATGTCAAAATGACAGTGTCAAACTTTGAGCGACTCGACCACCTTTGCACGATGACTCCGCCGTGCTCGCCGAATTTTTCATATTGATCGGGAAAGCGTTCTTTCATTTGTGGAACCTCTAGCACAGTCACCGAATGCCCCCTGTTAACTAGATAGAGTGCATTGCGCAAGCAGCCCGCTCCGACCTCCATAATTCGTTGCTTCGGGCTGAGCAATTCTACGACCGCCCTATTGAACAATATTGATGATGGGTTCGCGAAGAGTCGCGCAGCATTCTCGGGTCTCACGTTCTTGCAACAGACGCCTGGGGTGGTGGAACGCGCCATAGATGTTTGCCCTCGCGTCGTGACGGTTGACTCTCGTTAGCATCCTTCGGGTTCAAACAATAAAAAAGGGGAGCGCGATTTCTCGCGCCCCCCTCAAGGCTCGACGATTCTATCAAAAAAACTCGCTACTGCAGCAGCGTCCCCCCGTTAACCGGCTCTTCTCCCGGCGCAAGAACCACAGCCGCCGCCACCCGGTCGCCCGGCTCCAGATGCAACAGCCGCACGCCCTGTGCGGCGCGGCCGGATTCGCGGATGGTTGTTGAATCCATGCGGATGATTTTGCCGTACTGGCTGATCAGCATGACTTCGGATTTCTCCGTTACCTGCGCGATGCCTACGACTTTGCCGTTGCGTTCCGTGGTTTTTACGTTGATGACGCCGGAGCCGCCGCGTCCTTGCAGGCGGTATTCGTCGGCGGCGGTGCGTTTGCCGTAGCCGTTTTCGGTGACGGAGAGAATCAGTCGGCCTTTTTCCGGTACCAGGTCGGCGATCTGGGCGTCTGTCGCGGGCGCTTTCGTTGGCATCGGCTTTCGCCGGGACATCGGCCTTGGGCGTTGTCGCCATGCCGACCAGGTAGTCGCCCTTTTCCATGCGGATGCCCCAGACACCGTATGCCTGGCGGCCCATGGGGCGGACGTCTTCTTCGTCGAAGCGGATGGCCTGGCCTTCGTGCGTGGCCAGGAACACGATCTGCTGGCCGTCGGTGAGATTGGCAGCGACCAGTTCGTCGCCCTGCTCGATGCTGATGGCGTAGATGCCGTTCGAGCGCACGTGCGAGAAGTCCTTGAGCTCGGTCTTTTTCACCAGGCCGTTGCGGGTGGCGAAGAAGATGTACTTGCCCACCTCTTCGAGATGGCGGACGGTGAGCATGGTGCGCACTGTCTCGCCCGGTTGCAGACCGACCAGGTTGCCGACGTGCTTGCCTTTGCCGGCTGCGCTGACGTCGGGAATTTCGTACACCTTCAGCCAGTAAACGCGTCCGGTGTTGGTGAAGATCAGAATGTAGGCGTGGGTGGAATCGATGAAGAGATGCTCGACGAAATCCTCGTCGCGCGTCTTCATGCCGGTGCGGCCCGTGCCTCCGCGGCGCTGCATGCGGTAGGTGGAGACCGGCGTGCGCTTCATGTAGCCGCCGTGGCTGACCGTGACTGCGACTTGCTCGTCGGCGATCAGGTCTTCGAGATGGATTTCGGCAGCTTCATCTTCAATCACCGTGCGGCGGTCGTCGCCGTACAGTTTCTTTACTTCTTCCAGTTCTTTCACGATCACGCTGCGCAACTTCTTTTCCGAACCCAGGATGGCTTCGTACTCGGCGATGTGCTCGCGGGTGACTGTGAGTTCTTTCGTGATCTCGTCGATGGAGAGCTTGGTCAGGCGGTGCAGTTGCAGTTCGAGAATCGCGTCGGCCTGAATTCCGGTGAAGGGCTTTTCCGGATCGCGCTTGGGAGCGCGGCCGGTGGTGTTGATGTCGATCTTCTTGCCGGCAAAGTAGGCGACCAGGTTCTCGCGGGCCTCGGCGCGGTTGGCGCTGGCGCGGATGATGGTGATCACGTTGTCCAGGTGATCGAGCGCGGCCAGGTAGCCTTCGAGAATGTGTTCGCGGTCTTTGGCTTTCGAGAGCAGGAAGGCGGTGCGGCGGCGGACCACATCGACGCGGTGGTCGATGAAGTGCTTGATGGCCTGCACCAGGCCCATTTCCTTGGGCTGTCCGTTGACCACCGCCAGCAGGATCATGCTGAAGCTTTCCTGCATCTGGGTGTGCTTGAAGAGCTGGTTGAGGACGAGCTGGGGCTCGCCGTCGCGCTTGAGTTCGACTACGATGCGCATGCCGTCGCGGTCGCTTTCATCGCGGATGTCGGAGATGTCATCGACCACCTTGTCGTTCACCAGTTGCGCGATGCGCTCGACCAGCCGCGCCTTGTTGACCTGATACGGAATTTCGGTGATGACGATGGCCTTGCGGTCTTTGTTGAAAGTTTCGATGCCGGCCTTGGCGCGCATCATGAAGCGTCCGCGGCCGTTTTTGTAGGCATCCACGATTCCCGTCTTGCCGTGAATAATGCCGGCAGTGGGGAAGTCGGGGCCTTGCACGAATTTCAGAATTTCGGCGAGCTGCGCGTTGGGATTGTTCACCAGGGTGATGGTGGCATCCACAATTTCGGTGAGGTTGTGGGGCGGAATTTTCGTCGCCATACCTACCGCGATGCCGTCTGATCCGTTCACCAGCAGGTTGGGGATACGCGCGGGGAGAACGTCCGGCTCGATTTCGTTGCCGTCGTAGTTGGGGCGCATATCGACGGTATCTTTGTCGAGATCTTCGAGCAGCGCAGTAGCGACTCGAGTCAGCTTGGCTTCGGTGTAACGATCGGCCGCCGGCGGATCTCCATCGACCGAGCCGAAGTTGCCTTGTCCATCCACCAGCGGATAGCGCATGGCAAACGGCTGCGCCAGCCGCACCAACGCGTCATACACCGCGAGGTTGCCGTGGGGGTGGTATTTGCCCATAACGTCTCCCACGATGCGGGCGCACTTGCGGGTGGACTTGTTGGGCGCCAGGCCCATCTGCTGCATGGTGTACAGAATGCGGCGATGCACCGGCTTCAATCCGTCGCGGACGTCGGGCAGCGCGCGCCCGATAATCACCGACATCGAATAGTCGAGATACGACTTCTTCATCTCCTCTTCGATATTGACGGGTTGAATGTTGAGCGCGCCGGGAATGCCGGTGCCGTCTCCGCCGCCGGGCGGAGGAGTCAAGGGAAGTTCAGGATTCTGATCGTCAGCCATAAAAGCTTCTAGCTCCTAGCTTCTGTGGAGCGGAACTCCCTTCGACTGCGCCAGGGCACTCTTGTCCGCTGCCTTTGACTTGCTTTGTTGTCATGCTCTAACAATGCCGGGGCAAAATCAAACTCAAAAGTCGTCGGACAAGGAGTGTCCGACCCACACCGGAAAGCTCGGTCATGCTTACCGCTCTAAACAACTGCATTTACAGGATGTTACGGTGGATTCGCGATATGAGAATTATACCATGGGCGAGCTCCAAAAGGGGCCGTACTCCCGCTCCGGATGACGAATCCGGTTCGCAGCGTCCGGCCGCGCAGTGGGATAATCTGGGTCTGTAAATGGTCAACTCTATGGAGACTTTGAAGGGGAAGATAGCCCTGGTTACGGGCGGCAGCCGCGGTATCGGAGCGGCTGTTGCGCTGGCGCTTGCGGGAGCGGGCGCAGACGTCGCAGTCAACTTCCGGACGCGCTCCGAGGACGCCGAGAAAGTCTGCGTCGCGATCCGGAAATCTGGGACGGCGCGCGCTGGCGATTCAGGCTGACGTTTCGCAATCCGACCAGGTGAAGAAGATGGTCGCGCAAATTGAGAGCAAGCTCGGCGCCGTGAATATCGTTGTGAACAACGCGGGAATTGCCCGCCAGCTTAAGCTCGAGGACATTGCGGAAGCGGACTGGGACGAACACATCGGGGTGAATCTGAAGTCCGCATTTCTGGTGACCCAGGCCGTGCTGCCGCAGATGCGCGCCCAGCGCTGGGGGCGCATCATCAACATCTCTTCCACGGCGGCCCAGACGGGCGGGCTGGTCGGGCCGCACTATGCCGCGTCCAAGGCGGGAATGGTCGGGCTGACGCATTCTTATGCCGCGCTGCTGGCCAAGGAAGGCATCACGGCCAACACGGTTTGCCTGGCGCTGGTGGAGACTGACATGCTGCGCGCGAACCCTCGCGCCACTTCCAGCGTGATTCCGGTGGGGCGCTTCGGCAACGTGGACGAAGTGGCGTCGGTGGTGCTGCTGCTCGCCGAAAACGCCTACATGACGGGACAGACCGTCAATCCAAACGGTGGATGGTACATGAGTTGATGGAGGCTGGCGAAGCGCTTCGCGGCTAGGGCCGGACCACTACCTCGTTGGGGCTGGCCGGCAGCACGAACTTCACACCGCGTTCCTGGTTGAGCCGTAATGTGGCGGGCACATCGAGATCGGCAATCTGTATCTTCCGGGTCCAGGAGCCGGTGGTCCAGTAATCGGCCTTGGAATAAATGGTCCCGCTCATGATGGTGTATTCGCTGACTTGCTCCCTGCTGCCATCATGAAATACGAGTACCGCGGGCGGAAGCTCGCGTGGCTTTTGCACTGCGCCCTTACTTCCTGGCGCTGATCGTCCAGCGGCAGGCGAAGACACCGCGGATTTCTCCGAGTAGTCGGGCACGGTGTGCCCTCCGGACGCGGCCTTTTCGGACATAGTAGTGCGCACAAAGTGATCGCCCTGCCATTCGATCAGCAATGACTCACGCGGAGCCGGAGCCGGGGGTGGTGGGGCCTGCGTCGAGGCCGGAACCACGATCACCTGGGGTTGCGCGGGCTGCTGGGAATCGTAGCCTGCATCGGAGTCAGGATAAAAATAGGGATACGGATACAGAAGCGCTCCTCGCCCTGACGCACGTCCATGATGGAAGCGCACGGGACCACCGATCATGCCGTGACCTGGAGACCCGGCCGCTGATGAGCCGCTTCCCGCTGGCCTGATCCCAGCAGAGCCGGCGCCTGTGCCGCGAACCTGGGCGCTGATTGGCGATATCGAGAGCGCGGCGGCGACGATGGCGAAAGTAAACCGGCTTGGCATTTACTTGCTCATTTCAAGGTTCGGCGGTAACCGGAAATCAATGCCGCGATCGTCGTTCTGCTGCGCGGTGGAAGTCAGGTCGAGGTCGGCGAGCGCGATCTTGTGATGGCGTCCCGGCGTCAAGTCGTAGAGCATGTCCCCAATCACGGCGTAGTTTTGAACCTCCAGCTGGTGACCGTCTTTGAAGATCAGCACGGTCTGAGGCTGGTCGGGCACAGGAGTCTCGGGCGGCGCGGGTGCTGCAGCAGCCTCGGTCTCAGTCTCGGAGCGGCGCGGCCGCGGGGCATATGCGTCTGCGTAAGAGGGTGCCGGCTGGCCCGGACCGCGGCGGTCGAAGATGGTGGGGCCTCCACGGTAGTCTTCTTCCCGCTGAACTTGTTGTTGGTCCGCCGCATCGTCGGTTTCGGAATCACCGACCACCACCGGATAAGCATAAGGTACGTAAACCGCCCCATTGCCTGGGAAAAACTGCCCGCTGCGATGATGATGATGATTGCGCTGGCCACGCGAAGGATTGGGATTCACCTGAAACAGAGTGCAGCAACCGGGCTGATTGAACGCTGGGTTGTTGAAACCCGGGTTCCTCGGCTGCAACCCCTTCGGTCCGAGCGATGTGATGCTGGCGGGCACGCCGGGTGTGGAATTAAAGTGGCCGCCGGAGTTGATCGAGGTCACTGATGCTGGGGTCCCGTTGATCTGCCCATTCGCAGCGGGCGTCAGAAAAACCAGTCCGCCCAGGACCAGAGTAAGTACCGCTACCGTGGCTGAGTTCAGCCCCTTCACATGCGAATCATACCCCAGTTTCCAGACCATGGCGCAGCCCCCTGAACAAAAAACCAGCCTTATTACTTAGAGGCCCTGGGAGCGCTGGACGGTTTGTCTATTTTTTGTCAACTTCTAAGTAGTTGAAAGGATAAGACGGTGACGATAGTGGCTTTCAGGCCACGCGAGCCAGTTCCCACAGACTCCATGCAGCATTCGCCACCAGCAGGCTCCAGACGGCCGCCATGACGACTTGACGATGGTGAGTCTCCAGCAGATCGGCGGCGATGCCGGCCACGAACACGAAAAGGAAGGGGACAGCGATGAATTGAAAACCCAGGCCGGGATAGTGCGGCGTCCCCACGGCGAGCGCCAGGGACGAGGCCGCGACCAGCAGAGGCGCGGTGTTGCCGAAGTAGCGGGCACGAGGCCAGCAGAAGTAAGCGATCAGCGCGACCGGCAGGGCCAGCACCAGTGCGGGAGTGCTTTGTCCCAGTTGCTTCAGTACCTCCTGATATGCCTGCGGCATGGCGTACGCCTTCCACGAGATGTCGAGAAACGAGGCGTGCAAAATCCCCTGCCAGAAAGCGCGCGCCCGAAAAAAGTAAGACGCATAGACGAGGAGATCAGCAATCCCGCAAGCCACCGCCCAGATGGCCAATGCCGCCAGGCGCCGCGTAGGGGCCAGGTAAAGCATGAACGCCAGCGCAACCGGCACAACCACAATCAGGGAAAACTGTGAGCCCACCGCGAGCGCCACCGACAAGCCCAGCAGCATGATGCGCCGCCAGTTCCACAGCACAACTTCACGCGGGGCGTACAAGGTGTGGGCCACGGCTATGGCGGTGAAGATGGCGCCGAACGCTCCCCAGGCGGCGCCGGCTTCGGGCTCGGCAAACCACAGAGCGCAAGAGCGGAGAATTCCGGGCGAGAAACAATAAAGGGCCAAAGCTACGTATCCGCCGGCATTGCCGAAAAGGCGCCGCGCCACGTACCACAGTGACGCGCCCAGGAGCAGGCCAAAGCCAAGGTAAGGGACCGCCGCCGACCAATGCAGCGCGCGAATGTTTTCCGGCTGGAGCGCGACCGGCCGCAGCCACAGCGGGGCCGCCGCAATCAGATACCACAGCGGCGAATGGTGGGCATCGTAGGCGCCGTCCCCAAACACCAGGCGGAGCGCCGGATCCATTTCGTTCGCGGAGTCCTCTTCACCCAGTTCGGACGCCCTGCGCGCATCCGCACTGGGCCCTGCCCCCAGGCTGTTCCACAGTGCGGTCCCACGATCAAGCCGGTAAATCTCCGCGGCATTCACCCCCTCGTGACGCACCCCTCTTTCCACCAGCCAGAGACACTGTGCCAGAAACGCCAGAAGCAGGCATGCCGCCAGCACCTGAGGCCGGCCAAATCTTTCGGAAGTAAAGAATCGTCCCATGACGAACCGGCGAGTGTTTTACCATGGCGGGGGACGAATCGGGAAACTTCCTCAGATGAACGAACCAAAAATGGATGAACCGCAAGACAGCCGGCCCGGCGAACTTGATGAGGTTTCTCCCGCTTCTCCTGCAACCGGCCTTCCCTCCGGCTTCGAGCTGACCAAGCTCTCTCCGTTTGAAGCATGGATGCAGAATGTGTTTATCGGCCGCGATGGCCTGCGTCCGGTGTGGCGGCTCGTGCTCTACCTTCTTATCTACCGGGGCCTGCGATTCTGTCTTTACGTTCTGATCGCTTATGGTCTCCCCGGCGTGTCGCGGCTGTGGCTGCAGACGGCTGCGGAACTGGGGCTCGCCATTATCGTGCTGCTTCCCGCGCTGCTCATGGCGCGCGTCGAAGGCCGGGCATTCGGCTGCTACGGCCTGCCGCTGGGCAACGCCTTCGGCCGGCTTTTCTGGATGGGCGCCCTGTGGGGAATGGGTTCGCTCACTCTGCTGATCCTGGCGTTGCGCGCAGCGCACGTCTTCTATTTTGGGGCAGTCGCCCTGCACGGCGTGCGCCTGCTGAAGTTCGCCGTGTTCTGGGCGTTGTTCTTCCTGATCGTGGGCTTCTACGAAGAATTCTTCACCCGCGGATACACCCAGTTCACCTTGACCCAGGGGGTTGGCTTCTGGCCGGCGGCGATCCTGCTGTCGCTCGGTTTCGGCGCGCTTCACCTGGAGAACCCGGGAGAAGACTGGGTAGGAATTCTGGCTGCAATGCTGATCGGCTTTTTCTTCTGCCTGACTCTCCGGCGCACCGGCAACCTCTGGTTTGCGATTGGCTTTCACGCCTCGTGGGATTGGGGCGAGAGCTACCTGTACTCGGTCCCCAACAGCGGCTGGAGGCCTCCCGGCCACTTGCTGCATTCGTCGCTGCAAGGCCCGCGCTGGCTGAGTGGCGGCTCGGTCGGGCCGGAAGGCAGCGTCTTTCTCTTCGTGCTGCTGGCGCTGCTCTGGGTGGCGTTCGATCGGATGTATCCCGAAGCGAAGTGTGGGGCGGGCGCCCCCGCCCGCCGCCTTTGAAGTTGACTATGTTCCGCTGCAGCATGGAAACAACATCAGCTTCCAAGAACAGAATCGAAATCAAAAGCGGCGGGCGAGGGCGCCCGCCCCACACTTTGGTACGATTTCAACTACCAGGAGTAGTGCACGGTGTACGTGATCACCTGCTCACCATCCGGCGCGATGGTCACGGGAAACTCCACGGTCTGTGCGTCCGTCTTGCGTGACGGGTGCGACTGCTCGGTCAGCTTCCAGTTGGTCCAGCGATAGAGGTGCTCGACCACGCGCACGGTCACCGCCTCTTTCTTGTGATTGCGCACCCGAATTTCGAAGGACTCATCCATCCAGTGCTGCGATGAATCGACGCGATAGTTGGTGCGCTTGCGCTCGCCCACCACGTCGAACGAGTTGCCGGTGAAGATGCGAATGGTTTCGTCTTTCGGCGTGTGGTCAATCACATTCTCGCCGACAAATTCCAGGTGCCCGTCGGTATCGCGGCGATAGAAGCGCAGCTTGCCCTTGGGCAGGGCGATGCCGAGATGGTTCACTTCGGCATTCTTGAACTCCTCCATCACCCAGACTTTGGGATTGGACTGCGTGCCGTAGCTCTGGTCCTGCCGAATCTGCTCCAGGTTGTAGTAGCCGTACTGCGCCACTTGCGCGCCGTCGTACACGTAGAGCCGCTGGGCGTGAATGCCGGTGGAACGCACGAACTCCACCTGCTTGGTTTCCTGATCGTGCAGTGTGGTCGGACGCGCCAGAGTGTAGAGGTGGAATTCGTCGAACGATTTCTCGCTCACCGCGGGCGCCATGGCCTCATCCGCCATCGCCTTGTTCATCGCGCCATAGGCCCGGGCTGCTGGGGTGCCGGCCTGAATTTTGTTCACATCGCCGGCCAGGAGTTTGATGTTGGCGTTCTCAAACGTCTTGCCGCTCTGGTTGCGCATGGTGATCCAGCCGACCATGTCGAGCAGGTCGGTCTTGCCTTTGGGATTGTCGGAAACCACGATGTTGTAGTCGGACTGCCAGCTCATGCCGCCGGCTACGTAGGAGATTTCGGCGTCAAATTTGCCGGGATCGTTGGTCTGCAACAACCAGCTCAGCGTGGGCTTGAGGACGGTGTCGCCGGAGAGCGCCGGAAACAGCGGCTGGCCGGGCAGTCCGAAACGCAAAACGCCATCCACTTCAATGATGGGCTGAGTGAAAGAGGGCTGCTGGTAATTCTGCGCGTAATAGCTGCTGGGAATGTATCCGCTGCGCACGATCTTGCCTTTGATGATTTCCTGCCTGTCGGCACGCTGCACCAGGAAGTCGATGGTCTTGCCTTCGTAAAACGAAAGCAGCAGCTCCTGCGAGATGGGATCGTTGCGGTAATTCTGTTCCAGCACCTGCAGGCTGCGGCCGGCGGGATCGCGAAGAATGACGGAATCCGGCTCCAGATGCGAGGCAATGCCGGCAAACTGCGCATGGTTTACACCCGGCCCGAGATCGAGTGGCACATACTCGCGCGCCACAAAGAAATTCTGGTTGTAGATGGTGAGTGCGGGCTGGTGGCTGCTGTCGGCAGCCTTCTCCTGAGCTTTCTCCTGTCCCACCAGCACCCCGCACAGCAAGAGCAGGGTCGAAATAAATCTGATCAGCAGCAGCTTCTTCATGGTCGTTTCCCCTTGTTTTCGAATGAACGCTTTCAGTGGACGGGAAGGAGGAGGCTTTCCCGTCCTATGGGAAGAACGCGGGATGAAGAGAAACTTGCAGGGAGTTTTTAACCACGGAGGACACAGGGGACACGGAGGTAACCGCCGGTAACCCAGGTACCTTGTCATCCTGAGCGAAGCAGGCCCGTTCGTCGCGAACGGGCCTGCGAAGTCGAAGGACCCCTATGAACACAACAGACTCATCCCATGAAGGAATTTGGCGCGTCGGGCCAGGGCGACCGCCCCACACCGTAGCAGATTAGATATCCAGGTTCTTCACATCCAGCGCATTGTCTTCGATGAACTTTCGCCGGGCTTCGACGTCTTCGCCCATGAGCGTGCTGAAGATGGTTTCGCACTCGGCCAGGTCTTCGAGTTTCACCGAGAGCAGGGTGCGGCGCTCGGGGTCCATGGTGGTTTGCCAGAGCTGTTCCGAGTTCATTTCGCCAAGACCTTTGTAGCGGGTTTTGTCGTATCCCCGGCTGCCGGCTTCTTTGATGTATTCAAAAAGATCGCGAGCGTTGGTTTTTTCGACCACTTCAGTCTCGATCGCTTTCTTCCTGGCGACTGGTTTCGGCGCCCTCTTTTTGCCGGAATCGTCGGCCTCAGCCGCCGCCTCTTCGCCGCCTGCTTCTTCTTCGGAACTGCCGGCGTCGGAGGCATCACTCACGGCCTCGATCACAAACGGCGGCTCCATGTAGGGCTCGACCTGCTTGAACTTCGAAAGCAGTTGCCGGTATTCGGCAGTCGAAGCCAGCTCCCAGTTGATCAGGTGCTCGGCGCCCTGGGAGTTGACGTACTTTACCTCCCATAGATTGTGCTCTTCGTCGAAGCGGGTCTCGATGCTCTTGAAGTCGCGTTCTTTCTGCAGCTTCTTCAGTTCTTTTTCCAGTTTCTCGATCTTTTTCGGCGCGGCTTTTTTCTCGCCTTCAAAATCGGCGCGCTTGGAAAGATCGAGCCGGGGAAGAAGTTCGGTGATCTTTTCGTCGCGCAGGCGCTTGTTCACCTTGTCGAAGAAGCCGAAATACTCTTTCAGGCCGCTGGCAAATTTTGACAGTCCGGCGCCTTCGAGCTTGGCCGCGCCTTCTCCGTAGCGGACGATGATGCTGTCGGCGGCGCGCTTCAGGATGATTTTGTCGAGCGCGTCGTCGTCCTTGATGTACTGCAGGGTCTTGCCCTTCTTGATCGAGTACAACGGCGGCTGCGCGATGAATACGTTGCCGCGCTTGATCAGCTCCTGCATGTGGCGGAAGAAGAAGGTGAGCAGCAGGGTGCGGATGTGGCTTCCATCCACGTCAGCGTCGGTCATCAGGATAATCTTGCCGTAACGCAGCTTGGTGAAATCGAAGTCGTCCTTGCCAATGCCGGTGCCGAGGGCGGTAATCATGGCGCGAATTTCTTCGTGCCCCAGCATCTTGTCGTAGCGCGCCTTCTCGACGTTGAGGATTTTTCCCTTGAGCGGAAGAATGGCCTGGAAGCGCCGGTCGCGTCCCTGCTTGGCGGTGCCGCCGGCGGATTCTCCCTCTACCAGAAACAGCTCGCAGCGTTCCGGCTGGCGTTCCGAACAATCGGCCAGCTTGCCGGGAAGTCCGCCACCGTCGAGCGCTCCTTTGCGCCGCGTGAGATCGCGGGCCTTGCGCGCGGCTTCACGCGCGCGCGAGGCTTCGATGGCTTTGTTGATGATCTTGCGTCCGACGGTTGGGTTCTGCTCGAGATACGCGCCCAGGCGCTCGTTCACGAATGCCTGCACCACGCCGGCGATATCGGAATTCAGTTTGCCTTTGGTCTGGCCTTCAAACTGGGGCTGCGGCAGCTTCACGCTGATGACCGCCACCAGGCCTTCGCGCACGTCGTCGCCGGTAAGGTTTTCTTTTACGTCCTTAAACAGGCCCATCTGCTGGCCCGCGTAATTGATGGTGCGGGTCAGGGCCATGCGGAAGCCGGAAAGGTGCGAGCCACCGTCCACGGTGTTGATGTTATTGGCAAAACTGAACACCGACTCGGAGTAGGCGTCGTTGTATTGGAGGCCGATCTCCATGACCACGCCGCTGCGCTCGGCTTCCATGTAGATGACTTTGTCGTGCAGCACCTGCTTGCCCCGGTTCAGGTGCTTGATAAATTCAGCGATGCCGCCGTTGTATTTGAACTCGGCGGATTTCGCCTCGCCGGTCTTGGCTTCAGTTGTGCGCTCATCGGTCAAGGTGATGAGCAGGCCTTTGTTCAGGAACGCCAGCTCGCGCAAGCGTTGCGCCAGGGTATCGAAGTTGTATTCGGTTACCGAGAAGATGCTCTTGTCGGGCAGGAAGTGGACCTTGGTCCCCAGCTTCTTGCTGGCGCCGGCTTTCTTCAGCTTGCTGGTGGGCTCACCCTTTGAGTAGGTCTGCTCCCAGGTAAAACCGTCGCGCCAGATCTCGAGATCGAGTTCTTCGCTGAGCGCGTTCACCACCGACACGCCGACACCATGCAATCCGCCGGAAACTTTGTAAGAGGATGCATCGAACTTTCCGCCGGCATGCAATTTGGTGAGCACCACCTGGGCGGCGGGAATTTTTTCGCCGTCGATGTCCATCATGTCCACGGGAATACCGCGGCCGTTATCGACGACCGTGATCGAATTGTCCAGGTGGATGGTGACTTCGATCTTGTCTGCGTGACCGGCTAGCGCTTCGTCAACCGAGTTATCCACCACTTCATAGACCAGATGGTGCAATCCCATCTCGCCGGTGGAGCCGATGTACATGGCGGGACGCTTGCGCACCGCTTCCATGCCGCCGAGCACTTTGATGGAGTCGGCGTTGTAGTCGCCGTTGCCTCCGTTGACGGCAGCGAGCTTCCCGTTTTTTGGCTTGGTTTCGTCGATGGGAGTGATTTCTTTCGTAGCCATTCCGCTCCGTGGAAAGGGGCCGGGCGTGGGTCTAAGCCGGCGGCCTTTTCCGATGCCCTGGAATTTGCCTCAAATTGCTGAAATTATTAACACTTACGGCTTCCGAGGTTGTAGTTAATTGTACCACGAGAAGCCGCATTTTTCGACCCCCGAACCGGGCAGGTAAATGCCGCCGGGACCACGTGGGGACAGCCGCCCCCGGCTGTCCACTCGAGCGCAGCTCGACAAGGGTTTTCAGGGGCAATAGCGGAGCTTCGCTCCGCCGGACAGCCGGCGGCTGTCCCCACGTGGCTATCGGTGCCCTGCACGGGCGGGACGCCCGCGCCTACATTGTCAGCGCACGACATCGGCCTGACCTGATAGCATATTGGCAGGGAGATCCCAGTCCAGAATGAGTGTGCCTGTATCGCAGATGTGGACGGTGGCCAGCTACGTCATCCGTCAGAAGCTCGCCCGGCGGAAGCAGTACCCGCTGGTGCTGATGCTGGAACCCCTGTTTCGCTGCAACCTGGCCTGCGCCGGATGCGGCAAAATCCAGTACCCGGCCCACGTCCTGAAGCGCCAGCTGACCCCCGAGGAGTGCTTCCGGGCGGTCGATGAGTGCGGCGCTCCGGTGGTTTCGATCCCGGGCGGCGAACCGCTCATGCATCCCGAAATCGACAAGATTGTCGAAGGCCTGGTGGCGCGGAAGAAGTACATCTACCTGTGCACCAATGCTTTACTGCTGAAGGAAAAGATCCATCTCTTCAAGCCCACCAAGTACCTTACCTTCAGCGTGCACCTGGACGGACAGAAAGAGCACCATGATTTTGCTGTCTGCCGCGAGGGCGGCTACGAGATCGCGGTGGATGCTGTCCGCGAAGCCCTGCAGCGCGGCTTCCGGGTCACCACCAACACCACGCTGTTTGACGGGGCCGATCCCAAGAGCGTGCGCGCATTTTTTGACGACATGATGGAGCTGGGCATCGAGGGCATGATGCTCTCTCCCGGCTACTCCTACGAAAAAGCCCCCGATCAGCAGCATTTTCTGGGACGGGCCCGCACCCGGCGGCTGTTCCGGGCGATCCTCTCGAACCGCGAGAAAGACTGGCGCTTCAACCTGTCGCCGCTGTTCATGGAATTCCTCATGGGCAAGCGGCACTATGCCTGCACGCCGTGGGGCATGCCTACGTACAACATTTTCGGCTGGCAGAAGCCCTGCTACCTGCTGCAGGACGGCTATGCCGACACCTTCGACGAGCTGATCCGCGAAACTGCATGGGAGTCGTACGGAACCGAATCGGGCAATCCGCATTGCGCCAACTGCATGGTGCACAGCGGCTATGAAGCCTCGGCGGTGAACGATACTTTTGGATCACTGGAAGGCTTTGTCGCGACCGTGAAGGGTACGCTGTTCAATCGCTACCGCGACGAAGGTGCTTTGCGCCTGCTGGACGAACCGGTTGAGCCCGCCCCTTCGCTGGTGCAGATCTCCACGCCCGCAGAATCCTACGAGGAGACCCGGGCGTGACCGGGAAAGCCGCCGGGCACGTACATCCCGAAGCTCCCGCTTCTCCTGACGCGCTCGAAGTCTCGCCTGGATGGGAGCACGAGAGGCTTGAGGGCTGGGTCCCGGCTTTGGCCTCCGAAGAAGAAACTCGCAAGGCCCTGGAAAAAGCATTCGACTACCGCGGGGATGTGACTATCACTCGCAAAGATGGAAGCACGGTTGAAGGCTACCTTTTTGACAGGAAGACCGGCCCGACGCTGGCCGATTCACTGGTGCGCGTGCTTCCCCGGACCTCGAACCAGCGCGTAATGATTGCCTACTCTGACATCGCCGCCCTGGCCTTCACCGGACGCGACACGGCAGCGGGAAAAAGTTGGGAAGCCTGGGTCAAGAAGTACGTAGAGAAGAAAGCGGCGGGGGAGAAGCACATCGGTCTGGAGCCGGAATCGCTGGAATAATTCCCCTGTCATCCTGTCAAGCGCAGCTTTGCGTTCGCTTGCGAACGCAGATGCGGGAGTCGAAGGACCCCTACCAGCGGCAGAAACCTATGCGCTTAGAACTTTTCTGGCGCGACGCAAATCCCCAGCGACCCCGGAGCGCCGTCACTATAGGGGTCCTTCGACTGCGCAGAAAGTTCGCGAAGCGAACTTTCTACTCCGCTCAGGATGACAGTCTGTAAGTGCTCGTGGTGATCAGCGAGTTGGCTTTCTTGTCCCGAAACTCAATCTCTCAATCAATTCATTCACTTCGTCTTCGCTCCCGCCGATGAACGTAAACGAAATTGCGGCGCTCCTCTGCACCAGAACCAGCGAGGTCTGACGCATGGTGAGCGTGCCCCGCGGCTTGGTAAAGTCTCCGCGTACCAACTTTGTGGCGCCGACTGACAGCTCATGAGCTTCGTTGGCTGCCTGAAAACCCTTGGCCGTGGCCAGCTCGACCAGCGATTCGAAATAGTCGGTCGCGTTGCTCATGCCCGCGGGAAGCGGCTCAACCGCAATCACGACCGCGGAATTGATCGTGTCGCCGGTCGCTTCCGGTGGCCGTTCGAAGATGGCCAGCAGCACCCGCGACTTGAAGGCATCAGCGGAGTCGTCCTGCATCTCGGCTGTGCGATCGACCCATCCGAACGGAAGCTTGTAACCAAAATCGAAAGCGTGGTTGCGGTACACGCCCTGGCTGATGGCTCCGGAGTCGGGAAGGGAGGACTTTGCCTTCGGCGCGGAACGGGAGGGAGAAGCCTGTGGCTGCGCCCACAGGGCCGCTGCCAGCAGGGGCAGGAGAACGCTAGGCGGAAATCGGGCCATAACTGATGTTACAGGACTGAGGCAAAGTAGCGCCGGCATCTTGCCGGCTGTCTCGAGGGCATCCTGCCCTTGGCGTGAGGGCGGGACGCCCTCACGACTGCCGCCGGGACGGCGGCGCTACAAGTCCCTCCACCGCTTCAGCCCAAGCAACTTTTCGCCCAGCGCGGTCAGCTTGGCGGGCGAACAGTTTTTCTTTTCCCACTCCCGCGGATCGCCCGGAAAGGCAAAGCCCTGCGGCGGTTCCATCTCGCGCCAGGAGCGGACACGTATCTCGCGCAAGTCATCTCGGGATTCGTCCGCCGGCGTCATCGAAATGTACTGCGCGATGCGGACTTTGTCTTTCGAAATGTTCGGCCGGATGCCGTGCGCCAGCAGGCTGTTGAAGATCAGCAAATCGCCGGCTCTCGGCATCACTGGAACCACTTCGAAGCCGGTGGTGTCCGGCTTCCAGGGATCGCGGTCTGCAGGCTGGGTCTTTCTCCATTCTTCCAGCGTCCGAAACAGTTCGGGCACGCACTGGAAGCCGCCCATCTCGGGCTCGTGATCGACCAGTGAAAGCACGCCCTGCACGTTTATGGGCAGCGGATCGAGCGTGGTATCGGCATCCCAATGAATGAAGCCGCTGAAGGGACGCTGGCTGCGATTGGGCGGATTCAGATTGGCGCGGTCAATCGTCACCCAGAGCCTTTCGTTGTCCCATATATCGACGAAGGCGTCGTAGATTCGTGGATACTGCCGGTTGTCCCACAAATACTGGTGGTTGTAGATCTCGACCATGCCGCTGTTGTTCAGCTCCTTCATGGCATGATCGCGGAGCTGGTCCTTGTACCAGGTTGATGGATCGGCGGGATTCATCTCCTGAAATTCCCACAGCAAATCCACCAGGCGCTTCACGTTTTCCGGAGGGACGGCCTGCCTGACCACTACGTAGCCGCGTGTGATCCAGTGCTTCCAGTCGTCTTCCGAGAGCACGCGCAGCGGCAGAGTTTTCTGGATGTCGCGGAGCTGGGTTTCGGCGACATAAGCGACGCTGGCGTTTCCCGGACGGTTCTTGCCGTAGGCGTAGCGATCTGTTCTGGCTTCGAGTGGATCCGACATGGCGAGTACCTCCTGCCAGGGGCGCTCATCCTCAGGGCGTTGGCACCCTGCACGAGCGAGGACGCTCGCGCCTACATCAGGCGTGCCTGCATCAGGCGGCGCGGGCCGTTAGCGGCTGGGTGCAGAAGCCGCAGCGCCGGGCGTCGATGGGAATCTCGCTCAGACATTCGGGACACTTCTTCGTAGTTGGATCAGCCGGCGCATCTGCCTTGCGCATGCGCGCAATCAGGGCATTGATCGGAGTCACCACGAAGAAATACACGGCCGCGGCGACCAGCAGGAACGACACCAGGGCGTTGATGAAATCGCCTACCGGAAACGGCGTGCCGTTAATAGTGAAGCTGATCGTCGAGAAATCGGGCTTGCCGACGATGGCCGCGATAAGGGGAGTCAGGAGGTCTTTGGTGAAAGCCGTCACCACGGAACCGAAAGCCGCGCCGATGACCACGCCGACTGCCAGGTCAACCACGTTGCCACGAAGGATGAATTGCTTGAAACCGCTCAGCATGGGATAGAACCTCCAAACACAAGGCGGCCAATTTACGGCCAGGGCAAGGGGTAGGTCAAGCCGAACCGTGCGGGTGTGTGGGGCGGGCGCCCTCGCCCGCCGCTTTTGACTTGGCTTTGGAATCTTGCAGTTGCTGTTGGTGGGTCAGGCTGTGTAGGGGCCTTGCCCGGCAAAAACCAGAGTCAAAGGCGGCGGGCCAGGGCGCCCGCCCCACATGGTTTACCCCTCAGATGCGCATGGGCATGACGATATACCGGTACTTGTAATCCTCGCTGTCGGCGGGCCGGAGCTGGCCGGCGGACTGGGGATCCTTGAACTCGAGTTTCACGTCGCCGGCGCCGACTGCCTTCAGGAAGTCCAGAATGTATTGGGCGTTGAAGCCAACCGTCAGCGAATCACCCTGGTAGCTGGTTTCGAGCGAGTCTTCGGACTCGCCGGTTTCGGTGGACGAGGCGGAAAGCTTGACCTCGCCTTTTTCCAGGCGCAAACGCACCGCGCGCGAGCGCTCGTCGGCAAATTGGGCCACGCGGGAGATGGCCGCGCTCAGCTCGTTGCCGGCCAGGGTGACGCTCTTGTTGTTGTCCTTGGGCAGGACAGCTTCGTAGTTGGGGAACTGGCCGGTAAGCTGGCGAGAAGTGAGCAGCCGCTGCCCGATGCGGAAGTAGAGCGTGGATTCATCTTTGGCGAATTCGATGGTGTCCGCGTCGGTCGAATCGAGCAGAGACCGCAGCTCGTCCATGGCTTTCTTGGGGATTAAAGTCTTGAGCTCTCCCGAAACGCCTTCGAACTTTTCTCCGCTGCGTTCGATGTGCGCCAGGCGATGTCCGTCGGTGGCGACCATGGTGATGGATTCAGGCTTCAGCACCATCAGCGCGCCGTTTAATGTGTAACGCGATTCCTCGCTGGCAATGGCGAAACCGGTCTTGGCGATCATGGCGCGCAATACCTGGGCGGGAATCTTTACCACACCAGCGGTGGGGAATACCGGCAGCGTGGGGAAGTTCGACCGCGCCATTCCAACCATCTTTGTGTTCGACCGGCCGCAGCGGATGCTGATCCAGTGATTGTCCAGCAGCTTGATCGTAATATCGGCGTCCGGCAGCAGCTTTACGTAGTCGTGCAGTTTGCGGGCGGGGATTGTGCAGGAGCCTTCCTTCTTGACCTTGGCGTTGCACACCGTGCGCAGGCTCAGATCGAGGTCGGTGGCAGTGAGCGAAAGTTTGTCGCTCGAAGCTTCGAACAGGTAATTGGATAGGATTGGGATCGTGGTCTTGCGCTCCACCACCCCCTGGGTCGCAGTCAGTTCTTTTAAAAGTTCGGCTTTGCTGACCGTGATTTCCATGGTGGCGGTCCCCGTGGCTGAGGCCAAAGCTTCTACCGGCATAACCCAGATCTCCCGTCAGACGGCGCTACTTTGAATACTTCCCTTATATCAAAATAAAAACCTATAAAACCAGCAGTAACAGTAGAGGGTCCGTAAAAGTGGAAATCGTGTCCAAACCCGCATCCAACTGGACTCTGCGCTCAAGCCTTCATGTCTAAAATTAGCCCACTCACTGGCGGACATGAAGGTATCGTTTGGCCGTGCCGCGCGATTGTCACCGTCTCTTGCACACCTTCCACAACCGATTCACAGTGCTGCTCAAGGAAGACCCCGCTGCTGAGTGGAAATACGGTTTGCAGCCGCGATTTATCCGCCCAACTGCTCGGTCATTTTATTGATCAACCTGTTCAAATCCTTGTCGGTCTTGCGGGTGACATCAATCTTGTCCACCGAATGCAGCACGGTGGTGTGATGCTTGCCGCCAAACTGGCGGCCGATCTCGGGCAGCGAAGCTTCGGTGAGATGCTTGGCCAGGTACATTGCGATCTGACGGGGATAGACGATGGCGCGCGAGTTGTTCTTGGCCTTGATCTCCACCAGACGTAGTCCAAATTGCTCGGCAACGGCTTTCTGTATCGACTCGATCGTCACCTTGCGGGCCTGGGAGTCGATGAAATTCTTGAGCACCTGCTGGGTGTAGGGCAGAGTGATCTCGGCGCCGATCAGCGAAGAGTGCGCTACCAGGCGGATAAGCGCGCCTTCCAGTTCGCGAACGTTAGAGCGGATATTGGACGCGATGTAGAGCGCGACATCGGTGGGCAGAATGACTTTTTCCTGCTCCGCCTTCTTCTGCAGAATTGCGACCTTGGTTTCGAGGTCGGGCGGCTGGATGTCTGCGATCAGTCCCCACTCGAAGCGGCTGCGCAGCCGGTCTTCGAATTCCGCCAGTTCCTTGGGGGGACGGTCGCTGGCGATCACGATCTGCTTCATGGACTCATGCAGCGCGTTGAAGGTGTGGAAGAACTCTTCCTGGGTGCGTTCCTTTTGCGCCAGGAACTGGATGTCGTCCACCAGCAGCACGTCCACGCCCCGGAACTTGTCGCGGAAGCTGATCATCTTGTCGTAACGCAGCGAGTTGATCATCTCGTTGGTGAACTTCTCGCTGGAGACGTAACAGATGGCCGATTGGGGTTGGCGGCGCTTGATCTCGTGGCCGATGGCCTGCATCAGGTGGGTCTTGCCCATACCGACGCCGCCATACAAGAAAAGCGGGTTATAAGCTTTTGAGGGACGTTCCGAAACCGCCTGGCAGGCGGCGTGCGCGAACTGGTTGCCGCTGCCGATCACGAAGGCGTCAAAGGTGTAGCGCGGATTCAGTTGCGCCGCGCCGTCCCAATCGAAGCGCGACTGCGAGGCATGAGAAGTGGCGGGAACCAGGTGGGCGGAAAGTCCGCCGTCGTGACGCACCGGGGTGGAGGCGGGATCGTCCTCGGGCGTGACGAACTTCACTTCCTGGAACTCCAGGCCAAGATTGTCCAGCGCTTCCTGGATCAGGTCGGCGTACTTGTCTCCCACGTGGCGGAATTCCGCCGTGGGCACGCGCACGAAAAGGACAGACCCGCTGGAGTGGCTGTACTTGGTGGGCTTCAGCCAGGTGTCATAGGAATGCCGGTTGATCTTTTTTTCCAGCGCGTCGAGAACGCGCAACCACGGATTGGGAGAGAGGCTTGGGCTTGGAACAGACATAAAATAATTTTCGTGGGGCTGCGGCCAGATCAGCGCCCGGTATCAGAACTTGTGCAGCAAAAAATGCTTTCATTTTCCAGCAGCAGAAGAGCCTTGATGCTGGCCGTTTGCCCTGGGTCAAGAAAATTTCTGTAAGCTGGATCAGTCCGGCATACTAGCACAAAATTTTTCCGTCTGCGGGAATCTTGTTTGCGGACTTTTTTCGTTGCTATGATTCAGAACCCTAAGCAAACTTCCTGTCAAGTGTTCAACTTATAACTGTCGCGCGAGTGGTGCAGAAAGTGGCGTAGGGCGGGCGCCCTCGCCCGCCGCATTTGACCTGGTCTCTGGTATCTGCCTTTCGTCGGCGATGGCGCGTGGCTGCCCTAAGCGGAAAAGTCCAAAGCAACGGCAACTGAAAAAGCAACACCAACTGCAAAAGCGGCGGGCGAGGGCGCCCGCCCCACATCTTCCAGTCTTCCCCGGTTTGCCCGGCTGCGCGCACTCATTTATACTTCTCATTCGCTTCAAAAGAGACTCAGTTCATCAGGAGCAGCGATTTTTCATGCCCAAGCGCACATTCCAGCCCAACCGTCGTCACCGCTCAAAGACGCACGGATTTCTTACGCGGATGAAGACCAAGGCCGGCCGCGCGGTAATTTCGCGGCGGCGCGCCAAGGGCCGCAAGCGGGTGTCAGTAAAACCCGGCTTCCGTGAGTAGTGTTTCCCCTTTTCCGGAATTCGCGGAAGATTCGCAATCTGGGTTGAGGCGTGCTGTGAACGCACTCGCGGCCAATGGCAGCGGCGACCGGTCCGGATCTCGCGGAAGCAGGTTCCCGCGCGGCGTGCGCCTGCTCCGGCACGCGGATTTCGAGCGCGTGTACAAGCAGGGACGCCGGCATTTTGCCGCTCACATGACCGTGTTTTACCTTTCGAGCCGCGAAAGGGACGGCGGAGTGCGGGTCGGGTTCACGGTGGGAAAGGTGCTGGGCGGCGCGGTGGTACGTAATCGCATGAAGCGGCGCCTCAGGGAAGCGGTCCGATTGCATGGGATGATTCCAGCCGCAATGGATATCGTGATCAATCCCAAGAAGTCGCTCCTGACCGCAGAATTTGTGGATGTGCAGCGCGAGATTCGCCGGGCGTTCGACGTGATCGAAAAGTCAGCAGGAAAACCATGAACCAGAGGGCCAGAAGCTTCGTACTCTTTCTTTTACGAGGATACAAGTGGGCGCTCTCGCCGCTCTTGCCCCCGGCCTGCCGCTACGTGCCCAGTTGCTCCGAGTACGCCATGGAAGCGGTGGACCGCTACGGCGTGTGGCGGGGCGGCCTGACGGCGCTGTGGCGTGTGCTGCGCTGTCATCCTTTTGTTCGAGGCGGTTACGATCCGGTGGTAAGACTGAACAACTACAGCGTAGCCCAGAGTGCGGCGCCGCCCGCCAGTCGCGCGGTCACTGAGTAGCGAATTTGCCTGACTTCAACAATCCTCAACAAGAACCCGGGATGGAGCGCCGGCTGCTGCTGGTGTTCGCGCTCACTTTTCTGGTCATTATTCTGTTTCAACCTCTGCTGAAGAAGTACATGCCGCAGGCGCCCACGCCTGCGCCCGAAACTCCGGCGGCGGTCCAGCCAGCCGCTCAGCCGGCGGCACCCTCGGTCGAGGCACCCCAGGTCCAAGTTCCCGCCAAGGGGGCCACCAAGCAGGCTGCGGCTGAAGCTGAAACGGTCATCGAAAACGATCTTTATCGCGTTACCTTCACCAACCGCGGCGGCCTGGTCAAATCCTGGATCCTCAAAACGTACTTTGACGAGCAGGGCAAGCCACTCGAATTAGTCAGCAAAGCGGCTGAGAAGTACGGATACCCGCTGTCGCTGTGGACCTACGACGAAAACCAGCGCAATAAATTGAACTCGGCCCTTTACGTCGCCTCCGAATCAGGGAACGTCAAGGCCCCTGCCGAGCTCACCTTCGAATACGCCGACCAGGATGTCGCAGTCCGCAAGACGTTCAGCTTTGATCACACCTACGTGGTGCACGTCGAAACCTCAGTTGTTTCCAAGGGCAGCCAGGTCACTGCCTTCCCCATGTGGCCGGCCGGATTCGGCGATCAGTCGAGCCCGTCCTCCTATGCCGGCAGCCGCATCGAGCACCAGTACAACGACAAGACCGAGCGCCTCGACATCAAGAAAGTCAGCGGCGGGGCCACTGTACCGGGCCCGTTCAACTGGGCTGGCGTGGTGGACCAGTATTTCGCCGCGGTGTTTCTGCCCGAGGACGTCCAGAACGCGGCCATGGTCACGCTGCGGCATCAGGTGGATGTGCCCAAGAATGCGAAGAATCCCAATCCTCAGGAGACGATCAAGGAGGACGTTCTGGGAGTTGGCGTGGGCAATCTTCGCGGACCCAGCGTCGAACGCCTTTATGTAGGACCCAAATCACTCGGTGTTCTTGAGTCCGTGGCCGTGCCGACCTTGACCGGGGCGCCGCCGGACTTGCGCGCCCTGATCAACTTTGGCTTCTTCGGAGTGATCGCGCGTCCGTTGTTCCTGTGGCTTAAATGGACTTACGGATGGATCCATAACTGGGGCTGGGCCATTGTCATCCAGACCCTGGTGATCAACCTGGCGCTGCTGCCCTTGCGCGTCTCCAGCATGAAGTCGGCGCTCAAGATGCAGAAGGTAGCGCCGCAGATCAAGGCCATCCAGGAAAAGTACAAGAAGTACAGCATGCGCGATCCGCGCAAGCAGGAGATGAACCAGGAGGTCTCCGCGCTCTACAAAGCGGAGGGCGTAAATCCGGTGGGCGGATGTCTGCCCATGGTCATCCAGATGCCGTTCCTGTTTGCTTATTACAGCATGCTGGGCGCGGCGCTCGATCTGCGCCAGGCGCACTGGCTCTGGATCCACGATCTATCTTCGCCGGACCCGTGGCATCTGTTGCCCATCGGCATTATCATCACCATGCTGCTGACGCAACGCATGACGCCGCAGCCGGGCATGGACCCGTCGCAGCAGAAGATGATGACTTTCATGATGCCGCTGATGCTGGGCGTCATCAGCTGGAACCTGGCCGCCGGGTTGTGCCTGTACTGGTCCGAGGGCAACCTGATCGCAATCGCCCAACAGGCGGTCATGAACCGTACCAGCCTGGGCCGCGAGATGCGCGAGATTGCGTTGAAGCGGGCGAGGAAGAAAGATAAATAAGCTATTAGCTTCTAGCCGTTGGCTCTTAGCTTAAACCGCAGACTCGTTGCTAGACTGCACAGTTGTGAAGACGCAACATCAAACTGTGGGTTTTTCCTCGCAGGGAGCATCAAAGCTAGTAGCTAAGGGCTAGGAGCGAACACTAAGAGCTGATCTATGTCCATTCCCGACAAAATCGCCGCCGCCAACAAGATCAACGACCTGCTGAAAGGGATCGTGGCCAATGGCGGCTTGCGCCTGAAGTACCGCATCACTGTTGATCCGCCGCTGGCCGAGCAGCGAGACTGGGAGCGTCCCGAAATTCTGGTGGAATTCGTGGGCCCGGACTCGCCGCTATTGCTGGAGCGGGGCGGCGAACTTCTGCGCTCGATTGAATTTCTGGCGCTCGAAATGCTCCGCCTGCCTGGCAATGAGCACGAGAAAATCTGCTTCGACTGCATGAACCACCGCGGCATGCGACTGGAGGAACTGCGCCTGGCCGCCGGCGTGGCGGCGGATCGGGTGCGCAAGACTAAGATGCCTTACGAGTTTGCGCCTATGTCATCGCGCGAGCGCCGCATCGTCCACCTGGCACTGCGCGATCATAGCGACCTGCGCACCCAGAGCGAAGGCGAGGGCCTGCGCCGCTATGTGGTCGTCTATCCGGAAAATTACAAGCCTGCCGCGGGCAAGCCCCCGCGGAAAACCCTGCCCTGAATGTCCGTATTCTCCTGAGAACGTGTGGGGACGGGTCTCTGACCCGTCCAGGCCGAGCAACGCTCGGCTATGCTGTCCCCCGCGGAAACTGCTTTCACCCGCTACAATCTCCCCGTGAACCTCGACGACACCATCGTTGCCATCGCCACTCCGCCTGGCCGAGGCGGCATCGGGGTTGTGCGCATCGCTGGCCCTGAGGCGCGCACCATCGCTGCCCCCATGCTGCGCCTGAAGCATGAACTCGAGCCCGGGCGAGCAGTGTTTGGAGAGTTAGTGGAACCATGTGGCCGCGGGCGACTCGCCCGCGATGGGGTTGCCTCGGACGCAGAATGTCCCGAAAACAACTCGCGGGCGGGTCGCCCGCGGCCACACAGTCTTGAGCAGCGCATCGACGAAGTTGTCGTAACTTACTTCGCCGCGCCCCACTCCTACACTACCGATGACATCATCGAAATCTCGGCTCACGGCTCGCCCGTGGTCCTGCGCCACGTAGTCGAATTGGCGCTGGCGCGGGGCGCGCGGCTGGCCGAGCCCGGCGAATTCACCATGCGCGCGTTTCTCAATGGCCGCATTGATCTGACCCAGGCGGAAGCTGTCCACGATCTGATCGAATCGCAAACCCTTTATCAGGCCAAAGTGGCAGCCCAACAGCTTGAGGGTGCACTCTCTCGCCGGCTGCAGCCCATCAAGCAGATGCTGGTGGAGTTGATCGCCCTGCTCGAAGCCGGCATTGACTTCGCCGAGGACGACGTCTCGGTCCTTCCCGCGGAACAGATTCTCGACCACGTCTCTGCCATTCGAACCCCACTCGAACAACTGGCAGCCTCCTTCGCCTATGGCAAGCTGGTCCATGAGGGACTGACGCTTGCCATCGTGGGCCGGCCCAACGTGGGCAAATCGAGCCTGTTCAATCGTCTGGTTGAAAGTGACCGCGCCATCGTCACTGCCACACCTGGAACGACTCGCGATCTGGTGACGGAAACGGTTGCGCTGGGTGGGATTCCTGTGAAGCTGGTAGATACCGCCGGCATTCGCCGCGCTCTTGATGAAGCGGAAGACATCGGCATCCGCAAGTCAATGGAAGCTTTGGCCGACGCCGACCTGGTGCTGGTGGTGCTGGATTCTTCGGAGCCGGCCGGCACTGAAGATTCCCGATTGCTGGAGCTGGTGGCGCAGCGGACCGCCATTGTGGTGGAAAATAAATCGGACAAAACCAGTTCGCAGTTCCAGGTTCCCAGTTCTCAGTTGCGGCGAGTTCGTGTGTCGGCGCTGACCGGAGAAGGTATTTCCGAGCTGCGCGCCGAGATTCTGCGCCAGGCCGGAGGAGAGTCAGAGGGAACCCGCGAAACTGGCTTCCTTACCAACACTCGGCATCAGGGCCTGGTGCGCGACTCACTGGCAGGGCTTGATGCCGCTACGAATGCGGTCCGAAGCAAGGTCCCGCATGAGATGGTCCTGCTCGATCTGTACAGCGCGCTGCGTCCCCTCGACGGAATTACGGGAGCCACCACCAACGATGACATCCTCAATCTGATCTTCAGCAGGTTCTGTATTGGAAAATAGGGGCTGCGGAAACTCTCGTTACCAAAGATTGTTCCCTCCGGCCAGACTAATCTAAGACCCTCTCGGACAGCGCCGATCATACGTGGTAAGCACCCGTGCGGCTATTCCAATCAACCAGACCGTCGGCACAGGCTACCCATGAATGCAGAACCGCATCCAACCGTCTCAATGAACAGGCTGTCCCGAGTGGTCGTTTGCGCCGCCATTGCTTGCATCACCCCATGGCTCAAGGCGCAAGACACGAACACGAATTCGCCGTGGCCTGATAGTCCGTCCCACGCCCGGCAAGTTTCCATCGATCCCGCGCACTCAGGGTCAGACCGGGAGGTAACATGGCGCA
The DNA here is from genome assembly GCA_963790645.1 of Terriglobia bacterium. GTDB lineage: Bacteria > Acidobacteriota > Terriglobia > Terriglobales > Acidobacteriaceae > JAIQFF01. Next base: position 14,212 of record CAWBPS010000002.1, on the reverse strand, counting down.
GCCTGCCGGGAGACTTCTTACGCGATCAAAAAGCCATCTGGCTGTTTCCGGTTCAACTGGCGAAGGGACACTACTGGCTGCCCACTCTTGCTGTCGCGGGAGGGACCGCAGGCCTCATTTTCGCCGATCCCCACGTGATGCCCTATTTTCGTTCTCATTCGGGGAATCTTGACGACGTAAACGACGTATTCGATGCTCCGATTACCAGCGCGGAGGTCATACTTCTGCCGGCTTCGCTGATGATTTCTGGCTATGCCCGGCATGACCCTTATCAAGTGGGGACGGCATTGCTCGCGGGCGAGGCTTACGCCGACGCCGCTGTGGTTGACCTTGCGATCAAGGCTGTCACCCGCAGAAAGAGGCCCTCCGATGTAGCTCCTGGGGCCCCGTTTACCGATACCTTTTTTAGCGGTGGTAAATCGCCCTTCAAGGGAAGCAGTTTCCCGTCCGGGCACGCCGCCGGCGCCTTTGCCGTCGCCACCGTCGTGGCCACCCGCTACCACACTCACCGCTGGGTGCCGTGGGTTGTGTATGGCTTTGCCACCGCGGTCAGCCTTTCTCGAATAACCACCAGCGCTCACTTCCCTTCAGATGTGTTTCTTGGGGCAGCGCTCGGCTACGGCATCACCCGCTACCAGGTATTGCGTCCCCACTGAATTGTGTAAGGCTATTTTGAAAGGGCGGCCAGGGCCTGGCGGAACATGGCATCGAACTGCCCTGTCTTGGAGATCGACGCCAATGCTTTCTCCGCTGCGGCGCGCTGATACCCCAGGTTCACCAGCGCCGAGAGCACGTCGTCCTCCGCCGCGCTCAGGGCGGGCGCGGCAGCCATCTCGCCATGCTTTTCGACCGCCAGCTTGTCGCGCAATTCCAGTACCATGCGTTCGGCGGTCTTCTTTCCGATTCCAGGGATTCGGGTGAGCCGCGCGATATCGTTGCCGCGTATCGCGTTGACCATCTCGTCAGCCGCCATGCCGCTCAGAATCGTGATCGCGAGCTTGGGCCCGATGCCGCTTACGGTGATCAGCTTTTCAAACAGGACCTTCTCGCTGGAGCGCAGAAATCCGTAGAGCGCCAGCGCGTCCTCCCGCACATGGGTGTGGATGTAAAGCGCAACCTCCCCGCCGATCCCGGGCAGGTCGGAAAACGTAGGAACGCTGATGGTGACGTCGTATCCAACGCCGCCCGTCTCAACGATGGCCTGGTTGGGATGCTTGGCCAGCAGCTTTCCGCGCAAATGAGCAATCATAGGAATGAGTCGTCAGTCGTCGGTCGTCAGCAGAATCTGGTTTTCTGAGAACTGACAACTGATGACTGACCCCTAGAATAAATAACTCATAAGAATCAGTCGCCGGTGTTCAATCGTCAGCAGAATATGGTTTTTCTGAAGACTGACGACCGACGACTGCCAACTAGAATAACGAACTCTGTTTGCGGTTGGGCGTGATCCCAAAGTGCTCATAGGCTAATTGTGTAGCCACACGCCCGCGCGGGGTGCGGTTCAGGAAACCAATCTGGATCAGGAACGGTTCGTAGATTTCTTCGATCGCGTCCTGCTCCTCGGCCAGGGCGGCGGCCAGCGTGTTCACACCCACCGGGCCGCCCTGATATTTCTCGATAATGGTCAGCAGCAGCTTGCGGTCCACTTCGTCGAAGCCGTGACGATCGACTTCCAGCATCTGCAGCGCAGCCTGGGCGGTCGGCAAGTCAATCTTTCCCGCTCCCCGCACCTGGGCATAGTCGCGGACCCGGCGCAACAAACGGTTGGCGATACGCGGAGTTCCACGGGAGCGGCTGGCGATTTCGAGCGCTCCGGCGTGGTCGATTCCGATGGCAAGAATTTCCGCCGATCGCTCCACGATGATGCGCAAGTCTTCGTGGGTATAAAACTCCAGACGCAGCACGATGCCGAAACGCGACCGCAAGGGCGATGACAGCAACCCGGCGCGGGTGGTCGCGCCAATAAAAGTAAACGGCTTCACATCCATGGTGTGTGTGCGCGCCGACGGCCCCTGCCCGATCATGATGTCCAGCTTGTAGTCTTCGAGCGCGGAGTAGAGGATTTCCTCCAGCGCCGGCTGCAAGCGGTGCACCTCGTCGATGAAGAGGACCTGTTTGTCACGGACATTGGTCAGGATAGCTGTGAGATCGCCCTTGATCTGCAACGTCGGCCCGGAAGTCTGCTGGAAGGGGACAGCCAGTTCGTTGGCAATTATGGTGGCGAGCGTGGTCTTGCCCAGCCCGGGCGGACCGTAAAGCAGAACGTGGTCCAAAGCCTCACCGCGGGATTTTGCCGCTTCAATCGCGACTGCCAGGTTCTCTTTGACCTTGGGCTGGCCGATGAATTCGGCGAGGCGCTGCGGGCGTAGTTTCAGTTCAAATGAAGAATCATCCTCGACCGGCGCCGCCGAGACGATTCGCTGCTTAAGCTCGGGAATGTTTTTGGCGGTAGCCACTGACAGGATGGTAAGGCGAAAAGAGAAATTGGGCAATCACTGAAAAGGACCGGGATTTATGTAGGCGCGAGCGTCCCGCTCGTGCTGCGTCCCGGGGCGCAGCTCGCACGAGCGAGGACGCTCGCGCCTACATTTTATCCCCGCGCCTTGGCCGGTTCTTTCTCGCCCACCCGCTTGCTGACTTCAAACACCATCTTGCCGGCTTTCTTGTCGGCGTCCACGACCACGTGATCGCCGTGCAGCACTTCGCCGTCCAGGATCTTCAGCGCCAGCGGGTCCTGGACGAGCTTTTGAATGGCCCGCTTCAGCGGACGTGCCCCGAAGTTCGGATCGAACCCCTCGGTGAACAGCAGGTCTTTGGCCGCGTCGGTCAGCTCGAGCGAGATCTTGCGATCGGCCAGCAGGCGGCGAACGTCTTCCAGCCGCAGCTCGATGATTTTCACCAGCTGCTCCTTGCCCAGCGGACGGAAGACGATGATGTCGTCCACCCGGTTCAGGAACTCGGGCTTGAAGTGGCCGTGCAGCGCGTTCATTACCTGCTTCGAGGCTTCATCAAATTCTTTCTCCGAGCGCAGTACCCTCGGACTGCAGGAAAGCAGAGCCGATGTTCGAAGTCATGATGATGACCGTGTTGCGGAAATCCACGGTGCGGCCCCGGCCGTCGGTCAGGCGGCCGTCGTCCATCATCTGCAGCAGGACATTGAACACGTCGGGATGCGCCTTCTCGATTTCGTCGAACAGGACCACCGCGTAGGGACGTCGCCGCACCTGCTCGGTGAGTTGTCCGCCCTCTTCGTAGCCCACATAGCCGGGAGGCGCGCCGATCAGGCGCGAGACGGCGTGCTTCTCCATATATTCCGACATGTCGATGCGCACCATGGAGTGCTCATCGTCGAACAGGAACTCGGCCAGGGCGCGGGCCAGTTCGGTTTTGCCCACGCCGGTCGGCCCCAGGAAAATGAATGACCCAATGGGCCGCTTGGGATCGCTCAGTCCCGCGCGGGAACGGCGGATGGCGTTGGCGACGCGCTCGAGTGCGGCGTCCTGGCCGACCACGCGCTGCCGCAGCCGTTCTTCCATGGTGACCAGCTTCTTGACTTCGCCTTCCAGCATCTTCGAGACCGGAATGCCGGTCCACTTGGAGACGATGCGGGCCACGTCTTCTTCGTCCACTTCTTCTTTCAGCATCCGTGTGGGGCGGGCGCCCTCGCCCGCCGCCTTGCCCTGAGCCGTCCCGTCGATCTGCGCGGTCAGCTTCTGCAGTTCTTCTTCCGCCTGCACCAGCAGTCCATAGCGAATCTCCGCCACGCGCTGCAAATTCCCTTTGCGCTCTTCCGCCTGCTCTTCGATCTTGAGCTGCTCAATTTTCTCTTTCAGGGTTCGAGTCCGGGCAATCAGGTCTTTTTCCTGCTTCCAGTTGGCTTTCAGCGCGTTGGATTTCTCCCGCAGCTCAGCCAGCTCTTTCTCGATCACCGCCAGCCGCTCTTTGGAGTTGGGGTCTGACTTCTTTCTTGAGCGCCTGCTTTTCGATTTCGAGCTGCGTGGCGCGGCGCTCCAACTGGTCGATTTCGGTGGGCATGGAGTCGATCTGGATGCGCAGCGATGCTGCTGCCTCGTCAATCAGGTCGATCGCTTTGTCGGGCAGGAAGCGGTCCGAGATATAGCGATGCGACAAGGTGGCCGCGGCCACGATGGCGGAATCCTTGATGCGCACCCCGTGATGCACTTCGTAGCGTTCTTTCAGCCCGCGAAGAATGGCGATGGTGTCTTCGACGTTGGGTTCGCCCACGAAGACGATCTGGAAGCGGCGTTCGAGCGCCGTGTCTTTCTCGATGTACTTGCGATACTCGTTGAGCGTGGTGGCGCCGACGGCGCGCAATTCGCCGCGGGCCAGCGCCGGCTTCAGCATGTTGGAGGCATCAATCGCGCCTTCGGCCGCGCCCGCACCGACCAGGGTGTGCAGTTCGTCGATGAACAGAATGATTTTGCCCTGCGAGTCTTCGATTTCCTTGAGCACCGCCTTGAGGCGGTCTTCAAACTCGCCGCGAAACTTCGCCCCTGCCAGCATCGCGCCCAGGTCGAGCGCCACCACGCGCTTGTTCTTCAGGGCCTCGGGCACGTCGCCGGAGATGATGCGTTGGGCCAGGCCTTCGACGATGGCGGTCTTGCCCACGCCAGGCTCGCCGATCAGCACGGGATTGTTCTTGGTGCGGCGGGAGAGCACCTGCACCACGCGGCGGATTTCCTCGTCGCGTCCAATGACCGGGTCCAGTTTTCCCCGCCGTGCCTGCTCGGTCAGGTCGCGAGCGTAACGCTCCAGCGCCTGATACTTGGCTTCAGGATTCTGGTCGGTCACTTTCTGCGATCCGCGCACCGAGGTCAAGGCCTTGAGAATGGCATCGTAAGTCGCACCCTGACGGGCCAGGATTTCCTGGGCCGGATCGCGCTTCAGATGCGTGATGGCCAGCAGCAGGTGCTCGGTCGAAACATATTCGTCCTTGAAGTTGGCGGCTTCCTTGAAGGCCCGGTCCAGAAGGTCGTTGGCCGCCTTGGAAAGCGTGGCCTGCGCCGCTCCTCCGCCGGAAACTTTTGGCAGGCGCTCGATCTCACGGTAGGTCTCGCTGAGCACGGCTTGCGGACCAATGCCGATCTTCTCCAGCACCGGCTGCACGATTCCCTCTTTGTCTTCGAGCAGCGCCGCCAATACGTGCAGCGGCAACAGTTCAGGGTTGCCGTGCTCGGAGGCAAGGTCGTTGCCTCGCTGCACCGCTTCCTGCGCCTTCACCGTAAGTTTTTCCCAACGGATCGCCATAAGAACTCCTCTAGCAATCGGATCTCGATGGAGGACGGGCGTCCCCGCCCGTCAGGCAATCGTTGTGCACATAAGAGCGAAGCCGCTCCATCCTCCATCGAAAGCCAAATGCTAAGTGCTAAGGACTGATTGCTCAAATACAAAAAGGAGGCGGTCAGTGGGCCGCCTCCCGTCGGTTTGTCCAGCTCCGGCTGGAGAGCGACGGGCGCGGACGCCCGTCCTCCATCGCGCCAACTTATGCGGCTTTGCTCGGACCCTTGCCTTCGAGCGTCTTTTCCGCACCTACGTTGACTTTGATCTGCTTGGGCTTGGCTTCGGCCTTCTTGGCCAGCTTTACCTTCAGCACACCTTTCTCGTAGTTGGCGGAAACGCTGTCCGTGTCCACGGTAGTGGGCAGGGTGAAGGTGCGAGTGAAGCTGCCATACTGCCGCTCAATGCGGCGGTAGTTCTCTTCTTTCTCGTCCTTCTCGAGCTTGCGCTCGCCATGCACGGTCAGGGTGTTGTTTTCGATGCGGACGTCAATGTCCTTCTCGTCAATCCCCGGAACTTCGATCTTCAGCGTGACGTTGTGCTCGTCCTCGTAAACGTCAACCGCCGGAGCAAAGCTCGAGGTGGTCAGCGATTCGTCCCGGCCCTCGTTGAACGAGGCATTGAACAAACGGTTCAGGCGGTCCTGCACGCTGCTGAACTCGCGGTAGGGATCCCAACGGGTTAGTACGGTCATAAAATCCTCCTCTTGGAACTTTTGAAATTCGGTTAAGGGCTTCAGTTGCTGCCCCGAATTAACTATTTAGTGTATGAGAATAATAAAATATGAGTGTCTTATTGTCAATTAATATATATATTATTATTTTCAGTTACTTACGTAGGCTATAATGCATTTCAGGTATTCCGTTTCCGGTACGTTCAAGAGGATGGGATGATCCTTTGCTTGTCCACGGTTTTCCACGATGCGGAGATTTCTGTGGACATCGCGGGCCGAATCTCCCACCACTTCCAGGTACTGGGCGGGGCTGACGTGATAGGAGCAGCAGCAGCTGACCAGGATGCCGCCGGGCCGCAGCATCTTGAGCGCGCGCAGGTTTAGTTCCTTGTAGCCGCGCAGGGCGGTTTCGAGGTTGGCCTTGTTCTTGGCGAAGGCGGGCGGGTCGAGGACGATGGTGTCGTAGCGCCGTCCGGCGTCGGCATAGTCGCGCAGCAGGTCGAAGGCGTTGGCCTCGACCCATTCGATCTCGCGGTTGTTCAGTGAGGCATTGCGGTCGGCCACTTCGAGTGCGGGGCGGGAGCTGTCCACGCCGGTGACCCTGGAGCAGGACCGGGCCAGGTGCAGGGCAAAGCCGCCCTGGTAACAGAAAACATCCAACGCTTCCCCATGAGCAGGACCCGCGGCCGCGGCGTAATTCTCGCGCTGGTCGAGGAACGAGCCGGTCTTCTGTCCCTCCAGCGCCTGGTAGTGAAAGCGCACGCCGTTCATGGTGAAAACCGTGCTGGTCCTTTCGCCTTCGATCAGGGCGGAAGGCCGTGCGGGCAGCTGCTCCAGCTCGCGGATCCGGGGATCGACGCGTTCCGCGATGGCTGCCGGTTTCAGGCGGTCGCGGAGTTCAGCCGCAATCACGCTGCGGACCAGCTCCGCGTCCATGGCCTGGGTCAGGGCCTGGATTGAAACCAGATCGTTGTAACGGTCCACGATCAGTCCGGGAAGAAAATCGGCTTCGCTGAAGATCACGCGATATGCGTCGCTATCGCGCACCACCCGTTCCCGGTAGCTGATGGCTTCCTGAATACGTTCCCGGAGCATGCGGCTGAGATCATTCACGGCGTGGGGCGAAATCATGCGGATGGCGATTTGCGAGGCGCTGCTGTAGAGGGCCGTGCCCAGAAATTTTCCGCGCTCATCGGTGACACCCACAGCGGTTCCGGGCGCGACCCCGTCGGCGGACACGATGTCGGAGCGATAGACCCAGACGTGGCCGCCCTGCAAACGCTGGGCGCCGCGGCGGGAGATTTTTACGACGGGAAGCGACGAAGCGCCTGATTTAGAGGGCATGACATGATCTTTACCACAAACCACGTAGGGGCAGATGTCCTCATCTGCCCGGCGGAGCGAAGCTCCGCAAGTTCTGCATGCAAAAACCTGGTCGAGCTTCGCTCGACTGGGCAGATGAGGACATCTGTCCCTACGTGGTTTGCGGTGACCCCGCTCTGGTTTCCTAGCTGGCTGCTGGGTGATGGGACGGCTGAGATTCGAGGGGCGCTTCGCGCAGGGCTTTTTTCAGATCGGCGTGCAATTCGTCGAGTTCGGTCATGGGCAGTTCCGACGCCCACTCTTCCAGTTGCTGCAAGTCCAGCGTGGTGTGAAGGCGCACGCCGGACTTGATATCGTCCGCGAAGACAGCGCTGAAGTCGCCGGGCAGTTGCTGCGTGTCGCCGATTTTCCTGCCGGTGTGAGCGTCATAGACTCTGCGGCTGGCGCTTCCATCGGCGTTCATGAAGGCGAAGAAGACCTCGCCCAGATCGCCATACTCCGCCCGGTAAAACCAGGCTTTATCGACGTGGGTCTTGGGTCGGGCCCGGCGCTTGGCGGTGAGGCTGGGGCGTTCCACCGCCACTCCGGTGGCGGGATCGAAGTACAGAACGCGCTGGCAGGATTCGCAAACCACGATCTGTCCGCCGCGCACTTCGTTGTAAGTCTGCGGACGCAGCATGACCTGGCAGCCCATGCATTTCTGCTCGCGAACTTCGGCGATCCCGGAGCCGCGAAATTTAGCCACGCGTTCGTACTGGCGCAACAGGTCTTCGTTCACTCCGGCGCGGGCCTGATTGCGCTTGGCATTCCACTCCGCCAGCAGCTTTTCGTCTTCGGCGGTGCGCTCGCGGGCAACGGCTTTCTCCTTCTCGATCTCCGCCATCTCGGCTTTCAATTCCAGCTCGGCGGCTTTCACATCTTTGTCGCGGGCGTCGGCGTTGAGCATCAACTCCAGGATCTTGTCTTCGTTGGCCTTGATGTCCTGCTCGGCAAACTGGATTTCGTGCAACAGAGCTTTGTATTGTTCGTTGGTCTTTACGGCAAGAGACTGGTCGCGATACTTGGAGATTTTGCCCTGCAGGTCCTGGATGGCGCTTTCGTACTTGCGCTTGGTGGCTTCATCGGCCTTGACCGCGGCTTTGGCCTGTTCCAGCCCGGCTTTGGTGCCGGCCAGCTTGGCTTCGATGGCGGCCACGCGTTTGGGCAGCGCGGCAACCTCCTGATTGAGGCGGAGAATTTCACGGTCCGCCTGCTGTAGCTCCATGAGGTGTTGCACGTCTGGAAGCATTGGGCTGAGGTAATTTTAGCATGGTGGCCGGAGAGCCGGCCCTTGCAGCGGCCCGCGTAGGGACAGGTGTCCTCACCTGTCCAGGCGAGCAAAGCTTGCCAGGTTTTGATGTTTGATGGCGGACCATTGATTACACCCCGCGCAGAGATCAGAATCCAATGGCAGCTCCAGACCGTCTGATATGTTTTAGGCTCTGGTTTCTTCTTCAGCAGCCGTACCCATGCCCCAAGCCCAGCGTCAGCACCGTTTCGCCGTAATCCTGGCCTTCGGGCTGGTGTATTTCTTCTGGGGATCGACCTATCTCGGCATTGACATTGCGGTCGAGCACATTCCGCCCGCCCTGATGTGCGGCATACGCTTTCTGATCGCGGGCGGATTCATGCTGGCGTATTGCGGGCTGCGCGGGCGAAAGATTGCTTACCGGCCGCGCCAGCTGGCCCGGATGGCGGTCGTGGGCGTGCTGCTGCTGGTGGGCGGCAACCTCACGCTGGCTTATGCGGAGCGGTATGTCGCCTCCGGCCTGGCGGCTCTCATCATCGCTGTGACCCCGCTCTGGTTCCTGGTGCTGGATTCACTGCTGTTGGGCGATCATCACATTGCGCCCCGAGGCAAAGTCGGACTGGGGATGGGAATCGCCGGTCTGCTGGTATTGTTGTGGCCCGATCTCTCAGCCACCACCGCCCTGGGACGAGTCCAGTTCTGGGCTTCCATCAGCCTGGTGGGCGGATCGTTCAGCTGGGCGCTGGGCTCGGTGCTGGCCAAGAAGTGGAAATCTCCCGACGTGGATCCCTTTTCAGCCACTGCCTGGCAGATGATCGCCGCAGGGGTAGCAAACTTTCTGATTGCACTCACCCTGGGCGACGCATCGCGAACGCTATGGACCACCCGCGGAATCGCCGCCACACTCTACCTCGTGGTCTTCGGGTCCTGGGTCGGATACACGGCTTATATCTGGCTGCTGGGCCACGTGCCGACCTCAAAGGTTTCTACCTACGCATACGTCAATCCCGTAGTCGCGGTGTTTCTGGGCTGGCTGGTGCTGCATGAGCGGGTGACTGGTTACATCCTGGCGGGCAGCGCCATTGTGGTTGGCTCCGTGGCCCTGGTCACCAGCGCACCCGTGACTGCTAAAAGGACCCTGGAAATGCCGGCAGTGGAGACGATGGGCGATTAGTCACGTAGGATGATTTCGAGGTCTTTCATGTAGCGCCGGCGTCTCGCCGGCTGTGGGGCGGGCATCCTGCCCGCCCCGGGGGCAGGATGCCCCCGAGCCAGCCGGCAAGATGCCGGCGCTACAAACACCTGGAGAGTTCATGCCGAATTGTGTGCGCTGCGGTCGCGAATTGCCGTCCTCTTCGAAAGAAGGTGCCAGTCCCCTGTGCCGCGACTGCCTCGCCGATACAGGCCTCATCGTCTCTTCCAGTGAAGGCGTTGCGCCTCCACCACAGCGGAGCCGCCCGTCGTTTCACCTCACTCAGGTCATCGTCGGCATCAATGTCCTCGTCTTTTTCGCCATGGTGCTTTCGGGAGTGTCTCTCCTGGCGCCGACGCCCTTGCAACTGGTGACGTGGGGAGCGAACTTTGCCCCCCTATCGCTCGGATTGCAGCCCTGGAGGATGCTGGCCTCGAATTATGTTCACATCGGGATCATCCACATTTTTTTCAACATGTGGTGTCTGTGGAACCTGGGCCTGCTGGCGGAGCGGATCTTTGATCGCTGGAGTTACCTGCTGGTTTACACCGCCAGCGGGATCGCTGGGAGCCTGGCCAGCCTGTGGTGGCATCCGGGAGGTATTGGAGCCGGGGCCTCCGGAGCCATCTTCGGTCTGGCTGGCGGACTGATCGCCGTGCTCTACCTGGGAAAACTTCCCATCGCGAAGGCGGCGCTGAAGCCCACGCTCAAGAGTTTGGTCATGTTCGCCGCCTACAACTTGTTTTTCGGCCTGGCGCCGGGCATCGACAATTCCGCTCATCTCGGAGGCCTGGCCGCCGGTCTCGCCCTGGGCGCAGTCCTGGCCAGGAGTTACTCAGAACCGCCGCAGGCCCGCGCCCGCTGGCGCAACTACGTGGCGGTCGGAACGACGCTGCTCCTGCTCGCGGGATACAGCTACCTCAAGCAGAAATCACTCCCAGTCGCGCCTCCAGCCACAAGCCACATCCAACTCCCTGTCATCCCGACCGTAGCGGAGCGCAGCGAGCGCAGTGGAGGGACCTGTTGTTCGCCTGCGCGACGGCAAAGGATCAATCGCAGCTAATCTCTTTGACCTGCCTGAGAGCACGACTGAACAGACCGCGGAAAAACTCAATTGGCCCGGATGAAACGGCCACGGGGGCTAAAGCCCCCACATATTTCTGGCGAGTGACGCGGCCCTGAAGGGCCGCTCTTCCACGGAGGGCCGACATTGGCGAGTTTTTCCGCAGCCTCTGAAGTCGTGCCCTTCCCACTTCTTACTGCGCAGCCTTTTCCTCCTCCCCGTCGTCGTCGATCACCAGATCTGCTGCGTGTCCGCGCACGGCGTACGTGGACTTCCGGGTTTCATCGGGCTCAAAAGTGACTCGCGCCGGGCGCCGCTCCCAGCCCGGCGCCGGGCACTCTGAATCGGGCGCAGCATCGCCACCGGCCTCGCCCAGGGCTTTTTTCAGCACCGGCTTGCGGCGTCCAACCTGAAACACGATGGCGAAGAGTTTTTTGCCGTCATCGGAGACGCCGCAATAAGCCGCGTAATCGCGATACCAGCTGGCCACCGAATAGTAGGGATCGAATTCAGGCAGAGCGAGCGATGAGATGCGACCTGTCATGCGGTCCACCAGCAACCATCCTCCGCGCTGCCACACCCAATGCGCGGCCTGCCGGTATCGCCCGGCAGATTGTCGTTCACGCGGAAAGCGCGCCGCATCACGAACAGGCGTTCGGTGATGTCGTGCGCGGCGCCCAGAGTCGATTCCCGGGTCCGGCCGTCCACGTACAGTGGTCGCATTCTCACGTCGAGGCACTTGGCTTCGTTGGCTCCGGCGCACCATTTGATTGTGGTCCACTTGCCAAAAGCGATGACATGCGGCTTCGAGGCGCCGAAGGCGGCGCCCGGCGGAAATAACAGAACGAACAACATTATCGAAAACAGGAATCGAGGCATGCGGCAAGGCTATGGGTTCGCTGGCGCACCGAACAAGGACGTCGGTCACATCTCCAACACTTTGTTCCAGAACGGGAACGAGGCACTTCAATGAGGTTCCACGGCCGGTGAAATCGTTTACAATGATGGCTGTCACCTCCGGCCGGACCATGAGCCCCCCGCAAAAAGTGCCGACAACCATTTCCTCCCGCTCCGTGTCTTACCAGGAGATGAGTGAAGTGCCCATTCGGAGGTCCCCACCCAGAATTCTTGTGGTGGACGACAATCAGGACATCATGGGCCTGATGAAGGAATTACTGGCGACTCACGGCTATGACGTGGTAGCGGTCCCCGACGCGGCCCAGGCTGAAGCTGAGATCCTGCGCCATCCGCCCGACCTCATTCTTTCCGATGTTGTCATGCCCGGCAAGTCGGGATACGAACTGTGCCGCGAACTCAAAGAGAATCCCACCACCCGGCTCATCCCCTTCGTTCTGATCACCGGTCTTACCGACCGCCAGGACCGCGTGCTGGGCATCGAATCGGGCGCCGACGATTTTCTGCACAAGCCGATTTTTCCCGAAGAACTGTTTGCCCGGGTCAAGTCCCTGCTCAAACTCAAAGAGTTCACCGATGAACTGGAGACGGCGGAATCGGTGTTGTGCACTCTGGGCTTGAGCGTGGAAAGCCGCGACCCCTACACCGAAGGCCACTGCGAACGCCTGGCGCGCCATGCCAGCGACCTGGGACGCCACCTTCGCCTTGACCAGGAGTCCATCGTCGCCCTGCGCCGCGGCGGCTATCTGCACGATCTGGGGAAGATTGCAGTGCCCGACGAAATCCTGAAAAAGGGAACGAACCTCACTCCCGAAGAGTGGGCCATCATGAAGCGGCATCCGGTGACCGGAGAAACCATCTGCCAGCCCCTCAAGTCCCTGCGGCTGGTGCTGCCGATTATTCGCAGTCATCACGAACATTCCGACGGCAGCGGATATCCCGACGGCCTGCAGCGCGGCGAAATACCGCTGCTGGCGCGCGTGCTGCAGGTGGTGGACGTGTATGATGCCCTGCGAACGCAGCGTCCCTATAAGCTGGCCCTCAGCCATGAGCAGGCGGCCATCACGATGCGCGAAGAAGCCCGCTCGGGATACTGGGACGAGCAGCTCACCCGGGAATTCCTTTCCATGCTGGAAAAACAACGCCAGGTAGCATAAAAGCCCACGTAGGCCCGGACGCCCTCGTCTGGGCAGGCGAGCGCAGCTCGCCCAGATTTGGCGGTAGGAATTGAAATGTCTGGTGCGGTTTTGTTCGACGGCGGGGAAAGCCAGTTCTCAGTTCGCGCGGAGCTGCGCTCCGCCGGGCGGGTGAGGGCACCCGCCCCTACGCAGTCTGGGCGCGTGTCAGGGCTTTCGGCAGGGGCACAACCGTGATGCCGGTGCCGCGCTTGTAGCCCAGCGTCATGTCTGCGGCGCACTGATTGCACAACCAGAAAAACTCCACACGTCGCGAAGGCTTTTTCGTTGCTGCCGCGGATGTGCCGGCAACAGACTCGACATTGGTGTCCAGACGGAACAGCTTTCCCTGATGCAGATACAGAAAAGTGGCCGCGCAGCCCGGATTGGCGCATTTGGAGAGCATTTCTGCCTCCTCTCGGGCGAAATAAATATTGGTTGGATGAATCCTACTCTCGACGGTCTGAGATGCGGCCGGTCGAAGGGAAAAACTTTGTGGAAATCCAGCCTCAAAATTTCAATTTGGGAGGTCGATCAGCTGGCTGCTTTCTCACCTGCAGGCTGGGCGCGCTCTCGCACCGCGACAGCAACTTTCTGTCCCATAGCCGAGGTGCTGAGAACGCTCTCTCCCGCCCGGGCCAGGTCCCTGGTACGGGATCCCGACGCCAGCACCGCAGCCACCGCTGACTCAATGCAGGCCGCCTCGGTTTCAAGCTTGAAGGAATAGCGCAACAACATTGCCGCCGACAGAATCGCGCCCAGAGGATTGGCAATGCCCTGCCCGGCGATATCAGGCGCCGAGCCATGCACCGGCTCGTAGAGGCCGACGGCCCCGCCAATGCTGGCCGAGCCCAGCATGCCCAGCGATCCCACCACGGCGCCCGCCTGGTCGGAGAGAATGTCGCCAAACATGTTTTCCGTGAGCACCACATCGAAATCCGCGGGACGCGCCACCAGCGCCATGGCTGCCGAATCCACGTACATGTGGCTCAGCTTGACGTCGGAATATTGCTGCCCCACCTGGGTCACCACCTCGCGCCACAGGCGAGAGCAATCCAGGACGTTGGCCTTGTCCACGGAAGTGACTTTGCGCCGGCGCGACCGCGCCAGCTCAAAAGCCACGCGCGCGATGCGCTCAATTTCAGCCTCGCCGTAGCGCATGGTGTCGATGGCCACGCGATTGCCCGGCGCGCCCTGGGTGCTGCGCGGCTCTCCGAAGTAGATGCCTCCCAGCAACTCCCGCACGATCAGGACGTCAGTGCCGCGCACCACTTCCGCCCGCAGC
>CAWBPS010000001.1:0-66236 GCA_963790645.1 Terriglobia bacterium | reverse complement strand
TGGTGAGCGCGGAAGGAATCGAACCTTCAACCTACTGATTAAGAGTCAGTTGCTCTGCCAATTGAGCTACGCGCCCGTTTCTGGATTGAGTTTCAGCCCCGGAGGCCCGCCGATCTTAACGCGGGTTGCGGGCGATCGCCTCATGCTGCAGCCGGGAAGCTGCTTGCCGGAACCACTGGATCAGCTGACTGCAAATACGCTAACGAATATAACACAGCGGATTGCGGACGCACCAACGCGCGCCGGGCGTTGATGGGTCCTGGGTTTTCGAGGATTCAAGGTTTCGTCCTTCAAGGTCCAAGCTTCAGGCCGCAAAACTCAAGACGAACACTTTAGAACACGAAACCTTCAACCTTGAAACTTTGAAACCTTGAAACTGATATCTCGCCGCTCAGGAACGATTCTCCGCTTTCGACAAGTCTGCTCCGAAGCGCGAGACTGCGTCCGCGATTCTGGCAGGGGGGCGCGAGGTTGGGGAGATAGGCGGACGGCGTTCCAGCGTCCCCAGAATCGGGGCTTCCCACCCATCAGAATCCGTCAGGGAGACAAAGCGCGGCTCTACGCATAACCCGTCGATCATCCGGCGTTGCCGCCGCGTCAGCACTTGCAGGGGCAGAACCTGAAAATTGCGGAAGATCCACAGCAGGTAAATCCGCTGCGCCAGTGAAGGTCTGATATAACGCGGCCCCAGCGGGGTCAGCACCCGCAACACGCCGGCAAACAATTTTTCCATCCACATTCCGAACCACCCGAATTTTCGTCATCGTTGATTCAGATCAGAATTGCAGCTCTCTAATCTGCATCGACTGAATCAGGGATACCTTGAGCCGAGCATTTCAAGGGGCCTGCATTATTGCACCAAAACTGATGCATAAGCACCAAGAATTTCAGCTATTTTTGCATTTTTTCTTACCCTGGATCGGGACCGTCTGCCTCGCTCCAAAACGAATTGGGGCACAAGCAAGTGGAGGCTGATCATGTACTTAGCTGGGAATTTCGGGCAGGACCTCGATGCTGCGGATGCTGGCGGCCACGCCAAAGTCTCCACCGTCTTCGCTGTCTTCGACTCGCAACACCGACGCCCGGCAGCATACCCATTGTTTCGTACCCTGGGTGAGTTCGGGCGGCAGAATCAGGACCATTTCCAGTTCGCTGCCGGCAATAATGCGAGAGTCGGTATAGAGAAAGATCCCGCCCTTGTTCAAATCGCGAGTGAAGCCGGTGGCCTCCGCCGGTCCGGCCTGGGACTTGATCGAGACCGGCACTCGCGCCGCTACCCGCTGTCCGGAGCGACGTTCACGCTTGACGTCTGTCATGAGAAGGGGAGCGTACCACAGAAGACAGTCGTCAGTCGTCGGTCTTCAGTCGTCAGCTGAAGACTAAAACTGGCTGACGACCGACGACTGACGACCGTCTATCGCTACTCGCCTTCCGGCCGCCGGGAGCGGACTGCTGGGACCACCAGGGCTTGTTCCATGGTGGGCGCATTGCTGGCGCGCAGTTTGACTTCGACTTCGTGCCGCTTGTCGGTGGCGCCGGTGATCGAATAGGCCCGGGACAATAGTTCCAGTGAGTAGGGATTGTCTTCATCTTCTTCCAGGTGGGCAATCGCCTCCGGGACTTTCTGCTTGTTCATCAGCAGCGTGCCGGCGGCGCCGTGATACGAACTCTGCACCACGGCGCTGCGCGTGCTGCCCGCCATGGTCTCGAGTTGCTGCAGGGTTTGAGCCGCCAGTTCCTGGTTGCCGGCGTGATCGGCGCGGACCGCACGGTAGCGCAGGATCCGGGCCCGTTCGTCCTCCCGGTCGGATTGCGAGATGCTGCTGGTCGGGTGGTTGAGGGCTTCTTCCGCAGCGGCCAGGTGCTTCAGGGCCTCGGCATCGTCGGTCTGGTAGAGGCTCATCATGCGGTGGGCCTGGGCTTCGGTGAGGTCGAAGCCGGCGCTGTGAGCTTTGTCGGCAACCGCGGTAAAAGCTTTGTCGGCCTCGGCAAAGTTGCCTTCGCGCGCCCATGTGGTCGCGCTCTGTAACGCGTAGGACAAGCGGTCCGCCTCGGTGTGCGCTTTCTGGATGGCCTTTTCGTACTCGACCCGCGCCTGCGCCTGGTTTCCCATCAGCGCGTACGTGTCCCCCAAGCCGAGTTGCGAGTAGTCGAAATCGGGATCGATTTTAAGCGCCGCCTGATAGTGCTCGATGGCGGCGTCGAAGTTGCCCGACATGCGAAGGATTTCGGCATACGAATCCTGCGGATTGGGCAGGTTGGGAAGCGCCGCCACATAGCGCTCCATGGCTTCGAAAGCCTTGGGATACTCGCGGCTTTGCGCATAGCAGTAACCCAGATCGTTCAGGGCGGGCGGGTAATTCTTGTCGATCGCCAGCGCGCGCTCCAGCGTCTTTTGCGCCTGCTCGTAGCTGTTCTGACCCATCATCCAGTTTCCCGCCAGGAAGGCCAGGTGCTTGTCTTTGGGAAACATTTCCAGCAGGTCGTTCATGCCGGAAATGGCGGCGATGAAGTTATTTTCCTTGGCCCCGGCAACCCACTGGATCAACAGGCGCTCTCCGGGCGAGGCTTTCGGAGCCAGCAGCTTGGCCTTCTCCCGGGCTGCGTTGGCCTCCGTGGGATCGTTGCTGTTGTAGGCGATGAAGACATAGGCCACCGCAAAGTTGGGGTCAGCCTGGACCGCCGCCCTCCAGCCGACGTTGGCCCGCTCCAGATAGAGGTTCTCGTAGTCGGTGAGAGCGCGATCGAACAGGTCCCGGGCCTTGGGCGAAGCGGTGGTTACCGGCATCGTCTTGGCTGAACTTTGCTTGATGTGGTGAGCAAGCGACGGCAGTACCAGCGAAAGGCTCAGGAGACAGACGCAATAGGCGCGGCGCATTACCATCTTCCACGTGAAGGAAAATTGATCAAAAGAAAAACCTAGCACGTGCGCCGAGGCCGAAAAAGTGTTTGGGCAGGTACGAGGACTGGGTTGAGCCAACAAATCACGTGGGGACAGCCGCCCCCGGCTGTCCAGCGGAGCGCAGCTCCGCGGTTCTTGAATTCCAACATGCCTAGAAACACCTGGCGAGCTGCGCTCGCCCGGACAGCTGGGACGGCTGTCCCCACGCGACCATTTCTACGCCACCCTAGAAGGTAATCTTCGCCGCCAGTTGCATGCCTCGCGGCCCGCCTCCGCCGAGGAACGGATTGCCGATGCCGGTGTCACCCGTGGCGGTGATCTGGTAGAAGCCGGTGTGTTGCCCGGTGAAGTGGTCCGGCGAACCTACGTCGGCGATAAAGTTCGGCAGCTCCGGATTCGAGAAGTTGGGATGGTTGAGCAGGTTGAAAAACTCCGCCCGGATCTGCAGGTTCACCCGTTCGGTCAACGCGGTGTTCTTGTACAGCGAGAAGTTGAACTCCTTGAAGCTGGGCCCACGCAGCGAATTGCGGCCCAGGTTGCCGAAGTGCCGCGTGCCCGCCACGCAATTAGCCTCGGTGCTGTCAGTCGGATCGGCGACCGGGCTCCAGGTACAGGGCGCGGCAAAAGAGCTCAGGTCAAGGAATGCGGATGGATTGGTCGAATAATGGAGCGGCCCTATCACGTCGGGCCGGTCGAATCCTTCGCCCGCGCCCGAATAGTCGCCTTCAAATTCGTAATTCAGCTGCCAGGGCTGGCCGTCCTGCAGGTTCACCACTCCATCCACACCCCAGCCATTCTTCAGCCGGGCCATGGAACCGCTCATCGAGGGGAATTCGTAATTGAAGCTCCAGGTAAAGCGGCGGCGGATGTCGAAACTGGAATTTCCCCGGTCTCCTGCTGGATTGGTGCTGTCCTGCGGCTGAGCCTGGTTGGGAGTGAAGTCCTCCAGGTCGCTAGCCGTGTCAATGCCGTGCGACCAGACAAAATTCGCCTGCGTAGACAGCCCGTGCCAGTTGCTGACGTGCAGACTGGTCTGCAGTGAGTGATAGATGGAATTGGCCGAAGATCTTTCCTGGTTCAGATAGAAGAAATTTGAAAACGGACGCGGGACGCCATACCCGCTGACACCGATAGCCAGATCGGACGCCGTGATCTGCTGATGGCTGGGCTGGTTAATATCCAGGAACTGGAACAGTTTGGTCCCCTTCGATCCTGCGTAGCCGATCTGGAGCACCGCTTTGCTCCCTATTTGCTGTTGAACGTTCAGATTGAAATTCTGAGTGTAGGGTGTGCGCAGGTTGGGATCGGCCGCGAGGAAATCACTGTTCGCCCCGAAACCGCTGTAAACCGGCTGAGTTGGATCGAGCGCCGCTCCACTCGCGCTTCCGAACTGGAGTCCAACCGGACCCGTTCCCGGATAGGCAGGCCCGGGACAAAAGATACAGTTCCACGGCAAGTGTCCCAGGAAAATGTCCTGCGAGAAGGCGTCATAGAACATGCCCCAACCACCGCGGAGCACGGTTCGCCCTTTGCCGGTCAGATCGTAGGAAAAGGCCACGCGAGGCGCGAAATTGTTGTAATCCGGATTGTAGAGGTGCGAGGGACCGCCACTGCTGCCCACTTGCGATAACAGACCACTGGCCGGGTCAAACTGATAAAACAGGTTGTTCTTCTCCGCCACCACCCCAAAATAATCCCAGCGCATACCGAAGTTGAGGGTCAGGCGCGGCGTCCAGCGGAAGCTGTCCTGCAGGTAGATGCCGTGGCTGTTCTCCGAAGTATGCCGCAGCGTGTTGCCGGTGATCTGAGCTCCGCCGTCCGGGATGCCCTCCAGGAAGGCTTCGAGCGGAGTCAGGGAACCATTCGGGTTCAGCGGATTCGGATCAAGAATCGAGCCAAAGCTCAACGTACCGCGGAAATTGTGGTCGAGGAGCTGCATGATGGTGGTGCGGCGGAACTCGTATCCGAACTTGATGTCGTGCTTGCCCGACTTCCACGAGTAGTTGTCAATGAAGTGCCAGTTGGCGTCCACCCGGTTGCGAGGCACGGAAGAACTCGCACCCAGACCCGAAAAATCACCTACGCTGATCACGGGAAGACCGCCATCGTAGGCCGACACTCCGGTATTCAGACCGATCGAATTGGGATTGAAACTCTGGTCTTCGGGGAAGAAGCCTTCGGCAAACCGGTTCCATCCCAGGCGTGCTTCATTCAACTGGTTGGAGTTGACCACCTTCACGTAAGAAATCGAAACCAGCTGCACCCGCGTCGGGGTGTGCGTGTTGAAGCCCGGCACCTGGCCGCCGCTGCCGGTCAACGACAGAGGAAACGACTGGGTGCTGTCCCCGAAGTAATAGCGTCCGGTCAGGAGGTTGCTGGGATTGAAATTGTGATCAATCTTGCCGATCAGACTGTTGATGTTATTCAAGAAGTTGATCGCCGTCGAAACGTTGTTTGTGGCACAGCCGTTTCCGTCGCTTGCCGCCCCGCCGATATTAGGACTCGGCCAGGGATTTCGCGCCAGCAGCGCCGCCGTCACCGGATTCAGGGTCTCGCCCCAGGATGCGATGTTTGCCTGTGCCTGCGTAATCTGTGCCGGGTCGGGCACGCAACTCTGGCCCGCCTGCGCTCCAGACTCGCGCTGTCCTTCATAATTGAAGTAGAAGAAAGTCTTGTCCTTGATGATCGGTCCGCCCAGCGAAGCGCCAAACTGGTTATTGTGGAAGGGGTTCTTGGGCCCCTCGCTGTTGAAGTAGTTGCGCGCCCCAAACTGCCCGGTGCGCAAGTACTCCATAGCGGAACCGTGCCACTGGTTGGTCCCGCTCTTGGTCACGATGTTGACGACAGCCCCGCTGTTGCGTCCGTATTCCGCTTCATAATTCGAGATGGTTCGCAGCTCAGCCACGGCGTCGATGGGAAGAATTGTCGCCGGATCGCCGAACACACCTGCTTCGTTGATGGCGGGGTCGTTGCGGTAACCGTCATTCATGTCCGTGCCGTCGAGCAGGAAATTGTTCGAGCGGCCGCGTGAACCATTCATCGAGAAAGTGCCGTACGATCCGGGAGAATCTGAAATCTGATCAGGCGACCCGGCAACGCCGGGGTTCAGATAAATCAGCTTGGTGTAGTCGCGCCCATTGACCGGCAGATTGGCAATCGTCTCCTGGGTCAGCGTTCCGCCCAACTGGGCCGAAGTGGTATCAACCTGGGAGAGGGCCTCGCCCGAGACCTCTACGGTCTGCGAAACCTGGCCCGCCTGCAGCGAAGCATCCACCCGGCGCTCGCTGGCCACGTCCACCACCACGTTGGTGGTCACCGAGGTTTGAAAACCGCTTTGCGAGATGGTGACGGTATAGCTGCCGATCGGCAATTCGGGCACGCTGTAGCTGCCGTCAGAACTGGTCTGCGTGCTGCGCTCCAGGCCGGTGCCCACATTCTTCACCATCACGCTGGCACCGGAAATTACCGCGCCCGACGCATCGGTGACTGTACCCAGGATGGTTCCGCGAAAAGTTTGCGCCATCAATGAGGCCGAAACCAGAAGCACAAAAGCGAAAATCAACTTCAAACGCATATATAGGGCTCCTTAAGCCTGCACGCCACTGCTGGTCGCGCCCCAACGCGACATTTGTCGAACCTGTCTGATGGAAATTGCCGCCGATTATACCCCGCTGCAACATCATTTGTCTTACGGATGAGCTAGATACAGATCCTGAATAGGCACCGAGACCCAGACGCAGGATTTGAAACCAGTGCAAACAACAGAATTAACAAGAGGATCGAAACAGAGAGCTCTGATGTCCGAAGTCTGACGTCCGACGCCTAGAACGTAAACGCCACGCCGCCGCGCACCGTGCGCGCCGATTGCACCAGGTAAAGGGTGCGGCCGTCCTGACCCATCACTGGAACGTAGCCCTGGGCGAGAAGATTTCGTACATCCACCACCGCATCCATGTGGCAGGGTAGAAAGCCGGTTCCCGGAATCGGCTGGCGCACGAAAATGTTCAGGAAAGGATCCGCCTGGCCCGCGGACTCGTTAAACATGTCCACCGGGGTCAGGGCCTGTCCGCTGATCCAGCGATACGAGGCAATCCAGCGGGTCTTGGCGCCGGGCAACACGCCGCTGAACTTCGCCGACGCCGTGTGCCGGTCACGCACATAGGTGTCACGGCGCGCGTCCTGCAGGGCGACAGCGGTATTATTCAGATCGAGCACTCCGCCGTATCCATAATCCAGAGTGGCCGTCAGTTCAGAACCCAGCTTGCGCTGCAAGACCACGCGCATTCCGCGAGCGTCCAATCCCTTGCCCCGGTAGGTAAAGGTTTCGGAATAGAGGTCGGGCAGCACTTCCCCGGCTTCTGCCGAGGCATCGCCCACGCCGGTCAGGGCCGGGTCCACCACGCGATCGGAATACACCGCAAGTTGCAGATTAGTGTTACCCATGCGGCGGGAGAGCGAGACTTCGTGATGGTGCGCCCGCTCCAGCGTGGTCGAGAAAGCCGCCATGCTGACGCGTGGGTTGGACTCGCTCAAGTCCGCCGGCGCCGAATCAAAGCCCTTGTCCATGCGTTCATCTGGTTCCGAGGTGGAATAGCGATACTCCAGCACGGTGTTGGGCGAGAGATGCAGGTCGGCCGAGCCGAAGGGACGAAACGCGGTCACCCGTCCCAGGAACTGGATGGTCTGCAGTTCGCTGCCGAAGCGCAGTTCCAGAATGTCTCCGAGGGTGAATTCATCCGACGCAGAGAGCGCCAGCGCCTGCAGCGCGGTATCGTGGCCATTGACTCCGGGCGCGGCCAGGCGGCGCATGGTAAACGCCATCTCCGGCTTCGAACCGTTGGGCAGTGTATGGCTGTATGAGGTGCGCAGCACAGTGTTGGGCGAACCGCCGCTGTAGCCCACATTGCCCTGCAAAGCCACGGTTCCGGAGGCGAACAGCGACCGCTCCACGGAAAAGCCTGTGTTCACGTCGGACGAGCTTCCGAAACCGCCGGAACCTGAACCCGCCACGAACGACAGCGAACCCTTCAGATCACGTTTATCGAAACCAGGCTTGTCCCCGCCCAGTTCACTCCCGGCTTCCGCTGCGGCCACGGGAGCCAGCGTACCGTCCCCCAGCATCCGCAGAATGGGGCGGTTGGACGCCGAGCGCAGCACCCACTTCCAGTCATCATCGTCAGCCGGGCCCCGCATCGCTGGCAGTTGAATGGCCTCGAACAGTCCGCTGAGTTTCAGGTTGACCAGCACGCTGCTGCCGGGCTGCAGCCCGACCTTCTCGCGTAACGCCGGAAGAAACGACGGCGAGTACGCCTTTACGCTGTACACCCCCGGCAACAGACCGCTGGCCGAGTAGAAACCATTCTCGTCGGTGAATACCTTCAAGGAGTGGGCCGCCGATCCCAGGACTTCCACCATGGCGCCCATTTGGGGGATACCAGAAGCACTGCGCACGTAACCGGAGATCGAGGCAGGGCGGTCCGCCGCCAGCGCCGGAAGCGCCAGCGCAATACCCAACAACCCGAGCTTCAACCCGAGTCTGCCCAACATCAATCCGACCACCTCACGCGAGACCAAGCTCGACAGCTTATTCGACGCTAAACGTCGCCGATGGATCCACCGTCTGCTTGGAGATATTGTCGTTCACCTTGATTTGAATGCGATAGATCCCGGGATCAAGACTGGCGGCCGAGAGAGGTTTTTCCAGGGTCACTTGGTCGCCGATATTCCCCATCTGGTCCGTGGACTCCACGGTATGAATCACGGCCTTATTGGTCGCCGCATTGATGACATTGTACTCCACCGTGGCCGAGGGTTTGTGGGTCTTGTCATCCATGCCCAAATTGTAAACCTGCATCCAGAAATACACCTTCTGGTTGCGCTTGAAAGACACCGGCTTGCCGTTCGCGGACGCTACCCGCGGCCGTATCTTGGTGTTGCCGATCACAAACATTCCGGTGCCGATTTCCTTGGTCGAAACCGGCTGCATGGTGTCCGCCACAATCAGCGAAGAGGACGCCAGGCGGTCGTCATCGTAGCTGGGCACAGGCAGCCGACTGCTCCACAATCCCGAGCGGTCACCGTTTACATCCTTCACCGCAACGTCGATCCGGTACAGATTCGGACGCAGCGGCAGCGCCTTCCAGTACACCGACGAATTTTCCGTCACCTTGGGCAACAACTCCGCCGGCACATCAACCTGCACCGTGTCTTCGAAGGTCTGCACGATCTTGCCGGTCAGGGTCGTGACCCGGCCAAAAATATTCACCGTGCCGCGCTGTACGCCGTCTTTATTCACGAACGTGATGTCGCGATTCTTTACCTGGATCGTAATCGGCACCAGCACCGTGTCGCCGGTCACGCGCACAAAGTCGGTGCGGACGTCAAACGGCATCAGGTTCACGCTGATCTTGTGGCTGACCACTTCCTCCAGGTCTTTGAACTTCACCGCGGGAGGTTTTTGCAGCTTATAGAACTGCTCTAGGCGGTCGAACTGTTTGGCCTGATTATTGGTGTTAAAAGGACCCGCGCCCAGCCGCTCCAGGCCGCCGCCGGTAAATCGGTCGGCCTTGCTCGCCATGCCCATCTGCTCGTACAGGGTCAATCCGGCGTTGGGCGTGTAAAGCAGCGCGTCCTTTTCCGAGCGGTCCATGGTCATGTGGTAGTCGCCGCACATGCATGTGTCCACGAACTCGATGATCACTTCCTGCCCGATGCCCTCGAGATAGCGATAGCGCCAGTCTTCAAAGGGGAAAGTTGAAGTGCTGCCGCCGCCTTCATCCATGGGACGGTCGTAGGTGCCGCCCGAAGGATGCGATTCAATCTCGTCCGCCGGACCATACATCACATAGATTCTTCCGCGGTCCGTTTTCCAGCCCGGAATGCCCGCGGCAAAATGCTCGTTGGCGTAAGCCATGCGCCGGTAGTGTTCTTCCTTGAATTCGTTTTCGATCGTGTCCGGCGTGGGATCGCGGCGTTGCCAGAAAGCCTCGATGAACTGGTCGCGCTCTTCGTCGTTGGAGAGCAGTTTGAATGCCTTCTGCTCTTCGTCCGTGATGATCCAGCGCACGTCTTCGTCAAGCCACTTCTTGTAAGTCTTGCTTAGTTCGATCTTCAGCGACTTGGAATTCTGCTTCTTCTGCTTTTCCGTAAGCGGACGCTTAAGCGGATCGACTTCCGGAGCGGCTTTTTCCTGGGAAGATGCTGCGGCCGCGGACGGATCTGCCGTATCCGTCTTTTCCTCCTGCGCCGAGGCCAACGATACCAGGGCCAGAATAAGTGCGGGTAGAACGAAGACCGTGAAGAGGCGTTTCAGAAACCCAACCCGGGACATGAGGGCACTCCTTACTACATATAACTCTTGGTTTGCCATTCTATGACTTTAGCAGGCCCAAGGCAAGGCCCACAGCATCCCTCTAACCAATTGTAAAGATTGTAAAATGGGCCTCCCGGCCGCTTCCTGCATGGGTAATACAGTTTCCTCGATTCTCTGCCCTGCTCCGGCTATAATCGACTTGTTATCAACGCATGGTCTGGCCGGCCTGAGTGCTCCAGCTCCCGCACCACAATAGGTTCCGCAGGAACTTTTGAGCCCGCATTACCGTATCTGATGGCGTGTACCCAGTTACGCCATGGAATCCGGGTGGAAACGACAGCACTGATCCAAATGGGCGCCTGTCAAATCCGCGTCAGGGGACGCGAATACCGGCCCGCTGAAGGCGTAACAAGGGAAAATGAGCAGGGGAAAGAAAATACTTATCGGTATCGGCGTCGCCATCGCAACCCTGGCGATTGCCGGAATTGCCGTTCACCAAAGCCGCAAAGGTGTGGTCACCGTACAGACTGGCAAAGTGGCGCGCCAGGATCTGGCGTCAATTGTGAGCGCATCCGGCGAGATACGCCCGAAGACTTACGTCAACATCGGGGCCAATGCCTTCGGCAAAATTACCCGGCTTTACGTCAAGGAAGGCGACCGGGTCAAGAAAGGCCAATTGCTGGCGCAACTGGAAAACGTACAGCCCTCCGCCGACGTGAATGCCACGGAGGCTTCTGTCCAGGCGGCCGTGACCGATTCTGCCGCCGCCGAGGCCGCGCTCAATACCTCCATGGCCGATCTGAAACGCGCCCAATCCGACGTCGAACGTGCCCAGCTTGATTGGACCCGGGCCCAGGGTCTGTTCAAAGACGCGCTGATCGCGAAGTCGGAATACGACAGCCAGAAAGCAGCGTGGCAGACTGCGCAGGCCGGCCTGGCGCAGGCCCAGGCGCGCGTCGCCCAGGCCAAGGCGCAGAAGGACTCCGCCGATCGCCACATCTCCCTTAACCGCGCCAACCTGACTCACGCCGCCGATGTTTTGAAAAAGACCACTTATGCCGCGCCCTACAACGGCATGATCACCAACCTGCCGGTGCGGGAAGGCGAGACCGTCGTGATCGGCATCCAGAATTCTCCCGGCAGCACGCTCATGACCCTGGCCGACATGTCCGTCATCACCGCCGAGGTCAAGGTGGACGAAACCGACATCGTCAACGTGCGTCTGGGTCAACCCGCCGAGGTCAGCATCGACGCCATTCCCAAGAAGATTTTCAAAGCAGTCGTGACCGAGATCGGCAACAACGCCATCGTTCGCTCCACTGGCGTCTCCACGTCGCAGCAGACTTCAGCCAGCCAGGAAGCCAAGGATTTCAAGGTGGTGGTCACGCTGCAGGACCCGCCGGAAAACCTGCGTCCCGGACTTTCCGCCACCGCCAAGATAACGACGGCCACGCGCAGCGGTGCCTTGTCCATTCCCATTCAGGCCCTGACCGTGCGCTCGCGCGCCGATTTGAAAGCCGTCAGTTCCGAGAAAAACAACGTCCAGGCCGCTGCGCCCTCCAGCGACGCATCCAATACGACTAGCGCGGATAAAGAGGAAGTCCAGGGTGTATTCGTCATTCGCGATCGCAAGGCGGAATTCCTGCCAGTGCAAACCGGCATCACCGGCACCACCGATATCGAAGTGCTGAGCGGATTGAAGCCGGGTGACGAAATCGTTACCGGAAGTTACAAAGTGCTGCGTACGCTGCGGCCGGGAACTAGCGTAAAAGTAGATAACACGGCGCCGAAGAAAGAAGACGAGAGCTAGTCGTCAGTCGTCGGTCTTCAGTCGTCAGCAAGACCAACCCGGACGAGCAGTTCCTGACGACTGAAGACTGACGACCGACGACTAACAACTGCCTCTGTTGTTCGTCCAACAGGCAGCCAGCAGAAACGGATCGGAGCCGGCAGGGTGTCCCGAGACCAGGAGAGAAAAATGGCAACCGCAGAAGTAATCAACATTGCTCAACCCGTCGTGTCGGCTCCACCCGAATCGTGCATGATCTGCACCGAAGACCTGTGGAAGACCTACGACATGGGCTCGGAGCAGCAGGTGCACGCGCTGCGCGGGGTGAATATCCGCATCCAGCGCAATGAATACGTCGCCATCATGGGACCCTCGGGCTCCGGCAAGTCCACTCTGATGAACCTCATCGGCTGCCTGGATTCGCCCAGCAAGGGCCACTACTGGCTGAACAGCCAGCTGGTCAGCGAACTGGATGACGACGAACTGGCGCGCATCCGCAATAAAGAAATCGGCTTCGTGTTCCAGACTTTCAACCTGCTGGCCCGCGCCACCGCCCTGCACAACGTCGAACTGCCGCTGATTTACGCCGGCATCCCCGGCGAAGAGCGCGTGCAGCGCGCCAAAGACGCGCTGGCATCGGTCGGCATGGAATCCCGCATGATGCACAAGCCCAACGAACTCTCCGGCGGCCAGCGCCAGAGAGTCGCCATCGCCCGCGCCCTGGTCAATCGTCCATCGATTATCCTGGCCGACGAACCCACCGGCAACCTCGACTCCCAGACCGGAAACGAAATCATGGCCCTGATGGATCGCCTGCAAGCCAACGGCAACACCATCGTCCTGGTCACCCACGAACACGACATCGCGGAGTTCGCCCACCGCGTGATCTACATCAAGGACGGCGTGGTGGAAAAGGACGAGAGGAAAGCGGGAAGGTAGTCGATACCTACTCTCGAGGGTGCCCCGTCCAAGCTCCGCTTGGGCGGGGGTTTTTTGTGGGTACACGCACCGTCACTGTCGGAAAGATCCCATCTTGCTCTCTCTTCCTCGCGGTCCACTGCGATTCGATTTCGACCAATCCCGCCTCGCCGTTCAGGTAATGCCGGAAGCTGCTCCAGACCCAATCCTCGGGCCGCGCGACCAAACCACGCATTACCGGATTGCGATGAATGTAACGCAGTTTCCCCACAAACTTGCGCTCACTCCATAGGTTGAAGTCGTAGTACCGCGCCTGCCAGAACGGGTCAGCCGCGCGTAAGGCCGGCCTGCGCGCAACGCCCTGTTTCAGGGACTGCATAGCTTGCGCAAGCGTTCCGTGCTCAGGTTCGTTCACCAGCAGGTGAATGTGCTCCGGCATCACCACGTATCCGTACACGCAAAGCCGGTGCTGTTGTCGAACTCTTTCCAACGCGGATTCGAAGACGGTGCGGGAAGCGGTGCTTCCGAATTTCGGCCGCCGGTGATAGCAGCTGAAAGTGAGGAAGTGCAGCTGACGAGATTCGTGGAAGCGCTTCAGGCCCCAAGGCATGGTGAGAGGGTATTTCCGCACCCAGGGTCACGTCTGTGACCGATGAACATCAAAATCCCCGCCCAAGCGGAGCTTGGACGGGACACCCTCTAACTTGTTGCTGCCGCCATCGTCTAAGATCAGCGTGAGGCAGCATACGCCGAAACGCTTCCGCCTGGAATCAGTTGACGTTCTCCGCGGCGTCATTATGATCCTGATGGCGCTCGATCACACTCGCGATTTCTTTGGCCGAACCAGCATCAGCCCCACCGACCTCTCCCAGACCACGATTCCGCTATTCTTCACGCGCTGGGTCACGCATTTTTGCGCGCCGGTTTTCTTTCTGCTCACCGGCACCGGCGCCTATCTCTCGCTGCGCAAAAAGTCCAAGAGCGAGTTGTCGCGATATCTTTTTACGCGGGGACTGTGGCTGATTTTTCTGGAGGTGGTGCTGTTCCGCTGCCTCGGCTTGCAGTTTAACTTCGACTATCACCTGACGCTGCTCGATGTGCTCTGGGCGCTGGGTTGGGCCATGATCGTGCTTTCGGCCCTGGTGCACCTGCCCACTCCGGTGGTGACTGCCTTCGGCGCGGTGATGATCGCAGGACACAATCTGCTCGATCCCATCCAGTCCTCCAACCCGGTCTGGTCCGTGCTGCACCGTCTTAATTTCATCGTGGCCACCCCGCGGCACTCCGTCTTCGTCGCCTACACGCTGATTCCCTGGGTTGGAGTCACCGCCGTGGGATACGGCCTGGGACAAGTCTATGCCTGGGCCTCTGACCGCCGCGGGGCATTCTTGTTGCGCGCGGGACTCGGGGTTACCGCCGCCTTCGTGGCTCTTCGCGCTATCAATATTTACGGTGACCCGGTCAGCTGGAGCAAGCAGAAATCCGCTGCCTTCACCGTGCTCTCATTTCTGAACACCAACAAGTATCCGCCGTCGCTGTTGTTCCTCCTCATGACTCTCGGTCCGGCGCTGCTCTTTCTCTGGGCAGTCGATGGCGGGACACCTCAGTTCCTGCGGCCCGCGCTGGTTCTCGGCAAAGTGCCGATGTTTTATTACCTTCTACACTTCCCTCTCATCCATCTGCTCGCGGTCGTAGTGTGCTACGTGCGTTACGGACAGGCTCACTGGATGTTCGAGTCGCCAACCATCGATAAGTTTCCCTTCACTCAGCCACCGGGTTGGGGATTCTCTTTGCCGATTATTTACCTGATCTGGGCCTCGGTTGTGATCGCGCTTTATCCGTTGTGCCGCTGGTTTGCCGCCCTGAAACAGCGCCGCAGCGACGCCTGGCTTAGTTACTTCTGAACGTGTGCTTCTTTTCTACTCACCAGGGAATTCCGTCCAATAAGGAAATCAAAGCAGGTCCCTCCACTGCGCAAGATCATTCGCGTTCGCGAATGATCTTGCTCCGGTCGGGATGACAGGGTTGGAGTGGCAGTTCGTGTAGTGATTTCGTGCAGTGATAGTAATCGTGAAAACCCAGCCGCGCTGCGCTCGGCCTGGACGGGTCGGAGACCCGTCCCCACACAATCCGTGCCAGATGAAAAGGCCTCTCTTCGCGAGAGGCCCTTGCTGAAAGCTGATAGCTGACGGCTGAAAGCTTACTGCTGCGTGCTGCTGACCGGCTTCACGTCAGCCGTGTCGGCGGGCGCCGCGGGGTGAACTTCAAAGAACGAATGGTCGTACAGACTGCGATACATGCGTCCTGAAATTTCCGCTGCTTTCGGCCCGAAAGTCGGGCGGCCGCCCTGCAGGAAAACGACCACCACAATGCGGCCTACCTCAGTATTGGCGTAGGAGGCAAACCATCCGAAGCGGGTGCCGGCCTTGGAGCAGGTCCCGGTCTTTCCCAGGATTTCTTCTTCGTTGAAATTGACCCGGACCCTGCGCGCCGTGCCGTAGCTTACCGCTGCCGCCATACCGTCGGAAATTTCGGGGATCAAGGGTGCGATATCGAGATGCCGCTTCACCCGCGGTTCAAAGCTCGCCACTTCGTCCGGCGTGGTGGGGTGCTGCAGGTAGTAAAGAGTGCCGCCGTTGGCGATAGCTGAAACCATGGCGCCCAGTTGCAGCGGCGTCATGGAAACGCCTTCGCCGAAGGAGCACATCTTGCCTACGCCGCCCAATCGGGACGAAATCTCGTGTTGCGGGTAGGTACCAAGGTGTTCGCCGTCGATGTTGTATCCGGCCAGTTCACCCAGTCCGAACTGGTGGGCGTAAAAGCTGACTTTTTCAAATCCGAGCTTGCGTCCCAGAGCCTCAAAGTAGGCGTTATTGGAATGGGCCAGGGCGGTCGTCAGGTTCATGCGGCTGCGGCGGCCCAGGGCGACCTGGGTGTCTTTTGTAATCAGGTCTTCGCTCAACGCCGCCAGGGCCACGGAGAGCTTGATGGTCGAGCAGGGTTGCGCGCCGCTCGAAAGGGCCAGCTTCTGGTTCACCATGGCCAGCACCCGGCCGCTGGTGGGTTCGATGGCCAGCACGGTGCCGTTCATGTTGCCCAGCGCGTCGATGGCGGCCTGGCGCACGATCGGATCTTCACCCTCAGTGACGTCGCCCTCGGTGATATCGCCGTTCGTGAACGAACTGGCGGTAAACCGCTCGTAATGGCGGCGGCGGTGCCTGCGTCGGGCGCGTGCCGTCCGCACCGTGCGGCCGCGGCTCTTCGAGAGCCTGCTCAGGCGCTTGCGCGCCCGCGGGCCTTCACTCACCTTGGCTGACTTGGATTTCCCCGAGGTCAAGGAACGGGTACTGACCGTGGCTCCCACCCCATACTCGGGCAGGACGGTCAAAATGAATGCGACTAGTAGTCCTAATACCGCAAAGCGTTTCTTCGAAATCACTGATTGTTTCCCCATAACCCCGGTTCGGATACCAGATTCGATGCACGATGCTGGCCAAGTTACTCACAGCCTCGCCTGAGGCGTTATAACTCTTCGACAGTATGGGACTTATTAGCCCGCGGATCAACTTAAAATGTACTTTGTTACTAAGCCTGAACCTTCTTTCTAACGTCATGAATTAAATGGATTTGTTGGATTTATGCGGTTGATTACCGTCCTTTCGTAACAGATGGCAAATTACTTCTTCGGCACTCCCAATGTGGAAAACTTTTTCTCTTTTCGGCCAGAGATTTTCCGCGACGCCCCCTCGTCCGCTGCCAACCCTTCGGCAGGTGACGGAGACCGGGTGGCCGGTGACGAAGCGCGCCAATTTCACATTCCGCGGCCCAAAATCTACAATCTACAATCTGAAATCTCCCGACTGGAGTGCCATGAACGACTGCCTGTTCTGCCGCATCATCGCCGGCGAAATCCCCGCCAAAAAGGTTTACGAAGACGAGCACACCTTCGCCTTCGAAGATATCAATCCGCAGGCCCCGACTCATGTGCTTGTGGTCCCCAAAGAGCACCTCGTCGGACTGAAAGAAGCATCTTCCGACGACGCTGAGATCGTCGGCCGGTGCCATCTGGCCGCAGCCCGGATCGCCCGCGAACGCGGCATCGAAAACGGGTACCGCACAGTGTTGAACGTGGGCCCGGACGCGGGTCAGTCGGTGTTCCACCTGCATGTGCATTTGCTGGGCGGAAGAAATCTGAAGTGGCCCCCCGGCTAGGAAGCTACGTTGAGCGGAAATGATCGGTGAGTCATCGGTCAGTCATCGGTGCCCCATTCATTTCGCGTTTTGTGCGAAATGAGTGGGGTAGGAACAACCTCCGGGATGTCTTCGCGGATTCAGAATGAGGTTACATCCCCCACTCATTTCGCAGAAAGCGCGAAATGAATGGGGCACCATCTAGTTTGTAGTTTCTGCTTCCGGGGCGCCGTGACGGCGCAGCAGTTGGGGCAGGTTCTGCGAGAACGCCGAGCGCGGCAACACCATGTCGCAGCCCACCTCGTGCGCCTTCATCTTCAAGTCTCCCTGCACGTGCGACAGGAATCCGATGATCGACGTCCCCTTCTTCAGCTTGGTCTTGAGTTTGGGGATCAGCGTCAGGGGCTTGGCGTTGGCGTTGTTCATGTCGAAGATGATCAGCGACGGCTTCTCTTCGCCATTCAGCTTCATGTGATCGAGCAGGTCTTTTTCGGTCTTGACGAATTCGACCTTCACATTCAGCTTGCGCGCCGTCTCCTGGATCTTGGCCTGAAAGAAGAGATCATCGACAAAGGCAAAGATGCGGGAGTTTCCGTTGTCGCCCTGAGGCAGCGGTTCGGGCTCGAGGGGAGCATAAGCGGGAGCGAACCCAGGACGCATGCGTCCCGGTCTCGATCCATTGTTCCCGCCCAGCGTGGCGCGGTAGCTGTGATCCATGGGAGCGCTGTAGATGCCGCTATGCTGCTGGCGGTCGCGGCCGTTAGGCGCGCCACCACGATTGGGCGGACGACGCCCGCGTCGCCGCTTGCTTCTCCCTCCACCACCGCCGGAGGGATGTCCCGGTCCTGCATTCATATTGTTCTCGTTTTTATCGCTGCATTCAGTCCGCCCGAAGGGGGACTCGATCTTGCTGGATCAATGACCGCTTTCTGGTAAAACCTCGCTTCGGACACAGGCATGCACCAATGTGCCGAAAACCCCGTGCGGCTGAAACTCACGCGTGAATGTCTTTTTCCGTATGGCGTCTGAAGCCAGGGGGCGCGGAGGGCCAGCTAGAGAGCATGGCCACTGGAAACACTTATGATGTTACCGCCCCCCAAGGAGGAAGCGCAAGTCCTAAGTCAGGCAGTTTTGCACAATGGTAATGAATCGCCGTTTCTGGGCGCGGGTGACTGAAAACACAGGGTGGGGGCACCAGGAAGTTTACGGCCTGTCTTGGCCAGACGAGGATCAGGTGCCGATGCAGGAGCGTTCACGCCCCCTTCATCGGCGTCCCCGGAGAAAACTTCAAGCCCGGATTTATGATGGCATCATGCTCCGCGACATTGCCGTCGGGCCCAAGAACCTCATCGACCGCGACCACATCGCCAGCACTTACGAAGCGATCCGTCCCCATTTACGAAGAACCCCGGTAGTTGAAGTCGAAGGGTCGGATTTTGGGCTCGACGGCATCCGCATGGTCCTCAAGCTGGAGTCAATGCAACATGCCGGTTCTTTCAAAGCCCGAGGCGCGTTCGCCAACCTGCTGCTGCGCGATGTCCCCGTGGCGGGCGTGGTCGCAGCTTCGGGCGGCAATCATGGCGTGGCCGTGGCCTTTGCCGCCATGAAGCTGAAGAAGCCGGCCAGGATCTTCGTTCCGGAAGTGGCGTCGACGACAAAGCTGGAACGCATCAGAGAATGCGGCGCCGACCTGGTGGTCACCGGTCAACGCTATGCCGACGCGCTGGCCGCGAGCGCGGTGTGGGCGGCCCAGTCGGGAGCGCTCGTCATACATGCTTACGATCAGGTGGAAACCCTGCTCGGCCAGGGCACGGTGGGCCTGGAGTTTGAAGAGCAGTGTCCCCAGCTCGACAGTCTTCTCGTAGCGGTTGGGGGAGGCGGACTGATCGGCGGCATCGCCGCCTGGTACGGCTCAAGAATCAAGATCATCGGCGTGGAACCTGAAGCCGCGCCGACTCTCACCCGGGCGTTAGAGGCGGGACGGCCGGTTGACGCCGAAGCGGGAGGAATCGCCGCTGACTCGCTGGCCCCAAAGCGCGTGGGCGAACTCATGTTCCCCATCGCCCAGGCGCATGTAAAGAGTGTGTTGCTGGTTTCCGACGAAGCCATCCAGGAAGCCCAGAGGGCATTGTGGAAAGCGCTGAGGGTGATTGCCGAACCCGGCGGAGCAGCCGCCTTCGCGGCCCTTCTGTCGCGGCGCTACCAACCACAGCCAGGAGAGCGGGTAGGGGTCCTGGTCTGCGGCGGCAACACCACAGCGGTCGAGTTGTAGTGTGGTCTGTGGGTCGAAGATGTGGTGGTGTGGGTCGGACACTCCCTTCGACTTCGCTCAGGGCAGGCTCTGTCCGACGTCTTGCAGGTTGGCTTTGCCTCTTGAAGTTGACGTGCAACCCTCCCAACCCGCGTTGCGTGAGCCTGATAGGAAGGCGGTTGATACTCAGAAGAACCGCGTGGGGACAGCCGCCCTCGGCTGTCCGGTCGAGCGCAGCTCGACTATTCATGGGAACAAGGTGTCGAAGAGAATGGTGGAGCTTCGCTCCACCGGACAGCCGAGGGCGGCTGTCCCCACGTGATCTGCTGGAAGGTTAGAAAAATCAAAGTCAAAAGCGTCGGACAGAGCCTGCCCTGAGCGAAGTCGAAGGGAGTGTCCGACCCACACAGGAGTGTCCTACCACTACGCGACCTATTGCACCGTCACAGCCACGTTGGCGGTGTGGGACAACGAACCGCTGGTGGCCGTCACCGTGATGTTGTAGCTGCCCTTGGGCGTTCCCCCGGTCTTCGCGGATCCGCCGCTGCTGCTCCCTCCACCGCAACCCACGCCGGCGGCGAAGAATACCAGCAGCATGAGTCCGAACCCGGTCATGCGACGGCGGCGTGACGGCACGCCAAGGAAAAAAATGCCGGCAAACAGGGCGCTGCTGCTGGCCGCCAGCCAGCCCAGGCCGCGCGATGAGGTGGCACCCGAGAGCACGTGCGGCGCGGTCGTGGAGATAGTCAGGCTTGCCGTCTCACTCGATCCGTTCAGCGCCACCGACGCGGGAATGCTGCAAGTGACTCCGGCAGTAGTGGAAGCTGGAGTTAGGGCGCAGGCGAGGTCCACCGTGCCGACAAATCCGTTGGTTGGAGTCAGGGTGACGGTCGAAGTCCCGCCCTGTCCCGGTGATGTAATGCTTACCGGAGTGCCCCCCATGGAAAAGTTTGGGGTCAATACAAAGCCGGGCCATGAAGTGGCCAGCACGTTGGCATTGACGGAGCCCAGGCCGGTGACCAGGTCGTATCCGGCAGCAGCGTTGTAGCCGATCTGAAACGGAGCCGATGTAGGACAGCGGAGCGACGCGGAACCGCCGGTCGGCGTACCCGAGGTGCAAGGGACAATATTGTTGCCGGTCGTGATGTCGTGAAACGCGCCCGTTCCTCCCAGGCTGTAAAGGGTGGGATTGATGTTGCCCAAACCACCCGATTGCGTAGCCTGGTTGAGAATTGCGACAATCCCAGCAAAAGCGGGCGAGCCGGCGGAGGTGCCGCCCACCGGCGACAGGTTCCCGGCGCTGTCCCTGAAACCAGCCGTACAACTTGTGGCGCTCGATCCACTCGAGGTGACCGCAGCCTGCGAACAGATGAGCGAGCCGTCGTGGTTGGGTGAAGCGGTCAAAGACACGTCAGGGACATCGCGATGACCGTCGGCGAAGGTCAGGGCACTCTGCCAGGGGGGCTTGGCGAAAACCGTGCTCACTCCGCCGCCCGTGGCGGAAAGGCCTCCAGTCGGCGTAGCGATCGAGGCGGCCGTGTCATTCCAGGCCATTTCCGGGATATAGGCAAGGGCGGAGCTGACATTGTCGTTTCCACCGGTGGTGCCACCCCAGAACGGAGGATCGGCCGCCGCGTCGCCTCCAGTTACGGTGCTGGTGGCATCTCCGGTAAATTCGCTGCCTCCAAGGGCGGTAACCTCGGGGACGCTGGCCGGCGAATCCACAGCGAGGCCGTGGGTAGCAGATTTGGCAGTTTGAAGTTCGCAGTCCGCGGCTCCGGCGTCGCCGGAAGCCGCGGTCACAGTCTGGCCCTGGGAATTAGCCTGCTGCACATCTGTCCGCAGGGTCGCAGTAAACGAGCCCAGGTTCGCTTCACAATTGCCGTAGCTGGTGCTGATCACCGGCGCCAGGTTGTTATCGATGGCGTATTCCAGGGCGTTAAAGACGTTTTGGCTGGAATTGCCGCCCGTGTACACGTAGAGGATCGTCGCATTTTTGGCCACCGCGCCCGACCATTCCACGTCAAGATCGGCCTCGACCTCATCGCCGGTCTTGAACCCCTTTGTGCCGTCCACAGAAACTAATTGCAGATTTTTCGCCGGCAGCCCGGCGGCAGTCCGGAAGGCGTCAATGTCAGCGGTGTGAATCTGGGTCTGTCCTACAACCGCAATTGTTTCTCCCGTTCCATCCAGTCCGGCGGCGTAAAGGGGATTCAGGTTGTAGATCTTGGCGAAGTCTCCAGGCGATACGAAGTGACTTCCCGATACGTGCGAAGTGAAGTTCGGCCGGGCCACGCGCGCCCGGGGCAAGGGGCGGAACGTCTCCAAACCGCGGAATCCCAGAACCATGCCGGAAATCGCCTGCGGCACGGAAATCTCGGTAGCATTCGCCAGACTCATCTGTCCGTTTACCAGGTAGCGGTGCAGTTCAGTGTGGAAGACGCTTTCCACCTGGGCCGCGGTCCCGCTGAAAAACACGCGGGTGCGGGCGCGGGAGAAGCCGTCCACGGTCAGGCACTGCGCTTTCAGCCAGGAGGTCACCTGCGCGAGGTCGGCGTCGCTCATACCGAAGCGCGCCGCGTACTGCTCGGGAGTCAGCCACCGGCGATAGTTTGCCGAGCGCGGGTCCTGTTGTTCCGCCAGCAATTTGTCCAGATCCGCCTGCTGCGAGGG
The DNA here is from genome assembly GCA_963790645.1 of Terriglobia bacterium. Lineage (GTDB taxonomy): Bacteria > Acidobacteriota > Terriglobia > Terriglobales > Acidobacteriaceae > JAIQFF01. The sequence goes on along the minus strand of CAWBPS010000001.1, from coordinate 44,200 downwards.
CGCCAGCTTGAATACGATGGCTGCGTGATTGATGTTCAGGCTGCCTTCAACCCGGCCCTGATCAAATTCAGCGCGCGCCCAGCGGTGCGGCATGGCAACCACCACCGGTTCGGTGTCCCCGATCCTCTGCGTGATGCGGTTGCGGGTTTGCGCCGGAGCCGCGCCGGCCAGAATCATCAAGCTGAAGATGAAGGCAAATATGGAGATAACAACCCTCTTGCGGGACGGGCAGACCAGGGTCCTGGGCATTACTGCTCTCCTGTTGATATCTAGTTTGTCGCTTGTGCCGGTGGCCGAGGCCGGCGCCGTCGTTCTGAATATGGATTCAGATTATGCCAGCAAAGGATGTACGCCAAGTAACCGAGGTTTGGCAGGAAGGGCATGTCCGGCTCTGTTCGCAGGGGTGGCCAGGGAATACGGCCATTCCTCGATCTCATTACCCCGCTCCCAGCTTTATGCGGTTTCATGGAAATCGAGTGCGGCGGCGTAGCCTTCCCGCTCAACCTCACGACGCCTTCGTCAATCTAACGAGTAAAGATTGTGGGGACGGGGCTCTGCCCTGTCCTGGCCGAGCAAGGCTCGACTATCTCTAAGGTGTTGGTGGAATGTTGAGCTGGCTCCAACTCGGTAGTAGCCAGGTGGTCAGTGATTCCATCGCAAGGCAGGGATGCGATGGTGGGCGCTGTAGGATTTGAACCTACGACTTCCACCGTGTGAGGATGGCACTCTACCGCTGAGTTAAGCGCCCAACTCGAACTGCCGCTATATTCTAGCAAACGAACCAGTTTCGTGTATCCCTGTGAGCGTGATAGCCTGATCCTGCTGCGACTTCCGGGGCCGGTCCAGCGGTCTCCGCCGGTGTGCGCGGTTCAACACAGCCCATGCCTACCGACCCCAGACCCGCCAAAGTAACCGCAGCCCATAGTACCGAAGGCACTTCCGGGCCGGAGACGAAAGCGGGCGAGGCGCAACTTTCGTCCTCTTCAGGGGTTGAATCAGATGTGAGCAGCGTAGCCATGGATCGCGGGTTGCTTGCAATGGCGGGGGTGCCGCAAGCGCCGCCCTTCGAGGGCGAGGCCGCAGTGTCCGGCGACGCGCTCAGCGATGCCCAGATCATGCTGCAGGTGAAAGCCGGCGATGACTCGGCTTTCGAATATCTGGTGCAGAAGTACCGCCGGCCGATGGTCAATTTCATGTTCCGCATGGCGCACAACAATGCTGCCGCGGAGGATCTGGCCCAGGAAGTTTTCCTGCGGGTTTACCGCTCGCGCGAAAGCTACGAAGCCAGCGCCAAGTTCACCACATGGCTTTATCGCATCGCCACCAACCTTGCGGTGAATCATGCGCGCGACACGCGCCACGAGCGTCCCGAGAATACGGTCAGCCTGGACGAACCGGACGACGAGAATGGACACACTCTGGACCTGCCCGACCGGACGCCCAGCGCCGAGGAAGCGATCGTGCGGCGGGAGCGGGTGGCCGCCATCCGGCAGCGGGTGCAGGCCCTGCCCGAGCGCCAGAGAATCGCGGTGGTGATGCACAAGTATCAGCAGATGGAGTATCGCCAGATTGCCGATGTGTTGAAGCTGAGCGAATCCGCCACCAAGTCGTTGCTGTTTCGCGCTTATGAAACGCTGCGCGAACAGCTCAAAGAGTTTGTGTAAAGGAAGCAGTCATGAAGTGCAATGAAACTCGCGAAGTAATGCCGGACCTGGCCGCTGGGCTGACCGCGGTCACGCCCGAAGTGAAAGCCCACCTCGACTCCTGCGCCGAGTGTGCGGGCAAGCTCGAGGCTTTCCGCCAGACCATGTCACTGCTCGACGAGTGGCAGGCGCCGGAGCCCTCGCCCTATTTTGATGTCCGCATGCGCGCGCGCTTGCGCGAGGAGAGCGCAACGCAGACCGCCGGCTGGATGCACTGGCTGCGCAAGCCGGTGCTGGCCGCGTCGTTTGCCCTGGTGATGGTGGTCGGCGTAAGCCTGGTTCGTATGAACAGCGGCGAGAGGGGAACCAATCCGGCGGCGCCTGGTGGCAGTGGGCCCGCAAGCTCAGGCGGAGCCGGGCACGGCCGTGGGAGATCTGCAGGCGCTGGAGAAAAATCAGAATCTCTATTCCGATTTCGATGTGCTCGATGATCTCGCGGTGCAGGCGGATGTGACGGCCAATCCGTAATGCTGTTTGGCATCCGTTCGCGGTCGTCCCTTGGCGGAGCCTTGCGGTGCCGGATTCATGATCGCAAGTGGTGAGGTGCGAATCGGGAGAATCACAAACAGTGTCCGCGCTGAAGTCCATCACGATAAGAATAGCGACGGCGGCCCTGCTGCTGGCCTCCACCGCTCCGTCGGGTTGGGCCCAGGGTCGTGCCGCTGAAAGACGCCAGCAACGGCAGGAAGCGCGGCAGCAGGCGCAGGCCAATCACGCCGGACAATGGCTGCGCCGCTACAAGGACCTGCCTCCCGATCAGCAGCAGAAGGCCCTCGACAACGATCCCCAGTTCCGCAGCCTTCCGCCGGCCCGGCAGCAGATGTTGAGGGAACGGTTGCTGCGTTTCAACAGTCTCCCGCCGCAGCAACAGAACCGCATCCTGCAACGCATGGAAACCTGGGAGCACCTGACTCCCGATCAGAAGCAGCAGGCGCGGCAGCTGTTTTCGCAACTCAGAGATCTGCCTCCCGATCGCCGGAAGAAATTGCGGACCGCAATCCGCGATCTCAGCGCCATGCCTCCCGACCAGCGGCAACAGGTCATCGATTCCGACCGCTTCAAGAACGAGTTCTCGCCGGAGGAGCGCGGCCTGCTGAGCAGCGCTTCGCAATTACCCCTGGCCCCTGCCGAAGCTGCTCCCAACGAACCTACGCCCAACGAACCCACGCCTGAAGACTAGCGGGTGCGGCGAACAATTTGCCGCCTGTGAAGGCTGGATCGAGGCAGGATTCCACCGCGGATCCATTCGAGACAGCCAGGACTGACTGGTTCCCCGCCCTGTCGTTCCAAAGTGCGGAACGACGAGGACGGAGCACCCTCGTCTCCCCGTTCCTTGGAGAGACAAGGCGGGAACTTCCCAGAAGCCGGCTTCTCGTTACCAATCGCGGCGGGCCGGCGTCGGACGGCTACAATTTCAACTCGCGAATCGCGTCCCCAGCGCCGCTGAGGTTGGCGAGCCTCATCTCGGAATATTTTCGGGATAGGAGCACACCGGGCGCTCCCGCGCGGAAGGCCGCCACGACTGCCTGCTTTACGCTTTGCGGCGTGCACTTGCTGTTATTGGGTTCGGTCGGAATATCGATATCAATGCCTGGCCAGATCAAAGTCCTCGTACCGGCAACGCCCTCGAGCGCGCGTTTTGTCTCGCGGTAAACGTAGTCGGACGATAGGCCAGTGTGAGGAATCTGATCGTAGCCGCCCTCCTTGAATCCCATCAGGGCGTAGTTCATATCGAGCAAGCTCTGTTTCGAGAGATCCCCATACAGCGTCGAGCCGATATTGTCCACGTACAGGGCCATGCGCTCGCCGCCGCAGTTGTTGTACATGACAACTTTTATGAAATCTGAATAATTCGAGAGCTCATGCAGGTCCTGTTCCGCGCGATAAATCGGATTGAAGGAATTGTTGTGCCAGATGTGCCAGCCCACGGGCACCGCCGGTTTCGCCGTCTTTACGGTTTTGTAGATAGCGGCGTAGGTTTCGCGAAGACCGTCAGTGAAGAGCATTTCCCAGGCAGCCAGTTCGGGATAGCGCAACAGGAGCCGCCAGAATTGAACGTAGTAGCCGTCCACGGGGCGCTTGCCGCTACGCGCCGAGCGCACGAATTTTTCCAGCTCGAGAAATCCCAGCCGGGCGCGCTCCACATTAATGCCGCGGTCTTTGGCTTTGGCCTGACAAAATTCGCAGAAACAGGTCACGTTACCGGGATCGATCGGCGGAGTGTCATGCGTCGCCCCCAGACTGTCGGAAAGCGCGCCCTGGCGCTCGGATCCCCACATGATTCCGTCGATGTCATAGGAACGGGCGTAATCCTCGACCAGGCCGGTAAAGAAATTCCGGTAGTCGGGATTGTTGACACATAGCGTCTCGGCGTTCCGCCCGTAGAGGTCCCGCTCCTGGACTTTCCCGATGTTCGGCAAGTCGGTGCGAAACACATCTTCAAGCCAGCAGATGACCTTCATGCCGCGCTTCTTGGCCGCCGGGAGCACTTCGGCCAGGATATCCAGGTCGCCGTGGTCGGGCGCGCGCGTGTCCTTGATGACCGTATTTTGGTAGTACTGCGGATGAGGGGTGGCGAAGTTCCCGCCGTGAAAATTGAGATCGTATTCCTGCTTGCCGTGATCGGGCAGCGGCTGGCCCGGTATCTGCCTTCCGGCGATGCCGCGCCCGTAGGTGAATACCGCCAGAAATAACGTATTCACACTGGCACGTTCCTGAAGCACGTCAAGGACTTGCTCGGTGCCTTCATCCACAAACGAAATTGCTCCGACCTGGATGCCGATCATTTTGGAAGAGGCGGCATGTCCTGTCGTTGGCATAGCCATGGCCGCGCCGGCCCCGGCAGTGATTTTCAGGAATTCGCGGCGATTCAGGTCCAGGTTCAAGGGATTCCTCCTATGCGCGTCTGTAGTGCAGCACCTCTGGCGTCAACATTTTGCCTGTGGTAGGGTCTTTCGACTCCGCGGTTTTTCGCGTTCGCGAAAAACCACTCCGCTCAAGATGACAGATCCTGGGCCCTGCGCTTCTACACCAGCGGCTGATCAGGTTTGTAATTGTGGCGCAGCGTCAACGAGCCATCCGAGTTGACCTTCTGCCGGCACGCCCATCGGACCGGATGACGCACACCCTTCACTTCGAGTTCGGCTTTCAACCGCAGGCCCTGCCATGGAAGGCCTGCAGGCAGTATCAGCATGGCCTGATGAACGCCGATCGGCTTCGGATATCCAGGGTCAACGCAGCCTGATACGTTGATCTTGCCGTCTTCACTGAACACGGTAAGGCGAAGGACGCCAGGAACGGGCGTGATGCCATCGTTGGCGAGCCCGATCACCAGACCGTTGGCTCCGTCGCGCTTGAAGGTCCAGATAAACGACGGGCGGATACGGTAGCCGATCCGGCGGGCCATGTCGTCGATCGGCCCGGGAAACTTCTCGTAGTAGCTGGTAATGCTGCGGGCTGATTGGTTGTGCCAACTCCAAACCGATAGGTAGTTGACGCCGACATCGGCGGCGTGAGAAATAATTTGCTCGTTGTAGGTGATTCCGTCTTCGTCGATCTGAAGTTGCTTCGCATCGCCAGTGGTGAAACCAACCTCGCAGATGGCCGCGGCCCAGGGCGGGCGGTAGCTCAAGGCCTCGATCTGAGTGTTCTCGATGAAGATCGTGTCGGTACGCAGCCAGTTGCCGGTGCGCATGGTGCGATCCAGCATATCGGCGTTGCCCACGTTGCTGAAGTCGGGCTGCGTGTTCGTCGCCAGCGGGACTTTGGTCCAGTGCTGGAGTTGCGTTTCGAACATCGATGCCCAGGTCTGTTCCGCGACTAACTGGCTGGGGAAGGGATTGCCCTCGTAAGGCCAGGTGTGGCCCTCGCCCCAGAAGCCGTACATCATCGTGTCCATGAACTCGACCTGCGGGTGACCGTTGAGTTCGGCGGCCAGCAGCTCATTCAATTCGCGAAATGCAGCCTGATACGCCGGGTGATCGTAGCGCGGCACCCGGTTATCTTTTTTATAGCGCGTTTCGGCTGGGTTGCCCTTCCACTCACCTTTGAGTTTTACGTAGGGAACCTTGTTGAGGAGAAAGTCCGGCATCCCCGGTTCAGGCACGTCGGGGTTCTCCAGCTGGACCCGGAAGCCGATTGGTTTGTCGTAGCGCCGAGCAAGATCGAACGCAACCCTCCACCACTCCGCGAAGTCGAGCCGGCCGGGCTGCTTCTGGACCTCACGCCAGTTGGGACGAAGATAGACCTTCTGCACGAAGGGCAGCCTGACCAGGTCCTCCAGAGTTTTTTCCTGGCTTTCGCCGGGGATAATGAGCGGTCCAGTGTCGTCGGACAGATAAGCGACAAGTCCCATGCCGTAATTGGCGACGATTTCCCGGGACGGCGAAGTGATCATCGAGACATCGCTGTCGGGGACAACGGCGCAGGGACCATACTGAGGAAACGGCCCCTGATAAAGCCGGTCGGGAACCGCGGGCCCTGGTCCCCAATCGTATTTGTCCCAGTTATGCTCAGGCATGGAGGCATTGGCACTGGGCCTGAGCAGTCCGACTGCGAGTCCGGTTGCGGTGGCGGATTTCAAGAAGTTGCGTCGATTCATTGGCTCTCCGGCAAGGGGCAAAGTCAAAGCCCGGCAACGAGCGTGCGATACCGGAGATAGTACATCAGAATCGAAACCAGACGAAAGTGTAAGAAATAATTCGTAAGAGCGGGCTGGCGGGACGGTGAGGGCTGAAATTGGCGTTCCCGGTGATGACAGTCAGCTGCCCGCTGACCATGGCTGCGATTCCTGCCGATCCTGCGCAGAAGAATCTCGGCGGTTCCTTACCACGAACGCTTCGTTTGTCCACCGCGCAGTTGCAAAGTCTCCCCGTTCACGGCGACAATCTTTTGATGGATCCTCACGACTCCCGCGACGCACCGATCGCCGGAATTGAAAATCCGTTTCGGCCCGGCGCGATTGTGCTCTTGACCCTGGGGAATCCTCGGGAGAAGTTCTGGGGGGCAATTCTGGCCCTGACGGCCCAGGGACTGAGTCTTGCCGGCATCGAACTGGGTTCATTCGAAGACCTGGTTTCCATGATCAAAGCCGGCGACCCTGCTTCCCGCGGTGTAGTCTTCTTTCCGATGCATCGCGTCGAGCGGGTGGAGCTTGATGCTCCGGACGGCGGCATTCCTTCGCTCTCTCAGCGTTTCACTGCCAAGACGGGCCTGGATCCGGCTTCGCTGCTCACCGCCAATCTGATGACTGGGTCCCGGGCGGGCGGAGATCTGAAATGAAGTTGTCCCAGTTGCTCACTGCGCCCAACCAGCTGACCCTGCTGCGCATGATGTTCGTGCCCTTCATCGTGATCAACCTGGTGGCCGGCCACTACAAGTGGGCGCTGGTGTTGTTTGTCCTGGCGGGCTTCAGCGACGGCCTCGACGGAATGCTGGCGCGGACGCTCAAGCAGCAGACTGTGCTCGGCCAGTATCTCGATCCCATCGCGGACAAGCTTCTGCTCAGCACCATGTTCATGGTGCTGGCTATTCTGCACAAGATTGCGTGGAAGTACACCGTTCTGGTCTTCAGCCGCGACATATCGATTCTGTGCGCCAGCGCGGTACTCTACGCCATCGCCGGACTGCGGGATTTCCGTCCCAGCATCTTTGGCAAGGCCAACACGTTTGCCCAGGTGGCTGCGATTTTTTTTGTGATGCTGTTTCAGATTAAGCATGCCCGCTGGGTCTGGCTCACCCAGACCACGTTTCTTCATGCCACTGTGGCTTTCACGGTGGTTTCGGCACTGCACTACGTCTTTCTCGTGGGTCAGCGACTGCATGCCGCGAATCACGCTCCTGCCGAGGTCCCGAAGTCGTCAGGAGGCTCGATTTGACCCTCTTTCCCGTGTCCCCCTAGAATTGACGATTCTATCTGCAATCTTCATCCCACTCATGGCTTTGCGCCTTTACAACACGCTCTCTGGCAAAATCGAAGAATTCCATCCCCTGCAAGATAATGAAGTGCGGATGTACGCCTGCGGACCCACTGTGTATGACTACGGCCACATCGGCAACTTCAGGACCTTTGTCGCTGTGGACATTCTGCGCCGCTTCCTGCTGCAGAGCGGGTTCCGGGTGCGCCATGTCATGAACATTACCGACGTGGACGACAAGATCATCCGCAACTCCGCCCAGGAAGGCCTGAGCGTCAAGGCCTACACCGCGAAATACGAGAAGGCTTTTCTCGAAGACAGTGCCACGCTGAATATCGAGCAGCCGGTCCTTGCCCGCGCCACCGACCATATCGAAGAGATGGCGCGCTTCGTCGCGGCGCTGGTGAAGAAAGGCTATGCCTACCGTACCGACGACGGGTCTTATTACTTTCGCATCGCCAGGTTCCCCGGCTACGGCAAGCTCTCCAGGAAAGATTTCGAGGGAATGGAAGACGGCGCGCGCGTGGATGTGGACGAGTACGAAAAAGACAGTGCCCGCGACTTCGCGCTGTGGAAGGCGCCCAAACCAGGGGAAGCATTCTGGGAGAGTCCGATAGGACCCGGCCGGCCGGGCTGGCACATCGAGTGCTCGGCGATGTCCATGCAGGAATTGGGAGAGACGTTCGATTTACACGCCGGTGGCGAGGACCTTATTTTCCCGCATCATGAAAACGAAATCGCGCAGTCCGAAGCGCTGACCGGAAAGCCTTTCGTGCACTTCTGGTTTCACGCCCGCTTTCTGCTGGTCGAAGGCGAAAAGATGTCCAAGAGCGCGGGCAATTTCTTCACCCTGCGCGATCTGGCGCTGCGGGGATACAAACCCTCCGCCATCCGTCTCTTGCTGGCGTCTGTGCCCTATCGCCACCAGTTGAACTTTACCTTCGACGGCTTGAAGCAAATGGCCAGCAACGTGGAAAAATTGCGGAACTTCCAGTTGCGCCTGAAGGCCGGCCAATTCCCGCCTGGTTCAGGAGATTCCAATCTGGCTGGCGAATCCGTTGAACGCATGACCTCCGCGCTGAACGACGACCTCAACACCGCCCAGGCGCAAGCGGCGATTTTTGACATGGTACGCAAAGCCAACGTCGCGATCGACAACGGACAGATGAAGAAAGATGATGTCGCACCTCTGCTGGCCGCGCTCGACAAGTTTGACGAAATCTTTGCCGTGCTGAAGGACGACGATGCGCCCAAGATGAAATCCATCCTCGAATGGGCAAGAGCAGAAGGGCGCGAGCAGGATGTCAGTCCGGAATTGCTGGCTGCCGTTGAGACCCAAAGCCTGACCGATGCTGCAATCGAAGCGAAAATCACCGAAATGGAAGCCGCTCGCCGGGCGCGCAATTTTCAGCTCTCGGATGCCATCCGCGCTGAATTGACCTCAGCCGGCTTGCTCGTCGAAATCACCAAGGATGGGGTTCGCTGGCGCAGGAAGTAGGTTACTTGTGCGGCAGACTCTTCCTCCACTCCGTCTTTCGCATGTTGCGCCGTTGCCTCCTGCTTCCCCATGGAATCGGAGTTGAAGGCTCGCCTTGCCCCGCGATCTGCGTCCACCCGCCGTGCGCATCCAGCACCGAGATGTATCCCCCTTCGGCCAGCTGCAGCGGGTGCAAGATTCGCCGCTTGAAATCCACCCGATCGGCATGCGTGGGCTCAAACCACGATGGCGTGATGAAATCTGAAACCACCACGCCATCGATGTCGTAGCCCAATTCGTCGGCCTCGACTGCGTCACAGACTTCCAGCGCATAGATTTTTCCGTCGGAGCCTTGCGCGCACCAGTTGATCCAAGGATCTGCCAGCATTTCGAGTAACTCGTGGCTCAGCGTAACCGTCCACGAGCCTCCGGTCTGGAGATCAAGCCCGGCAAATACTTTGCCCAACGGAGTTCCGCGGCTGGTCAGTTCGTGATATCCGAGGGCGCCGGCCTGGTCAGGATTGTCAGTAACGGAGATCTGCCACCAGCCCTCGGTAAGCAGTTCTCCCCTGGGTAGAAACCTCAACTGGCAATCGGCTTCCCAATATGCTCTGAAATCCACAGTGACCTGACGTTGCAACGCTGGAATCACAGCTGCGACCTCCCCGTCGCTCAGGCAGGTAGATGCATTCGTAATTGCAATTACAGGCAGGGTCATGGAAGAAACCTCGAATGCAACTGAGAACAGAGAACTGGTCACTGGTAACTGGTTTTTAGGTATCCGGTCTTTAGGTATCCGTTTTTTTGTTTCCAGTTCCTAGTTTCTTGTTCCCAGTTCCAAGTTTCTATCTGTCATCGCAAAATTCGTTCGCGGAGTGCGACATCAAGGGCCGCATTGCCGCTGGGAGCGCACACCTGCTGGTTCCACTGCCGCTTCAGGTCCCCGGGGTGAGGAATGACCATGTTCTGGCGCGCCGTCTTCGAGGTGGCCGAAGGCGGCTGTGGAATCAGCGAGGCAAAACTGCTGACGCTGGTGAGGATCAGGTTCACTGCAGCCGTGATTCGAGCGGAAAGCGCTGGGTCGCTGATGTGCGCAGCTTGCAAAAGCGCCGGCAGGTTATGGTTCGTGTCCTGAATCAGGCCCTCAATCTTCTGCAAAGTGTCCGAACTCGGAGTCGTTTTGTAGGAGTTGTACAACGAATGCAGAAGAGTCAGGTCCTTACTGGCTTCCGCAGAAATGTTCTGGATGGCCAGGGCCTCGGTGGGGGGCAACTGCTTTCCCGATTGCAGGGTTGCCACCAGCGCGGCGATGTTCAACGCCATCTGGGTCAGCACCGGCAAATCGGCCAGGGCCACGCTGATCCACTGGGCGCTGCAACCGGTGGCGATTAGTGAAATGCTCAGGACAACGGCCAGCAGGATTCTGCTCATCGAATTCGCCTTCATGAGTGTTTTTCTCCGTGATCAAGTTTTTAAAAGTTTGGATCGGAAAGGTGAACAAGGGCCTGGCCGGACAGCCGGGTCGGCGATCCGGGCAGTCGCTAGCGCCCAAAAGCAAAATCGCCATCAGCCGAAGCCGATGGCGATTGTCTTCCCTGACTAACCCTGAAGTCTTCTTTGCTTACGCTGCCTTCTCGCTCGCTTGCGCGACCCGTAGTATCGTGCTCTCATCGAAATGCCGCCCCAGGATCTGCAATCCAATGGGCAACTTTTCCTTGGTCTGGCCACAGGGCACGGAAATTCCCGGAATTCCCGCCAGGTCCGCAGTCACGGTGTAGATGTCGGCCAGATACATAGCCAGCGGGTCGTCCACTTTTTCGCCCAGCTTGAACGCCGCCGTGGGACTGACCGGAGCCACAATGGCGTCCACCTTCTTGAACGCCTCTTCGAAGTCGCGGGTCAGCAAGGTGCGCACTTTTTGCGCTTTAAGATAGTAGGCGTCGTAGTAGCCTGCGCTCAGCGCGTATGTCCCCAGCATGATGCGGCGCTTTACTTCCGCGCCGAAGGCCTGATCGCGGCTGCGGCGGTACATTTCCGAGAGTGTGTGCGCATCCTTGGCCCGGTATCCGTAGCGCACGCCATCAAAGCGGGCCAGGTTCGACGACGCCTCCGCGGTGGCCACGATGTAGTAGGCCGGAATGGCGTATCTAGTGTGCGGCAGCGAAACCTCCACGATCTCGCATCCCTGCTGTGCCAGTTTCTGAATCGCGGCCTCGATGACGCTGCGGATTTCCTTGTCCAGGCCTTCTCCCAGATACTCTTTGGCCACGCCAATCTTCAGCCCGCGCACCGGCTTTTCCAACTCCGCAACGTAATCCGGAACCGGAATGTCGGCAGAAGTCGAATCCATGGGATCGCGGCCGGCAATGGTTCGCAACATGATGGCCGCATCTTTCACCGTCTTCGTGAGCGGGCCAATGTGATCGAGCGACGAAGCAAAGGCGATCAAGCCGTAGCGCGAGACCCGTCCATAGGTCGGCATCAGCCCGACGACACCGCAAAAAGACGCGGGCTGACGAATGGAACCGCCCGTGTCCGAGCCCAGCGTCGCCACCGCCATGTCCGCAGCCACGGCCGCGGCTGACCCGCCAGACGAACCGCCCGGAACGCGGGTGAGATCGCGCGGGTTGTGCACCGGCTTCCACGCCGAGTTCTCGTTGGACGAACCCATCGCGAACTCGTCGCAGTTCAACTTGCCCAGCACCACGGCGCCGGCGGCTTCGAGTCGGGCCACAGCCGTGCAATCGTACGGCGGAACATAGTTACCCAGGATCTTTGAACCTGCGGTGGTGCGAACGCCCTTGGTGACCATCACATCTTTGATTGCTACTGGCACACCGCCCAGCGAGGGAAGCTTTTCGCCTTTTACCGCGAGCGCGTCCATCTCAGCCGCTTTAGCCATTGCGCGCTCTTTAGACAGAGTCAGAAACGCGCCAATCTTCGGATCGTCACTCTCGATCTTGGCGTAAAACGATTCCGCCAGCGCCGCAGCAGTGGTCTTGCGCTCCTGCACAGCGGAGCGAGCGGCATCGATCGTGAGCAGGCCGAGATTCATGTAAATCGTCGTTGGCTCTTGGTCGCTGGTCGTTGGCCAAAGACCAAGGGCCAACCACCAACGGCGGTTTCCTTACCGCTCGATCACCTTGGGCACTTTGAAGAACGTTCCATCCGAATCCGGCGCGTTTGCCAGGGCTACGTCGTGGGGTAGCGACTTACGCAGGCCTTCGTGGATATCTTCGCGGCTGGCGTAGGCGAAGCGTTCACCCCCCTGCTTCGATTGATCCACACCGTAACGGTCCGAAACCTGCGCCATGGGCGGGACGTTTGTCGTATCCAACTCGTTCAAGCTGTCAATGTGACCAAGAATCGAGTTCAGGTCGCGCACCATGCGCGTGCGCTCGTCCGCGGTCAATTCCAGGTTGCCGAGATCGGCCACGTAAGCAACGTCTTTTTCGGTAACTTTCATGTGCTCGAGATTTGTGTGGCGCGGGCGCCCCCGCCCGCGGCTCTGTCCGGGACCACAAACTCAATCCGGGAAACGCTCTCCGCCAGGTAGCGATTGATGACCGCGAGATATTGAGGCGCCAGCGCCTTCAACTCAGTTCGCCAGCCTGCGTCGGGAACTTGCACGCGCAGAATACCCTGAGTGAAATCGATGGCCCGGGTGCGTGCCGCTACCGCCTGTCCGCAAGCCAGGGCCCACGCCTGCAACGGGCCTTGCCCCGCTGGGGCACGCCGTAAACTGCCGGCAACGATCTTCTCCAGCCCTGCGCCGACCTGTTCCATGGCTCGAGTCATCAACGGATGAAATTCTTCGTGGGAGCGAAAAGGATTTTACCATTCCCCTTGCTCTCGCCGGCTGAGGAAAACTCGCGCGCCATATTTTCAGCATAACAATTTGCGCGGGGTAAATGGGACAGGCAGAGAAAGAATATATTTCTTTTGACCTCAACCGTTTGAGAACAAACACGAGCCCAGTGGGCCTTGACAGCCTGCGCCCTCCAGTCAGTTCCCGCCCGAATGGTCCGCGTCGCGGGGAAATTCTCGCCTCACATACTCCAGCGCGCTGTCTTTCGACTGCAGGCGCCCTTCGAGCTGGGCATCTTCGACCTGCGAAAGGATTTCCTTGAAGCGCGGCCCGGGCACGTACCCGGCCGCGATCAGGTCATCGCCGCTGATGAGCGATGCGGGACGAATTGCCTCCGGGGGTATCGAGGCGATTCTCCTGCGGGTGAAGTTGTAGGAAGTCAGGTCGCCGTGACTGGCCTGGCAGTCCAGTCGGTGCAGTTCGAGGTGCTGCTCAAACTCGGGCATGCGCACAAATCTCTTGAAGGTGGATTCCTTCATCTGCGGCACATGCGAGAAACGCATGTGGTTGGCCACCAGGGCCAGAATCTGCTCAGTGTCGTCGTTGGCAAAACGCAGGCGCCGGCAGATCGCTTCCGCCATCTTTACGCCTACGTCCACGTGATTGTCGAAGCGAATGCGGTCTGGGGCCACGCGGAACGTTGACGGCTTGCCGACATCATGCAGCAGCGCTCCCCATGCCAGCGTCGCCGCGCAGGGATGCGGCAGTTCCTGGAGCAGCAGCAGTGTGTGCACAAAAACGTCGCCTTCAGGATGAAATTCCGGCGGTTGCTGCACGCCCTTCATCGCGGAAATCTCCGGCAGGACTTCGCGGAGCAGACCAGTCTGGTCGAGCAGCAGGAAGGCCTGGCGCGCATGGCCTTCAGTAAGCATTTTGGTTAATTCATCGCGCACCCGCTCGCGGGAGACTTGACTGATCTCAGCCGCCAGCTTCTGGATCGCGGCAAACGTTGCGGGCTCGATGCTGTAGCCGAAGCGGGCGGCAAAGCGCACCGCTCGCAGCATGCGCAGCTTGTCTTCGGCGAAGCGCAACTCGGGCGGACCGATGGCGCGAATGATTCCGGCTTCGAGGTCCTTGCGGCCGCCGACAAAATCCAGCACTTCATTCTTGACGGGATCGAGCAGCAACCCGTTGATGGTGAAGTCGCGGCGCTCGACATCTTCCTGCGCGCTTTTGCTGAAGCGTACCTGGTCGGGATGGCGGCCGTCGCTGTAACCGATGTCACTGCGGAAGGTGGCGACCTCAACCGTGTGGTTCGCGTCGTCTCTTAGAGGAACCAGCACGACACCGAACTGCGCGCCGACGGCGTAGGTTTCAGGAAAGATCCGCATGACTTCGTCGGGCGTGGCGTCGGTGGCGACGTCGTAGTCGGCGGCTTCGCGACCAAGCAACACATCGCGCACGCATCCGCCAACCAGGTAGGACAGGTGGCCCGCGTCACGCAATTTGCGAACAATCCTCTCCGCGATTTCTTTGGTCTGCGACATTCTTTTTCCGCTGCACCGGCAGTCGCCCTGCGGGCGACCGGACAGCCGAGGGCGGCTGTCCCCACGCGGTTTCGACTGATTCAGGTATTCCATTCCGCCCGCAGCTGCTCGCGCTCCGGCTCGCTCAATCCAAACCACGATTCAGCCACGTCACGAACGCGTTCGAGCGCGGCCTGCATCTCCGCGTGCTTGCGTTCGAGTTCCTCCGCACCTGCGTCCGGCGAAACCGGGATCAGCGGGGCGCTCACGATCACCGCCCGCGAGAAGGGATGCGGGATCGCCATCAGGTCCCAGGCTTTTTCCAGCGTGTGCGCTTTTTCGACTCCAATATGAAAAACGTAAATGGGCCGGCCGGTCTTGCGGGCCAGCATCACCGGTCCGGGTTTGGCCACGTAGCGCGGGCCGCGCGGGCCATCGATGGTAAACGACGAGTCCACGCCTTCTTCCATGCGCCGCGCCATGACTGCAAGTCCGCGCAAGCCCCCGCGGGTGGAACTGCCCTGGGCGGTGGAGAAGCCGAAGTGCTCAATCACGCGCCGTGTCCACTGGCCGTCGAAGTTAGTGGTGTTCATCACCACCACGCCCCGATTGCGCCAGTACCAGGTGGCGGAAATAATGCAGCGATGCCAGAAGGCGGAAACCACCGGCACGCCCCGGGCGCGCGATTCCCGGTAGTGATGCATGCCCAGCTCTTCGAAACGCAGCGTGGGACCAAGAGCGCGAATGACCGTGATGACCGCGGCGGCAATGACCGGGATTTGCATCCGCCGCCAGCGCGAGAGTTCAGGCAGGCGGGTATCGTAGAGCGAACTGACCGGCTCGGTGGCGGGTGGCACGCTCGGGCTCTCACTCGACATCACGACATATTGTAGCCGCGCTGCAGGCCAGCGGGCAGAAGCCTTGATGGAGGACGGGCGTCCCGCCCGTCGGGCACAGTCCGTGCGTGGTGGGCGGGACGCCCGTGCTCCATCGTTGTTCGTGATTTAAACTGGAGACCATGGCTGGCGCTTACATTCTCGGCATTGAAAGCTCCTGCGACGAGACCGCGGCAGCGGTTGTGTATTCGGGCGAAAGAATGGTCTCGAACGTCGTCTTCTCGCAGATCGCCGCGCACCAGCCTTACGGAGGCGTGGTGCCTGAGCTGGCTTCGCGGGAGCACCTCAAGGCGATTGTGCCCGTGGTCCGCAAGGCGCTGGCCGATGCCGGACAGTCCTACCAGTCGATCGACGCGTTGGCAGTCACGCAGGGACCCGGGCTGGCCGGCGCCCTGCTGGTCGGAATCGGATACGCCAAGGCGCTGGCCTTCGCCCTCGACAAGCCCCTGATCGCTGTCAATCATCTGGAAGGACACATTCACGCCGTTCTGCTCGAAGAACGCCAGAGAGAAGAACGCCAGAAAAATGATCGAGAGATGAATTTTCCCGTCCTGGCTTTGGTGGTTTCGGGCGGGCACACCCATCTTTACCTGGCCGAGCAGCGAGCAGAATACTGGTCGTACCAGAACATCGGACACACCCGCGACGACGCCGCCGGTGAAGCCTTCGACAAAGTCGCGAAGTTATTGGGGCTGGGATATCCGGGCGGCCCCATTATCGACCGGCTGTCCACTCACGGCGATCCCACGGCGGTGAAGTTTCCGCCCGCACACCTTAAGCACCGGGACCGGAGGGATAACGATAAGAGCGACGGTACAGCTGGGCCGCGCTTTGATTTTTCCTACAGTGGAATCAAGACCGCCGTCTTGCGCTACGTCGAAGTCCACGAGATGCGGGCTTCGATCGAGGCCCGTCGAAAAGCGTTGAGCACGATCGAGAAGCCCGGGCTCGAAGACTACCTGCGTCACACCGACCGGAAGACGCTCGACCTGGTGGCTTCATTCCAGCGGGCCCTGGTGAGCGATCTCGTGATGAAGACCCTGGCTGCGGCCCGGGCCTGCAACGCCGCCACCCTGTTCGTCACCGGCGGCGTGGCCGCAAACAATGAATTGCGCCAGCGCTTTGAACAGGACGCCGCCATGGAAGGCCTGCCCGTGTATTTCCCTTCCCGTCCACTCTCCACCGACAACGCCGCCATGATTGCGGCGGCGGCCTATCCAAAATTTCTTGCCCGGGAGTTTGCCGCCATGGATTTCTCCGCGGAAGCGGGCATGGCGCTGCGGCGAGCAATTGGCACGTAGCGTGTGTGCCCCACTCATTCCCTCGGTGCCCCATTCATTGCCTCGGTGCCCCATTCATTTCGCGCTTTTTTGCGAAATGAGTGGGGTAATGGGATCATCCTGCCCCAGGGGAGTCAACGGCCCCACCCTGTCTCGCCAAAAAACGGAGAGACGAGGATGGGGCACCCGTTGTCTTGCCTTTATTTCCCTGCAGCTGTGACTTTGGTGACGCGGCTTCCGAGCACGGCTTCGAGCGCTTTTGTGAGCTGGGCTTCGATGTCGATGTCTTTGAAAATGGCGAAATTGGCGCGGTGTTCCTGGGCATCGAATCCGCTATTTTTTCCGGCCACGATGACGATAGGGATGTCCGCGGTTTCGGGCCGGGCCTTGAGCGCGGTGATCAGTTCGGTGCCGCTCATTCTGGGCATCTGCATATCCGTGATGATGATGTCGGGATGAATCCGCTGGGCGATGGGCAGCGCTTCTTCGCCGTTGCTTGCCGACTCCACGCTGTAGCCACGCTCCTCGAGAAAGCGGCACACGGTGTGCCGGATCAGCATGGAATCGTCCACCACCAACGCCACAAGCGGAGTCTGATTTTTAGCGGACAAGATAATCCCCGAGCGACATTAACAAATTGTTGTGGCGGCAACAACAGCAAAGGCCAGGAGCGAGGTTACCTTTGTCACGGTTCCGTGTAGCGCCGGCGTTCCGCCGGCTGTCGCGAGGGCATCCTGCCCTCGCAGTACTGCCATCTCGATGAAAACAGCTTGCAGGGGAATCTACGATTCCTTGGGAAGCTTCGTGTCCTCGATGATCATGTCCTTGAATTCGCTGGACTCGAAGATTTCACCGCACTCCTTGCATTCAACGAATTCAGAGTCTTCTTCGCGGGCCACGATTTGAACGCGCGGGTGCTTACACGGCGGCATGTTGCTTTTCTTCTCGGGGAGTTCGGACGGCGAGGATGGAGTCATAAATCCGGGTGCTGGTTCCCTGTCAACGGCTGGGGAATTCGCCGGAAATTGGCGGTATTTTAGACCGCCTTCCCCAGATGTCAAGCCCCTCGTGATCTTTGGCTTCATGCAGAAAACGGCGCAGCCTGATGCCCTTCAACCACCGGACACGACGGGCCAGGGTTACTCCACTGCAGATGCAATCCGTCGCACCTGGGCGCCAGTTTGTGACCATTGCCTGTAAGGGGTTGCATTTGAGCAGGTTGGCGTCTAATATAGATATATCCGACTGAAAAGGTCGGATTTGTCGATCATGCTCAAGCTGACCAAAAAGGCGGATTACGGGTTGATGGCCATGAAGCATCTGGCCGAGCATGGCGAGCGGCGGCGCCTGCAGCGCCAAGGACGTAGCGGACGCCTACGGCATCCCCCAGGAAGCGCTGGCCAAGATTCTGCAGCGACTGGTCAAAGCCGGGTTACTGCACTCCCAGCACGGAACCAACGGCGGTTACACGCTGGCTCGCGATCCGGGGATGATTTCGGCGTTCGAAGTGATCAGGGCGATTGATGGCCCGCTGTTCATTACGTCATGTGTGACCGTGCGCGGCGAATGTGACCAGAGCGACCGTTGCAGTATCCGCGAACCTTTGCGGCGGGTCAGCCACGGAATCGAAGAGCTGCTGCGGAGCATCACTATCCTGGAGATGAAAGAAGAGTCGGCGCACGACGGCGACAAGGCCGGCCATGACAAGGTCCGGCACGACAAAGCTAAGAGCGCAACCGAATTCGTAACCATTGGTTAAGCAGGTTCTGAGGAGAGCAATTATGAGCACCGATGTAAAGACCATCCCCCAGGGGACGAATGGACACCCCGAAACCCAGGAGCAGCGCACTGCTGCCAACGGCGTGAAGCTGCCTGTGTACATGGACAACCACGCCACCACGCCCATGGATCCCCGGGTGCTGGAAGAAATGCTGCCCTACTTCATGGAGAAGTTCGGCAATGCCGCCAGCCGCAACCACTCGTTCGGATGGGCGGGCGAGGAAGGCGTCGAGACCGCGCGCGAGCGTGTGGCCAAACTGATCGGCGCGACCCCCAAAGAGATCATTTTCACTTCGGGCGCCACCGAGAGCGACAACCTCGCCATCAAGGGCGTGGCCGAAATGTACCGGGAGAAGGGCAACCACATCATCACCGCCGTGACCGAGCATAAGGCCGTGCTCGATACCTGCAAGCGGCTGGAAAAGTACGGCTACCGCGTCACCTACATGCCGGTGCAGAAAGACGGCCTCATCGACCTGGAAGAACTGAAGCGCGCCATGGATGACAAGACCATCCTGGTGACCATCATGGCCGCCAATAACGAGATTGGCGTAGTGCAGCCGGTCGCTGAAATCGGGAAGCTCTGTCGCGAGCGCGGCGTGATTTTCCACACCGACGCCACCCAGGCAGTGGGCAAGATTCCGATCGACGTGAACAAGATGAATATCGACCTGATGTCGATCTCGGCGCACAAAATGTACGGTCCCAAGGGCGTCGGCGCTTTGTACGTGAGGCGCAAGAATCCACGGGTACAGATTTCCGCCATCATTGACGGCGGCGGTCACGAGCGCGGCATGCGTTCCGGGACCCTCAACGTCCCTGGAATTGTTGGGCTGGGCAAAGCCTGCGCCATTGCGTCGGAAGAGATGGCGAAGGAATCGTGCACTCTGGCGGGTCTGCGCAACCGGCTGCGCGACCGCATCATGGGCCGCTTGGACGAAGTTTACGTCAACGGCTCCATGGAGCACCGGCTGCCCGGCAATCTGAATATCAGCTTTGCCTACGTCGAAGGCGAATCGCTGCTGATGGGCATTAATGACATCGCAGTTTCGAGCGGTTCGGCCTGCACGTCCGCGACTCTGGAGCCGTCGTATGTATTAAAGGCTTTAGGGACGGGCGACGATCTGGCACACAGCTCGATTCGCTTCGGCATCGGCCGCTTCAACACCGAAGCCGAAGTGGATTACGTTGCCGACCGGGTCATCGAAACGGTCGAACGGCTGCGCGAGCTTTCGCCGCTCTACGAAATGGCGAAAGAAGGAGTCGATTTGAAGAGCGTTAAGTGGGCGGCCGAGTAGATTAGGCGCCGCGAAGTGCGCAAGAGATAGAGCCCAGGGCGTAAGCCCTGGGTAGGAAGTGTAGACCGGGCGCAGCCCTGAAATGGCAAAAGGGGGCCTGTACCACTTCACCTCCGTTGAGGGAGTAGGGGTCCTTCGACTCCGTTGATCGGTTGCTTTGCAACCGATCAAGCTCCGCTCAGGATGACACGAGTTTAATTTTTCAGGAGAGGGTCAACCATGGCATACAGCGACAAGGTTCTCGATCATTATTCAAACCCGCGCAACGTGGGCTCGATGGACAAGAACAGCACCGAAGTCGGAACTGGTCTTGTGGGCGCACCGGAGTGCGGCGACGTGATGAAGCTGCAGATCAAAGTCAATCCGCAGACCAACATCATCGAAGACGCGAAGTTCAAGACTTTCGGCTGCGGCTCCGCGATCGCATCGTCTTCTCTGGCCACCGAATGGGTGAAGGGCAAGACGGTCGATGAAGCGCTGCAGATCAAGAACACCGAGATCGTGAAAGAGCTGGCGCTGCCTCCAGTGAAGATTCACTGTTCGGTTTTGGCGGAAGACGCCATCCGGGCGGCGATTCATGACTGGAAGGCGAAGCAGGGCGCGGCCAAGCCGGCGGATTCGGCCGTTGGTCGTTAGTCGTTGGTCGTTGGCCTTAAACATCCAACGGCAATGTGAGCCAATATGAACCTGGTGGCGGAAGAAAAGAAGCCGGCGACCCCGGCCAAGGGCGGCGTCAAGGTCACGGACAAGGCGCTGGCGAAGGTGCGTTCGGCCATCGTCAAGGAAGGCATCTCGCCCGAGCAGGGCGGGTTGCGCCTGGGCGTGCAGGGTGGTGGGTGTTCCGGTCTGAGCTACAACATCCGGTTCGATACCCAGCCCCGCGAGCGTGACCGTATCTTCCAGTTCGGCGATGTGCGGGTGTTTGTCGATCCGAAATCTTTCATCTATCTGAACGGCATGGTGCTGGATTATCAGGAGACTCTGATGCAGCAGGGATTCGTGTTCGTCAATCCCAATGCATCGAAGTCGTGCGGCTGCGGGACGTCATTCTCAGGGTAGAGTTTTGTGTGTTTAGTGTGGCTTGTGTGGTTGGTGTGGCCGCGGGCGACTCGCCCGCGCGTCTGGAGCGGCAAGGCCCTCCGCGCTCTGCCTTAACTTTTCCGGTCCCCAGACAGAAATGACTGGAAATCCCTGAGAGTTTTTGGTGCTGCATCGCGGGCGAGCCGCCCGCGACCACACAAGCACATGCCACAGAATTTAAACATGGCAATTGATACTTCCAAAACGGTTGCAGCCGCCGGAGGCGGCGAAGACACCGCCAGTTGCTGGTCGTGCGGAGACATGCGCGCGGCCCACTTCTGTCACGCCTGCGGCAAAGTGCAGCCGCCCTTACCGGTGGACTACTTCTCGTTCTTCGGATTGCCTCGCAAGCTGAATGTGGACGTAGCTCGCCTGGAAAAGGAATTCTACGAACTCAGCCGGAAGCTGCATCCCGACCTTAACGCCCGCGCTGACAAACGGGAACAGGAGTGGAGCCTGGAGCAAAGCTCGCTGCTGAACGACGCCTACCGCACGCTAAAAGATCCCATCAAACGCACCCAGTACCTGCTGCGTCTGGAAGGGGTGGAGCTCGAAGAGCAATCGAAGAACGCCACCGAGAAAGCGCGGGCCAGCGGCGAGGTAAAAAAACAGATTGTGCCTCCCGACCTTCTGGAGGAAGTGTTCGAACTGAACATGCAGCTTGAAGAGCTGCGCATGAATCAAAAAATGGGCGAGGCCGATCCTGCCCTGGTGAAAGATCTGGAAACGCACCGGGCGCAGTTTGAGAAGAAGTATGAAGAGCTGGCGGAAGAATTGAAGGGCCATTGGAACCAGTGGGACCAGGCAATTGACGGCCCTAGCGACGAAGAACGGCGCCGGGCGCTGGACCGCTTGGTCGATCTGCTGAACCGGCGCAGCTACATCAGGAACCTGGTACGCGACGTGAATGAAGCTTTGGAAAAGTAAAGCGATTTCAGATTTGTGATTGCAGATTTCAGATTTGAAATCTTCAATCTTAAATCTGCAGTCTGAAATCTCCCTATGTCAACTGACCGCATCGTCGGCATCGATCTCGGAACCACCAACTCCCTGGTGGCTTTCATGCAGGGGGACAGGCCTGTCGTGATTCCGGGCGAGGATGGATTGAACCTGGTGCCGTCGGTGGTGGCACTGGATGACAAAGACCAGGTCATCGTCGGCAACGCGGCGCGCAAATATCTGATTGAGACTCCCGAGCGTGCCGTGTACTCGATCAAGCGCCTGATGGGACGCGGCATCGAAGATATCCAGCAGGAACTGAAGCTGTTTCCCTTCCGCCTGGCTGACGATCTTCAGCCCGGAGAAGTGCTGCGCATCCGGCTGGGGGAGAAGACTTTTACGCCTCCCGAGATTTCCGCCTTCGTGCTGCGCCAGCTCAAGCGCAACGCCGAGCGATTCTTTAATGCGCCGGTAACGAAAGCGGTCATCACCGTGCCCGCCTATTTCAATGATGCCCAGCGGCAGGCAACAAAGGACGCGGGCCGCATAGCCGGCCTTGAAGTCCTGCGCCTGGTCAATGAGCCGACGGCGGCTTCCCTGGCCTATGGACTCGATAAGAAACAAAACGGCGTTGTCGCGGTGTACGACCTGGGCGGCGGCACCTTCGATGTATCGATCCTCAAGTTGCATGACGGAATCTTTGAGGTGGTGGCGACCAACGGCGACACTCACCTGGGCGGCGACG
The DNA here is from genome assembly GCA_963790645.1 of Terriglobia bacterium. GTDB lineage: Bacteria > Acidobacteriota > Terriglobia > Terriglobales > Acidobacteriaceae > JAIQFF01. Next base: position 21,754 of record CAWBPS010000001.1, on the reverse strand, counting down.
ATATAGACAATCTGCTGATCGCGATTGCGCTCGACGACATTCGTGGAGACATGGGCCTCGATGTCTCGCGCAACGGCGAGGCCGTGGCTACCATCCGCAAGGCCGTTATCGAAGCCAAGATTGCGCTTTCGTCGCAGCCCGTGACTACGCTCGAGGTGGAACTGCCGGGCGGACAGCACTATGCGAGAAAGATTACACGGGAGCAGTTCGAGAGTTTGATCAATCCGCCCGACTATCCGGAGTCTTCGATTCTGCAGCGCACGGTCGGCCCCTGCAGGCAGGCCCTGAAAGACGCAGGCCTGAAACCCGAACAGATCGACGAAGTTGTGCTGGTCGGCGGATCCACGCGAATTCCCAAGGTGCGCGCCGTGGTAGAAGAAATGTTCCGGCGTACGCCGCACACCGGCCTGAATCCGGACGAAGTTGTGGCCCTGGGCGCCGCTGTCCAAGCCAATATTCTTGCCGGCGGTTCAGAAGCCACGGAGAACATGCTGTTGCTTGATGTCACACCTCTGTCGCTAGGCATTGAAGTGGCGGGCGGCGTGACCGACAAGATCATTCTGCGCAACTCGACGATTCCCGCTTCCGCCACGCAGCACTACACCACGCAAGTGGACGGGCAGGCCAATGTCGCCATTCACGTGCTGCAGGGCGAGCGGGAACTGGCAAAAGACTGCCGTTCGCTGGCACGCTTCGACCTGAAGGGCATTCCACCGATGCCGGCCGGAATTCCTCGCGTGGAAGTTAAATTCCTCATCGACGCCAATGGCATTCTGCATGTCTCCGCGCGCGAGCAGCGCAGCGGAACGGAGGCGGAAATCGATGTCCAGCCCAGCTACGGTTTGACCGATGAGCAGGTGGAGAGCATGATTCTCGATTCGTTTGACTCGGCGGAAGAAGATTTCCGCCAGCGCCAGGTCATCGAAGCGCGGAACGAAGCCGGCACCATCCTGGCCGCGCTCGAAAAAGGAAAAAAGAGTCCGGCCTGGGGACAGCTCACCAGCGCGGAGAAGAAGCGCATCGCCAAACTGGAAAACGCTTTGAACGAAGTCAAGGGTGAAGACGACTTTCCGGCGATCCGCAGCGCGATCGATGCGCTCAACCAGGGCACGATGCGGCTCGCTGAACTCATGATGGACAGCGCGGTGTCCACTGCGCTCAAAGGTAAGACGATGGACCAGGCCGACATGGGCGAAGGGCCGGACGCCCCGCATCCCGTGGCCAAAGCTGAGTTTAAGTAAGACAGTGGTCAGTTTTTGGATGTCAGTTGCCAGTTCTCGAACGATTCGAGGTTAGGAGCAGGAATGGCAGAGCAGAAAACTCATGGCGCCGGAGCAGCAACAGTTGATCCGCCCGGCGAGAACACAGTCCAGGTCACATTTCTGCCTGAAGGCAAAACAGTGCAGTTCGAACACGGCAAACTGCCTTACAAGGACCACGGCAAAAAGGAATCGCTGCTGGACGTGGCCCTCAACAACGGCCTCCGGCTGGACCACGCCTGCGGCGGCAATTGCGCCTGCACCACCTGTCACATCTGGGTAAAAGAGGGCGCCGACAATCTCTCCGAAATGGATGACGACGAAGCCGACCGGCTGGACATGGCCGCCGATTTGCAGTTAAACTCCCGACTCGGCTGCCAGGCCGTCATCAACAAGCCCGGCAAGGTTGTCGTCGAGATTCCGGCGTGGAACCGGAATTACGTTTCGGAAGAACATTAGAGAAGTCGTTGGTCGTTGGCCATTGGTCGTTGGCCATTGGTCGTTGGCCAACGACCAATTTCCAAGGAGCAAATGCAATGCCCAAAGAATTGACCTGGGATGACGCGGATGATTTGGGACTCCTGCTCTCCGAGCAGCATCCTGAAACTGATCCGCTGGCGGTGCGCTTCACCGATCTCCATCGGCTGGTGACAGAGTTGCCCGATTTTAAAGACGATCCCAAGAAGTCGAACGAGGGCAAGCTGGAAGCCATCCAGATGGCATGGCACTCAGAATTTCTCGACCGCACCCAGGCCTAGAAGCCAACCCCAGCGGCTGAAGCCGCGTCTCCTTCCAGACCGTGGCGGCACGGCTGAAGCCGCTGCGGAAAGACTCCATTTCAAACAGTTTTCGGGAAGGGCCCGACTTCAGTCGGGCCGCTAAGTCGTCTGGACTTGCTCGCGCTTCAGCGCCTGGGGTGAGCTTTCCGGTCGATGCAGCAGAGCTCAGGCGCTAAAGCGCCCACAAATTTTCAGCGCTGTGGCACGGCTGAAGCCGTGCCCTTCCCAAGCTCAACATTGGTCCTGGGTGGACATTGACAAGACCCGGCTATCGACGGAGCCGCTACCTGGCATCTTCCATGCGATGGACGGGCGTGCTACTTGGTGGCGCCCATTTCCCGATAGAACTTCTGCAGCACGTAAAACGCCTGCTTGTGCTCTCCCGTATTCGAAATCAATCCTTTGCGGTTGTAGTAATCCTGAACGCCAGGCAGCAGGCGGCGCGGCGAGTGAAAGTCCATAAGCACCCAGGGCGATAGACCTGCCAGTGATGGAATCTTCTTCAGCATGACAATCTGGTGCTGGTAGAGATTGGCCTGGTACTCCTCGGTCCAGCGCTCATCTGCTTCGCCGTGTCTGCCGTACGGCGCTCCTGCACCGAATTCGCTCACGATGACCGGCTTGTCCCAGGCAAACTTCCATTGCATGCGGTCGGCGTCTTCGGGACGTCCTCCATACCAGCCCAGGTACTCGTTCAGTCCCAGCACGTCGAGATACTCGCCCACCGGATCATTGAGCTCGCGAGTGTCCGGGCCAGCCTCGTCAACGTGATTCAGCGCGGAGGTAATCAGGCGAGTCGAATCCTGCTGACGCGCTGCGCCTGCAAGTTGCCGCAGGAACGTGGTCCGAGCAGGCTTCACCGGGGTCTCGTTCGAAAGCGCCCACAAGACGATCGAGGCCCGGTTGTGGTCGCGGGCAATCATATCGTGCAACTGGCTCTCGGCGTTTTGCAGCGTGGCCGGGTTCTCCCAGTCAATGTCCCAATAAACCGGGATTTCAGACCACACCATGATTCCCATTCGGTCAGCCAGGCGGGTCATGTTCTCGCTGTGCGGGTAATGCGTCAGGCGCACGAAATTACAGCCCAGCTCGCGTGCCCACCCCAGCAGGGTCTCCGCATCTTTTTCGCTGAACGCCCGGCCGCCGCGGACCGGGGCCTCTTCATGCAAAGAAATACCGCGCAGGAAAATGGGCTTGCCGTTCAGCAATATTTGAGTGCCGTGAGTTTCAATGGTGCGGAAGCCGATGGCATCGTGTATCTTGTCCGCTCCGCTCGACAATATAACGTCGTAGAGCCTGGGATGTTCGGGCGACCATAGCTCAAGCTTCGCGGGGAAGCGGAACTCCGCGCGGCCGGCGGCATCCGTGGTAACGGTTTGCTTGACCTTCGCCTCAGGGATTTCAACCGTGACCTGCTGTGCCGACGTAGATCCGCTAACCTGCACCCACCCGGAAATCTCGCTGCCTGAGCCCTTAGCCAGTTGCACAAAGTAATCCTGGATGAAGGTTTCGGGGACCTCGACCAGCACCACGTCGCGAGTGAGCCCTCCGTAGTTCCACCAGTCGGTATTTACAGTCGGGACGGCGTCGCGGCGGCGGGCGTTGTTGACCTCCGCGACCACGAAGTTTTCGCCTTCACGAATCTGGTCGGTGACTTCGAAGTTGAAGGGCGTGAATCCGCCTTCGTGTTCGCCCAGGGCCTGCCCGTTGAGATAAACGCGAGTGAAATAGTTGGCGGCCCCGAAATAGACGAACACGCGCGTGTGTTCCCGCTTGTGGTAGGAAAACGACTTCTTGTACCACACCGGACCTTCGTAAAAGTACAGTTCCTTCTTCTGCGAATTCCAGTCTCCAGGAACCTGCAGGACATCGGACTTATCGAAATCGTATTCCACAAGCTCATGCTTGTCCTTGGGCTTGGTGTTCAGGTAGAAGCGCGCGTTGAGACCGGTCTCGTAAGGATCGACAATGGCCTGCCATGCGCCATTCAAGCTGATGGTAGTGCGGTTGGGAACGTTGTTGACGAGCACGGTAGGATTCGCGGCGGCATAACCAAACCCTGTGAGCGCCAGCAGCAGGAAAATCAGACGTTTCATAGGCAGTCTCGCAAGTCCGGAATCTTAGTGAGGGCGAGCGAGGGTGTCAAACCGCGGCACACACTTTTACGGATCGGCTCGTCATCGAATTAACATTGTCATCCCGGAGCGGAGCGAGCGCAGTGGAGAGCCTGCTGTTTCAGCCAACTCGACCTGCGCTACGCTACGAATTTCCGGGACAGGACACTAACCCGTGGCTGTGGTCGCAGCCTCTTCCACGCTGGCTTCGCGTAAAAACTTGGCTGCTTCTTCCGGCGGCGTAGGATTGATGTAGAAACCGGTTCCCCACTCGAAGCCCGCCGTCTTGGTCAGCTTGGGCATGAACTCAATATGCCAGTGGTAGTGGTCGTTAGTTGGGTCCTGCACCGGCGAAGTGTGGACGACCAGGTTGTAAGGAGGATTATCCAGCACACGCTCCGCTTTGGTAAGCAGGGTCTTCAGCGCCCGGGCAAGATTCTCAAACATGTGAGTAGAAGAATTCTCGAATGCCGACTCATGTTGTTTGGGAAGGATCCAGGTCTCGAATGGAAAGCGCGGCGCGTAGGGAGCGAGAGTGATGAAGTCGGCGTTCTCGGCCACCACGCGGGTGCCGGCCTCGCTCTCCTGGCGGATCACGTCGCAGAAGACGCAGCGCTCCTTGTAAATGTAGTACTGCTTGGCGCCTTCGATTTCTTCACTCACGTAGATCGGAAGAATGGGCAGCGCTATCAACTGCGAGTGCGCATGTTCGAGAGACGCGCCCGCAGCCTCTCCATGATTCTTGAAAATCAGGATGTACTTGAAGCGGCGGTCCTTCTTGAGGTCAAGAATACGGTCGCGAAATGTCCAGAGCACGTCTTCAATGCGCTTGGGTGGAAGATTCGCCAGGCTGGCGTTGTGGTCCGGCGTCTCGATGATGACCTCATGCGCTCCAATGCCGTTCATGCGGTCGAACATGCCTTCGGCCTGGCGGTTGAGATTGCCCTCGATGCCGAGTGCCGGGAACTTGTTGGGAACTACGCGCACCGTCCAGCCCGGTGAATCGCGCTGCGGCGGAGGTCCGCCGTTGGGATTGGGTCGGTAGGCCTGGATCTCAGGCGGAGTCTTGGATTCGTTGCCGTAACAGAAAGGGCAGAATCCGCCCTTGATTTTGACGGCTTCGCGAGCGAAGTCGGTGGGGCGTTTGGCGCGGTCAGTCGAAATGATGACCCAGCGGCCGACAATGGGGTCCTTGCGAAGCTCAGGCAATTACTGGAATCCTTTCCGCGGCCCACAAGCAGGCCGCGCGAAGCGAATGAAAGTATTTTACGCCTCGAGGTGAATGTTCCGGAACAGTTCGATCTGCGGCTGGCTGGTAGGCTGGTCGTAGTACACGCTGATGATTTCCAGGCGCCACGGACAGGAAGGCGGCAGATGGCGCAGGTATTCCCGGGCCACGGCCAGCAACTCCCGGCGTTTGTCTCGATCCACGGCGGCTTCGGCGGGCTTCACATCGCGGGTGGTGCGGGTCTTGACTTCGACAAAACACAGGATGCCCTGGTGCCAGCCGATCAGGTCGATTTCGCCGCGCCGGTTCGGCGTACGAAAATTCCGGGCAACCATGGTGTAGCCCAGCTTTCGCAGATGGAAATAGGCGTCTTCCTCGCCCCGCCTGCCCGTGCGGAGGTGTTCAGCAACGTCGTCCGGCGGCAGGGTCCGGCGGGCGATCCAGTCGAGAATGCGAATCGTGGCGTGAGTAATGCGGCCGGAAAGCATGGTGGTTGTAGCGCCGGCGTCCCGCCGGCTGTCCGGCGGGCATCTGGCCCGCCGTTTGAACGCGCTATGTGTCGCACAGTGTAGGTTGCGGGGATCAGTAAAAGCTGTGACGGACGTCACAAGCTGCGCCACTTACTGCTAGTCTTCGCGAGCGACGCAAACGTCCAGGAACATCTAGGTCGTCAGCACATGGGCGGGCAGGATGCCCGCCCGACAGCGTGCGGGACGCCGGCGCTACTTTGCTTTACGGGTGGTCTTCGCGGGCGCGCAGCCAGTCCAGGAACATCTGTTCGATGGGTTTGTCGTAAGTCATCAGCACGTGGCGGACGGTATGGCCGCTCACGAAATGGCAGACTTCTTCCGCGAGATTCTTGGCATGATCGCCCGCACGCTCGAGCGACTGGGTCATAAAGATGACCTGCAGGCTGGCGTGACGTTGCACATTCTCGGGGTTTTCGATGTGACGCAGAAAGATGAGATTGCGCAGGCGGTCGATCTCGGCGTCGGCGCGCAGCACGTCAACTGCTTTTTTAACGTCGCGCGTGGAAAAAGCGGTGCCGGCGTCCGCCAGCATCTTCTCCAGCACCGTCGCCATGTGGGTGAGGTCGCGAATGTCCTGCGGATCAAGGCGGGCACAAACCGCTTGCGCGCTTCCGGCAAAGCTGAGCAGCAGGTCGCCGATACGCTCCAGGCTGATCATGAATTTCATGCAGGCCAGCAACTCGCGCGCTTCCGCGTCGCTGACCTGGGTGACCACCTGGGTCACGCCTGCATCGATTTCCATGTCCAGGCGGTCGAGTTCTTTTTCCCGTTCACGAAGAGTATTTAATAGCGGACAGGATGCAGTGGCTATGCCCTCGGCGGCGGTGGCAGCCGCTTCCTTGGCGACCTGGCAAGCCTCGACCGTGCGCTTCACCAGGTAGCTGTAAGGGGATTCCGGTTCCGGGCTCCTGAAAATCGCGGTACTCATGCGCGCGCGCCTCCCGGCGACCCTGACCGGCCGCACCATCTTCAGTCTGGTTCTGCTCTTTCTGATATGGATGGCCACTACCGGAGGATAGGTTGTTTTGCCAACGGTTTGGTTAACAGGACGTAAATTTATGGCGTTGCTCGCGTGGGGACAACCGCCCTCGACTGTCCAGCGGAGCGAAGCTCCGCAATTTGGAGGATGTACGTCCCGCCCGTCCCCGGACCAAACTTCACGACAACTATTGTCTTTAATCCCGACGGGCGGGGACGCCCGTCCTCCACCCGCTTCTAACCCAGCGGCAGGGTAAAGAGGAAAGTTGAGCCGTGGTTGAGTTCGCTCTGGGCGCGAATGGAGCCGCCGTGGGCCAGCACGATATGTTTGGCGATCGCCAGTCCCAGCCCGGTTCCTCCCGATTCGCGCGAGCGCGCCTTGTCCACCCGGTAGAAGCGCTCGAACAGGCGGGCCAGGTGCTCGGAGGGAATGCCGGGACCGAAATCCTGCACATAGAATTCGACGCCTTCCGCGACCGGCCTTGCCCCCAGAATGATCCTTCCCCCTGACTGGGCGTATTTCAAAGCGTTGTCCACCAGATTAGAAAAGACCTGATGAATGGCCTCGGGATCAGCTCCCACCCGGGCCCTGGCCAGGTCTTCGACAATCAATTCGACGTTTTGCGTCCGTGCAATTTCGCGAAAGCTCTGCACCGCCTCTTGCAGCAGGTCCGCCGGCGCGGTGGATTCAATGTCGAAACGCTGCTCGCCCGATTCCACTCGCGCCAGGGTGAGCAGGTCTTCGGTGAGGCGCGACATGCGCAGCGCGCTCTTGCGGATGATCTCGAGAAACTCGCGGGAGTGGTCGTTGCCCGGCGCACTGTCCAGCAGGGTTTCGGTGTAGCCCTGGATGGAAGTCAGCGGCGTGCGCAATTCGTGCGAGACATTGGCAATGAAGTCGCGACGGGTCTTCTCCACCCGTTCGGTCTCGGTAAGGTCGCGCAGTACTGCCACGGCGCCGCCGCCGGGCATAGGCGCGGCGGTCACGTCGAAGGTGCGTCCCGGGACGATGGACCCGGCCCGCGCGGTAAATACTTTTCGCGCTTCACTCGCGCCCCGCACGGCGGTCAGGAAATCGGGGTCGCGGACCGTCTCCACCAGGGGCGCGTTCTTGCGAGTATGTTGCGGAACCAGTTTGTCCATGGTCTGGTTGGCCCACTGCACGCGATCATCGGCACTGACGGCGATGACGGCGTCCTGCATGCTGTTGAGCAGGGTCTCGAGCTGGCGCTGGCTGTGCTGCAATGCGGCAAAACTTTCTTCCAGGTGGCGGGCGGCCTTGTCCAGCGAGGCGGCCACCTGTCCGATTTCGTCGCCGGAAGTTTCCTCGATGCGGGCCGCCAGGTCTCCGGCGGTGATTCTCTCAGCAAACCGCACGATACGTTCCAGGCGGCGCGCCGTGGCCTGAGCTGCGACGGCTGAAATGATAAGTGCTAGCACCAAGGCCAGCAGCGTGCCCTTCCAGGCATGAAGAGGAATGGAATTGAAGATTGCCGCCACCCCGATCACCAGGCGAAGGCGGCCCACCAGCTTGAAAAATATCCGCCCCCTCACTTCGGGGCCTCGAAGCGGTAGCCGGCCCCCCTCACCGTCTTCAGGTAGCGGGGATTTTCGGGATCGGGCTCGATTTTTTCGCGAATGCGGCGCACGTACACATCCACCGAACGCGGGGTGACGTAGGCGGTGTCGCGCCACACCGAATCAAGCAACTGGTCGCGAGTAAACACGCGGCCGATGTGGCGGGCAAAATAATCGAGCAGGCGGAACTCGGTGGCCGTCGTGCTCACCACGCTCCCGCTCACGATAAGGGTCATCGCACTGGGATCGATTTCGATCTCGCCAATCTTCACCGGCGCCTGGGACAGGGGCCGCTCGAACCGGCGCAGCACCGCCTTGACCCGCGCCACCAGTTCGCGCGGACTGAACGGCTTTGGAATGTAATCGTCGGCACCCAGTTCCAGGCCGAGAATGCGGTCCGCCTCTCCGCTCTTTGCCGTCAGAAAAATGACCGGGGTCGCAGCCAGGGCAGGGATCTGCCGGATCTGGCGGCACAGTTCGAGACCGTCCTTGCCCGGCACCATGATGTCGAGAATGAAAAGCGCCGGACGCTGCCGTTCGGAATCGCCGATCACCGTGTTTCCGGTGGAGAACACTTTCACCGCGAAGCCATCTGCTTCCAAATGATGCCGCACCAGGCGGGAAATGTCCGGATCGTCTTCGACCACAAAGATGCTGGGTTTCATGGCAGGTATTGTAGCGGGCGGGCCTGTGGGAGACCTAGTCTGGCGGGATTGGCCGACTCTTCTCTACACAGGTGTCATCCCTTTCCCCAACATCGGCGTCATCCTGAGAGACAGTCAGTCTCGAAGGATCTGGCGTCCAGCACTTAAGGTACGCCGTCCGTCCCTAATGTTCCTTTGTCATCTTGAAACGTTCCCTTGTCATCTTGAGCGGAGTGAACGAACTCGCTTGCGAGTGCGTTCACGTAGTCGAAAGACCTGCTGTTCGCTTCGCTGCGTCCGGGGGCGCGTGAGAGATATGGCTCCACACGGGGCGCCGGCGGAAAGCAGGTCCCTCGACTCCGAAGGATTGTTCGCAAGCGAACAATCCTTCTTCGCTCGGGGTGACAGAGCATTGTGTGGGGGCGGCGTTTCATACATCCTCCACTATCGACCGCGGGCTCTTCCAGGGGATGTCCCAATCTCGATCATCAGGTTTCCAGAGCGCTCACTCCGGAACGTCACGCCCGGTGGAACCACCGTGGTCGCGCTGTACTCCGTTATTACCGCGGGACCGGAATATTTCTTGCCGGCTGGGAGCGCGTCACGGGAAAGGATTGCGGCCGATAGCTTTTTGCCGGAGAAAAACACTGCGGCATGATTCGGGAAACCTCTGCCGGGCTTTGCCCGGCCAGGACGGGCCGGGGCGCCCGTCCCCACGTGGGCTCGGGTTTGATGGGATTTGATTGTGGCCCGCAAGCGCAGCGTCACCAGTTCGACGGCTCGTGCCGGATAGCTGTAGCCGTAGCGGCGCTGGTGCTCACTGCGAAAATCCCGGATCAGGGAACGGGTGAACGGGACATTCAATTCGTATCCCTGGCCCTGGTAGCGGACGTCCACGCTGAGCCGGTATTTGATCGCGCCCGCCCATTTTTCCTCGCGGAAATCTTTTTCGGCACGCCGGCGCAGTGCGGCGAACTCGCGTTCCAGCCGGTCTTTTTCCAGTCGATCGCTTGGAAGCTTGTCCGCAACCCGCCACAGCACGGTGCGTGAATAATCCTTCACTACGTCGCTGACCAGGATTCCGAAAGCGGAGAGGGCCCCGGGCAGCGCCGGAACAATCACTCGCGGAATGCTGAGCGCTTCCGCCAGTTCGCAGGCGTGAAGTCCACCCGCGCCCCCAAAGGCAACCAGCGTGAACTCCCGCGGATCATAGCCGCGCTCGATCGAGACCACGCGTACGGCTTTCTCCATGGTGGCGTTGACCACGCGGATGATTCCGGCGGCGAATTGTTCAGGGGTAAACTTCGACCCATTTCGCTTGAGCCATTCCGTGACCAGGCGGCGCGTGCGCTCGATATCGAGAATGAAGTCGCCGCCCAGAAAACGCTGCGGCTGCAACCGGCCGAGCAGCAGGTTGGCATCCGTCACCGTGGGCTGGGTGCCACGGCCATAACAGATGGGACCAGGATCAGCTCCCGCGGATTCAGGGCCGACTCGCAGGGCTCCGCCAGCGTCGAAGCGCGCGATGGAGCCTCCTCCGGCGCCTACAGTATGTATGTCGAGCATGGACACGCCGATGGGGAAGCCTGCAATCTCGGCCTGGCTGCTGGCGCGGGCTTCGCGGTCCACCAGCGCAACATCGGTCGAAGTGCCACCCATATCGAAAGAGATGATTCTCTCGCAGCCGCTGCGTCGCGCCATGGCAGCCGCGCCCACGACTCCCCCAGCCGGCCCGGAGAGCACGGTGCGCACCGGTTCGCGCGCGGCCGCACTGAGCGCAGTGATCCCGCCACTCGATTGCATGACAAAGATACGGGAGTTAGAGCGGCGATCGAGGTTCTCAAGATAACGCTGCATGACGGGCTGCAGGTAGGCGTTCACCACCACGGTGCTGGTGCGTTCGTACTCGCGGAACTCGGGAAGAATCCGGTGGGAGATCGAGAGTGGGACTTCGAGTTTTTTCAGGGCACTAGCGAGGGCATTCTCCGTCTTCGGATTGGCGAAAGAAAACAGCAGCGAGATGGCAATGGCTTCGGAGTCTTTCTTCAGAACATTTTCAGAGAGAGCGTTCAAGTCCTGCGGCGATGGTGCATGCAGAATCTCGCCATCGCTGGCGGTGCGCTCGTCGATGCCAAAACGCAAATCTGCAGGAACCAGGGGTTCGACGCGATCAAAGAAGAAATCGTAGAGCTTGGGACGGGCCTGCCGGCCGATTTCAATGGCGTCTTCGAAACCCGCGGTTGTGACCAGCGCCACGCGCGCGCCCTTGCGCTGCAGCAAAGTGTTTGTGCCAACCGTCGTCCCGTGCAGAAGGACAGTCGAAGCGCGCTGCCCGATCTTTTTCAGGACCTCGACAATCGCCTGCGACGGGTCAGCCGGCGTCGAGAAAACTTTGAGCATGCGTACCCGCCCGCGCTCCACCCATACGCAGTCGGTAAAGGTGCCGCCGGTGTCGATGGCGATGTGTAGGGGCTGAATTCGCGTACGAGATGGCATGGAAGTCAAAGCGGAAGGGTAACATTTCGGACTGGAGGAATGCGGGGATCTATGTGGAGGCCGGGCGTCCTCGCCCGGCTGGATGGGCGGGACGCCCGTCCACCATCCTTCCTTCTGGTAGCCTGATTTAATGGGAAAAGAAGACGCCAGCGAGTTGCTCTCGGTGGAGGGACGCGAAGTCGAGATAACGCATCCGGGCAAGCTGTACTTCTCGTCGCGGGCGCGTATTTCGAAGCTCGACCTCGTACGCTACTACCTCTCGGTTGCACGGGGCGCCCTCGCCGGAATACGGGATCGCCCGATTGTTCTCAAGCGTTTCGTCAACGGGGCCGAGGCAGAGGCCTTTTATCAGAAGCGAGCACCTGCCCAGCGGCCGCCCTGGCTGCGAACCGTCACCCTGTCTTTCCCGTCGGGCCGAACCGCGGAGGAGATCGTCGTCGATGACGCGCCCGGCCTCGCCTGGATAGTCAATCTCGGTTGCATCGAACTGCACCCGCATCCGGTCCGCTCCGGCGATCTTGAGCATCCCGACGAATTGCGCATCGATCTCGACCCGGTCCCCGGCGTAAGTTGGGTGGATGTGCGCCTTGTCACTCTCGAAGTACAGGCCCTGCTCGCAGAAGTAGGTCTTCGCGGCTGGCCCAAGACCAGTGGTTCACGCGGCATGCATATCAACGTGCGTATCGAACCGCGCTGGACCTTTGCTGAAGTGCGCCGGGCGGCCGTCGCGTTGTCGCGCGCAGTGGAGCGGCGGGCACCCGCTCTGGCCAGTTCGAAATGGTGGAAAGAAGAGCGTCATGGCGTCTTCCTGGACTACAACCAGAATGCCAAAGACCGGACCACGTGCTCAGCGTATTCTGTCCGCCCGCTTCCCGACGCCCGGGTCTCGACGCCGCTGCACTGGCACGAGGTCCCTGACTGCGAACCCGCTGACTTCACGGTCTTCACGATACCGGAGCGCTTCGCGAAAATCGGCGACCCCCATGCGAGCATCGATGCCGAGCCCGGATCGCTTGAACAATTGCTTGAGCTCGCAAACAAAGACGAGGCCGCCGGTCTCGGCGACGCACCGTGGCCGCCACACTTTCGCAAGATGGAGACAGAAGGCCCGCGGGTGACACCGTCGCGCGCCAAATCAGCGGTAAAGAAGCCGTCGCGAGCGAAAATGCCGCTCGTTGTTATTGCCAACTCTCCTGACAAAGCCGCTGCACTGGCGGGTCTGGAAAGATGGAAGAGCAAACATCCCCAGATAGCCGCTCTCCTTGCCGCCGACGATGTGTTGGTTGACTCCATGCGAGGCAGGTCTTCGACCTGGACCCGAATCCGGATCAATCTGCGTCATGTGCCCGAAGCACTGCGGCCGCCCCAGGAAACTCCCGACCCGGATGACGATCCGACGCGTGAATGGCGGCAATCGCGCAAGAAGAAAGCAGCAGAAAAGAAAAAAGAATAGGCGGCCCGCACGCTTAACGACCGTGTGGAAAAATCTCTTCCAGTTCCTGAGGCGTAACCACTTCGAGTTGTGCATAGGTGCAGTCGGCTGGTTCTTTATCGCTCCGCCATCTTCGGAATTGCGCGGTATGACGAAAGCGGCTGCCTTGCATGTGGTCGTAAGCGACTTCCACCACAAGTTCGGGTCGCAGCGGCTCCCAGGATAGGTCCTTGCCTTGACTCCAGCGGCTCTGGCCACCCGGCATGCGCTTGACAGCTTCATCGCCGGCATTTCCATGATCTGCCCACTCTTTCCACGGGTGACCGGCAAGCGCGTCTCTACGATAGGGCTTGAGGAAGTCTGCGAGTTCCCCGCGCTTTTTGGTGCTGAAACTCGCACAGACCCCGACATGCTGCAGCGCCCCGGCATCGTCAAAGAGGCCCAGCAGCAATGATCCGACGAGTGTGCGATCGCCTTTCTTGTGCCAACGGAACCCTGCGACCACGCAGTCGCAGTCACGCTCATGCTTGACCTTGAGCATGACGCGCTTGTTGGGCTCGTAAGTTCCCGAAGTCGGCTTGGCGATGACCCCGTCAAGACCCGCGCCCTCAAAGCGGCGAAACCAGTCTGCGGCCACGCTGCGATCAACCGTCGCCGGTGTCAGGTGAACAGGTGGTGGCGCCGATGAAAGCATCAATTCCAGCTCGCGGCGGCGGGTTTTAAATGGCTCGCCTCGCAGGTCCCGGTCATCCCTGCAAAGCAGGTCGAAGAACACGACTGACGCTGGAATTTGCCCGGATAGAAGCCTCACCCGCGATGCGGCGGGATGAAGGCGCAGTTGAAGCGCATCGAAATCGAGACCATTGTCCTTCACGATTACAATCTCTCCGTCAAGGACACAGCGTGCAGGAAAGGTTGAGCGTAACGGCTCCAGCAGTTCGGGAAAGTAGCGGTTCAAAGGCTTTTCGTCGCGGCTCTGGATCAGGATCTCATCGCCATCGCGAAAGATGAGGGCGCGAAACCCGTCCCACTTGGGTTCGAAAATCCAATCCCCATCGGCTGGCAGTTCACCCACGCGCTTGGCCAGCATCGGCAAGAGCGGCGGGTTCACGGGAAGTTGCACACCTTATCGTATACCGCGCACTCATCTTGTGATTGCTGGAAGCTGAGATCTTCCCCCGAGGGAGAATTCTCCCCCAAGTACAGGGTCAACGAAAGCTTCCTCAACATGGGTGCCCCACCCTCGTCTCTCCGTTTTTTGGAGAGACAGGGTGGGATGACAGCGTCCCTGAACGTCCCCGCCCTGTCGTTCCAAAGTGCGGAACGACGAGGACGGGGCACCCACTGTTAGCATCATCTCTAAGTCTTGTTGGGAAAGGCCAGCGTGAGCAGCGTTTTCTGCTCCACTTCGTGCGCCTTGGCTGATCCGGTGGCCGGGCTGGCGCTGGCTGAGCGCTTTACGGATAGCACCGCCCGATCTCCCGCAATGCGGCGCAGGCGCGGCAGCACGTAGAACAGTGCGCCCATGTTGGCCGGCTCTTCCTGCACCCAGACAACTTCGCGTGCTGAAGGAAATTGTCCGATCGCTGCTTCCAATTCTTTCTCGGGGAACGGATACAACTGTTCGACCGACACAATCGCGGTCGCCTGGTCGTTCCTCTTCTTGCGTTCGGCGCGCAATTCGTGGCCGATTTTTCCGGTGCAGATCAGGATGCGGGTCGCGTCGCTGACTTCCGTCTCCGGCAACACAGTCAGAAAGCGCTGGTGCGTGAAGTCTGCCATCGGAGACGACGCGTCGGGATGGCGCAGCATGCTCTTCGGAGTAAACACGACCAGCGGCTTGCGCCAGTGGCGCAGGGCCTGGCGGCGCAGCAGGTGAAAATATTGCGCTGCATTCGAGGGCTGGCAGATCTGAAAATTATCGCGGGCCGCCAGTTGCAGAAAGCGTTCCGGACGGGCGCTCGAATGCTCCGGTCCCTGGCCTTCGTGGCCGTGGGGCAGAAGCAGCACCACTCCTGAGAGCAGTCCCCATTTATCTTCGCCGGCGCTGACGAATTGATCGATCACCGCTTGCGCCACGTTGGCGAAGTCGCCAAACTGCGCCTCCCACATCACCAGGGTCTCGGGATAATCCCGGCTGTAGCCATACTCAAATCCCAACACTCCAGCCTCGGATAGCGACGAGTTGTAAATCTGGCAGCGCGCCTGGCCTTCGGCGATATTTTCGAGCGGAACGTACTCCTGCTCGTTTTCGATATCGAGCAGAACCGAGTGGCGCTGATTAAAAGTTCCGCGGCGCGTGTCCTGCCCGGTCAGCCGGACGGGGACACCGGCCTTCACCAGGCCTCCCAGCGCCAGAGCCTCGGCCATGCCGTAATCCACCAGGCGCTTGCCCGCGCCCATCTCGGCCCGTTGCACCAGCAGCTTCTTCACCTTGGGATGGATATGAAAGTCCGAGGGATAGGTCGTGAGCCTGGTAGTGATTTCGCTCAGTTCTTCCGCCGAGAGTCCGGTGTCCACTTCATATTCAGGCTTGTAGCGGCCGCCCTTGTAGTCATTCCAGTAGCTGGGCAACTCGCGCAGCAGCGGCTTCTTTCGAATGCTTTTAGCTTTTTTCTGCGCTGCTTCCAGCTCTTCCCTGACCTTGGTCATCCGTTCCTGGACGTCCTCGACGCCGATGTCTTCAGCGTAAATCTCCCACAGCGGCGGATGGTCCTTGATCGCCTTATAGAGCAGCGGCTGCGTTACGGTGGGATCATCCACTTCGCTGTGACCGTGGCGGCGGTAGCCGATCAGGTCCACCACCACGTCGCCCTTCCAGGTGTAGCGATACTCCAGCGCCAGGCGGCCCACCCGCACGACCGCGTCCACATCTTCCGCATTCACGTGAAAGATGGGAATCGACTGGCGGCGGGCCAGCTGGGCGGAAAAGCGCGAGGAGTGCTCCTCACTGTAGAGCGTGGTGAAGCCCAGCAGATTGTTGGCAATAATGTGCACCGTCCCGCCCACCGTGTAGCCCTTCAGATCGGACATGTTCAGAGTCTCAGCCACGATGCCCTGGCCCGCGAAGGCGGCGTCGCCGTGGACCAGCAAAGGTAAGAATTTCTGGATGCCTTCCTGCCCTGCGCGGTCCTGCTTGGCGCGGGTCCGGCCCACGGTCACGGGATCCACCGCCTCCAGGTGGCTGGGATTTGAAACCAGGTGAATATTGATTTTCGTTCCCGAGCGCGTCGCATATTCTCCGGTCGCGCCCATGTGATATTTCACGTCGCCGCTGCCCAGCACGCTGCGCGGGTCCACGTCCTCGAATCCGGCAAAGACTTCTTCCGCCGGCCGCTTTGCCACTTGTACGATGACGTTGAGCCGGCCGCGATGGCTCATGCCCATCACCAGGTTCACCGCGCCGCGCTGACCGGCCGCGTCCAGAATTTCATCCACCAGGGGGAGCAATGCGGTCACGCCTTCGAGCGAGAACCGCTTGGTGCCGAGGTAGCGCTGCTGCAGCACCAGTTCGAACAGGTCGGCCCGGATCAGCAGGTCGAGGACGCGTTCCTGGTCCACTGCGGGCTGGGGCCCTTCCATGCGTTCCTGGATCCAGCGCCTCCGCTCGGGGTCGGTAATGTGCATGAACTCCGCGCCCACGGTCCCGCAGTACACGCGGCGGGCTTCATCGGCGAGTTCGCCTTCGATGCGCAGGCTGGGATGCGACACCGGAGGCAGGAATCCCAGCGGATCGAGATCGGCCTCCAGGTATCCATAGTGGCGAAAAGGCTCGAACACACGCTCCCGTTCGCCATTCGGGACGTCCAGCACGGCGGTTGCGGCGGATTGACCAGCAGGTTTGGATCGGGTTGCCATATGTCTGTTACTAGAATAACGGATGCGACGGGATGCGTGCCGGATTCGCACCACCGCAGGCCGCCGGCTACGCCGCCGGTACGGGTTTCCGGGGCAACGCCTTCATTACCAGGCCGTTCAACAAAATCGTAATCACCGAAGCCGCCAGAGTGGCGTGATACATGTCGTCGGTGACTAACTGGGCATCGCGGGCCACCCGCACCAGAACATAGGAAAACTCACCAATCTGCGTGAGTCCCAGCCCCACCAGGAGCGCGGTTCGCGCCGGATAGCGAAACAGCCAGACGATCAGGGCCCAGATGGCGAACTTCCCAACCATGGTCATGATCGCAATCGCTCCCCATAGCGCAGGCTTGGAGACCAGGATGCGCGGATCCACCAGCGCTCCGATGGTGACGAAAAACAACGCCACAAACGCATCGCGCAGCGGAGACAGCTTGTCCAGCATCTTGTGAGTCGTTCCCGACTCGCTGACGATCAGGCCGGCCAGAAACGCGCCCAGGGCCAGCGACAGTCCCACCGCCTGGGTCACCGCGGCGGTGGCAAAGCCCAGCGCCAGCACCACCAGCACGTAGAGCTCTTCATTGCCCGCCCTACCCACCCGCTTCATCAACGGCGGCACCAGTTTCGCCGCCACGAACATGACCGGCGTAATGATCAGCAGGGCCTTGCCCACCGCGATCCCGAGCGAAAGAAAATGGCTTCCCGTGAGACTGGTCAGCGAAGGCAGCAGGACGGTCAGAACTACGACTGCGAGGTCCTCCACCAGCGTGATGCCGATCATCACGTGGCCGTGGGAGGAGCGTAATTCGCCGCGGTCCGCCAGCAGGCGGGAGAGCACCATGGTGCTGGCGACGGAAACGATTGCACCCATCGCGATTCCCTGGGGGAGGCTCCAGCCCATCAACCGTCCCACGCCTACGCCCATACCAATCGAGAGCAGGATCCCGAGCGACGCTCCCAAGATGGCCACCCACTTCACCTGCAAAAGCTCGCTGAAGGAAAATTCCAGGCCAATCGAGTACATCAGCAGGATGACGCCAATTTCAGCCAGCACTTCGAACTCGTGGACCTCGGAGAGGGTTGGGCCCGGGGTAAAGGGCCCGATCAGAAATCCACCCAGAACATAACCCAGGATCAACGGTTGCCGCAGCAGCCTGGCCACACTGCCGCCCACAACGGCGGCGCCGAAGACATAGGCGAGGTCTCGAAAGAACGTGGTTTCGATTGCCATCCGCGACCCGGCAAGGAATCCCCAGTTTAAACGACCCTGGTTAATTCGCAGGCAGGCGTACCCCAGGACGATGAAGCCGGGTGCCCCGTCCTCGTCGTTCCGTAGTTTGGAACGACAGGGCGGGGACGTTGAGTGGCGCCATCCCACCCACCCTGTCTCTCCAAGAAACGGAGAGACGAGGGTAGGGCACCATGCTCACACTGGCCAAGGGGCGCTCCCGAAGCTGCACTCCTCCCAATCCGACAATGCCGGCTCAACCTTCTTCCGCAACCGGTGCGCTTCTCGCCATGCGCACAACGTTCCCCTCCGATGTAGCAAGTAGCAGATGTAACGGCTCTCCAATGGAAAGTACCGCAAGCTCCGCCCTCAGCAGTGCGCCGATACAGTTATTGCTGGTGGGGGACAACGACGACTTCCGCTATCTCCACGAACTCCTGAGCCAGACCGGTGATGGACAACTGGGTCTGGACCATGCGCGCTCCACCGAAGAAGCGCTGCTACGTCTGAGCCAGTCCACTTACGATCTGTTGTTATGCGAATACAAGGCGGAAGAGGGAGCGACACGGCGCCTGCTGCATGAGTTACGCCGGAAGCATCCCGGCGCGCCTGCGATCTTTCTCAGCGATCACATGGATGAAATCGCCGTGGAGATGGCTCTGAAAGAGGGCTGCGAAGATTTCGCCGCGGCATCCCTGGCAGGTGCGCCCGAGATTCCCGGCAACGTCCGCCATGCCATCGATCTCTATCGCAAGGAACGGCAACGCGAAAAGACCGAGGACACTCTGCGCAAGCTATGGCGGGCGGTCGAGCAGTCGGCCGACCTGGTCATGATTACCGATCGCGAGGGCGTGATTGAGTACGTGAACCCGGCCTTCGAGGCAGTGTCCGGCTACACTCCCGGAGAATTGATGGGCCAGACCCCGCGGGTGCTGAAATCCGGTCAGCAGAGTGCTGAACTCTACAAGGAGATGTGGCAAACCATTCTCGCGGGCAACGTGTTTCGCTGCACCATGGTGAACCGGAAAAAGAACGGGGACGTCTTCGTCGCCGAGAAAACCGTAACTCCCCTGCGCGACGGTGAAGGCAGGATCACGCATTTTATCTCCAACGATCGGGACATCACCGACCGGCGGCGGCTGGAAAATCAGCTGCAGCAAGCCCAGAAGATGGATGCGATCGGCAGACTGGCCGGAGGCGTGGCGCATGACTTCAACAATCTGCTGATGGTCATCAGTTCCTACGCCGAGCTGATGCTGGATTCGCTGGCGCCTCTGCATCCCCTGCGCCGCAATGTGGATGAGATCCAGAAAGCCTCCCGCCGCGCCGCCGACCTCACCCGGCAATTGCTGGCTTTCGGACGCAAGCAGATGCAAAGCCTGCAACTGCTCGACCTCAATCAGATCATCGCAGACATCAATAAAATGCTGCCTCGCCTGATCGGAGAAGATATCGAACTGGTATTCGTGCCCGGAGAGAAACTAGGCAAGGTAAAGGCGGACCCGGTACAGATCGAGCAGATTCTCATGAACCTGGCCGCGAATGCACGCGATGCCATGCCCAAGGGCGGGCGGCTGGTCATCGAGACCGCGAACCTGCGCCTGGAGGACGCCTATATCCAGGAGCACTCCATGGTCCCCCCCGGCCCTTATGTACTGCTGACGGTCACAGATTCGGGGTCGGGGATCGCGCCCGAGCATCTGTCCCATATATTCGAGCCCTTCTACACCACAAAAGAGGAAGGCAAAGGCACCGGGCTGGGCCTGGCCACGGTTTACGGCATCGTGAAACAGAACAGCGGATTCATCTGGGTGTACAGTGAACCCGGCCTGGGAACCACTTTCAAGATCTACTTACCCCAGGCGCGGCAGGCGAAGCTTGCGCTGCAGCCTCCGGTGCCGGTGGAGGGTAGCCCCCGAGGCTGCGAAACTCTGCTGCTGGCCGAGGATGAAGACGCCGTCCGGCAATCCACGCGGGAATTTCTCAGCCTGAGCGGCTATATCGTGCTCGAGGCAAAGAATGGCACCGAAGCGCTGGCCCTGGCAAGGGCGTATAGCGGCGTCATCGATTTGATGATCACCGACGTAGTCATGCCTCAGATGGGCGGAGCGCGGCTGGCGGCAGAACTGGCGGCAGACCGGCCGGAAATGAGGGTCCTCTTCGTCTCCGGCTATGCCGAAACCACCTTCCAGCACCACGGTGCGATTGACGTAACCACCCGCTTCCTGCAAAAGCCTTTCTCCTTGAAGACCCTGGCCCGCAAGATCCGCGAGGTCCTCGACGAAGCCAAACCCGCGCTCGCCGCAGCCGCCCGGGTTTGAACCTTTGCGACCTTTGCGAATTACTTTGCGCCCTTTGCGGTTAAAGATTTCTGCATGCGTCGGCCGCGAACTGTTCCCTGCAACTCCATCCCTCGTATAATTGCCTGCCGGATCCCCCAATGAACCTCCCAGCTGCGCTCATCCCCGCCTTGAGAGAGTCAACCCCGTGACCCTGGCTATGGCATGTGCTGCTGGGAATCGCGCTCCTGGGCATCTTCAGCTCCACAATTTTTCTGCTGATGGTCCTGATAGCGGCGGTTCGATGGCGTCGCGGCGCACGCGCAGCCCGGCAGGCGGCTACTGCAACCTCCGAGTCTTCGCTGCCCGCCATCACCATTTTCAAACCGGTTCACGGCATGGAGGCCCGGCTGGAAGAAAATCTGGAAAGCTTCTTCCAGCAGGACTACCCGGCGTTCGAAGTTGTGTTGGGGGCGCGCGATGCCAATGATGCAGGCTTGGAGCTCGCGGAAAAGATTTGCCGGCGCTATCCGCAAGTGAGGAGCCGGATCGTCGTCTCAGGCCCGCCCACCTGGCCCAATGCCAAAGTCTTCTCTCTGAGCAAAATGATTCCAGGCTCCACCAACGATTTCTTCGTGATCAGCGACAGCGATGTGCGGGTCTCGCCGGACTTTCTCCGCAATGTCATTCCAGCGCTGCTCGATCCCGCAATCGGCCTCGTGACCTGCCCCTACCGTGGCGTGACCGCGGGTGATTTCTGGTCAACCCTTGAGGCGTTGGGAATGTCAGTAGAAATGCCCTCCGGAGTCATGGTCGCTGACATGCTGGAGGGTATCCGCTTCGCTCTGGGCCCGGCCGTCGCCTTGCGCCGCGACGCGCTGGACAAAATTGGCGGCATCGCGGCGACTGCAGACTACTACTCGGATGATTTCGTTCTGGGCAATCTGATCTGGGCGGCGGGCTACAAAGTCATCTTTTCACATCACATCATCCAGCACGTGCTCACCCCGCGCTCGCTGAAGCGCACCCTGGGCGACCAGTTGCGCTGGATGAAGAGCACGCGTTTCTCCCGTCCCCTGGGCCACATAGGAACCGGCCTCACTTATGCCATGCCCTTCGGAGTGCTGGGATTGATCTCGGCGGCGGCGATGGGACACTGGGCACTGGGAGCTGGACTTTTCGCGGCGGCCTTCGTCAACCGGGTCGTGCAATCGATTGCCGTAGGATGGGGAATCATCGGCGACCGGCGCGCTTTGTATCTTTCGTGGCTCTATCCCGTGCGTGACCTGCTGGGCTTCTTCACCTGGCTGGCCAGCTTCGGCAGCCGCACTTTTTTCTGGCGCGGAGA